>NZ_JAGEMK010000030.1 GCF_017565425.1 Actinotalea soli
AGGTTTCCACGGGGCTTGCCCCGAGAGGCTCCCAGCTAGACCACTGGGTGAATAGGCCGGATGTGGAAGAGAGGACTAACGACTCTCGCAGCTGACCGGTACTAATAAGCCGATAACTTGACACAACTTTACTTGTGCTACGCGTCCACTGTGCGGTTCCCGAGATACGGTCGGGAAACCGATGACATCTCCATAGAGTTTCGGTGGTCATAGCGAAGGGGAAACGCCCGGCTCCATTCCGAACCCGGAAGCTAAGCCCTTC
>NZ_JAGEMK010000031.1 GCF_017565425.1 Actinotalea soli
GGGTTGCGTTGGCACGCTGTTGGGTCCTGAGGGAACGGGCGAGAGCCTGGACCTCGGGCCGGTCTTCGGATCGGTGCGTCGGACCGCTGCTACTGGATGAACCGCCTCACGGTTGTGGGGTAGGCGCTGGGGGGTGGCGGGACCGCCCGTAGCTTGAGAACTGCACAGTGGACGCGAGCATCTTTTAGTAAGTCTTTGTGGCAAGTTTTTAAGTGTATACGGTGGATGCCTTGGCACTAGGAGCCGAAGAAGGAC
>NZ_JAGEMK010000032.1 GCF_017565425.1 Actinotalea soli
GTCCTTCTTCGGCTCCTAGTGCCAAGGCATCCACCGTATACACTTAAAAACTTGCCACAAAGACTTACTAAAAGATGCTCGCGTCCACTGTGCAGTTCTCAAGCTACGGGCGGTCCCGCCACCCCCCGGCGCCTACCCCACAACCGTGAGGCGGTTCATCCAGTAGCAGCGGTCCGACGCACCGATCCGAAGACCGGCCCGAGGTCCAGGCTCTCGCCCGTTCCCTCAGGACCCAACAGCGTGCCAACGCAACCC
>NZ_JAGEMK010000003.1 GCF_017565425.1 Actinotalea soli
GCGGCCGCCGGGGCGGCGGGGGCCGGGGCCGAGGGCGTGGGTGCCGACGGGACCGGGGTCGACGGCGCGGGGGCCGCCGGGGTGGGCTCCTGCGGCGCGGCGGGAGCTGGCGTCGCCGCCTGCTCGGGCGCGGCGGGGGCGCTCGGACGGGCCGCGGGCTTGCGCGCGGCGGGCTTCTTGGGGGACGCCTCGGCGGCCGGCGCGGAGCCGACCGGGTAGGCGTCACGCAGCTTGCGGACGACGGGCGGCTCGATGGTCGACGATGCCGACCGGACGAACTCCCCCATCTCGTTGAGCTTGGCCATGATGGCCTTGCTCTCGACCCCGAGCTCCTTTGCGAGCTCGTAGACGCGGACCTTTGCCACAACTCTCCTGTCTCGGCCCGCCCGGACAGGGTGGACCGTCGTTAGTGCTGGGTACTCATCGCCGGGTACTCATCGGGTGCCCATCGGCTTCCAACCCGCTTTCCTTCTCGATGAACGACGGACAGGCACGGTCAGTCGACCGGGCCTTCCTCGACGTACTGCCGGACGGCGGCGATGTCGAGCGGACCTGCGCGCAGGGCACGCGGGAGAGCACGACGCCGTTCGGCGAGGTCGAGGCACTGCGGGTCGGGGTGCAACCAGGCTCCCCGACCAGGACGGTCACGGCCCGGGTCCACCACGGCGAGATCTCTCTCCCCGAGGACGACACGGACGACCCGCAGCAGGGCGGACCGCTGGCCGCGTTCCCGGCACCCCACGCACGTGCGCACGGGACCCTCGGGAGGATCCGTGACGAAGCCGGTGTCGGCCGCGCCCTGTGGTGCACGTTCTGGGGGCCGGACGCGCGGTCCAGCCCCAGAGAGTCTAGCGCCCTTGGTCACGGCGTGGGACCGGAAGGCTCCTCGGTCCCGCCCTCCGGGGTCCTCGCGGCCTCGGTCGGGGCGTCCTCGGCACCGGGGGTGTCGGGCCGGATGTCGATCCGCCAGCCGGTCAGCTTGGCGGCCAGCCGGGCGTTCTGGCCCTCCTTGCCGATCGCGAGGGAGAGCTGGAAGTCGGGCACCACCACGCGCGCGGCCCGGGCTGCGGCGTCGACCACCGTGACCGAGGTCACGTGGGCCGGCGAGAGGGCGTGGGCCACCATCTGGGCGGGGTCGTCGCTGTGGTCGACGATGTCGATCTTCTCGCCGTGCAGCTCGGCCATGACCGCGCGGACCCGCGAGCCCATCGGACCGATGCAGGCCCCCTTGGCGTTGAGCCCCGCGACCGAGGTCCGGACGGCGATCTTCGTCCGGTGCCCGGCCTCGCGGGCGATCGCGGTGATCTCGACCGACCCGTCGGCGACCTCGGGGACCTCGAGCTCGAAGAGCTTGCGGACCAGTCCCGGGTGGGTGCGAGACAGCGTGATCGACGGGCCCTTCGCCCCCCGCGAGACGTCCAGGACGTACGCCCGCAGCCGTTCGCCGTGCACGTACCTCTCGGTCGGCACCTGCTCGTGCGCCGGCAGGACAGCCTCCGTGCCCCGGACCGCCACGAGGACGGTCCGCGGGTCCCGACCCTGCTGGATGACCCCGGCGAGGACCTCGCCCTCGGTGCCCCGGAAGGCACCGAGCACCTGCTCGTCCTCGGCATCGCGCAAGCGCTGGACGATGACCTGGCGCGCGGTCGCCGTGGCGACCCGACCGAACCCCTCGGGGGTGTGGTCGAACTCGGGCCCCGTGCTCGGCGTGTCAGGGGTGACCTGGCCCTCCTCCGCCGGAGGCTGCTCGACCGGCTCGCGGGCCCACACGGTCACGTGGCCCGACCGTCGGTCGATCTCGACCCTCGCCTCGGTCAACGCCCCCGGCGTGCGGTGGTAGGCCGACAGCAGCGCCTGCTCGATCGCTGACAGGAGCGTGTCGAGGCTGACGTCCCGCTCGTGCTCGACCAGACGCAGCGCGGTCATGTCGATGTCCATCAGGCGTCGCCCTCCTCGTCGTCCTCGGCCCGTCGGAGCTCGACGCGGACCTCACCCCGGACCACGTGGTCCAGGGGTACCTGCTGGGTGCTGCCGGTGCCGGTCTCGAGGACCAGCCCGTCCTCGCCCGCGTCGAGGAGTCGCCCCTCGAGGGTCGACCCGTCCCGCGTGGTGAGAGCGACGAGTCGGGTCCGGGCCCGACGGAAGTGACGCAGCTCGGTGAGCGGACGGTCGGTGCCCGGGGTGGAGACCTCGAGGACGTGCTCGCCCCGCACGGGGTCGGCGGCATCCATCGCGGCCGAGACCGCGCGGGAGACCTCTCCGAGCGTGTCGAGGTCGAGGCTGCCGACGGCGTGCTCGTCCAGGTCGAGGACCACGCGGACGACGGAGCGCCGTCCGGCGGAGCTGACCGTGACCTCCTCGAGGTGCAGGCCCGCTGTCTCGACGACCGGCCGGACCACCTCGCGGACTCGATCTGCTGGACCAGAGCCTGCGGACGTGACCATGTTCGCCTCCCGTGGGTCGGTGCGGGCTACCCGACGTGGATACGACCCTCTTGACTTGTCGCGGCCCAGCCTAACGACTCTCGCGGCCCCCGGCGTGGCAGGATCGCCCGCGATGCCCCCTGCACAGCGCCCGCAGAGCCCCACGTCGCCCTCCCCCGGCCCCGGGCTGCGTCTGGGCGCCCTCCTGGCCGTCGGGCTCCTGCTGGCAGGTTGCGGCCTGCGCCTGGAGACCCCGCACCCGGATCCCCTCGAGCCCGACGCCGTCGAGACCGTGCGGCAGCGCACGACGGCGGACGCCGTGGCCCTCGGCGCCCTCGCGCGGCGGACGGACCCCGAGGGCGAGGCTGCGGCGGAGACCGCGCTCGAGCAGGTCGTCGAGGACTCCCAGGCCCATGTCGAGGCCCTCGGCGGCGTCTACGACCCAGGCCCCGGCTACGCGCCGACGGCCCTGCCCCCGGGAGGCGTCGACCAGGACGGGGCCGTGGACCAGGACGGCACCGGGGCGCAGAACGGGACCGAGGGGGGCGGTGACACGGAGGACGCCGAGGACGTCGAGGACGTACCCGAGGCTCTCCCCGGCACCCTCGAGGACCTGACGGCGCTGCTGTCCCAGACAGCCGCGACCGCACGCGCCGACGTCCTCGAGGTCGAGGACGGTGACCTCGCGCGGCTCCTCGCGTCGATCGCGACCTCACGTCTGCTGCTGGCCGAGGCCCTGGCCGGGGCGGCGCCCGCGGCCGACGGCCCGCCCCCTGGCGCCGAGGAGCTCGAGCCGTTCGCCGTCCCCGAGGAGCTGCCCTCGGGGCTCACCGCCGCCGACGTGACGGTCCTGGTCCGCTCCGAGGACGCCGCCGGCTACGCCTGGGAGGTCCTCGCGGCACGGTCGAGCGAGGCGGCACGCAGCACAGCAGCCCGTCGGGCAGCGCTGCACCGGGAGCGGGCCGAGGCCTGGGCCCAGGCCGGGGCCCTGAGCGGGACGGGCATCGACCCACGCCGCAACGTCTACGCGCTGCCGGAGACCCTCACCGCGACCGAGGACCTCACCGCGGCCCGGGCTGCGCTCGGGCAGGTCGAGGAGGGGCTGAGCCGGACCTACGCGACCCTGGTGGCCACCGTGGGCCTCGAGGACCGCCCGGCGATGCTCGCCGGGCTCACCGACGCCGCGCGGGCGTCCACCGCCGCCGGCACGACGGCGCCGACCTTCCCGGGCCTGGACGGGTCCGAGGCCTGACCCGGCGCGCTCGGTCGCCGGGTCAGGGCGCCAGCAGACCCGCGACGAGCTCCGCCACGTGACCGGCGGCCTCACCGACGGGGACCTGGACCGCCTCGGGACGGCCCTCCTGGGGGACGGCGGCGTCCGCACCACGTCGCAGCCGCACCTCGACCACTCCCTCGGCCAGCCCGCGTCCGACGACGACGACCACGGGGGCGCCGAGCAGCTCGGCGTCGGCGAACTTGACCCCCGGCGAGACCTTCGGCCGGTCGTCGACGAGCACCTCGACCCCACGGCCGTCGAGGTCCGCCGCGAGCTCCTCGCACGCGGCGAAGACCGCGGGGTCCTTGCCCGTCGCGACCAGGTGCACGTGCACCGGGGCCACCTGGGCGGGCCACGCGAGCCCGGCCTCGTCGTGGTTGGTCTCGGCGAGGGCGGCGACCGCACGCGAGACACCGATCCCGTACGAGCCCATCGTCACCGTCACGGCCTTGCCGTTCTCGTTGAGCACCTTCAGCCCGAGGGACTCCGCGTACTTGCGCCCGAGCGCGAAGATGTGGCCGATCTCGATGCCGCGGGCCAGCTCGAGAGGTCCGGAGCCGTCAGGGGCCGGGTCACCGGCCCGCACCGTGGCGGCCTCGATGGTGCCGTCACCGACGAAGTCGCGGCCCGCGACGAGGTCGAAGACGTGCTTGCCGGGCGCGTCGGCCCCGGTGATCCACCGTGTCCCCGCGACCACGCGCGGGTCGAGCAGGTAGCGCACGGCGTCCTCGCGGCCGGTGTTCGTCCGCCCGAGGACCCCGGGGCCGATGTAGCCCTTGACCAGCTCAGGTCGCGTCGCGAAGTCGGCGTCGCCCGCGGCGCTCACGGCGGCCGGCGCCACGGCCGCCTCGAGTCGCTTGAGGTCGACGTCGCGGTCCCCCGGGACGCCGACCACCACGACCTCGTGCTCGCCGTCCGGGTGGTCGAGGACCACGACGACGTTCTTGAGGGTGTCAGCCGCGGACCACGCCCGGTCCGGTCGGGGGAAGCGCTCGTTCGCGACAGCCACGAGGGTGTCGATGGTGGGCGTGTCCGGGGTGTCCTCGACGTGGGCAGCAGGGGCGTCGTCGACCGGCAGGGCGTCGGGCACCGGGGTGGTGACCGCCTCGACGTTGGCCGCATACCCGCCGGCCGAGCGGACGAAGGTGTCCTCGCCGATGGCGGTCGGCATGAGGAACTCCTCGCTGTGCGAACCGCCCATCGCCCCCGAGGTCGCCGACACGATCACGAAGTCGATCCCCAGGCGCGTGAAGATGCGCTGGTACGCCTCACGCTGACGCTGGTACGCACGCTCGAGCCCGGCGTCGTCGACGTCGAAGGAGTACGCGTCCTTCATGATGAACTCGCGGCCACGGAGCAGACCGGCACGCGGACGGGCCTCGTCGCGGTACTTGGTCTGGATCTGGTAGAGCGCGAGCGGCAGGTCCTTGTACGACGAGTACAGGTCCTTGACGAGGAGGGTGAACATCTCCTCGTGGGTCGGGGCGAGGAGGTAGTCCGCGTCCTTGCGGTCCTTGAGGCGGAAGAGGTTCGGGCCGTACTCGGTCCAGCGACCGGTGGCCTCGTAGGGCTCGCGCGGGAGCAGCGCGGGGAAGTGGACCTCCTGCGCGTCGATCGCCGCCATCTCCTCGCGCACGACGCGCTCGACCTTGGCCAGCACGCGGAGCCCGAGGGGCAGCCACGAGTAGACCCCCGGGGCCGCGCGGCGGATGTAGCCCGCCCGGACGAGGAGGCGGTGGCTGGGGACCTCGGCGTCGGCCGGGTCCTCGCGCAGGGTCCGCACGAACAAGGTCGACATCCGCAGCAGCATGAGGGCCAGCCTACTGGCGGGCCAGGCCCCTCCTGACGCCGCGGGGTGTCGCGCGCGACCGTCCTGGTCCACCATGGACGCGTGCCCGAGCTGCCCGAGGTCGAGGCGCTCAGCCGGTTCCTCGGCGAGCGCACCGCAGGGCGTGCCGTGGCCGGGGTCGAGGTCGTGGCGATCAGTGCTCTCAAGACGTTCTCCCCCGCGCCCGAGGACCTCGTCGGCCGGCCGGTGCTCGACGTCGGACGCCACGGCAAGTGGATCGACCTGAGGACGGGCCCCGAGGCCGCGCCCGTCCACCTGGTCACCCACCTCTCCCGCGCAGGATGGCTGCGGTGGTACGACGAGCTGCCCACGACCCCGGCCCGCCCGGGGAGGTCGGCCCTGGCCCTGCGCGTCCGGCTCGACGACGGATCGGGGTTCGCCCTGACCGAGGCCGGGACGCGCAAGCGGCTCGCGGTCCACCTGGTGACCGACCCCGGCGAGGTGGCGGCGATCGCCTCCCTCGGCGTGGACCCCCTCGGGCCGGAGTTCACCGTCGAGCGCCTCACCGAGCTCGCGGCGGCCCGCAACCAGCAGGTCAAGGGTCTGCTGCGCGACCAGTCGCAGATCGCGGGCATCGGGAACGCCTACTCCGACGAGATCCTGCACACGGCGCGGACGAGCCCCTTCGCACTGACCCGATCCCTCGACCGGACGGACCTCGAGCGACTGCACACCGCGACGCTCGAGGTGCTGCGCCAGGCCGTCGAGGCCTCTGCGGGGCGACCGGCGACCGAGCTCAAGGACGCCAAGCGCCGCGGGATGCACGTCCACGGACGGGCCGGGGAGGCCTGCCCGGTGTGCGGCGACACCGTGCGGGAGGTCGCCTTCGCCGACCGCTCCCTGCAGTACTGCCCGACGTGCCAGACCGGCGGCAAGCCGCTCGCGGACCGGCGGATGTCGCGCCTGCTGCGGTGAGCCGCGACGCGGGCCCGGCGGCCAGGGCGCTCGGTCTCAGAAGAGGACGGTCGCGTAGGTGCCGACCTGCTCGAAGCCGACCCGGCGGTAGGTCGCCAGCGCCCGCTCGTTGTAGCGGTTCACGTAGAGGGAGACGGTAGGCGTCGCAGCCAGCGCCGCCGCCACCACGGCCGCCATGCCGGGGGCGGCGAGGCCGCGCCCTCGCAGCGAGGGGGCCACCCAGACCCCCTGGACCTGGGCCACGGCGCGGGTGACGGCCCCGAGCTCGGCCTTGAACGCGACCTCGGGACCCAGGTCCCCGTGCATCATCCGCAGGTAGGACCGCCGGTCTCGGACCAGGGACCGGACCCGGGCCTCGTAGGCGCCGGGGGCTCCGGTCAGCGGCGAGTACCCGACCTCCTCGACGAACATCTCGACGCAGGCAGGCAGGAGCACCCCGAGCTCGTCCGGGGCCGTCAGCCGCACCTGCGGGTCGGGCTCGACCGCGGGCGGAGCCGAGATGGCGAGGGAGGGCTGGTCGGCCCGGACCTCGCGGGCGGGTCCCCAGCTCGCGCTGAGCCGCTCCCACAGGCCCAGGACTGCCCCCGCCTCCCCGACGATCGAGGAGCAGCGCCGTCCCTGACGCAGGGCCGTCGCCGCGAACGCGTCGAGGGCCGCAGCGTCCTCCGGGGAGCACACCGGCACCAGGTTGGCCCCCGCCCAGCACAGCGCCTCGAGCCGGCCCTCGCGCTCGACCCCCCACAACGCGCTCCCGCCGCGGGTACCGCCGCCGGCTAGGAGTGACTCGATCCGGGAGGCGGCGAGCACCGAGGCCACGGGGTCCCGCTCGCACAACCGGGCGGCCGCGCGCAGGTCGACGTCCGTCACGACCGACCTCGCGGCTCCTACGGCGCTCCGGCGTCCCATGGGGCGATTGTGCACCACGGCCGACCAGCGCGGGCTCACCCCTCGCCCTGCCCTCGCGGTCAGCTGACCGAGATGACCGGGGCCCCGCCCTCGGCGGGCTCCATGGTCTCGGCCAGACGCATGGCCTCCTCGATCAGGGTCTCCACGATCTGCGACTCCGGGACCGTCTTGATGACCTCGCCCTTGACGAAGATCTGCCCCTTGCCGTTGCCCGAGGCGACGCCGAGGTCGGCCTCGCGGGCCTCCCCGGGGCCGTTGACGACGCAGCCCATGACGGCGACCCGCAGGGGCACCTCCATGCCCTCGAGGCCCGCGGTCACGCGCTCGGCGAGGGAGTAGACGTCGACCTGCGCCCTGCCGCAGGAGGGGCACGAGACGATCTCGAGCTTGCGGGGCCGCAGGTTGAGGGACTGCAGGATCTGGATGCCCACCTTGACCTCCTCGACCGGCGGGGCCGAGAGGGAGACCCGGATGGTGTCGCCGATGCCCTGGCTCAGCAGCGCGCCGAAGGCCGTCGCGGACTTGATGGTGCCCTGGAAGGCCGGGCCTGCCTCGGTCACCCCGAGGTGTAGGGGCCAGTCCCCCCGCTGCGAGAGCATCTCGTACGCCCGGACCATGATGACGGGGTCGTTGTGCTTGACCGAGATCTTGAAGTCGTGGAAGTCGTGCTCCTCGAAGAGGGAAGCCTCCCAGACGGCCGACTCGACCAGGGCCTCAGGGGTCGCCTTGCCGTACTTCTCGAGGAGACGCTTGTCGAGGGAGCCGGCGTTGACGCCGATCCGGATCGAGACCCCGGCCTCGCGGGCGGCCTTGGCGATCGCTCCGACCTGGTCGTCGAACTTCCGGATGTTGCCCGGGTTCACGCGCACCGCGGCGCACCCGGCGTCGATCGCGGCGAAGACGTACTTCGGCTGGAAGTGGATGTCGGCGATGACCGGGATCTGCGACTTCCTCGCGATGATCGGCAGCGCCGCGGCGTCCTCCTCGGTCGGGCACGCGACGCGGACGATGTCGCAGCCCGAGGCGGTGAGCTCGGCGATCTGCTGGAGGGTCGCGTTGATGTCCGTCGTCTTGGTGGTCGTCATCGACTGCACGGAGACAGGGGCGTCTCCGCCGACGTCCACCGAGCCGACCTTGATCTTGCGGGTCGGTCGTCGGGGGGCCAGGACGGGCGGTGGGGCTTCTGGCATTCCGAGGCTGATGGGGAGGCTCACCGGTCCAGTATCCCCCGCGGGCGGCCTCGTGCCGAACCGTCAGAGGGTGATCGGCCGCACGAGGTCGGCGTAGAGCAGCACCACCCCCACCACGATGAGCGCGATGAAGACGCCGTAGGCGAGCGGCATCATCCGCGCGACGTCCGAGGGAGCAGGTCGGGACCGTCCTCGCAGCCGGGCGACCTGCCGCCGGGCCCCCTCCCACAGGGCCCCCGCGACGTGACCGCCGTCGAGCGGCAGCAGCGGGATGAGGTTGAAGGCGAAGAGCGCGATGTTCAGGGCCGCCACGAGCGAGACGAGACTCACCATCCGGTCGGCGACGCTGACGCCCTCGGCGGCGGCGACCTCGCCGGCGAAACGTCCGACCCCTACCGGGCCCACCACCCCGCTCGCGTCGCGCTCGCCGTCGCCGACCACCGCGCCGACGATGCCGACCAGCTGCACCGGCAGGGTCACGATCGCCCCGAGGGTCTGCCAGGTGGCGTCCCCGACCGCGGGCAGCACGGCCGAGGCCGGCTGCCGCTCGCGGGCGGTCGCAGGGGTCAGCCCGACGAAGGGGGTCTCGCGCAGGACGGGATCACCGTCCGCGTCGAGCACCAGAGCGCCCTCCTCGTCGAAGACCGGACGCTCGGCCAGCACGGGGTCGATCTGGAGGACCACCTCGGCACCGTCCCGCTCGACCACGAGCTGGGTCGGCGACCCTCCCCCGGCACGCACGGCCTGCTGGAAGTCCGCCCAGGTCGGCGTGGGGGTCCCGGCGAAGGTCAGCAGCTCGTCGCCGGGCTCGAGCCCCGCGGCTGCTGCCGGGGCCGGTGGGTCGCTCTCCGTGCAGACCCGGTCCGCCGGCGCATCGGCGGGCAGGACGCAGGCCGAGACGCTCGAGACCGTCGTGCTCGCCCCGGCAGGCAGGCCGTACCCCATCAGCACGGCGCCCAGCAGGACCACCGCGATGAGCAGGTTCATCAACGGCCCGCCCAGCATGACCACGACCTTCTTGGGGGTGCTCAGGCGGTAGAACGCCCGGTGCTCCTCGCCCGGGTGGATCTCCTCGGCCGAGGCCGCGCGGACCTCGCTGACGAGCTCGCCCACCCGCCCCGCACGGGGCCGGGCACCCACGACCTCCGCGGGCGGGAACATGCCGACCAGGCGGACGTACCCGCCCAGCGGGATCGCCTTGAGGCCGTACTCGGTCTCGCCACGGGTCCGGGACCACAGCGTCGGGCCGAAACCGACCATGTAGGCGCTCACACGCACCCCGAAGCGCTTGGCGGGCACCATGTGCCCGACCTCGTGCAGCGCGATCGAGACGAGCAGCCCGAGCAGCATGACGACCAGGCCGAGCGCGTAGGCCATGACTTCCCGTCCCTCCACCGCGAACCCCTCGCGGACTGGGCTCCATCTTCCCCCGGCGGACCGGGTGCTCGTGCCGATGCCTCCTGACCTGCCGACGGCCCTCAGACCGGAGAGGTCGTCACCCTGTCCCGCCCGCCGACCTTGGCGTGGTACATGAGGGCGTCGACCCGGGTGAGCACCGCGACGGCGGGCTCGGCCGGGTGCAGGGCCACGACGCCGAAGCTGGCCGTGATGCGGGTGCCCACCGCGAGGCCGACCTCCTCCGGCAGCACCTCGCGCAACCGTTCGGCCACCTGGACGGCGCGGTCGTGGCTGGTCCCGGGGGCCACGATGACGAACTCCTCGCCGCCCACGCGGGCCACGAGGTCCCCCTGGCGCACGACACGGCTCGCGACCTCCGCGACGGTCGTCAGGACCTGGTCCCCGACCGCGTGACCGTGCTCGTCGTTGACCTGCTTGAAGTGGTCGAGGTCGAAGTACAGGACGGCCACCGGGTGCGCCGGGCTGACGTGCTGGGCCTGGAAGGTGAGCTCCTCGACCAGGCGGCGACGGTTCGCCACCCCGGTCAGCGGGTCGAGGTAGGCCATGTCGCGCATCTCGTGCGCCTCGGCCGTCGCCTGCTGGGCCACCGCGAGGGCGAGGCCGAGCCGGGCCTTGGCGCGGGCCAGCACGTGGAGGAGCAGCGCGACGATGCACAGGTACACCGCGTACCGGAGCAGGTCCACGAGGTACGCGTCGCCACCGTCGACCGACAGCAGGGCGATCGCCCCGCAGACGGTCACCACCGCGATCACGGTGGCGGCGTTGACCAGCGCCCGACGCGTGTCGTGGACGAGGTACCCGACGAGCACGAAGATGACCAGGCCCATGAACGTGGTCGGGAAGAGGCTCGCCCACCCCGCCGCGGCGTCCGGGGCCGAGCGCAGGCGGTAGACCATGACGACGACCCAGACCGCCTGGATCAAGGCCAGGGTGAGCCTCGAGAAGGCCACCGCGCGCGTGGGTCGGCGCATCAGCACCCACGCGTACACCGCGAGGTAGACGACGAGCGGCGGGTAGACCCGGCCGACGAGCGGGTCGGTGGGCCCGGTCACGACGATCACGGCCACGATGGTCGGCAGGCCGAGGAGCAGACCGATCACGAGCACCTTGCGGAGCAGGTCCGTGAGGTTCTCCTGGTAGATCGCGTCGAGCCGCGGGTCCGACGGGCCGACGACGGGCACAGGGCCCGGCCCGGTGCTCCGTCCACGCTCCGTCACGGGCCGAAACTAGACCCTTTGGCACGATTCGTCGACACCCGTCCGGGTGACCCACGACGGGCCGGACCGGGGGGCTCGTTGCGCCGCGGGGCCTCGCCGGGGAGCATCGCGTCATGACGTCCCCTCGCAGCGCCCCAGGCCTCGACGCGACCTCCACCGCGATCATCGACCAGCTCCGCCAGGACGGGCGCAGGCCCTACGCGGCGATCGGCAAGGCCGTCGGGCTCTCCGAGGCGGCCGTCCGGCAGCGGGTCCAGCGCCTGGTCGAGTCGGGGGTCGTGCAGGTCGTGGCCGTGACCGACCCGGCCCGCCTCGGCTTCGCCCGGCAGGCGATGATCGGCATCAAGGCCGAGGGGGATCTCGAACCCCTGGGTGACGCCCTCGCGAGGACCCCCGAGGTCGACGACGTGGTGGTCACCGCGGGGGCCTTCGACCTGCTGGTGACGGTGGTGTGCGTGGACGACGAGCACCTGCTCGAGGTGCTCAACCAGCGGATCCGCACCCTGCCCGGCGTGCGCACCACCGAGACCTTCGTGCACCTCAAGCAGCGGACCGGCCTGCACGACTGGAGGTCGCGCCCCACGGGTCCCGGAGCTGTCAGCGACGGCTGAGCACCTGCTCGGCCCGCTCCCGCGCCCAGCTCTCGGCCGCGAGCACCTCCTCGAGGGTCAGGTCACCAGCCACCTGGGGATCGTGCTCGCCGAGCACCCGCTCGACCGTGTCCACGACGTCGAGGAAGGCGATCCGTCCGGCCAGGAAGGCCGCGACGCACTCCTCGTTCGCCGCGTTGTAGACGGCCGGGTGGGTCGCCGAGGCCGCGACGGCCTCGCGGGCGAGACGCAGCGCCGGGAAGACGGCGTCGTCGAGAGGCTCGAAGGTCCAGCTCGTCGCGAGGTCCCAGGCGCAGGGGGGCGTGACCGGGGCCAGGCGCTCGGGCCAGGACAGCCCGAGCGCGATGGGCAGGCGCATGTCGGGCGGAGAGGCCTGCGCGATGGTCGATCCGTCCACGAACTCGACCATCGAGTGCACGACCGACTGCGGGTGGACGACGACCGTGATGTCCTCGACCGGGACGTCGAACAGCAGGTGCGCCTCGATGAGCTCGAGGCCCTTGTTCATCAGCGTCGAGGAGTTGATCGTCACGACAGGCCCCATCGACCAGGTCGGGTGGGCCAGCGCCTCCTGGGGCCCGACCTTCCTGAGGTCCTCCCGAGCCCATCCTCGGAAGGGTCCGCCGGAGGCGGTCAGGATCAGCCGACGCACCTCGGGCCGACTCCCGGACCGCAGGCACTGGGCGATGGCCGAGTGCTCGGAGTCGACCGGCACCACCTGGTCGGGGCGCTGCTGGGCACGACGCACCAGGGCCCCGCCGACCACGAGAGACTCCTTGTTGGCCAGGGCCAGGCTGCTGCCGGCCTCGAGGGCAGCCAACGTCGGGCCGAGCCCCACCGAACCAGTGATGCCGTTGAGCACGACGTCGGCACCACGTCCGGCGAGCTCGCTCGCCGCCTCCGGACCGGTGAGCAGCTCGACCCCGACGTGGGGCAGGCCCCGTGCGGCCGCGAGGTGCGTGACCTGCTCCAGCACGGCGATCCCTGCGGTGACGTCCGCGACGGCGACGGTCTGCGCGCCGGTCTCGAGCACCTGCTCGGCGACCAGCCGAGGGTGACCGCCCCCCGCAGCGAGACCCGTGACCCGGAAGCGGTCCGGGTGCTGACGCACCACGTCGAGAGCTTGGGTCCCGATCGATCCGGTCGAGCCGAGGACGGTCACGCTGCGCTGTGTCACCGGCCCATTCTCGCCGACGTCACCCGGCCCCGGGCGCCCCGACGCGCGAGCGACGGGTCTGCTGCGCCCCTCACTCGACCCCGAGAAGCACCTCAACGGCACGGTCGCAGAAGGCGTCGACCGAGGCCTCCGCGTAGGCGTGACGACCCGAGCGACGCCCGAAGGTCGCGTGGCGCACCTCGTCCGAGGCGAGGGTCTGCCCGTTGTCGAAGTAGTCGACGAGCCGGTGGCACAGGTCGTCGACGTCGTCGGGGTCGTACCCCTGCTCGCCCCGCCGGGCAGGGGCGAACCGCTCGCCGTCGGGCCGGGTCAGGCGCGGGTACAGGCTGCGGGCCTGGGTGGCGAGGTGCTCCATCCACGCCTGCTGACCGTGGGTCGCCACGAACTCGGTGCGCTGACGAGCCACGAGGGCACGCTCGAGCCGGTCCATCGCGCCGTCCACCGCCGAGGTCACGTACCCCCCACGCACCAGGTCGAAGGCCGTCTGGCGGACGTCCCGGCCCGTCATGGGCTCGGTCCGATCGCCGTCGTACACCCGCCGCGCATGCTCGAAGAAGGTGTCGACCTGGTCCGGGTCGTAGCCGGTCTGCAGCCGACCGACGGTCCGGAACATCTGCGTCATGGGGTCTCCTCCGCCGCGAGCTGCCCGCAGGCACCGTCGATGTCGCTGCCGCGCGTGTCCCGCACCGTCGTGGGGATCCCGTGGCCGCGCAGCCGAGCCACGAACTCGTCCTCGACCTCGCGCTCGCTCGCCGTCCAGATCGAGCCGGGGGTCGGGTTGAGCGGGATGGGGTTGACGTGCACCCAGCCACGTCCCCGCGCCGTGAGCTTCTCGCCGAGCAGGTCGGCGCGCCACGCGTGGTCGTTCATGTCCTTGATGAGCGCGTACTCGATGCTCACGCGGCGGCCGGTGACCTCGAAGTAGCCCCGGGCCGCGTCGAGGGTCTCGTCCACCGACCACCGCGTGTTGATCGGGACCAGCTCGTTGCGCAGCTCGTCGTCAGGGGCGTGCAGGGACAGGGCGAGGGTCACGGGGATGCCCTCGCCGGCGAGCCGTCGCATCGCGGGCACGAGCCCGACCGTCGACACGGTGACGTTGCGTGCCGAGATGCCGAGCCCCTCCGGGGCGGGGGCGACGAACCGACGCACGGCGTTGAGCACCGTCCGGTAGTTGGCGAGGGGTTCGCCCATGCCCATGAAGACGACGTTCGAGAGCCGCCCGGGGCCGCCCGCGATCTCGCCGTCGGCCAAGGACCGGGCAGCGGACCGTACCTGCTCGACGACCTCGGCGGTCGAGAGGTTCCGGGTCAGGCCGAGCTGCCCTGTCGCGCAGAACGGGCAGGCCATGCCGCACCCCGCCTGGCTCGAGACGCACAGGGTCGCGCGGCCGGGATAGCGCATGAGCACCGACTCGACCTTCACCCCGTCGTACAGGTGCCACAGGGTCTTGACCGTCGTGCCAGCGTCGGCCTCGAGGGTGCGCACCGGCGTCAGCAGCGGAGGGAAGAGCCCCGCGACGAGCGCGTCCCGGGATGCCTGGGGCAGGTCCGTCATCTCGGCGGCGTCGACGCTGAGATGGCTGTAATAGTGCGTCGCGAGCTGCTTGGCGCGGAAGGGCTTCTCCCCGAGCTCCGTGACGGCGGCGACCTGCTCCTCGGGGGCGAGGTCGGCGAAGTGACGCGGCGGCTTGCCGCGCTTCGTGGGTGTGGACGTCAGAGCCAACGGGACGCGGCCCGGGGGCAGCTCGTCGGCAGGTCTCACCTCAACCATGGCACTGGAACCCTTCCATGCGTCTCAGTCCCCCACGACGGGCAGGGCGACGAGCAGCACGAGGTAGACGAGAGGGGCGGTCAGGAGCATCGAGTCGAGCCGGTCGAGGACGCCGCCGTGGCCGGGGAGCAGGCTTCCCATGTCCTTGAGCTCGAGGTCACGCTTGATCAGGGACTCCGCAAGGTCCCCGAGGGTGGCGGTGAGGACGGCAGCCACACCGATCGCCACACCCACGAGCGGCGAGGCCTGGAAGGCCCAGACCATGCCCACGGCCCCGATCACCGAGGCCAGCAGGAGCGACCCGGCCAGCCCCTCCCAGGACTTCTTGGGGCTGACCGACGGAGCGAGTGGGTGCCGGCCCGCGAGGACCCCGGCCACGTAGCCGCCCACGTCGTTCGAGACGGCGAGCAGGATGAAGAGCCCGACCCGGCGCGCTCCGTCAGGCTCGGCGAGCATGAGCATCACGAAGCCACCCATGAACGGCACGTACGCGGCCGCGAAGGTCGCCGCCGCCGCGTCGCGCAGCGCGGCAGGACCGCTGCCGTCCAGCACCCGCCAGACGACCACGCCCCCCGCCGTGAGCATGAAGGCCACGACGAGGGCCTCCGAGCCGGCCGTGTACGAGGACACGAGGATCCCGACCGTCCCGACCAGGAGGGGCAGCACAGGCAGGTGGATCCCCCGGCGGCGGAAGGCCTGCGCGAGCTC
This sequence comes from Actinotalea soli, assembly GCF_017565425.1. Lineage (GTDB taxonomy): Bacteria > Actinomycetota > Actinomycetes > Actinomycetales > Cellulomonadaceae > Actinotalea > Actinotalea soli. Next base: position 15,462 of record NZ_JAGEMK010000003.1, read on the forward strand.
CCACAGGGCAGCGCCGCACGCCAGGACGGCGAGCAGGAGGAAGAGCTCCTTGCGCCACAGCAGCGACCCCGCGACCACCGCGAGGAGCGCGAGACCGACCGCGATGGCGATCGGGAGGTTGCGTCCGGCCCGCGGCGCCCCAGCGGGGCCGCGGGTCGCGGCGTCGGATCCGGCGAGCTCAGTCATTCAGACCTCGAGAAGCTCGCTCTCCTTGGCGGCGAGCACCTGGTCGACCATCTCGACGTGGCGCTTCGTCACCGCCTCGAGCTCCTTCTCGGCCCGCGCCCCCTCGTCCTCCCCTGCCTCACCGTCCCGGACGATGCGGTCGAGCTCCTCCTTGGCGCGACGACGCACGTTGCGGATGGAGACGCGGGCGTCCTCGGCCTTGTGCCGGGCGAGCTTGACGTAGTCCCGGCGGCGCTCCTCGGTCAGCTGGGGCAGCACCACCCGGATGATCTTGCCGTCGTTGCTCGGGTTCACGCCGAGGTCGGAGTCCCGCAGGGCCCGCTCGATGCCACCCAGGGACCCCTGGTCGAAGGGGGTGATCAGGATCGTGCGCGCCTCGGGGGTCGTGAAGGAGGCGAGCTGCTGGAGCGGGGTCGGCGCACCGTAGTACTCCACGGTCACCTTGGTGAACATCGCGGGATTCGCACGCCCGGTCCGGATCGTCGCGAAGTCCTCCTTGGCGACCTCGATCGCCTTGTCCATCTTCTCCTCGGCCTCGAGGAGGGTGTCGTCGATCACCCGCTGCTCCTTCGTCTCGTCGGCTCACGCACCTGGCGCGCGGGCCGTGGTGCCCGTGCCCAGGGTTCTTGCTCGTCCGGCCTGCCCGTCGGAGCTGCTCAGCCCTCGCTGAGCAGCGTCCCGATCCTCTCACCTCGGAGGGCACGGGTGACGTTGCCCGCCGCTCCCATGCCGAACACCCGCATGCGGACCCGGTTGTCGCGGCACAGGCTCAGGGCGGTGGCATCCATGACCTCGAGCCCGCCGACGAGCGCGTCGGTGTACGTCAGCTCGTCGAGGCGGACGGCCTCGGGTGAGGTGCGCGGGTCCGCCGTGTAGACGCCGTCGACACCGTTCTTCCCCATGACGACCTCGTCGCAGTGGGTCTCGAGGGCGCGCTGGACGGCCACGGTGTCGGTCGAGAAGAAGGGCATCCCGGCCCCGGCGCCGAAGATCACGACGCGGCCCTTCTCGAGGTGACGGATCGCCCGCAGGGGGATGTAGGGCTCGGCGACCTGGCCCATCGTGATGGCGGTCTGGACCCGGGTGCTCACCCCGGCCTGCTCGAGGAAGTCCTGCAGGGCCAGGCAGTTCATCACGGTACCGAGCATGCCCATGTAGTCGGCGCGGGCCCGGTCCAGGCCCCGCTGCGAGAGCTCGGCCCCCCGGAAGAAGTTGCCCCCGCCGACGACGATCGCGACCTGCACGCCCTCGCGGACCGCCTCGGCGATCTCCCCCGCCACGCGCTGCACCACGTCGGGGGCGAGCCCGACACCGCCTCCCCCGAAGGTCTCCCCCGACAGCTTGAGCAGCACCCGGCGGGGCGAGCCCGCCTCGCTCCCCTGGTCCCCCGACTCGACGGTCACGTCCTGCCCCACGGTTCCTCCAGTGTCAGGTGCACCGGGGCGCGCCCCCGGTCCGGTGCTGATGCGCGACGGCGGCCCAGGCCCACGACAGGCCCGGGCCGCCGGCGCGGCACGTCTGGTTCAGGCGCCGACGCGGAAGCGTGCGAAGGCGGTGAGGGTGCCCCCGGCCTCCTCGACGACCTTGCCGACGGTCTTCTTGTTGTCCTTGGCGAAGGCCTGGTCGACCAGGACGCTCTCCTTGAAGAAGCCCGTCAGACGCCCCTCGATGATCTTGGGCAGGGCGGCCTCGGGCTTGCCCTCGTTGCGCGAGGTCTCCTCGGCGATCCGGCGCTCGGACTCGACCGTCTCGGACGGGACGTCCTCGCGGGTCAGGTACGACGGCGAGAACGCGGCGACGTGCATCGCGACGTCCTTGGCGACCTCGGCGGCCGCGGAGTCCGTGCCGACCAGCACGCCGACCTGCGGGGGCAGGTCCTTGTTGACCTTGTGCAGGTACACGGTGACCTTCTCGGCAGAGATCCGCGCCACCCGGCGCAGCACGAGCTTCTCCCCGAGGGTGGCGGCAGTCTCGTCGATCGTGCGCTGCACGCTCGTGCCGTCGACCTCGGAGGCCAGCACGGCGGCGACGTCCTCGGTCCCGGCCGCGACGGCGGCCGCGAGCACCTTGTCCGCGAGCTCGACGAAGGTCGCGTTCTTCGCGACGAAGTCGGTCTCGGAGTTGAGCTCGATGAGCACCCCGGTCTGGCCGGCGGCGTCGTCCGCCACGTGGGCGGCGACCAGGCCGTCCGAGGCCGCGCGACCCTCGCGCTTGCTCACGCCCTTGAGTCCCTTGACGCGGATGATCTCGAGAGCCTTCTCGGCGTTGCCGTCGGCCTCGTCGAGGGCCTTCTTGACGTCGAGCATGCCCGCGCCGGTGCGCTCACGGAGCGCCTTGATGTCTGCGGCGGTGTAGTTCGCCATCCCAGATGTCCTTGTCTGTCGCACGGTCGGTCCGCGGGCCCACGGAGGGCCCGCGGTCCGGGGTCAGTTGGCGGGCTTGTCCGCCGCGGCGGGCTCGGCGACACCCTCGGTCGCTGCGGCAGGAGCGGCGTCCTGACCGGTCGCGGGGGCCTCGACCGCAGGGGCCTCGGTCTCGGCGACCTCGGCGGCCGGGCTCTCGGCGACCTCAGCCTCGGGCTGAGCAGCGGCGGGGGCCTCGGCAGCAGGGGCGGCGGTCTCGGGCTCGGCCTGAGCGGTGCCCTCGGTCGCAGCAGCGTCCTTGCCCGTGAGCAGCTCCTGCTCCCACTCGGCGAGCGGCTCGGCCGGGGTCTCGGCGCTGCCCTCGCTGGCCGCGGACCTGCCCGAGTGCCGAGCGATGAGCCCCTCGGCGGCGGCGTCGGCGATCACGCGGGTGAGCAGGGTGACGGCACGGATCGCGTCGTCGTTGCCCGGGATCTGGTAGTCGACCAGGTCGGGGTCGCAGTTGGTGTCCAGGATCGCCACGACGGGGATCCCGAGCTTGCGCGCCTCGTCGACCGCGAGGTGCTCCTTGTTCGTGTCGACGATCCACACGGCCGAGGGGACCTTGGCCATGTCACGGATGCCGCCGAGGGTGCGCGAGAGCTTGTCCTTCTCGCGGCGCATGATGAGGAGCTCCTTCTTGGTGAAGGCGCTGCCCGCGACGTCGTCGAAGTCGATCTCCTCGAGCTCCTTGAGGCGCTGGAGCCGCTTGTTGACCGTCTGGAAGTTGGTGAGCATGCCACCGAGCCAACGCTGGTTGACGTAGGGCATGCCGACGCGGGCGGCCTGCTCGGCCACCGGCTCCTGGGCCTGCTTCTTGGTGCCGACGAAGAGGATGGTCCCGCCGTGGGCGACGGTCTCCTTGACGAACTCGTAGGCCCGGTCGATGTACGACAGCGACTGCTGCAGGTCGACGATGTAGATGCCGTTGCGCTCGGTGAAGATGAACCGCTTCATCTTCGGGTTCCAGCGACGGGTCTGGTGCCCGAAGTGGACTCCGCTCTCGAGCAGCTGGCGCATGGTCACGACGGCCATGGCACGTCCTTCCGGCGCGACCCGCGGGGCCGCGCGCACTGTGCAGGCGGGCATCAGGTCATCCCTGGAGCCCGCATCCGGTTGTCGACGCCGATCGGTTGACCGGACGTCCCTGGTGCCATGCGGGACCGACGCCGGACCCACGAGGAGACCGGACCGCTGTCGGCACACGCCCCCGGGCCGCCGGCTGGACCGGCTGGATCGGGGATGGATGGCACGCGATGTCACCCGGCGGACCGGGCGCAACGAGCATCCTACCTGACCCGTGCCGCACGGCTGGCCGTCGGACCCCAGGCACGTCCCCAGGCCGGCGAGCTCCTCACGCGTCCCCAGGCGGGAGGGTCCCGGGCAGGGCGACCGGGCGGACCAGGGTCAACCTTGCGCCATGACGACGTGGAGACCCCGCCGATGCCCCACGGGCCTCGCGCAGCCGACGCCCCCGTCCCTCGCCGAGCAGGCCTGCCGTCGCCCGCACGGCCCGAGGACCCTGACGACGGGGCTGCTCGCCGGCGCGCTCCTGGTGAGCGGCGCCGCCCCGGTCCACGGCGACCCCCCGGGCCCCGGCCACGGCGGCGTGCCCGCTGCGGCCCGCTCGACCTCCTCGGCAGCGCCGGCAGCAGCAGCGGAGTCGTCCACCTACCGGGCCCCGGTCGACGGGACCGTCGTGCGCCTCTTCGACCCACCTCCGGTCCGCTGGGCCGCAGGCCACCGTGGGGTGGACCTGGCGGCGGGCCCCGGCGACGCCGTGATGTCCCCGTCCGACGGCGTGGTCACCTTCGCGGGGCGGGTGGTCGACCGCGGGGTGCTCACCGTGACGCACCCGGACGGTCGCCGGTCGAGCTTCGAGCCCGTGGTGGCCGTGGTGGTGGTCGGGCAGGTGGTCGCCGCGGGCGAGGTGGTGGCGACGGTGGCTCCGGACCCGGTGCACTGCGCCTCCACGTGCCTGCACTGGGGCGTCCGCGAGGGAGACGAGTACGTCGACCCGCTCTCGTTGCTGCCGGGGGCCGAGCCCGTGGTCCTGCTGCGATGAGGCTCGCCTGCTGTCCTCACACCGGTGAGGAGCGGACCTGCTCCCGCCTCAGGCGCGTTCGCTCTCCTGGAGGGCGGTGCGCAGCCGGAGCATCGCCGCGGTGTGCATCTGCGAGATCCTGGACTCGGTGACGCCCAGCACACGGCCGATCTCGGCGAGGGTCATGCCCTCGTAGTAGTAGAGGACCAGGACGATCTTCTCGCGCTCGCCGAGGCGCTCGATCGCGCGGGCGAGCAGGAGCTTGGTCTCCTGGGCCTCGACCGATCCCGCGGGGTCCACCGCGCCCGGGTCCTCGAGCGTGTCGATGAGCGACAGGGAGTCCCCCCGCTCGGCCCCCGCGCCGATGAGCTCGTCGAGGGCCGCGACGTTCACCGTCGAGAGCTGGGTGAACACCGCACGGAGCTCGGTCACGCCGATCTCGAGCCGGTTCGCGACCTCCTGCTCGGACGGAGCACGGCGCAGCTCACCCTCGAGCTCGGCGTAGGCACGGTCGACCGCGCGGGCCTTGGTGCGCACCGACCGTGGGATCCAGTCGATGGCGCGCAGCTCGTCGATGATCGCGCCGCGCACGCGGGCGCTCGCGTAGGTCTCGAACTTGACCGCGCGATCCGTCTCGTACTTCTCGATCGCGTCGATCAGACCGAACATGCCGTAGGAGACCAGGTCCGCCTGCTCGACGGTGTTCGGCAGGCCCGCACCGACGCGGGCCGCGACCATCGTGACCAGGGGGGCGTAGTGCAGGATCAGCCGCTCCCGGGCCCCCCGGTCTCCGCTCTCCTTGAAGACCGCCCACAGCGAGTCGACGGTGGTGGCGTCCTCGGGGGCGCCCGCCAGGTAGGGGCGGGGGACGACGCGTCCGCCGGTACGGGCGGTACCGGTGGTGTCCGGGCTCTCGGTCCGGGCCTGGGCTGACATAGACATCCCTCAGGCTCTGGGGTGGGCTTGGAGGTACGAGCTTCTCAGGCGATCGGCACTCACGTGCGTGTACCGCTGCGTGGTGGCGAGGGTCGCGTGGCCGAGCATCTCCTGCACGCTACGCAGGTCCGAGCCGCCGTGCAGCAGATGCGTGGCAGCGGTGTGTCGCAGCGCGTGGGGAGCCACGTCCTCCACGCCCGCAGCCCGTGCGGCACGGTGGACCAGCTCGCGGACCTGGCGCTGGTCGGCACGGCCACCTCGACGACCGAGGACCAGGGCAGGGCCGGAGGTCGCGACCGCCAGAGCCGGACGACCACGGGTGAGCCAGCTCTCCAGGGCGCGGGCAGCCGGGACGCCGTACGGGACGACGCGGTCCTTGCCCCCCTTGCCGAGCACGCGCAGGAGGCGGTCACGCTGGTCGACGTCGTCGACGTCCGCACCCACGAGCTCTCCCACGCGGACGCCCGTCGCGTACAGGAGCTCGAGCACCGCGTGGTCCCGCAGAGCGAGCGGGTCACCGTCCGAGGCCCGCTCCCGAGCGATGTCGAGGAGGGTCGATATGGCACCGAGGTTCAGGGCCGAGGGCAGGTTCTCGCCGGGCTGCGCCGTCACCAGTCGAGCAGCGGGGTCCTTCGGGAGAGCGCCCTCGACGGTCACCCAGGCGTAGAAGCACCGGATGGCCGCGCCGCGGCGGGCGACGGTCGCGCGGCTCAGCCGCGCACCGACCATGGTCCCGAGCCACGCCCTCAGCAGGCCCAGGTCCACCTCGGCCCAGGAGACGCCGCGACGACGGGCGAAACCGAGCACGTGGCGAAGGTCCCCGAGGTAGGCCCGGACCGTGTGCGGCGAGAGTCCGCGGTCGGCTTCGAGGTGCACCTCGAAGGCCGCCACGACCTCGTCCTCGGTCATGGCGGCGGACACCGCCGCGGCCAGCTGCATGCGTCTACCGTGGCCTGTCTGACCGGCTGCGACAAGGCGAGACATGCAGACTTCACCCACAACCGGCGAAGTCCACCCGCTGGGCGCGCCGCTTTGTCCGCATCTGTCACGATCCGCGCGCAGGGCTTCTCCGCCGGCGCCACCCGGGCCCGTCCCGCTCGGCGAGACCGGCGAGCTCGAGGTGACCGACCTCGGCGAGGACCTCGTGCTCGGCGAGACCGGCCGCCCGGGCGAGGTGCGCCAGCTCGCCACCTCGACGCAGCGGCAGCGCGTCGAGGACCAGCCGTCCCTCGGCGGTCAAGCCGTCGACCTCCCGTGCCTCGTGGGTCCTCACCGCCGGCCCGGCCGCAGCGGGCCCGACCAGCTCGATCACCTCGGCCGCATCGGTCACGCAGACGGCACGGCCCTCGCGCAGGAGCCGGTGGCACCCGGCCGAGGCGGCCGAGGTCACGGGACCCGGCACGGCACCGACAGGACGGAGCAGCTCAGCGGCGTGCCCCGCGGTGCTGAGGGCACCGGACCGCCACGCGGCTTCGACCACGACGGTCGCCCCGCCCAGGGCCGCGATGACCCGGTTGCGCTGCAGGAACCTGCTGCGGCTCGGGACGGATCCCGGTGGCACCTCGCTCACGACCGCCCCGTGCTCCACCAGGGCTGCCAGGAGGCGGGCGTTGCCCGCCGGGTAGAGCCGGTCGACCCCTCCGGCGAGCACGGCGACGGTCGGTCCGCCGGTCGCGAGAGCGCCCCGGTGAGCCATCGCGTCGATGCCGTAGGCCCCGCCCGAGAGGATCGTCCATCCCGCCGTCGAGAGGCCCGCGGCCAGCTCGCCGGCGACGTGGTCACCGTAGGCCGTGCTCGCCCGGGCCCCCACCAGGGCCACCGAGGGAGCGGTCAGTGCGTCGAGATCGGTCCGGCCCCGCACCCACAGGCACATCGGCCCGCTCGGCCCCAGGTCTCCCACGCGGCCTGGCCACCCGGGTCCCTCGGGGATCAGGACGGCGCCCCCGAGGGCGTCGACCCGGCGCAGCTCGCGGGCCGGGTCCACGGTCGCGAGCCGGGGCGCCCACCGCCCGACGGCGACCCCGAGCCGTCGGCGCGACGCCGGGGTGCCCACCAGGCCGTCGAGACCGCCCGCGGCGACCGGTGCCCCCGCGGCCCCCTCTGCGGCGACCGAGCGCAGCCACGCGAGCGCCTCGACGGGCCCCAGGCTCGCGACCAGGGCCCCGGCGACGACGTCCCCCGGCTCGACCAGGCGGCTCCACGCGGCCCGTGCGAGCCGCACCTCCTCGAGACCGGTCACGGCACGGCACCGCGGGTGCGCAGGGCGAGGGCCTGGCCGACCTCGAGCCGCCCCGGCCTGTCCCGACCGGCGAGGTCGGCCAGCGTCCACGCCACCCGCAGGACGCGGTCCGCCCCTCGCAACGAGAGGGTGCCCCGGTCCAGGGCTCGGTCGAGGTCTGCCTGGGCGTCGATCCCGTCACCGTGGGTCCGCAGCCAGCTCCCCGAGACCTCTGCGTTGGTCGCCCACGGGGTTCCCTGCAGCCGCGCCGGGCCCGGGCCCGGGCCTCGGCCACCCGCGCTGCCACGGTCGCGGTGCCCTCGGCCTCCGGTGCGGCACGGTCGACCCTGGGTACCGGCAGCACCTCGATCTGGAGGTCCACGCGGTCCAGGAGCGGCCCGGAGAGCCTCGAGAAGTACCGGCGACGGGCCATCGGAGCACAGGTGCAGTCCAGGCCCTTGCCGACCGCGCGACCGCACGGGCACGGGTTGGCCGCGAGCACGAGCTGGAAACGCGCGGGGAAGCGGGCCGAGCCCGCCGAGCGGTGGATCACCAGCTCGCCGTGCTCGAGGGGCTGGCGCAGCGTCTGCAGGACCCGGGTGCCGAACTCCGGGGCCTCGTCGAGGAAGAGGACGCCTCGGTGGGCCCGTGAGGCGGCACCTGGTCGAGGCAGGCCCGACCCCCCGCCGATGATGGCGGCGGCCGTGGCCGTGTGGTGCGGGTCCTCGAAAGGAGGCCGTCGCACGAGCCCGTCGACGGGCCGGAAGGTCCCCGCGAGGGAGTGGACCGCCGTGACCTCGACGGCCTCCTGCTCCGCGAGGTCCGGAAGGAGGCCGGGCAGACGGGCCGCGAGCATCGTCTTGCCCGCGCCGGGCGGCCCGACCATCAGGAGATGGTGGCCTCCCGCCGCCGCGACCTCGAGGCCCCACCGAGCCTGGCCCTGGCCGATCACCTCGGCCAGGTCGACCGCGGGGGTGGGTGCCGGCGGGTCCTCGTGGGCTGCCACGGGTCCCAGCGGGCCAGGGTCGGCCGACTCGGCCCCGTAGGCGAGGGCGACCTCCGCGAGGCACGAGGCCGCCACCACCTCGGCCCCGGGCACGAGTCGTGCCTCGTCGGCATTGGCCGACGGGACCACGACTCGGCACCGACCGGCAGCGACCGCGGCGGCGACGGCCGGCAGCACCCCGCGCACGGGCCGCAGCCGGCCGTCGAGGCCGAGCTCACCCAGGTGCACCGCCCGCTGGGCGGCCTCGGGGTCGCACGCCCCCGCCCCCGCCAAGGTCGCCACCGCGATCGCGAGGTCGAACCCGGCTCCCGCCTTGGGGAGTGCAGCCGGCGACAGGTTCACGGTGATCCGCCGCTGGGGCCAGCCCAGGCCCGAGGAGGTCATCGCGGCGCGCACCCGGTCCCGCGCCTCGGAGAGCGACGCGTCGGGCAGACCCACGAGCGTGAACCCGGGCACCGAGGCGGCGAGGTGCGCCTCGACCTCGATCAGGTGGCCGGAGAGCCCGACGAGGGACACCGCTGTCGTGCGCCCCAGGCCCATCAGAGCACCCCGGTCAGGTGCTCGACGCGGGCTGCCCCGCGACGCGAGGCCCACACGGCCACGACGTCGACCCGGATGCTCGCGGGGCGCTCGTCGTGGCTCGTGACCCATTGGGCGGCGAGGCGGCGCAGTCGCGCGAGCTTGGCCGGGGTGACGGCCTCGGCCGGGTGCCCGAACCCCTCCCCCGTCCGTGTCTTGACCTCGACCACCACGAGCTCCTCGCCGTCGAGGGCGACGATGTCGATCTCCCCCGACGGCCCGCGCCAGTTCCGGTCCAGGACGGTCCACCCGGCCTCGACCAGGTGCGCTGCCGCGACCTTCTCCCCGTACCGCCCCACGGCGTCCTTGGCCCTCACGTGACCACCTCCCGGGCCACACGCTGCCCGCGGTGCGCCGTCGAGCCGCGTCAGGGTCCGCCAGGCTGTGGACGGACCCGGGTCCGCGAGCCCTGTGGGCCCCCGCGGGAGGACCGCAGGCCCCGGGGCGGGCCCTGGGCCCGCGCCGGTCAGCGGCGGAAGCCGCCGCCCTCGGGGAGGTCGAGGTCAGCCTTGGCGAGCTCCTCGACGTTGACGTCCTTGAAGGTCACCACCCGGACCGACTTCACGAAGCGCGCGGACCGGTACACGTCCCAGACCCACGCGTCGTTGAGGCCCACCTCGAAGTAGACCTCCCCGGCCGCCGACCGCACCTGCAGGTCCACCTGGTTGGCGAGGTAGAACCGCCGCTCGGTCTCCACGACGTAGGAGAACAGGCCCACGACGTCGCGGTACTCGCGGTAGAGGGCGAGCTCCATGTCGGTCTCGTAGTTCTCCAGGTCCTCCGCGCTCACGCCTCCATCATGGACCATGCCGGACCCGTCCCCGTCGTCGGCTCGTCCACCGGCAGCCGCCAGCTGCGACGGTGCAGCACCGACGGGCCGTGCTCACGTAGGGCGCGGACGTGGTCGGCCGAGCCGTAGCCCTTGTTCCCGCCCCACCCGTACTCCGGGTGGTCCTCCGCCACCCTCGCCATGAGCGCGTCGCGCTCGCACTTGGCGAGCACGCTCGCCGCGGCCACCGACGCGCACGCCAGGTCGGCCTTGATCCGGGTCCGCACCGCCGGACCGGGCCGCGTCGGGTCGAGCCCTGGGCGGTCGAGCGGTGTGCAGTCACGCACCGTGGTGTCGGGCAGCGTGCGGTCGGGCGGCGTGCCGTCACGCCGACCGGGCGCGACTGACGTCGCCCCGGGGAGGAGGGTGAGGGTCCCGTCGAGCAGGTCCGGCTGGGCGGGGAGGCTCAGCCAGTCGTGCGACCCGTCGAGCAGGACGAGGTCGACGGGGACCTCGAGCTGGGCGAGCGCCCGGCGGCCGGCCAGGCGCAGGGCGGCGATGATCCCGAGCGCGTCGATCTCCTCGGGCTGGGCATGACCGACAGCCCGGGCCAGGCCCCAGCGCCCGAGGGCGGGCAGCAGCCGGGTGCGCGCCGCGGGGCTCAGGAGCTTGGAGTCAGCGACCCCGGGCGGGCAGGCGCGCGTCGTGAGGTCGACCGCGACGACGCCCACGCTCACCGGTCCGGCCAGTGCCCCCCGCCCGACCTCGTCCATCCCTGCGACGACGCGGGCGCCGCCGCGGAGCAAGGCCCGCTCGTGACGCAGGTCGGGACGGCGACGTGTCACGGGACCTCCGCGAAGGTCTCTCCGGGGTTGCGCAGCAGGGTCCAGCGGTCGGCTGGCCAGACCGTCACGAAGGCGACGCCCACGACGTTGTCGAGCGGGACGCTCCCGCCGCCAGGGTCTCCCTGCTTGTAGCGCGAGTCCTGGGAGTTCTGCCGGTTGTCGCCCATGACCCACAGGCCACCCGCCGGCACGGTCAGCGAGAACTCCATCTCGCTGGGTTCCGAGCCGGCCGCGAGGTACGGCTCGTCGATCGCGACCCCGTTGACGAGGAGCCGCCCGTCGGCGTCGCAGCACTCGACGGTGTCCCCGGGCAGCGCGACGACCCGCTTGATGAGGTGCTCCCCCGAGTCCTGGGGCAGCAGGCCGATGAAGGTCAGCCCCTCGGTGAGCGCCTCGCGCCACGCCGGCTGGGGTGCGGTGGGCTGGGTGGGTAGCCAGCCCCCCGGGTCCTTGAAGACGACGACGTCGCCGCGGCTCACGTCGAGGGGTCCCGGCGCGAGCTTGGTCACGAGCACCCGGTCGCCGACCGCGAGGGTGTCCTCCATCGAGCTGCTCGGGATGAAGAAGGCCTGCACCAGGAAGGTCTTGATGATCAGGGAGAGCACGAGGGCGCTCACGACGATGACGAGGGACTCCCGCAACCAGGCCCCCGCCCCACCTCGCGGGCGGCTCCGCCCGTGCCGCGCCGGCGCCCCGTCCTCCCGGTCGGTGCCCTCCGCGCCGGTGGGGCCGGGCAGGCCCGGCTGGTGCGCACGGCCCAGACCGGGGGTCGGGGCCGGGGTGCTGGAGGGGCTCGTCACGGGACAACTCTGCCATGCCGGGGCTCCCTGCCCCGAGCGCCGGGCCCGGGGACGACGACGGGCGGCCACCCGGAGGTGACCGCCCGTCTGCCGAGACGTGAGCTGCTCAGCCCTTCTTGGGGGCAGGCGTCTCGCGCTTCTCCTTGATCTTGGCCTTCTTGCCGCGGAGCTTGCGGAGGTAGTACAGCTTCGCGCGGCGGACGTCACCGCGGGTCACGACCTCGATGGACTCCAGGGTCGGGGAGTGCACCGGGAAGGTGCGCTCGACACCCACGCCGAAGCTGACCTTGCGGATGGTGAAGGTCTCGCGGACGCCGCCGCCCTGCCGGGCGATCACGACGCCCTGGAACGCCTGCACGCGAGAGCGGCTGCCCTCGACGACGTTGACGTTGACCTTCAGGGTGTCCCCGGGACGGAAGTCCGGGACGTCCGAGCGCAGCGATGCTGCGTCGACCGAGTCCAAAATGTGCATGGTGGTCACTTCCCCGCCCTGCCACAGGTCAGGCGCGTCATCACGGGCAGCAGAGCTGCCTCGCCGGATCGGGTACGGGTGCGTCAACGCTCGAGAGCTGCCGTGACCGCCTCCCCTGTGGCAGAGACGCGGCGACGCACACCAGCAGGTCAGTCTGCCACACCCCCGGGCGGGGACACGACTCGCAGGCCTTCGTCGCCGACCTCCCAGCCCAGCTCGGCGAGGATGTCGCGGTCCCGGCGGTCCAGGTCCTCGACGGCCAGCCGCTCGATGAGGTCGGGACGTCGCCGCGCCGTCCGCTCGAGGGCCTGGTCCCGGCGCCAGCGCTCGATCCGGGCGTGATGCCCCGAGAGCAGCACCTCGGGGACCTCGTGCCCGCGCCACTCCGGCGGACGCGTGTACACCGGGTACTCGAGGGTGCCTGCGGCACCGTGCGACTCCTCGACGAGCGAGGCCGGGTTGCCCACCATCCCCGGCAGCAGCCGCGCCACGGCCTCGACCAGCACCAGGGCGGCGACCTCGCCGCCGTTGAGCACGTAGTCACCCAGCGAGAGCTCGGTCACGGCCACGCCGCGACCGCGGTAGTGCTCGGCGACCCGGGCGTCGATCCCCTCGTAGCGCCCGCAGGCCACCACGACGTGCGGCACGGTCGCCAGTCGCTCGGCCGTGCGCTGGTCCAGAGGGAGGCCCGACGGGGTCGGCACCACGAGCTCGACCTCTCCCGGATGCGCCTGCGCGCCGCCGAGCACGTCGTCGAGGGCCTCCCCCCAGACGTCGGGCCGCATGACCATCCCCGCACCCCCACCGAGGGGGCTGTCGTCGACCGTGCGGTGGCGGTCGTGCGCCCAGTCCCGCAGGTCGTGGACCCGCAGGTCCAGGAGCCCGGTCCGGCGGGCCTTGCCCACCAGGGACAGCTCGAGCGGCGCGAGGTACTCGGGGAAGATCGAGACGACGTCGATCCGCACGTCAGCCCTCGTCCGTCGGGCCGGTCCCGGGCCGAGCCTCCTCAGCCGGTCCGTCGGCTGCGAGCAGGCCCTGCGGCGGGTCGAGCACGACACGTCCCCCGGGGACGTCGACCACCGGGACGATGGCCCGCACGAACGGGACCAGCGTGCGCTGACCGCCCGTCTCGAGGACCACCAGTGCGTCCTGGGCCGGGAGGTGCTCGAGCCCCACGACCTCGCCGACCACCGTGCCGTCGGTCCGTTCGGCCCGCAGCCCCGCGAGCTCGTGGGGGTACCACGCGTCCTCCTCGTCGGACTCCTCGACCTCGACGACGAGCTCGACCCCGCGCAGGGCCTCCGCGGCCGAACGGTCCTCGACCTGCGCGAACGACACGTACCAGCGGCCCGACAGGTCCCGGGTGCGCTCGACGGTGAGCGGGCCCGCTGAGGCCGGCCGGGTGCGAAGGACCGCCCCGACGGCGAAGCGCTCGGCCGGGGTGTCGGTCCGCACGTCCAGGCCGACCTCCCCGCGCAGGCCGTGCGCGCGGCCGACGGTGGCGACGGTGAGCTCCATGAGGTCCTCTCGAGGTCCCGGGGCACCGGGGATCAGGGGTGGGGCGGACGACGAAGGCCCGGGCCCCAGGGTAGGGGACCGGGCCTTCGAGGGGTCGTGCTCAGCGGCGGTCGACGTCCACGACGTCGACCCGCACCGAGCCGTCCGGGGACATCGCGTTGACCACGGTGCGCAGGGCACGTGCGGTCCGGCCGCTGCGGCCGATCACCCTGCCGAGGTCCTCGGGGTGGACCCGGACCTCGAGGAGCTCCCCGCGACGCAGCGAGCGCGCACTCACCTGGACGTCGTCCGGGTGGTCCACGATGCCGCGGACGAGGTGCTCCAGGGCGTCGGCGAGCATCAGGCCTGCTCCTCCGCGGAGTCGTCGGACTCGGCCTCGGGCGCGGCGGCCGCGGCCTTGTCAGCGGCGGCCTTCTGCTCCGACGCCTTGGCCTTGGCCTTCTCGGCGGCCTCGGCAGCGGCGGCGATCGCCGCAGCGGCACCGGCCTCGCCCGAGGACTCCTTGACCCGCAGGGTGCCCTCGGTGCCCGGGAGGCCCTTGAACTTCTGCCAGTCGCCCGTGATCTTGAGCAGGGCGGTGACCTGCTCGGAGGGCTGTGCACCGACGCCGAGCCAGTACTGCGCCCGGTCCGAGTCGATCTCGATGAACGAGGGCTCCTCGGTGGGGTGGTACTTGCCGATCTCCTCGATCGCACGACCGTCCCGCTTGGTGCGCGAGTCGGCGACGACGATGCGGTAGTACGGCGCTCGGATCTTGCCGAGGCGCTTCAGACGGATCTTGACGGCCACTGTGGTGGTCTCTCCTGGTTCTGCTGGGGCGGTCACCGCGCGCCGTCCTGTGGGGTAGGCGAGGCGAGGCGACCTGAGGACACGGCGTCGTCCGGTAGAGGGGCCGAGCGCGCCGGGTACAGCGGGCCATTCTGCCAGATGCTGAGGCCTGCGTCGCACCACCCCTCGCACGGCCCGGTCGGGGCCGGTCAGGGCCGGTCGCTCACCGTCCCCGTCCCGCGACGACGGCACCACCGAGCACCACCGCGGAGGGCTCCTCGAGCACGGCGACGTCGCGGCGAGGATCCCGCGGGTAGACCACCAGGTCGGCCGGAGCGCCCTCGACGAGCGCCGGCACGCCGAGGTACTCCCGGGCGCGCCAGCTGGCCATCGCCACTACCTCGGCGGCCGGGACGCCGGCCGCGACCAGCTCGGCCGCCTCGGCCGGGAGCCTGCCGTGGGCGATGGTGCCCCCCGCATCCGTCCCGACGAGCAGCCGGACCCCCGCCTCGTGCAGGGCACGGACGTGCTCGTAGCGGCGTTCGTGCATCGCGCGCATCCGCGCCGCGAAGCGCGGGTAGCGAGGGTCTGCCTGGGCCGCGATCTCGGCGAACCTCTCCACCTGGAGCAGGGTCGGCACGACCGGGACCCCCCGACGAGCGACCTCGGCCGTGAGCTCAGGGGTCAACCCGGTGCCGTGCTCGAGGCAGTCCACGCCGGCCGCGAGGAGGGCCGGCAGGGCCTCGGTCGAGAAGACGTGCGCCGTCACCCGGGCACCGGCCTCGTGGGCAGCGGCGACGGCCTCGGCCAGGAGGTCGTCGGGCCAGAGCGGACGCAGGTCCCCCTCGGCTCCCAGGTCGCGGTCGATCCAGTCGGCGACCAGCTTGACCCACCCGTCGCCGCGTCGGGCCTCCTCGGCAGCCGCGGCAGGCAGGTCCCGCACGTCCTGGAGCTCTCGGCCGTAGTGCCGCAGGTAGCGCTTCGGGCGGGCCAGGTGACGGCCCGCCCGCAGCAGCCGGGGCAGGTCGGGGCGTCCGTCGACCCAGCGCGTGTCCGCAGGGGATCCCGCGTCGCGCACGAGCAGGGTGCCGGCGTCGCGGTCCGCCACGGCCTGCTGCTCGGCGGTGGCCCGGTCGACCGGCCCCGACTCCCCCAGACCGATGTGGCAGTGCACGTCGACCAGCCCGGGAACCGCCCAGCCCTCGAGGACATCGGGGGCTGCTGCGCGCCGACCCCGGGGAGGCTCGAACGTGACGCGCCCGTCGAGGACCCAGAGGTCCTCGACCTCGCTGCCGTCGCCGAGCAGGACCCGGCCACGGACGTGCAGCGGCCGCCCACCGGTCGGGTCGGCCTCAGGGCGGGGTTCGCGCACCGTGATCACCAGGAGAGGTCGAGGTCAGCGTCCGAGGAACTTGTCGAACCCCGGGGGCAGGTCGAGGGCAGCGGGGTCCGGCTCGGCCGGCTTGCCACCCCCGAGCCCGAAGGCCGACCCGGCCGGACCCGCAGGAGCCTGGCCGGCCGCGCGCAGGGCCGCCTCCTTCTCCTGCTGAGCCCGCTTGGCCGGGTTGCCCGACTTGCCCTTGCGCCCCTTCTTGGGCTGCGGGGCGGAGCGACCCCGGGACTTCTTGCCTCCCATGCCGGGCAGCGAGCCCATGCCGGGCGGCATCCCTGGCACTCCCCCGCCCCGGGCCATCTGCTTCATCATCTTCTGCGCCCCGGCGAACCGCTCGAGCAGCTGGTTCACGTCGGTCGCGGTGGTGCCCGAACCCCGCGCGATGCGGGCTCGTCGAGACCCGTTGATGATCTTGGGGCTCCGGCGCTCGGCGGGGGTCATCGAGCGGACGATGGCCTCGATGCGGTCGACCTCACGCTCGTCGAAGTTCTCGATGGCCTCACGCATCTGGCCCATGCCCGGCATCATGCCGAGCATCTTCTTCATCGAGCCCATCTGCTTGAGGCCCTGCATCTGGGTGAGGAAGTCCTCGAGGGTGAAGTCCTCACCGCTCGCGAGCTTGCCCGCCATGGCCTCGGTCTGCTCGGCGTCGAAGGCACGCTCGGCCTGCTCGATGAGCGAGAGCACGTCGCCCATGTCGAGGATGCGCGAGGCCATCCGGTCCGGGTGGAAGACCTCGAAGTCGGTGAGCTTCTCACCGGTCGAGGCGAACATGATCGGGCGGCCGGTCACGCTCGCGACCGAGAGGGCCGCGCCACCACGGGCGTCGCCGTCGAGCTTGGACAGCACGACCCCTGTGAACCCGACACCGTCCGCGAAGGCCTGCGCCGTGACGACGGCGTCCTGGCCGATCATCGCGTCGATCACGAAGAGGATCTCGTCAGGCCGGACGGCGTCGCGGATGTCCGCGGCCTGCTGCATCATCTCCGCGTCGACGCCGAGACGCCCTGCGGTGTCGACGATGAGCACGTCGTGCTGGCGGTTCCGGGCGGTGGCGAGGCCCTCGCGGGCGACGGCGACGGGGTCCGCCGCCGGGGCGATCTCGACCCCGCCCTCGCTGCTCTCCTGGGCCCCCGGGTGGGGCGCGAAGACCGGGACGCCAGCCCGCTCCCCGACCACCTGGAGCTGGGTCACCGCGTTGGGTCGCTGGAGGTCGGCGGCGACCAGCAGCGGGGTGTGGCCCTGCTCGCGCAGATGCCGGGCCAGCTTGCCCGCGAGGGTCGTCTTGCCCGCACCCTGCAGACCCGCGAGGAGGATCACCGTGGGCGGGGTCTTCGCGAAGGCCAGCGGTCGCTGCTCCCCGCCGAGGACGGTGACGAGCTCCTCGTTGACGATCTTGACGACCTGCTGAGCGGGGTTGAGGGCCCCCGAGACCTCGACCGAGAGGGCACGCTCGCGCACCCGTCCTGTGAAGCCGCGGACCACGCTCACCGCGACGTCGGCGTCGAGCAGGGCACGACGGATCTCGCGCACGGTGGCGTCGATGTCCGCCTCGGACAGGCGACCGCGGCTGCGCAGGTTCTTGAAGGTCGCGGTCAGACGGTCGGACAGCGTGGCGAACACGAAGGGGACCTCACCAGGCGCTAGGCGTGCAGGGGCGCTCCAGCCTACCCGTCGTGCCCCTCCTCGCCCGGCACGACGTCCTCCCCCGCTGCGGGACGCACCGTGCCGTCCGCTGCCGGACGCGGGGTCGGCACCTCAGCACGTGGGGATGGCGCCCCCTCCTCGAGGGCGCGCCGGGCGCGGCCGGTGAGGTCGTCGACGAGCCGCGCCCGCCACGGCGTCCAGGCCGTCGGGCCGGCCGCCGAGGCGTCGGCCTCGGTGAGCTGGCGGAGCAGGTCGAGCATGTCGGCGCGGTGGTCGACGGCCGCCAGCAGCGCCGCGACGGTCGCGGGGTCCTCGGGGTCACGCTGCGTGGCCAGCTCCGCGAGGGTGAGGTGGTGGCGCACGAGCAGGGTCACGTCCCGCACCTCGGCCTCCTCGACCCCCATCCGCTCGAGGACGACCGGCGCGATGGCGGCACCCTCGACGCTGTGGTCGGTGGCCCCGGCCCGCTTGCCGATGTCGTGCAGCAGCGCGGCGAGGAGCAGGGTCTGCCCGCTGCTCCCCGGAGCTCGACGCCCCCGACCGGCCCTGGCCACGGTCTCGATCAGGTGGCGGTCCACCGTGTGGCGGTGGATCGGGGAGCGTTGCGGCCGGTTGCGCACCCCGGTCCACTCCGGGATCCAGCGGGTCACGACCCCGGCGAGGTCGAGGGTCTCCCAGACCGGGATCTGTGCCGGACCGGCCCCGAGGAGCTGCAGCAGGTGGGCTCGTGCCCCGACCGGCCAGGGCACGGGGAGCTCGGGGGTCCTCGCGAGGCTGTCGATCGTGACCGGTGAGAGCGGCAGACCTGTCCGGGCCGCTGCCGCCGCCGCTCGCAGGCTCAGCAGCGGCTCGTCCTCGGGACGGACGCCGGCCGCGAGCACGAGCTCGCCGTCGTGCTCGACGAGACCGTCCCCGACCGACCGGAGCCGGGGGGCGGTCCGGCGGCCCCGCACGAGCACCGGGCGGCGCAGGGACGGGCGGGCGAGGGCCTGGCGGGCGTGCCGCACCGTGGTGTCCAGGGAGTAGGAGATCGTCCGTCCGGCCTCGGCCAGCCCCGCGAGGAGGTCGTCGGCGTCCCCGACGCCGAGGCGCTCAGCGACCTCCTCCTGGTCCGCGCGCAGCAGGCGGTTGGTCGAGCGACGGGTGACGACCTGCAGGGCGTCGCGCACGTCGAGCAGGTGCGCGTAGGCCTCGTCGAGACGGCCGTGCGGGCGGTCGGTGAGCCAGGTGGCCGCGAGGGCGAAGACCACGACGGCGTCGCGGATCCCGCCCCGGGCCTCCTTGAGGTCCGGCTCGACGAGGTAGGCCAGCTCCCCGGAGCGCTCCGCGCGCGTCTTGGTCGTGGCGAGCAGCTCGGGGAGCCGTCGCCGGGCCGCCGAGCGCCAGTCGGTCAGCAGGGCGGTCCGGGCCCGGTGCACGACCGTGCGGTCCCCCGCCAGGTGCCGCAGGTCGAGCAGCCCGACCGCGGCGGGCAGGTCCGCCGAGGCCACCCTGCGGCACTGCGACAGCGACCTGACCGAGTGGTCGAGGTCGAGCCCGGCGTCCCAGATCGGGTACCAGAGCCGCTCGGCCACCCGCGCCACCGTCGCGTCGTCGTGGGTGCGCCCGTCGTGGACGAGCAGGAGGTCGAGGTCGCTCGCCGGCGAGGCGTCCGAGCGCCCGAGGCTCCCGACCGCACCGAGGGCGAGCCCGTCGGTGGTGGTGAGGTCCGCCACGACGTCGTGCCAGAGCTCAGCGAGCCGGCGCGAGGCCAGCTGGGAGAGCGCGGTACGTCGGACGGTGCCGTCGCTCCCAGGGCCGGTCATGCGGGCCGCGAGGTCGAGCCGGTCGACCCGGAGGTCCCGGACCCCCCTGCGGGAGTCCGGGACCTCGGGGTCTGGTTCGGCGACCACCGGCCCGAGCGGTCCGTGCTGCATGGTGCCCCCTCGAGCCGTCGTGCTGGTGATGGCGCCCAGGGGCGCCGGGTGATGCCTAGAGCGCTGCCGAGCCGTGCTCGCCGGTGCGCACCCGCGCCACGTCGTCCACGGGCACGGTCCACACCTTGCCGTCACCGATCTTGCCGGTCTGCGCCGCACCGACGATCACGTCGGTCACGCTCGCCGCGTCCTCGTCGTCGACCAGGACCTCGACCCGCACCTTGGGGATCAGGTCGACCGTGTACTCGGCCCCCCGGTACACCTCGGTGTGGCCACGCTGACGGCCGTAGCCGCTCGCCTCGCTCACGGTCATCCCACGGATGCCCGCAGCCTCCAGGGCCGACTTCACGTCGTCCAGCCGGTGCGGCTGGATCACTCCCGTGACCAGCTTCATGCCTTCACCTCCGTCGTCTTGCGAGCCCCACCGAGGGTCTCGTAGCCCGCCTCGCCGTGCACGGCGAGGTCGATGCCGCTGACCTCGGACTCCTCGCTGACCCGCCACCCGAGGGTGGCCTTGAGGCCGAGGGCGATCACCAGGGTGACCACGGCGGAGAGCGCCATGGCAACCGCGGCGATGATGATCTGGACCAGCGTGAGCTCGAAGCCCCCGCCGTAGAACAGGCCGCCGTCAGTCGCGAGGAACCCGATGAGGATGGTGCCCACGAGACCACCGACGAGGTGGACGCCGACGACGTCGAGCGAGTCGTCGTAGCCGAACTTGTACTTGAGGCCCACCGCCAGGGCGCAGAGCGCACCGGCGACCAGCCCGAGGACGATCGAGCCGACCGGGCTCAGCGAGCCGGCTGCCGGGGTGATCGCCACGAGACCGGCGACGATGCCCGAGGCCGCTCCGAGGGAGGTGGCGTGACCGTCGCGGATCTTCTCCGTGACGAGCCAGCCCAGGATGGCCGCGCAGGCCGCCGTGGTCGTGTTGACCCAGGCGAGGCCCGCGACGCCGTCGGCTCCGTAGGCCGAGCCGGCGTTGAACCCGAACCAGCCGAACCAGAGCAGACCGGCACCGAGCATGACGAACGGGAGGTTGTGCGGCCGCATCGGCTCCCTGCCGAAGCCCTTGCGCTTGCCGACGACGAGCGCCAGCACGAGGGCCGCGACGCCGGCGTTGATGTGGACCACGGTGCCACCGGCGAAGTCCACCGGCTCGGCGATGCCGGCGAACGGGCCGTCACCGCTCAGCAGGCCGCCGCTCCACACCATGTGCGCCATGGGGAAGAACGCGAAGGTCACCCAGAGCCCCGCGAAGACGAGCCAGGTGCCGAACTTCACGCGCTCGGCGAGGGCGCCGCTGATCAGGGCCACGGTGATGATCGCGAAGGTGGCCTGGAAGCCGACGTCGACGATGATCGGCAGCCCGCCGTCGATGACGGCCTCTCCGTTCTCGTCGAAGACCCCACCGCCTCCGAGCCCGAACTGCTCGAACGGGTTCGCGAAGAACCCGCCGACGCTCTCCGAGCCGTAGGACATCGACCAGCCCCAGAGCACGTAGATGACGCCCACGACGCCCATCGCGCCGAAGGACATCATCATCATGTTGAGCACGGCCTTGCCGCGCACCATCCCACCGTAGAAGAACGCCAGTCCTGGCGTCATGAGCAGCACGAAGGATGCCGAGACCAGCATCCACGCCGTGAGGCCCGAGTCCAACTCAGCCATAGAGATCGCCTCTCCCCTCGCCAGCCGGGCGGCTGGTCGGGGACAACCTTCCCGAGCCGCTGTTTCCTCGCGGCTCGGGGGCGGTTACGGCTCGGTGACAAGACCGTCGGTGATGTGAACGGGAGGTTTCGGTCGGCCGAGACCGTTCCGGGGGGTGGACGGTCGGCCTGCCAGGTGGACGACGTGAGGGGCCGTCGTCCCGGCGGGGAGCCGGCCCTGGACGCCCCGGGGCGAGGCCCTCAGGCCTCGAGCAGGCCGTCCACGAACGCCTCGGGCTCGAAGGGCGCGAGGTCGTCGGGCCCCTCACCGAGCCCGACGAGCTTGACCGGCACCCCGAGCTCGCGCTGCACGGCCACCACGATGCCACCCTTCGCCGTGCCGTCGAGCTTGGTCAGGACGATGCCCGTCACCCCGGCGACCTCGGCGAAGACCCGGGCCTGGTTGAGGCCGTTCTGGCCCGTCGTCGCATCGAGGACCAGCAGCACCTCGCTCACCGGGGCCGACCGGGACAGCACCCGGGTGATCTTCCCGAGCTCGTCCATGAGGCCGGCCTTGTTCTGGAGCCGACCCGCCGTGTCGACCAGGACGACGTCGACCGCGTCCTCCCGACCGCGGCGCACCGCGTCGAAGGCCACCGCTGCAGGGTCTCCCCCGTCGCGCTCGGCCCGGACGGTCGGGACCCCGACCCGTGCGCCCCAGGTCTGGAGCTGGTCGGCAGCGGCCGCGCGGAACGTGTCGGCGGCCCCCAGGACGACCGAGCTGCCCTCGGCGACGAGGACGCGGGCGAGCTTGCCGACCGTCGTCGTCTTGCCGGTGCCGTTGACCCCGACCACCAGGACCACGGCCGGGTGCGGAGCCCCCTCCGCGTCGGTCACGGGGGTGGTGCTGAGGGAGCGGTCGAGGGTCGGGTCGACGAGGGCCAGCAGCTGGCTGCGCAGCAAGTCCCGGACCGCGCCGGGCTCACGGACGCCCAGCACGCGGACCCGCTCACGGAGCTGGTCCACGAGCTCCCCGGTCGGCCCGGCCCCGACGTCGGCCAGGAGCAGGGTCTCCTCGATCTCGTCCCAGTCGTCCTCGCTGAGGTGGTCCCGGGACAGGACGGTGAGCAGGCGGGAGCCCAGCGGGGAGCCCGAGCGGGCGAGCCGCTCACGGAGCCTGGCCATGCGCCCGGCGACCGGCTCGGGGCTCTCGAGGGACGGGGCCTCGGGGGCTCTCGGCGCCTCGGGCTCGACCGTCTGGGTGGGGGTCGGGGTCGACGGGTCCGGAAGGGTCGGCTCCTGGGTACCGCCCGGGCGCCGCGACCGGCGGCTCCGGACTCCGAGGTAGCCCAGCCCCGCCAGGAGCAGGGCGGGCAGGCCGACGAGGAGGAGATCGCTGAGCTCGTTCACCGCAGCAGTCTCTCAGTCATCGACCGGCGGCGTCAGCGACGGACGGCGTGACCCGACTCCCGCAGGGCCTTCGAGGCCCGCTCGACCGGGACCAGCAGGTCACGGGTCGAGAGGTAGGCCTGCTGCGTCGGGACCTCGCCGTACCCCAGGGAGAAGAGGTCGTCGAGGGATCCGGCATCGGCGGCCTCGTCGTCGGACTCCTCGCGCATGGTCGCGACCAGACCGGGTCGGGGGTGCTCGGCGTCGCGACGCAGCCCCGCCCGGAGGTCGCGCAGGAACTGGCGCGGACCGCCGCCGTCCACGCCGAGCGCGCCCGCGATCGCCATCACGAGGACGGCGGCGAGAAGGGCGAGAACGGTCCAGACGACGACGGGTGCCATGTCTCCAGTATCGGCACCCGTCGACCCGTTCCGTAGGCGGCCCACAGGGCCGGCCATGATCGCCACAGGATCTCCACACGGGGAGGGTGACCGGACCTCAGGCCGGGCTGTCCTCACGCAGGCGCTGGCTGATGACGGTGGTGACACCGTCGCCGCGCATGGTCACCCCGTACAGCGCGTCGGCGATCTCCATGGTGCGCTTCTGGTGCGTCACGACGATGAGCTGGCTGTCCTCCTGGAGCTCCCGGAAGATCTCCAGCAGTCGACCCAGGTTCGTGTCGTCGAGGGCTGCCTCGACCTCGTCCATGACGTAGAACGGGCTGGGCCGCGCCTTGAAGATCGCCACGAGGAGGGCGACCGCGGTGAGCGAGCGCTCCCCGCCCGAGAGCAGCGAGAGGCGCTTCACCTTCTTGCCTGCCGGACGGGCCTCGACCTCGATGCCCGTCGTCAGCATGTCCCCCGGCTCGGTGAGGACCAGGCGCCCCTCGCCCCCGGGGAAGAGGCGGCCGAAGACGCGCTCGAACTGCACCGCGGTGTCCCGGTACGCCTCGGCGAAGACCTGCTCGACCCGCTCGTCGATCTCCCGGACGATCTGGAGCAGGTCGGTGCGAGACCGCTTGAGGTCCGCGAGCTGGGTGGTCAGGAAGGTGTGGCGCTCCTCGAGGGCCGCGAACTCCTCGAGGGCCAGGGGGTTGACCCGGCCGAGGAGCGCGAGGGCTCGTTCGGCAGCGCGGAGCCGCTTCTCCTGCTCGGCGCGCACGTAGGGCACGGTCCGTGGGGCCGGCTCGGCGTCGACCGCCTCGCCCTCCCCGTCCGCCCCGGCACGGCCGGTCTCGGACGTTCCGGGCCCGGGGACGTCGATCACGGGGACGGGCCGGTCCGGGCCGAACTCCTCGACGAGCACCTGCGGGTCCAGACCGAGCTCCTCGACCGAGCGGGTCTGGAGCTGCTCGATGCGCAGGGCCTGCTGGGCCCGGGCCACCTCGTCCCGGTGCGCGACGTCGGTCAGCTCGCCGAGCTCGGTGGCCCAGCGCTCGGCCTCGGCCCGTACCGTGACGAGCTCGGCGTCCCGAGCGGCGCGCTCCCGCTCGGCAGCCTCCCGCTCCTCGGCCGCCCGCCGCAGCGACTCCTCGAGGGCCACGAGGGCCCGGTCGGCCCCGAGGCGCACGGCCTCGGCCCGGCGAGCCTGCTCGGCCCGCTGCCGGGCACGCTCGGACGCGCGCTGCTGGGCCTCCCGCTCGGCGGCGGCCGCCCGCTCGAGGGACTGCGCCCGCCCGGCCAGGGCCCGCGCACGCTCCTCGCTGGTCCGCAGGGTCAGTCGGGCCTCGGTCTCGCGGGACCGCGCGGCCGCGGCCTGAGCCGCGGCCTGGTCCCGCTCGGCGGTCGCC
Source organism: Actinotalea soli (assembly GCF_017565425.1). Classification (GTDB taxonomy): domain Bacteria; phylum Actinomycetota; class Actinomycetes; order Actinomycetales; family Cellulomonadaceae; genus Actinotalea; species Actinotalea soli. Next base: position 39,788 of record NZ_JAGEMK010000003.1, read on the forward strand.
GTCTCGATCTGGTCGTCGGACTCGGCCGGGTCGGCCTCGGCACGCTCGAGCCGGTCCGCGAGGTCGGCCAGCTCGGTCTGATCGGTGCCCTGGCGCTCGGCCGCCGCGGCGAGGGCCTTCTCGGCCCGTTCGGCCTCGGCACGGGCCGACCTCGCTGCGGAGCCGAGGTGCCCGAGCTGCTCGGCGACCGCCGCGAGAGCGGCGTCCGACTCGTGCAGCCGTTCGAGGGTCGCCTCGTGCCGGGCCCGGGCCTCGGTCTCGGCGGCCTCGGCCGAGGCGAGCTCGAACCTCGTCCGCTCGCCCTGGGAGACCGCGGCGGCCAGGCGCGAGCGCGCGTCGTCGAGGGCGCTCTGCAGCTCGAGGGCGCTGGGGCCGCCGGCCGAGCCGCCGGCTGCGCGCACGGCCCCCAGGACGTCCCCCGCCGAGGTCACGGCGGTCAGCTCGGGGCGCGCGGCGACCAGGGCCCGGGCGCGGGCGAGGTCCTCGACGACGACGACCCCGGCGAGCAGCCGCGCGACCGCGGTGCCGAGGGCCGCGCTCGGGTGGACAAGGTCGACAGCGGGTACCGCCCCCGGGGGCAGCCCGGTGGGCGGCTCAGGGGCCTGGTCGCCCGCGCGGCCGGCGACGACCAGGCCCGCACGACCTGCGTCGTCGGTGCGCAGGCGGCGCAGGGCGTCGACCGCGGCGTCCACCGACTCGACGACCACGGCCTCGGCGGCGACCCCCAGGGCTGCGGCGACCGCCTCCTCGTGCCCGGCCTCGACCCCGACGAGGGCGGCGACCGAGCCGAGCACCCCGGCGAGGTCCTCGGCCGCGAGCAGGGCCCCGGCGCCGTCCTTGCGGACCAGGCTCATCTCGAGGGCCTCGACCTTGGCGCTCCAGGTCGCGCGGTCCCGGTCGGCGACCTGGGCGGCCTCGCGCAGCGCGACCAGACGCGCCTGGGCCTGCTCGAGGGCCTCGACCGCACGTTCGTGCTCGGCGTCGAGCCCCTCCTCGCCCTCCTCGGCCCCGGCCACCTGGGCCTCGAGAGCCGCGAACTCGACGTTGGCCTCGTGCCCGCGGCGCTCGGCCTCGGCGAGGTTCTCCCGGAGCCGGCCGATCTCGGCCTCGGTGGCCTCGAGCCGACTCCGGCGGGCAGCGACCTGACCGGCCAGCCGGGCGAGCCCCTCGCGGCGGTCCGCGACCGCCCGCTGCAGGTCGGCGACCCGACGCTCGGCCTCCCGGGCGGTGGTCTCGAGCTCGGTGCGCTGGGTGACCGCGGCCGTGACCGCGGCCTGGGCGAGCTCGACCTCGGTCACGAGCTCGGCCTCGGCGGCCCTGGCGCGCTGGGCCTGGGCCTCGAGGTCCGCCGGGTCGCGGCCCGAGGACTCCTCGACCGCAGAGCCCAGCAGGCGGAGCCGTTCGGAGGCCAGGGTGGACACGCCCCGGAGCCGCTCGCGCACCGAGGAGAGCCGGTACCAGACCTCGCTCGCCTCGGAGAGCTCCGGGGCCGCCGCCGCGGCTGCCGCCTCGAGGGCCGCGAGCCGCGTCCGCGCGGCTGCCAGGCCCTGCTCGACCTCGGCCCGTCGCTCGCGCAGGGCGCTCTCGTCGGCGAGCTCCTGCTCGAGGGTCGCGCTGAGCTGGGCCAGGTCGTCGGCCAGCAGCCGGGCGCGGGCGTCCCGCAGGTCGGCCTGGACGGTCTGGGCGCGGCGCGCGACCTGGGCCTGCTTGCCGAGGGGACCGAGCTGACGGCGGATCTCGGAGGTCAGGTCGGTGAGCCGGGTGAGGTTGGCCTGCATCGCGTCGAGCTTGCGGAGCGCCTTGTCCTTGCGCTTGCGGTGCTTGAGGACCCCGGCGGCCTCCTCGATGAAGCCGCGACGGTCCTCGGGGGTCGCCCGCAGCACCTGGTCGAGCTGCCCCTGCCCGACGATGACGTGCATCTCACGGCCGAGCCCCGAGTCCGAGAGCAGGTCCTGGATGTCCAGGAGCCGGCACGAGGACCCGTTGATCGCGTACTCCGAGCCCCCGCTGCGGAACAGGGTCCGCGAGATGGTGACCTCGGTGTAGTCGATCGGCAGGGCGCCGTCGGTGTTGTCGATCGTGAGGCTGACCTCGGCGCGGCCCAGGGGCGGACGCCCCGAGGTGCCCGCAAAGATGACGTCCTCCATCTTGCCGCCCCGCAGGGACTTGGCCCCCTGCTCCCCCATCACCCAGGACAACGCGTCGACCACGTTGGACTTGCCCGAGCCGTTGGGCCCGACGACGCAGGTGACCCCGGGCTCGAACCTCAAGGTCGTCGCCGAGGCGAAGGACTTGAAGCCCCGCAGGGTCAGCGTCTTGAGGTGCACGGGGCAGAGCCTAGGAGGCGGCGGGGGCCAGCTCCGGGAACCACAGCCCGATCTCGCGGGCGGCGGACTCGGTCGAGTCCGACCCGTGGACGAGGTTCTGGGTCACGGCCAGGCCCCAGTCCCGCCCGAGGTCGCCACGGATGGTGCCCGGGGCTGCGGTGGTCGGGTCGGTCGTGCCCGCCAGGCTCCGGAAGCCCTCGATGGCCCGGTGGCCCTCGACGACCACGGCGGCGACCGGGCCCGAGCCCATGAACTCGACCAGGGGCGCGTAGAAGGGCTTGCCCTCGTGCTCGGCGTAGTGGGCGCCCAGCAGGTCGTCGTCGGCGGTGCGCAGGTCGAGGGCGACCAGCGTGTACCCCTTGGCCTCGATGCGACGCAGGACCTCTCCCACCAGGCCGCGGCGGACGCCGTCGGGCTTGACCAGGACGAGGGTGCGCTCAGCTGCAGTCATGGGGCAACCCTAGCGGGGAGTCTCAGGAGCCCGTGACCAGCTGTCCGCGCTCGCGTCGCTCACGGTCGATGCGTCCCCCGAGGCGCAGGGCCACGACCCACAGCACCACGAAGATCCCGCCGACCACGAACATCATGGGCAGGGCGAGGCCGGTGAGCAGCACGGCCACCTGCAGCACGGACCCGACGACGTACCCCCCGGGCCACCGGAGCATCCCCGCGGCGAGGACCAGGGACAGGACGAGCGCCCCGCCGACCCCCCACAGGACGGACCCGGGGGCGAGCCGCAGGCCGTAGCCGGTCAGCGTCGCGAAGACCACGACGAAGGCCTCGAGCACCAGGATCGTCGACGCGAACTGGTGGCGCGCCGAGCGCAGCGGGCGCGGTGCGCCGTCCTCGGGCTCGCCGACCGGCCCGGTCTGCTCGGGTCCGGGCTGCCCAGGTCCGGTCTGCTCAGCGCTCACCCTGCCAGGCTACCGGCGCGGGGCCCCGTCCTCGGCCGAGGGGACCCCCGGGGCATCTCCCTCCGCCACGATTACCACTCCTCCAGGCTCCTGCGTGGCGGAGGCTGCAGCCGCGGAAGGAGCACCCGCGGCCTCGGCGACCACCTCGGCCGCGGCGGGGGCGGCAGAGACCGCCTCGCCCCGAGCCACCATCCCGGCGACGTCGGACAGCGGCACCTCGCGCAGGAGCAGCGTCAGCCCGAAGCCCACCGCCACGAGGGGCACGAGATACCAGAAGGCGGGAGCGAGGGCGTCGGCGAAGGCGTTCACCACGCCGTCGCGCACCTCGTCGGGGAGCTCGGCCACCAGGGCCGGGGTCAGCGAGGTCGCCCCCTCCCCCGCGCCGGTCGCGCCTGCGGGGAACAGCGGCTCGAGGCGCTCGGTCAGCCGGCCCGTGAAGATGGTGCTGAACAGCGCGACGCCCACGGCGGCGCCGATCTCCCGGAAGAAGTTGTTCGCGCTCGTCGCGGTGCCGATCTCGTGGGGGTCGACCGAGTTCTGCACTGCCAGCACGATGGTCTGCATGACCAGTCCCAGGCCGGCCCCGAGGACGAAGATCATCATGCCGAAGAGCAGCATCGAGATGTCGCCGGTGAGCCGGGTCAGCCAGACCAGGCCCAGGGTCGCCACGGCCATGCCGACGATCGGGTAGCGCCGGTAGCGACCCGTGCGGGTGATCGCGAACCCCGAGGCGATGGCCGTGATCATGACCCCGACCATCATCGGGAGCATGAGGAACCCGGACTGGGTGACCCCTGCCCCGGTGGCCATCTGCAGGAAGGTCGGCAGGAAGGTCAGTGCCGCGAACATGCCCGAGCCGATGATGAACCCGATGGTCGTGGCGATCGCGAAGGTGCGGTTGCGGAACAGGTGCAGAGGCAGGAGGGGCTCCTGCGCGCGCTGCTCCACCCGGACGAAGGCCACGGCGGCGAGCACGGTGCCGATGACGAGGGCCAGCAGCCGGGGGTCGGACCAGTCGTAGCCGCCGTCGGCCGCGTCGCTGAAGCTCTCCCAGGAGGTCGCGAGCACGAGGCCCGAGGTCGCGAGGACCATGAGGACGATCCCGGCGAGGTCGATCGTGCGTCCTGAGCGGTGGCTCGGCAGTCGCAGCGCGAACCAGGCGACCGCGAACGCCCCGATCCCGATCGGCACGTTGATCCAGAAGGCCCAGCGCCACGTCAGGTGGTCGGTGAAGAACCCGCCGAGGAGCGGACCGACGACGGCCGCGATGCCGAACAGGGCACCCATCGGCCCCATGTACCTGCCACGCTCCTTGGCCGGCACGATGTCGGCGATGATCGCCTGCGAGAGGATCATCAGACCGCCGCCACCCAGCCCCTGGACCGCTCGCCAGATCACGAGCTCGGTGAAGGAGCCCGCGAGGGCGGCCCCGACCGAGGCCAGGGTGAACAGGCCGATGGCCGCGAGGAACGGGTACCGACGACCCCACAGGTCGCCGAACTTCCCGTACAGGGGCATGACGACCGCGACCGCGAGGATGTACGCCGTCACGAGCCAGCCCTGGTGCTCGACCCCGTCGAGCTCACCGACGATCGTCGGCATGGCGGTGCCCAGGATCGACTGGTCCAGGGAGGACAGGAACATGCTGGCCATGAGCGCCCCGAAGATCACCCAGACGGTGCGGGGGGTCAGGACGACGAGGGGCGCGCCCTCGGCGCGGGTGGGGGTGGCGGACACGGGAGACCTCGATCGGCGAGCGGGTGGCGCCGACGTCGACGGACGCAGGCGTGGGTGCGGGAGGGCTCGGCGCTGAGCCGACGCCGGAGGACGTTGCGGCGGGACTGACCCGCTCGAGTCGAGACGGCGAGCCCGGGCCCGCCCGGTCGGTCAGTCGTCGCGGATGAGGTCACGCAGCTCGGCGAGCACCTGAGGGACCGCGTCGCGGACCTCGCCGTGGCCGCCGTCGGCGTCCCAGCGGACGTAGGCCGCCCGCGTGAGGGTGAGCACCACCAGGGTGAGCATCTCCGCCCGGGGGCTCCCGGGGTCGGTACCGAGGCGCTCGCCCACGACGGCCGCGACCTGCTGGTGGTGCTGCTCCATCTGCATCACCTGCCGCCCCAGCAGGCGGGGCTCGGAGCGGGCGATCTCCATCGCGAGGGCGACCCGGCGGCGCCCGATCCCCTGACGGCCCACCAGCCCCGTGACCAGGTGCCCGAGGTCGGACGAGAGCCGGCCCGTGGGGCCGCCCGTCGCGAAGGCCTGCGCGACGTCGGCGTCGAGGGCCCACGGGCCGTGGCCGAGCACGGCGCCGTCCTTGGAGTCGAAGTAGTTGAAGAAGGTGCGCGTCGAGACCCCCGCCTCGGCGCAGATGGCATCCACCGTCACACCGTCCAGACCGTGCTCCTGGACCAGGCGCTGCGCCGCGTCGATCAGCGCCTCGCGGCGCGCCTGCTTCTTGCGCTCGCGCAGCCCCGGAGCGGGGTCGCGCTCCTCGGACTCCGGGGCACGGGGATCATCCTTCACGCCATGCATCTTTGCATTGACTGCAGAATTGCACCAGGTGCAGCTCGTGTGACCTGCGCCTCGTGAGGCGTCGTGCGTGACCTACGCCTCGCCGAAGCCCTCGGCCACCTGAGCCACCACGGCGCGGACCGCCGCCTGGGCGCCGGGTCCGTGGGCCACCACCGTCAGCTCCTGCCCCCCGGTGGCTCCGAGCCGCATCAGCTCCAGGACGCTCGCCGCATTGACCCCGTCGACGGTCACCGGGACGCCGAGCTCGGCCACGGCACGCGCGAGCAGGGCCGCAGGCCGGGCGTGCAGACCCAGCGGGTTGCGCAGGGTGACCGTCGCGTGGGCGCTCTCACCGGTGGAGTCCGCCCGGGTCCCGGCCTCGCCAGGAGCAGGCACGCGGTCGTCCTGGCTGGCAGGGTCCTGCGCGGGGGCCGGGGCGAACAGCCTCCCCGCCTCGACGGCCGCGCGCTCGACGGCGTCGAGATCGCCACCCTGCTGGGCCTCGACGGCCGCCGCGACGGCCCCCTCGACGAAGGGGGCAGTCGGCACCCGCACCCGGGCGGCGACCTCCTCGTCGAGCATCTCGAGCACCATCTCCGCCGTGAGCACGGCCGAGCCGAGGTCGGTGAGCAGCACCACCCCGGCCCCGGCCTCGGTCGCGGACGAGACAGCCTCGAGCACCCGGTCAGGGCTCGTCCCGACGCCCCCCTCGAAGCCCCCCGCCGGCAGCACGGTCACGTCGGGGGCCATCTGCCGCGCGATCTCGGCGACCCCCTCGGCGGCGGCCTGCGAGTGCGAGACCAGGACGAGAGCCGGCCTCATGCGCGGGGCCCTTCCGCCGCGGCCTCGTGCGCGGCACGCAGGAGGAGGGCCGAGGACGCCGCTCCAGGGTCGCGGTGCCCGGCGCTGCGCTCTCCGAGGTAGCTGGCCCGGCCCTTGGTCGCGACCATGGGGTCCGTCGCCACCGCCCCGGCCTCGGCCGCGACCGCCGCGGCGTCGAGCACCTCGAGGGGCGAGTCCCCCCGTGCGGCGGCCTCCTGCGCCGCGGCGACCGCCGGGGACCAGGCGTCGACCATGGTCTTCTCGCCCGTCGTCGCCTTGCCCCGGGCCACGACCCCCTCGAGGCCCGCCTCGAGCAGGGCGACGACGGCGTCGCTGCCGAGCTCCGTCAGGCCGGTCACCTTGGCTGCCCGCAGGTAGGCCGTGCCGTAGAGCGGTCCCGCCGCCCCGCCCACCGTCGACATGAGGGTGGTCGCGACGACCTTGAGCACCTCGCCCACCTCGGTCGGCGGAGTCTCGAGCCCGTCGAGACGGCTGACGACAGCCGTGAAGCCACGGTGCAGGTTCTCCCCGTGGTCACCGTCCCCGATCTGCCGGTCGAGCTCGATCAGCTCGACCCGGTGCTCGGCGACGACCTCGGCCGACCGCCGCACCCACTGCAGCGCCCACGTCACGTCCAGAGTCATGGTCCTCCTTCGTCCGTCGGCAGCAGCCTGCCACTCGCCAGCCCTCCGCGGGGGCCGGGAGGGCTCGGAGAGCGAGGTCGTGATCAGATCGTGCTCACCAGCGCAGCGCCGCGGTGCGGACGGGGGCGTCCCACAAGGAGGTCGTCTCGGCATCCAGGCGGAGCACCGTGACCGAGGCCCCCTGCATCTCGAGGGAGGTCACGTAGTTCCCCACCAGCGATCGCGCCACGGTGACCCCTCGCGCCTCGAGAAGCTGACGAGCCCGCCGGTACACGACGTAGAGCTCGGAGGCAGGGGTGCCTCCCATGCCGTTGACCAGGAGCAGCACCTGCTCACCGCCCCCCAGGCCGAGGTCGTCCATGACCGGGGTGGTCAGCTGCTCGGTGATCTCGTCGGCCGGGGCCATCGGGACGCGGCGTCGCCCGGGCTCGCCGTGGATGCCGATGCCGATCTCGATCTCGTCCTCGGTCAGGTCGAAGCTCGGGGTGCCCGCGTGCGGCACGGTGCACGCGCTCAGGGCGACCCCCATCGAGCGGACGTTGGCCGCGACCCGCTCGGCCACCGCGGCGACCCCCGCGAGGTCGTCCCCCCGCTCGGCCGCGGCTCCCGCGATCTTCTCGACCGCGAGCGTCCCGGCGACGCCACGGCGCCCGGCCGTGTAGAGCGAGTCCTCGACGGCGACGTCGTCGTTGACGAGCACCGTGCGGACCTCGACCCCCTCGGCGTCGGCGAGCTCGGCGGCGGTCTCGAAGTTGAGCACGTCGCCCGTGTAGTTCTTGACGATGTGCAGCACCCCGCGGCCGCCGTCGACCGCGAGGGTCGCGGGGGCGATCGAGTCCGGGGTGGGCGAGGTGAACATCGCACCCGGGACGGCCGCGTCGAGCATGCCCAGGCCCACGTAGCCGGCGTGCAGGGGCTCGTGGCCGCTGCCCCCGCCGCTCACCAGCCCGACCTTCCCCTGGATCGGTGCGCCGGCACGGACCACGTAGAGCGGGTCGGTGCGGACGGTCACCAGATCGGCATGGGCGAGGCCGAAGCCCTCGACGGACTCGTCGACGACACGGGCCGGGTCGTTGATCAGCTTCTTCACGCTGCACACCCCTTCACGGACCGGCAGGACGGGGCGACGGTGCCCGCAGCCCTGCAGAGGTGCCCTGGTCGGGACCGGGCCCGACGGCCCTCACCCCCGGGATCAGCATCCGGGGGCCGGAGAACGCACGTCAAGGCAGGGCCCGTGCACATCCGTGCACGAGCAGGACCGCCGGCCTCGCCCGCCCGCGCTGCCCTCCCCTGAGGTCCCCGTCAGCGGTGGCCGAAGAGGATCCTCGCCTCGGCCGCCATCGTGACGGAGCCCGTCACGAGCACCCCTGCCCCGGTCGGCGAGCCCTCGGTGCCCCCCTCGGCGATCTCCACGGCCCGACCGATCGCCTCGTCGAGCCGCTCGGCCACGTGCACCCGGTCCTCCCCGAAGACCTCGACCGCGATCTCGGCCAGGTCGTCGACGTCCTGCGCGCGGGACGAGCTCGACCGGGTCACCACGACCTCGGCCAGGAGCGGCTCGAGCCCGGCGAGGATCTGCTCGGCGTCCTTGTCCTCGAGCACGCCGACCACGCCGACGAGGCGCTCGAAGGTGAACGCCTCCTCGACCGCGACCACGAGGGCCTCGACCCCCGCCGGGTTGTGCGCGGCGTCGACCAGCACGGCTGGCGAGGTGCGGACGAGCTCGAGACGGCCCGGGGAGTCCATGCCGGCGAAGGCGGTCTCGACCACCTCGGCGCCCAGGGCGCCGCTGCCGCGCAGCACGGCCTCGGTCGCGGCGAGGGCGAGCAGCGCGTTGTGCCCCTGGTGCGCGCCGTGCAGCGGCAGGAAGATGTCGGTGTAGAGCCCTCCGACGGTGCGCAGCGCGAGCATCTGGCCCCCCACGGCGACGGCCCGCTGGGCGACCTCGAGCTCGACGCCCTCCCGCACGACCCGCACCCCGCGCTCGGCCGCGGCGGCGAGCACGACGCCGTCGACCTCCTCCCGCTGGGCGGCCATGACCAGGGTGGCCCCCTCCTTGAGGATCCCGGCCTTCTCCCCCGCGATGTCCGTGATCTCGTGCCCCAGCCACCGCTCGTGGTCGTGGGCGATCGGGGTGATGACCGCGACCTCGGCCTCGACGACGTTGGTCGCGTCCCAGGTGCCCCCGAGGCCGACCTCGATCACCGCGACCTCGACCGGGGCGTCGGCGAAGGCCGCGAAGGCCATCACCGTGAGCACCTCGAAGAAGCTCAGCCGCGGCCCCCCGGCGGCCTGCGAGCGCTGGTCGACCATGTGCACGTAGGGCGCGACGTCCTGCCAGAGCTCGACGAACCGCTCGGCGGTGACGGGCTCGCCGTCGATCGCGATGCGCTCGGTCACGCTGGTCAGGTGCGGGCTGGTGAACCGGCCCGTGCGCAGCCCGTGCTCGCGGAGCAGGCGCTCGACCATGCGGGCGGTCGAGGTCTTGCCGTTGGTCCCGGTCACGTGGACCACGCGGAAGGACCGCTGGGGGTCGCCCAGCAGGTCGCAGACCTCGCGGACCCGGTCGAGGGTGGGCTCGAAGTCGTGCTCGGGCGAGCGGTCGAGGATCCCGGCGTAGACCTCGCGCAGGGCCTCGTCCTCGCCGCTCACGCGTCGCCCTCCGCACGCTCGACCGCGGCGGTCGCGACCCACTCTGGCCCGGTCCCCGGGGCCGGGGAGCCGGCCGTGACCTCGAGCGCGGTCGCGAGGGTCTCCCGGCAGATCATCTCGCGGTGGGCCTCGACGGCCTCGAGGCGGTCGGCCGGGACCTGGAGGTGCAAACGGACCCGGTCGGTGACCTGCAGCCCCGAGGCCTTGCGCTCGTCCTGGACCACCCGCACGACGTCGCGCGCGAAGCCCTCGGCGCGCAGGGCGTCGTCGAGGGCCGTGTCCAGCAGGACCACCCCGCCCGAGGAGAGGACCGCCGCGACCTGGTCGGCCGGGGCGTCCTCCGCGACGACGGTGGTGAGCTCGTACTCGGAGGGCTCGAGGGCCACCGGGCCCTCGGGGGTGTCGACCACGACGCCCTCCCCCTCCTGACGCCAGTCCCCCGCCCTGGCGGCGCGGATCACGGCCTGGACGCCCTTGCCGAGCCGCGGCCCGGCGGCCCGGGCGTTGACGGCGAGCCGGGAGGTGACGCCGAGCTCGGCGGGTCCGACCTCGGCGAGGTCGACCAGGGTCAGGTGCTTGATGTTGAGCTCACCCGTGATGAGCCCCTGGTAGGGCTCGACCCCTGCCGGGTCCGGCAGGGCGACGGCGAGCTCGCTGAGCGGCTGGCGGACCCGCAGCCGGTTGGCCTTGCGCAGCCCGAGGGTGACCGAGCAGATCTCGCGGACCTGGTCCATCGCCGCGACGAGACCGGCGTCCGCCACGAGGACGCGCCCGAGCTCGGTCTCCCCGTCGGCGTCGGCCAGGACCGGCCAGTCGGTCAGGTGGACGCTGCGGCCGCCCGTCAGACCGCGCCAGATCTCCTCGCTGAGCAGCGGGGCGAGGGGGGCCATGACCCGGGTGAGCACCTCGAGGGCCGTCGCGAGGGTCGAGAACGCGGCCTGGTCCTCGTCCCAGAACCGCTGGCGTGAGGTGCGGACGTACCAGTTGGTCAGGACGTCGAGGTGCTCGCGCACCGACTCGCAGGCGGCGGGCACGTCGTAGGCGTCGAGCTGGGCCGTGGCGCGCTCGACCAGGGACCGCGTGCGCGCGAGGAGGTACCTGTCCATCGCGGGCAGCTCGGCCACCCGCTCGGCCGTGAGAGGCTCAGCGACCAGGCCCCGCCCCTCGCGGGCGGCACCCGCGTAGAGGGTGAAGAAGTACCAGGTGCTCCACAGGGGCAGCAGCACCTGACGCACCTCGTCGCGGATCCCCTCCTCGGTGACCACGAGGTTCCCGCCGCGCAGGATCGGCGAGGCCATGAGGAACCAGCGCATCGCGTCCGAGCCGTCGCGCTCGAAGACCTCGTTGACATCGGGGTAGTTGCGCAGGGACTTGCTCATCTTCCGGCCGTCCGAGCCCAGCACGATCCCGTGCGAGACCGAGGTCCGGAAGGCCGGTCGGTCGAAGATCGCCGTCGCGAGCACGTGCAGGGTGTAGAACCAGCCCCGGGTCTGGCCGATGTACTCGGTGATGAAGTCGCCCGGGTAGTGGTGCTCGAACCAGTCGGCGTTCTCGAACGGGTAGTGCACCTGGGCGAAGGGCATCGACCCCGAGTCGAACCACACGTCGAGCACGTCGGGGATCCGACGCATGGTCGAGGCGCCCGAGGGGTCGTCGGGGTTGGGCCGGGTCAGCTCGTCGATGAAGGGCCGGTGCAGGTCGGTCACCTGGACGCCGAAGTCGGCCTCGAGCTCGGCGATCGAGCCGTAGACGTCGATGCGCGGGTGGGCAGGGTCGTCGCTGACCCAGACCGGGATCGGGGTCCCCCAGTAGCGGTTGCGCGAGATCGACCAGTCACGGGCCCCGGAGAGCCACTTGCCGAACTGCCCCTCCTGGATGTGGTCCGGGACCCAGGTGATCTGCTCGTTGAGCTCGACCATGCGGTCGCGGAACTCGGTCACGCGCACGAACCAGCTCGAGACCGCCTTGTAGATGAGGGGGTTCCGGCACCGCCAGCAGTGCGGGTAGGAGTGGTCGTACGTCTCGTGCCGCACGACGACGGCGCGCTGGGCCTGGGCCACGGCGGCGAGCGGGCCCGTCCCGGCCTTGAGGTCGGCGATCACCTGGGGGTTGGCCTCGAAGACCTGCCGCCCGGCGTAGTCACGGACCTCGGCCGTGAACCGTCCCTTGCTGTCGACCGGCACCACCGGGGTGATGCCTGCCTCGGCGCACACGGCCATGTCGTCCTCGCCGAACGCGGGGGCCAGGTGGACCAGACCGGTGCCGTCCTCGGTCGTGACGAAGTCCGCCAGGAGCACCTGGTGAGCGTTCGGACGGCCCTCGAAGTACCCGAAGGGCGGGGTGTAACGGCGCCCCGCGAGCTCGGCCCCGCGGACCGTCGTGAGCACCTGGGGGTCCTCACCGAGCTCCCGGGCGTAGGAGGCGAGCCGTGATGCGGCCAGCAGCACGCGCTCCCCGGCCAGGGCCGACCCCTCACCCGGGGCCACCACCACGTACTCGATCTCGGGGCCGACGGCGAGGGCCAGGTTGGAGGGCAGGGTCCACGGCGTCGTGGTCCACAGGAGGGCCAGCTCACCGGTCTCGAGCCGGAGGCCGACGGTCAGGGCGGGGTCCTGGCGCGAGGCGTAGACGTCGTCGTCCATGCGCAGCTCGTGGTTCGACAGCGGGGTCTCGTCCCGCCAGCAGTAGGGCAGCACCCGGTAGCCCTCGTAGGCGAGCCCCTTGTCGTAGAGCTGCTTGAAGGCCCAGATCACCGATTCCATGTAGGTGACGTCGAGGGTCTTGTAGTCGTGCTCGAAGTCGACCCAGCGAGCCTGGCGGGTGACGTACTCCTGCCACTCGTCGGTGTAGCGGAGCACCGACTCCCGGCAGGTCGTGTTGAAGGCCTCGATGCCCATCTCGTCGATCTGGGACTTGTCGGTGATGCCCAGCACCCGCTCGGCCTCGAGCTCGGCGGGCAGGCCGTGGGTGTCCCAGCCGAAGCGACGCTCGACGCGGCGCCCGCGCTGGGTCTGGAACCTGCCGACGACGTCCTTGGCGTAGCCCGTGAGCAGGTGCCCGTAGTGCGGAAGCCCGTTGGCGAAGGGCGGACCGTCGTAGAACACGAACTCGTTGGCACCGTGCTCGCCGGCCTCACGCTGGTCGATCGAGGCCTGGAACGTCCCGTCGGTGCGCCAGTACGCGAGCACCTCGTCCTCGAGGGCGGGCAGGTCCGGGGAGGCAGGGACGCCGCCGGGCCCGTCGGTGCTCGGGCGGTGCAGGGGGTAGGCCATCGGGGGCTCCTGGTGCTCACGGTACGGTCGTCACGGTGCTGGCTGTGCTGCATCGTGCGAGGACGACGACCCGGTCCGAGGACCGGAGCACCGCGGTACCACCCCGCTTGCCGGCTCCCCGTGCCGGGGACCGACCGCTCGTCGGCGGGCTGTCACGGGCCCACCCGTCCGGTTCTACTGGGGGCCGCGTCCTGAGACCGCGTCCCTGTTCCTCCGGAGGCTCGCCGGTGATGGCCGGGTCGACGCCTGTGCCGGTGATGATACCCGCCCGAGGCTCACCGAGCGCCACACGGGGCCCGGTGCCATCCTGTCCGCCATGACTCACTCCGCACGTTCCGCCGCCGCCGAGGCGGGCGACCACCCCGTCGTCGAGAAGGGCGCCCGCCTCGGGTACGCCGCCAACGGGGTGCTCCACCTCGTCCTGGGATGGCTCGCCCTGCAGCTGGCCCTCGGGAGCTCGAGCGGCGACGCCGACCAGTCCGGGGCCCTCGCCCAGCTCGGCTCGACGGCGATCGGGTCTGTCCTGCTGTGGCTGATCGTGGTCGGCTTCGTCCTGCTGGCCCTGTGGCAGCTGAGCGAGGTCGCGGTGCGCGACAGCGCAGGAGACCGGGTCAAGGCCGGGGCCAAGGCCGTCGTCTACGCCGTGCTCGCGGTGACGGCGTTCCGCAGCGTCCAGGGCTCGGGGTCCGGCTCGAGCGGCGACGAGCAGACGACGAGCCTGACGGCGACCCTCATGGAGCAGCCCTTCGGCCGGGTGCTGGTGGGCCTGGTCGGTCTCGGGATCATCGCCGTCGGGGTCTACCACGTCGTCAAGGGCTGGAAGAAGAAGTTCCTCGAGGACCTGCAGCGCCACCCCGGGACGTGGGGCGAGCGCGCGGGCCGCGCCGGCTACGTGGCCAAGGGCATCGCGCTCGCGGTGGTCGGCGGGCTCTTCGGCTGGGCTGCCGTGACCCACGACCCCGAGGAGGCCCAGGGGCTGGACGGCGCGCTGCAGACCATCCTCGAGGCCCCCTTCGGCCAGGTCCTCCTGGTGCTCGTCGCCCTCGGGCTGGCGGCGTACGGGGTCTACTCGTTCTTCCGCGCGCGCTACGGGAAGGTCTGAGCCCGCTCCCTGCATCACCGCGTCCTGCGTCACCGCGCGAGGGCGGCGGTCACGACGCGCGGGACCCCGGCGGGACCGAGGTTGGCCCCGCCCCGGTACCGGGCCCCGTGGTGGGTGTCCGGCAGGCGCGCCCGCCCGGGACCGAAGAGCCGCTCGCGCAGGGTCGACTCCTCGTACCGCGTGCGGTAGAGACCTCGGCGCTGCAGCTCGGGAACGACGAGCTCGACGAAGTCCTCGAGGGTGCCCGGGGTGAGGAACTGGCGCAGGTTGAAGCCGTCGAGATCGGTCTCGCGCACCCAGCCCTCGATCTCGTCGACCACCTCGCTCGGTGTCCCGATCGCGAAGAAGGGCGGCCGGTCGAAGCGGGTGACCTCGCGCAGGGCGTCGGCCACGGTCCCCTCGGCCCGGAAGAAGCGCGTGCGGCTGGTCCGGTCCCGGCCCGCGGCCGCCTCCTGGGCCAGCACCTCGCTCATGAGGGCGTCCCGGGGATAGGCCGCGAGGTCGATGCCCCCACCACCGGCATGGGCCAGGTACCCCTCGGCCCGGGACAGGCGCTCGAACTCCTCGGCCTTGCGCTCGGCCTCGGCGCGGGTGCGTCCGACGATCACCACCGCCATGGCGTAGGTCTTGACGTCGGTCGGCTCGCGGCCCTCGAGGACCGCGAGCCGACGCAGGTCGGCCACGTTCTGCCGGTAGGACTCGAGGTCGTAGCCCCCGACGAAGACGCCCTCGGCGTGCTTGGCCGCGAAGGCCTTGCCGGTGGACGAGCTGCCTGCCTGGAAGATCACCGGGGTGCGCTGGGCCGAGGGCTGCGCCAGGTGCGGGCCGGCGACCGAGAAGTGCTCGCCGACGTGGTCGATGTACCGCACCTTGGCAGGGTCGGTGTAGACGTGGTTCTCGCGGTCCTGGACCACGGCGTCGTCGTCCCAGGAGCCTTCCCACAGCTTGTAGAGGACGTCGAGGTACTCGTCGGCGATCGCGTACCGGGTGTCGTGCTCGACCTCCCCCGGCAGGCCGAAGTTGCGAGCCGCGTTGGGCAGGTAGGAGGTCACCACGTTCCACCCGAACCGGCCCTTGGTCAGGTGGTCCAGGGTGCTGGCGCGACGGGCGAAGGCGAAGGGCGGCTCGTAGGTGGTCGAGAAGGTCGCCGCGAAGCCGAGGTGACGGGTCGCGGCGGCCATCGCGGGGATGACCAGGAGGGGGTCGTTGCTGGGGATCTGCACGGCCTCCTGCAAGGCCGTCTCGGGACCGGCCCGGTACCCGTCGTAGGTGCCGATGACGTCGGCCAGGAAGATCGCGTCGAGCAGGCCCTCCTCGGCGAGCCGGGCCTGGTCGACCCAGAAGTCGAGGTCGTTGAAGCGGTGCCGGGAGTTCTCCGGGTGGACCCACAGGCCGTGCGAGATGTGCCCGACGCAGGCCATCTCGAACAGGTTGAAGCCGATGGGTCGGGGGTCGCGCGAGGTCGGTGCCATGGTGCTCTCGTCTCCGTACGTTCGGTGGGTCAGCGGGGGTCGTGGGCCTCGCGGCGAGGTCCTGGCGCGCCGGGCAGCGCGGGCAGGGCGGACAGCAGGCGACGGGTGTACTCGTGCCGCGGGGCGGTGAGGACCTCCTCGGTCGCCCCCTCCTCGACCACGTGCCCGTCCTTCATCACCAGGACGCGGTCGCTGAGGTGGTGGATCACCCCCAGGTCGTGGGAGATGAACAGGTAGGCGACCCCGAGGCTGCGCTGCAGGTCGGTCAGCAGGTCCAGCACCTGGGCCTGCACCGAGACGTCGAGGGCGGAGACAGGCTCGTCGCACACGACGACGTCGGGCCGGGGAGCGAGGGCACGGGCGATCGCCACGCGCTGCCGCTGCCCCCCGGACAGGCGCAAGGGGTGCCGTGCGAGGTGCTCGGCTCCCAGGCCCACCTGCTCGAGGAGCTCGACGGACCGCGCCCGGACGGCGGCGGGGCCCCGCGGCGGCTCGAGGTCGGTCGCCGCGGCGTCGGCCAGGACCCTGGCCACGTCCCAGCGTGGGTCGAAGGAGCTCAGCGGGTCCTGGTAGACGACCCCGACCCGACGGCGGCGCGGCCGTCGCTCGGCAGGGCTCGCCGCGCTCCACGGCGCCCCGTCGAGCAGCACCTCCCCGCCGTCGGGCTCGAGCAGGGCCAGGGCCAGCCGGGCCGTGGTCGTCTTGCCCGACCCTGACTCCCCGACGATGCCGAGGGTCTCCCCCGCGGCGAGCTCGAAGGAGACGCCGTCCACCACGGTGCGCTCGACGCCGTCCGGACCGCGGAACCTCTTGACGAGGTCCGTGGCCGTCAGCACGGGTCGCTCCTCGACGGTGGGGCCGGGAGCAGGGGCGGGGGTCGCGCGCAGCCGGGCGCCCGGCGTCGAGGGCGCCAGCCGCGCTCCCCGGGTGGCCGCCGAGGGGACGGCGTCGAGCAGCGACCGGGTGTAGGGGTGGGCCGGGCGCCGCAGCACCTCCTCGGTCAGGCCGTGCTCGAGGACCTCGCCGTCCCGCATCACGCAGACCTCGTCGGCCAGGCGCGCGACGACCGACAGGTCGTGGCTGATGAGGAGGACGGCCGTGCCACGGCGCTTGGAGGCGGCGAGCAGGTCGAGCACCTGGGCCTGGACGGTCACGTCGAGGGCGGTGGTCGGCTCGTCGGCGATCACCAGCCGGGGGTCCAGGGCGAGGGCCGAGGCGATGAGGGCCCGCTGGCGCAGCCCTCCCGAGAGCTCGTCCGACCGCTGCCGCGCGCGGAGCCCGGGCTCGGGGACGCCGACCTCCTCGAGCACCTCGAGCACGCGAGCCGCACGCTCGGACCGCGATCCCCACCGGTGCAGCCGCAACGGCTCGGCGATCTCGGCCCCCACGGTGCGGAAGGGGTCCAGGGAGACCAGCGCGTCCTGCAGGACCATGCCGATCCGGCGACCACGCACCCGACGCCAGGCGCGCTCGCCCAGCCCGAGCAGGTCCGCCCCGTCGAGCTCGAGCCGGTCGGCCCGCACGTGGGACCCGCGTCCGGTGAGGCCGACCAGGGTGCGGGCCGTGACGCTCTTGCCCGAGCCGGACTCTCCGACCACGGCGAGGCAGCGCCCGGGCGAGAGCTCGAAGGACACCCCGCGGACCACCTCGGTCCGCTCGGCTCCCCGCCCGAAGCCGACCCGCAGGTTCTCGACCCGCAGCATCGGGGTCCCGCGCCGCTCAGGCAGGGTCCTCGTCCCAGGGGCTGCGTCGGTCAGGGCGAGGGTCATGAGGGTGCTCCTTCGAGTCGTTGCTGGAGGGTGCGGCCGAGGGTCGTCAGGGCGACCGCGACCGCGACGATCGCGAGGCCGGGCACCACCTCGAGCCACCACGCCGTCGTGACGTACATGCGCCCGGCCTCGAGCAGGGCGCCCCACTCGGGGGACGGGGGCGCGACCCCCATGCCCAGGAAGGCCAGGCCCGAGGCCCACACGATCGACTGCCCCACACCGAGGGTCGCGATCGCGAGCAGCGGGCGGACGGCGTTGGGCAGGACGTGCTGCAGCACGACGCGGTGGCGCGGGTGCCCCAGTGCCGCAGCAGCCTCGACGTACGGCTCGCGCCGGACCGCGAGGACCTGCCCGCGCACCATCCGGGCGTACCCGGGCGCGGAGCCGATCCCGACCGCGATCACGAGGGTCGCGCTCGACGGCCCGCGCACGGCGACCAGGAGCAGGGCCAGCAGCATCACCGGGAAGGCGAAGGCCACCTCGAGGGCCCCGCCGATGACCCGGTCCGTCACCCTGCCGCCGAGGCCCGAGGCGACGCCGAGGGTCACCGCGAGCGCCATGGCCAGGGCGGTGGCACCGAGACCGATCGTCAGGGACTCGCGGGCGCCGTGGACCACCCGGGTGTACAGGTCCCGGCCGGACTGGTCGGTGCCCAGCAGGTGGGTCGCCGAGGGGGACTGCAGCGCCTGGTCGAGCCGGATGGCCGTGGGGTCCCCGGGGGCGAGGAGCCCGGGGGCCAGGGCGGCGACCGCGACGAAGCCGAGCACGGCGAGGGACAGCAGGGTCGCGAGCCGGGGAGGTCGCGCGGACGCGAACCCGGCGCGGGCCCTGTCGGTCAGGGTCGCGGGGCCCGCGGGGCCCGCGGTGCTGGGGGTGGTCGTGCTCCCGGGGGTGGTCACGGTCGCCTCCTCGGGTCGATGACGGTGTAGGCGAGGTCGACGAGCAGGTTCGCGACCACGTAGACGAGGGCCACGAAGATCACCACGCCGCCCACCACGGGCAGATCCCGGGAGTCGACGGCGGTCACGAGCACCTGGCCGAGGCCGGGGCGGGAGAAGACCGACTCGGCGATGACCGCCCCGGACAGCAGCGAGCCGAGGGCCCAGCCCGAGAGGGTGACCGCCGGGACCACCGCGTGACGCAGGGCGTGGCGGACCCGGACGGCGGCGTCCCCCATGCCGCGGGTGCGGGCCGAGAGGACGAAGGGCTGCTCGAGCACGCGGTCGAGCTCGTCCCGGGTGGCCTGCCCCAGGAACCCGGCCAGCGGGATGGCGAGGGTCAGCACCGGCAGGACCGTGGCGGCCAGGTCCGTCCCGCCCATGACCGGGAACCATCCGGCCTGGACCGCGAGGACGACGAGCAGGATCACCCCCAGCCAGTAGTGCGGCAGGCTCGCGGCGACGGCCTCGAGCCCTGAGCCGAGCCCCGCGATCCAGCGTCGCCGTCCGGCGGTCGCCAGAACGGTGATCAGGGACAGGACCCAGGCCAGGACCAGCGCGCCGAGGGCCAGCTGGACGGTGGGCAGGATCTGGCCCCCGATCACCTGGGTGACCGGCTCGTGCTGCTGGAACGAGGTCCCCAGGTCGCCGCGCAGCAGGCCCCCCACGTAGCTCCCGTACTGCACCAGCACAGGGTCGTCGAAGCCGAAGCGGGCGTTGATCGGCGCGAGCTCCTCGGGGGTGCGCTCGATCGCCTCGCCGGTCTGGAGGTTGAGCAGCAGGGTCGCGCGGTCCCCGGGCAGGAGGGTCTGGACGGCGAACACCACCGTGGCCGCACCGAGCAGCACGAGCGCAGCACCGAGCACCCGGCTCACCAGCCGTGTCAGGACCGCACGCGGCGAGGTGCGGCGTGGGGTACCGGAGGGCTCCGGGCCCCGCGGCGCCTCGCCCGTGCCGCCGCCTGGGGAGGCCTGGTCGGGGCGCTCCGTCGGCAGCGTCGTCGGGGCGCTCACTCGACGAAGTGGGCGTCGTGGAACACGGGCTCACCCTGCGAGTCCTCGAGCCACACGTCCCGGAGCTCGGGGCCGACGGCGATCGAGGTCGTCTGGGTGTAGAGGCCGATGCTCGCGGCCTGGTCGCTGATGATCTGCTGGGCCTGGCCGTAGAGCCGGTCCTGCTCGGTGGGGTCGAGGGTCGAGTTCGCCTCGACGATGATCTCCTCGAGCTCGGGGTCGTTGTAGAAGCTCGAGTTGCTGAAGTTGGGGCTGTCCTCGAGGTGCTGGCGGAAGGTGATGTGCAGGACCCCAGCGGTGGGGCTGGTCCAGTAGCCGGGCTTGGCGTCGTAGGTCTCAGGGCCCGAGTACTTCCCGGAGAAGAGCTCTTCACGGGTGGCTGGGACCAGGGTGACTGCGAAGCCGGCGGCCTTGGCCTGGTCCTGGATGTTCTGCAGCACCGTCGTGCCCTCGGCGGTGATGATCGAGCCGGCCCCGTAGACGATGCTCACCTCGAGGCGCTCGCCCTCGCGGGTCCGGACCCCCTCGGCGTCGACCTCGGTCCAGCCGGCCTCCTCGAGGAGGGCGACCGCCCGGTCGAGGTCGTAGGGGTAGTCGTCGGCGGCCTCGGCGTTGTAGCCGGGTGTGCTCTGGCTGATCGACCCGTTGCCCTCGTAGGGGATCACCCCGTGAAAGGCGCTGGTCACCGCAGCCTCCCGGTCGGTGCCGAAGGCGAAGGCCTGCCGCACCAGACGGTCGGCGAAGGGGCCCTCCACCGTGTTGAGCCCCAGGGCCACCGGACGGCCCGGGGTGATGTACTGCTGGACGTCGAACCGGGCCTCGGCCACCTCCCACTGGGGCGTCGGGACGTCGTACACGACGTGGGCCTCTCCCGTCCCCAGCGCACCGAACCGCGCGACCGGGTCGTGCACGAAGCGCCACTCGATCCCGTCGACGTAGGCGGGTCCCTGGTGCAGGGCGTTCTCGGGGGCCCAGTCGTAGTCGGGGTTGCGGGTGAAGTGGACGGCGTCCCCGCGGTCCCAGCCCTCGACCACGAAGGGCCCGCTGCCGATGGGCGCCTCGCAGATCTCCTCGTCCGGGCGCTCGAGGGAAGCCGGGGACTGGATGCCGAAGTACGCCTGGGAGAGGGCCGGGAGCAGCGGGGCGTAGGGCTCGGTGAGCGTGATCTCCAGGGTGACCGGGTCGATCGCCCGGCTGTCGGCGTAGTACCGCGCCAGGTACGCCGCGACGGTGCTGTTCCCGCCCTCCTCGAGCCAGTACTCGAGGTTGCGGCTCACCGCTGCGGCGTCCAGGGCCGTGCCGTCGGTGAAGGTGACCCCCTCGGCGAGGGTGAAGGTCCAGGTCAGCTGGTCCTCCGAGACCGTCCACGCGGTCGCGAGCCAGGGCACGATCTCGCCGTCCTCGGCCTGGGAGACCAACGAGTCCAGGACCTGCCGGGACAGGTAGGCCTGCTGGACCCAGCCGCCGTAGAGGCAGGGCGGCTCCTGGTCGTGGGCGTACACGATGGTGCCGCCGTCGACCCGGGTCGTCGCCTCACCGGGGTCGGCGCCGGTCGCGGTGGTGCCGCAGGCTGCGAGGGCCACCGGCAGCAGGAGGCCGAGACCGGTTGCCCGACGCGCGCGCCGGGACGGATCAGGTCGGACCCGGCGTTCGTGCCCGGTGAGGGCCGGGTCCGGACGGAGGGTGGTGCTCAGGGTCGGGTACATCGGATACTGCTCCTTGCGTGGAAGGCACCGGCCCCTCGGGGCGGGTGCTGCGTGACCGCCGGCGGCTACCGGCGGGACAGGCGTCGGGTGGACTGCCAGGTCCACCCGACGCCGCTGCTCAGCCCTGGGTGGGGCCGAAGCTCGTCGCGTGCGGGCAGGACCCTGCGGGGCCGGCCCTCGTCGAGGCGGTCACCTCGGGCCCGAGGCCCGCCGCACCTCGCGCGGCCTCGGCGACCCGGGCGACGAGGTCCTCCCGGTCCCCGGGAGTCACGGCACCAGGGATCAGGACGAGATCCTCGAGGAGGTCGCCGGCCCGGTCGGCGAGGGTCGTGACGTGGTCGAGCAGGGCGAGCAGACCGTCGTCGGTCCTGGGCCCCCCGGCCGCGGAGGTCCCGCGCAGCACGGCCCGCGCGGCACCGAGGTGCAGGTTGACCTCCACCAGCTCGAGGGCGAGGGGCGTCAGGGGGCGGTACGGCCGCGGCCGCTGCTCCTTCTCGACCCGGCCGAGGGCCGCCGACCACGGCAGGACCACGCGGTCCACCGTCACGCCGCCCTCCCCCGCGCCCCCGGGACGGGCCTGGACGGCGGTCTCGTCGAAGGTGAGGCCGTGATGGCGGGCGGGCACCAGTGCGAGGACCGGGTCGGCGTGGCCAGCGACCGTGGCACCGAGCCAGATGACGTCGCCGGCTGCGGCCCCCGTCGAGCTGGCCGACCACCCCGAGAACTCCAGGTCCAGGCCGGTGTCGAAAGCCACCAGGCCGCCCTCGCGCAGGTCGATCGCGGCCCCGAAGAACCACCCCGCACGGGTCGAGTTCGCGAGGATCTCCTCGGCCTGTCCGGCGGTCCCCTGGAAGGCGGGCAGACCGGACCACACGTAGTGCTCGCCCAGCGCGCGCCCGACGGACCCGTCGGCCTCGGCGATCCGGCGCACCGCGCGCAGGGCGGTCCCCCAGCCCAGCCCGGCGGCCCCCTGCGCCACCGGGCCGAGCAGGGTGACCAGGCCCGCGCGCCGGAGCAGGCCGACGGCGTCCCCCAGATCACGGGCACCGCCGGGTCCGGGAGCGGTGGCCTCGATCAGCGCCGCGACCTCCTGGACCCGGCGCGACCAGCCCGGGAGCCCGCTCGGCGCAGGCGGTGCGCAGCCCGTCCCAGCCGGTGGACCGGCCTCGGGTCGAGGTTCGGCGAGGCTGCTCCTGGGTGATCGGGCACCGTGACGGCACTGTCGTCGTGCGGTGGTGGTGCGGGTCCTGCTCATGGTTGCCCCCTGCTCTCGTGGCCCCTCGGGGCCAGGTCGGTGCCCCTGAGGGCGCGTTCCCTCAGCCGACGGGTTCGACGGCGGGCCGGTGGGTCGCGGCCGGGTGGTCCGGCAGCGCGCGGGCGTTCCCCGTGCCGAAGAGCCGCTCACGGAGGGTCTCCTCGGGGGTGTAGGCCGTGCGGTAGCGACCACGGCGCTGGAGCTCGGGGACGACGAGGTCGACGAAGTCCGCGAAGGTCGCAGGCGAGAGGTGCTGGATGAGGTTGATCCCGTCGGCGTCGGTGCCGTCGATGATCTCCTCGATCCGGTCGGCGACCTGCTCAGGGGTCCCCGCCACGAAGAACGTGTTGTTCTCGGGCCGCGAGAGGTGCTGCACGAGCTCGCCGACCTTCTTGCGGTCCTCACCCTCGGACCACATCCGCTCGAAGGTCTGCATCGCGTCCCCGCCGCGGTACTCGAGGTAGGAGTCGGTGTCGTCCCCCGAGAGGTCGATGCCGGCCCAGCCGCTGAAGAGCACCAGGTGCCCCTCGACGTCGCGGTGCTCGACGAGCAGGGCGATCTTCTGGTCGACCTCGGCCTGGGTGCGGCCGACGACCACCTCGACGCCGATGAAGGCCTTGACGTGCTCGGGGGATCGCCCTGCCTCGACCGCGAGCCGACGCAGGTCCGCGATCTCCTCGCGGGCCTGGGCGTCGTCCCGGGGCAGGAGGAACACGGCCTCGGCGTGCCGAGCCGCGAAGGCCTTGCCCCGGCTCGAGGTCCCCGCCTGGTAGAGCACGGGCGTGCGCTGGGGCGAGGGCTCGGACAGGTGCGGGCCGGCCACCTGGAAGTGCTCGCCCTCGAAGCCGATCTCGTGGACCTTGTCCGGGTCGGTGTAGGTGTGCTCGGCCCCGTCGAGCACCACGGCGTCGTCCTCCCAGGAGGACTCGAGCAGCCGGTACACGACCTCGAGGTACTCCTCGGCGATGGCGTAGCGCTCGTCGTGCTTGACCTGCTCGGGCAGGCCGTAGTTCCGCGCGGCGTCGGGCAGGTAGCCGGTGACCACGTTCCAGGCCAGGCGGCCCCCGGTCAGGTGGTCCAGGGTCGAGAGCCGTCGGGCGTGGCTGAAGGGTGGCTCGTAGCTCGTGCTCGAGGTGACCGCGAAGCCCAGGTGCCTGGTGACAGCGGCCATGGCCGGGACGACGAAGGCCGGGTCGATGTTCGGGACCTGCATGCCGGCCTTGAGGGCGGCTCGACGGTCGCCGCGGTAGGTCGTGTAGGTGCCGACGACGTCGGCCAGGAAGACCGCGTCGAAGAGCCCGCGCTCGAGCAGCTGGGCGAGGTCGGTCCAGTAGCCGAGGTCCTTGTACTGGGTGCGACGGTTGCCCGGTACCCGCCACAGACCGTGGTTGATGTGCCCCGGGGTGGCCATCTCGAAGGCGTTGACGTGGATCTGCTTGGTCATGGCTGTCTCCTGGTGGTGACGGTCTCGGCAGGGTGGGGCGTGGTCGGGGGCGGTCAGGCGGTCGCGGCGGCGAGGGCGCTGAGCTGAGCGTCCGGCGACCGCAGCTCGGCGCGGAACGCGGCGCTCGTGCGGTCCAGGCAGGCGATGGTCGCGTCGTCGACGATGACGGGCCCGCCCGAGCGGTGGTCGATGTGCGCGTCGAGGACGAAGCGACCGGTGGTGATGTGCCGGGCCCCGAGGGACACGAGCACGGGCCGCAGCGAGTAGTCGATCGCGAGCAGGTGCGCGACGGTGCCCCCGGTCGCCAGCGGCAGCACCGCCTTGCCCTGGAGCGCCGACTGCGGGAGCAGGTCGAGGAAGACCTTGAGCAGCCCCGAGTAGGAGGCCTTGTAGATCGGGGTCGCGACGACCAGGGCGTCCGCCGCGATGACGGCGCGGACCGCCGCAGCGATCGACGGGTGAGCCGTGTCGGCCGTGAGGACCGCCTCGGCAGGAAGGTCCCGCAGGTGCAGGACCTGCACCTCGTGGCCCTCGGCGACGAGGTCGTCGGCCACGTGACCCGCGAGGGCCGCGGTCCGCGAGACCGTGGAGGGACTGCCGGTGAGGATGAGGACGGAGGCCATTCGATCTGCCCTTTCGAACGGTGCGGCTGTCGCCGCGAGGGAGGTGCCGGGATCTTTCGGGTACAGCTGGGTAGGGCCATGTGGTCCGGGTGCGGCCGGGACCGGCGGGGCGCTCGGGTACGTCGGAGCGCTCGCCGTGGTCGGCCGAGAGGCACGTCGAGAGCCGACCGCGACCGGGCGTCAGAGCCCGGCGACGGGGTCGGCGCGTGCGCGCAGGGGTGCGTCCGTCGAGGGAGGCAGGGTGGGGCGGGAGCCGCGGCTGACCGGGAGCTGCCGACGCTGTCGTCGACGCCTCAGCGACGGACGCGCGAGTGCGTCAGTCGACCGGATCCGGTGGGGCGAGCCGTCTCGCCGGGCGTCGTGTCAGAGACAGGACGACGCCGAGGCTCCCGCGGGCATGCACATTCGCGCCGCGACGATGTCGCTGGGCACGAGAAGCAGCCGGGCGGGAGTCATGTCACGACTGTGACAGGCCATCCATGACGTGGGAACCCTCGTCCCACGATCCGGGACGTTGGTCCTGGTTCGTGGTCGGCGGGGGCGGTCCCCTCGCCGGAGACCGGGGCGGCCGTCGGGCCTCGACCTCGAGGACCCACGGCCGCCCCGAACCTCGCGCCGCTCAGGCCCGCCGGGCGATCTGGGTGTTCGAGACCTGTGCCCGCGGCCGGACCACCAGGGTGTCGATGTTGACGTGGTGCGGGCGCGTCAGCGCGAAGGCGATGACGTCGGCGACGTCCTCGGCCAGGAGCGGCTCGTACCCCTCGTACACCTTCGCCGCGCGCTCGGCGTCCCCGCCGAACCGCACGAGGGAGAACTCCTCGGTCGCGACGTTGCCCGGGGCGATGTCGATGACCCGCACCGGCTGCCCGATCAGCTCCAGGCGCAGCGTGGTGGTGAGCATGCGCTCGGCGTGCTTGGCACCGGTGTAGCCCGCCCCGCCCTCGTACGGGGCGATCCCCGCGGTCGAGGTCACCACGAGCACGTCGCCCCGCCCGCTGGCGACGAGCTGGGGCAGCAGGGCCTGGGTCACGCGCAAGGTCCCCAGGACGTTGACCTCGTACATCCGCCGCCACGTCTCGGGGTCCGCCTCGGCCACCGGCTCGAGACCGATCGCGCCCCCCGCGTTGTTCACCAGCGAGGTCACGCCCCCCGTCTGCTCGAGGTGCGCCGCGAGGCGGGCGACGTCCTCCGCGACCGTGATGTCAGCCGCGAAGGGCTCCGCCCCTGTCTCCGAGGCGAGCTCGGCGAGGCGCTCGGCGCGTCGGGCGACGGCCACGACGGCCCACCCCTCGGCGCGCAACCTCCTGACGGTGGCGGCGCCGATGCCCGAGGAGGCGCCGGTGACGACGGCACGTGGGTTCATGGGTGGAGCTCCTTCTCGATCTGGGTCAGGGCAGCGTCGTACACCTCGAGGGCCTCGTGCACCTCGGCGTCGGTCACGACGCAGGGGGGCACCACGTGGACGCGGTTCTCGGCGACGAAGGGCAGCAGCCCCCGCCGGGTGAGGTCCGTCGTGAGGGCGCCGACCGCGGGCGCGGCGAGCGGTTCGCGCGTGGTGCGGTCCGCGACGAGCTCGAGGGCCCAGAAGACCCCCACCCCCCGGACCTCACCGACGACGAGATGCTTCTCGGCGAGGGCCGCGAGCCCCGGACCGAGCACCTGGGCGCCGATGCGGGCCGCGTTCTCGACGATCCCCTCCTCGGCCATGGCGTCCAGGGTCGCGACGATCGAGGCCATCGCGAGCGGGTGACCCGAGTAGGTCAGCCCCCCGGGGAACACGCGGTCCTCGAAGGTGGCGGCGATCTCGTCGGAGAGGAGCACGCCGCCCACCGGGACGTAGCCCGAGTTGACCCCCTTGGCGAAGGTGATGAGATCGGGGCGCACGTCGTGGTGCTCGAGGGCGAACCACGACCCCGTGCGACCGAACCCGGCCATCACCTCGTCCAGGACGAGGGTGATCCCGTAGCGCTCGGTCAGCGCGCGCACCCCGGCCAGGTACCCGGGTGGCGGGACGAGCACCCCGCCGGTGCCGACCACCGTCTCGAGCAGGACTGCGGCGATCGAGCCCGGGCCCTCGGCCTCGATGACCCGCTGGAGGTGGTGCAGGGCGCGCTCGGTCTCCTGCTCGGGGGTCGTGGCCCAGAAGTCGCTGCGGTAGAGGTACGGCCCGAAGAAGTGCACGTGGCCCCGGGCGTACTCGTTGGGCACCCGGCGCCAGTCCCCGGTCGCGACCACCGCGGCGCCCGTGTTGCCGTGGTAAGAGCGGTAGGCCGAGAGCACCTTGTCCCGCCCGGTGTGCAACCGCGCCATCCGGATCGCGTTCTCGTTGGCGTCGGCCCCGCCGTTGGTGAAGAACACCTTGTGGAAGCCCTCAGGGGCCCGCTCGGAGATCCGGCGCGCCGCCTCGCCACGCACCCGCACCGCGTGGGCCGGGGCGATCGTCGCGAGCTCGCCGGCCTGGGCCTGGATGGCTGCGACGACCCGCGGGTGCTGGTGCCCGACGTTGAGGTTGACCAGCTGGCTCGAGAAGTCCAGGTACCGGCGTCCCCCGGCGTCCCACACCTCCGTCCCGCGCCCGTGGTCCACCACCATCGGGGCCAGGTCCCCCTGGGCCGACCACGAGTGGAAGACGTGCGTGCGGTCGAGCCGCCGGGCCGTCTCGCCGGCGTCGTCGATGTCGTTCATGTCCCAACCATTCCAGAGCAGTGCAGGGCAGGGTGGGACCCACCGGCTGGCCGTGACCGACCGTGGGCCCCACCCCGAGGGGCTCGGCAGCGCGACGCCGAGGAGGCGTCGACGTCGCTGCTGGTCAGGCGCCGCCCGGGTTCAGCGCGACCTCGATCGGCTCGAAGTCCTCGCCCACCACGTCCAGGCCCTCCTCGGCGAGCTCGGCCAGGGCCTGCTCGACGTACTCGTTGGTGTACGCGTCCTCGGCGGGCTCCTCGGAGATGATCGTGGCCCCGGTCTCGTTCGAGGTCTCGAGGGCCATCGCGACGGTCGCCTCCCACGCGGCCGGGTCGATCGTGCCGATCCCGCCGGTCGAGCTCGGCCAGATCAGCTTGTTGACCTCGTTCGTCATCCACAGCTGGTGGCTGGCACCGAGGGTCGACCCCGCAGCCGTGACCGTCTCGGCCGCGGCCGCGGCGTCGTCCCGGGCGTCGATCCACCCGCGGATCGAGGCCTTGAGGAACTTGACGGTGGTCTCGGCGTACCCGGGGTCGGACTCGAGCCGCTCGGCGTCGGCCCAGATCGCGTCCTGGAGCATCGCCGTGCCGACCTCGTTCCAGTCGATCACGACGAAGTCCTCGGGCTGGTACAGCTCACCCGTCTCGGGGTTCTCGGCCTCGAGGAGCTGGGCGTACTCGTTGTAGGTCATGGCCTGGGCCGCATCGATGTCGCCGGCCAGGAAGGCGTTCATGTCGAAGGCCTGCTGGACGATCTCGACGTCCTCGACCCCTGCCTGGTTGAGCCCGGCGAAGAGCTCCCACTCGTTGCCGTAGCCCCAGCTGCCGATGACCTTGCCGTCGAGGTCCTCGACGCTCTCGATGCCGGCGTCGGCGAAGGCGACCTGGAGGGTGGCCGACCGCTCGAAGATCTGGGCGACGTTGACGACGTCCGCGCCCTGCTCGATCGTGCCGAGCACCTTGGGCACCCAGGCGATCGCGTAGTCGACCTCGCCGCCCGCGAGCGCGTCCTGGGGGACGATGTCACCTCCGCTGGGCAGGATCTCGACGTCGAGGCCCTCCTCCTCGTAGTAGCCGGCCTCGAGAGCGGCGTAGTAGCCCGCGAACTGCGCCTGGGTCAGCCACTGCAGCTGCAGGCTCACGGGGGTGAGCGCCTCGGTGCTCTCCCCCTCGGTGCTGGGCGAGTCCGCGCCGCCACCGTCCTCGTCCGCGACCGTGCACCCGGCGAGCACGAGCGCCGCCGCGAGACCGACAAGTCCCACCCGGGTGGGGGTCCGCCTGTGGTTCGTCATGTCAACCCTTCCCTTGCCTCTGCTGTGCCTGCGTGCCTGCTGATGACCGACCGACCTGGCGTCCTCGACAGGTGGACCTCTGGGGGTGGCGACGTCACCGCGCCCGTGGTCCCGCACGGCGTCGCACGAGGTGCTCGGCCGCGAGGGTGACGCCGTAGAACGCGAGCCCGACGAGGATCCCGCCGACCACGAAGGCCCAGGCCCGCGCGTAGTTGCTGCCTGCGGCGGCGGTGGTGATGAAGGATCCGATGCCCGTGCGTGGCCCGCCGAAGTACTCCGCGACGATCGCCGAGATCACCGCGAGGGAGGAGGCCAGACGCAGCCCGGTGAACACGAAGGGCACGGCCGTCGGCACCGTGACCGTGACCGTGGCCTGGCGCGGGGTCGCCCCGTAGGCCCGCATGAGGTCGCGGTGGACCGGCCGCACCTGGCGCAGGCCGCGCGTGGTGGTGACGAAGACCGGGACGAAGGCAGCGATGGCCGCGACGATGACGCGAGCGACCTCCGAGGCGGCGCCGTACATCGTGTAGAGCACGGGGGCCAGGGCCACGATCGGCACGACGGCGAGGCCCGCGACGAAGGGCTGGAGCATCCGGTCCGCCGACGGGAGCAGGCCCGCGACCACGGCGACCGCGACGCCGGTCAGCGCTCCGAGGAGCAGCCCGAGCAGCGAGTTGCCGCCGGTCACGAGGATGGCCGAGCTGATGGTCGGCCACAGCGCCACGAGCTCGGAGCCGATCGCGCTCGGGCTGGGCAGCAGGAAGGCCGGGACCTGCCCGACGACGACCACCGTCTGCCACGCGGCCAGGAGGGCCACGAGGAGCAGCACGGGGGGCAGGCCCCGGGCTGCGGCGGTGCGCGCAGCCGTCATCGCAGCTCGACCCCCTGGGCCGGGGCGGGCGAGCCGTGGTGCAGGGCCTCGCGCACCCGGGTCACGGCAGCGAAGTAGGCCGCGTCCTCCCGCAGCCCCTCGTCGCTGCGGGCCGCCCGGGTCAGGTCGATGTCGACGACCTCGCGGATCCGCCCCGGGCGGGCCGACATCACGACGACACGGTCGGACAGGAACACCGCCTCGGGGATCGAGTGCGTCACGAAGACGACGGCGGCCCGGGTCTCGGCGCAGATCCGCACCAGCTCACCCTGCAGCCGCTCGCGGGTCATCTCGTCGAGGGCACCGAAGGGCTCGTCCATGAGGAGCAGGCTGGGCTCCTCGGCCACGGCCCGAGCGATCGCGACCCGCTGCTGCATGCCCCCCGAGAGCTGGTCGGGGTAGTGGTCGGCGAACTCCGCGAGCCCGACCAGCTCGACGAGGTAGTCGGCGCGTTCCCGGCGCGCGGCCCGGCCGGTGCCGTGCATCGCGAGGGGCAGCTCGATGTTCGCCCGGACGGTACGCCACGGCAGCAGGCCCGCCTGCTGGAAGGCGATGCCGTAGTCGTGGGCGAGCCGCGCCTGCTCGGCGGTGCGGCCGAAGACCTCGATGGTCCCGGCGCTGGGCCGGTCCAGGTCCGCGATCAGACGCAGCAGGGTGCTCTTGCCGCAGCCCGAGGGTCCGATGAGGGAGACGAACTCCCCCGCACCGACGGTCAGGTCGACCCCGTCGAGGGCGGTCACCGTCCCGGCCGAGCCCTGGAACACCCGGGTCGCCCCGGTCACCTCGACCGCGACGGCACCACGGGGGTGCTCCTCGCGCTGCGGAGCGGTCTGGGTGGTCATGCGCTCACCTCCACACGGCGGAACCTCGACAGGGGCAGGCCGATCAGCGCCACGAGACCAGCGACGACCAGGCCGAGCAGGACGGCGCCCAGCAGCGGGGCCCAGGGCTTGGCCGGGTCGCTGCTCGCGAAGTTGGCGAACTCGAGGATCATCCGGCCCAGGCCGCCGGGGATCCCGGTCGCGACCTCCGCGACGACGGTGCCGACCACGGCGTTCGCCGCTGCGAGCCGCAGGGCGGGCAGCAGGTGGGGCACGCTCGCGGGCAGGCGCAGCCGGAGCAGGGTCGCCCACCAGCCCGCGCCGTAGGAGCGCATGAGCTCGACGTGGATCGTGTCCGGGGACTGCAGCCCACGCAGGGCACCGACCGCCACGGGGAAGAAGGCCAGGTAGGAGGCGATCACCGCGACCGACATCCAGGGCTCCCACTCGACCGGGCCGAGGTAGAGCCTGCTCCCCCAGCCGCGCACCAGCGGCGCCAGGGCGATGAGGGGGATGGTCTGGCTGAGGATCACCAGCGGCAGCACGGCCGACTCGACCACACGCAGCCGCTGCATGCCCAGGGCCAGCAGGATCCCGACGGTGACGCCGAGGAGCCAGCTCAGCAGGGCGATGCCGAAGCTGAACGCGCCGGCCGCGAGGACCGCCCGGGCCAGGCTCGGGGCACCGGGGGCGGCGGTGAGCGGGTCAGCCAGCCGGCTGAGGATCTCCCAGGTGTGCGGCATGGCCAGGTCGCTGGTCCGCGGCAGCACGCGGGCCTCGCCGATCGACCACCCGTCCGCCGGACCGAGCCACTTGTAGAGCTCCCACACCACGGCGAGCAGCACGAGGGTGGCCAGGCCCAGCGCGGCGCCGGCCAGGCGACGGGTCATGCGGTCGCCACCACGTGCTCGCGCATCGCGGGGATGATGCGCTCGCCGTACATCCGCAGGGTCTCCTCCTTGTTGTCGTGCTGGAGGTAGCCCGCGAACTGGGTCACGCCGAGCTCCCGCAGGGCCTCGAGCTTCTCGACGTGCTCGCGCGGGCTCCCGAGCAGGCAGAACCGCTCGACGATCTCGTCGGGGACGAACGTGGCGTGGCTGTTGCCGGCCCGGCCGTGCTCGTTGTAGTCGTAGCTCTGCCGGCCCTCGATGTAGTCGGTCAGGGCCTTCGGGACGCTCGAGCCCGACCCGTACTTGGTGACGATGTCCGCGACGTGGTTGCCGACCATCCCGCCGAACCATCGGCACTGCTCGCGCATGTGCGCCCGCTCGGCCGGGGAGTCCCCGTTGCCCACGTACATGGGGGCGGCCACGCAGAACCTGACCGAGTCCGGGTCCCGGCCGGCCCTCTCGGCCGAGTCCCGCACGGCCTTGATCATCCAGGCGGCGATGTCCGGGTCGGCCAGCTGGAGGATGAAGCCGTCGCCGACCTCCCCGGTGAGCTTGAGGGCCAGCGGCCCGTACGCGGCCACCCACACCTCGAGCTCGGAGCCCGCGCTCCACGGGAAGCGCAGCGTGCGGTCGTTGACCTCGACCGCACGGTCGTTGGCCAGCTCGCGGATCACGTGGATGGACTCGCGCAGGGTGGCCAGGTTCGAGGGCCGCCCGTTCAGGGTGCGCACCGCGGAGTCCCCCCGGCCGATGCCGCAGACCGTGCGGTTGCCGTACATCTCGTTCAGCGTCGCGAACAGCGAGGCCAGGACCGTCCAGTCCCGGGTCGCGGGGTTGGTGACCATCGGTCCCACCACGACCTTGCGGGTCGCCGCGAGGATCGCCGAGTAGATGACGAAGGGCTCCTGCCAGAGCAGGTGCGAGTCGAAGGTCCAGACGTGGCTGAACCCCTGGGTCTCGGCCTGGCGGGCGAGCTCGACCGTGCGCGAGGCGGGGGGGTTCGTCTGCAGGACGACGCCGAAGTCCATGGTGGTGCTCCTCAGATCAGGTACTGGGACAGGCCGCGCTTGACGAACTGCCCGTGGCCGGGCCGCCCGTGGTACCCGGCCTCGTCGACGAGGACCGAGCCGCGCGAGAGGACGACGTCGACGTGGCCGTCGATCTCGAAGCCCTCCCAGGCCGAGTGGTCCATGCTCATGTGGTGGGTCTTGCCGAGGCCGATGCTCGTGTGGCCCTGCGGGTCGTAGACGACGACGTCGGCGTCGGCCCCGGGGGCGATGACCCCCTTGCGGCCGTACATGCCGAACATCCGGGCCGGGGTGGTCGAGGTGATCTCGACCCACCGCTCGAGGGTGATCTCCCCCGTCACGACCCCCTGGTACATGAGGTCCATGCGGTGCTCGACCGAGCCGATGCCGTTGGGGATCTTGGAGAAGTCGCCGACGCCGAGCTCCTTCTGGCCCTTCATGCAGAACGGGCAGTGGTCGGTCGAGACCATCTGCAGGTCGTTGGTGCGCAGGCCTTGCCACATGTGGTCCTGATGCCCCTCGGCCCGCGAGCGCAAGGGGGTCGAGCACACGTACTTGGCCCCCTCGAAGCCCGGCGCCCCCAGGTGCTCCTCGAGGGACAGGTAGAGGTACTGCGGGCAGGTCTCGCCGAAGACGTTCTGGCCGCGGTCCCGGGCGATCGCGAGCTGCTCGACGGCCTGCTTGGCGCTCACGTGCACCACGTAGAGCGGTGCGCCGGTGAGGTGGCCGAGCATGATCGCGCGATGCGTGGCCTCGGCCTCCATCTGCCACGCGCGGGCGACCCCGTGGTAGTACGGGTCGGTCTTGCCCTGGGCCAGGAGCTGCTCGACGAGCACGTCGATCGCGGGACCGTTCTCGGCGTGCATCATCGTGAGCAGGCCGAGGTCGGCGGACTTCTGCATCGCCCGCAGGATCTGGGCGTCGTCGCTGTAGAAGACCCCCGGGTAGGCCATGAACAGCTTGAAGCTGGTGATCCCCTCGTCGACCAGGGAGTCCATGGCCGCGAGGGAGTCGGCGTCGACCCCGCCGATGATCTGGTGGAAGGAGTAGTCGACCGCGCACTGCCCGGCCGCCTTGGCGTGCCACGCGGCGAGCCCGTCCTGGACCCGCTCCCCGGCGCGCTGGACCGCGAAGTCCACGATCGTCGTCGTCCCGCCCCAGGCCGCGGCCCGGGTGCCGGTCTCGAAGGTGTCCGAGGCCGCGGTGCCACCGAAGGGCAGCTCCATGTGGGTGTGGGCGTCGATGCCGCCCGGGACGACGTACTTGCCGGTCGCGTCGATGACGCGGTCGACGCCGACGGCGAGGTCGTGGCCCAGCAGGGTCGAGCCTGGGCTCAGGACGGCGGCGATGGTCTCGCCGTCGACCAGGACGTCGGCCTGGGTGCGACCGGTCGCGCTCACGACCGTGCCGCCCGTGATGAGGGTGGTCATGGGGTGTCCTCCGGGGTCAGACGCTCAGGGGCCAGGGCTGGTCGACCCGGGCCGCTCGACGATCAGGGCGCGACGATCTCGCCGTAGGCGTCGGGGCGGCGGTCGCGGAAGAACTGCCAGCGCTCGCGCACCTCACGGATCTGGCCCAGGTCCAGGTCCCGGATGATCACCCCGGCCTCGGTCGAGCTCGCGACCTCGCCCACGTAGCTGCCGTCGGGGCCGACGACGTACGAGGAGCCGTAGAAGGCCACAGCCTCGTCGCCGTACTCGTTGGTCTCGGCCCCGACGCGGTTGTTCGCCGCGACGAAGTACCCGTTGGCGATCGCCGCGGCGGGCTGCTCGATCTCCCAGAGCTTGTTCGAGATGCCGGGGGCCGTGGCGTTCGGGTTGAAGACGATCTGCGCGCCGGCGAGGCCGAACATGCGCCAGCCCTCGGGGAAGTGGCGGTCGTAGCAGATGTTCACGCCGATGCGGCCGACCGCGGTGTCGAAGACGGGGTACCCGAGGTTGCCGGGACGGAAGTAGAACTTCTCCCAGAACTTGGGCAGGTGCGGGATGTGGTGCTTGCGGTACTTGCCGAGGTAGGTGCCGTCGGCGTCGACCACGGCCGCGGTGTTGTAGAGCACCCCGGGCTGGTCCTCCTCGTAGACCGGCAGGACCATGACCAGGCCGAGCTCCTTGGCCAGGGCCGCGAAGCGCTCGACCGTCGGGCCGGGGACCGACTCGGCGTAGGCGTAGTACGCCGGGTCCTGCGTGATGCCGAAGTACGGCCCGTAGAACAGCTCCTGGAAGGCGATGACCTGGGCGCCCTCGGCCGCGGCCGTCCGGGCGTACTCCTCGTGCCGGAGGATCATCGACTCCTTGTCCCCGGTCCACGGGGTCTGGGTCAGGGCTACGCGCACCACGCTCATCGTTCCTCCGGTCGGTCACGGTTCGTCCGGGGCTCCAGGAGGGCGGTCCGCGCTCCCGGGCCCCCTCGCCAGGTTTGTTATCCTGGCCCTTGAACATTTCTCCGTGGTTTCGCGGAGGACCCCGACCGTTTCCCGGGCGTAAACCTTCGCGACCGCCCCAGCCGCCCGCACCGTGGGCTGCGTCCGACCGCGCGAACCTGGCCGGGGTGAGCATCCCCTGCCCACCCCAGGAGGGAGGAGCCGTCGTGGGAACGACCCTTGCGACCGTCGTCGCCGCGATCGAGGACCCGACCCCGCGCGAGATCGCCGCAGCCATCTCCCGGCTGGTGCACGACGGCACCCTCGCCGCGGGCACCCGGCTGCCCACCGTGCGCTCCCTGGCCGGGGCCCTCGGCGTGAGTCCCGCGACCGTGAGCAGCGCCTGGCAGGCCCTGGCCGAGGTGGGCGTGCTGGCCTCGCGCGGACGGGCCGGCAGCCACGTGCTCGAGCAGACCTCCTGGCTCCCGCCGCGGTACCGGGACCTGGGCGCAGGTCATGGCGGAGCCGGCCTGGACCTGTCCACCGGAACCCCCGACCCCGCCCTGCTGCCCGACCTCGGCGCCGTGCTGTCCCGGCTCGGCTCCCGCGCGCTCACGACGAGCTATCTCGACACCCCGGTGATCCCGCCCCTCGAGGAGCACCTGCGCCGCTCCTGGCCGTACCCGGTGCAGTCCGTCACGGTGGTCGACGGCGCCCTGGACGCCATGGGGCGCTGCCTGGACCTCGTGCTGCGCTTCGGAGACCGCGTGGTCGTGGAGGACCCGACCTTCCCTCCGCTGCTCGACCTCCTCGACCAGCTCGGGGCCGAGCAGGTCCCCGTCCCCCTCGACGAGGAGGGGATCCGCCCCGGGGCGCTGCGCCGGGCCCTGGACCTGTCCCCCGCGGCGGTGGTCCTCCAGCCTCGGGCGCACAACCCCACCGGCATCTCGACGAGCCCGGCCCGGGCCCGCGAGCTCGCGCGCGAGATCGACCGTCATCCCGAGGGGCACCGCGTCGTGGTGATCGAGGACGACCACTCCGGGGAGATCGCCACGGCCCCTGACGTCTCCCTCGGCACCCACCTCGACCGCGTGCTGCACGTGCGGTCCTTCTCCAAGTCCCACGGCCCCGACCTGCGCATCGCGGCGCTCGGCGGCCCCACCGCCCTGGTCGACCGCGTCGTCGCGCGCCGGATGCTCGGCCCGGGGTGGACGAGTCGCATGCTGCAGCAGATGCTCCTGGAGCTGCTGACCGGCAGCGAGGGCCGCGACGCGGTCGCCGAGGCACGGCACGCCTACCACTCGCGCCAGCGCCGCACCCGGGCCGCCCTCGCCGAGCACGGCATCCCCCTCGGCGCCGGGGACGGCATCAACCTCTGGCTGCCGGTCGCCGACGAGCAGACCGCCCTGCTCCGGCTCGAGGCCGCCGGGATCAGGGTCGCCCCCGGTCACCCGTTCCGCGTCGGGCCGCTGGCCGAGGCCCCGGGCGCCCCCCTCGCAGGTCACCGGCCCGAGGAGCCAGGACCGCACGTGCGGGTCACGGTGGGTCGGCTCCGGGAGGACGTCGAGCAGGTCGCCCGGGCGCTCGTCCTGGCGGCACGCTGAGAGCGCATGATCACCCGCTCAGGCTGCTCATCTCCCCGCGGCCGCCGCCGATGAGCAGACGAGAGAAGAGCGTGCCGGACCGACGTCGCGCCTGTGCGAGGAGGGTGAGATGTCCGCGGTGAACGAGGAGGACGTCGTCACGACCGACGTCCTGGCCCCCGACTGGGCAGACCTCGAGGAGGAGCTCGCCTTCCTGTGCGACTCCGACGCGCACCGCTGCGCGGCCACCGCCACCGCGGCCCTCGCCCGGGCCCGGGCCCTGGGGGACGAGGACGCCGAGATGCGCGTCTCCTACTACCTGGCCGTCGCCCACCACCTGCTCAGCCAGGACGCCCCGGCCCTCGAGGCCGCGGCGCGCACGGTCGAGCTCGCCGAGGCCCACGAGGACCTCGTCTGGCAGTCCCGCGCGCTCTCCGTGCGCGGACTCGTCCACCACGAGCTCGGCGACCTCGAGGACGCCGTCGACCTGCTCACCCGGGCGGTCGAGCTCCGTCGGGAGTCCGGGGACGCCGCGGGCACCGCCGAGGTCCTCAACAGCCTCGGCACGGTGTACACCGCGACCACCCGCTTCGCCCCTGAGGCAGCCCAGGTGCTGACCCAGGCACGCCACCTGTGGCTCAGCTCCGGTGACGCCGACCGTGCGTCGATCGCCCAGACCAACCTGGCCCGCACCTCGGTCGCGATGAGCGCGCGGCTCGCCGCGACCAACCCTCGCGGCGCGAAGGCCGCGGCACGCAACGCCCTGCGGATCGCCCAGCAGGCCATCGAGGAGGCCGACGCCGCCGGCCTCAGCCGCACCGGGGTGGACGCACGGATCGCCGCAGCCGGGGCCCACCTGGTGGCCGGGGACCTCGACCGGGCCGAGAGCGTGATCGCCGCGACGGGCGAGATGCTCGACCGGTTCCCCAGCCCCCGCCAGCAGCTCATGCTGCACCGGGTCCGCAGCCAGTGGTTCGTCCGGGCCGGCCGATGGGACGAGGCGGTGCTCGAGGCCTGCGACGGCCTGGACCTCGGCGAGGAGCTCGACCGTCCGGCCGAGCGGGTCGAGCTGCTCCGCACCCTCGTCGAGGCCCACGAGGGCCGCGGCGACCTCGAGGGGGCCCTGCGCATCCTGCACGAGCTCCACGACCACACCGTCTCCCAGCACGAGGCCGTCGCCGAACGTCGCGCGGTCCTGCTCAGCTCCCGCATGGAGGTCGAGCGCGCCGAGCGCATGGCCGAGACCGAGCGTCGACGCGCCGCCGCCCTCGAGGAGCACAACGCCCGGCTCGCCCACGAGGCGAACCACGACGCCCTGACCGGCCTGGCGAACCGGCGCGCCCTCGACCAGACCCTCGAGGCGTGGGTGGCGGAACGCACCCAGGCCTTCGCGGTCGCCCTGATCGACATCGACCACTTCAAGCTCGTCAACGACACGTGGTCCCACCAGGTCGGCGACGACGTGCTGGCCCGGACCGCCGGGGTGCTCCGGCAGGCGGTGCGCAGCCACGACCTGGCCGCCCGCTACGGGGGCGAGGAGTTCGCGATCCTCCTGGCGACCCCCGACGTGCGCGCGGCGGCCGACGCCTGCGAGCGGATCCGGGGGGCGGTCGAGGCGCTGACCTGGGACAGCATGCCGGGGCATCGCCTCACGATCAGCGTCGGCCTGACGGTCTCGACCGAGCACTGCACCCCCGAGCACCTGCTCGCCCGCGCCGACGCGGCCCTCTACGAGGCGAAGACCACCGGGCGGAACAGGGTCCGGGTGACCTCGCCCGACCGCGTCGTCCTCTAGGCTGGACGGGTAGCGGACCCCGGGCCCCTCTTGGCCCCGGACGAGCGGCCTGGACCTGGGCCGTGGTCCCGGTCGGCCCCTTGACCCGACGCGCACCCCACCCTCCTCCCCCTGGAGCCCCCGTGCCCGTTCGCCTGCCCCTCCGCCTGACCGCGCCCCGTCCCGCCCGCCGCGCCGCCCTGGGCCTGGGCGCGCTGGTCGCGGGCAGCGCCCTGCTCGTCGCCTGCTCGAGCTCTGCCGAGGAGGGGACGCCCGACGCCCCGGCCCCGGCCGCCTCGCTCACCTCCTACCCCGTGACGGTCGACAGCTGCGGGACCGAGGTCACGCTCGAGGAGGCCCCCGAACGCGTCGTGGCGATCAAGTCCAGCGCGATCGAGATGGTGCTCGCCCTGGGCGCCGGAGACCGGCTGGTGGGCACGGGCTTCGCCGACGGCCCGGTCCCCGCGGACCTCGCCGAGGCCGCCGCCGACCTGCCGGTGCTCTCCGACGAGGTCCCCGCGGCCGAGGTGGTCCTCGAGACCGAGCCCGACCTCGTCTATGCCGGCTGGGAGTCGAACTTCTCGGCCGAGGGAGCCGGCGAGCGCGGGATGCTCGCCGAGCTCGGCGTCGCGACCTACGTCTCGCCCGCGGCCTGCAAGGACCCCGCCTACCAGCCGGACAGGTTGTCCTTCGAGGACGTCTTCGCCGAGATCACCGAGGTCGCGACCCTGCTGGGCGTGCCCGAGGCCGCCGAGGAGCTCGTGGCCGCGCAGCAGGCCGAGCTGGCCGCCGTCCCCGCCGACGACCGTGGCCTGACGGCGCTGTGGTACTCCTCGGGCACCGACGTGCCGTACGTGGGCGCGGGGATCGGCGCCCCCCAGATGATCCTCGACGCGGTCGGCCTGGAGAACGTCGCCGCCGAGGTCGAGGACACCTGGACCTCCTTCGGGTGGGAGGAGGTCGTCGCGGCCGACCCCGACGTGATCGTGCTGGTCGACGCCGCCTGGAACACGGCCGAGCAGAAGCGTGAGCTCCTCGCCGGCAACGCGGCGACGGCGAACCTCGAGGCGGTGCGCGAGGAGCGGTACCTCGAGATCCCCTTCCCCGCGACCGAGGCCGGGGTCCGCAACGTGGCCGCCACCGCGGAGCTCGCCGAGCAGCTGGCAGCCCTCGACCTGACCCCGTGACCCCGTCCGAGGGCAGCGCCGGGGCGGCGACGGGCCGCGGGAGGCTCCCGGCGTGGGCGGCGACCGTCGCGGCGGCGCTGCTGCTCGTGCTGAGCGTGACGATGGCAGTCACCGTCGGCCCCGCCGAGATCGCCCCGACCGACGTCTGGCGCTCCCTCGTGGACCACGTGCGCGCGGCCCTGGGCGCCACGGTCGACCCGACCGCCACCCTCGGCCTGCTGCACGACGGCATCGTGTGGGACCTGCGCATGCCGCGGGTGCTGACCGCGGCGGCCGTGGGCGCCGGGCTCGGCGTCGCGGGGGCCGTGATGCAGAGCCTGACCCGCAACCCGTTGGCCGACCCGTACCTGCTCGGGCTCTCCTCGGGGGCCTCCCTCGGAGCTGTCGCCGTCCTCGTGCTCGGGGTGGGCGTGCTGCTCCCGGTGGCCGCCTTCGTCGGAGCGGTCGCCGCCCTCGCCGCGGCGCTCACCCTCGCCGGGTCCTTGGGCACCATCACCCCGGCCCGCACGGTGCTGGCAGGCCTCGCCGTGGCCCAGCTCTGCGCGGCCGGGACCTCGTTCGTCATCTTCTGGTCCGCCACCGGGGACTCCTACCGCGAGATCCTCGGGTGGCTGATGGGATCCCTCGGCGGGGCCACCTGGAGCTCGGTCGCGATCTCCCTGGGCGCCGTCGTCGTGCTGCTGCCCGTCCTGCTCGCGAGCGCGCGGACCCTGGACGCCTTCGCCTTCGGCGACACCGCGGCCGCAGCCCTGGGCATCGGCGTCGGGCGCACCCGCTGGGCGCTGCTCACGGTCGTGGCCCTGCTCACCGGCGCCCTGGTCGCGGTCAGCGGGGCGATCGGGTTCGTCGGGCTGATCCTGCCGCACGCGGTGCGGCTCGTGGTCGGCGCCGCCCACCACCGGGTGCTGCCGCTGACGGCCCTGGTCGGCGCCTCGTTCCTGGTGTGGGCGGACACGGCGGCGCGGACGGTCTTCGAGCCCCGTGAGCTGCCCGTCGGGATCGTGACGGCCTTCCTCGGCGCACCCGTCTTCGCGCTGCTGCTCTGGCAGCGACGCAGCGCGAGCGGGGACCTCGCATGAGCCTCCACCTCGACCACCTCGCCTGGTCCGTCGAGGGGCGCCTCGTGGTCGACGACGTCGACTGCACCCCGCCGCGGGGTGCCCTCACCGGCCTGCTCGGGCCCAACGGGGCCGGCAAGTCGAGCCTGCTGCGGCTGGTCGCCGGGGTCCAGCAGGCAGCCCACGGCGCAGCGCTCCTGGACGGCACCGACCTGCTCACCATGCC
This sequence comes from Actinotalea soli, assembly GCF_017565425.1. Taxonomy (GTDB): domain Bacteria; phylum Actinomycetota; class Actinomycetes; order Actinomycetales; family Cellulomonadaceae; genus Actinotalea; species Actinotalea soli. Next base: position 80,025 of record NZ_JAGEMK010000003.1, read on the forward strand.
GCGCCGAGCCCGTGCCCGCCGGGTGGCCCTGGTCGAGCAGGAGTCGAGCGCCACCGCGCCGCTCTCGGTCCGCGAGGCCGTGCTGCTGGGGCGGACCCCGCACGCCTCGCGCTGGGGCGGCTTCACCGCGCAGGACCACGCGGCCGCGACCCGGGCCATCCAGGAGGCCGGGGTCCAGGCCCTCGCGGCCCGCCGCCTCGCGACCCTCTCGGGCGGTGAGCGTCAGCGCGTGCACCTCGCCCGCGCCCTGGCCCAGGAGCCCGACCTGCTGCTCCTCGACGAGCCCACGAACCACCTCGACGTGCACGCCCAGCTCGACACCCTCGCGGCCGTCGCGGGCCTGACCGCCCGAGGGGTCACGGTCCTCGCCGCCCTGCACGACCTGAACCTCGCGGCGGCGGCCTGCGACCACCTGGTGCTCCTCGAGGCCGGGCGGGTCGTGGCAGCGGGCGGGGTCGAGCAGGTGCTGCGGCCCGAGGTGCTCGAGCCGGTGTACCGGGTGCGGTGCCTGGTCCTCGAGCACCCCGAGACAGGGCGACCGGTCCTGACCTTCGCGCCACGGTGACGGGTGGCACCATGGACCCATGGCTGCCCCCCTCTGGATGACCGGTGACCCCGAGGCCGACCGGCTGCTCGACGAGAACCCCTTCGCCCTGCTGGTCGGCATGCTGCTCGACCAGCAGGTGCCGATGGAGACGGCCTTCGCAGGCCCGCAGAAGATCGCCGAGCGCCTGGGCGGCTTCGACGTCGAGCGCATCGCCCGCGCCGACCCCGAGGAGTTCGCCGCGCTGTGCGCGACCCCGCCCGCCGTCCACCGGTACCCGGGATCCATGGCCGGTCGGATCCAGGCCGTGGCCACGGCCGTCCTCGAGGAGTACGCCGGGGACGTGACCCGGCTCTGGTCCGAGGGCGAGCCCGACGGCCGCGAGGTGCTGCGCCGTCTCAAGGCCCTGCCCGGCTTCGGCGAGCAGAAGGCACGGATCTTCCTGGCCCTCCTGGGCAAGCAGCGCGAGGTGCAGCCGACCGGCTGGGCGGAGGCCGCGGGGGCCTACGGCGAGGAGGGGGCCCGCCGGTCGATCGCGGACGTGACCGACGAGCAGAGCCTGCTCGAGGTCCGGGCGACCAAGAAGGCTGCCAAGGCCGCAGCCCGCGGCAGCCGGTGACCGGCGTCCTGCTGCTGCTGCGCCACGGCCAGAGCACCGCCAACGCGAGCAAGACCTTCACGGGGCTCCTGGACGTCGGGCTGACCGAGCTGGGCTCCGAGCAGGCCCGCGCCGCGGCCCACCTGATGACCGCCGACGGCCTGCGGCCCGACGAGGTCGTCACCTCGCCGATGCGGCGGGCGGCGCGCACCGCCGAGCTCGCGGTCGCGGCCGGCGGGTGGCAGGACGTCCCGCTGCGCTCCTCGTGGCGGCTCGCCGAGCGGGACTACGGCAACCTGACCGACGTCCCCAAGGCCGAGGCTCGCGCGGCGCTCGGCCCCGAGGCGTACCTCTCGGTGCGACGCACCCTGCACGGCTCGCCGCCGCCCGCGAGCGCCGACCAGGCCGCGGGCTGGGGGGCGGCGTACACCGATCCCGGCTCGGGCCTGCCTCAGCCTGGGGCCGGGGAGTCCCTGCACGACGTCGTCGAGCGGGTCAGGCCCGAGTGGCAGCGGCTGCGCGTCGCGCTCGACGAGGGCCGCACGGTGCTCGTCGTCGCGCACGGGAACTCGCTGCGGGCCCTGTGCCTCCTGGTCGACGACCTGAGCGAGGACGAGGTCCGTGAGCTCAACCTCCCCGCAGGGCACCCGCTGCGCTACGACCTGACCGCCGAGGGTGCCGTGCTCCCCCGGGGCGGCGCCTACCTCGACGCGGACAGCGCTCAGCGCGAGGCCGAGCGCATCGCTCACGAGGGCGGCACCTGACCGAGCGAGGCGAGGGCCGCGGCCCATCCTGCGGCGTAGGCCTCGGCACTGCCCTGGGCGAACATGTCCTCGGGGCCGAGCCGGACGAGGGCGCGGGCCCCGGGGCCGTCCTCGGGCGTGACGTGCCCTGACCCACGGACGACGGCGACCGGACGCCCGGCGGTCTTGCCCTTGGTGAGCTCGGCGGCCGCAGCGAGCTCGTCCGCGACCGCAGCCATGGTCACCGCGAGGGGCCGCCCGTGGGTGTCCACTCCCCCGCGCAGGTCCTCGAGCACGCGGACCCCTGCGGCACCGATCGCGAGGTCGGTCTGGCCGTGCCGCCAGGGCCGCCCGGCGGTGTCGGAGACGAGCACCCCGAGCCGGGCGCCGAACCGGGCCTCGAGGCTGCGCCGCAGCGCCCGGGCCGAGGCGTCGGGGTCGAGCGGGAGCAGCAGGACGGTGCCCTCGGGGGTGTTCGAGGCGTCGACCCCGGCCGCGGCCATGACCAGGCCCAACCGGTTCTCGACGATCCGGGTGACCCCGCCGGGGTGCTCGCGCGAGGCCACGACGCGGACGGTCTCCGCCGTGATCGCGGCCTCACGGTCCGCCGCGGCGACGACCCGCCCCTCGGCCTTGGAGACGACCTTGCTCGTCACCACGAGGACGTCGCCGTCGACCGGCGGTCCGTCCGGGTGGCCCGTGGCGAGGGCCTCGCCCAGCAGGGCTCCGAGGTCGTCCCCGGGCCGGACCTCGGGGACGCCGTCAGGCGCCCAGACGGTGAGGCGGCTCACCGCGAGAGCTGCGGGAGCACGTCCCGTCCGAAGACCTCGATCCACTCGCGCTGGTTGCGGCCCACGTTGTGCAGGTAGATGCGGTCGAACCCCAGGTCGACGTACTTCTGGATCGCGGCCCGGTGCTCGTCCGGGTCGGCCGAGACGACCATCCGGCCGGCGAAGTCCTCGGGACGCACGAGCTTGGCCATCTGCTCGAAGTCGTGCGGGGAGCGGATGTCCCCCTTGGGGAACTTCATGCCGCCGTTGGGCCACTCGGTCAGCGCGTTGGTCATCGCCTGCTCGTCGGTCTCGGCCCAGGACATGTGCACCTGGAGGACCTTGGGCATGGTCGACGGGTCCTTGCCTGCCTCGCGGGCCCCGGTGTCGAAGCGGTCGAACAGCCCCGAGATCTTCTCGAGGGGCGCCCCGACCGTGATGAGACCGTCGGCGTGGCGGCCCGCTCGCTTGGCGGTGACCGGGCCGGCGGTCGCGACGAGGATCTCGGGCGGGGTCTCGGGCATGGTCCACAGGCGGGTCGACTCGAGCTTGTAGAACGGGCCCGAGTGCTTGACGTCCTTGCCGGCGATCGAGGCCGCGAAGAGCTTGTTGATGATCTCGATGGCCTCGAACATGCGGTTGATGCGCTCGGGGGCCTCGGGCCAGTAGCCCGCCACGATGTGCTCGTTGAGGGCCTCCCCCGATCCCAGGCCCAGCCAGTGCCGCCCCGGGTACATCGCGGCGAGGGTCGCCGAGGCCTGGGCGACCATCGCCGGGTGCCACCGGAACGTGGGGGCCGTGACCCCGGGGCCCAGGTCCCCGACGGTCCGCTCGCCCAGGGCCGAGAGCACGTTCCACACGAAGGCGCTCTGCCCCTGCTGGGGCACCCACGGCTGGAAGTGGTCGGCTGCCATGACCCCGGAGAAGCCGTGCTGCTCGGCCAGCACCGAGAGCTCGATCACCTCGGTGGGGTGGAACTGCTCGAGCATGGCCGCGTACCCGATCGTCAGCCCCGACGTCGCCGACCCCGACCCCGACCCCACCAGTCCAGACTCCGTCACTGCCGCCACCTCACGTCTGCTCGTGCCGCACGTCTGCTCGTGCTTCGCGGGCGCCCGGCCGGGCCCCGGCACCGACACTATCCGCCGTCGTGTCACGGCGGCGTTTCGTGGGATGGGTCACCCGACCGCGGGGACCCCCACGGCCGGGCGACCAGCGCCCTCACTCGTAGGACACCGCGTCCAGGACGTCGAGGCGCGCCGCCCGCACCGCGGGCCACACGGCGGCCAGCACCCCCACGACGACGGCGAGCCCGAGGACCACCCCCAGCTGGGACCACGGCACGACCAGGGTCGTGAGGCCCTCGTCGGCGTAGACCGTAGGCAGGGTCGCCGCGAGGCCCACCCCGATCCCGACCCCGAGCAGAGTCCCGAACACGGCGGTCAGCACCGACTCGATCGTGACCACCGTCGCGAGCTGGAACCGGCCGAGCCCGACCGCGCGCAGCAGCCCGATCTCCCGGGTGCGCTCGGCGATCGACAGCGCCAGGGTGTTGACGATGCCCAGCACCGCGATGACGATCGACAGGCCCAGCAACGCGTAGAGGATCACCAGGATCTGGTCGACCTGGTCGGCGATCTGGTCGGCGAACTCCTCGTTGTCGAGCACCGTGACCACCACGTAGGGCGTGATCACCTCGGTGATCGCGGCCCGCACCTCCTCGACCTCGGCCCCGGTGGCCAGCGTGATGAACACCGAGTCGATGACGGACTGCCCCGCGGGCACGAGCTCGCCGTACTGCTCCTGCGCGAGCACCAGCGGCACCCCGATGGCGCGCGAGTCGATGATCGCCCCCACCGTGAGGCTCAGGGTCCCGGCGGCACCGCGGACCTCGAGCTCGTCGCCCACGGCCCAGCCCTCGTCCTCGGCCGTGCCGCGCTGGACCGCGACCTCGCCGTCCGCGAGGCTCTCCAGAGCCCCCTCGACGACGGTGATGTCGAGGGCGCGCGTGAAGATCCCCGCCTCGACACCGATCGCGGTGCGCGCGTCGCCGTCGACGGTGACCGTCGCGACCTCGAGCAGGTCGGCCGCCCCGACGCCGTCGACCTCGCCGACCTCGCGTGCCGCCTCGGCAGGCACCGCCATCGTGGCCGACTGCAGGAGCAGGTCCGCGGTGGACTCGTTCTCGACGATCGCGCGGGTCGAGGCCTGGGTCGAGGTCGCGAGCACGGCCGCGGCCCCGACCAGCGCCATCCCGATCATCAGCGCCCCCGCGGTGCTCGCGGTCCGACGCGGGTTGCGGGTCACGTTTCCCCGCGCGAGGCCACCGAGCGGGCGCAGCGCCAGGACGGCGGGGGCGGCCAGCACCCGCAGGGCCGCCGGGACCACCGTCGGCGCGAGGAGCAGGGTTCCGATCACGACCCCGGCCGCCCCGGCGCCGAGCAGCATGCCCGGCTCGTCGAGCTCGCCCAGGGTCGCGACCGCGACGGCCGCCACCCCACCGGCGAGGAGGAGCCCGCCGACGACAGCACGGATCACGGACCCACGGTCGTGCGCCGCGACGTCGTCGCGCATCGCCTCCACGGGCGGGGTGAGGGCCGCGCGCCGAGCGGGGACCGCCGCGGCGGCGACGCTCACCACGGTGCCGATGAGCACCGACACCAGCACCGTGAAGCCGTCGAGCGGGATCTGACCCGACAGCTCCATGCCCATCCGGGCGAAGACCTCGCGCAGGCCTGCCACGAGGCCGACCCCCGCGCCGACGCCCAGGGCGGAGCCCAGCATGCCGACGACCAGGGCCTGGACCAGGATCGAGGTGAAGACCTGGGCGGGTGAGGCACCGATGGCCCGCAGCATGGCGAACTCGCGCTGCCGCTGACGCACGGTCATCTGGAAGGTGTTGGCGATGATGAAGGCACCGACGAAGAGCGCGATCGCGGCGAAGACCAGCAGGAAGGTCGAGACGAAGCCCAGGATCTGCTCGACCTGTGCCCGTGTCTCGTCCCGCACCGCCTCCCCCGTGGCGACCTCGGCGTCGAGCCCGTCGAGGGTCGGGCCGAGGGCCGCCCGGAGGCGCTCGACCACGGCCTCCTCGTCGAGGTCGCCCTCGGCGTAGACCGCGATCGAGGTGACCAGACCCTCCGGGGCGAAGACCTCGGTGGCGGTCACGGGGTCGAGGAAGACGATCGTCGCCCCGGCGACCGGGGCGCCGAAGGAGACCTCACCCACGACGTCGACCGGCGTGAGCTCCCCGCCCAGCACCACCTGCGCGCTGTCCCCCACGGCCAGACCCGAGGCCTCGAGGGTCGCCGTCTCGAGCGCCACCTCGCCCAGCCCGGTCGGCGCGCGGCCGGCCACGAGCTCGGTCGAGGGCTCCTCGGGGTGCAGGGCCAGAGCGAAGCTGGGCGGTCCGTTGCCCGCGGCCACGGCGGTGCCGTCAGCACCGACCAGCACGATCGGTCCGGTGATCTCGGGCAGGGCGGTCCCGATGCCGTCGACGGCCGCGACCTCCTCGACCAGGTCCAGGGGCACCCCGGTCCGCACCGCCGCCATGTCGGCGCTCGCGGCCGCAGCGATCTGCTCGGCCCCGCGCACGTAGGCGTCCCCCACGGTCGAGGTCTCGACGAGCTCGGAGAAGGTGCTCGACATCATCGTGCGCAAGGAGAACGTCCCCGCGACGAAGGCGACGCCGAGCAGCACCGCGAGCACCGAGAGCAGGAAGCGCCCGAGATGGCTGCGGATGCCCCGCAGCGCGACCCGCGTCACCGCGGCACCGGGCCTGCGGCGTGCCGGGCCCCGGCGGTCCCGGGCGCTGCGTGGCCCGAGGGCCTGGCGAGGGAGGCGTCGTGGTCGGCGGCCTCCCGGCCGGCACCCAGGTCGCGCAGGGCGTCAAGCACGGTCTCGGTCGTGGGCTGCTCGAGCTCGCCCACCAGGCGACCGTCGGCCAGGAACAGCACGCGATGCGCGTAGGAGGCCGCGGTCGGGTCGTGGGTGACCATGACGACCGACTGCCCCAGCTCGTCCACCGAGCGGCGCAGGAAGCCCAGCACCTCGCCCGAGGAGCGCGAGTCGAGGTTGCCGGTGGGCTCGTCGGCGAAGACGACCGCCGGTCGGGAGACGAGGGCGCGCGCGCACGCCACCCGCTGCTGCTGCCCGCCCGAGAGCTCGGTGGGCCGGTGGTCCAGGCGGTCCCGCAGGCCCACCGCGTCCACGACCGTGTCGAACCATGCCCGGTCGAGGGTCCCGCGGGCGATGTCGAGGGGCAGGGTGATGTTCTCCTCGGCGGTCAGGGTCGGGATGAGGTTGAAGGCCTGGAACACGAAGCCCAGGCGGGTGCGCCGCAGCCGGGTGAGGCGCCGCTGGCTCATCCGGCCGACGTCCTCGCCGTCGACCATGACCGTGCCCGCGGTCGGGGTGTCGAGCCCGGCCATGCAGTGCATGAGGGTCGACTTGCCCGAGCCCGAGGGCCCCATGATCGCGGTGAGCTCCCCGCGTGCGAAGTCGACGTCGACCCCGTCCAGGGCCCGCACCGCCGCCTCACCCTTGCCGTAGGTCTTGACCAGGCCCCGGGCCGAGGCGATCTGCCCCTCGCCTGAGGTGTCCACCAGTGCGCGCATGTGCTTCCCGTCCCTGTGATCGTGCTGTCGTCCCCATCCTGGCCGAGGACGGTGGCCCGCGGGCATCGGGGATCCCCCCGAGACTCCCCTGGTCCGGCGCCCGGCGCACTCAGGTCCCGCTCGGGGTCGTGGCCCCGGTTGCGGTCCTGGTCCGGGACCGCGCGTGGGACGTGGCCGCAGCGTGCGCGGGGTTCTGGGAGAATCGCCGACCATGAGCGACCAGCACCCCACCACCGCCAGCACCCCGACGTCCACGCCGTCGTCCCGGGTACCGGACAAGGTGAGCCTCGAGGGGCTCGAGGAGCGGTGGGGCAGCGCCTGGCACGAGCAGGGCACCTACTCCTTCGACCGCACGCGGACCCGTGACGAGGTCTACTCGATCGACACCCCGCCCCCCACCGTCTCGGGCTCGCTGCACGTGGGCCACGTGTTCTCCTACACCCACACCGACCTCGTCGCGCGCTTCCAGCGAATGCGCGGCAAGGAGGTCTTCTACCCCATGGGGTGGGACGACAACGGCCTGCCCACCGAACGTCGGGTGCAGAACTACTACGGCGTGCGGTGCGACCCGACCCTGCCCTACGAGCCCGGCTACGTCCCGCCCCACGAGGGTGGCGAGGGCAAGAGCATCAAGGCCGCCGACCAGGTCCCGATCAGCCGACGCAACTTCGTCGAGCTGTGCGAGCGCCTGACGGTCGAGGACGAGCAGCAGTTCGAGGCCCTGTGGCGGCGCCTGGGCCTCTCGGTCGACTGGTCGCACCACTACCAGACCATCGACGCCCGCTCGCGGGCCGTCGCCCAGAAGGCCTTCCTGCGCAACCTCGCCCGCGGCGAGGCCTACCAGGCCGAGGCCCCCGGGCTGTGGGACGTGACCTTCCAGACGGCGGTCGCGCAGGCCGAGCTCGAGCCGCGCGAGTACCCGGGGCACTTCCACCGGATCGCCTTCCACCGCCCCGACGGTGAGGCGGTCCACGTCGAGACCACCCGGCCCGAGCTCGTCCCCGCGGTCGTGGCCCTCATCGCCCACCCCGACGACGAGCGCTACCAGCACCTGTTCGGCACCACCGTGCGCTCCCCGCTCTTCGACGTCGAGGTGCCCGTCCTGGCCCATCCCATGGCCGAGCCGGACAAGGGTGCCGGCATCGCGATGTGCTGCACCTTCGGGGACCTGACCGACGTCCAGTGGTGGCGCGAGCTGCAGCTGCCGACCCGGTCCGTGCTCAGCCGCGACGGCCGGCTCGTGCGCGAGACCCCCGAGTGGATCGACTCGGAGGCCGGCCGCGCGCACTACGCCGAGATGGCCGGCAAGACGACGTTCTCGGCGCGGACGGCCGTGGTCGAGGCCCTGCGCGCGAGCGGGGACCTCGACGGCGAGCCCACGCCCACCCAGCGCATGGCCAACTTCTTCGAGAAGGGCGACAAGCCGCTCGAGATCGTGACCTCGCGCCAGTGGTACGTGCGCAACGGCGGGCGCTCCGAGGGGGCCGGCGCGGGCCTGCGCGAGGCCCTCCTCGGCCGCGGGCAGGAGCTCGCCTTCCACCCCGACTTCATGCGGGTGCGCTACGAGAACTGGGTCGGCGGGCTCAACGGTGACTGGCTGATCTCACGGCAGCGGTTCTTCGGCGTCTCGATCCCGCTGTGGTACCCGGTGACCGCGGACGGCGAGGTCGACCACGAGCACCCGATCCTCCCCGACGAGGCCGTGCTGCCGGTCGACCCGAGCAGCGACGTCCCGGCGGGCTACACCGCCGACCAGCGCGGTGAGCCCGGCGGGTTCGTGGGTGAGGCAGACGTCATGGACACCTGGGCGACCTCCTCCCTGAGCCCGCAGATCGCCGGGGGCTGGGAGCACGACCCTGACCTCTTCGAGCGCGTGTTCCCGATGGACCTGCGCCCCCAGGGCCAGGACATCATCCGCACCTGGCTCTTCTCGACGGTGGTCCGCTCCCACCTCGAGCACGGCTCGCTGCCGTGGAAGCACGCGGCGATCTCCGGATGGATCCTGGACCCCGACCGCAAGAAGATGTCCAAGTCCAAGGGCAACGTCGTGACCCCCATGGGGCTGCTCGAGGACCACGGCTCGGACGCCGTCCGGTACTGGGCGGCCTCCGCCCGCCTGGGCACCGACGCGGCCTTCGAGGTCGGCCAGATGAAGATCGGTCGACGGCTCGCGATCAAGGTGCTCAACGCGAGCAAGTTCGCCCTCGGGTTCGGCGCCGCCGAGGCGGGCACCCCCGAGCCCTCGGCAGTCGTCGAGCCCCTCGACCGCGCGATGCTCGCCGGGCTCGCCGAGGTCGTGGAGAAGGCCACGGCCGCGTACGAGGCCTACGACCACACGCGGGCCCTCGAGCTGACCGAGACCTTCTTCTGGACCTTCTGCGACGACTACCTCGAGCTGGTCAAGGACCGCGCCTACGGCAGCGGTGACGTGACCCCCACCGAGGCGACGTCCTCCGCCCGCGCCGCCCTGGCCATGGCCCTCGACACGCTGCTGCGGCTGCTCGCCCCGGTGCTGCCCTTCGCGACCGAGGAGGTCTGGTCCTGGTGGCGCGAGGGCTCGGTGCACCGTGCTCCCTGGCCGACGAGCGACCTGCTGCGCCAGGCCGCGGCCGGGACCGACTCGGCCCACCTCGAGGTGGCAGGTCGCGCCCTCGCGACCCTGCGCAAGGTCAAGTCCGAGGCCAAGGTCTCGATGCGGACCCCCTTCCTCCGCGCGACCCTGGCGGTCCCGGAGACCAGGCTCGCCCTGGCCGAGGCCACTCTCGCCGACCTCCGCTCGGCGGGCCGCGCTCCGACCCTGACCCTCGTGGACGACCCGGGGCTGACCGACGCCCCGCAGATGCAGGACCACGAGCTCGCCGCCCCCGAGCCCAAGGGCTGAGCGGTGCAGGAGAACCACTCCCCGAGCCTGATCACGACCGACCCGGCGATGTCGATACCCGGGTTGCTCGCCGCGCGGCTCGAGCGCGCCCCGGACAGCACCCTCGTCGAGCGGAGCTCGGCCCTGGGCTCGGCCTGGACGCCGATGAGCACCCGGTCCTTCGTCGACGAGGTCACCGCGGTGGCCAAGGGCCTGGTCGCCCGGGGCGTGGAGCCGGGCGACAGGGTCTCCATCATGAGCCGGACCCGGTACGAGTGGACCCTGCTCGACTTCGCGGTCTGGGCCGTCGGCGCGGTCCCTGTGCCCGTCTACGAGACCTCGTCGGCCGAGCAGGTGGCCTGGATCCTCTCCGACGCGGGGGTCCGGCTCGCCGTGGTCGAGACGGCCGCCCATGCCGCCGTCACCGAGACCGCCCGGACAGGGCTCACGACCCTCCAGGACGTGCTCGTGATCGACGAGAACGCCGTGGCGACCCTCGTGACCGAGGGCCGCACGGTCGACGAGGAGGAGATCGAGCGCCGCAGTGCCCTCGCCGGGATGGACGACCTCGCGACGATCATCTACACCTCGGGGACGACGGGCCGCCCCAAGGGGGTCGAGCTCACCCACGGCAACTTCGTCAGCCTGACCCTCGAGGGGGTGGCCGGCCTGGGCGAGGTCGTCGCCCCGGGGTCGCGCACCCTGCTCTTCATGCCGCTCGCCCACGTCTTCGCCCGGTTCATCCAGGTGCTCTGCATCCCCTCGGGGGCCGTGCTCGGCCACACGGCAGACACCAAGAACCTCATCGCGGACCTCGGCACCTTCCGGCCGACCTTCATCCTCAGCGTCCCCCGGGTCTTCGAGAAGGTCTACAACTCGGCCGAGCAGAAGGCTGCGGCGAGCCCGGTACGGCTGCGGCTGTTCCGGTGGGCCGCCCAGACCTCCATCTCCTTCTCCCGGGCCCAGGACGAGCCCGGGGGCCCCGGCATCGGTCTGCGTGCCCAGCACGCCCTCGCCGACCGGCTGGTGCTGAGCCGGCTCCGGGCCGCCCTCGGAGGGGCCGCCGAGTACGCGGTCTCCGGCGGGGCTCCCCTGGGCGAGCGCCTCGGGCACTTCTTCCGAGGTCTGGGCCTGCAGGTCCTCGAGGGGTACGGCCTGACCGAGACCACGGCGCCGACCGCGGTCAACCGTCCCGGCGCGACCCGCATCGGCACGGTCGGCCCGCCCTTCCCCGGGGCGGCGGTCCGTATCGCCGAGGGCGGGGAGATCGAGGTGAGCGGGGCGCACGTCTTCCGCGGCTACCACAACAACCCCGAGGCCACGGCCGAGGCCCTGCGCGAGGGATGGTTCCGCACAGGGGACCTCGGCAGCCTCGACGCGGACGGCTACCTGACCATCACCGGTCGCAGCAAGGAGATCATCGTCACCGCGGGCGGGAAGAACGTCGCCCCCGCGATGCTCGAGGACCGGCTGCGGGGCCACCCGCTGGTGAGCCAGGTCGTGGTCGTCGGGGACGGTCGGCCGTTCATCGGCGCCCTGGTGACCCTGGACGCCGAGATGCTGCCGGGGTGGCTCGCGGGGCACGACCTCCCGCCGATGGACCTCGCGACCGCTGCACGGAGCAACGCTGTCCTCGCAGCCCTCGACCGTGCCGTCGAGCGCACCAACGAGGCGGTCTCCCGCGCCGAGTCGATCCGCAAGATCACCGTGCTCCCGGCCGACTTCACCGAGGCGAACGGCTACCTCACGCCCTCCTTGAAGATCCGCCGGGCTGCGGTCCTGCGCGACTTCACCGAGGAGATCGACGCGCTGTACGCGCGCTAGGCCCACGACGGCGGCGGGTCGGACGGCAGGGACCGGCCGACCCGCCGCAGGTCAGGAACGGTCCGCGATCAGTGGTGACCCTGACGGTGGGAGTCCTCGGTGTAGCTCGGTGCGGCCTCGTGAGGGGTCGCTGCGTCGGACCAGCGCAGCAGGGCGGCCACGCCGTCCACCAGGTCCACGCTCCCCTCGAGGGCGAACGTGACCCCGGCGTCCTGAGCGAGGGCGGCGCGCAGGATCGCGACGTCTGACCGCATCTGCCGGGCGTCCTCCTCGCGTACCCCGAGCGCGTCGAGCTCGGACCGCCGCGCGGCGATCTCGAGAGGACCAGGGCCGACCCAGAGCTCGCCGTCGCCGAGCTGGGCCGGTGCGCCCGCCGCGTCCTCGAGGATCACGAGCTCGGAGACCTGCCCACGCCGCAGGACGTCCAGGACGTCCCCGAGCGAGGTGACGGCGCCGGCACCGCGTCCGAGGCCCTCGCGCAGCCGGTCGGCGACGCCCTCCCGGCGTCGCGCGCGGTAGGCCTCGACCACGCGGTGCAGGTTCTCGGCGAAGGCATCCTCCTTGACGCCGTCGGCCCGGGACCCGCCGGGCACGTCCACGAGGATCTCGGAGGTCGGGCGCCCGACCGCGTCGCGGATGAGCGCGACGGCCCGGACGTCCCCGGTGATCATGACGAGCTCAGGTCGGTGCTCGACGACCGCGCGGTCCAGCTCGGTCGCGACAGCCTCGGCGTTGCGCTCCCAGGAGTCCTCGACCCGCGACTGCATGCGGCGGTGGGACCATCCCCCTGCCCGCACCTTGTGCAGCACGTCGTGGTCACCTTCGACGTGCTCGAGCTGCTCGTCGGGCCGATGGCTGTCGGTGCCCGACCAGGAGAGGTCGGCGCCCTGCCGGTCGACCTCGACGAGCAGGTAGCGCACGGCCTCGTCCGCGGCCTGGGCGGCTGGCATCAGGGCGGGGACCCCGTCGTGGAAGGCCTCGTCCCGGGCCGGGGCGTCCGCGAGGACCCGGTCGAAGAGGATCTTCTCCCCCGCCGCGACGACGAAGCGTCCGTGGCGACCGGGCACGTGGGTGGGCCGCAGCACCGCCTCGGCGACGGCGGCGAGGGTGGCCTCGGGAGCCCCGTCCTGCTCGAGGGAGCGACGAAGCCCCTGCCAGCGGTTCTTGACGTCACGGTCCCCGGCCTCGTCCGCCCGGGTCACGTCCAGGCTCACGGTGGTCAGGGGGCCGCGGTGGTCCAGCAGCGGCTTGAGCGAGTCGAGCTTCATCGAGCACCTCACGATCGGATCGAGGAGGCCGGCGGCTACGCCGACCTGTCGTTCCCTCTCCACCCTGGTTCACCGGGGCGCAGAACGCCACCCCGCAGGGCCGCTGACCCGAGGACGGGCCTGCTCAGGCCGACTTCTCCCGCGGCGTGCGCTTGGCGTCCTTCTCGCGGGGCACGATCGTGGGGTTGACGTTCTCGAGCACGACGTCGCGGTCCACGACCACCCGCGCGACGTCGTCACGGCTCGGCACGTCGAACATGACCTGCTGGAGGACCTCTTCGAGGATCGCCCGCAACCCGCGGGCCCCTGTCCCGCGGAGCAGGGCCTGGTCGGCGATCGCGTCGAGGGCGTCGGGGGTGAACTCGAGCTCGACGCCGTCGATCTCGAACATCCGCTGATACTGCTTGACGAGGGCGTTGCGCGGCTCGCTGAGGATCCGCACCAGGGCCGAGCGGTCCAGCGGGGACACCGTGGTGATCACGGGGACACGGCCGATGAACTCGGGGATGAGCCCGAACTTGAGCAGGTCCTCGGGCATGACCTCCCCGTAGACGTCGGTGTCGTCCGCCGAGTGGAGCGGGGCGCCGAAGCCGATGCCGCGCCGGCCGGCCCGAGAGGTGATGATCTCGTCGAGACCGGCGAAGGCCCCCGCGACGATGAACAGGACGTTCGTCGTGTCGATCTGGATGAACTCCTGGTGCGGGTGCTTGCGCCCGCCCTGCGGCGGGACCGACGCCGTCGTGCCCTCGAGGATCTTGAGGAGGGCCTGCTGCACGCCCTCGCCCGAGACGTCGCGGGTGATCGACGGGTTCTCGCTCTTGCGGGCGATCTTGTCGACCTCGTCGATGTAGATGATCCCGGTCTCAGCCTTCTTGACGTCGTAGTCAGCGGCCTGGATCAGCTTGAGGAGGATGTTCTCGACGTCCTCGCCCACGTAGCCGGCCTCCGTGAGGGCCGTGGCGTCGGCGATCGCGAACGGGACGTTGAGCATCTTCGCGAGGGTCTGGGCGAGGTACGTCTTGCCGCACCCGGTCGGCCCGATGAGCAGGATGTTGGACTTGGCGAGCTCGACCTGCTCGGCGTCGCCCTTGGCAGCCTCACCGGCCTGGACCCGCTTGTAGTGGTTGTAGACCGCGACCGCGAGGGACCGCTTGGCGGGCGACTGGCCGATGATGTACTGCTCGAGGAAGTCGAAGATCTCGCGGGGCTTGGGCAGCTCGACCATGCCCACCTCGGTGGCCTCGGCCAGCTCCTCCTCGATGATCTCGTTGCACAGGTCGATGCACTCGTCGCAGATGTAGACCCCTGGGCCTGCGATGAGCTTCTTGACCTGCTTCTGGCTCTTGCCGCAGAAGGAGCACTTGAGCAGGTCCGCGCCGTCTCCGATGCGTGCCACTGCACTCTCCTTCCCGGGGCCGCCGACGGCGGCCCTCACCTCCACCATTGCACACCACGGTGGTCCTGCTGTCAGCACGACCGGCCGGACCGGGCGTGTCCTTCACCCGGTCCGGGCCCCGCGTCGTGCTGCGAGGCCCGGACCGGACGGGCTCAGGCCTTCGGCTGGGCCGTCTTGCGGCTCTCGAGGACCTGGTCGACCAGGCCGTAGTCGAGGGCCTGTGCTGCGCTGAGGATCTTGTCCCGCTCGATGTCCTGGCGCACCTGGGCGACGTCACGACCCGTGTGCTGAGCGATCGTGTCCTCGAGCCACTCACGCATGCGGATCAGCTCGTTGGCGTGGATCTCGATGTCCGAGGCCTGCGCGTAGCCACCCCCCTCGAGGGCGGGCTGGTGGATCAGCACGCGGGCGTTGGGCAGCGCCAGGCGCTTGCCCGGCGCCCCGGCCGCGAGCAGCACCGCCGCGGCCGAGGCCGCCTGCCCGAGGCACACGGTCTGGATCTCGGGCTTGATGTACTGCATCGTGTCGTAGATCGCCGTCATGGCCGTGAAGGAGCCGCCGGGCGAGTTGATGTACAGGATGATGTCGCGGTCCGGGTCCTGGCTCTCGAGGACGAGGAGCTGGGCCATGACGTCGTCCGCCGAGGCGTCGTCGACCTGCACGCCGAGGAAAATGATGCGGTCCTCGAAGAGCTTGGTGTACGGGTCCTGGCGCTTGAAGCCGTAGGCGGTGCGCTCCTCGAACTGGGGCAGGACGTAGCGCGAGGACGGCGCGCCGTGCGGCATCGCGGGGGCGCCGGCGGGCGAGGCTGCCCTGCCGAAGCCGCCGGCGAGGGCCGACGCGCGGGAGATGAACTGGTGCTCGGTGCTCACGGGGTGCTCCTCGATGTCTGGGTGGGCTGCGGGGGCTCGGCTCAGGAGCCGGTGCCGCCGCCTCCGCTGACCGATCCGGCATGGGTGACGACGTGGTCGATGAAGCCGTACTCGAGCGCCTCGGGGGCCGTGAACCACCGGTCCCGGTCGGAGTCGGCGTTGATCTGGTCGACCGTCTTGCCGGTCTGCTCGGCGATGAGCTCGGCGAGCACCTTCTTCATGTGCAGGATGAGCTCGGCGTGGATGCGGACGTCGGTGGCCGTGCCACCGATCCCGCCCGAGGGCTGGTGCATCATGACCCGCGAGTGCGGGGTGGCGTAGCGCTTGCCCTTCGCCCCCGAGGAGAGCAGGAACTGCCCCATCGAGGCCGCCATGCCCATCGCGACGGTAGCGACGTCGGGCTGGATGAACTGCATCGTGTCGTAGATCGCCATCCCGGCCGTGATCGAGCCGCCCGGGGAGTTGATGTAGAGGAAGATGTCCTTCTCGGGGTCCTCCGCCGCGAGCAGCATGAGCTGCCCGCAGATCGCGTTGGCGTTCTCGTCACGGACCTCCGAGCCGAGCCAGATGATGCGCTCGCGCAGCAGACGGTTGTAGATCGTGTCGTTCAGGCCCATGCCCGAAGCGTCTCCCCGCGCGGCGCGCGGGGGCTGTGCGTGGCCTGTCATCTCGTTCACGGCTCTCCCTCGTCCAGCCTGCCCCGGGCGGCTGTGGCCCGGGTCCTCAACGTGTCCAGCGACCCTAACGCGCTGCGCGCGGCGGGTCGGGCCCCGGCGGGGCCGTTTCGCTGACGGCGCACGCGCCGCGCACCCGTCGCGGGCCTCCCTCGAGCTGCTCCGGTGACGCCGCAGGGCCCCGGCCGACGAGCGTCCGGGGCCCTGCGTGCGGAGCGAGGAGCCTCGCTCAGGCCTTGGCGGCCTCGTCCTCCTCGGCCGGGACGTCCTCGGCGGGCCCGTCGGCCTCGGCCTGGGCGGCGGCGACAGCGGCCTCGACCTCGGCCTGCGCCGCCGCGACGGCGTCCTGGGCATCGTCCTCGTCGGAGCCGATGAACTCGGTCAGGTCGACCTCGGCTCCCGAGCCGTCGACGACCTTGACCTGGCGCAGCGCCACGGCCACGGCCTTGGAGCGGCCGACCTCGGCGACCATCGCCGGGATCTGGCCCTGCTCGTCGACCGTCTTGATGAAGGTGTTCGGGTCCATCTGGTACTGCCGCGAGGCGTTCACCAGGTACTCGAGCAGCTCGTTCTGGGCCACCTTGACCTCGAGCTTCTCGGCGAGGGTGTCCAGGAGGATCTGCGTCGCGAGGGCCTCGCGCGCCTGCTCCGTCACCTCGGTGCGGTGCTCCTCGTCCTCGAGGCGGCTCTCGGACTCGAGGTGGCGGTGCACCTCGGCCTCGACGACCCCGTTCGGGATCGGGATCTCGAGGTCACCCTGGAGCTTCTCGAGGAGCAGGTCCCGGGCCTGGACCGCCTGGTCGGAGGCCTTGGCCTTGCTGGCCTGCTCGCGCAGGTCCGCACGGAGCTCGTCGATCGTGTCGAACTCGCTCGCGAGCTGGGCGAACTCGTCGTCGGCCGCGGGGAGCTCGCGCTCCTTGACGGAGGTGGCGGTCACCGTGACCTGGGCGTTCTGGCCCTCGCGGTCCCCCCCGGCGAGGGCGCTCTCGAAGGTCGTGGTCTCCCCGGCCGAGAGCCCGACGAGGGCGTCGTCGAGCCCCTCGAGCATGTTGCCCGCGCCGATCTGGTAGGAGATCCCGCTGACGGAGTCGACCTCCTCGCCGTCGATGGTGGCCTTGAGGTCCAGCACGACGTAGTCGCCCTCGACGGCCGGCCGGTCGATGCCCACCAGGGTGCCGAAGCGCTCGCGCAGCGCGTCCTGGCGCGCGTCGACGTCGGCCTCGGTGACCTCGACGTCGTCGACCGTGAGGGTGAGGGAGTCCAGGGCGGGGAGCTCGATCTCAGGACGCACCTCGACCTGCGCGGTGAAGCTCAGGCCACCCTCGGGGTCGGTGAGCGCAGGGATCTCGGTGACCTCGATCTCGGGCTGGCCCAGCGGGCGCAGGTCCGCCTCGGTCACGGCCTGGCGGTAGAAGCCGGCCATCCCGTCGTTGACGGCGTGCTCGATGACGGCTGCGCGGCCGACCCGCTGGTCGAGGATGCGCGGCGGGACCTTGCCCTTGCGGAAGCCGGGGATCTGAACCTGCGAGCCCATGTGCTGGTACGCGTGGTCGATGCTCGGCTTCAGCTCGTCGTGGGACACCTCGACGGTCAGCTTGACCGTGGTGGCATCGATGGTCTCGACGGCGCTCTTCACAGCAGTGGTCTCCAACGGCTCGGATCGTCTCCACCGGGTCCTCCCGGCGGTGCGGGAGCGAGGACCGTTCGCCGATCCCCGCTCTCCAGGGGCGTGCAGGCACGCAGGAGCGGCGCGCACGGCCCGTCGATCCTACGGCACGCCCGTGCGCGGCGCCGACCTCGCCGCCGTGGGGCCCGCACCGGCACTGGGTCGGGATGACAGGATTTGAACCTGCGACCTTCCGCTCCCAAAGCGGACGCGCTACCAACCTGCGCCACATCCCGTGCCCGAGCAGCCTAGCCGCCCGCATCCGCGGCCAGCAGCGACCCGCACCGTCGCCGGACGGCGCCCGGTGCCGCCGGTGGCCTCGGATGCCGAGGAGATCCCGCCCGACTCCTGCCCTTCCCCGGGCCGACGGCCGCCGCCCTCCCAAGATCGATCTCACATGCTGGAGTTAACTCTGTGCTCCATCTGCGTGAACAGGCACGCGAACTGTCCTGATTTGCCCGAGGACTAAACGGCCGATCCGGACACCCCCTCAAGATCACCCGATTCATGCCTTGACCTGCGTCTTGAGTTCCTCGACCCGGGGTCACAGGATGTGTGACACCGCCAGGGTCCACCGGGCGGGACCGGTCACGACGAGCCACTGCCTGCCTCGACTGACCTCTGCCCGGGCCCTGCCCGACCCCCCTCGCCGACGGCGCCGAGAGAACCCACCAGCAACTCCGGCCCGCGAGGGGACCCCTGTGTTCATCTTCCTGCTGCAAGTGCGGCACATGCTCGGCGACAGCAACGAGTACTACCTGTTCGCGGCCTTCTCCGCCCTGGTCTGGCTGCTCTGGATCCTCAAGGTCGTCCTGTCCCGGCGGTACCGCCCGTTCGTGGCCGCGCACCACGAGACGACCAGCGTCGTCGTGCCCGTCGTCGACGAGCCCGAGGACCTCTTCCGCGACGTCCTCGGCCGCATGGTCGAGCAGCAGCCGGGCGAGATCATCGTGGTGATCAACGGGGCCCGCAACCCCGTCCTCGAGGCGGTGTGCGAGGAGTTCACCCCGCTCGTCCGGTGGGTGCACACGCCGATCCCCGGCAAGCGCAACGCCGTCAAGATCGGCACCGAGCTGTCGCGGTACGACATCACCGTCCTGGTCGACTCCGACACCGTCTGGACCCCGGGCGCCCTCGAGGAGCTGGTCAAGCCCTTCGCCGACGACCGCGTCGGCGGGGTCACGACCCGTCAGCGCATCCTCGAGCCCGAGCGCAGCTGGATCACCCGGTGGGCGGACTGGCTCGAGAACACGCGCTCGCTCTACTCGATGCCGGCGCAGAGCGTCCTCGGGCAGGTCGGCTGCCTGCCCGGCCGCACGATCGCCTTCCGCCGCAACATCCTCATCCGCGTCATGGACCGGTTCATGACGGAGAAGTTCCTGGGTGTCTTCCTCGAGGTCTCGGACGACCGCACGCTGACGAACCTGACCCTCAAGGAGGGGTACCGGACGGTCTACCAGCACACGAGCCTCGTCTACACGGACGCCCCGCTCAAGATCAAGAAGCTCTTCAAGCAGCAGCTGCGGTGGTCGCGGGGGTCGCAGTACAACACCCTGCGGATGATGCCGTGGATGCTCGGGCACGCGCCCTGGCTGGCGGTCTTCTTCATCGCCGACATCCTGCTGCCGTTCCTGCTCATCGGGACCATCGTCGGCTGGATCTACCGCGCCGTGTCGGGCACCGGGATCAACTTCTACCAGGCCATCCTCGAGACCTACGGCACCCAGGTGGGCTGGGTGTGGGTGATCGGGCTCATGATCGCCTCCTCCGTGCTGAGCATGTCGATCCGCCAGATCCGCCACCTGCAGGAGAAGCCCTCGGACTTCTTCCGCCTGCCGATCTTCATCATCACCGCGACCTTCTTCCTCATGCCGGTGCGCCTGATCGGCTTCTTCCGCCTGGGCCACGTGAGCGGCTGGGGCACCCGGGCCGGGGCGTACGCGGGCGGTGGGGTCGAGCCCGTCACGGACCGCTCCAGCGACGCCCTGCTGGACGAGCTCGAAGGGCTCAGCCAGGACGCACCCGTGGACGTGGTCGACCGGCCGGTCGTCGCACGCGGCACCGACCCGGCCCCCGCCCCTGCGGGGGACCGTGCCGCCCCCGGCCTGGACGGGGTCGCCGTCGCGACCCGTACCCGGCGCGAGACGCGCACGGCCCCGGCTCCGGCCACCGCCCCCGCGAAGTCCCGGCGGTGGAACCCGCTCGCCGGCATCCCGTACCTGATCGGCTTCACGATCTTCTTCCTGGAGGCACTCCTCTATGTCTGAGACCACGACCACCCAGTTCCACCCGAGCCAGTGGTGGACCAGCTCAGGCCTGAGCGCCAAGGGGAAGATCGGCACGGCTGCGGTCGCCCTGAGCCTGCTCCTCGTCACCGCCGTCGTGTGGACCTCGCCCACGATCGACATCAGCTCGGCCGACGAGCTCCTCAGCGTCGAGATGACCGAGGAGGAGCGCCTGCGCGCCGAGGTCGCCCAGCTCCGAGCCGAGCTCGACGCCCAGGACGAGAGCGACTACGTCGCGCTGCTCGAAGGGCCCCAGGAGGGCAAGGACTCCGGCGCGCTGCTCGCGCCGCCGGCGACCTCGCGGTCGGGGTCCCGGTCCGGTGACTCCGGGTCCTCGGGCGCAGGCACCACGACCGCGGGCTTCTCCGGGTCGGGCACCAGCTCCTCGGGCGCCCCGGACTCCTCGGGCGCGCCGGGGGGCGGGGCCTCGTCCTCGGACGGACCTGCCAACCCGAGCAACCCGCCCCTGCCCGACGGGCCGAGCACCCCTCCCGCCACGCCGGGCAAGCCCGGCACGCCGAAGCCCAAGCCCGTGACCGCGCCCTCCAAGGCCGAGCTCGTGTCCCCCTCGGAGCGCTACTACGGGATGTACACCGCGCAGTCCCCCTTCAACTGGGCCGTCTTCGACGACGTCGCCAGCAAGACGGGGGTCCTTCCGGACCTCGTCGGCTACTTCGACGGCTGGGACCGCAACTTCCGGCCGCACGCCGTGACCCGCGCCTGGGAGCGGGAGATGCTCCCCGTGCTGACCTGGGAGTCCCGCCCCTTCTCGGCCGCGAACGACCAGGTCAACGAGCCCGACTACTCGCTGCCCAAGATCATCGACGGTGAGTTCGACAGCTACCTGCGCCGGTACGCCCGCGACGTCGCCGCCCTCGGTCTGCCGCTGGGGATCCGCCTCAACCACGAGATGAACGGCGTCTGGTACCCGTGGTCGGAGGTCGACGGCCAGGGCAACTCGATCAACGGCAACAGCGAGGGCGACTTCGTCGAGATGTGGCGCCACGTGCACGACATCTTCGAGGAGGAGGGCGCAGGGGACCTCGTCATCTGGATCTGGGCTCCCAACATCGTCAACAACCTGCCCGCGGCCCTCCAGGGCCCCGCGACCCTCGAGCGCCTGTACCCCGGGGACGAGTACGTCGACTGGGTGGGACTCTCGGGGTACTACCGGCCGCCGTACCGCGCGGACCAGACGCCGACCTTCTCGTACACCTTCGACCGCAGCCTGGACCAGCTCCGTGACCTGACCGACAAGCCCATCCTCCTGGCCGAGATCGGCGCCTCCGAGGTCGGCGGGCAGAAGCCGGCGTGGGTGACGAGCTTCTTCGAGGGGCTCACCCAGCCCAAGAACGCCGACGTCCTGGGGTTCGCCTGGTTCAACCTCGCGGTCACGACCTACTCGGGTGGTGAGCGGGTGACCAACGACTGGCGGGTCGACTCGCGGCGGGACTCCCTCGCGTCCTTCGTGCGCGGCCTCGCGGACCCCCGCACGCGGATGGGCGGCTCGCCCTTCCCTGCGGTCGCCGCGGCATCGGCACCGGTCGAGGCCCCTCCCGCCGAGGTGGGGACCGCCGCGTCCCCTGGCCTTCCGGCCGACTCCTCCACAGAGGACGAGGACGCAGGACCGGAGGCCGGCCGACCCGCCGGCGAGGACGGGGCACCGGCCGAGGACGCCACGGCCTCGGAGCGCGAGGGCGCGGAGGACGACGAGGGCACGGACCCCACCGGGGACGAGGAGACGGCCCGGGCCCCGGCACCGACCGCGACCCCCGAGGCAGCAGCCACCGCCGGGGCCCGGCCATGAGCGGGTCCGTCGGGGCGAGGGCCGTCCTCGACCCCCGTCAGCCCCGACGCTCTACCACCCGCACGACCACCCGAACCACTCAGCCGCGGTCCGTCACCGGCCGCACCTGCACCACCGCACCCACTGGAGGCTCCTGTGCCTGACCGTCCTGCTCCTGCCCGCAAGTCCACCTCCCGCACCTCGGCCAAGGCCACGCAGCCGCCACGGCTCAGCGTCATCGGCACCGGCTACCTCGGTGCCACCCACGCCGCCGCGATGGCCGCCCTGGGCTTCCAGGTCGTCGGTTTCGACACCGACCCCACCAAGGTCGCGGCCCTGAGCCTGGGCAAGGTGCCGTTCTACGAGCCCGGGCTCGACGAGCTCCTGGTCGAGCAGGTCGAGAGCGGTCGCCTGCGCTTCACCTCCGACGTCGCCGACGCCGTGGCCTCCTCCGACGTGCACTTCGTGTGCGTGGGGACGCCCCAGCAGGCCACGAGCCATGCGGCGAACCTGAGCCACGTGGAGGCCGCGGTCCGCGCGGTGGCCGAGAACCTCGTCGGGGACGCACTCATCGTCGGCAAGTCGACCGTGCCCGTGGGGACCGCCAGCCGGCTCCGTGGGCTCCTCGCCGAGACCGCACCGGCGGGGGTGCGGGCCGAGCTGGTCTGGAACCCCGAGTTCCTGCGCGAGGGCAAGGCCGTCCAGGACACCCTGCACCCGGACCGCGTCGTCGTCGGCGGGGCCAGCGCCCGCGCCGAGGAGCTGCTGCGCACGGTCTACGCCCAGCCCGTGGCCGAGGGAGCCCCCTTCATCAGCTGCGACCTCCCGACGGCCGAGCTGGTCAAGGTCAGCGCCAACGCCTTCCTCGCGACCAAGATCTCCTTCATCAACGCGATCGCCGGGGTCTGCGAGGCGGCGGGGGCCGACGTGACCGTCCTGGCTGACGCCCTGGGGCACGACGTGCGGATCGGTCGGCAGTTCCTCGACGCAGGTCTCGGTTTCGGCGGCGGCTGCCTGCCCAAGGACATCCGGGCCCTGATGCACCGTGCGGGCGAGCTCGGGGCGCACCACGCCTCGCGGCTGCTCCAGCAGGTGGACGAGATCAACATGGGCCAGCGCGAGCGCGTGATCGCCATGGCGACGGAGGCCTGCGGCGGCTCGGTCCTGAACCGGCGCATCGGCGTGCTCGGGGCAGCGTTCAAGCCCGACACCGACGACGTGCGCGACTCCCCCGCGCTCAACGTCGCCGCGGCCCTGCACCTGCGGGGCGCCCAGGTGACGGTCTTCGACCCGCAGGCCTCGGACACCGCCCGCCGGACCTTCCCGACCCTCGGTTACGCGGCCTCGGCCGAGGACGCCGTCCAGGGCACCGACGTGGTGCTGCTGCTGACCGAGTGGCCCGAGCTGGTCGCGCTGGACGCCGGGCGCCTCGCGGCCCTCACGGCCACCGCCCGGGTGATCGACGCCCGCGGCAAGCTCGACGCCCAGGCGTGGCGGGCCGCGGGCTGGGAGTTCACGGGCCTCGGCCGGATCGCAGCCTGACGCCGTCCTCCGGTCCCGACCGAGCGGGACCGCGAGGTCGGCCTGGACGCAGACCCAGGCTCTCGGGCGCCGGGGCGGCTACGGCCCCCCGGCGCTCGGGCGTGGGCACCGGCCTGCACCGGGTACCCTGGTGCGCGCCGTCCTCGGGTGACCGGGGGCAGTGCGGGCGTAGCTCAATGGTAGAGCCCCAGTCTTCCAAACTGGCTACGCGGGTTCGATTCCCGTCGCCCGCTCCACGGACCGTCGTCATTGCCGACGGCGCGTCCTAGCCGCTAGCGTCAGTCATCCCACGACGACGGAAGGACCAGCGATGACCCTCGCCACCTCCGTCCTGGTGCGCGCCGTGGTCGGCGCCCCGTCGTGTCGGTGTCTGTAGAGCGCTGGCCCTGACCCCTGCGGTCACCCTGCCGTCCCGCGACGGCCCACCAGCGCTCGGCCCCGTGCGCGCCCCCGGCGCCGACCTGCAGCCCGAGGCAGGACCCTGCAAGATCGTCCAGGTGGAATGCCCACGCCCGGACGACCGTTCCACCCGACGACCACCGCGCCCCAGGCGCCCAGTGAGACGAGGACTTCCATGGCCCGCATCTACGACGACGTGACCGCGCTCGTTGGCAACACCCCTCTGGTCCGCCTCAACCGCGTGACCGAGGGCGCCGGCGCGACCGTCGCCGCCAAGCTCGAGTTCTACAACCCGGCGAACTCGGTCAAGGACCGCATCGGCGTGGCGATCATCGACGCCGCCGAGGCCTCGGGCCAGCTGCCCGCAGGCGGCACGGTGGTCGAGGCCACCAGCGGCAACACCGGCATCGCCCTCGCGATGGTCGGCGCCGCACGGGGCTACGACGTCGTGCTGACCATGCCCGAGACGATGTCCAAGGAGCGTCGAGCCCTGCTGCGGGCCTTCGGTGCCGAGCTCGTGCTCACCCCGGGGGCCGAGGGCATGAAGGGCGCCGTGGCCAAGGCCGAGGAGATCGTCGGCCAGCGTCCGGGGGCCGTCCTGGCCCGGCAGTTCGCCAACGAGGCGAACCCGGCGATCCACCGCGCGACGACCGCCGAGGAGATCTGGGCGGACACCGACGGCGCGGTCGACATCGTCGTGGCGGGCATCGGCACGGGCGGCACCATCACGGGCGTGGGGCAGGTGCTCAAGGAGCGCAAGCCCGGTGTGCAGATCATCGCCGTCGAGCCGGCCGAGTCCCCGATCCTCAACGGGGGCCAGCCCGGCCCGCACAAGATCCAGGGCATCGGCGCGAACTTCGTGCCCGAGATCCTCGACACCTCGGTCTACGACGAGGTCATCGACGTGGACGCCGAGACCTCGGTGCGGGTCGCCCGGGACACGGCGGCCCGCGAGGGCCTGCTGGTCGGGCTCTCCTCGGGTGCCGCGATCCACGCCGCGGTCGAGGTGGCCAAGCGCCCCGAGAACGCGGGCAAGCTGATCGTCGTCGTCGTGCCGTCCTTCGGCGAGCGCTACCTGACGTCGATCCTCTACGCCGACCTCCTGGACTGAACCCGCATGCTGCGCCTGCGCCGCTTCCTCGCCCTCCTGGGTGAGGACCTCGACGCCGCCCGACGACGGGACCCCGCCGCTCGGTCGCGCACCGAGGTGGCCCTGGGCTACCCGGGGGTCCACGCCGTGTGGGCGCACCGTGTCGCGCACCGCATGTGGCGCGAGCCAGGCCTGCGCCTGCCCGCCCGCCTGCTCTCGCAGGCGGTGCGGGCGGCGACGGGGATCGAGATCCACCCGGGGGCCCAGCTCGGTCGGCGTCTGTTCATCGACCACGGGATGGGTGTCGTCGTCGGCGAGACCTCCCTGGTGGGCGACGACGTCGTGCTCTTCCACGGAGCGACCCTGGGCGGCCGGGCCATGCGCCGGGGCAAGCGGCACCCGACGCTGGGGGACGGCGTGGTGGTGGGGGCCGGGGCCAAGATCCTCGGCCCCGTGTGGATCGGGGACGGCGCCCAGATCGGCGCCAACGCGGTCGTCGTCAAGGACGTCCCGCCGGGGTCCGTCGCGGTCGGGGTCCCGGCCGTCGTGCGGCAGCGCCCCCAGCACTCGCCCGTGGCCGACCTGGTCGAGGACCCGGCCATCTACATCTGAGCCTTGCGCCCGGCGCCGGCGTCCCACCGCCACCGGCGCACCTGGACCGACCGGTCCTCGAGCCCGCCTCCTCGGAGGCGGGCTCTCGTCGTCTCGGCATGTGAGCAGTTCGTTGTCCACCCCTTGCCACACGGCCGCCGACACGGTTACCGTCACAGCGCAGTCTTAAGGACTGAACGAACCGTCTCACTGGGTGGGACCTACGAGGGAAGGAGGCCTGCGCCGATGCTCTGTCACCGTGACATGACGATGGCGCGGCCGATGCTGCCCTCGATGTGTGGCTGCATGCCACGCGCTGGCGCCTGACGCGCTGCCCGCTCCCCCGAGCCCGAGCAGACGTCCGGTCCGACGACGGACCTAGGTGGCCAGCGCACCTCCCCCGCCCCGCCCGCACGCATCCCCGTGCCCGGTGAGCCGGCCGGCCCCCTGCCCTGGAGCCTCGTCGCGCTGCGTCGGTCGCGCCGTCTCCGAGGACCTCTCATGGCGATCACCTCCCCCACCACCGTCCGGACCCACCCCGCGCACCCGGTCTCGATCCGCGACGTCGGCCGGACCTTCCCGGCCCGTGACCGCGGCGGGCGCGACACCCCCGTCCTGGCCGGGGTCGACCTCGAGGTCGAGGCCGGCGAGATCGTCGCCCTGATCGGTGCCTCGGGCTGCGGCAAGTCGACGCTCCTGCGCCAGATCAGCGGTCTCGACACCCCGACAGCCGGGCAGATCCTCGTCGACGGGACGCCCGTGCGCGGCACCGACGAGCGCTCCGCGGTCGCGTTCCAGGAGCCCCGCCTGCTGCCCTGGCGGACCCTGGCCCAGAACGTGGCCCTCGGGCTCCCGCGCGGCACGGACAAGGCCGCGGGCCGCCAGCGGGTCGCCGAGCTGCTCGAGCTGGTCGGTCTGGGCGAGTGCACCCAGTACCGCCCGCGCCAGATCAGCGGCGGCATGGCCCAGCGGACCTCCCTCGCCCGCGCCCTGGCCCGCAACCCCGGCGTCCTCGTCCTCGACGAGCCCTTCGGTGCCCTCGACGCCCTGACCCGCCTGCGCATGCAGGACCTGCTCCTCGACGTGCACGCCGCCGAGCCGACGACCGTCGTCCTGGTCACCCACGACGTCGACGAGGCCCTCTACCTGGCTGACCGCGTCGTGCTCCTCGGTCGGCCCGAGGGGGCACCTCGCGGCACGGCGAGCACGGTCCGCACGATCGTCACGGTCCCCGGCACCCGGCCGCGCGACCGTGGCGACGCCGAGCTCGCACACCTGCGCGCCGGGCTCCTCGAGGGCCTCGGCGTCCATGCCCACCACCAGACCACCCCGACGCCGTGACCCACCGCGCCGTGGTCCGGCACCACCCCCGCACCTCGCACGGCCGACCGGCCGCGCGACCCACCAGCACGACCACCACGAGAGGGACCCTCATGAGGATCCGCACCGCACTGTCCGTCACCGCGACGACCGCCGTCGCCGCCCTGATGCTCAGCAGCTGCGCTGCCGGTGAGGGTTCGGCGACCACCGACGACGCCCCCGCCCCCGGCACGACCACCGAGGGCGGCTGGAGCGCCGACACCCTCGACATCGACTTCGCGACCTACAACCCGCTCAGCCTCATCATCAAGGAGGAGGGTTGGCTCGAGGAGACCCTCGGCGAGGAGGTCACCGTCACCTGGACCCAGTCGGCGGGCTCGAACAAGGCCAACGAGGCCCTGCGTGCCGACGCGATCGACGTCGGCTCCACGGCTGGCTCGGCCGCGCTGCTGGCCCGCGCGAACGGGTCGCCGATCCAGACCATCGGGATCTACACCCAGCCCGAGTGGGCCGCGATCGTCGTCCCGACCGACTCCGACATCGAGTCCGTCGAGGACCTCGCCGGTCGGTCGATCGCCGCGACCAAGGGCACCGACCCGTACTTCTTCCTGCTGCAGACCCTCGAGGAGCACGGCCTCGAGCTGGGCGACGTCGAGGTGCAGAACCTGCAGCACGCCGACGGCCGCGTGGCCCTCGAGAACGGCTCGGTCGAGGCGTGGGCCGGCCTGGACCCGATCATGGCCGACAGCGAGGTCAACGGCGGTACCGAGCTGATCTACCGCAACATCGACTTCAACACCTACGGCTTCCTCAACGCGACCGAGTCCTTCATCGAGGAGTCCCCCGACCTCGCCCAGGTCGTGCTCGACGCCTACGAGAAGGCCCGGGCCTGGGCCCTGGAGAACCCCGAGGAGACGGCCCAGATCCTCGCGGACGTCGCAGGCATCGACCTCGAGATCGCCGAGAAGGTCATCATCGAGCGCACCGTGATCGACCTGGACCCGGTCCCGGGCGACGCCCAGCGCGAGGTCCTCGAGGTGGTCGGGCCGATCTTCGTCGACTCGGGGGACGTCTCCTCGCAGGACCAGATCGACGAGGCCCTCGACACCCTGTTCGACGACACCTTCGCCTCCGCGGCGGACCCGTCGACCATCGCGGACTGACCGCGACCTGATCCCGTGCCGGGAGGCGGTGGGCCTCCGGGCGCCTGACCTCCTGGCACGGGATCGACCCACCGCACGTCGAGCAGGGGCAGAAGGAGCCGATCATGACGATCCTCGGGAGCACCGGGACCGGACCCGTCGTCGACAAGGACGGCAGGCCGCTCCGCGCGTTGAACCAGTTCGACACGAGGGGCGACCAGCCCGTCGACCCGTCCTCCGGCGACACAGGACGCCCGTCCCCGGCCCGCCGGTGGAACCCTCTCGCCACCCGTTGGGGACGGGTGGGCCTCGGCCTCGTCGTGCCGGCCCTGCTGCTGGCCCTCTGGCAGCTCGCGACCTCGGTGCTGGGGGTGTTCGCCCCGCACCAGCTGCCGGCCCCGACCGCCGTCTGGCAGGCCGCCGTCGAGCTCGCGACCTGGGAGGTGGGGCCGACGTTGTGGGAGCACCTCCAGATCTCGACCCAGCGCGTCCTCCTCGGCTTCGCCCTCGGGTCTGTGCTCGGGCTCGCGGTGGGCGCCCTGGTCGGCCTCTCACGGCTCGGCGACGCCCTGCTGAGCGGGACCTTCGGGGCGGTCCGCGCGGTGCCCTCGCTCGGCTGGGTGCCGCTGCTCATCCTGTGGATGGGCATCAACGAGGACTCCAAGGTCACGCTCATCGCGATCGGCGCCTTCTTTCCCGTCTACACCACCGTCGCCTCGGCCCTGAGGCACGTCGACCAGCACCTCGTCGAGGCCGGCCGGGCCTACGGCCTGCGCGGGACCTCGCTGCTGCTCCGGGTCCAGCTCCCCGCCGCGACGCCGGCCGTGGTCTCGGGCCTGCGACTGGCCCTGGCCCAGTCGTGGCTGTTCCTGGTGGCGGCCGAGCTCATCGCCTCCTCGATGGGTCTGGGCTTCCTCCTGATGGACTCGGCGAACAACGGCCGGACCGACAGGATCCTGCTCGCCCTCGTGATGCTCGCGCTCATCGGCAAGCTCACCGACGCCCTCATCGGCGTCGTCGAGAAGCGCCTCCTGCGCCGCTTCTGACTCGCCCGCCCACCTCCCAACCTCGTGTCAGAACGCGGGATACCCAGGGGTATCCCAGCGTCTGACACGAGATGACGACGACCTGAGACGAGCGCGATGACCAGCACCACGGCCCGCACCTCCGCGGCCACCGGCCCGACGATCACCAACCTGCTCACCGAGGCGCGCACGGTCCCTGCTCCGGCAGGTCAGTGGAACGTCAGCCCCTCGGACCACGCCCGGCTGCTCGCCGAGGCCGAGGCCGACCACGTCGCCTTCTGGGAGCGGGCGGCCGAGCGCCTCGAGTGGGCCGAGCCCTGGCACACCGCCCACACCTGGAGCCCCGCCGTCCCCGACCCCGAGGACCCCGAGCGGCTCACCGTGCCCGAGGCCACCTGGTTCTCCGGCGGGCGGCTCAACGTCGCCGTGAACTGCGTCGACCGCCACGTCGCCGCAGGGCGCGGGGACAAGGTCGCGCTGCACGTCGAGGGCGAGCCCGGGGACCGGCGCAGCTACACCTACGCCGAGCTGCAGCGCGAGGTGTGCCGGGCCGCGAACGCCCTGACCGACCTGGGCGTCGTCCGCGGGGACCGCGTCGTGGTCTACCTGCCCGTGCTGGCCGAGACGGTCGTGGTGACCCTCGCCATCGCGCGGATCGGCGCGATCCACTCGCTCGTCTTCGGCGGGTTCTCGGCCGAGGCCGTCCGCTTCCGCGTGCAGGACACCCGCGCCAAGCTCCTGGTGACCAGCGACGGGCAGTTCCGGCGCGGAGCAGCCGTCCCCACCAAGGCCACCGCGGACGAGGCGGTCGCCGGCCTCGACCACGTCGAGCACGTGCTGGTCGTCCGTCGCACCGGCGAGCAGACCCCCGAGGTCCCGTGGACCGAGGGGCGCGACGTGTGGTGGCACGAGGCCGTCGAGACCGCCTCCCCGGAGCACGAGGCCGAGGCCTTCGACGCCGAGACCCCGCTGTTCATCATCTACACCTCGGGCACGACCGGGAAGCCCAAGGGCCTGGTGCACACCAGCGGCGGCTACCTCACCCAGGCCTCCTGGACGCACTGGGCGCACTTCGACGCCCGCGAGGACGACGTGCACTGGTGCACCGCGGACCTCGCCTGGGTCACCGCCCACACCTACGAGATCTACGGCCCGCTCTCCAACGGCCTGACCCAGGTGATCTACGAGGGCACCCCGAACACCCCCCACACCGCGCGCCACCTCGAGATCATCGAGCGCTACGGCGTGACGACGTACTACACGGCCCCCACCCTCATCCGCACCCTGATGACCTGGTTCCCCGACGGGCTGCCGCCCGAGCACGACCTCTCCTCGCTGCGCCTGCTCGGCACCGTCGGCGAGTCGATCAACCCCGAGGCCTGGGTGTGGTTCCACCAGCAGATCGGTCAGGGTCGGGCCCCGATCGTCGACACCTGGTGGCAGTCCGAGACCGGCGCGACGATGATCGCCCCGCTCCCGGGGGTCACGACCCTCAAGCCCGGCTCGGCCACACGACCGCTCCCGGGCATCTCGGCCCTGGTGGTCGACGAGCAGGGCCATGAGGTGCCCCGGGGCGAGGGCGGCTTCCTCGTGGTCGACCGCACCTGGCCGGGCATGGCCCGCACCATCTGGAACGACCCCGAGCGGTACCGGGACGCCTACTGGTCACGCTTCGCCGAGCAGGGCTACTTCTTCGCCGGGGACGGCGCCCGCTACGACGCCGACGGCGACATCTGGCTGCTGGGCCGCGTCGACGACGTCATCAACGTCTCCGGCCACCGGCTGTCGACCATCGAGATCGAGTCCGCCCTGGTCTCCCACCCGGCGGTCGGCGAGGCAGGGGTCGCCGGGGTCGAGGACCCCACCACCGGCCAGGCCATCGCCGCCTTCGTGATCCCCGCCCGCACGACCGCCGCGCCCGACGACGCCGCGGCCTGGGTCCGGCACGCCGCCGAGCTGACCGAGGCGCTGCGCGCCCACGTGGCCCGGGAGATCGGCCCGATCGCCAAGCCTCGGGACGTGGTCGTCGTGCCGGACCTGCCCAAGACGCGGTCAGGGAAGATCATGAGACGGCTGCTCGCCGATCTCGTCGCGGGAGGCACCCTGGGAGACGTGACCTCCCTGCAGGACGCCCGCGCCGTGAGCCGCATCGAGGCCGTGCTCGCCGCGCGGTCCGCCGCGGGCTCCAGCCCCGCCAGCCCGACCAGCCCGACCACCACCGAGGAGTCCACGTGACCGAGGCCGCACCCGAGCGCCGCTGGGGGTTCCGCACCCGGGCCCTGCACGCCGGCGGGGTCCCTGACGCCGCGACCGGCGCCCGCGCCGTGCCGATCTACCAGACCACCTCGTTCGTGTTCAACGACACGGCCGACGCCGCGAACCTCTTCGCCCTGCAGAAGTACGGGAACATCTACTCGCGGATCGGCAACCCCACGGTCGCTGCCTTCGAGGAGCGGATGGCCTCCCTCGAGGGAGGCATCGGTGCGGTCGCGACCGCCTCGGGGATGTCCGCCGAGTTCATCACCTTCGCGGCCCTCGTCGGCGCCGGGGACCACGTGGTCGCCTCGGCCGGGCTCTACGGCGGCACGGTGACCCAGCTCGACGTGACCCTGCGCCGCTTCGGCGTCCAGACCACCTTCGTGCCCGGCACGGACCCCGCCGACTACGCGGCGGCGATCCGGCCCGAGACCAAGGTCGTCTACGCCGAGGTCGTCGCCAACCCCTCGGGGGAGGTCACCGACCTGGCTGGGCTCGCCGAGGTGGCCCACGCCGCGGGGCTGCCCCTCGTGGTGGATGCCACCCTGGCCACGCCCTACCTGTGCCGGCCGATCGAGCACGGGGCGGACATCGTCGTGCACTCGGCCACCAAGTTCCTCGGGGGGCACGGCACCACCCTCGGCGGCGTGGTCGTCGAGAGCGGCCGGTTCGACTGGGGCAACGGGAAGTTCCCGCAGATGACCGAGCCCGTGGCCTCCTACGGGGGCGTGAGCTGGTGGGAGAACTTCGGTGAGTACGGGTTCCTCACCAAGCTCCGGTCCGAGCAGCTGCGGGACATCGGACCGGCGCTCTCGGCCCAGTCGGCCTTCCAGCTGCTGCAGGGCGTCGAGACCCTGCCCCAGCGCCTGGACGCCCACCTGGCCAACGCCCGCGTGGTGGCCGAGTGGCTCGAGGCCGACCCCCGCATCGGGTACGTCACCTGGGCCGGGCTGCCGAGCCACCCGCACCACGAGCGCGCGGCCCACTACCTCCCGGCGGGCCCCGGCGCCGTCTTCGCCTTCGGCCTGCGCGGCACGGAGACCGTCGCCGCGCGGGACGCCGGGCGCACCTTCATCGAGGCCCTGCAGCTCGCGAGCCACCTCGCGAACATCGGCGACGCACGGACCCTGGTGATCCACCCCGGCTCGACCACCCACCAGCAGCTGACGGTCGAGCAGCTCGCCGCGGCCGGGGTGCCCGAGGACTTGGTGCGGATCAGCGTGGGCCTCGAGGACGTCGAGGACATCCTGTGGGACCTCGACCAGGCCCTGACGGCCGCGGTCGGGCCCGCCGACCAGCACGTCGCACCGAACGCCGACGAGGTGACCGCATGACCGAGTCCTGCGCCCTGCCCGGGGCCCCCACGACCAGCGGTGCCGACGCCTCGGGGGCAGCCGGCGACGCCGCGCTGACCCGCACGTGGACCGGCCCGAGCGCCCCCGCGCGCCTCGACATCCTGCGCCGCACGCGCTCGATCGCGATCGTGGGGGCCTCGGCCAACCCCTCGCGGGCGAGCTACTTCGTCGCGACGTACCTGCTGTCCTCGTCACCGTACGAGGTCTACTTCGTCAACCCCCGGGCCACCGAGATCCTGGGGCGTCCGGTCTACCCGTCCCTCGACGCGCTGCCCGTGGTCCCCGACCTGGTCGACGTGTTCCGTCGCCACGACGACCTGCCCACCGTGCTCGACGAGACCCTCGCGGTGGGAGCCCGCACGCTCTGGCTGCAGCTGGGCTCCTGGCACGAGGAGGTCGCCCGGCGGGCCGAGGACGCGGGGCTCGAGGTCGTCATGGACCGGTGCGTCAAGATCGAGCACGCGCGCTTCCACGGCGGTCTCCACCTCGCCGGGTTCAACACCGGCGTCATCAGCTCGCGTCGGGCCCTGGGCTGAGGACGGGCGGGGACCAGCGCGCCTCGCGCAGGTCCACCCGCTCCCCCACGGCGTCCGGGCCAGCGCCGCCCCGCAGCGGGCAGCCCTCCTCGTGCAACCGGCGCAGCGCCTCGGCGCGGTGCCGGGCGGGGGGCTCCCCCGCGGCGTTGACGACCCGCCACCACGGCACGCCGCCACCGGCCCGGGCCATCACCTGCCCGACCTGACGGGCCCCACCTCGCCCCAGGATCTCGCGCAGCACGGCTGCGACGTCCCCGTACGTCATCACCCGGCCCGCCGGGATCGCGTCCACGAGGTCCAGGACCTCCTCGAGGTACTCCTCGTCCACCGCGCCGACGCCCCTCAGGTGCGGTGCACGAGGATCAGCGCACGGTCGTCGCCCTCCCCGGCGCGCACGCCGGCGACCACCGCGTCGGCCCCGCCCGACCGGGTCGCGACCACCCGCTCGGCCTCCCCCATCAGCCGGTCGATCCCCAGCTCGACGTCGTGCCCCGGGCTCTCGACCAGACCGTCCGTGTAGAGCATCAGCGTGTCCCCGGGCTGGATCACCCCCTCGTGCACGGCGAAGACCGGCGCCACGACCACGCCGAGGGCCGGCCCGCCCGGCGTCTCGACGGTCTCGATGACCCCCGAGCCGGCGTGCAGGTGGACCGCCGGCGGGTGACCCGCGGTCGAGACCCAGAACTGCCCCGTGTCGAGCCGCACCGCGAGGTGGATCGCCGTGGCGAAGCCCTCGGGCCAGCGCTGGGCCAGCAGGTACCGGTTCGCGGCAGGCAGGAAGGCGTCCCTGGGCATCGCGCCGAGCAGGCCGCCGAACGCCCCCGAGAGCAGCAAGGAGCGCACGCCGGCCTCCTGCCCCTTGCCCGAGACGTCCACGAGGACGATCTCGAGCAGGGGCGAGCCGGGGGCGTGCGAGGCCACCACGAAGTCTCCCGAGAACGCCTCGGCGTAGGCCGAGCGCACCACGCTGTCGACCCCCCAGCCCTCGGGCAGGTCCGGGATGCGACCGTGGGCGACGAGACGGTCACGCAGGTCGACGAGCATGAGGTCACTCGTGGCCCCCTGCAGCCCCAGGCGCTCGCGGCTGCGCACGAAGGCGACCCCGAGGACGACGGCGAGCAGGATCACGGCGTACCGCGCCGGGCTGAAGGCCTCCTCGTCGAGCAGCTCGAGGGTCAGCACCAGGCCGAGGACGACCACCCCGAGGGTGGTCATCGCCCAGGCCCGCAGGACGAAGACCCCCATCAGGAGCACGAGCAGCACGACCGACGAGGGGACCCAGGCCGGCAGGAGGGCGATCCCGAGGGCCGCGAGCACCGCGAGGGCAGCCAGGACGAGCGTCGTGGAGATCTGGCGGGCCCGCGGGGAGTTCCGTGGGCCGCGGACGACCCGCCGCAGCGCGCGCCGGGCCGAGCGCGCGGCGCCCCGCGCCCGCGGTCCGGGACCGCGGACGGTGCGCGGTGAGCCCGGACGCGCCTGGCGGGTCCGGCGGGGACCGGACGGTGCAGCGACGGTCATGCGGCGAGGCTACCCAAGCCCGCCGACGCGGCCCGTGCGGCACCCCGGACGGAAATGCGCGGGCCTGCGGGCCCGGCCTCGGCCACGATGGACCCATGAGCACCCTGCCCGCGGGCTACCGCGCCGTCGACGTCCCTGAGAGCCGCCGCGACCACCTCCTCGAGGTCGACACCTGGGCCTTCCCCGGCGCGCTGACCGACGACCAGGTCCGCGCGCTGCCCGTGCCGCTCACCTGGGAGCGCACCCGCGGCGTCGAGGCGCCGGACGGCGAGCTCGTCGCGAGCCACGCCTCCTACCCCTTCAGCCGCTTCCCGGTCCCCGGGGCCCGCATCCCCGTCTCGGGGCTGACCTGGGTGGGGGTGCACCCGGGGCACCGTCGGCGCGGCCTGCTGCGTTCGATGATCACCGAGCACGTGAGCCGCAGCCTGGCCCGGGGCGAGGCGGTGTCGGCGCTCTTCGCGGCCGAGGCCCCGATCTACGGGCGCTTCGGCTACGGCCTGGCGGCCCGCGACCTGCGGCTGAGGATCCCGCGCGGTGCCGCCCTGCGTGACGTGCCGGGCGCCGAGGGGGTCCGGGTGCGCGTCGAGCGCCTGGACCCGTCCCGGCACGGTGCGCTGCTGCACGAGATCCACGGGGCCGTCGAGAGACCAGGCTGGGCCACCCGCGAGACCGAGGCCCTGCGCGAGACCTTCCTGGCAGACCCCGAGCCGCTGCGGGACGGCGCCGAGTCGGTCCGGGTGCTGCTCGCCGAGCGCGACGGCCGGACCGTCGGGTACGCCCTGTTCCGGCGTCGCGCGGCCTGGGAGGTCCCCGGGCCCCGTGGGACGGTCAGGGTGCGCGAGGTCGTCGCCCCCGACCCGGCCGTGGCACGCGCCCTGTGGGGGGTGCTGCTCGACCTGGACCTCACGGCGACGGTCGAGACAGGGATGCTCGCCCCCGACGACGCGATCACCCACCTGCTGGTCGACCTGCGCGGCGCCGAGCCCCGCACGACCGACAACCTCTGGGTCCGCGTGCTCGACGTCCCCGCGGCCCTCGCGGCTCGCCGCTACGCCGCCCCGGTCGACGTCGTGCTGGAGGTCACCGACGCGCTGGTGGCGGGCAACCAGGGACGATGGCACCTCCAGGGCGGACCAGACGGCGCGCAGGTCCGGCGGACCGAGGCCGCACCCCAGCTGGCCCTCGACGTGCGCGAGCTGGGCGCGGCCTACCTGGGGGGCAGCTCGTTGACGAGCCTGGCCGGCGCCGGCCTGGTCAGAGAGCTCGAGCCCGGGACCCTCGCCCCCGCGGCGACGGCCCTCGGCTGGCCCGACGCGCCGGTGTGCAGCTGGGTCTTCTGAGGGGCTGCGTCTTCTGAGGCCCTGCGTCTTCTGACAGGCTGGGTCCTGCCGAGCCTAGCGACGGGCCTCGTAGTCGGCGAGGAGGTCGATGCGGCGCTGGTGGCGCGGGTCCCCGCTGAAGGGCTCGGCGAGGAAGGCCTCGACCATCGCGACGGCGTCGTCGACCGGGTGCTGGCGGGCACCGATGGCCAGCACGTTGGCGTCGTTGTGCGCCCTGCCGAGCCGGGCGGTGTCGACGTTCCAGGCCAGGACCGCGCGAACCCCGGCGACCTTGTTGGCCGCGATCTGCTCGCCGTTGCCCGAGCCGCCCAGCACGATGCCCAGGCTCCCGGCCTCGGCCACGACGGCCTCCCCGGCCGAGATGCACATCGGCGGGTAGTCGTCGAGAGCCTCGTAGCTGTGGGCCCCGTGGTCGACGACGTCGTGGCCGGCGGCCTGCAGGTGCTCGAGGAGAGCCACCTTGAGCTCGTACCCGGCGTGGTCGGCGGCGATGTGGATGCGCATGGGTCCATCCTGCCGCACCGGCGGCCTAGCCTGGGTGCATGACGACGACTGATCAGGCCACGTCGGCCGCGGGCGCCTCCCCCCTGCGCAGCGGCATCGACCTCACCGCCCTCGACCCCACGATCCGTCCTCAGGACGACCTCTACCGGCACGTCAACGGGCGGTGGATCGAGGGCCACGTGATCCCTGAGGACCGTGCGATGGACGGTGGCTTCCGACGCCTGCACGACGAGGCCGAGGAGCAGGTCCGCGCGATCATCGAGGAGCTCGGCGCCGGGGCCGTCGACGGCGCGCCGGGGAGCCCCGCCGGGCAGGTGGGCGCCCTGTACGCGAGCTTCACCGACGTCGAGGCCGTCGAGGCGGCCGGGCTCACGCCGCTGCGTGACGAGCTGGCCGCGGTGGATGCCGTGACCGACCGCGAGGCCCTGACCCGCGTCCTGGGGTCGTTGCAGCGCACCGGGGCGGCCGGGGCCCTGGCCTTCTGGGTCGACAACGACGCCAAGGACCCCGAGCGGTACGTCACCTACCTGCACCAGGACGGTCTGGGCCTGCCCGACGAGTCGTACTACCGCGAGAACCAGTACGCCGAGATCCGGGACGCCTACCGCCGGCACGTCGCCCGGATGATCGACCTGGCCGCGGCGGGCCCGGTCGACGGGGCCACGCAGGCCGACCTGGTCGTCGACCTCGAGACGGCCCTCGCCGCCGCGCACTGGGACGTGGTCAAGGACCGCGACGCCGACCTGACCTACAACCCGATGAGCCTGGCCGACCTCGTCGAGCGCGCCCCGGGCTTCGACTGGGTCGCCTGGGCCGCCGCCCTCGAGGCCCCGGACGGGGCGCTCGACTCCCTCGTGGTGCGCGAGCCCGAGTTCGCCGAGACCTTCGCCCGGCTGTGGACCGAGCGCCCGGTCGCGCAGTGGCAGGCCTGGTTGCGGTACCACCTCGTCACCTCCCGCGCCCCCTACCTGCCGGCCGCCGTGGTCGAGGCCAACTTCGACTTCTACGGGCGCACGCTCACCGGGGCCACGGCCCTGCGCGAGCGCTGGAAGCGCGGGGTGTCCCTGGTCCAGGGGGCCCTCGGCGAGGCCGTGGGCCAGGTCTACGTCGACCGCCACTTCCCGGCCGCGCACAAGCAGCGCATGCTCGAGCTCGTCGACTACCTCGTCGAGGCCTACCGCGAGTCCATCACCACGCTGGACTGGATGGGGGCCGAGACCCGCGACCGCGCGCTGGCCAAGCTCGACGCCTTCACCCCCAAGATCGGCTACCCCGACCGCTGGAAGAGCTACGAGGGCCTCGAGATCCGCGCGGACGACCTGGTCGGCAACGTGCGCCGGGCGCACGCGTTCGAGCAGGACCGAGAGCTGCGCAAGATCGGCCGACCGGTGGACCGCGACGAGTGGTTCATGACCCCGCAGACGGTCAACGCGTACTACAACCCGGGCATGAACGAGATCGTGTTCCCCGCGGCCATCCTCCAGCCGCCCTTCTTCGACCCCGAGGCCGAGGACGCGGTCAACTTCGGCGGGATCGGAGCCGTGATCGGCCACGAGATCGGCCACGGCTTCGACGACCAGGGCTCGAAGTACGACGGCGCGGGTCGCCTCGAGGACTGGTGGACGGCCACCGACCGGGCTGAGTTCGAGAAGCGCACGGCGGCCCTCGTCGAGCAGTACGCGGCCTTCTCCCCGGTCCAGCTCGCCGACGGCGAACGGGTCAACGGCGCCCTGACCATCGGCGAGAACATCGGCGACCTCGGCGGGCTGTCGATCGCCCTCAAGGCCTACCGCATCGCGCTGGGACGCCCGCTCGACCAGGCCCCCGTGGTGGACGGCCTGACCGGCGTCGAGCGTGTGCTGCTCGGCTGGGCCCAGGTCTGGCAGTCCAAGGGCCGCGACGAGGAGGTGCGGCGCCGGCTCGCGACCGACCCGCACTCCCCCAACGAGTTCCGGTGCAACGGGGTGCTGCGCAACCTCGACGAGTTCCACGAGGCGTACGGCGTGCAGCCCGGTGACGCGCTCTACCTGGCCCCCGAGGAGCGCGTGCGCATCTGGTGACAGCAGGTCCGGGTGGCTCTCTCGGGAGCCACCCGGACCTGGGCGGTCAGGGGAACAGGCTGTAGCCAGCGCGGGCGAGGGAGAAGCCGCTGCCGCTCTCGTCGTGGCGGCAGGTGACCCCGTTGCGCGAGCTCTGGCAGGTCATCTGGCCCACCGTGCTCGCCTCGCCGTAGTCCAGCTCGGGCAGGTCCGCCGGGGCCGAGACCTCGCCGTCGACGCAGGGGAACGTGGTCTGCTGACCCGCCTCGATGCGCAGCACGTTGCCCGCGGTGCCCTCGCACCCCTCGGGCGGGTCCACCGCGCCGAAGGTGAAGCTGATGATCGAGCAGGTCGCGCTCGTCTCGTCCATCTCGCAGAAGATGTTCCCGCTCGGCAGGACGAAGGCCTCGATCAGCTCGGCGTCCTCGGCCTCCTCCGGGGCGGAGGGCTCGGGCGAGGCCTCGGCCTCACCCGGGTCGGACGTGCCCGGGGCGTCGTCGGCGGCGCCGTCGGAACGGTCGGACAGCGCCATGACGCCGACCACCACGAGGGTGAGGACCAGGATGACGTCGATCACGAGGAAGGTCGTCAACCAGGGCCCGAGGGCCCGACGGGGTCGACGCCCCGAGGCGCTCTCCTGATCCGACATCCGCTCTCCTCCTCCTGACGCACCGGCCACGGAAGCATGTCATGCCGCCGCGGCCGGTGCGAAGGCCGCAGATCAGTCGAACACGGGCCCCTGGGTGCGGGTGCGCTTGAGCTCGTAGAACCCGGGCACCCCGGTCATCAGCACCAGCCCGTCCCACAGCCGCCCGGCCTCGTCGCCCTTCGGGGCAGGGGTCATCACCGGGCCGAAGAAGGCGACGCCGTCGATGGCCACCACGGGGGTCCCGACCTCGTCTCCCACGAGCTCGATGGCCTTCTGGTGGGAGGCGCGGAGGGCGTCGTCGTGAGCGTCCGAGGAGGCGGCCTCGACCAGCTCGGCGGGCAGACCGACCTCGGCGAGGGCCTCGGCCACCACGGCCATGCGCTCGTCGGACCGGCCACCCGGGTGCAGGCGCCTCCCGATCGCGTCGTAGAGGGGCTTGAGCACCTCGTCGCCGTGGGCGAGCTGCGCCGCGGTGAGCACGCGCACCGGGCCCCAGGCCTCGTCCATCGAGCGGCGGTAGCCCTCGGGCAGGTCACGGCCCTCGTTGAGCACGGCGAGGCTCATCACGTGCCAGCGCACCTCGACATCACGGACCTTCTCGACCTCGGTCATCCACCGCGAGGTCATCCACGCCCACGGACAGATCGGGTCGAACCAGAAGTCGGCCGTGACGCGCTCGCGCACGGTCTCCTCGGGGGCGGTCAGGGTCTCGGTCGCAGCACTCATCGCGGGCCTCTCATCAGGGGTAGTCCGTCCTGGGGACAAGGACGCGGGCCGCAGGGGCATTCCCTCCGGTCGCTGCACCCGGCCCATCCCGGGCGCGCCGCCGGGCCGGTGCGTGCAAGGATCGTTCGACGATCCGTTCACCCGACGAGGAGCCCTGCCGTGCCCGCTGAGAACCTGACCCGCGCCGAGGCCCGCGAGCGTGCTGCCGTCGTCGACGTACGGTCCTACGACGTCGCCCTCGACCTGACGACCGGGGACACCACCTTCGGGACGACGACGGTCGTGCGCTTCGACGCGACGCCGGGCTCGAGCACCTTCGTGGACCTCATCGCACCCCGGGTCCACGACGTCGTGCTCAACGGCCGACACCTCGACGTGGCCGAGGTCGTGGCCGACTCGAGGATCGCTCTGGCGGACCTCGCCGCGGAGAACGAGCTCCGCGTGGTCGCCGAGGGCGCCTACATGAACACCGGCGAGGGCCTGCACCGCTTCGTGGACCCCGTCGACGGCGAGGTGTACCTGTACTCGCAGTTCGAGGTCGCCGACTCGCGCCGCGTCTTCGCGGTCTTCGAGCAGCCCGACCTCAAGGCGACCTTCTCCTTCGCGGTCACGGCCCCCGCCCACTGGACGGTCGTCTCGAACTCCCCGACCCCCGAGCCGCTGCTCATCACCGCGGAGGAGTCACCTGTCGCGCGCTGGTCCTTCGCGCCGACCCCGCGCATCTCCAGCTACATCACCGCGATCGTCGCGGGCCCCTACCACCGGGTCGACGACGAGCTCACGAGCAGCGACGGGCGCGTCATCCCCCTGGGCGTGCTGTGCCGCGCCTCGCTGGCCGAGCACCTGGACCCCGAGAACATCCTGGACATCACCCGGGCCGGCTTCGCCTTCTACGAGAAGGCCTTCGACATGCCGTACCCCTTCGCCAAGTACGACCAGATCTTCGTCCCCGAGTTCAACGCCGGGGCCATGGAGAACGCGGGGGCGGTCACGTTCCTCGAGAACTACGTCTTCCGGTCCAAGGTGCCCGAGGCCACCGTCGAGCGGCGCGCGGTCACGATCCTGCACGAGCTCGCCCACATGTGGTTCGGCGACCTGGTGACGATGCGCTGGTGGGA
The DNA here is from genome assembly GCF_017565425.1 of Actinotalea soli. Lineage (GTDB taxonomy): Bacteria > Actinomycetota > Actinomycetes > Actinomycetales > Cellulomonadaceae > Actinotalea > Actinotalea soli. The sequence continues at coordinate 121,077 of NZ_JAGEMK010000003.1, forward strand.
CGACCTGTGGCTCAACGAGTCCTTCGCGGAGTACGCCTCGACCCTGGCCGCCGCCGAGGCCACGCGGTGGACCCAGTCCTGGACGACCTTCTCCTCGCTCGAGAAGTCCTGGGCCTACCGGCAGGACCAGCTGCCCTCGACCCACCCGATCGTCGCCGACATCAACGACCTCGAGGACGTCGAGGTCAACTTCGACGGGATCACCTACGCCAAGGGCGCCTCGGTGCTCAAGCAGCTCGTCGCCTGGGTCGGTCAGGAGGAGTTCTTCGCCGGGGTCCGTGCCTACTTCGCCAAGCACGCCTGGGGAAACACCGAGCTGCGTGACCTGCTGGTCGAGCTCGAGGCCACCAGCGGGCGTGACCTGGCGCCGTGGTCCGCCGTGTGGCTCGAGCAGGCCGGCGTGACCCTGCTGCGCCCCGAGATCGAGGTCGACGACGAGGGCACCATCACCTCCTTCACGGTGCGCCAGGAGGTGCCCAAGGACCACCCGGTGCAGCGTCCGCACCGCCTCGCCGTGGGCGGCTACGACCTGGTCGAGGCCCCCGACGGCTCGACCAGGCTCGAGCGCGTGGTGCGGGTCGAGCTCGACGTCGAGGGCAAGAAGACCGCGGTCCCCGAGCTGGTCGGCCGCCCGCGCCCCGACCTGGTGCTGGTCAACGACGACGACCTGGCCTACGCCAAGATCCGCCTCGACGAGCACTCCCTCGCGGTGGCCACGACCAACCTGCACTCCTTCTCCGACTCCCTGCCCCGCACCCTGGTCTGGGGTGCGGCGTGGGACATGACGCGGGACGGCGAGCTGTCGGCGCGGGAGTTCGTCGACCTGGTCCTCGCCAACATCGCCCACGAGACGGACTCCTCGGTGGTGCTGGTCCTGCTGCGCCAGCTCGCGCTGACGGTCGACCTGTACGTCGCCCCCGAGCACCGGTCCGAGGTCTCGGCCCGCACGGCCAACCGGCTGGTCGAGCTGGCCCGCGCGGCAGAGTCCGGCAGCGACGCCCAGCTCCAGTTCATCAAGGCCTTCGCGGCGCGGGCGACCACGGAGGACCAGCTCGACGCCGTGGCGGCGCTGGTGGACGGCAGCACCGAGCTGCCGGGGCTGTCGGTCGACACCGACCTGCGCTGGGAGCTGCTGACCAGCCTCGTCGCGGGCGGACGGGCAGGGCTGACCGACATCGACCGGCAGCTCACGCAGGACCCGACGGCCACCGGCGAGCGCGCCGCCGCAGCAGCGCGGGCCGCGATCCCGACCCCCGAGGCCAAGGCCGAGGCCTGGGCAGCCGTGGTGGACCGCGAGGACCTGGCCAACGCGGTGCAGACCTCGACCATCGCCGGGCTGAGCCGGGTCCACGACCGCGGCCTGCTCGTGCCCTTCGTCGAGCCGTACTTCGCCGGGCTCGAGGAGGTCTGGACCTCGCGGACCAACGAGATGGCGCAGAACATCGTGATCGGGCTGTACCCGACCCAGCTCGCCGGGACCCAGGGCTCGCACGGGGTCGACGTCCTCGCCCGGACCGACGAGTGGCTCTCCGACCTCGGGGACCGGCACCCGGCCCTGCGTCGCCTCGTGATCGAGAACCGCGACGGCGTCCGTCGGGCGATCGCCGCCCAGGAGCGGGACCGCGGCTGAGACCCCGGGGGGCAGGGCGTGAGCCTCGCGGCCACGCCCTGCCCCGTGGCGGTCGGCCTCAGTGCCGCAGGGCGGCGACCAGGGAGCGCAGGCGGGGGTTGTCGAACAGCTCGTCGACCAGGACGAGCCGCTGGGCGGAGTCCGCGAGCGGCACGCGCCAGTTCGGGTACTCCTGATCGGTTCCGGGCTGGTTCTGCGCGCGGCGCTCGCCCACCGCGTCAGCCAGGGAGACGCCGACGAGGACAGCCGGCGAGGACAGCACGAGCCGGTGCAGGGCCTCGACGACCTGGCGCTCGGAGGGGTCCGCGCCGACCAGACCACGCTGCGCGATGACGTCGAGCATCTGCTGACGCTCGGCCCGGGCGTCAGCGCGGACCTTCTCGACCGGCTCGGTGAGCAGCCCCAGCTGGTCTCGCAGGTCGACGTGCTCACCGGCGAGGTAGCCCGCCGTCGGGGGCAGGTCGTGGGTGGTGACCGTGGCGAGCGCGAGACGCCGGTAGTTCTCGGGGGGCATCGGCTGGTCGTCCTCGCGCTCGAACCACAGCACGGAGGTGCCGAGCACACCGCGATCGGTGAGGTAGTCCCGCACCCACGGCTCGAAGACGCCGAGGTCCTCCCCGATGACGACCGCTCCGGCGCGCTGCGCCTCGAGGCAGAGGATGCCGATGAGGGCCTCGTGGTCGTAGCGGACGTAGGCGCCCTCCTGGGCGCCCCGGCCGCGAGGGATCCACCAGAGCCGGAACAGGCCGATCACGTGGTCGATGCGGATGGCCCCCGCGTGCCGCAGCACGGTGCGAAGCATGTCGCGGTACGGCCGGTACCCCGCGCGGGCCAGGCCCTGCGGGCTCCACGGGGGCTGGGACCAGTCCTGGCCCTGCTGGTTGTACATGTCTGGCGGGGCGCCGACCGAGACACCCTGGGCCAGCACGTCACGCATCGACCAGGAGTCCGCCCCCTCGGGGTGCACCCCCACCGCGAGGTCGTGCATGATGCCGAGCCGCATGCCCCCCTCGCGGGCGGCGCGCTGGGCGGCCGCGAGCTGGTCGTCGGCCAGCCACTGCAGCCAGCAGTGGAAGGTGATGCGGTCCGCGAGCTCGGTCCGCAGGCGGGCCACGAGCTCCGAGCCGCGGTCGTCGGCCTCAGCGGGCCACGGCTGGCCCTCGAAGTGCTCGGCCAGGGCGCACCAGGTCGCGAAGTCCTCGAGCCCCTGGCCCTGCTCGGCGCGGAAGGCGGCGAACCGCGCCTGGCGGGCGGCCGATCGCGGCGCCGCATAGACGACCTCGAGGGCCACCCTCTTGGCGGCCCACACGGTGTCCCGGTCGATGGGACCCGGGTCGGTGCTCAGCGGTCGCGCCACCTCGGCCTGCCACTCGATCAACGAGCGCTCGGCCACGGGGAGGTACGCGGTCTCGGGCACGTCCTCGACCCGCAGGTAGAGCGGGTTGACGAAGCGACGGGTGGTGGGCAGGTAGGGCGAGGGGGTGAGGGGAGGCATGGGCTCGGCCGCGTGCAGCGGGTTGATCAGCACGAAGTCCGCACCGCAGCGGCGGGCAGCCAGCCAGGCCATCTCCCCCAGGTCCGCGAGGTCACCCACCCCCCAGGACTGGTGCGAGCGCACCGAGTACAGCTGGGCCATGAGACCCCAGCCACGGGTCTCGCCGACTCCTGCCGGCAGCTCGAGGCGGCCGGGGGTCACCACGACCTCGCAGGCGGCCCGGGTCCCGTCGCTGTCGACGACCAGGGTGTGCCAGCCGAGGGGCAGGTCGGTCGGGAGGTCGAGGGTCGCGCGCCCGACCGTCCGTCCGTCGACGGTGCGCGGGGGGACGTAGACGTCGGCCTGCTCGACCGGGCGGCGACCGCCCCCGGCCTCGGGGTCGACCTCGAGGTGCGCGGTGACCGGTGCCCCGTCCTCGACGTGCACCGGGACCTGGACGGTCGCGCCCTCACGGACCACCACGACGGGCGGCAGCACGTGACGCCAGGGCTCGTCCTCGGCCTCGGCCAGAGCGAGGTCCACGCGCTCGGGGGACGAGGCGTCGACCCCCAGGGCGGCGAGCACGCTCACCAGGGTCTCGGTGGAGACGAAGCGGTGCCCACCACCGAAGTCCCAGAAGTCGGGCACGACGCCGTGGCGCGCCGCGAGGGCGAGCAGGGGCTCGGGCAGGGCGGCGGTCGTCTCTGGCACGCCTCGATCCTGCCAGAGCCCCGCCAGTCCGCACCTGCGCGCGCCGCGCGGACCGACGTGAACCTCGCAGGCCGCCGAACTACCCTGCCCGCATGGACGACGCCCCCGCACCCGTGACCTGGATCCAGGAGTTCCTCGACTGGTTCCTCGGAGCCCCGCTGCAGACCCTCATCGCCATCGCCGCCGCCGTCGTGCTCCTCGCGGTGGCCCGGTGGCTCGTGGCCCGGGCCGTGCGCTCGATCGTCGAGGGCGGGGCCTCGGTGCGGTCCAAGGCGGGCAACCTGCTCACGCGGGCGGGGGCCGGCAACCTGGCCGCCGAGTCCAACCCGCTGCTGGTCGCCCGGCGCGTGCAGCGGGCCGAGACCATGGGCTCGGTGCTGCGCTCGACCGCTGGCCTCGTCGTCGGGATCATCCTGCTGACCGCGCTCGCCAACATCTACGGCTGGGAGCTCGGGCCGCTGGTCGCCTCGGCGGGGGTGGTGGGCGTGGCCCTGGGCTTCGGTGCGCAGACCCTGGTCAAGGACTTCCTGTCGGGAATCTTCATGCTCGTCGAGGACCAGTACGGGGTGGGCGACGTCGTGGACCTCGGCGAGGCCTCGGGGGTGGTCGAGGCGATCGGTCTGCGGGTGACGCAGATCCGCGACCTCTCGGGGACGCTCTGGTACGTGCGCAACGGCGAGGTGCTGCGCGTGGGGAACATGACCCAGGGCTGGTCGAAGGCCCTCGTCGAGGTCCTGGTCTCCCCCGACGCCGACGTCCCCCGCGCCACCGCCCTGCTCCGCACGGCCGCCCAGGAGGTCGCCGAGCACGAAGAGCTGGGCAGGCTCCTGCTCGCCGAGGCCGACGTCACGGCCTACGAGGACCTCACGGCCGAGGGGGTGCGGCTGCGACTCATGGTCAAGACGGCCCCTGCCCAGCAGTGGCTCGTCCAGCGTGAGCTGCGGGCCAGGATCCGCGACCTGTTCGCGGCCGAGGGGCTGCCCCTGGCCCTGCCGCGACGCGAGGTGCTCGTGGAGCGGGACGCCCCCGGGCCCGTCGCCGAGGGAGCTCCCACCCGTCAGGACCAGAGCAGCACGGGCTGACCCTCGCTCACCCGGTCCCCCGGTCCCACCAGACGCAGCACGTCGTCGACCCGGGCCTGCAGGGCCACGACCGGGGAGACGGTCGGCCGGCCCCCCGCGCGCACCTGCGCCGGGCTCCAGGCCAGCATGGGCTGCCCGGCGTGGACGAGCTCACCGTTGCCGACCACGGCGCCGAACCCGACGCCGTCGAGCTGAGCGGTCCGCAGGCCCAGGTGCACGAGCACCGCCCGGCGGTCGTCCACCTGGACCACGGCGGCGTGGGGGTAGAGGCTCATCAGGCGTCCGTCGCACGGGGCGACGACCACCACTCGCCCGCCGTCAGCCGGCTCGTCGGGCAGGATCGCGAGGCCGGGTCCGATGATCCCGTCGGCGAAGACGGGGTCGGTCACCTCGGCGGCGGCGACCACGGTGCCGCCCAGCGGTGCGACGACCTGGACCGTCGGGCTGGTCGGCCGACCGGTCAACGGTCCCCCGGGGACCAGCGCAGCAGCGGGGTCCCCCCGGCCACCACGGTCCCCACCGGGACGAGGCGCTCGACCGTCTCGGGGTCGGCCTCGACCGCGATGACCGGGCACAGGGCCGAGAGCCCTCGGGCGGTGACGTCGTCGGGCCGCCACCGCACGACGGGGGCGCCGGCCGTGACGGTCGCGCCGCGCCGCGCCAGGGTCGTGTACCCCTCCCCGCCGAGGCTCACGGTCTCGATACCGAGGTGCACCAGCACCCCGTGCGTCCCCGAGGTCACGACGAAGGCGTGGGGCTGGAGGGTCGACACGACGCCCTCCACCGGGGCGACGGCCGCCTGGACCCCCGTCGTCGGGCGGATCGCGGCACCAGGGCCGACCATGGCCTGGGCGAAGACCGGGTCCGGGACGTCGGCGAGGTCCAGGACCGTACCGGCCACAGGAGCCAGCACGGTCAGCGTCCGTGCCACGACGAGCTCAGCGCAGGTCGTCGATGTCCGAGGCGAGGGTGTCGGCCTCAGGCCCGACCACGACCTGGACCACACGCCCCGACCGCACGACACCGAACGCGCCGGTGGCCTTGAGCGCAGCCTCGTCGACGAGGGCCGGGTCCTCGAGCTCGACCCGCAGGCGGGTGATGCACGGCTCGAGGTCGACGACGTTGCCATCGCCTCCGAGGGCCGCGAGGATCTGCTCAGCCTTGCTCATGGTGGCCTCCTGGGAACGCGATGCGGGGACTGCTCCTACCGTCACACAGTAGTCACTCCCACGCACCGGGACGGCCCTGCGCCCGCGTGCGCGACAATGGCGCGGTGAACCCTCCTGACTCCTTCTACGCGAGCGTGGGCGGGGCCGAGACCTTCCGCCGTCTCGTCGAGGTCTTCTACGCCGAGGTGGCCCAGGACGAGGTGCTCGCCCCCATGTACCCCGAGGCCGACCTCGGGCCCGCGGCCGACCGTCTGCGCCTCTTCCTCGAGCAGTACTGGGGCGGGCCGACGACGTACAGCGACGAGCGCGGGCACCCCCGTCTGCGCATGAGGCACGCCCCCTTCCACGTCAACCCCGACGCCCGGGACCGGTGGCTCGCCCACATGCGGACCGCCGTCGAGAGCCTCGACCTCCCGCCCCTGCAGCACGCCACGCTGTGGGACTACCTCGAGCGGGCCGCCCACGCCATGGTCAACACCTTCGAGGAGACCCCACCACGATGACCGCCCCTGATCCCATGCGTCGCGTCCTGGACGTGCTCGACCTCGAGGTCCTGGACCCCGACACCTTCACGGGCGGGAGCCTGCCCAAGCCGGGGGGCCGGGTCTTCGGTGGCCAGGTGCTGGCGCAGTCCCTCCTCGCCGCGGCCCGCACCGTCCCCGAGGACCGCCTGCCCCACTCCGTCCACGGGTACTTCCTGCGGGCCGGGGACGTGCGCGAGCCGATCACCTTCGCGGTCGAACGGATGCGCGACGGCAGGTCCTTCAGCGCGCGGCGCACCCACGCCCTGCAGCGCGGCGAGCCGATCCTGTCGATGATCACCTCCTTCCAGGTCGACCAGCCCGGCCTCGAGCACGCAGACCCGCCGCCGACCTCGGTGACTCCTCCGGAGGAGATCCCGAGCGCGGCCGACCTGCTGGGGGCGATCGACCACCCCGTCGCCGCCTTCTGGACCGAGTCCGCGGCCTTCGACCTGCGGCACGTGGGCTCGCCCGTCTACCTCGGTCCGGCCGAGGAGCGCACCGACCGCCAGATGGTGTGGATGCGTGCCCGGGGCCCCGTGCCCGAGGGCCAGGCCATGCACCGCGCCCTGCTGGCCTACGCCTGCGACCAGGTGATGCTCGAGCCCGTCCTGCGCCGGCACGGCCTCACCTGGGCGACGCCGGGCCTGTCGATGGCGAGCCTGGACCACGCGATGTGGTGGCACCGCGAGGTGCGGGTCGACGAGTGGCTGCTGTACGTGCAGTCCGGACCCAACGCCCACGGCGGCCGCGGCCTGGGGGCAGCCCGGGTCTACAGCCAGGACGGGGTGCTGGTCGCGACCATCGCGCAGGAGGGCATGGTCCGCGTCCCCGAGGAGGACTGACCTCGCACCTCGCCCGCGCAGGGCCCGCCCGGTGCCACCGTTCGTCGCGCCGTCCCGGGGCCGACGGGTGACACTGACGCCATGCCACGCCTGCGCCGGGTGCGTTCGACCGATCCGGGATGGACCCGACGCCGTCACGGCCGCGGGCTCCTCTACCTCGACGAGCGCGGGGAGCGGATCGGCGACCCCGAGCTCCTGGCCCGGTGCACCGACCTGGTCATCCCCCCGGCCTGGCGGGACGTGTGGATCTGCCCGTTCGAGAACGGCCACATCCAGGCCATGGGCACCGACGACGCCGGGCGTCGGCAGTACCTGTACCACCCGGCGTGGCGGGCGCGGCGCGACCGGGCCAAGCACGAGCACGTGCTCGAGGTGGCCCGGCGCCTGCCCCGAGCACGACGCCGGGTGGTCGCCGACCTCGCGCTGCCGGGGGTACCCAAGGAGCGGGTGCTCGCCCTGGCCTTCCGGCTGCTCGACGACGCGTACTTCCGGGCTGGCGGGGAGTCCTACGCCCGGGACAACGGCTCGTACGGGCTGGCGACGGTGCGCCGCGAGCACGTGCAGGTCGACGCCGAGGGGGTGCGCTTCTGCTACCCGGCCAAGTCGGGCCAGCAGCGCGAGACCGTCGTCGAGGACCCCGAGATCCGCGAGCTGGTCCGTGAGCTGAAGGACCGCGAGGACGAGGACCCCGAGCTGCTCGCGTGGCGCGACGAGGACGGCTGGCACGACATCACGACGGCGGATGTGGTGAGCATGGTCAAGGCGCTGCTGGGGCCCGAGGCGCGCCCGAAGGACTTCCGCACGTGGCATGCCACCGTGCTCGCAGCCGCGGGTCTCGCCGAGCACGAGGTCCCGCGGGCCGAACGCGCCCGACGGCGCGTCGTCGCCCAGGTGGTGCGCGAGGTCGCCGAGGAGCTCGGCAACACCCCGGCGGTCTGCCGGGCCTCGTACATCGACCCCCGCCTGATCGACCTCTGGGAGCGGGGCCAGACCATCGGCCGGCGCCGGACCCGCGGCGGGGCCGAGCGCGCGGTCATCGCGCTGCTCTCGTGACGTGACGGGCCGGCCCACCGCACGGCGGACCGGCCCGTCTGCTCGGTCCGGGACCCAGGCCCTGGCGGGCCGGGGTCACGGACCGCCCGTCACCGCCCCAGCTGGGTGATGAGCGTCTGGACGCGGTGACCGAGCACGGACTTCGCCTCGTCGCTCACCTGCCGCCCCGTGCTGCGGTCCAGGGTGCGCTCGAACCGCTCGAGGGCGCGCACCGCCTGGTCCACCCGACCGGCGTCGAGGTGACGCTCGGCCTGGCGCAGGCTCGCCTGGAGCACCTTGTCGGTCGGCCGCTTGACCTGCCCGTCCTCGACGTACCCGTCCAGCAGCGCCGAGAGCGCCTCGAGGCCGCCGGGGGCCCAGTACTCGGGCAGCGGCACCTGGGACCAGTCGAGGTCCGAGGCGAGGTAGAAGCTCGTGTAGGCCGGCTGGTTGTAGACGGTCTGCTGACGCGCGATCTCGGCCCGGTACTGCGGGTCGTGCATCAGCGTGTAGAGCTTGCGGTCGGTCACCTCGGTCGAGAGGTAGATCCGGATGGCGCTGCTGTCCAGGGTCCGGACCAGGAGCTCCTCGCGCCAGTCACCGAAGACGTCGGCGACGAGGGACGGGTTGCCCTTGGTCCAGTTGTTGGTCGCCGTGCCCTCGGCGCTCAGCAGGGTCCCCCGCTGCCAGTCGTCGATCGTGGGCGTGACCACGGTCTCTGTGGCTGTGCCGTTGACCACCTGGGTGGTCATGTCAGCCGCCCATCGGATGGTCTGGTTGGTCCCGGGGATCGAGTCCGAGACCACCTCGCCCTGAGGGGTGTGCAGCCCGAGCGCCCCCGAGCCACCAGGCATGCTCGCCCAGGCCTCGATGCCGCGCGAGTCGGGCAGCACGTCGCCGACCATCCCGCGCCCCGTGTCCCGTCCGGAGTACGTGCCCCAGAGGACCTCACCCGTGGCGGCGTCGAGCATGGCCATGCCGTACGGCGCCCAGGCCCCGCCCTCGAAGACCATGAAGGCTTCTATGCCCTCGCGGTCCGGGTCGAGCTGACCCACGTGCATCGCGTCGCCGTGTCCCAGCCGGGCCATCTCCCCGGGCGCTGCGCTGCCCTCGGGCATCTCGGCGAAGGCGCTGTAGAGCAGGCTGCCGTCGTGGTCGATGGTCGCCGCCCCGTAGACGATCTCGTGCTTGCCGTCCCCGTCGACGTCGGCCGCGCTGAGCGAGTGCTGGCCCTGGGTCGTGATGGTGCCGAACTCCGGGTCGGTACCGTCCACCCCGTGCGGCCCGTCGTTGAACGGGTTGCTCATCGGGGTCCAGCCGCTGTCCACGTCCCAGACCTCGCGCAGGCGCTCGCCGTCCCAGTCGTAGGCGACGATCGTGGAGCGCGTGTAGTAGCCGCGGGCGAAGATCGCCGAGGGGCGCTGGCCGTCCAGGTAGGCCACCCCGGAGAGGAACCGGTCGACCCGGTTGCCCGGCTCGATGCGGGACATCGCGTAGTCCCCCCACATGAGCCCGTCGTCGTGCCGCTCGGGGGTGTACGGGATGGTCTGGAGCTCGGCCCCCGTGAGGCCGTCGAAGACGGTCAGGTACTCGGGGCCGTCGAGGATGAACCCTTCGAAGGCACGGAGGTCGTTGCGGGCGCTCCGGCCAGGGGCGTACTCGTCCATGAAGTAGTCGGTGAGCGCCTCGGCGTCCTGGCGGGACAACGGGTACTCGTGCTCGGGCTCGATGCCGAAGGCCTCCTCGAGGGTGGCCGGCCAGCTGCCGTCGACCACCTCGGGGTGCTCGTGCCAGCCGAGGAACATCTCGACCACGTGCTCGTAGTAGTCCTCGGCGCTCTTGCGGTAGTCGTCCTGGTGGGAGTAGCCCGCCTCGACGTCCTCGTCGGGCATCGTGACGAAGGCCGCCGCGCCCGGCTCGCCGTCCTCGTAGGCGACGGTGCGGGTGCCGGGGGCCGTCTTCATCATCATCTCCGAACGGCCGTCACCGTCGAAGTCGTAGACGAGGAACTGCGTGTAGTGCGCCCCGGCGCGGATGTTCACGCCCAGGTCGATCCGGTGCAGCAGCTCGCCCTCGAGGGTGTAGGTGTCGACGTACACCGGTCCGGTGTAGCCGACCTGGGAGACGTCCCTGGAGTTGGACGGGTCCCACTTGACGACGAACTCGTACCGCCCGTCCCCGGTGACGTCCCCGACGCTCATGTCGTTGGCCGCGTAGGTGTACTCCTCGCCGGACGGGGTGACGCCGCCGTCCGGACGCTGCAGGGGCAGGTCGTAGTACTCGTCGGCCCACGGGGCGACCTCGTCGCTGAGGTCGACCTCGTGGCCGTCGACCACCGCGGCGACGCGGTAGGTCGCGGTGCCGTCCGCACCGGGGTCGAGGTGGTTGGTGCTGTCGGTCACGGTCGCGATGCGCTCACCGTCGCGGTACACGTGGAAGTCGGCCCCGGTGAGGCCCCCCTCCCCGTGAGCGGTGGCCTCGTGACCGAGCAGCCGCCAGCTCAGGTGCACGCCGTCCTCGGTGGTCGCGGCGACCAGGCCACGGTCGAGATGCTCGAGCTGGAGGGCGTCGACCCCGCTCGGCGCCCCGCCGGGCGGTCCGTGCTTCGGGGGCTTGGCGACCGCGGTCCCTGCCGCTGTCGTGACGAGCAGGGCCGCGCAGGCGGCACCGGCGACGACACCGCGTCGCAGGGGGCTCGTGCTGAGAGAACTCATCGTTGAATCCTTCGGCTCGTGATGGACCCCGGCGGGTTGTAACGATTCACCTCTCGGTCATCGGGCTTGTAACGATTCATCCGGGGTCCTGTGACGGTAACGAGAGGGGCCTCGGTGGGTCAAGACCCCACCCGTCCCGGTGGTGGCCCGGGCCCGCCGGGGAGAGCATGGGGAGCATGCCGACCACCACCCCGCGTCCGTGAGCCGCCTCGTCGCCGTCACCGGGGTCACCGGGTACGTCGGGGGGCGCCTGGTCCCCGAGCTGCTCGACGCCGGCTTCGCGGTCCGTGCGATCGCCCGCGACACCTCGCGGCTGCGCGGGCGCCCGTGGGCCGGGGAGATCGAGCCCTTCTCGGCGGACGCCGCGGACCCCGACCAGATCCGTGCGGCCCTCGAGGGCGTCGAGGTCGCGTACTACCTGATCCACTCCCTCGGCTCGGGGCGCCGCTTCGAGGCACGGGACCGACGCACCGCGCTGACCTTCGCCCAGGCGGCACGCGAGGCGGGGGTGCAGCGCATCGTCTACCTGGGTGGGCTCGCCCCCGACGTCGAGAACCTCTCCCCGCACCTGGAGTCGCGCAAGGAGGTGGGCGAGATCCTGCTGGCCTCGGGGGTGCCGACGACGGTGCTGCGGGCCGCGGTGATCCTCGGCTCGGGGTCCGCCTCCTTCGAGATGATGCGCTACCTCACCGAGCGGCTGCCGGCCATGACCACCCCGCGCTGGGTCGACAACCGCATCCAGCCCATCGCGGTGCGGGACGTCCTGCGCTACCTCGTCGGCAGCGCCGACATGCCCCCCGAGGTGAGCCGCACCTTCGACATCGGCGGCCCCGAGGTCCTGACCTACCGCGAGATGATGCAGCGCTACGCGGCCGCGGCCGGGCTCCCCCGGCGGATCATCATCGGCGTCGGGGTGCTCACCCCTCGGCTGTCGAGCCTGTGGGTGTCTCTCGTGACCCCCGTCCCCGCGCCGCTCGCCCGACCCCTGGTCGAGTCCCTGGTGCACGAGGTCGTGTGCCACGAGCACGACATCGCCCGCCACGTCCCCGACCCGCCCGAGGGTCTGCTGCCCTTCGACGAGGCCGTGCGTCTGGCCCTGCAGCGCATCCAGGACGCCGACGTCGCGACGCGCTGGTCCTCGGCCTCGGTGCCTGGGGCCCCGAGCGACCCGCTGCCGAGCGACCCGGGGTGGGCCGGCGGCTCGCTGTACCGCGACGAGCGCACCACCCAGGTCGACGCCTCGACCGATGCCGTGTGGTCGGTCCTCGAGTCCCTCGGCGGGGAGCGCGGCTGGTACTCCTGGCCCCTGGCGTGGCAGGTCCGCGGGATCGTGGACCGGATCTCGGGCGGGCCCGGCCTGCGTCGCGGTCGGCGCGACCCGTCCCGCCTGATGGTCGGCGACGCGGTGGACTTCTGGCGGGTCGAGGAGGTCGAGCCCGGTCAGCTGCTGCGGCTGCGCGCGGAGATGCGCGTCCCGGGGCTCGCGTGGCTCGAGCTCTCGGTCAGCGAGGGTGAGCGACCTGGCACCTCGGAGCTGCGCCAGGTCGCGATCTTCCACCCGCACGGCCTGGTCGGCCAGCTCTACTGGTGGTCGGTGGCCCCGTTCCACGGCGTGGTCTTCGGCGGGATGCAGCGCGGCATGAAGGCCGAGGCCGAGCTCACGACCGAGCCGTCGTGAGCCACGCCGAGGGGCTCCCGGTCCTGCGCGCGCCGATGCGGTCGCGGCTCGACGAGGTCGATGCGGCGGCCGCGGTGGAGCGGGCGCTCGCCCTCGGTCTGTGCGGCATCGGCGGGCGTCTCGCGCGGGCCCCCGCCGACCTGGCCGAGGCCTGCGCCCTCGTGGCCGAGCAGCACGACGAGCGGACGGCGCGGCGGCTCGAGCGCTTCGCGGCGGAGCCCGCGGGGGCCTTCGTGTGGACCCGCACGGGCGAGGGCCTGTTCGCGGTGGGGAGGCTGACGGGCCCCTGGCGCTACGATGCGTCGGCCGACGCCCGTGCCCTCGACCTGGTGCACGTGCGTGACTGCGCCTGGGCCGAGGCCCTGCTACCTGCCGCGCAGACCCCGGCGCCGGTGCTGGCGACCTTCGCCCGGGGCGGGCGCAACCTGCAGCGCGTGCACGACGGCGGCGTCGCGGCAGCCTCCGCCCGGGCCGTCGAGGCTCAGGATCGGCGCGGGGACCGGCGACGCATGGGCACAGGCTCCTCGAGGTAGGGCTCCCACGCGGCGCGCTCGACCTCGTCGATCCGGCGCGGGCGTCCGGTGGTGGCGTCGAGCAGCACGAGGGTGGTCGAGGCGTGGACGTAGACGGTGCGGGTCCCCTCGACCTGGGCCGTCACCTGGTAGCAGACGTCCAGGCTCGCCCCGCCCAGGTGCCCGATCCACATCTCGACGGTCACCGGGTCGCGTCGGTAGCCGAGCGGGAGCAGGTACTCGATCTCCGACCGGGCGACGAGGGTGTGGGTCGTGGCCCCCGGGCCGGCGTCGAGTACGGCCGTGGGCCAGAGACCGGCGTCGCGGGCCTCGGCGTGCCGCCAGAAGGCAGCGATGCGCGCCTCCTCGAGCAGCCGCAGCACGGCCACGTTGTTGACGTGCCCGTAGGCGTCGAGGTCGGCCCAGCGCACCGCGACGGGGACGTTCAGGCGGCTCATCGGGCTCCTCGGCGGGCTGGACGACGGGACGCGCGACGTCCAGGGGCGGCGGCGCGCTGGGCGGCCTCGCGGCACTCGTCGACCTGCGCGAGGACCTGGGTGACGGGGGCCTGGACGTGGTCGTGGGCCACCGTGGCGATCGCTGCGTGCAGTCGACGGGCGGCACGCCGGGCCCGACGGCGGGCGCCCACCACGGTCCCGAGCCGGGAGAGGCCCGCGACCACGAGGCCGAGCAGCGCTCCCCCGACGGCGGCGAGGGTGGGCCAGGGCACCTCCCCCCAGCGGGGCGGGTCCGGGACGGGGATGCGCAGGGCGTCCAGCCCGGCGAGCCCCGCGAGCCAGAGGCCCCCGAGCACGGCGACCGTGAGCAGCAGCCACTGCAGGGCACCGACCCCCTGCCACCAGGTGGGGCGTCGGGGGCGGAGCACCTCGGTGCCGGCGACCGCGCGGTCCAGGGCGTCGGGCAGGTCCCCCGCCTCGGCGGCGTGCCGTGCGGCCAGGGCCCAGGGCTCGGGCACCCCGACCGAGGCGGCATCGACGTAGTCACGGACCGCGGTGCGCGCCCGCGCGGCCTCGGCTGCACCGGTCGGCGGCAGGGAGGTCCGCCCCAGGTCCGGTCCCTCGACCGGGCGCGACGGGGCCTGGTCTCGCGAGGACCGGGAGCGGCCCAGGTGCAGGCGCCGGAGCGGGTCTGCCCGGCGGCGCGCCAGCCAGCGCAGCGGCGGCCATCCGGTGGCCAGCCGCCCCTCGAGGAGCCAGGACCCGCGGACCGCCGCGACGACCTGCGGCACCCCCGCGGCGTGCTCGAGGGAGGCGACGAGCTCGGTCACGGCCGGGGCGGTCGTGGGCCGCGGGTCACCGCAGTGCTCGAGCACGCTGCTGGCCGCGGCGGTCACGTCGGCCTCGAGGCGCTGCCGGGCGGCCTCGCGGCGCAGCGCTGCCTCGTCGAGCAGGGCCACCAGGTCGGCGACGCCCTCGCCGGTCTGCGCCGAGGTGGTGAGCACCCTCGCGCTCCCGAGGCCGTCCTCGTCGAGGAGGCGGAGCAGGTCCTGCCGGCAGGCCTCGAGCTCCTCGGCGGCCAGCCGGTCCACCTGGTTGAGGACCACGACGACGACCGCTGCGTGCCCCGCGAGCCCGCGGAGGTAGCGCTCGTGCACGGCCGCGTCGGCGTACTTCTGCGGGTCGACGACCCACACCATGAGGTCCACCAGGGCGACGAGGCGCTCGGCCTCGGTGCGGTGGGCGGCCACGACCGAGTCGTGGTCGGGCAGGTCGAGGACCACGAGCCCGTCGGTCGCGAGGTCGAGGACTTCGGGCCTGCTGCTGGGTGCACTGGCGCTGGCCGGCGTGCCGTGGTCGGCGCCCGGGCGATCGAGGTGGTGACGGCGCCGCACGCCCAGCCAGTCGAGCAGGGGCCCGGCGCCCTCCGGACCGCGGACCACGGCGAGGGGCTCGGCCGTCGTGGGGCGCAGCACCCCCACGGGGGCGAGGTCGGCGCCGGTCACGGCGTTGACCAGGGAGGACTTGCCCGAGCCGGTGGACCCGGCGAAGGCGACGACGGTGTGCTGGTCCGAGAGCCGCATCCGCTGCCCGGCCCGGGCCTCGACGGCCTGGACCTGCCCGAGGACCTCCACGGGCAGCACCTCGCGACCTGCCCGCACCGCGACGGCGAGGGCGTCGAGCCGCTCGGCGAGGCTCACTGCCACAGCCGCCTCCACCACGCCAGCAGGCCACCGGCCTCGGGGTCCTCGACCCGCCCAGGTGCGGCGGGGTCGATCACCGGGCGGCGGGCGGTGCGCGGCCCGGAGGGGCCGCCGCTGTCGGTGCCGAGGCCCGCGGCACGGGCAGCCTCGGCCAGCTCGTGGGCGGTCGTGCGCAGGGGGTCACCACTCGGACCCGTGAGGCTCGCGCGCTCGAGGTCGAGGGCCCGGACCCGGGTCGTGAACCTCGCGGCCTCGTCGGCGAGGAGCCGGCCCACCCGGGCGTCGAGGTCCTCGTGGGCCGTCCGGGTGAGCCGCCGCACGGCGTCGTCGCCGAAGACCGCCTCGAGCAGTCGCTGGCCGAGCACGGCGGCGCCCCCGGCGACCCCGAGCTCGGCGGCGGTGAGACCGCCGGTCGAGGCGAAGATCGCCACCATGAGTGCCGCACCGAGGCCGTTGACGCCGAAGGACAACGCCCGTGCGGTCACGCGCCGGTCAGCCCCCTCGGAGGAGACGAGCTCCAGGACGGCCCCCTGCCACGCGCGGACCTCGGTGGAGGTGCGGTCCCGCAGGTCGCTCGACGCGCGGCTCAGGGTGGGGTCGTCCAGCAGCCGGGTACCGGCCGGGTCGGCTCGCCATGCGGCATGCACCTGCTCGGCCGCCTCCTCGGCGACGTCGACCACGAGGTCGACCAGGCCGCTGCCGATGGCCTGGGCGACGGGCTCGGGGGCGGGCCTGCCCCGCAGGAAGGCCGTGGCGCGGTCCCGCCAGGAGCTCACCCTCGTCTCGAGGGCCCGCAGGAGCTCTCCGGTGCCGACGAACTCCTGCCAGCGGGCCAGCACCTCGCCGCGCAGCATGGTGCCGTCCGAGGTCGCCTCGTGGACCTGGGCGTGGGCCCGCGCGTAGGTGCTGGTGGCGACCTGACCGAGGTGGCTCGCGTGGGCCGCCTGGTCGTCGGCGGCTGCAGCGAGGCCCGGCAGCACGGCGACCACGTCGGCCACCGCCCCGCTCACGGTGCGGCGCAGCACCTCGTCACGGGCCTCGGCGTCCTCGGCGATCTCGCGGAGCCATCGGTCCAGGTCGGCGACGGCCGTCGGCGGGAGCAGGCCCTCGGCGAGGGTCTGCTCGTCGACCGCGGCGAGGTGGGCGCTGACCAGGCCTCGCTCGTCGAGCATCCGAGCGAGGTCGGCGACGACCGCCTGGTGCGCCCCGGGCTCGATGCGGTTGAGCACCACGGTCACGGCGGCTCGGCGCCGGGCGGCGGCGGCCAGCAGGTCCCAGGGCACGGCGTCGGCGTAACGGGCGGCCGTCGTGACGAAGACCCAGAGGTCGGCCGCCCCGAGGAGCTCCTCACCGAGCCGACGGTTCGCCTCGACCACGGAGTCGATGTCGGGGGCGTCGAGGACGGCCAGGCCGCGCGGGATGCCGGGGTGCCCCACGAGGCGCAGCGCGTGACCGTGGGCCTCGGCCCCGGTGACGCGGGGCAGGCCCGGCAGGATCCGGTCGCTCGTGAACCAGGCGGCGTCCGTCGGGTGGTGCACGAGGACCGGTGACCGGGTGGTGGGCCGCAGGACTCCCGCGGGGGTCACCGGGGTGCCGACGAGGCTGTTGACCAGGGTGGACTTGCCGGCCCCGGTCGAGCCACCCACGACGGCGAGGAGCGGCGCCCCGGCCTGCCGCACCCGGGGCAGCAGGTAGTCGTCCAGATGGTCGGCGAGCCGGGCGCCCTCACGCCGCGCGAGGTCGGCACCGGTCAGCTCGAGGGGCAGCCGCAGGTCGCCGAGGGCGGTGCGCACCCCGGCGAGGGCCGAGACCAGGCGCTGGGCCTGCTCGGGACTCGCGACCATGCCGCCTCCTCGTCGGTGCCCGCCGGTCCGCGCCAGGCTCCCGGCCGGGGCCTGGGTCGGGACCCGGCCGGGAGCAGGCGTCAGTCGCGGGTGAGCTTGCGGTACGTCACCCGGTGCGGGCGCGCGGCGTCGGCCCCGAGGCGCTCGACCTTGTTGGCCTCGTAGGACTCGAAGTTGCCCTCGAACCAGTACCAGTTCGACGGGTTCTCCTCGGTGCCCTCGTAGGCCAGGATGTGCGTCGCGACCCGGTCGAGGAACCACCGGTCGTGCGAGACCACCACGGCGCAGCCGGGGAACTCGAGCAGGGCGTTCTCGAGGGAGCCCAGGGTCTCGACGTCAAGGTCGTTGGTGGGCTCGTCGAGGAGCAGCACGTTGCCGCCCTGCTTGAGGGTCAGCGCGAGGTTGAGGCGGTTGCGCTCACCACCGGACAGCACCCCCGCGGGCTTCTGCTGGTCGGGGCCCTTGAAGCCGAAGGCCGCGACGTAGGCCCGCGAGGGCATCTCGACGTTGCCGACCTTGATGAAGTCGAGCCCGTCGGAGACGACCTCCCACAGGGTCTTCTTGGGGTCGATCCCGCCACGGGACTGGTCCACGTAGGAGAGCTGGACGGTCTCGCCGACCTTGAGGTCCCCGCCGTCGAGCTCCTCGAGACCCACGATCGTCTTGAACAGCGTCGTCTTGCCGACGCCGTTGGGGCCGATCACGCCGACGATGCCGTTGCGGGGCAGGGTGAAGGACAGCCCGTCGATCAGCACACGGTCGTCGAAGCCCTTCGTCAGGTCCTTCGCCTCGATGACGACGCTGCCCAGACGCGGGCCCATCGGGATCTGGATCTCCTCGAAGTCCAGCTTCCGGGTCCGGTCGGCCTCGGCAGCCATCTCCTCGTAGCGGGCGAGACGGGCCTTGGACTTGGTCTGGCGCCCCTTGGCCGAGGAGCGCACCCACTCGAGCTCCTCCTTGAGGCGCTTGGACAGCTTGGCGTCCTTCTTGCCCTGGACCTCGAGGCGGGCCTGCTTCTTCTCGAGGTAGGTCGAGTAGTTGCCCTCGTAGGGGTAGAGCCGGCCGCGGTCGACCTCGGCGATCCACTGGGCGACGTGGTCGAGGAAGTACCGGTCGTGGGTCACGGCCAGGACGGCGCCCTCGTACTGCGAGAGGTGCTGCTCGAGCCAGAGCACGCTCTCGGCGTCGAGGTGGTTGGTGGGCTCGTCGAGGAGCAGCAGGTCAGGCTTCTCGAGGAGGAGCTTGCACAGGGCCACGCGGCGGCGCTCACCACCGGACAGCACCGACACGTCGGCGTCCGGCGGTGGGCACCGCAGCGCGTCCATCGCCTGCTCGAGCTGGGCGTCGAGGTCCCACGCGTTGGCGGCGTCGATGGCCTCCTGGAGCTTGCCCATCTCCTCGAGGAGAGCGTCGAAGTCGGCGTCGGGCTCGGCCATCAGCGCAGAGATCTCGTTGAAGCGGTCGAGCTTGGCCTTGATCTCGCCCACCCCTTCCTCGACGTTGCCGAGAACGGTCTTCTCCTCGTTGAGCGGGGGCTCCTGCAGCAGGATGCCGACGGTGTATCCGGGCGACAGCCGTGCCTCACCGTTCGACGGCTGGTCGAGCCCGGCCATGATCTTGAGGATCGTCGACTTCCCGGCGCCGTTCGGGCCGACGACGCCGATCTTCGCCCCCGGGTAGAAGCTCATGGTGACGTCGTCGAGGATCACCTTGTCGCCGTGCGCCTTGCGCGCCTTGTACATGGTGTAGATGAACTCAGCCACGATCGGGTCTGCTCCAAGCGTCGGACGGGCGGCGCAGCTGCGCCTGGACCACCCGTCAGCCTACGGCGTCAGGGCCGCCACGTCCTCGGACGTCCGCGCCTCGTCCTGCTCGGCCGGCACCTCCCACGGGTCGACCTCGCCCGCGCCGTCCTCCGTGCGGCTGCGCGCGAGCTCGTCGTCCTCGGGCGGCCCGGCGTCCTCGGTGCCGGTCGTGCCGTCCGTCGTCGCGCCCGCAGAGCCGCTCGTGTAGGTGCGCCGGGTGAACTCCGAGCGCCCTCGGGTGAGGTCGTGGCCGACCGCAGTGATCTCGAGGGTCAGGCCGGTGCGCGGGCCGTTCTCCCCGATCCACTCCTCGGTGCGCAGCTTGCCGTGCACCACGACGGGGTCGCCCTTGTGCACCGAGGCCGCGACGTTGAGGGCCACGTCCCGGAACGCCTTGGCCGTGAACCACTCGGTGCGACCGTCGGTCCACGTCCCCTGCCTGCTGTCGAACCACCGCGGGGTGGTCGCGACGCGGAAGCTCGTGAAGGGCACCCCGTCCCCGACCACCTCGCGCGGGGTCGACGCCGCCCACCCGACCACCGTGACCATCAGCTCGTTCGCCATGTCCGTCTCCGTCCGTCCCGAGCCGGCCTCTCCGGCTCTGCGACGAGCCTCGGCTCCCGGGACGGGGCACGACGGACGGGTCCGGCCACCCTGGGGACGGGCCTGCCCGGGTCAGCCTGTGGACATCGGCGCCGGTAGCGTGCCCCACGTGCCAGACACACCGGACCAGGCTGCTCCTGCGGCCCGCCCTCCCCTGCCCGTGCTGCGCCTGGCCCTCGTCGGGGTGGTCGGCGGGCTGCTGTCGGGGCTCTTCGGGGTGGGCGGCGGCATCCTCATGGTTCCCCTGCTCATCGGGCTCGCCCACATGGATCAGCGCCGGGCGGCCGCGACCTCGTTGGTGGCGATCCTGCCCACGGCCGTGGTGGGGAGCATCACCTACGGGCTCAACGGCGAGGTCGACCTGGTCGCGGGCCTGCTGGTGGCCCTCGGCGGGGTGGTCGGGGCGAAGGTCGGCACGCTGCTGCTGCGCCGTCTCCCTCTGGGCTGGCTGCGCTGGATGTTCGTCGCACTGCTCGTCGTCGTCGCGGTGCAGCTGGTCCTGGTGGTGCCGAGCCGCGGTGCGGAGATCGCCATCACGCCGTGGGTCGGCGTGGCGATGGTCCTGGTCGGCGTGCTCGTGGGCATCACGGCCGGGCTCTTCGGCATCGGGGGCGGGGTCATCACCGTCCCAGCGCTCATCGTGCTGTTCGGCGCGGGTGACCTGGTGGCCAAGGGGACGTCCCTGCTCGTCATCATCCCCACCGCCGTGGTCGGCACGTGGAGCAACCTGCGGGGCGGTCTGGTCGACCTCCGTGCGGGGGCGGTCGTCGGCCTGACGGCGACCCTCACCTCGTTCGGTGGCGTCGCCCTGGCCTTCATCATCCCCGCCCAGGTGTCGAGCGTGCTGTTCGCGATCCTCGTGCTGGGCTCGGCGGTCCAGCTCGCGATCCGGGCGTACCGGCTGCGCTGAGCAGCACCCGCAGAGGGCAGAACCTCAGACGGACGCGACCTCACGCACGGCGCGGTGGTCGGCCAGCACGACGATGCTCGGCCGGGCGAGGCGGGTCTCGACCACCTCGGCGAGAGCAGCCCGGGAGGCCTCGGCGAACTGCTCCGAGCGACGCCGTCCGGCGCCGCGCTCCGCCCGCGCGGCCAGGCCCCAGGCACCGGCAGCCAGCAGGAGGCCGGCACCCCCGGCCACCGCGGCGAGGGTCGCGGTGTCCGTCCACCCCTGCGCCCCGGCGACCGCGCCGACGACCACCCCGGCGACGACGAGAGCAGCGAGCCCGACGAGCACGCCGAGGGTGCGCCACACCGAGGCGGCCCGGGACCGGACCGGTTCGGCGACGACCTCAGCAACGGCGGCCCCCACGGCCGAGGTCAGCTCGGTGAGGGGTGCGACCTGCTCGTCGAGGCGCTCTCGCCAGGGCTCGGGCAGCCCATGCCCGACCCGTTCGAGCCAGGTCCGGCGGACGAGCTCGACGTGGTCGCCCTGCGCCGGCCCCGCCGCGACGCGTCGGCTGCTCCGCCCGGCGTCCCGTGCGGCGTCGATCGCCCCCGGCAGCCCGACCGCGTAGGCCAGCGCGTCGGTCGCGGCCACGCGCGGCAGGGCGTCCGCGTCGAGCTCCTCGGTCCCCACGGCCCGGCGCAGCTCCCGGGCGGCGTCGTCGAGCTCGGAGGCGGCCCGCACCTCGGCGATCCCGCGCCGCTCGACCGCATCCGCGAGGACCCCGCGCAGCACGGGCAGGCCGACACCGGTCCGGGCTGAGACCGCGTGCACGCCGACGCCCTCGAGGCCGTCCTCGCGCAGCAGCCGGTCGACGTCACGCATGAGGGCTGCCTGGGCGTCGACGGGGACGGTGTCGATCTGGTTGAGCACCACGAGCATCGAGGCCTCGTGCCCCACGAGGTGGCGCAGGTAGCCGGTGTGCAGGGCGTCGTCGGCGTACTTCTGGGGGTCCACGACCCAGACCAGCAGGTCGACCTGCGGAAGCAGACGGTCCACGACGGCGCGGTGCTCGGCCTCGATCGAGTCGTGGTCGGGCAGGTCGAGGAGCACGAGCCCGCGCAGGTCCGCCTGGGTGTCACCGTCCAGGGCGCTCTCCCGCTCGATGCGGCGGTCCGTGGAGACCCCGAGCCAGTCGAGCAGCGGGGTGGCGTCCTGGGCCCACACGCAGGCCGTGACCTGCGAGGTCGTCGGACGGCGGACGCCCACGTCGGCGAAGTCGAGCCGTGCCAGGGCGTTGAACAGGCTCGACTTGCCCGAGCCGGTCCCCCCGACCAGGGCCACGACCGTGCGGTCCACACCGAGGGCGAGCCGGCCGCGCACCTCGGTCAGGGTGCGGCGCACGCGGGCGGTCGCCTCGTCGGGCATCGCCAGCAGCGCCCGCTCGAGGGCGACCTCGATGCGGTCGACGCGGTCGAGCAGCGCTGAGGTCCGCTCGCCGCTCACCACGAGGGTTCCCTGGTCGGCGAGGTTCTTCTCGGTCATGTGAGCCCCTTGAGGACGGCGAGCCGCAGCCGCAGGAGGGAGGCGGCGTCGTCGGCAAGATCGGGGTCGACGAGCGCGGTGAGGGCAGGCTGCGCGCCGGCCCGGCACTGCTCGACGGCCCGTGCGGTCAGGTCGCGGCGCAGGGTCGCGGCGGCCTCGCGCGCCGGGTCACGGCCGACGGCGCCCTCGAGGACGATCCGGGCCGAGCCCAGCCCCGCGGCGGCCGCGGCGACGAGCGCACCGGGGCCGTCCGGCCCCGTCGCACGGACCAGGCGGGCGAGTCGGCGGGCCGCGGCCTTGTCGGGCTCGGCGAGGGCCGTGGCGACGGTGCGGGCGGTCTCGAGCCACCCCGCGGCGGCTGCGTCCGCCGAGGTCATGGTCGTCGCGGTGTCAGGGGTGGTGCTGGTGCCGCCCACCACGAGGTCCAGGACCCCGCGGGCACCGGGCTGGGTCGTCGTCTCGAGGGCGGTGACGACGGCCAGCTCGGCCCGGCGTCGGCACCCGGCGAGGGCCATCCCCGCGGACCGTCGCAGCTCGAGGGTGATGGACGCGAGGGCCTCGACGCGCTCGTCGCGACCACGCCGTGAGGTCCAGCCGGTCAGCGGCCCGCCTCCGCTCGCGAGGGATGCCCAGGTGCCGCGCACCGGGCCGTCGGCCACTCCTGCGGTCTCGACCTCGGCACGCTCGGCGACCGAGCCGGCGGCCTGCTCGATCAGTGCGGTCAACGCGGTCCGGGCGTCGACCTGCGCCTGCACGGCCTCGGCGAGCCCGGTGACCCACGGGCGCAGCGCCTGCAGCGAACCGCGCTGGGTGCGGGCGATGACCGAGCGGGCGCGGTCCGGCCCGGCCACCATGGCGAGCCACCGGCCGATCGGCGCGACGACCTTCGCGTCGAGCATGCCCTCGTGGGGACCGGCGTCGGGGACGAGGAACAGCGGGACGGCCGCCATGCCTCGCGCGCGCAGCCTCCCCATGAGGTCCCCGCGGACGGCCACCAGGGCGTCGTCGGGCACGCGGTTGAGGACCATGGCCATCGAGGTGCCGCGCTCGGTGGCCCGGTCGAGCACCTCCCAGGGCAGGGCGTCGCCGTAGCGCGCCGCCGTGGTGACGAAGAGCCACAGGTCCGCGGCCTCGAGCAGGCGGTGGGCGGTGCTGCGGTTGGAGGTGAGCAGCGAGTCCAGGTCGGGGGCGTCGACCAGGGCGATGCCCCGCGGCACGGCCCCGTGCGGCACCACGTCGACGATCTCCAGGAGGGGGTGCTCGGCGAGCAGGGCGGCGTCGTCGGGGTGGTGGGCCAGGACGGGGCGTCGCGTGGTGGGGCGGAGCACCCCGGCGGCGCTCACCTCGGTCCGCAGCACCGAGTTGACCAGGGTGGACTTGCCGGCGCCCGTCGAGCCGGCGACCACCACGATCGCCGGGGCGGAGAGCTCGCGCAGGCGGGGCAGCAGGTGGTCGTCGAGCTGGTCGAGCAGCCGACGGCGCTGGTCCTCGGCCTCGGTCACGCCCTCGAGGGGCAGCGGGAAACGGGTCGCGGCGACGTCACGGCGCAGGTCCGTGACGGCGTCGAGCAGGGAGGCCTGGGCCCGGGGTCGTCCGGTGTCACGCTGGCCCCCGGCTGAGGCCTCGGTCGCGGGGTACGTGATCACCCCCTGATCCTCCCGTGACGAAGGCACCCAGGCCAACCGCGCGCGCCGCGCACGCGCAGCGGATCGCGCACCCGGAGACCCGACGACGGCGTGGGGCCGCGTAGCCTTGGACCCGGCGACACCGCTCCCTGCGGTCAGGCCCGGTTCCCCGGGCGACCCGGTGCGGCCGTGGCCCGGCCCCCGTAGCTCAGTGGATAGAGCATCGGACTTCTAATCCGCAGGTCGCAGGTTCGAATCCTGCCGGGGGCGCCGAGGCCTGATCACACCGTCGTCTCGGCGTGCAGCCGCAGCAGTGCCATCGCCTCGGCGGTCGGGGTGCCGGGTTCGGCGTCGTAGATGATGACCTGCTGCCCGGGGGCGCCCGGGACGTCCAGGGCCTCGTAGGTGAGGGACAGGTCACCGACCACGGGATGACGCAGCCGCTTGGCTGCGTGGGACTTGCCCCGCACGTGCTGCTGCGCCCACAGCGCCCGGAACTCCTCGCTCGAGGCGGCGAGCTCGGCCACGAACGGCTCGAGGACGGCCGCGGGCACGCGCGTGGCGTTGTGCCGCAGCGCCGCGACGGTGCTGTGGGCGGCCCCCTCCCAGTCCCGGTAGAAGGTGCGGCCTGCCGGGTCCTGGAAGACGGCGCGCGCGAGGTTGTCGCTGGCCGTCAGCGGGCTGAGCAGGGCGCGGGCGAGGGCGTTCGCAGCCAGGATCTCGAGGGTCCCGTCGAGCACGAAAGCGGCCTGGTCCGGCCACCGGTCGAGCTGCCGGGCGAGCTCGGGGCGGACGTGGTGTGCGGGCGCACCGACCGGTGGGGCGTACCCGGAGAGGTGGAAGAGGTGCTGGCGCTCGTCCTCGGCGAGGTCCAGGCCACGGGCGAGCGCCTCGACGACCTGCGCCGACGGCCGCCGCTCCCGCCCCTGCTCGAGCCGCGTGTAGTAGTCGACGCTGACCCCGGCGAGGACGGCGACCTCCTCGCGCCGCAGCCCTGCGACGCGGCGTCGCCCACCGCGCGGCAGCCCGAGAGCACCAGGGTCGAGCCGTGCGCGGAGGGCCTGGAGGAACTCACCCAAGGTCATCCTCCGAGCGTAGGTCCGCGGGTCGTGGCTGTCCTGGTCCTGCTGCACCCCCTCTCGTGCACCTCGGCACGGCCCGGCCTGGTTGCCGTGCGCGATGCCCGCGACGGTGGAGGTCCGGTGCCATCGCCACCCAGGGCGTGGCACGTCAGCCGAGGAGGACCCCATGACCTCTGTCACGACCGAGCCCACGTCGCGGGCGGACCGCAAGGTCGTCCTGATCACCGGAGCGTCGAGCGGGATCGGGGCCGCGACCGCCGTCGCGCTGGCTGCCGAGGGCCACGCCGTCGTGCTGGGCGCACGTCGCGCCGACCGGCTCGACGGCCTGGTGGCCGAGATCCGCGCCGCGGGCGGCACGGCCGCGGCGGTGCACCTGGACGTGACGAACCGGGCCGACCTGCAGCGCGCCGTGGCCCACGCCGTCACCACCTTCGGCAGCCTCGACGTGCTCGTCAACAACGCCGGCGTCATGCCCCTCTCGGCGTTGAGCGAGGGCAAGGTCGAGGAGTGGGACTGGATGATCGACGTCAACCTGCGCGGGGTCCTGCACGGCATCGCGGCCGCCGAACCAGTGATGCGGCGGCAGGGGTGGGGGCACGTCATCACCGTCGCCTCGACCGGCGCGCACGAGGTGGTCCCGACCGCAGCGGTCTACTGCGCCACGAAGTACGCGGCGTGGGCCGTCAGCGAAGGGCTGCGCGTCGAGTCCGGGCCCTGGCTCCGGGTCACGACGATCACCCCCGGTGTCGTCGAGTCGGAGCTCGCCGAGACCATCTCGGACGACGCGGCCCGCGAGGCGATGGAGGCGTACCGCGCCGCGGCGATCCCGGCGGCCGAGGTGGCCGCCGCCATCCGGTTCGCGATCGACGCGGGGAAGGACGTGGACGTCAACGAGATCATCCTCCGCCCGACCGCGCAGCGCCCCTGAACCCTCGGGCCCCGGGGCTCAGGCCTCGGTGGCCTCGGGGGTCAGCCGGGCTCGACCCGACCGAGCCAGGCAGCGAGCAGGCCCTCGAGCTGGGCAGCCTCCTGCGCGCTGAGGGTGTCCAGCAGGCGGCGCTCGTTGCGCATGTGGTCGGCGAAGGCCTTGTCGATGAGCTCCCGCCCGGCGACGGTCAGTCCGACGACCCGCCCGCGCCCGTCCTCGTCGGCCTGCCTCCGGGTCACGAGGCCAGCCTCCTCGAGGCGGTCGACCCGCTTGGTCATGGCCCCGGTGGTCACCATCGTGAACCGGGCGAGCTCCCCCGGGGCACGCTCGAAGGGCTCCCCCGCGCGGCGCAGGGTGGCCAGCACGTCGAACTCCCCCTCGCTCAGGCCGTGACGGCGGTAGACGACGCACAGCTCCTCGGTGAGGTGGGTGCCCAGGCGGTGCAGCCGGCCGATGACCCCCTGCGGTGAGACATCGAGGTCTGGTCGCTCGCGAGCCCACTCGGCCTGGATGCGGGCGACGTGGTCGGGCGTGCTGTCGGGCGCCCTGTCGACCGCGGTGCCGGGGCCGGCGACGTGTGATCCACCCATGGACGACACCATACCTTCCAAGGAAGCTATAGTGTCTTCCATGGAAGCTACCTGGCGCTGGGTCCTCGTGACCGCGATCGCGCCGATCTCCTGGGGCAGCACGTACTACGTGACGCGCGAGTTCCTGCCGGTCGACCACCCGCTCACCGGCGCGGCGATCCGCGCCCTGCCGGCCGGGCTCCTGCTGCTGGCCGTCTGCCGACGGCTCCCCCGCGGCTCCTGGTGGTGGCGGTCCCTCGTGCTGGGCACGCTCAACATGAGCGCGTTCTTCGCCCTCGTCTACCTCGCGGCCCAGCTGCTCCCCACCAGCGTGGCCTCGGTGATCATGGCGACCTCCTCGGTGGCGATGATGCTCGTGGCCTGGGCCCTGCTCGCCGAACGACCCGGACTGCTGCCCGCCCTCGGGGCGACCCTCGGCATCACCGGCGTCGCCACGATGTTGCTCACGGGCGCGGAGTCGGTCTCGACGGGCGGGGTCCTCGCCTCGGTCTCGGCGATGCTCATGTCCTCGGTGGGGTACGTCCTGGCCAAGAGGTGGAGCGGTCAGGTCCCCGTCCTCGCCTCGACCTCGTGGCAGCTGGTCGCGGGCGGCCTGATCCTCGTCCCCGTGGCCCTCGTGGTCGAGGGGCCACCGCCCGCCCTCGACGCCCCGGCGGTCCTGGCCTTCGCCTACGTGAGCGTGATCGCCACCGCCGTGGCCTTCGCCGCGTGGTTCACCGGGCTGCGGCACCTCACGGCCGGCACGGTCGCGCTGATCGGACTGCTCAACCCGGTGACCGGAGTGCTCCTCGGCACCGCGCTCGCGGCCGAGAGCCTGACCCTGCGCCAAGGAGCGGGGGTCGCGCTCGTGCTCCTCGGCATCGCTCTGGGTCAGCCAGCCGCCACCCGCCGGTGGCACCGCAGGGCTCCCGTCTCGGGTGCGGGGGCGGCACCGCCGGACGAGCGGGTCGCGGCCCGGGCCCCCGACCGCCCCGCTCAGCCCTGCTCGACCAGGAGCACCACGACGGCGAGCAACCACACGTAGACCGCGAACACCCGGAACCGTGCGGCGTAGAGCAGACGCAGGACGAGCACGAGCGCAACGGTCCCGGAGACCGCACTCACGACCACCCCCACTCCCAGGCTCCACCAGGGGACCTGCGTCACCTCACCCGTGGCGAGCACGTCGAGCGCCTGGATCAGGGTCGCCGCAAGGATCGTGGGGATGGCGAGGATGAAGCTGAACTCGGCGGCCTGCTTCCGCTTCATGCCGAGCGCGAGGCCAGCGGCGATGGTCAGCCCGCTCCGGCTGAGCCCCGGGAGCAGGGCGAGCGCCTGCGCGAGGCCCACACCGACGGCCTCGCGCGACCCCGGGACCTCGATCGTGCCGGCAGCCGCCCGGTCCGACCACCACAGGACGACGCCCGTGAGGACCAGCATCCCGACGATCACGGACGGGCTCCCGAAGACCGCCGGGGCGACCTCCCGGACCGCCAGGCCCACGACCCCCGTGACCGCCGTACCCAGCACGATCATCAGCAGGAACCGCTGAGCCGGCCCTCGGCCGGCCCGGGTGGCCGGGTCCCGGTGCTCGGACACGGCCTGACGGCCGATCTCCACCAGACGATGGCGCAGGACGACGGCGATCGAGACCAGCGTGCCGACGTGCAGCACCAGGTTGACGAGGATCGCCTCCGAGGAGTCGGGGTCGGGCACCTCGACCCCTCGGGACTGCAGCCAGTGCTGCGTCAGGGCCAGGTGGCTGCTCGAGCTCACCGGGACGAACATGAACACGCCCTGGACGAGCCCCAGCAGTGCGGCGATCTCGGGGCTCATCGAGCTGAGCCCGGCAGGAGGCCGGTCGGGTACGAGCGGTGCGAGATCGCGGTCATGCCCACCTCAGGTCACCGCCGGTCCGGGGCCGGGGTCCTCGGCAGGTTCCGAGGTCGCGGTCTTGCGGGCCGCGTGGATCGCGCGCCGCCGGTCCAGCACGATCACCCCACCCAGCACCGCGAGCGCGAGGGCCATCGAGGCCACCACGTCGCTGACGAAGTGGTACCCCAGGTAGAGCCGGCTCATGGCCACCAGCAGGATGCCCAGGGCCGTCCCGGCAAGCCAGAGGAGCAGGGCCGGGACGGACGGCCGCCGGATCCACAGCAGGTACCCCAGCACCAGCAGGAAGGTCGCGGCGCCGATGGTGTGCCCCGAGGGGAAGGAGTAGGTGGTCTCGACCCCGGCGACGGTCATCGAGTCCACCGGGGGACGGGGACGGGCGATCACGCTCTTCAGCGCGAGGGAGATGAGTGAGGAGGCGACCATCGCCCCGGTGAGCAGCACGGCCGGCCACCAGGCGCGACGCAGGGCACCCCACAGGATCGCGGTGACCGCGATGAGCACGGGCAGGACCACCGGGCCGGACACCGTCGAGACGAGGGTCAGGAATCCGGTCACGGTGTCGGTGCGTGCCTGCACCAGGAACTCGAGGGCAGGCTCGTCGAGGAGGGCGAGGTCGTCGTTCTCCTGGACCGCGTCGAGCACTCCGATGAACCCTGCGGTCCCCAGCACGACGAAGGCCAGGCCGACGACGACGGCGAGCTGCGGCACCAGGGCCGGGTGGTCCGCCCGCGCACGACCGACCGCCGCACGGACGCGGGCACGCCGGCTCGACGGCGAGGAGGTCACGGGCGTCGGGGAGGGCGCGGGCATCGCACGAGCATCCCAGGAAGGCCGCGTCGTCGCCGCACGAGGCTCGTCAGGGACGCGCCGTCGCGCAGGAGACGCGACGGTGCGTCCGAATAATCCCGTGCGCGCACGGCCCGGGGACTGGGACCGTGGACCTACCGCGGTGGAGGACCTGGCCCGTCCTCGGTCCCTGTCCAGCACACCCTCTGTGGAGCACCACCATGCATCCGTCGACCCTGTACGACGTCGCCGTGCGCGAGCACGAACGCGTCATCGCCGACCGTGCCCGCGCGCACCAGGCCGCCCCGTGGCGGTCCGAGCGCCCGCGCACCACCACCACTCGCGTCCGGACCTTCGTCCGGCGCCACCGCGCCCGGGCCACCTCGGCCCCGGCGCTCCCCGCTCGGCGGCCGGCCGCAGACCCGCGGCCGGCCGCCGACGGCCACCTCGCCCTGTCCTGACCCGCTGCCGACCACGGCCCTCGCGCTGGTCTGCCCGACGCACGGGCGCCCTGCCTGCCGCCGCTGGTCGTCGTCTGGGACGATGCCGTCCATGACGCCGACCGCCGCCCGCCCCTGATGGGGCGCCACGCAGCGGGCCCGCCACCGGCCACCCCGCCTCGGGGCCCGTCACCACAGGGCCCGTCGTCAGAAGGTCCGTCGTCGCAGAGCCCGCCCTCCCTCAGCCTGTCGACCTCCAGCCCGTCAGCTGCCGGCCTACCACCCGGGCCCGGCCCCGCCCCGTCCGCAGCTGCCCCGCCCCGCGCGCGGCTCGACGGCCTCGACGTCGCCATCCTCATCACCTTGACCGCGCTGCCCGTCGGGGGAGTCCTGCTCTGGGCAGGCGCGGGATGGTTGGTGGCCGTGGCGGCCGTGCTCGGGACAGCGGTCGTCGTGCTCGTCGCGGTCCGGGTGAGCACCCCGCGGGACCCCGCACGCACGGCACGCCGTCGGGGCGGCCGCCGGGGCTGACCCCGTACAGTGACGCGGGTGAGCCCTGCCCCCGCCCCCAACGACCGGATCGTCTGGATCGACTGCGAGATGACCGGCCTCGACCTGTCCCGCGACGCGCTCGTGGAGGTGGCCGCCGTGGTCACCGACTCCGAGCTGAACGTCCTGGGTGACGGGGTCGACGTCGTCATCACCCCGCCGGTCGAGGCCCTCGAGCAGATGGACCCCTTCGTGCGGACCATGCACACGACCTCGGGCCTGCTCGAGGCGCTGCCGGGGGGCACCACCCTCGCCGAGGCCGAGCAGCAGGTGCTCGACTACCTGCGCGCGTGGATCCCCGAGGCGGGCAAGGCCCCGCTGGCCGGCAACTCGGTCGGTACCGACAAGGCCTTCCTCGAGCGGGACATGCCCGGCCTGGCCGGTCACCTGCACTACCGGATCATCGACGTGTCCTCCGTCAAGGAGCTCGCCCGCCGCTGGTACCCGCGCATCTACTTCGCCTCCCCCGAGAAGAACGGCGGGCACCGCGCCCTCGCCGACATCCTCGAGAGCATCGACGAGCTGCGCTACTACCGCGCCGCGATGCTCGTCCCGCAGCCCGGCCCGGACTCCGCCACCGCCAAGAAGGTCGCGGCGCAGGTCATGGCGAGCACCGTGCGGTCAGGCTTCAACGCTCCCTGACTGGACGACAGAACGAGGCCCGAGGCTGCCTCGCGGATCTTCTCCGCGAGGCGGCCTCGGGCCTCGTTCGTACGGGGTGGCTAACGGGACTTGAACCCGCGACCCCCTGGACCACAACCAGGTGCTCTACCTGCTGAGCTATAGCCACCATGATCTGTGGTGAGATCGTCACCGCGGACCGCCGAGAAGTCTACCCGCTCCCCCGGGGTGCTCCCGACCTCAGCGCGCGCGGGCCATGATCGCGTCGGCGAACCGGTCCAGCGCACCCTCGGCGAGCTCGAGGAACATCGACGGCTCGACCAGCTCGAGCTCCATGAGGACGGGCTCGTCCTCGTCGTTGCTGACCACGTCGACCCGGGCGTAGAGGAAGGTCGAGGCGTCCGCGACGTCGGCCTCGACCGAGAGCAGCCGGGCCGCTGTGTCGATGATCGTGCGGGCCACGGCGATCTCGGACGCCGAGGCGCTGCCCGAGCGCATCGTCTCCTCCTTGTAGACGCCCTCGACGCCGACGTCGGGGCCGTCGAGCATGGCCTCCTTGACCACCGAGTGCGAGTACTCCCCCGCGACGAACACGTGGGCGCGCTCGCCGTGGGTGTCGACGCTGGTCAGGTAGCGCTGGACCATGACGGTCCGGTCCTCGCGCAGCAGTCGCCGGGCGTGCTGGATGGCCAGGCCGCGGGAGTTCGCGTCGATCGCGGTGTAGCGCCCGGTGTCCCGAGAGCCGGCCGAGACGGCGGGCTTGATCACGAAGTCGCCGTCGGCCGGGAAGCGGGTGTGCAGGGCGCGGGAGGTGAGGTTGCGCTCGGGCTCGAGCCACATGGTGGGCACCACGCCCACCCCAGCCTGCTCGAGCTCGCGCAGGTAGTGCTTGTCGGTGTTCCAGCGGATCACCGAGATCGGGTTGGCGAGCCTCGTCACGGCCTCGACGCGGGCCACCCACTCGAGGAACTCCTCACGGCGCTGGGCGTAGTCCCAGGTGGAACGGACGACGACCAGGTCGTAGGAGGCCCAGTCGATCGATGCGTCGTCCCAGACGGCAGGCTCGGCGGTCGCGCCGCGCGAACGGAGCGCCTCGAGCAGGGGGACGTCCCCGGTGTCGAGGTCGGGCAGGGCGGAGCAGGTGGCCAGTGCGATGCGTGTCACGTGGCGACACTAGCCGCCAACCCCGCCGACCGGGTGAAACCGGAGCGTCAGATCCCCCCGTGGAGCCCGCACCCCCTCCCCCACAGTGCCGACCACCCCGATCTAGGGTTGGATCTCTCGAGGGGGTCGACTTCTTGATGCGACCACGGAGGGACGAAGACGCCGATGAGCGAGACGACAGGTCACGCACGCGACGAAGGATCCGGGATGAGCCTGCGCGAGCTGCCGGACAGCTCGCTGGTCGAGGCCTGGGGGGAGATCGACCTCGCGGTCCGGCACGCCGTCGGGCCGCTGTGCCAGGTGGTCGCCGACCGCGCCCTGCCGGTGGTGATCGACGCTCAGGGGATCACCTTCATCGACTCGACGGGCATGTCCATCCTCGTGCGGATCGCGCGAGATGCCGAGTCCGGTGGCTACCCGGTCCGGCTGCGCAACGCCCCGTGGATGCTGCGCGAGCTGCTCACGATCACCGGCGTCGACCAGCTCCTGCCCTTCACGGACGAGGACGACGAGGTCGACGAGGCCGCGGGCGCCCCCAGGACCGACGACCGCGAGCAGTCCTGACCCGGTCGCGCAGGTCGGGCTGACGGCCCGCGCCACCCGTTGCCCGCGAGGGCCGCACGCGCCGCGAGGTGCACGGTCGAGGCCTGCGCCGGGGTGATCACACCGCGCGTGTCCGGGGCTCGTCCTCGACCGGCTCGTCCTCGACCGGCTGGGCCTCGACGAGGCGGCGCAGGGCACCGAGCAGGCTGTCAGCGGTGACCACGCCGACCTGCCCCTGCCCCTGAGCGTCGGCGACGGCCACCTCGCCACCCCCCGAGGCCGCCAGGGCGGCGAAGGCCTCGTCGAGCCGGGAGCCGACCCGCAGCGGGGCCGCGGGGGCCAGGCTCGGCACGCGGGTCACGGGCGTGAAGTCGGGGAGGGCGGGCACGACATCGGCCGGGGTCACCTCACCGATCGCGAGCAGCCGGACCGCGCGGCCCTGACCGACCAGGTCCTCGACCATGGGTCCGGCAGGCCGGGCCAGGAGCTCGACGGCGTCCCCGAGCTGCTCGAGGCGCCCCCCTCGGGCGAAGACGGCGACCCTGTCCCCCAGGCGCACGGCCTCGTCGACGTCGTGGGTCACCAGCATGACCGTGGTGCCGAGCTCGCGCTGGATGCGCCAGAACTCCTGCTGGAGCCGGCGCCGCCCGGCCGGGTCGACCGCGCCGAAGGGCTCGTCCATCAGGAGCACCGGCGGGTCCGCCGCGAGGGCCCGGGCCACGCCCACGCGCTGCCGCTCGCCACCCGAGAGCTGGTGCGGGTAGCGGCGGGTGTAGGTGTCGGGGTCCAGGCCCACGAGCTCGAGCAGCTCCCCGGTGCGCCGCTTGGACCGAGCCCGGTCCCAGCCCAGCAGGTCCGGGACGGTGCCGATGTTCTGGCCCACGGTGCGGTGCGGGAAGAGGCCCACGTGCTGGATCACGTAGCCGATGCGGCGCCGCAGCTCGACGGGGTCGGTGCTGGCGATGTCACGCCCCTGGACCACCACGCGCCCCGAGGTCGGGTCCACCAGGCGGTTGACCATGCGCAGGGTGGTGGACTTGCCGCACCCGGACGGGCCCACGAGCACCATGAGCTCGTGCTCGCGGACCTCGAGGTCGAGGTGCTCGACGGCGACCGTGCCGTCGGGGTACTCCTTGCGCACCTGCTCGAACCGGATCACCGGCTCACCGGTGGCGACGGGCCGCTGGGAGCTCATGCGTGGCGACGCTACACCGCGGGATACCAGGGTTCGCGGTAGCGTCCCGTCGATGGAACCGGTCGCGAACCCCTGGTTCTCCTGGTCCTACGTGGAACGGAACTGGGGAGACATCACCACGGCCGTCAGCCAGCACACCACCCTGACGATCCAGGCCATGGTCATCGCCTTCGCGATCGCCCTGCCGCTCGCGGTCCTCGCCCACGGGCGGCCACGGGTCGCGACCGCGGTGCTCGGGGCCACGGGGGCCCTCTACACGATCCCCTCGCTGGCCCTCTTCGCGATCCTCGCCCCGTTCACCGGGATCGGGCGCACGACGGTCCTCATCGGGCTGGTCGCCTACGCACTGCTCATCCTCGTGCGCAACATCGTGGTGGGCCTCGAGGGCGTCGACCCGGACGTGCGGGACGCCGCCCGCGGGCTCGGCTACGGACGGGCCCGGATGCTGCTCACCGTCGAGCTGCCCAACGCCCTGCCCGCCGTGATCGCCGGCCTGCGGGTCGCGACCGTCTCGACCGTGGCCCTGGTGACGATCGGCGTGGTGGTGGGCTTCGGCGGGCTGGGGCAGCTGATGTTCCGCGGGTTCAACAGCAGCTATCGCGCCGAGATCGTCACCGCGACGGTGCTGACGGTGGCCATCGCGGTGATCGCGGACCTGCTGATCCTGGCCCTCGGTCGTCTGATGACGCCGTGGACCCGCACCGGGAGGACCGCATGAACGACTCGGTCATCGAGCAGGCCTTCCGCTGGCTCAACGACCCGCTCAACTGGACGGGACGCAACGGGATCCTCGAGCGGACCGGCGAGCACCTGGGCATGTCCGCCCTGGCGGTGCTGCTCGCCGCTGCCGTGGCCCTGCCGGTGGGGGTCTGGCTCGGTCACCGGCGGAAGGGCACCGGCCTCGTCGTCGTCGTGGCGAACGCGTCGCGGGCCCTGCCGACCTTCGCCCTCCTGCTGATCTTCGCCTCGACGGCGATCGGCTTCGGCAACCGCCCGACCGTGCTGGCGGTCGCCATCTTCGCGATACCCCCGATCCTCACCAACGCGTGCGCGGGACTGCTCGACGTCGACGCCGACGTCCGCGACGCTGCCCGCGGCATGGGCATGTCCGGGCGCCGCTCCCTGCTGCTGGTCGAGATCCCCCTCGCCCTGCCGCTGATCGCTGCGGGGATGCGCACCGCCGTCGTGCAGGTCATCGCGACCGTCACCCTGGCCGGGCTGGTCGGGGGCGGCGGCCTGGGTCCGCTCATCGTCACAGGGCTCGGTACCCGGCGCTTCGGCGAGGTGCTCGCGGGGGGCCTGCTCGTCGCAGCGCTGTGCCTCGTCGCCGAGGTCGTCATGGCCGGGGTGCAGCGCCTGGCGACCCCCGCCCCCATGCGATCGATCGTTGTCAGGACGTGACCTTGGACGGCCCCCCACCGGTTGCCGACCGGGACGTGCCCGGGATCGAATGGTCGACGGCGCGAAGTGCGCCCTCGACCGATCTGGGAGATCTCCGTGCGCGTACCCCGCCCCGTCCTGGCCGCCGCTGCGGCCGGCGCCCTGCTGCTCGTCTCAGCCTGCGGGGACGCAGGCTCCTCGGGCACCCAGCCTGAGCCCGAGGCCGGTGGCTCGACCGAGGAGAGCCTCGAGGTCTGCGAGGCCATCGCCGGTGAGGAGCTAGTCGTCCTCGAGGACGACCTGGGCCTGCAGACCGTCGACAACATCATCCCTGCGGTCAACGCCGAGGCCGTGGCCGAGGACGACCAGATGATCGGCCTGCTGGACCAGGTCTCTGCGGCCCTCGACACCGACGTCCTCATCAGCCTCAACCGTGCCGTCGACGTCGAGCGCCAGACCTCGACCGAGGTCGCCGCCGAGTTCCTCGAGACCGAGGGCCTGGCCGAGCAGGAGGAGGTCGGGGAGGGCGCGAGCGTCGTGGTCGGCGCCGGCAACTTCTCCGAGAGCGCGACCCTGGCCGAGCTCTACGCAGGGGTGCTGCGGGCCGCGGGCTACGAAGCGTCCACCCAGACCATCGGCAACCGTGAGACCTACATGCCTGCCCTGCAGGACGGCACCCTCACGGTGATCCCCGAGTACGTCGGCACCGCGACCGAGTTCATCAACCAGACCGTCAACGGGGCCGACGCCGAGGCCGTGGCCAGCTCGGACCTCGAGGCCACGACCGCGGCCCTCACCGAGCTCGGCGCGGAGGTCGGCCTCGTCTTCGGTGAGCCCTCGGCCGCCCAGGACCAGAACGCCTTCGCCGTGACGACGGCCTTCGCCGACGAGTACGGCGTCAGCACCCTCAGCGAGCTCGCCGAGAGCTGCGCCATCACCCTGGGCGGTCCGCCCGAGTGCCCCGAGCGTCCGTTCTGCCAGCCCGGCCTCGAGGAGGTCTACGGGCTCGAGATCGACGAGTTCACCTCCCTCGACGCCGGCGGCCCGCTGACCAAGACCGCCCTGCAGCAGGGTGAGATCGCCGTCGGGCTGGTGTTCTCCTCCGACGCGGCCCTCGGGGCCTGATCCGCGCGGGCGTCACCGGATGACGCACGACGAGCGCAGCGACCACGGACTCGACCACCGACGTTCGGTCTGGGTCGCTGCGCTCATCGGCGTCGGCGTGATGGCCGCCGTGGATGAGATCGTCTTCCACCAGATCCTCGCCTGGCACCACTTCTACGACCGGTCCACCTCTGACGTCGCACTCCTGTCCGACGGCCTGCTCCACGCCGCCGAGCTGGTCGCCCTCGTCGCCGGGATCTTCCTCATGGCCGACCTCTCCCGTCGGCAGGCCCTCTCCTGGCCCTCGGCGTGGGGCGGCTTCCTCCTCGGTGCCGGAGGCTTCCAGCTCTTCGACGGAATCGTCACCCACAAGGTGCTCCAGCTCCACCAGGTGAGGTACGACGTCGACCTGCTGCCCTACGACCTGGCGTGGAACCTCGCGGGCGGCGCGCTCCTCGTCTTCGGGGTGATCCTCGTCGCGCGGGCCGGGCGGTCCCTGCGCCGGACCTCCGGGGATCACGTCCGGCACGAGGACTGA
This sequence comes from Actinotalea soli, assembly GCF_017565425.1. Lineage (GTDB taxonomy): Bacteria > Actinomycetota > Actinomycetes > Actinomycetales > Cellulomonadaceae > Actinotalea > Actinotalea soli. The sequence goes on from NZ_JAGEMK010000003.1 coordinate 157,709, forward strand.
CATGCCCGGCCGACGACGGTGACGGTGACCTGGTGGGAGCCGATGATCCTCGGCTGCGCCCTGCTCGGGCTCTACCTCGCGGTCCTCCTCCGACGGCCCTCGACCCTGCCGAGGTGGCCCCGGCGGCGGCTCGCGGCCTGGGTCGTGGGGGTCCTCGTCGTCGCGGTCGCGCTGAGCCCACCGCTCGCCGACCTCGCGCGGCTGGACCACCGCGCGCACATGGTTCAGCACCTGCTCCTCGGCATGTACGCCCCGATCGTCCTCGTCTTCTCAGCCCCGGTGACCCTCCTGCTCGGGACGCTGCGCCCGGCAGACGCCCGGCTCCTCGCGCGCGGTCTGCGGTCGCCACCGGTCCGGACGCTGACCCACCCGGTCACCGCGGCGGTCCTCAGCGTGGGCGGGCTCTTCGCGCTGTACCTGACCCCGCTCTACGGGCTGACGCAGGTCCACGCAGGGGTGCACGGCCTCGTGCTGGCCCACCTCCTCCTGGCGGGCTACGTGTACACGTGGTCCATCGCTGGCCCAGACCCCGCCCCGCACCGTCCCGGGCTTCTCACCAGGGTGGCCGTCCTCGTCCTGGCCGCCGGGTCTCACGCCTTCCTCGCACGGCTGCTGCACGCGCAGGCCGTCCGAGGAGCAGATCACCACTCAGGTCACGGCGGGACGCAGGCGGACGCCGACGGGGCCTCCATGGCCACCGCAGCCCAGTGGATGTACTACGGAGGTGACGGGGCGGAGATCCTGCTGGCCGTGATGCTCTTCAGCTGGTGGTATCAGAGCCCGTACTCCTCCAGGAGACGCAGCCACACCTCGCTGACGGTCGGGTAGGGCGGGACCGCGTGCCACAGCCGGGGCAGCGGCACCTCGCCGACCACGGCGATGGTCGCCGCGTGCAGCAGCTCGGCGACCTCGGGCCCGACGAAGGTGGCCCCGAGGAGCACCTCTCGCTCGGTGTCGACCACGAGGATCGCGCGGCCCTCGACCTCGTCCCGGGCCAGCGCGGCCCCCGCCACCGACGAGAACGGCACCTCGACCCGCCGCACTGCGTGGCCTGCCTCGACGGCGGCCGCCTCGGTCAGCCCGACCGAGGCGACCTCGGGGCGGGTGAACACGACCTGGGTCAGGGCGCCGTGGTCGGCCGTCGCCCGGTAACGGCTCCACGCCGGCTGCTCCCCCGCGGCCGCCGGCTCGACGTGACCGTCGGCCTCCTCCTGCGCGGCAGCACCGAACCGCGCCGCGATGACGTCCCCGGCGATCCGGGCGTCGTACTTGCCCTGGTGGGTGGTCGCGACCCTGCCGGTGACGTCCCCGACCGCGTACAACCAGCCCTCGGGGACCGCGGCGACCCGCAGGCTGTCGTCGACCGTCACGGGGGCGCCGGGCTCGAGCCCGACGGTCTCCAGGCCGAGGTCACCGCTGCGCGGGCGTCGTCCGGTCGCGACGAGCACCTCCGCGGCCGTGACGACTCCTGCCTCGGTCTCGACCTCGACCCCCGACCCGCGGCGGGTGACCCGGGTCGGGGTGGTGCCGAACCGGACGTCGACGCCGCGGGTCCGGAGGCCCGCTGCGACGGCCTCCCCGGCCGCCGGTTCCATCGAGCCGAGCAGCCGCTCGCCCCGGACGAGCACGGTGACCGTCGACCCCAGGTCCGCGTAGGCCGTGGCCATCTCGGTAGCCACGACGCCCCCGCCGAGCACCACGAGCGAGTCCGGGACCTCCTGCGCCGCCGTGGCCTCGCGGCTCGTCCACGGCTGCGCCTCGGCCAGGCCCGGGATCTCGGGGGTGACGGGCTCGCTGCCGGTCGCCACGACGACCGCGCACCGGGCGGTGATCGTGGTGGCCTGACCCTCGTGGTGCACCTCGACCGTGCGCGGCCCCGTCAGGCGGGCGTGGCCGCGCACCAGGTCGATGCCCGTGCTCTCGAGCCACTGCACCTGGCCGGCGTCGTCCCAGCTGCTCGCGAAGGAGTTGCGCCGCGCGAGCACCGCGCCGACGTCCAGCATGCCGGTGACGCCCTGCGCCGCACCGTCGACCGCACGGGCGGCCTCGAGCACGGCCCCGGGACGCAGCAAGGCCTTCGAGGGCATGCAGGCCCAGTAGGAGCACTCCCCCCCGACCAGCTCGGCCTCGACGACGACGACGGTCAGGCCGCCGCGACCGGCCCGGTCGGCGGCGTTCTCCCCCACCGCCCCGCCACCGAGCACGACGACGTCGTAGGTGCGGTGGTCGGTCTCGGTGGGTCCCGAGCCGGTGGACGCGGAGCTGGCGGGTCCTGGCGAGCTGGTCATCGTTTCCTCCACGGTGGGCGACGAGAGACATCGTCGCGCTGCGGGGCGCCGGGCGCACCCCCACCCTCCCGTCGGGCCGCTGCCAGGGCGAGGCCGGCCCTAGGCAGCGTCAGACGCCCGTGGAAGGATCCCGCTGTGATCCAGGACACCTCAGCTGCCGACAGCCATGACCTCATCCGGGTGCAGGGCGCGCGCGAGAACAACCTCAAGGACGTCAGCGTCGAGATCCCCAAGCGTCGGCTCACGGTCTTCACCGGGGTCTCCGGGTCCGGCAAGAGCTCCCTGGTCTTCGGCACCATCGCCGCCGAGTCCCAACGGATGATCAACGAGACCTACAGCGCCTTCCTCCAGGGCTTCATGCCCTCCCTGGCCCGACCCGACGTCGACCTCCTCGAGGGGCTGACCACCGCGATCATCGTCGACCAGGAGCGCATGGGGGCCAACGTCCGCTCGACCGTCGGCACCGCCACGGACGTCAACGCCCTGCTGCGCATCCTGTTCAGTCGGCTCGGCACCCCGCACATCGGCTCGGCCCAGGCCTTCTCCTTCAACGTCGCGTCGATCAGCGGCTCGGGCCGGGTCAAGCTCGACAAGGGCGGCCAGCAGACGAGCGAGGTGCGCAGCTTCTCGGTCACCGGCGGCATGTGCCCGCGCTGCGAGGGCATGGGCCACGTGAGCGAGGTGGACGTGAGCCAGCTGGTCGACGAGACCAGGTCCCTCGAGGAGGGCGCCATCACGGTGCCGGGGTACAGCGCCGACGGGTGGTACGGGCGCATCTTCGGCGCGGTCGTCCCCGCCGACGTCCCCGTCTCGACCTTCACCGCGAAGCAGCGCCAGGAGTTCCTCTACGGCGAGCCCCGGAAGATCAAGGTCGACAACATCAACCTGACCTACGAGGGGCTGGTCCCCCGGATCCAGAAGTCGATGCTCTCCAAGGACGTCGCGAGCCTGCAGCCCCACATCCGCGCCTTCGTCGAGCGGGCCGTGGCTTTCACCACCTGCCCCGACTGCGACGGCACCCGCCTGAGCGAGGCCGCACGGTCCTCGAAGATCCGGGGCATCAGCATCGCCGACGCCTGTCAGATGCAGATCAGCGACCTGGCCGCATGGGTGCGCGACCTCGACGAACCGAGCATGGGCCCGCTCCTGACCGGCCTGCAGCACACCCTCGACTCCTTCGTGGAGATCGGCCTGGGCTACCTGTCCCTGGACCGCCCGGCCGGCTCGCTGTCGGGGGGCGAGGCTCAGCGCACCAAGATGATCCGCCACCTGGGGTCCGCGCTCACCGACGTGACGTACGTCTTCGACGAGCCGACGATCGGGCTGCACCCGCACGACATCCAGCGGATGAACGACCTCCTGCTGCGCCTGCGGGACAAGGGCAACACGGTGCTGGTGGTCGAGCACAAGCCCGAGGCGATCGCGATCGGCGACCACGTGGTCGACCTCGGTCCGGGCGCCGGGACCGCTGGCGGCGAGGTGGTGTTCGAGGGCACCGTGGCGGGACTCCGGACGAGCGGCACCCTGACCGGACGGCACCTGGACGACCGCTCCTCCCTCAAGGGTTCGGTGCGCGAGCCCACGGGCACCCTGGAGGTCCGCGGGGCCACCAGCCACAACCTGAAGGAGGTGGACGTCGACATCCCGCTGGGAGTCCTGGTCGTGGTCACGGGGGTGGCCGGCTCGGGCAAGAGCTCGCTGATCCACGGCTCGGTCTCCGGCCGCGACGGGGTGGTCACCGTCGACCAGGGGGCCATCCGCGGTTCCCGGCGCAGCAACCCGGCGACGTACACCGGGCTGCTCGACCCGATCCGCAAGGCCTTCGCCAAGGCCAACGGCGTCAAGCCCGCACTGTTCAGCTCGAACTCCGAGGGCGCCTGCCCCGTGTGCAACGGGGCGGGGGTCATCTACACCGACCTGGGGGTCATGGCCACCGTCGAGTCGCCCTGCGAGGAGTGCGAGGGCCGGCGGTTCCAGGCCTCGGTGCTCGAGTACCGGCTCGGCGGGCGGGACATCAGCGAGGTGCTGGCCATGCCGGTGACCGAGGCCGAGGCATTCTTCAGCGCCGGCGAGGCCCGCACCCCCGCCGCCCACACGATCCTGGACCGGCTCGCCGACGTCGGGCTCGGCTACCTGACTCTCGGCCAGCCTCTGACCACCCTCTCAGGAGGCGAACGCCAACGGCTCAAGCTCGCCACCCAGATGGCAGGCAAGGGCAGCGTCTACGTCCTGGACGAGCCCACCACGGGACTGCACCTGGCCGACGTCGAACAGCTGCTCGGACTGCTCGACCGTCTCGTGGACTCAGGCACCTCGGTGGTCGTGATCGAGCACCACCAGGCCGTCATGGCCCATGCGGACTGGATCATCGACCTGGGGCCCGGCGCCGGGCACGACGGCGGCCGCGTCGTCTTCGAGGGCCCCCCGGCGGACCTCGTGGAGGAGGGCACGACCCTGACCGGCCAGCACCTCGCGGCCTACGTGGGGCGGTGAGGGCCGGGACCTCACCGCGAGAGGCCCTGGACCCGGGGCGTCCCAGCCTGACCCGGTCCAGCCCAGCAGACGGAGCACCCGTCGGCCCTGGCGACCATGATCGGACCCCTCGCCGAGCTGCACGACGAAGGGCCCCTCTTCCGCGTTTCCGCAGATGAGGGGCCCTTCACTGTGCGCCATCAGGGACTCGAACCCCGAACCCGCTGATTAAGAGTCAGCTGCTCTGCCAATTGAGCTAATGGCGCGCGGTGCATGAGGCTACCACCGGCTTGGGGTTGGTGCGAAACCGGCGATCGGCAGCCGCCCGGGACCCGCTGGGGCCTCGCGCAGGCGTCGGTCCTCGATGCTCAGCCGGAGGCGTCCCCGTTCTCCTCGCCGGGCTTCTCGGCCTCGCGGGACTCGTCCTCGCCCTCCCACCAGGCGACGTCGGGAAGACCCTCGTCCTCCAGGATCTGAGGCGACGCCGGGCCGCTGGGCACCGCGAGGTCAGCCAGCAGGGCCAGCGGCACGTGCTGGCTGAGCAGGCTCATGACCTCCTGAGAGGCCTCGTCCTCGGGCACGGTCGAGGAGTCGACCTGGTCTTCGTCGTGCGGGGTGATCTTGTCGACGACCACGCGGCCACCTCCGTTCTGCCCCCGACCACCGGTCTGGGGCTCTCCAGGGACAACTGCACCATCCAGGGGCCCGTTCCGCAACGGTGACGCGCGAGCATCACCCCGTCGGCGGCACAGGACGCCAGGCTGCGGCCTGACTCGTGCAGGCCGGGGACTACAGGTAGAGGCCGGTCCGCTGACCAGTGGCCTCGGGCTCTGCGACGCCGTGCAGGTCCCGCTCGCGGAGCAGCACGTAGTCGGTGCCGTGCAGCTCGACCTCGGCGCGCTCCTCGGGGTCGAAGAGCACCCGGTCCCCGCGGGAGACCTGGTGCACGTGCGGACCGGTCGCGACGACCAGCGCCCACGCGAGCCGCTTGCCCACCGAGGCCGTCGCGGGGATGACGATCCCCGACGTCGAGAGCCGCTCGGAGGACTCGGCATCCATCTGCACCAGGACCCTGTCGTGCAGCATCCGGATCGGCGGGTGGTCCCCCGGCCGGGGGCTGGAGGCAGGCGGGCCGGGGGGCGGGGGCGAGGGATCGGGCGTGCTCACCCGCGCACGGTACTCGGTACGCTGGGCCCCCCGTCACGAAGGAGAACCATGCCGCGCCTCAGCCCCGGTGACCTCGCCCCCGACTTCACCCTGCCGACGGCCGACGGCGGCACGATCACCCTGTCCCAGATGCGCGGCCAGCGTGTGGTGATCTTCTTCTTCCCCGCGGCCATGACCCCGGGGTGCACCACCCAGGCCTGCGACTTCCGTGACTCCTTCGAGACCCTCCAGGCCGCGGGGTACACCGTGCTCGGCATCTCCCCCGACCCCGTGCCCCGGCTGGACGAGTTCACCCAGAGTGCCGAGCTGACCTACCCCCTGGCCTCGGACGTCGACCGGACGGTGCTGACGGCCTGGGGGGCCTTCGGCGAGAAGAAGCTCTACGGCAAGACCGTCGAGGGCGTCATCCGCTCCACGGTGGTCCTCGACGAGGAGGGCAAGGTCCAGGTCGCGCAGTACAACGTGCGGGCCACGGGACACGTCGCCAAGCTCCGCCGAGACCTCGGCATCTCCTGAGCATGAGGCCGGGCGCCTGCTCCCCAGCTGGCGGGTGCCCCGGCCAGGGCACGAGCCCTAGGCTCCTCTTGAGCGCGAGTGGCGAAATGGCAGACGCGCCAGGTTTAGGTCCTGGTGCCCTCGGGCGTGCGGGTTCGACTCCCGCCTCGCGCACTTCCTCCGCCCCCTTGCATCTCTCTAGCAGATGCGGTGCGGGTCAGACAGTCACACCCTGGGATGACCTACTCGATCCCAGGAGGTCCAGATGTCTCAGCAACCCACCCGCCCCGCGACCCAGGGCACACGCCCCGACCGGGCGCCGTACCAGTGGCTCGCCCTCGCCATCGGTGCGATCTACCTGCTCATCGGCGCCGTCGGATTCTTCGTCACCGGCTTCGACGGGTTCACCGAGCACGACCACTCCCAGACCCTGCTCGGCTTCGCCATCAACCCGCTGCACAACATCGTGCACCTGCTGATCGGTGTGCTCGGCGTCGTGATGTGGAGCAAGCGGTCGAGCGCCAGGGCCTACGGATGGCTCCTCGCGATCGTCTATGGCGCGACCTCCGTCTACGGCCTGATCGTCGCGGACGACCCGGACCTGAACATCCTCAACATCAACGGGGCGGACAACGGTCTGCACATCGTCAGCACCCTGGCCGGCCTCGCGATCGCGCTGTGGCCCGACAAGGACCGCCGGGCCGGCTCCAACCGCACGTGACCCTCGGCCGGACCACCGGCCGCTGATCACCCGCGCCCGCTCGTGGGCGGGCCGCACGACCGACGCAGGCAAGGCGTCGCCCCGGAGGGATCGCCGGGGCCGCCTTGTCGGCGCGCCTGGGCGGTCCCTCCGGCTCGAGTGGCGCCGCCGGCCGACCTGGGTCACCGTAGGCGAGTCACGGTGAGGAAGTCGCGCGTGACCGGATCGAACGTCCGGAGCACCCGCCCATGACTACCCTCGGCACGACACCCCCCGCCCGACCGCGCCACGACCTCGGTTCGACCCTCCTGGCACTCCTGGCAGCGCCCCACGCCGACCTCTCGGACTTCGCGCGGGGGGTCGCCCGCTCCCTCACCGCCGAGCTCGGGACGCCCTACGGCATCGGCCTCACGCTGCGGCACCACGAGGGCGTCGACATCGCCGGGTGCAGCGACGCGACCACGGAGTGTGAACGCGCACTCGACCACGAGGGCGGCTCACCCGCCGCGGCCGTCCTCGCCCGGCGCCAGGCCGCGGTCGTCACCGACATGGCGAGCGCACCGTGGCGGGCCTGGGGCACCGTCGCGCTGCGCCGGGGCTTCCGGGCGGCAAGCATCGTCCCGTCCACCACGACGACCGGGACCGCCCTGACACTCACGATCTACTCCTGCGTGCCCCCGGAGGCGTGGCCGTCAGACGGGCCCCCACGGGATGCCGCCGCCCTGGCCGAGGACGTCGCGCACGCCCTCTCCCTCCGTCAGAGAGCGGAGCACACCCGGCGCTCGGTGGAGGACCTGCGCACCGCGCTGGACACCCGCGCCGTCATCGACCAGGCCCTCGGCGTCCTCATGGCGCGCGACCGTTGCAGCGCCGACCAGGCGATGAACGTGCTGCGCAAGGAGGCCGGCCGACGGCAGGTCAAGCTCCGCACCCTCGCCGGGCACATCGTCGAGCACGTCAGCGGGCGCCCCGCGCAGAAGGGCACCCACTTCCAGGACCGGACGACCGTGGGCGCCGGTCGAGCGGTCCGGCCCCGCCCGGCAGCACGGGGCGACCGCGCGTCCTGAGCGCGGCCGCCCCGTCCTGGTCAGCTCCCCTCCGTCAGCCCTGGCCGCGCGACTCCTGCACCTGCTCCTTGGCCTGGGTCGCGTCGCCCCGCAGACCCTGCGCTGCGTCCGCGCCGTCCTCCTTGAGGGTCGTGGCCGCCTCGCGTGCGCGCTCCTGGACAGCGGACACCGCCTCCTGAGCGGGGGCGCGCAGGTCGTCGACCACCGACGAGGCCGCATCCTTGAGCTGGTCGGAGTGCTCCGAAGCCTTCTCCTTGAGCTGGGTCGCCGCGTCGCGCTCGGCCTTGCTCGTGGGCAGCAGCGAGCTCGCCAGCCACCCCACACCGAACGCGATCAGCCCGGCGGCGAGCGGGTTGCCCTCCGCCTTCTCCCGCAGGGTGCTCTGCAGGCCGTGCGCGACCTCCCCGGGCGAGGAGCTCTCCTGCTGCTTGCTGCGGACCGACTCCTTCGCGTCGTGGGCGCTGCCCATCACGCGTTCCTTGACCGAGCCCACGGCGCCGCGCACCTGCTCGGTCTTGCGGTGCGCGATGCTGCTGGGGCTCACCTTGTCCTCGAGGGCGTCCACGTCGTGGCTGAGGTCAGCGCGCGTCCGCTCGATGTCGGCGCGAATCTGGTCCGGGTCGGTGCTCATCGGTTTCTCTCCTCGTGTCCTTGCAGTGCGTCAGGGATCTTCTTGGCCGTCTCCATCGTGCGAGGGGCGCCCTTGATCTCCGTGATCTCGGCACGACCCTTGAGGGCGAGCACCGCCGCGACGGCGCCCCAGATGACGGCGACGACCAGGGCCGACCAGCCCAGGTCGATCAGGTGACCGAGCCCCCACCAGAGGGAGATCGACAGGAACACGAGGACCATGTGACCGGCGACGCCGGCGCCGGTCAGCATCCCGGCCCCCTTCCCAGCCCTCGTGGCCGACTCGGACAGCTCGGCCTTGGCCAGGGCGACCTCCTGACGCATCAGCGTCGAGACGTCCTCGCTGATGCGTCCGAGCAGCTCACCGAGGCTCGGCTGCTCATGGCCGTTGCTGCCCGTCCCGGTACCGACGCCAGGGGTGGAGCTCATGGCGTCCTCCGCTGCTCGAGACCCGAGACAGGCTCACCTGTCGCCGTGCCGACCCCGTGGCCGGACGGTGCCGTACCAGCCGGCGTGCTGGCGATCGGGGCCCGCCCGGGCGCCGAGGCGGCCGGCGACGTGCCCGCCGGCGGTACTCCGGGGGTGGAAGGAGCGCCCGGGGCCCGGTGAGCCCCGCCCTGACCCGTGCTGGCCTGACCCGTGCTGCCGAGGGCGTGGTCCCCGGCGTCCTTCGCCGGCGCGTCCTTGACGCCGCGCGTCAGGCGCCCGGCAAGGAGCCCCAGACCGGCCGCGACCGCGAGGAACGCCCCCGGCCGACGTCGCGCGAAGTCCTTGACCTCGTCGACGAGGGAGCCGGGTTCGCGGTCCTCGAGCCAGCCCGCTGCGGCGTCCGCCCGCGAGGCCACCTGCCGAGCGAGGTCGGCACCGAGCCCACCGCCGTCCTCGGCGCTGTCGGCCATCGAGCCGAGCTCGCTGCCCAGGCCGCGCAGGCCCTCGGCGACCTTGGTCTGCTGGGTCCCTGCCTGACCGACGAGCTCGACCCGTGCCTGCTCGAGGAGGTCCCGGGCCTGGCGGCCCGCCTCCTTGGTCACCTCGCCGGCCTCGGACCGTGCCTCGCCGGCCAGCCCACGGGCCGAGTCGGCAGCGCTGTGCGCGACACCCTCGGCCTGCTCCCGCGCCTCCTGCTTGGTCGAACCCTGGGTCCCGCCCGCAGACCGGCTCCCGCTGGTGCTGTACGTCATGATGTCTCTCCCTCGCAGATCAGGTCAGTCTTTCTTGAGCTTGTCCTGCACCGTGCCCGCGGCCTTCTCCACGACGTTCGGCAGGTCCGTGGTGCCGTAGAACCGGGCGTCGGGCCGGGTGGGCGGCGGCATGGGCACGCCCTTCTCCGGGGTCTCGCGGTAGCTGAACTCGCCGTTGCCGTCGGGGGTCGGACCGCTCGCCCACGAGCCCTCGGCGGCATGCTTGCCGTCGGAGAAGTTGATGTACTCGTAGGACACGTCGGTGGCCTCCTTGCGCTGAGGGAAGTTGCTGGGCACGGGCAGCTGCTCGTAGCCCTCCTCCTGCAGCTCCTTGGCCGCCGCGATCCACTGGTTCTGGTGCATCGTGTCTCGGGCCAGCAGGAACGACAGCAGGTCCCGGACCCCGGCGTCATCGGTCATGTGGTAGAGCCGCGCGACCTGCACGCGGCCCTGCATCTCGGCGTTCGCGTTGGCGGTGAAGTCGGCCAGCAGGTTGCCGCTCGCGGTGACGTACCCCGCCGACCACGGGTTGCCCATGCTGTCGACCGGGCGGGCCCCGGCCCCGGCGACGATCGCGTGCTGCAGGTCCGTCCCGCCGAGGACGGCGGCGACCGTGGGATCGTCCTGGATGGCCTTCTCGGTCGCACCGACAGGGGCCTTCTCGAGCAGCTGGGCGATCATCGTCGCGAGCATCTCGACGTGGCCCATCTCCTCGGCACCGATGCCGAAGAGCAGGTCGCGGTACTTGCCGGGCATGTGGGCGTTCCACGACTGGAACCCGTACTGCATCGCCACGGTGATCTCGCCGTACTGCCCGCCGAGCACCTCCTGGAGCTTGCGGGCGTAGACGGCGTCGGGACGGTCGGGGCTGGCCTTGTGCTGGAGCTCTTGACGGTGGAAGAACATGGGAGACCTCCGATGTGCGGCCCTCGGGCCTGCGGACCTCGCTGTGGTACCCGAGGTCTCGGAGGTGGCGCGCAGGATGGCCGCGCCGCCCTCGAGATCTCGAGGATTGCGCCGACACGTTTCCTGCGTCGGTCCTTCTCTTCTCCGCCGTGGCCGTCTCGGCCTGCGGTGCCCTCACGCTAAGCAGGTCCGGGTCTGCCCGCCACCGGAGGTCTCGAGATGCCCGGTCGCCCCCGTGCGCGCACCATGGAGGCTCACGCAGACCGGTCCGAGGGAGGCAGGACGACGGCGCCTCGCCCACGCCCCGACGGAGGACCCATGAGCATCGGTGAGCCCACCACCCGGACGTCGCCGCGGTCCGACCGGTCCCCCGACCCCGCGGGCGCCGGCCTCCAGGATCTCGCGCTCGACACCGCAGACGTGCAGGAGTTCCTCGACCGGCTGGTGGTGCTCACCGCCGAGGCCCTCGACGGTCGGGTCTCGGCGGGGATCACGCTCGCCCGGGCGCGGCGCGAGGTCACGGTCGCCAGCAGCGACCCGAGCACCTCGCGCTACGACGAGCTCCAGTACGGGCTGAACGAGGGTCCCTGCCTGACCGCCCTCCGCGCGGGTACCGAGGTGCTCGTGCCTGACCTCGCCTCGGAGGACCGCTTCCCGAGCTACCGCGAGCACGCCCTCCCCCTCGGGCTGCGGTCGTGCCTCGCCGTGCCGCTCGCCGGTGACGACCGAGCTGCCGGGGCCCTGAACATGTACTCGAGGGAGCCAGGGACCTTCGACGAGGCCACCATCGCGGTCGCGCGGCAGTTCGCCGGCGAGGCCGCACGCGCCCTGCGGCTCGCGATGCGCCTCGCCCAGCAGGCCGAGCTCACCGACCAGCTCCGGACGGCGCTGGGCTCGCGGGCGGTCATCGACCAGGCGATCGGGGTGATCATGGCCCAGAGCCGCTGCGGACCCGAGGCCGCCTTCGAGGTCCTGCGCACCGCGTCCCAGCACCGCAACGCCAAGCTGCGCGACCTCGCCGCCGAGATCGTGACCGCCGTGGCGCTGACGCCGGTCGCGGCCGAGGGCCACGACCGGACCTGAGCCGCACATCGGCGACACCCGCACCCCGACCGTCTACAGTCGACACAGGTCCAGCAGCGCGGCCCGCCCATCACCCTGCCCGCGGAGGCCCATGCGCCACGACCAGAGCCCCGGAACGCCCCCCGAGGGCGAGGGCTCGGTCGTCCTCTTCCTCACGAGCTCTCGGGCCCGCCTCGTGCTCAGCGGGGAAATCGATGTCACCCTGCGCGGAGAGATCGGCGAGGCGATGGACGAGGCCCTCGAGGCCTCGCTCCCGATCGAGATCGACACCCGTGGCGTGACCTTCATGGACTCCTCCGGGGTCTCGATGCTCGCACGGCTCTCGGCCCGCGCCCCGGATCGGCTCCAGCTGATCGATCCCCCCGAGCAGGTCCGCTTCCTGCTCGACCTCACACGCATCGGACAGCTCGTCGACATCGTCGAGGCCGATCCGGGCTTCCCCTTCGACCCCGACCCCGACCCCGGCGTCCCGGCCGGCGGAGTCGACCGCGCCGCAGACTGACCGTGGCGCGGCACGGCGAGCCGTCCGGTGCGGTCTCCGCCCGGCACCGGGTCAGCCCCGCTCGCCCACCCGGTGCAGCACGACCTCGGCGCAGCCCGGCAGGCCGGCACCGATCCGCGCGCTCATCCACGTTGTGTCGGGCTGACGGCGCCGGTCGGTCGGAGACCCGGGGTTGAGCAGGCGCAGCCCGGCCGGGGTGGTGGTGTCCCACGGGATGTGGCTGTGGCCGAACACGAGGAGGTCGAGGTCCTCGGCGTAGGCGGCGTCCATCCGCCTCTCGCGCCCGCCCCGCGGCCCCGTCTCGTGGACCACACCCACCCGTACCCCGGCCAGCTCGGCGCGAGCGACCTCGGGCAGCCGTGCACGGAGCTCGGGCCCGTCGTTGTTGCCCCAGCAGCCCAGGAGCGCCTGGGACCGCTCCTCGAGCTCGTCGAGGAGCCGCGCGTCCACCCAGTCCCCGGCGTGGATCACGAGCTCGGCCCGCTCGACCGCCTCCCACACCTCTCCTGGCAGCGCCTTGGCGCGGCGCGGCCAGTGCGTGTCCGCGAGCAGCACCGCCTCGAGCGGAGGGCCAGCCGTCGTCACGACAGGCGCCACGGCGCCCACCCCCTTACCGTCGAGGAACCCGATCCGAGGAGCCCAGCATGCCGCGCGCGCCCCAGTCCCTGCCCGGCCGCAGCCCCGACGGCCGCCACCACGTGGTCGTCGTCGGCTCGGGGTTCGGTGGTCTGTTCACCACCCGGGCCCTGGCCCGCGAGCCCGGGGTCGCGGTGACCTTGGTCGCGAGCACGGGCCACCACCTGTTTCAGCCTCTGCTCTACCAGGTGGCCACGGGCATCCTGTCCGAGGGTGAGGTCGCTCCGGCGACCCGGGAGGTGCTCCGGCGTCAGCGCAACGCCCGGGTGCTCCTGGGCACGGTGACCGACGTCGACCTCGAGCGGCAGGTCGTGACCTCGACCTCCCCGGGCGGCACCACCACGACCTCGTACGACTCCCTCGTCGTGGCCGCCGGGGCCGGGCAGTCCTACTTCGGCAACGACCACTTCGCGCGCTACGCCCCCGGCATGAAGAGCATCGACGACGCCCTCGAGCTGCGCGGCAGGATCTTCGGCGCCTTCGAGCTCGCCGAGCTCAGCGAGGACCCCGAGGAGGTCGAGAAGCTCCTGACGTTCGTCGTCGTCGGGGCCGGCCCGACCGGGGTCGAGATGGCCGGCCAGATCGCCGAGCTCGCCCACCGGGCCCTGCGGGGGAACTTCCGTCACATCGACCCACGGCGGAGCCGCATCGTGCTGGTGGACGCCGCCCCGACGATGCTCGGGGCCTTCAGCGACAAGCTCTCCCGCGCGGCTACCGCCCAGCTCGAGGCTCTCGGGGTCGAGGTGCGCCTCGGCCAGATGGTCACCGGGGTGGACGCCGACGGCCTGGACCTGCGCGACCAGGGCGGCAGCACGAGCAGGATCGCCACCCGGTGCAAGGTCTGGGCAGCGGGGGTCGCGGCCTCGCCCCTGGGTGCCCAGCTCGCCGAGCGGGCCGGGGCCGAGACAGACCGCGCGGGGCGGGTCCGGGTCGAGCCGGACTGCACCCTGCCCGGCCACCCCGAGGTCTTCGTCATCGGAGACATGATGGCCCTGGACGACCTGCCCGGGGTCGCCCAGGTCGCGATGCAGAGCGGCAAGCACGCGGCCGGGGAGATCTCTCGCCGTCTGCGCGGGGAGACCCAGCGCCGACCGTTCCGCTTCCAGGACAAGGGCAGCATGGCGACCGTCTCGCGGTTCTACGCGATCGCCGAGGTCGGCGGCCGCGAGGTCTCCGGGGTCCTCGCCTGGGTCCTGTGGCTCGGCGTCCACGTGTTCTACCTCATCGGCTTCAAGAACCGCGTCACCACGCTGCTGCACTGGTTCGTGAGCTTCGTCGGCCGGGGCCGGTCGGAGCGCACGGCCACGCTGCAGCAGGTCCGGGCCCGCCAGGCCCTCGCCGCGCAGGACGAGGCCGAGCGAGCCCGGGCTCAGGACCGACTCACCGAGGCGGGGGACCGCCCGCGAGGCGACACGCCTGCGCAAAGCACGTGAGCAGCGGGCCGGACGTGCTCGACGTCCTGGTCGTGGGTGGCGGGCCGGGGGGCCTCAGCGCAGCCCTGGTGCTGGCCCGTGCTCGACGGCGTGTCGTCGTGGTCGACGCCGGGGAAGCCCGCAACGCCGCTGCGTCCCACGTCCACGGGTACCTGGGGCTGGACGACACCTCCCCGGAGGACCTGCGGCGCCGGGGACGAGACGAGGTGGCACGTTATGGCGGTGTGCTGCGGGCGGGACGGGTCACGAGCCTGCGGACGGCCTCACACGGCTTCCAGGTCGGTCTGGCAGACGGGGCGATGTTGATCGCACGGCACGTGGTGGTGGCGACGGGCCTGCGCGACGAGCTACCTGAGATCCCTGGTCTCGCCGAGCGGTGGGGCCGCGAGGTGCTGCACTGCCCGTACTGCCACGGCTGGGAGCACAGCGGTGAACGGGTGGTGGTGCTCGTCACGGCGTCGGAGGAGGTCGACAAGGCCTTCACGCTGCGTCAGTGGACCTCATCCGTCCAGGTCGTGCTGCACGGCCTCGAGCCGGAAGACCTGGAGCCGGAGGTCCTCGAACGCCTCGACGCCATGGACGTCGGCGTGAGAGCAGGGCCGGTCCGTCACCTCGTCCCAACCGCGCTCCCGGGGTCCCCCGCGCCGCGCACCGACCTCGCGGGCGCCGGCCAGAGCACGGGTCGGCTGACAGCGGTCGCGCTCGCGGACGGGAGTCACGTGCCGTGCGATGCCGTCGTGGTCCAACCCAGGCTACGAGCGCAGGACGAGCTGCTCGCGGATCTCGGCGTGCCGGTCCAGGCCGACGCGTTCGGGGAAGAGGCCTGGAGCACCGACCAGGGCCGCACCGGTGTGCACGGTCTATGGGCGGTGGGCAACGTCAGCGAGCTGGGCGCCCAGGTCGTCGCGGCGGCGGCCGCGGGTCACCGTGCTGCCGTCGCGATCGACCACGAGCTCACGACAGCGGCCGTGGATGCTGCCGTGGACGCCCGCCGCTCGCGACGGGCCTGAGCCCTCAGTCAGTCGGACCCGAGGCCTCGGCGGTGGCCTGCTGGGTCGCGAGCTGGGCGCGCACGTCCTCCATGTCCAGGCCCTTGACGGCCGTGACGACCTGCTCGAGGGCAGGGGCGGGCAGCGCGCCGGCCTGCGAGAACACCAGGATGCCCTCGCGGAAGGCCATCAGCGTGGGGATCGACGTGATCTGGGCGGCGGCGGCCAGGCCCTGCTCGGCCTCGGTGTCGACCTTGGCGTGCACCACGTCGGGGTGGGACTGCGAGGACTCCTCGAAGACGGGGCCGAAGCGCTTGCACGGTCCGCACCACTCGGCCCAGAAGTCCACGAGGACGATGTCGTTCTCGGTGACGGTCTTCTCGAACTCGGTCTCGGTCAGCTCGATCGTCGGCATGGGTGATTCCTCCCTGATTCGTGTCTCTGCGTGAACGTCGCCGACGTCCTGGTATTCCGCGGCCGTAGGCTCCTGCCATGACCGACACCGCCGACTACCCCGAGGACCACACCCCCGACGGGTGGCTCTCCGAGGCCGACATCGCGACTGCCCGGTCGCGCCTCCCCATGCTCTACGTGGACGCCGTGCCCGTGCGGGTCGACGAGAGCGGGGACGTGGTCGCGGTGGGACTGCTGCTGAGGGTCTCGCACGACGGCGCGATGACCCGGGCCCTGGTCTCGGGTCGCGTGCTCTACCACGAGCGCGTGCGCGACGCCCTGCTGCGGCACATCGAGAAGGACCTCGGGCCGGTGGCCCTGCCGCAGGTGCCGGCCTCCCCGCAACCCTTCACGGTTGCCGAGTACTTCCCCACCCCCGGCGTGACGCCGTACCACGACCCCCGTCAGCACGCGGTGTCGATGGCCTACGTCGTGCCGGTCTCCGGGGACTGCGAGCCCCAGCAGGACGCCCTCGACCTCGCGTGGATGACCCCCGAGGAGGCCTGCGCCGAGCAGGTGCAGGTCGAGATGACCGGGGGCCACGGGTACCTGCTCCGCCAGGCGATGGCCCACGTCGGTCGGCTGCGCTGACCTCAGCCTCCGCTGAGGTCGAGCACAGGCCAGTCGGCGAGGTCGGTCTGCAGGGCGCGGTCGTGTGTCGCGACCACCACGGCCGCGCTCGTGGTGCGCAGGGCGTCGGTCAGCTCGTCGACCAGGGCCACCGAGAGGTGGTTGGTCGGCTCGTCGAGGAGCAGCACGTGCGGCGCGGCGAGCAGGGCCCCGGCGAGGTCGAACCGTCGGCGCTGCCCGAGGGACAGCTCCCCCAGGGGACGGTCGAGGTCCTCCTCGGTCAGCAGCCCCAGCCCGGCGACCGCGACGAGCTGCTCGGGGTCGAGGGCTCCCGCCTCGAGCAGGCGCAGGGCACGCCGGGCGTAGGCCTCGAACCCCGTGCTGTCCGGGGAGTCCTGGGTCGTCGCGTCGTCCTGCCCCAGCAGGCCCAGCCGAACGCCGGGCCGCACAGCGCGCACGCCGCGCAGGCTCGGCACCGTCCCGGCGAGCACCCCGAGCAACGTCGACTTGCCCGCGCCGTTGGGCCCCGTGACCAGCAACCGCCCGCAGGGCGGCAGGCCGACCCGGACCCCGGGGAGGTCAAGCCGGCCCGGGACCCGCGGGCCACGCACCTCGACCAGCGGGTGTGCCGGATCCCCGCCCGGGGGCATCGCGGGCAGGTCGGGGAAGGCCAGCGTCAGGGGTGGCGCGGGAACCTCGACGGCCTGGGCCTCGAGCTGCTCGACGAGCCGGTCGGCCGCCTTGACGTGGATCCTGGCCCGCGTCGCGCGCCGGTGCTTGTCGCTCCCCTTGGGCGGCCGCCACTCGTCCGAGAGACCTTCGTAGGAGGCGTCGAGCCGCTCCGCGAGCTTCTCCCGGCGCGCCTGCTCGGCCGTGTAGCGCTGCCGCCAGCGTCGAAGGGCCTGGTCGCGGGAGAAGCGGTACGCCGCGTAGCTCGTGGCCCCGTAGACCGTCGGGCGGCCGTCGATCGACGGGTCGAGGTCCACGATCGCGGTCATGATGTCGTCGAGGAGCCGTCGGTCGTGGGTCACGATCACCACGGCACCAGGCCAGGTGCGCAGCTGCTCGGTGAGGTGCTCGATGCCCGAGGCGTCGAGGTGGTTGGTGGGCTCGTCGAGCAGGAGGACGTCGGCCCGCTGGGCGATCCTGCATGCCAGACGGGCCCGGTAGCGCTCCCCCACCGAGAGCGAGGCCAAAGGACGGCTGCGGTCCCGCGGAGCCCCGAACCGGCTCAGCGCCTCGTCGGCACGCCGGTCCGCGTCCCAGACGCCGAGCCGTTCGGCGCGGGCCAGGGCCTGGGCGAGCCGGGTGGCGGGGCCCTCGTCGCGCCCCTCGGCCTCGCCGCCCAGGGCGTCGACCGCTGCCGTGGCCGCCTCGAGCTCGACCGCCGCGGCCCGCGCGTCGGCCAGGGCCTCCTCGACCAGGTCCCCGACGGTGAGCCCCTCGCCCAGGGCAAGCTCCTGCTCGACGACGGCGAGGCTCCCCACCCGGCGGACCTCACCCGCGGTGGGCTCGAGCCGCCCGGCGAGCACCCGCAGCAACGTCGTCTTCCCGGTGCCGTTCTCCCCGACCAGCCCGACGCGGTCCCCCGCCGCGGCCGTGAACGTCACCCCGGCCAGGACGGGTCGCCCCGGGTGCCCGACGGCGACGTCCTTGGCGGCCACGTGCACGACCCCCGCCGAGACCGTCGATCCGTCGCCGAGAGCGGGGCCTCGTGCGCGTCGACCAGCGCCGCGTGCCTGTGCGGCCACCTCAGGTCCCCAGCTGCTCGGCGATCACCCGGGCCAGCGCGCGGAAGGCCTGGCCGCGGTGGGAGATCGCGTTCTTCTCCTCGGCCGTGAGCTCGGCGCAGGTGAGCTCGGCGTCACCCGCCCGCGCGGGCTGGAGCTCAGGGACGAGCGCGGGGTCGTAGCCGAAACCGCCCTCGCCGCGCGGTTCCGTGGTGAGCCGTCCGCGTAGCGCACCGGTCTCGACGTGCTCGAACCCGGCCGGCGTCACCAGGGCCGCGGCGCAGGTGAACTGCGCGCCGCGGTGCGCGGCCGGGACGTCGGCGAGCTGGGCCAGCAGCAGCGCGAGGTTGGCCGCGTCGTCCCCGTGCCGCCCGGACCACCGCGCCGAGAAGATGCCGGGTGCACCACCCAGCACGTCCACCGCGAGCCCCGAGTCGTCCGCGACGGCCGGGAGCCCGGTGTGGGCCACGAGGGCCCTGGCCTTGATGAGGGCGTTCTCGGCGAAGGTGACCCCGTCCTCGACCGGCTCGGGACCACCGACCTCCCCGGCACCGACGACCTCCTGGGCGGCCAGGCCGGGCACGACCGGGCCCAGGATCGCGCGCAGCTCGCCGAGCTTGTGCTGGTTGTGGGTCGCGAGGACCAGGCGGGGTGCGCTCACGCGGTCGTCCCGCCGGCCAGCGCCTCGGCCTGCACCCGGCTCAGCTCGGTGGTACCCGCGAGGGCGAGGTCGAGCAGGACGTCCAGCTCGCGGCGGTCGAAGGGCGCCTGCTCAGCGGTCCCCTGCACCTCGACGAACTGCCCCGAGCCCGTCACGACGACGTTCATGTCCGTCTCGGCCCGCACGTCCTCGACGTAGGGCAGGTCGAGCATGGGTGTGCCGTCGATGATGCCGACGCTGACCGCGGAGACCGAGTCCCGCAGCACCGGCTTGGTGCTGCGGACCGCCCCGGACCGCTGGCCCCAGGCCACGGCGTCCGCCAGCGCGACGTACGCACCCGTGATGGCCGCGGTCCGGGTACCGCCGTCGGCCTGCAGGACGTCGCAGTCCAGCACGATGGTGTTCTCCCCGAGGGCCTTGACGTCGATGACGGCGCGCAGCGAGCGGCCGATGAGCCGCGAGATCTCGTGGGTGCGGCCACCGATGCGCCCCTTGACGGACTCACGGTCGCTGCGGGTGCTCGTCGAGCGCGGCAGCATCGCGTACTCGGCCGTGACCCAGCCCTCCCCCGACCCCTTGCGCCACCGGGGCACGCTGTCGGTGAAGGAGGCTGCGCACAGCACACGGGTGCGGCCGAACTCGACCAGGACGCTGCCCTCGGCGGCGTCGAGCCAGCCCCGGGTGATCGTCACGGGCCGGAGCTCGTCGGCGCGGCGGCCGTCCGCACGCAGGAGGAAGGAGGAGGGGGATGCGGCGTCGGAGGTCATCCCCCGAGCCTAGGTGCAGGCGGTGACGCCCGGGATCAGAGCTCGACGACCATGCCCGGCCGGGCGAGGTCGATCGGGCCCGGGTACACCGCGACGGCCTCGTCGTAGGCCGCGCCGGGCGGGTTCCAGGCCGGGACGTGGGTCAGCACGAGCCGCCCCGCACCGCCGTCGGCCGCGGCCTGCCCGGCCCGGCGACCGGTCAGGTGGATCCCCCGCACGTCGTCGTCCCGGCCCTCGACGAAGGCGGCCTCCGCCAGCAGGACGTCGGCCTCCCTCGCCAGGGCGTCGAGGCCCGGGCAGCTGTCGGTGTCCCCGGTGTAGGCGAGGGTCACCCGGCGGGTCGGGTCCCGCTCCGAGGGCCCGGTCACGCGGACCCCGTAGGCCGGCACGGGGTGCTCGACGGCCACCGGGGTCAGGGTCAGCGGACCCACCTGGATCGGGCGACCGGGCTGCCAGGCGTGGACGGCGAGCTGGTCGGTCATCGACTCGCCGGGCTCGAGCCCGTAGGCCGCTGCCAGACGCGAGGCCGTGCCGAAGGGGCCGTGGACGTCGAGCGGGCCCCGCCGCGCCCCGGTGCCCGCGCCCTCGGCATGGCCGCCGTGCCCCCGCGGCCGGTACTTGAGGTAGACGTAGAGCCCGCACATGTCGGCCATGTGGTCGGGGTGCAGGTGCGAGAGCCCGATCGCGTCGAGGTCGACGGGGTCGCAGTAGCGCTGCAGGGGCCCCAGCGCGCCGCTGCCCAGGTCCAGCAGCAGGCTCCAGGTGCGCCCAGCCTCGTCGTCGGCCTGCACCAGGTAGGAGGAGGACGCCGACTCGGGTCCGGGGAAGGACCCTGCGCAGCCGATCACCGTGAGCCTCATCGCAGACTCGTCGCCGTCTCGACCGCGAGCACCTCGGGGCCCAGGAAGCGCCGGGCGAGGGTCGCGAAGCCGTCCGCGTCCCCGGTCGCGAGGAAGCGGTGCTCGGGCGGTCCCAGGCTCGGGTCGCGTTCGAGGTCGTGGGCCACGAGGGTGCGGTACACGTCCTTGGCGGTCTCCTCGGCGCTCGACACCAGGGTCACCTGCTCGCCCATCACGTAGGAGATCACCCCGGTCAGCAGCGGGTAGTGCGTGCACCCGAGGACCAGCGTGTCGACATCGGCCTCGCGGACCTGCTCGAGGGAGCGCCGGGCGACCTCGAGGACCTGCGGGCCCGACGTCGTGCCCGCCTCGACCAGGGTGACGAACTCGGGGCACGCCTGCGAGGTGAGGCTGATGCCTGCGGCGACGGCGAGCGCGTCGTCGTAGGCGCGCGAGCCGATCGTCGCGCGGGTGCCGATCACCCCCACACGGCCGTTGCGGGTCGCCGCGGCCGCGCGCCGCGCCGCGGGGAGGATCACCTCGACCACGGGCAGCCCGCGACGCTGGGTGTAGCGCTCCCGGGCGTCGCGCAGCACGGCGGCCGAGGCGCTGTTGCACGCGATGACGAGCATCTTGACCCCCGCGTCGACCAGGTCGTCCATGACCTCGAGGGCGTGGGCCCGCACCGCGGCGAGGGGCTTGGGGCCGTAGGGCCCGTTGGCCGTGTCCCCGATGTAGAGCACTGACTCGTGCGGGAGCTGGTCGAGCACGGCGCGCGCGACCGTGAGGCCCCCGACACCGGAGTCGAAGATCCCGATCGGCGCGTCGTTCACGCGCCCGAGCCTAGCCCGGTTCGGACCCCACCTCGGGCAGCGCCTCGAGCATGAGCTCGACGAGGGACTCCTGGAGCAGGCTCAGCACCACGTACACGGTGGCGAGGAACCGCCGGGCCACCTGGGCCCGCGGGTCCGCGACGTCGGAGGGCTCGGGGTCGGAGCCGATCAGGTGGTAGAGCGCGTCGGCGTCGGCGTCGGTGCGCACCTCGAGACGCTCGGAGACCACCAGCCGCACGTCGGTCAGCGCCGCCGCGATGCGCGGGGCCTCGCTCGGCACGACGACGACGTCGAGGCTCGCGGCCATGAGAGCAGCCCGCAGCCGCAGCAGGTGGTCGGTCTTGGCGGTGCGCAGGTCCGCCTCGGTCAGCCGGCGGAACTCGGCCGTGACCTCGGGGTCCACCGAGGCGTCGGGGAGCAGCCGGCGCAGCGCCGGGTCGGTCGGGGTCTGGACGTCCTCGGCCTCCATGCGCAGCGCGTCCAACGGGTGCGACGCCGCGGCCCTGCCCCGGGCGACCGAGCTGGGCCCACCCTCGGCGAGCAGGCTGACGACGTCGTCGACGACGTCGAGCAGGACGGCCCGCTCGGCGGCGTCGAGCCGGGCCACGTAGGCATCCCCCTCGCGGCGGAAGCCCTGCATCACGGGGTCCCGGGCTGGACGGTCGCCCACAGGCCGTAGCCGTGCATGGCCTGGACGTCGATCTCCATCTGCTCGCGGTTCCCGCGCGAGACCGTCGCCTGACCGTCCTCGTGCACCTGGCGCATGAGGTGCTCGGCCCGCTGGGTGCTGTACCCGAAGTAGCTCCGGAACACGTAGGTGACGTAGCTCATGAGGTTGACGGGGTCGTTCCACACCACCGTGCTCCAGCCGTCGACGACGGCAGCCTCGCCGAGGTCCACGTCCTCGAGCGGGGCCGACGAGGCGGTCACGGTGCTCACGACCTCACTCTAGGCAGCGTGAGGCCCCCCGGCACCAGCAGGGCCGCGGTGGTCACGGTTCGTGCCTGCCGCGCCCCCGCCCTACGGTGATCCCATGAGCGCAGAGCTGCCCTCGCCGTCGGCCCCGGCCCTCTCGGGCGAGGCCCCCTGGACGGTTCCGGCGTCCACCCCGCGCACCGGGGCGGGACGCCCCTCCACGGCGCTGCACACCGACCGGTACGAGCTGACCATGCTGCAGGGCGCCCTGGCGGACGGCACCGCGGACCGGCACTGCGTCTTCGAGGTCTTCGCCCGCAGGCTCCCCGCAGGACGTCGGTACGGCGTGGTCGCGGGCACGGGACGCGCGCTCGAGGCGATCGCCGCGTTCCGCTTCGGCGACGAGGAGCTGGCCTACCTCAGCCGGGAGCAGATGGTGGACCGGCGGACCCTGGACTTCCTCGCGGGCTACCGGTTCAACGGATCCATCACGGGCTACGCCGAGGGCGAGTGCTTCTTCCCCGGCTCCCCCGTGCTCTCGGTCGAGGGCACCTTCGCCGAGGCCGTGGTCCTCGAGACCCTCGTGCTCTCCGTCCTCAACTACGACTCCGCGGTCGCCTCGGCCGCCTCCCGGATGACGAGTGCGGCCGTCGACCGTCCGTGCCTCGAGATGGGCAGCCGGCGTGCTCACGAGCAGGCCGCCGTCGCCGCCGCCCGGGCGGCCGCCGTCGCGGGCTTCGCCGGGACCTCCAACCTCGAGGCGGGACGCCGTTACGGCCTGCCGACGATCGGCACCGCGGCCCACGCCTACACCTTGCTGCACGACGACGAGGAGACCGCGTTCGCCTCCCAGGTCGCCTCGCACGGCCCCGGCACGACCCTCCTGGTCGACACCTACGACGTGACGCGCGGCGTCGAGCGGGCCGTGGCCGCCGCCGGGACCGGCCTCGGCGCCGTGCGGCTCGACTCGGGCGATCTGCCCACCCTCGCGCACGAGGTGCGCGCCCAGCTCGACCGCCTGGGGGCGACGAGCACCCGGATCGTGGTGAGCTCGGACCTCGACGAGCACGCGATCGCCGCCCTCGCGGCCGCGCCGGTGGACTCCTACGGCGTGGGCACCTCGGTGGTGACCGGCTCCGGGGCACCGACCTGCGGCATGGTCTACAAGCTCGTCGCCCGGGAGGGACGGGACGGCACCCTCGAGCCCGTGGCCAAGGCCTCAGGGGCCAAGAGCAGCCAGGGCGGCCGCAAGGTCGCGGCGCGCAGCCTCGACCAGGACGGCCGGGCGGTCGAGGAGGTCGTGGTGAGCGGGCTCGACCACGCCGTCACCGCCTGGGAGCCCGAGCGCGAGGACCTGCGGGGGCTGCACGTGCCGCTCGTCGTCGAAGGGGCGATCGACTCCCGGTGGACGGGGGCGGCAGGGGTCACGATCGCGGCCCGGCGGCACGAGGCCTCCCGCGAGGAGCTGCCGCGCGGGGCACGGCGCCTCTCGGCCGGGGACCCGGCCATCCCGACCTCGGGCCTGGTGCTTCCGGGCTGAGCGCGCCGGCCCGCCACACCCCCGCCGGTCACGAACCCGTCGAACCGCGCCCCGACGCACGAAGGTCCGGGGACCGGGCGGCTCTCGCCACCGGTCCCCGGACCTTCGTCGATCTGCGTGCCGTCACGGGGTGACGGCGGCGCGGGCCGTGAGGCCCGCGACCTGCGGCTAGACCTTGGCCTTGCCGCGCCCCACGAGCCCGAGGATCAGGCTGACGACGAGAACGATGATCGCGATCCAGATGAGGAACTGCGCGGCCTCGACGGCAACGCCGAAGACCAGCAGGACGACACCGACGAGAAGAATGATCAACCAAGTAGGCATGACGAGCCCTTTCTGCATGTGGACCGTCTGGGGGAAGCCCAGCGGCTCGTGACCTAACGTTGGCAGCCTCTGAGGCGCCTCGCATCCTGAACGGTGAAGTCGCGCGAAGGTCGGCTTGCCCTGGTATAAGCCGCTCAGCGTCGGCCGACGAACCAGTCCCGCAGCAGGGCGGTGCGCTTCTCGAGCTGCTCGACGGTCGCCAGGGCCACCTCGGGACCGCCGGACCGACGCCGCAGCTCGGTGTGCACCGAGCCGTGGGGCTGACCGCTGCGGCGGGCCCACGCCCCGACCAGGGTGTTGAGCTCCTTGCGGAGCTCGACCAGACGGCGGTGGTCGACCTCGGGCTCGGCGGCACGCCGCGCAGCGGCACCGCTGACCTGCTGGGCCTGGCGCTGCCGGAGCAGCGTGCTCACCTGGTCGGCGTCGAGCAGGCCGGGCAGCCCGAGGAAGTCCTGCTCCTCCTCCGAGCCGACCTCGGCACCCGTGCCGAACTCGCCGCCGTCGAAGAGGACGCGGTCGAAGCTCGCCTGCGCCTCGAGGGCCTGGAAGGTACCCGGGATCCCGTCCGCCCCCACCGTGTCCGAGGCGCTCTCGGCGCGGTTCGCCGCGGCGAGGAGGTCGTCGGCGAGACCGACCTCCCCCTCCTCGGGCAGCGGGCGGTCCAGGGCGTGGTCCCGCTCGAGCTCCAGGGTCGCCGCGAGGGCCAGCAGCTGCGGAACGCTCGGCAGGAAGAGGGACGCGGTCTCGCCCCGGCGCCGGACCCGTACGAACCGGCCGACGGCCTGGGCGAAGAACAGCGGCGTCGCGGTCGACGTGGCGTAGACGCCCACCGCGAGGCGCGGCACGTCGACGCCCTCGGAGACCATGCGGACCGCGACCATCCACCGGCTCGTCCCGGCGGAGAACTCGTCGATGCGGTCCGAGGCGCCGTCGTCGTCCGAGAGCACGACCGTGGGGGCCTCACCGGTGATCGACCGCAGGTGAGCGGCGTAGGCGCGGGCGTCGGTCTGGTCGGTCGCGATGATCAGGGCCCCGGCGTCGGGCACGGTGCGCCGCACCTCGGACAGCCGGCGGTCGGCAGCCGCCAGCACCGAGGGGATCCACTCCCCCTGCGGGTTCAGCGCGGTGCGCCAGGCCTGCGCCGTCATGTCCTTGGTCATGTCCTCGCCCAGGCGGGCCGAGACCTCGTCCCCGGCCCGGGTGCGCCAGCGCATCTGCCCGCTGTAGGACAGGAAGATCACGGGCCTGACCACGCCGTCCCGCAGCGCGTCGCCGTAGCCGTAGACGTAGTCGGCGACCGACCGCCGGATGCCGTGGGCGTCGGCGGCGTACTCGACGAAGGGGATGGCCGAGGTGTCCGACCGGAAGGGCGTGCCGGTGAGGGCGAGGCGCCGGGTGGCCCCCTCGAAGGACTCGCGCACGGCGTCCCCCCAGGAGAGCGCGTCCCCGCCGTGGTGCACCTCGTCGAGGATGACCAGCGTGGGGGCCGCCGCGGTGCGGGCGGCGTGCAGGGCGGGCTTGCTGGCCACCTGGGCGTAGGTCAGGGCCACGCCGTCGAAGTGGGCGCCGTGGCGACCCTGGCTGTTGCGGAAGTTCGGGTCCAGGTGGACGCCGACCCTCGCGGCGGCGTCGGCCCACTGGCGCTTGAGGTGCTCGGTCGGGGCGACCACCGTGACGCGCCGGACGACGCCTCGCTCGAGGAGGTTGGTCGCGACCCGCAGCGCGAAGGTCGTCTTGCCTGCCCCGGGGGTGGCGACGGCGAGGAAGTCCTGCGGGTGGCGGCTCTCGTAGGCCTCGAGGGCAGCGGCCTGCCAGGCGCGGAGCTTGCTCGCCGTCCCCCACGGGGCGCGCGCCGGGAAGGCTGGCGAGAGGTGCGAGGCGGCCGAGGACGACGGGGTGGACACGCTCGCGGAGGACCCCGCCGACGGGGAGCCGTCGGTCGAGGGGTGGCGCGCGGCGTCGTGCTGGGGCGTCACCGTCCGCCGGAGGAGTCGCCCGAGCCGGAGCCGTCCCCGCCGTCCTGCGGGGCGCGCAGGCCCTCGTAGATCTCCTGGCAGATGGGGCAGACGGGGAACTTCTTGGGGTCGCGACCCGGTACCCACACCTTGCCGCACAGCGCGACCACGGGGCTGCCCGAGAGCGCCGAGTCGAGGATCTTCTCCTTGCGCACGTAGTGCGAGAACCGCTCGCGGTCCCCGGGCTCGACCTCCTCGCGGGTCTCGGTGCGCTCGAGCACGCTCGTCGACGTCCCCGATCCGGGGGTGCCCGGGTCCTCCGGGCCGGTCGAGGGGGGCATCGGCTCGCTCATGGCGACGAGTCTACGACGGCGCTCCGACGCGGTCACCGTGTGCTCGCTCACCGGGAGAGACGGGCCAGGAGCCGCACCGACCGCGCGTCGTACACGCGCCCGCCCTGAGCCACGCCCGCGCCGAGGACCAGCGCCCCACCCAGCACTCCGACACCGAGGGTGACCCAGGCCATCGCCGGCTCCCACCACATCGCGGCACCGAAGGCCACGAGCACCGGCACGCACAGCGCGAGGGTCGCCACCGAGGTCACGAGCTGGGCGACGAGGCTCGCCCCCACGGCCCCCATCTGCGCCGCGTAGGGGTTGGCCCCGGCGGCCGGCACGGGGTAGATGAGCGCCCCGCTCGCCACGGCCGAGACGGCGAGCCCGCCGCAGAGCACGCCGAGCCCTGCGCCGAGGGAGGCCGGGAGCAGGTCGACCCGTCCCGCGACCATCGAGCCCACGACGGCGACCCCGACGACGACCGGCACCGACCAGGCGAGGGTCGCGAGGGTGCGCCCCGCGCGGTCAGCCCAGCCCGGGACGCCGGCCACCACGTGCATCCACAGGGCGGTGCCGTCGAAGGCGACGTCGTTGTGCCGGCCCCAGCCGATCGTCCCGCCCATCAGGGGCGCGATGCTCAGGGCGACGGCGGCCGGTGCGTCGATGACCGTCCCGGCGAGCACGACGATGATCAGCGGGGCCGCCACCGAGCCCAGCAGCGCACTGAGGTAGCGGGGGTCGGCGGTCCAGTAGCGCAGCGCCCGCCGGGTCACCGCGAGGGCAGGCCGGGCGACCGCGGGCAGGCCCAGACCCTCGCGGCCGAGGACGACGTCCCGACGACGACGGGACTGCCCACCCCGGGCCGGAGGGCTGACCAGGGCACGGTCGAGCAGGACGGCCCAGGCCCGGGCCGCGAGCACCACGGTGCCCACCGCGACGACCACCCGTCCGAGGGCTCCGAGCACCTCGCCGTCGGCGAGGGCCGCCGGGGCCGCCCAGACCGCGCCGAGGGGGGTCCAGCCCAGCACCGCGGCGACAGCGGGCACCCGCTCGAGGGCTCCCTCCAGGCCGAGGGCCGCGACGCCGACCACGACCGGCACCGCGAACCCGGCGACGAGCACCCCGCCCACCGCACTGATCTCCCGCGAGCGGCGCGAGCCGAGCACCCTCGCCGCGAGGCCCGTGCTCAGCCTCGAGGCGAGCACGCAGGTGAGCCCGGCCACCGGGGCCAGGGCCAGGGCCAGCACGGCGGGGAGCACGCCGAGCTCACGGCCCGGACCGAGCCAGGCCAGCGCCGGCGCCGCGCTCCCCAGGAAGGTCACCAGGGTCGGGACCCCGAGCAGCGCGGCGACCAGGAGCCCGGGGACCAGCCGCCGGGCCCGCAGCCCGAAGGTCGCGAACCGGCCGATGTCGAGGGAGTCGTCCAGGCCGGGGACCAGGAGGGGCACCACGGCCCACCCCAGCACCAGGACGGTGCCCACGAGGACGAGGACGTCGTGCACCACCTCGACCGGCTGACGAGACAGCCACACCATCCCACCCAGCACGGACGGGGACGAGGCGAGCGCCCACAGCAGGCCGACCACGAGCAGGACGATGCGCCACCCCTCCCGCCGCAGGGTGTGCAGCAGCAGACGCAGCCTCAGCCGGAGGAGGGTCGCAACCACGTCAGCTCCGCGTGCTCGAGGCCGCCACCCAGCAGCCCGACGAACCGCTCCTCGAGGTCCTGACCGCCGCGCACCTCGTCGACCGTCCCGGCCGCGAGCACCCGACCGCCCGCGACCACCGCCACGTGGTCGCACAGCCGCTCGACCAGGGCCATCACGTGGCTCGAGAGCACGACCGTCCCGCCCGCCTCGACGAAGCGCTGCAGGATGCCCCGGATCGCCCCCGCCGAGACAGGATCCACCGCCTCGAAGGGCTCGTCGAGCACGAGCAGCCGCGGGGCGTGCACCAGGGCGCAGGCGAGGGCGACCTTCTTGGTCATCCCCGCCGAGTAGTCCGCGACGAGGGTCGAGCCCGCGCCGACGAGGTCGAGGGCTTGCAGCAGGTCGTCGCGGCGCTCGGCCACGACCTCCCGGTCCATCCCGCGCAGCATCCCCGCGTAGCTGATGAGCTCGGCGCCGGTGAGCCGGTCGAAGAGCCGGAGCCCGTCGGGCAGCACGCCGAGCAGGGACGCTGCCGCACCCCGCGGCCGACCCCACACGTCGACCCCGTGCACCAGGACCGACCCCTCGTCAGGGACCAGCAGGCCCGTGGCCATCGACAGGGTCGTCGTCTTGCCGGCCCCGTTGGGACCGACGACGCCGTAGAAGGAGCCCGCCGGGATGTCCAGGTCGAGGCCCGCGACGGCGACCGTCGCGCCGAACCTCTTGACCAGCCCGCGCATCGACAGGGCCGGAGCCGGATCAGGGTCGGGGATGCTCACCACGCCACCCTACGGTCCGGGCGATGTGGGCTCGGCCTGGGGCCACGGCACCCACCCGTCCGGCCTAGGGCTCGGGATCACCGCCGGACGGGCCGACCTCGCTCGCGCTCCCGCCCTGCGCGCGTCGCCGCAGCAGGAGCACCGCGGCACCCAGGGCCAGCGCCCCCAGGGCACCGAGACCGAGGGTCACCGGCCCGGGCACGCCGGTCGCCGCACGCTCGGCCTCGGCCCGAGCGACCAAGCTCGCCGACGGGGAGGGGGTCGGCGTCGGTGCCGGGGCGGCCGTCGCCGTGAGGGTCGGTGCGGGGGTCGGCGTCGGGGTAGGGGTGGGCTCCGGCTCTGCCGGCTCGGCCACCTCCTCCTCGGGCGCGTCCCGACCCTCGGCCGGCGCAGCCCGGGCCGGAGGCTCGGCCGGGGCGGGCTCCGGCTCCGGCGCGGGGGCAGGGGCGGGGGCGCTCGGCTCCTCGACCGGGGCCGGGGCCGGAGCCGGGGGCGGCGCCCCGTACGCCGCGAAGACCTGCGTCCCCCAGGCCCTCCCGTCGACGACGACCACGGCGATGCCGACGTCGGTGAAGGCCGGGTTGAGGATGTTCGCGCGGTGCCCCGCGGAGTTCATCCACGCCGTGTGCAGCCCGGCGACGTCGGCGGGACGGTTCCACGCGACGTTCTCGGCCGCGGCGGTCCACCCGGCAGGGATCTGGCTCGCGTAGCTCGGGTTGTGGGACATCTCCCCGGCGTCGGCCATGGCCTGGCTCCACGCCCCGGCCACCTGGTTCATCGCACCGTCGAGCCTCAGCGGTCCCGCGCCGACGGCCGCACGCTCGGCGTTGACCTTGGCGAGCAGGTCCTCGGCGGGCCCGGCGGCGGCCGGGGTGGCGCCGAGGCCGGTGAGCACCACGCCGAGCAGAAGAGCGAGGAGCGCGGCGCGCAGGCGCCCGGACCGGTGCGGCAGGCGCGGGGAGGAGGGCATGATCACCCGCAGGATTCTGTCTGCTTTGTCCGGTTCTGCCGAGGGGACGCGCCGAGGCTCACGTCTCGGCGGGGGTGGTCTCGGGGCGCACCTGCACGGGGTCCACCGGGTCCAGGGCCCAACGGATGGTCCCTGTCGCCACCCGGCCCGCGACGCGACCGAACCGTTGCTCGTGGGCCGTGGCGGGCCGCAGGCCCAGCGGCTCCCGGCTCCACGCCGGCATGAGCGCGACCCCCGCGGCGGCGATCAGCGCGTAGGCGGGCCGGGCCGGCAGGGGCAGGGGCGGGCGCCGCAGCAGGAACTCGGCCGCCTCCGCCGCGGCCGCGCTGGGTGCGAGCTCGGGGCGGTAGCTCGTGAGGACCTCGTCGAGCTCGGCGACCGTGACGGGCACCCCCTCGGCCCCGAGGGCCCGGGCGATGACGGCGCTCTGGGCCACGTACTCGTCGCAGCCGGCCTCGTCGAGGGGCTCGCGGCCGAGGCGCTGGTGGGCGCGCAGGAAGCTGTCCACCTCGGCGACGTGCACCCAGCGCAGCAGGTGCGGGTCGGAGGCCTCGTAGGGCTCCCCCTCGGGGGTGGTCCCACGGATGTGCGCGTGCACGGCACGCACGATGGCCACCGCCTGCGCGGCGTCGTCGGCCGTCGCGAAGGTGGTGGTCGCGAGGAACGTCGCGGTGCGCTGGAGGCGCCCCCACGGGTCTGACCGGTAGCCCGAGTGATCCGCGACGGCCGCCATGGCCCGTGGGTGCAGGGACTGCAGGAGCAGGGCCCGCACCCCTCCGGCGAACATGGACGCGTCCCCGTGCACCCGGCCGATCGGGCTGTCCGCCGCGAACCAGCGCGGACCGGGCGTGCCGTGGATGCGCGCCCGGGTGGCCGTGGCCTCGGGCCCGGCGACGCGGGCCAGGAGAGCCTGCGCCACGGCGGATCGGGCGGAGCTCAGGGGCGTGGTCACGGGCATGTCTCGATCCTCACATGCTGGACGCCTTTGGTCACGGTCCGATCACCGTGCGCGGGGTCCTCATGACGAATTGATCACGATGGCCCGATCCTGCACTTCCGCTGGTCACAGCGCTCCTAGCCTTGGCCCATGCGCCGCCTGCTGACCGTGATGGTCGCCCTCCTTCTCGCCCTGACCGGGTGCTCCGCGACCTCCGGCTCCGACGCCGGCGCCGAGCCGTCGGGCGGGTACGTCGGGCACGAGAGGGCCGCCGGCGAGGACGGCACCGCCACCGACGATGCCGCGGCGGGCGAGGAGTCCACCGCCGACCTGGACGAGGGCGGGCTCGGCGGTGAGGCCTCCGGCGACGGCGAGTCCGCGAGGCAGGTCATCACCACCGGCTACGTGTCCATGACCGTCGAGGACCCGCGGCAGGCAGCACGCGAGTCCGCCCGCCTCGTCGAGCACGTGGGGGGGTGGGTCGAGCAGCGCTCGGAGACCAGCGCCGACGGGGACCTCGATGCCAGCGCCCTGCTCGTCGTGCGCATCCCGGCGACCGAGGTGACCACGACCCTCGAGCGCCTCGAGGAGCTGGGCGAGGTCCAGCAGATCTCCCAGAGCAGCGACGACGTGACGGCGCAGTCCCAGGACCTCGACGCCCGGATCCGCGCGCTGCGGACCTCGATCTCGCGGCTCGAGGCTCTCCTGGAGCGCTCGGGGTCCGTCGAGGAGATCGTCGAGGCCGAGCAGGTGCTCACCGACCGGCAGTCCCAGCTCGAGTCCCTCGAGTCGCAGCGGTCGCGCCTGTCGGAGCAGGTCGCGATGTCGACCTTCGAGCTCGACCTGTGGAGCACTCCCCCGAGCGCCATCGAGGCCCGCGGGGGCTTCCTCGGGGGCCTGTCGACCGGGTGGGACTCCCTGGTCAGCACCCTGGCGGGACTGTCCCTCGCCCTCGGTGTCCTCCTGCCGTGGCTGATCCTCCTGGGCCTGGTGGCCCTGGTCGCGGTCGCCGTGCGGCGGAGGCTCGGCCGGCGGCAGACGGCAACGGCGCCGTCTGCCGCTCCTTCCTCCCCTCCGGAGGAGCCCAGCTCGACCCAGCCCTGACCCGAGGGGACGCGCCCGCGGGAAGCGACTTCGGTACGGCGAACTCTCGCGGTTCGACCCCTCGAACACTAGAGTCGCGCCATGCTCCCCGAGCCGAACCCGTCTCGCGCACCGCGCCCGCCCCGCCCTCGCCACCTCGGCGTCCTGGCGGTCGGCGCCGCGCTCGCCCTGAGCCTCAGCGCCTGCGCGGCGGACGGCGACGCACCTGGCGGGAACGCCTCCGAGGACGCCCCCCTGGTGCTGACCACCTTCACGGTGCTCGCCGACATGGCCCAGAACGTCGCCGGGGACCACGTGCGGGTCGAGTCGATCATCAAGCCCGGGGCCGAGGTCCACGGCTACGAGCCCACCCCGGGTGACATCCGGCGCGCGTCGCGGGCCGATCTCGTCCTGGACAACGGTCTGGGCCTCGAGGCGTGGTTCGAGCAGTTCGTCGCAGACCTCGACGTGCCGCGGGTGGTCCTCACCGAGGAGGTCGAGCCGATCGACATCACCGGGGACGTCGCTGCCGGGCTGCCCAACCCGCACGCCTGGATGAGCGCGGTCGAGGCCCAGCGCTACGTCGACGCGATCGTCGACGCGCTGAGCGCCCTGGACCCGACGAACGCCGAGGAGTTCGCGGCCAACGGCGCGGCCTACTCCGAGGAGCTCGCGGCCGTGCACCAGAGCATGGTCGAGCGGCTGGTCGCCCTGCCCGAGAACCAGCGCACCCTGGTCACCTGCGAGGGCGCGTTCTCCTACCTCGCGCGGGACGCGGGGCTCGACGAGGTCTACCTGTGGCCGGTCAACGCCGAGCAGCAGTCCACGCCCCGGCAGGTCGTCGAGGTGATCGAGCTGGTCGAGCGTGACGAGGTGCCGGCGGTCTTCTGCGAGTCGACCGTCTCGGACGCGGCGATGCGCCAGGTGGCCGAGGCGACGGGGGCCGAGCTCGGTGGGGTCCTGTACGTCGACTCCCTCTCCGAGCCCGACGGCCCGGTGCCCACCTACCTGGACCTGCTGCGGCACGACGCCGACGTCATCGTCGAGGGGCTGACCGGCGAGCCGGCCGGGGACCGTGGCTGACGTGGCCACCGCGCCTGCCCCGGCGGTGGACGTCCGCGAGGTCACCGTGCACTACGGCGAGGTCCTGGCCCTGGACCGGGCGAGCCTGCGCGTCGAGCCCGGGCGCGTCTGCGGTCTGATCGGGATGAACGGCTCGGGCAAGTCCACGCTGTTCAAGACGATCATGGGTCTGGTCGCCCCCGAGCACGGCACCGTCGCGGTGGACGGCGGGACCTCGGCACGGGCCCGGCGCGCGGGGGCCGTGGCCTACGTCCCGCAGTCCGAGGAGGTCGACTGGTCCTTCCCGCTGACCGTGCGCGACGTCGTCATGATGGGCCGGTACGGGCACCTCGGCCTGACGCGGCGACCGCGACGGGGTGACCACGAGGCCGTGGACGCGGCCCTCGAGCGGGTGGGCGTGGCCCCGCTCGCCTCGCGACAGATCGGTCGGCTCTCGGGTGGTCAGCGCAAGCGCGCCTTCGTGGCCCGAGGCATCGCCCAGGGGGCCCGGGTGCTGCTCCTCGACGAACCCTTCGCCGGGGTGGACCGGGACTCCGAGGCCACCATGGTGCGCCTGCTCCGCGAGCTCGCCGCCGAGGGGGCCGGGATCGTCGTCTCGACCCATGACCTGCATGCCCTGCCCGAGCTCGCCGACGAGGCCGCCCTGCTCATGCGGCGGGTCCTGCTGCACGGCCCGACGGCGCAGGTGCTGCGTCCCGAGAACCTCGCGATGGCCTTCGGCCTCGGCCTGGACGGCAGGGCTGAGCGGTGAGCACCCTCGCGACGACCGTCCTCGACCTGCTGCTCGACCCGCTGGCCTACGACTTCATGGTCCGGGCTCTGCTGACCACCCTGATCGCCTCGGTGGTGTGCGCCGTGCTGTCCTGCTGGTTGGTGCTCATCGGCTGGTCCCTCATGGGGGACGCGGTGGCCCACGCGGTGCTGCCCGGCGTCGTGCTCGCCTACGTGGTGGGGGCCCCCTTCGCCCTGGGGGCGGTGGTCTTCGGCTTCCTCGCGGTGGGCCTGATCGGCGTGGTGCGAGACACGAGCAGGGTCAAGGAGGACGCCGCGATCGGCATCGTCTTCACGACCCTCTTCGCCCTGGGCCTCGTGCTCATCTCGGTGACGCCGTCGCAGACGGACCTCAACCACATCATCTTCGGCAACCTGCTGGGGGTGTCCTGGCCCGAGCTCACGCAGGTCATGGTGCTCGGGGCGGTCGTGCTCGCGGTGCTGGTGCTCAAGAGCCGGGACTTCACCCTGTACGCCTTCGACCGCACCCACGCCCACGCGATCGGCCTGCGTCCCCGGCTGCTGGGCGCGGTGCTCCTCGGCCTGCTGGCCCTCACGGCCGTGGTGGCCCTGCAGGCGGTGGGGGTGGTCCTCGTGGTCGCGATGCTGATCATCCCGGGGGCCACCGCGTACCTGCTGACCGATCGCTTCGGCCGGATGCTCGTGCTGGCCCCGGTCGTCTCGGCGAGCTGCGCGGTGATCGGCCTGTACGCGAGCTACTACCTCGACACGGCCCCGGGTGGCACCGTGGTCCTGGCCCAGGGCGCGGCCTTCACGGTGGTGTACCTGGCGAGCCCGCGGCACGGCCTGCTCGGCACCCGGTGGGCGGCCCGACGACGCCGGCTGCGCCGGGAGCGCGCGGGGGCCTGAGCGGGACGGACCGTCAGGGGCTGACGGGCGAGACCCAGACGGCGTCGGCCGCGGCTGGGCCGAGGCTCACCTCGTCGCGCCCCTCGGGGCGCACCCCGACGGCCTCGGAGTACGCCTCACCGGCGGAGAGCTCGAGGGTGGCGCCCACCAGCACCCCTGTGTCGGAGAAGTACTGGAGCAGACCGGGGTCGGCGTCGGAGATGCGCTCGACGACCACCTGGCCGGTGGGCTCGCGGCGTGAGAGCTGGACGGCGTCGGGGATCGTCACGGTGCCGTCCGCGGCGGGGATGGGGTCCCCGTGCGGGTCGCGGGTGGGGAAGCCGAGGAGCTCGTCGATGCGGGTGACCATCAGGTCGGAGACGGCGTGCTCGAGCTCTTCGGCCTCGTCGTGCACCTCGTCCCAGCCGTACCCGAGGACGTTGACGAGGAAGGCCTCGATGAGGCGGTGCCGGCGCACCATGGCCAGGGCGTGGGAGCGGCCGAGGTCGGTGAGGGTCACGGCCCCGTAGCGGGTGTGCTCGACGAGCCCCTGGTCGGCGAGCCGCCGCACCGCGTCGGAGACGGTCGAGAGCCGCACCCCCGCGCGCTCGGCGATCATCGTGGCGGTGACGTCGGCCGTCGACCACTCCTGCAGGCCCCAGATGATCTTGACGTAGTTCTGGGCGCTCGACGAGAGCTCGGCGACGGACACGGGTCGAGGGTATCGGGACGGTGCGCGGTGGACCTCAGGACGCCAGACGGCTGAGGAAGGCCCGGGTGCGTTCGCGCTGCGGGTCGCCGAGCACCTGCTCGGGGGTGCCGCGCTCGTGGACCTGTCCGTCGTGCAGGTAGCAGACCTCGTCGGCGACGCGGCGGGCGAAGCCCATCTCGTGGGTGGCGACGAGCATGGTGCGCCCCTCGCCCCGCAGCTCGGCGAGCAGGTCCAGGACCTCGCCGACCAGCTCGGGGTCCAGGGCTGAGGTGACCTCGTCGAGGAGCAGCAGCTCGGGGCCGTGGACGAGGGCACGGGCGATCGCGGCGCGCTGCTGCTCCCCGCCGGAGAGCTGGTCGGGGTAGGCCGTGGCCTTGTGGGCCAGGCCGACGCGGCGCAGCATCTCGACCGCGGCGGCGTCGGCCTCCTCGCGCGGCCGGCGGTGCACCAGGCGCAGGGCGAGGGTCACGTTGTCGAGGACGCGCATGTGCGGGAACAGGTTGTAGGCCTGGAAGACCATCCCCATCCGGGCACGGACGGCGTTGGCGTCCAGGCGCGGGTCGGCGACGTCCTGACCGTCGAGGAGGATCTGCCCGTCGTCGATCTCGTCGAGGAGGTTGACCACGCGCAGCAGGGTCGACTTCCCCGAGCCGGAGGCACCGATGAGCACCACGCAGCGGTGCCGGTCGACGTCGAGGTCGATGTCGTCGAGGACGACGCGGGCCTGCTCGCGGACCCGGCTGCGGGCGGCGGCCGGGGCGGGGTAGGTCTTGCGCACGCCGCGCAGGGACAGCAGGGCCGTCATCGGATGTCCCCTCCCCCGGTGACCGTGGCGAGGGAACGTCCCCACCCGCGGCGGCGCTGGTAGGCGTCCACGGCGCGGGTCAGCGGGAAGGACACCAGGAAGAACAGCAGCCCGGCCACGACGTAGGGCGTGAAGTTGTAGGTGCCGGTGGTGGCGATCTGCGCGGCGCGGATGGCGTCGACGGCCCCCAGCACGGAGATGAGACCGGAGTCCTTCTGCAGCGAGATGAGGTTGTTGGCCAGCGGCGCGGTGACGTTGCGGACCGCCTGGGGCAGCACGACGGTGCGCATGCTCTGGGCGCGGCTGAGGCCGAGGGAGCGCGCGGCGGCCACCTGCGAGGGGTGCACGGACTCGATGCCCGCGCGGAACACCTCGGCGAGGTAGGCGGTGTAGGTCAGCACGATCGCGAGGGCCCCGAGGAACGCGCTCGAGGTCGGCAGCCACTCGAGGCGCAGGGCGGGGAGGGCGAAGCCCACCAGGTACAGCACGAGGAGCACCGGGACCCCGCGGAACAGGTCGATGTAGCCGATGGCCAGGGCCCGTACGGGGAAGAGGGCCGGGATCCGGCTGGTGCGCAGGATGGCCAGTCCCAGTCCGAGCAGGGTGCCGACCGTCCCCGCGATCACCCAGACGCGCAGGTTGAGCCACAGCCCTTCGAGGATGGCGGGCAGGGCGGCCCAGGCGTTCTCAGGGTCGAAGAAGGCCGTGCGCGCCCGCTCCCACCCAGGGGCACCGACGACGACGAGCACCACCGCGGTCACCACCAGGGCGGTGCTGACCAGGGCGACGAGCCCCGAACGCCGTCGTTGGGCGCGGCGGAAGGCGGCCCGCTCGAGGGCGAGGGGCGAGGGCGACCAGGGGCGCGCCTCGGCCGTGTCGCTCACGGTCGCTCCACCGCGGTCATGGGGGGTCAGGCCCGGGTCACTCGAGGACGGGGATGTCGTCCGACTTGAGCCACGTGGTGCGCAGCTCGCCCAGGGTGCCGTCCTCCTCGAGGGAGTCGACGGCCTGCGAGACGCAGGTGGTGAGCTCGGAGTCGACGTCGAGCACCAGGCCGTACTGCTCGACGACGCCCTCGTCGGGCAGGGTGCCGATCACCACGGAGTCGGGGAAGTACTCGGTCGAGGCGGCGACACCCTGGTCGACGTCCATGACCATCGCGTCGATGGTGCCCGACTGCAGGGCCTGCATGCCGTCACCGGCCGCGCTGTAGGGCGAGATGTCGGCGTCCTCGCCGAAGGCCGCCTCGGAGAGGGTCAGGCTCGTCTGCGCGGCGGTGACGCCGATGCGCGCACCCTCGAGGTCCGCGATCGTGGTCGCGTCGGCGTAGGGGCCGTCCTCCATGACGATGACGCCCTGGCGGGTGGTCAGGTACGGGCTCGAGAAGTCCACCGCCGCGCGGCGCTCGTCGGTGATGGAGGTCTGGTAGGCCGCGACGTCGAAGGGCTTCACGGCGGGGCTGATGATCTGCTCGAAGGTCACCGTCTCCCACTGCACGTCCTCGGCCTCGTACCCGAGCTCGGCGGCGACCGCGTAGATGAGGGCGGACTCGAAGCCCTCACCCGACGCGTACTCGTCGGTGTACCAGGGCAGGTAGGGCTCCCCCGCGCCGACCGTGAGCACACCGTCGGTCAGGGTCGGCAGGCTGCCCGGCTCGCACTCGGCCTCGGTGGACTCGGGGGCGGGGGCAGCGGCGTCGTCCTCGGTGGTCTCGGAGGAGCAGCCCGCGAGCACCAGCGCGGTGGCCGCCGCGAGCACGACGCCCCCGGCGCGGGCCGACGAGGCGGGACGGACGGACGGGGCAGGACGCGCACGACGCATGGGACACCTTCGGGTTGCTGGGCACCCGCGGAGGGATGGGCACCAGCGGTCGACTCTAGTCGCGATCTCCGACAGGGCCCGCGGGCTCGCCACCGGCTGGGAGAGGGCGGGCGGTCAGGGGGATCGGCGGTGCGACCGAGGCCTGGGCCAGATCACGCGACGGTCTCGGTTCCTCCCCCCGATTGCCCGGGGCCGAGGGGCGCGATAGGGCTGGAGGTGCAGCCGAGGTCGGCGCCGCGACGTCGGCCGACTAGCACCGGAGCGAACCCATGCGACGAGCACCTCTGACCCGCACCCTCGCCGCGGCGGCAGCCGGGGCCCTGCTCCTCGCCGGGTGCACCGCGGACGAACCCGACCCGAGCACCTCCCCGACTGCCTCCCCACCGGCCGAGACCCCGCAGGCTGACCCGGTCCCGCCGTCCTCCGAGACGCCCTTGGCCGAGGACGACCCCGTCGAGGACGTGCCCTTCGGCGAGGAGCAGGATCCCAGCACCTCCCCGCCGTCGGACGAGACGACTGCCCCGTCGGACCGGCCCGGGCTCAGCCCCACGGGCATGCGCTTCGGGGTGCACGAGACCTTCGACCGCGTGGTGATCGACCTGGCCGGCGAGGGTGAGCCCGGCTGGTCGACCGAGTACACCGGCACCGCGACGGCGGCGGGTTCGGGCGAGGCCGTCCAGGTGGCCGGCCAGAGCGTGCTCGAGGTCACGATCGAGGGCGTCGCCCTGCCGACCGAGGAGGGCGCGGCCGTGTGGGAGGGCCCGGAGAGCATCGCCCCCGCGTCCGCAGGCGTGATCGAGCAGGTCGCTCGGGGACCGCTGCTCGAGGGTCGGCAGCAGGTCTTCGTCGGCGTGGGCTCGGAGGAGGCCTTCCGAGTCTTCGCGCTGCAGGAGCCGGCCCGGCTCGTGGTCGACGTCTACCACCCGCCGGTGGCGGGGGGCGACGAGCCCCTGCCCGACGAGGATCCCGCGGGCGACGACGCGCCCTTCCCCGCCAACCGCGAGCCGGACACCTCCGAGATGAGCGATGACGCGCGGCTGAGCCCGGTGGACCTGCGCTTCGGGGTGCACGACGGCTTCGACCGCCTCGTGCTCGACCTCAGCGGCCCCGGGCAGCCCGGGTGGCTCGGCGAGTACACCGACGACCCGCGCCTGGCCGGCTCGGGGGCGCCTGTCGAGCTCGCGGGTGAGGCCTCGCTGCAGACGCACGTGCGCGGCGTCGTCTACCCCACCGAGGAGGGGGCCGAGGAGTACGCCGGGCCGCAACGCTTCCGTCCCGGCTCGGCCGGCGTGGTCCAGGAGGTCGTCTACGGCGCGATCTACGAGGGCCAGCTCGAGCTCTACGTCGGCCTGACCTCCGAGGAGCCCTTCCGGGTGTTCCAGCTCGAGGACCCGACCCGACTGGTCATCGACGTCTACCACCCCGGGGAGGCACCCGCGGAGGAGGCACCCGACGGCGACGCGGCGCCCTTCCCCGCCGACCGGCAGCCCGACACCTCGGAGGTCTCGGCCGGGGCCCGGCTGAGCCCCGTGGACCTGCGCTTCGCGGCCCGGGAGGGCTTCGACCGCGTGGTCGTGGACCTGGCGGGCGAGGGCACACCGGGCTGGCGCGGGGAGTACGTCGACAACCCCACCCAGCAGGCCGCGGGTGAGCCCGTGTACCTGCAGGGCCAGCACTTCCTGCGGATCCTGGTGCGCGGGGTCGTCTACCCCACCGCCGAGGGCGCCCGTCCGTACGAGGGACCCCGCACGATGACCCCGTCGACCGGAGGCGTGATCGCAGAGGTGCGGTACGGGGCCATGTTCGAGGCCCAGGCCGAGATCTGGATCGGGTTGTCCTCCGACGAGCCGTTCCGGGTGTTCGGGCTCGAGGACCCGACGCGCGTGGTGATCGACGTCCAGCACCCGTGACCGGCGCTGCGGTGAGCTGACCGCAGAGGGTGCTGAGGGGCGGCGACCCCGCTGCGCGGATCACCCGATCGAGTTGTCCACAGGCGGGTGATTTGGGCGTCTCTGCTCCCCTATGCTCGGCCGGTCGGTACGGCGGGGCTCAGGGGGATCAGTGGACGGTGTTGCTCTGCTCGAGCACGAGGTGCGCGAGCTGGTCCGTCGGCGCGGCATCGACCCGCTCCGTGACCACGCCTCCCTGCACGAGCTGGTGAGCGCCGTCGTCGCCGACTACGACGAACGCTCCCTCCGTGGGCACGTCACGCCGCTGCCCGACCCCACCTCGGCGACCAAGGCGGTGCTCGACGCCGTCGCCGGCCTGGGACCGCTGCAGCAGTACCTCGACGACGACGAGGTCGAGGAGATCTGGATCAACTCCCCCGCCCAGGTCTTCGTCGCTCGGCGCGGCGAGCCCGAGCTCACCACCACGATCCTGACCGAGGGGCAGGTCCGCGAGCTCGTCGAGCAGATGCTCCGCCTGTCCGGCCGCCGCCTGGACCTCTCCAGCCCCTTCGTGGACGCGGCACTGCCGGGCGGTGAGCGCCTGCACGTGGTGATCCCTGACATCACCCGCGACGCCTGGGCCGTGAACATCCGCAAGCACGTGGTCCGCGCCACGCACCTCGAGGACCTCGTCGCCCTCGGCTCCCTCACCGGAGCGGCAGCGCGGTTCCTCTCCGCCTCGGTCGCGGCAGGCCTCAACATCCTCGTCTCAGGGCCCACGCAGGCCGGCAAGACGACGATGCTCAACGCGCTCGCCGGGTCCATCCCTCCCCGCGAGCGTGTGGTCACCTGCGAGGAGGTCTTCGAGGTCAAGATCCCGCACCGGGACGTCGTGGGACTCCAGTGCCGCCAGCCGAGCCTCGAGGGGACCGGCGAGGTCACCCTGCGGCGCCTGGTCAAGGAGGCGCTGCGGATGCGCCCCAGCCGCATCATCATCGGCGAGGTCCGCGAGGCCGAGAGCCTCGACATGCTCATCGCCCTCAACGCGGGCGTGCCGACATCTGTCAAGGCACACTGTAGGTATGACGACGAAGCGAGCGGTGGTCTACACCCGGATCAGTCAGGACCGCGAGGGGGCGGGCCTCGGCGTGGACCGGCAGCGCGAGGACTGCCAGGCTCTTGCAGACAAGCTCGGATGGACCGTGACCGAGACCTTCGTGGACGACGACGTGAGCGCGTACTCGGGGAAACCGCGCCCCGCCTACCGGAGGATGCTCGACGCCCTCGCATCTGGGGCCGCGTCTGCCGTGATCGTCTGGCACACCGACAGGCTGCACCGATCCCCACGTGAACTCGAGGAGTACGTCGACCTGTGCGAGCGCGGCGGGATCACGACGCACACCGTGAAGGCGGGCGAGCTGGACCTCGCCACACCTTCCGGACGAGCGGTCGCGCGGACCCTCGGCGCATGGGCCCGGTTCGAGGTAGAGCACAAGTCGGAGCGGACCAAGCGCGCACAGCTTCAGGCCGCCCAAGCTGGGAAGTGGCTAGGGGGTCAGCGGCCGTTTGGTTGGCGCTTCGGCGCTGACGGCACGCCCGTTCTGGACCCACTCGAGGCTGAGGCGATCCGCTCGGCTTGTGACCTGCTCCTCGCGGGCGCCTCGCTCGGTTCCGTCGTCACGCGGCTGAACGGCTCGGAGGTTTCGACCGCGACCGGCAAGCCCTGGAACTACACGAGCCTGCGACAGGTGCTCTCACGCGCACGCAACGCCGGGCTCTCGACCTGGCACGGTGAAGTGGTGGGAACCTCGACGTTTCCCCCAATCGTCACCGAGGACACGTGGCGGGCTGTGGTGGCGAAGGTCTCCGATCCGTCCCGTCGGCAGTCTCAGTCGAACCGTGCCCGCTGGTTGGTCGCGGGAATCGCCCGGTGCGAGTGCGGCGAGACGGTGCGGAGCGCCACGGCCTCGGATCGCAACGGCAGGAAGCGCACGACGTATCGGTGCCGCGCCAGTGGCCCCGGACACGTCGCCAAGGGCGCGATCGAGGTTGACGAGATCGTCGCTCGCACGATCGTGGCACGCCTGTCACGTCCCGACGCACTGGCCCTCCTAGCGGCGCCCGACGAGCCCGGGGGCGACGACCTGCACGCCGAAGCGCTCACCCTGCGCGGTCGGATCACCGAGGCTGGCGAGTCGTTCGCCGATGGGCTGATCACCCGCGGACAACTCGAGCAGATCACCGCACGCGTCCAGACCCGCCTTGCGGAGGTGGAGGCCAAGATGGGGGCCACGGCACGAGGGTCTGTCCTCGGGCCCGCATTGGCCGGCGGTGATGTCGAGGCACGCTGGGAGGGATTGCCGATGGACCAGCGCAGGGCGATCGTCCGCGAGCTCGTCACCGTCACCCTGCTACGGACAGACCGGGCCGCGTCCCGGCGGTTTGACCCTGAGACGGTACGTATCGAGTGGAGGGGCCAGGAGTGACCGAATACCCGTACCTGGTCGCGGGGATCAACGAGGCGCCGCGCGGCGTGCTCGACCGCCACACCCTGACATCTCTCGAGTCCGACGAGCGGCGCGTGTCGTTCTACTGTGCCGCGCCTTCTCACGCCGACGATCCGTGGTTTGTTGCTTCGTTCGTCTACGTGACAAACGAAGCGGGTTCGACGTGGGCCGAGTCGCCGAACTACCCGATGCGTGGGGGTGTGGCGTTCTGGATCGGCTTCCGCGCGTCGGACGACTTGATCGGCAATCAGCGGGCGAGCGCCGACGACTCCTCCCGGTTCTATGACCCCGGGTTTCGCCTCCGCTACAAGTTGCGGTGCCGCACGTGCGGCCTCCGACTCGCGAGGCGGTCGGACACGATTCAGGCCGACCTCGAGAAGTTGTGGCAGTCCGGCGTTTTGGAGGTCCCGCTAGCGGCCTACGCTGCTACAGTATGAAGCGCGTAGAGGACACGTCTCCGGCAACGGACAGCGATCCCTGACGCAGTAAGCCTCCCAGCAGAGGACGATTCGTCCTGCTCGGAGGCTTCACGTGTCTTGGACACAAGAACGCGCACGGGTCGCGTCTCTCTCCCGATCCCGCACCCCTGACGACCCCGACCTGGTCGGTGCCCGCCGCAACCTCAAGGCCGCTCGTCTTGAGGAGTACATCCGCCGCACCGTCGACGCCGCGCCCCCGCTCACACCCGAGCAACGCGACCGTCTCGCCGTCCTGCTGCGAGGTGGGGCCGCGTGACGAACCCCAGACGCGCCGACGCCCCCGGCTGGGAAACCGAGGGCGAGGCAACTTCCAAGGCTGGCGGGCCACTCCACATCGTACCGGGCTCACCCTCGTGGGACGAGTACGCCGCACATATCGACGGCACGTTCGTAGTGGTCGTCAAGGTCACCGGAGGCCGCTACCGACGCCGCTGCTACCTCACCGTGAAGGCAGCGCAGGACGCCGCCGACCGGGCTTGCGCACGCGGCGAGAACGCCGTGGTGATCCTCTCCGAGCTCCGCCCGCTGTACCGCGTGACGGGCGGTGGTCCGCGTGGAATCTGAGATCCCGGCACTGCACGAACTCTCTCCGCGAGGGCGGGAGATCGTCTTGGCTCACATCGAGGCGGTCGGGCCTGCCTTCATCGAGATGGGCCGACGGCAGCTCGAGGAGGAGTGGCGGGGACGGCTCGAGGTCTCCCAGGCCATCGCCCGGCAGATCGCTCAGCACGGCCCGCTCGACGAGCTCGAGGACCGCCGGGGGCGCCCCGAGAGGGCCGCTGCGCACCGTCGCCTCATGGCCGAGCGGGGGGTGGCCGGATGACTGCCCTCACCACCGGTTCGGCCGGTCCCGTCGGTTCCGTCGGTTACCAGGGGGAGGTACTGGATCAGGTACGGGCATGGCTCGGGCGCTTCATCTGCACCGTCCACGACGCCGACCTCGACCTGCTCACCCTCTGGGCCGCGCACACCCACCTGTGCAACGAGACGTACACAACGCCCCGTCTGATCCTGGACTCACCCGTCCCGGGGTCGGGCAAGACGACCGTGCTTGAGCACTTGCAGCGGTTGTGCCTGCGCCCGATTCAGGCCGCCTCTCTCTCGAGCCCGGCAATGCTCGCGCGGATGCTCGACAAGGAGCTGCGGACGATCCTCATCGACGAGGTCGACCGGAACCTCAACCCCAAGCGCGACGGCGTTGAAGACCTGATCGCCGTCCTCAACGCCGGGTACAAGCGCGGTGCGATGCGCCCCGTCCTGGTCCCCACCAAGGACGGGTGGGACGTGAAGGAGATGCCCACGTTCTCCCCGGTCGCGATGGCCGGCAACGCGCCCAACCTCCCCGAGGACACCAAGTCCCGCACCATCCGCGTCCTCCTTCTTCCCGACCTCGAGGGGCGGGTCGAAGGGAGCGACTGGGAGGAGATCGAGATCCCCGCCTACGACCTCGGGGAGTCCCTGGCCCAGTGGGCAGAGACCGTCCGGGACCAGGTGCGCAGCATCCGTCCTCCGCTGCCTGCCGGGTGCGTGGGCCGCTCCAAGGAGCGCTGGGCACCCATCCGGCGCGTGGCCGAGGTGGCGGGGGGCCACTGGCCCGAGATCGCCGACGAGCTCATCCGACGAGACCTCACGGAGGCACAGATGGACCGGGAAGACGGCATGGTCACCACCCCTCCCGCGGTGGCTCTCCTGCGCGATATCCACGAGGTCTGGCCCGAGGGGCAGGACTTCACCCCGAGCTCCTCCCTGGTCTCCACCCTCGTGCTGCACAACCCCCGGATGTGGGGACCGGAGTCCGCCTACGGTCGAGCACTGACGTTCCAGCGCATGGGTCGGATGCTCGCCCAGGGGTTCAAGGTGAACTCTTCCCGGCAGGGCGACGGTCC
Source organism: Actinotalea soli (assembly GCF_017565425.1). GTDB lineage: Bacteria > Actinomycetota > Actinomycetes > Actinomycetales > Cellulomonadaceae > Actinotalea > Actinotalea soli. The sequence continues at coordinate 202,400 of NZ_JAGEMK010000003.1, forward strand.
CCGCGGGTACTACCGGCAAGCCCTTGGACCGGTCTGGCGTCGGATGGGGATCACCCCTTCCAACGAACCGACGGGACCGACGGAACTGGCCCAACCGGCGGGGGAACCGTGGTGACCCGCGAGGCCCGTGCGGCCCTCCTCGAGCACCTCGACGCCCTCAGCGCCGCCGGCCACCCCGCCGTGTGCTGGACCGTCCCGCTCACCGACCGGGCTGTGTGGACCTCCGACGACGCGACCGACCAGCAGCACGCCGCCAACCTGTGCGGCCCGTGCCCGGCCCTGACCGCCTGCCGCACCTACGGCCTGGCCCACCCCAAGGAGGCCGGCGTGATCGGCGGCCTCACCGAACCCCAGCGCCGACGCGGCGCACGCAAGGAGACGAACCGATGAGCGAAGACACCACCCCCTACTGGGACGAGTGGACCCAACCCGAGTCCGCAGACACCCCCAAGCACGCAGCCCCAGGCGACGGCATCTCCCAGATGCTCGGAGTGATCGAGAAGCAGAGACGCGAGCTGTCCGACATGCGCAACAACCTGCTCCGCTCCGCAGGCATCAGCACCTACGAAGACGGGGTCAAGTTCGACGGGAACCTCGACGTCAACGGCAGCGCCGTCGTCGCCGGAGCCGTCTCCTCCGCCGACTACAGCCCCACCACCGGGTGGCAGCTCGACGGCAACAACGCCACCTTCAACACCATCACCCTGCGCGGCGGGATCATCGGCAACGACGCCCTGACCAACCCCGTCGCGGCATCCACCAACCAGCAGTGGTCACCGACCTACGCCATCAACACCACCGGCACGATCCGCGCACAGGTCACGTTCCCCGTCCCGGCAGGGTTCACCGAAGCGCTGATCTCCTGCGTAGCCACCGCCATGGGATTCAACGGCACCGCCGCCATGGACTACCTGTACGTGGCCGCCGCCATCAACGGCGTGCACGGCGGGGAGCTCTACGCCTCCGCCGAACCCTCCCGCGCGGTCACCGCAGCCGTACCCGAGTTCCGGCGCCTGACAGGCCTGATCGCAGGGCAGACCATCACCGTGGGAGTCCGCACCCGCACCCAGGTCGCCACGTGGCCAGTCTCGACCGGCAACCGCGCCGCGATCGACGCACAGGTGCTGTGGCTGCGATGAGCCAATCCCCAACCCTCACGCAGGGCACCCAGCCGACCACCACCACCCACCGGCCCCGCTGCGAGCGACCCGGCTGGGACGTCACCCCCGCCCGAGCCATCCACCGCGTCGCCATAGCCCGGTGCCGCGGCTGCGGAGCCGTCGAGCTGCGGACGGAGGAGCAGCAATGACCATCCCCACCGCCGAAGTGGTGAGCGTCCGGAACCGCCACGCAGTCGTCCTCTGCCCCTACTGCAACCAGAGGCACCGCCACGCCATCGAACGACGCGGCACCACCGAACACCGCGCCCCAGCGTGCGGCCTTGTCCGATCCAGCGCCCAGCGCGTCGCTGGATACCGCTTCACCACCGAAGGAGAACCATGACCGACCCCCTACAGCGAGCAATCGAGGCCGCGGTGAACCCGCGTCGTCGCGAAGCGCCGGCGGACACCACCCATCCCCTGGCACTGAACTCTCCAGCCCTCGAGGACACCCTTCGGGCCGCCCTCACCACTCCCGAACGAGAGAAGGACTAAACATGAGCGTCATCACCAACACCCAAGACGTCCTGCACAACTACCTGCGCGACGTCGACGCGATCGTCGCCGACGGGGGGCGAGTCACCGATGGGTGGCACGCCACCCTCGCCGGATGGCAGCACGCCGTGGCCACACGCGGTGCCACCGCCGACGCGGTTGAGGCATTCCACAACGCCGTACTCGTTGGCGACACCAAGGGCATCGACGGGGCACTGGTGGACATCGCCGCTGCTCGCACGGCGCGCGACGACCACGACCTCCACCGGCACACCGCCGGAGTCGTCCTGCATCGGCTGCGAACCGAGTACGGCACCGTCGCCGCGGACAACTACGCCATCCTCGCCGAGCAATTCAACGCCGCGATCGAGGATCTGCGCACACAGCACACCCTCATCGACCCCGAGTCCGACCCCGCCACGCTCCTGCGGGAGTCGGCCAAGGTCCGCAACGCCTGGGCAGAGGCCGCGGTCCATGCCGAGCGCGCCACCGAGATATCTGCCGCGCTCCTGAGAGCGGCACAGCTCGCCGGGGCGACCACCACCCACCCGTCCCTCAAGCACAACGATCAGCTCGCCAGCATCGTCCTGGACCTCGACGGCAAGGCAACGCTTCGGCAGGCATGGGAGGCGTGGGACACCACAGGCCGGTGCGGGCGATGGTCACACCTCCTCAACGCCGGCGTTGCGCTGCACGCAAGGGCACTCGAGGACATCACACCGCTGCGCAGGCCGCGGCCCCTTGAGAACCGCAACGTCAGCACAGGCCCCGGCCGCTCGGTCAACGTGTCCGTCGACCCAGAGGACCCGGACAGCTACGAACGCGCCGTGGCCGCGCTCACCAAGAGGCTGGCCAGGGCCTGACCCTCAGGTGGCGGGGGTGGCACCCCCGCCACCGCCACACGGCCCGGCCGCCACCCATCACCACGGCGGCCGGGCCGCCCCACAGAGGAGGAGACATGGCCAGACCCAACCCCCGGGTAGCCAACGGACACCGACGCCGCGAACTCCGCAAGAGAGTGCTGCGCGAGGAGGACCGCTGCGGCATCTGCGGGCAGCTCGTCGACAAGACGCTCCCGCACGGACTGCCCGAGTCACCCGAAGTCGACGAGATCATGCCCGTCAGCCTGGGTGGTGATCCACTGGCTCGGACCAACGTGCGTCTGAGCCACCGAAGAATCTGCAACCAACGCCGCGGCAACGGCAACAACGAACGCGCACAAGCCCACGCCGCACGCGGACCCGTCATCGCCTCCAACATCTGGTGAAGCATGACGCGGGGGCCGACGCAAACACCACGGGGGCATGACCTCCCCTCTCCCCCTGTCTCAGCCCTCCCGTAGGCATTGAGCCGATCTCTCTCCAGCATTTTCCAAACCCCCCACACCCGCCCTGGCCTGGGCAGATGCCAGCCCCGGTCCCGGCAGTCGCAACACTTAGGAGGCCCCGTGTCCCGCGGCCCTGGCGTCTCACAGCGCCTGATCCTCGACTCGCTACAGGCCGTCGCGGACGATTGCGGCGTGCAGATCACAGAGCCCGACAACACGCCTGCTGAGTCGGTCTCGCTGCGCCGCGCCGCGCGGCGCCTGGCCTGCCTCGGGATGGTCCGGCTCGAGTGGCGCGTCATCGATGGCCGGCGCCGGCTGACCGCCTGGCGAGCCTGACACGCTCTGTGTGTGAAAGGGCCCAATGCCTACGGGCGTGCCTGTTGGCCGGGGGGAGGGGTGGGTGCGGTGCCCACCCCTCCGGGCAGTTGTGCAGACCGGGTGAACTCCTCGGAGTGTGTATAGGCAAACCTGACACATGCGGACTACCGTGAACCCATGACGCCGCCCCTTACGCTCGTGCGCCCGGCGCAGGCCGCCCCGGAGTGTCGCCAGTTGCGGGCCGTCGGCAACGACGGCCTAACGGACGTCGAGCGCGAGGAGTACGCCTGGCGCTACCAGACGGGCCCTGCCCGGCGGGTGGGTGCTGAGGAGCTTCGCGATGTAGCCGCTTGGCTGGAAGCCAAGCGTGGTCGATCTTCACTGGCGTAGCGCAGAGGCGGACCACCGCCAGCTGCTAGACCAGTTCGTCTGCACGGACCCTCCGCGCCGCCAGTACGACCGCCACCGCGGGTCCCACCACCCACGCGTCTGGGAGCTCGAGGTGCAGTCGCACCTGCGTGGGCTACGGGTACCAGTGTCATCCGGTGAGGCGCTGGTCCTAGGGTTCGACGCTGACGGCCTAGCTGCCGCCGTCCACCTCTGCTTCGACGACACGGGAAGCCAGGTGTTGATCTTGGCTGTGGCGTGCGCGCTCAGGTGCAGGAGTCGCGGATACGGACGAGAAGCGGTGGACGTTGCATTGAACGTCGCAGCGCGCACGAAGGAGAAGCACGGAGCCGACTTTGGTGTCTTCACCCGCATCGATCCGCGCAATGAGGCGAGCCGAGGCCTCTTTCGCTCGCGAGGTTTCGAGTACCTGGGCGTGTATGAGGGGTACGAGAACTGGGTGCGCGACATCTAGGTGCAGGCGTCACCCCACGGGTAGCACCCGCTCCTCCGGCACCCACGCGTTCCAAGGCGCTCGCCCGGCGATGTCCTGGCGCACGCAGACGTATCCCGGGGCTCGAGCGATGGCGTAGACCTGCGCGGTGACTTCGTGGCCGCCGTAGGTGTTCGTCGTCACGACGGCTCTACGGGGCTGGGGCAGCACGGTCTGCGGCCGGGGCTCGCCGTGGTTGACCAACCAGGACCAGTAGTAGGGGGCGGGGGGGTTCATGCCGTGAGGATCCCCCGCGGCACCGACACCAGTGCGTCCCCGGCCGAGACGCCCTAGTCGCGGTCCGGCTTGGACTTCATGTACTGACCGACACCGTAGGCAGTGGTCAGGATTCCTGAGAGCAGCAAGATCGCGAAGAGCGGGCCCGCCCCGTTGCTGCGGACCATTACTGAGACGATCAGGAGCGCGACGCCAACGGCGAGCCAGATGGGCAGTGGTCGATCCCTGTGGTTGGTTGCCATGCCGGACAGTAGACCACCCGGAGCGGACAACGCCGCCCCCACCCGTCAGGGCAGGGGCGGCGTTCGTCGTCCAGGTGCGGGTCTCGCTCAGCCCTGCTTAGCGGCGCCAGCCTCGACGTCCGTGGTCCCGGCGATCATCCCGCCGATGCGGGCCGCTTGCGCCCTGAGCCAGGCGGCGTAGTCCCCGAGCTGGTCGGCCGTGAGCGCGTCGTCGGGGTGTAGCCCGTAGACGTGGATCTCCGGCGGGTCGCTCCTCTCGTTGCCGAATCCCTCGACCTGGACCACTCGCAGCCTGGCGTTGTACCCGTTCTTCCAGGTGTAGTCCTCGGACCAGTGGTACATGGCGAGCAGCCGGCCGTCGGGGTCGCGCTCCTCGTCGCATCCGGTCGGCGGGCACCAGGGCTGGTGCGTGATGGTCGGCTCGGTTCTGGTGCTCATGGTCATGCCTCCTGGTTGTGCAACCGCCACGCGCCGTGGCGTGTCTCAGCATTACTTGCGGTTCCGGGGATGTGCACCGTGCACGCCAACAGCGCGCGGGAGGCCCTGACCAAGGTCTGCACGCTCCCCCTCCTGGCCGGGGAGAACGTCTCGGCGGCCTTCGTGGTCCCGACGGTCGCCTCGGCCGTGGACATCGTCGTGCACCTGGACGTCGACGCCCGCGGTCGGCGACGCACCCGCGAGATCGTCGCCGTGCCGGGGCGGGTCGAGAACGGCGTGGTGGAAGCTACCGACGTCTTCTCCCAGCGGGACGGTGCTCTGCGCCGGGCCGGGGGGTTCCCCCCGCACGCGGACCGCTATGCGCGCGCGGGCATCGACCTCGCCGAGCTCCTGCGGGAGGCGGTCTGACGTGGGGGTGGTGACCGGCCTGCTCCTCGGCGCCGGGTTGTGCCTGGTGCTGTGGGCCCTGACCTCGGAGCCCTCACCGCGGCGGCGGCAGAGCCGGTGGTCGGAGAACACCAGCGACCTCCTCGTCCAGGCCGGTGCCCCCGGGGTGACCCCGGTGGCGCTGATCGGTGCGTGCGCGACCACCGGCCTGCTGGTCGGCGTGCTGGCGCTGGCGCTGACCCAGTCGCCAGCGGTCGCGACCTGCTTCGCGATCATGGGAGCCGCCGCTCCCCAGGCGCTCGTCCGGGGACGTGCCCGGTCACGCCGCGCCGCGCTGCGCACCGTGTGGCCCGAGGTCGTCGACCACCTGTCCTCCGGCATCCGCGCCGGCCTCTCCCTGCCCGAGGCCCTCGGCCAGCTCGGCACACGGGGACCGGTCGAGCTCCGCCCCGCCTTCGCAGCCTTCGCGGAGGACTACCGCGTGAGCGGACGGTTCGGCGACTGCCTCGACACCCTCAAGGCCCGCCTGGCCGACCCGGTGGCCGACCGCATCGTGGAGGCCCTGCGCCTCACCCGTGAGGTCGGCGGCACCGACCTCGGGCGGCTCCTGCGCACACTCGCCGGGTTCCTGCGGGAGGACCTGCGCACCCGGGGAGAGCTCGAGGCCCGACAGGGGTGGACCGTGAACGCGGCACGCCTGGCCGTCGCCGCCCCCTGGGTGGTCCTCGCCCTGCTCTCGACCCGACCCGAGGCGGCCTCGGCCTACGACACCCCCGCCGGGGTCGCGGTGCTCGCCATGGGCGCCGGCTCCTCGGTGGTCGCCTACCAGCTGATGGTGCGCATCGGGCGACTGCCCGAGGACGTGCGGGTCCTGCGATGACGGCGATGTGGGTGGTCCCCACCTGGATAGGAGGCGTGGTCGGAGGCCTCGGCGGTCTCGGCATCTGGCTGATCGCGTGGCGGCTCAGCTCCCGCCGACCGCGGCTCGACGCGCGGCTCGCGCCCTACCTGCGTCCCAAGCAGAGCGGCTCACGCCTCCTGCTGGCCCCCGCCGCCCACTCGCCCTTCCCGACCCTCGAGCGCCTGCTCGCCCCCGTGATGCTCGACGCCGTGGGCCTCGTCGAACGCTGGGGGTCGCCCACCGTCGAGCTCCAGCGCCGCCTGATGCGGGCCGGCCGAGGGCAGAGCGTCGAGCAGTTCCGTGCTGAGCAGGTCATCTGGACCGTGCTCGGCACCGCCCTCGGCCTGGCCTTCGCCCTCCTGCTCGTCGCGACGCGCGGGACCCACCCGGTGGCAGGTCTGCTGGTCGTGGCCGCAGCGGCGATCACAGGGCTGGTCAGCCGGGACCAGCTGCTCAGCCGACAGATCCGGCGGCGCGAGGAACGGATCCTTGCGGAGCTGCCGACGGTCGCCGAGCTCCTCGCCCTCGCGGTCGGGGCGGGCGAAGGGGCGTCCGGGGCGCTCGACCGGGTCGCGCGCACCACGCACGGCGAGCTCGCCGGCGAGCTGGCCCAGACGGTCGCCGATACCCGCGCCGGGACGCCGCTGACCGTCGCCCTCGACCGTCTCGCCGACCGCACCGGCGTGACGAGCCTGGCCCGGTTCGCCGAGGCCATCTCGGTCGCCGTCGACCGCGGGACGCCGTTGGCGGACGTCCTGCGCGCCCAGGCCGACGACGTCCGCGAAGCCGGCCGACGCGCCCTCATGGAGGCCGGTGGCCGCAAGGAGGTGATCATGATGGTTCCCGTGGTGTTCCTCATCCTTCCCGTCACCGTCGTGTTCGCGGTGTTCCCCGGGCTCGCCGCCCTGCGCATCGACCTGTGACCAGACCAACACCCGACCACCCGACGGCGTCCCTCACCGGTCGTCACCACCCACCAGGAGGACCTGTGCAGCACCACACCGAGGCTGACCTGCCCGACGAGCAGCTGATCTTCGACGACCGGGGCGACGTACCGGGCTGGGTCCTGGTGACCCTCATGACCGCGGGCCTGGTCATCGCCCTGTGGGCCGTCGCCGGTCCCGCGCTGATCGGCGTCTTCGAGAGCGCCATCGCGCGTGTCACCGCGGTCTGAGAGGCCCGCGCACCTGCGCTCCGCGCTCCCGCAGGACGGGGAACGAGGTGCGGCGATTGTCGACTTCGTCCTCGTGGGCGCCCTGACCACGGTCCTTTTCGCCGCCGTGCTGCAGCTCGCCCTGACCTTGCACGTGCGGTCGACGCTCATCGACTGCGCCGCCGAGGGGGCGCGGTACGGCGCCCTGGCCGACCGGGACCCCGCGCACGGTGCCGAGCGGGCACGTGAGCTCATCCAGATGTCCTTGTCGCCACGCTTCGCCCAGGACGTCACCGCCCAGGCCGTGGTGATCGACGGCCTGGACGTGGTGCGCGTCGAGGTCAACGCCCCGCTCCCCCTGGTCGGCCTGCTGGGTCCGACGACCCTCACGGTCGACGGCCATGCGTTGGACGAGGCCGCATGAGACGGACCGAACGAGCGCCCACCAGGGACCCGGAGCAGGCGGAGGTCGACCACGAGGCGGGCAGCGCGGTGGTCGAGTTCCTGGGCGTCTCCTTGCTCCTCCTGGTGCCGGTCGTCTACCTCGTGGTCGTGCTGGCCCACCTGCAGGCCGCCACCTTCGCCGTCGACGGGGCGGCCCGCGAGGCCGCCCGGGCGTACACGACCGCCCAGGACACCGACCAGGCCCAGAGCCGCGCCGTCTCAGCCGTGGCCCTCGCCCTCGGAGACCAGGGGCTGGATCCGGCGGCCGCCCCCGGAGCCGTCGGGGTCGTGTGCTCGACCACCTGCCTCGAGCCGGGGTCGGACGTCACCGTGACGGTCGACGTCGAGGTGCCCCTGCCCGGCGTCCCGGGCTCCGTCCGAGGTGTCGTGCCGCTCGCCGTCCCCGTGTCGGCCGTCGCGACCGGTCACGTCGACACCTTCGCGGGGGCCGGCGATGAGTGACCCCCGACGCCACGTCGACACGTGGGCGAGGCGCCTGCGGCATCGCATCACCGGCCCCCACCGCGACGAGGGCCAGATCCTCCTGCTGTCGATCGCCTACGGGGTGCTCGCCCTGCTGCTCGTCACCGTGGTGGTCTCCGCGAGCAGCATCCACCTCGAGCGCAAGCGCCTCCTCGCCCTGGCCGACCACGTCGCGCTGGCCGCGGCCGATGCCCTCGACGAGGACGTCTACTACGGGCGCGGCGACGAGCTGCCGCCCGACGGCGGCCTCGTCGTCCTCACCCCGGACTCGGTGCGCGGTGCCGCCGAGGACCAGCTCGCCGCCTCGCCCGCGACCGGGCGACTGACCGGCATCCACGTCGTCAGCACCGCGACCCCCGACGAGCGCACCGCCGAGGTCACCCTCGCGGCCCGGGCACGACCACCGCTGATCAGCGCGATCACCACGCTCTGGTCCGACGGCATCCGGCTCGAGGCCACCGCGCGAGCCCGCACCCGGTAGGGCCGCGAGGGCTTGCCCCGGGGCCTGGTCCCGACCCTCCGGCCACCTACCCGCGCCGAGGCCGCTGTCCTACAGTCCAGACGTGACCCCGGCACGCCCCGCGAGCGCCCCCGCCCCCGACCGGATCAGGTGGGCGCTCGAGCTGCTCGACCCCGCCCCGTCGGCACGCGTGCTCGAGATCGGATGCGGTCCGGGCGTCGCCGTCGAGCTCCTCACGCCGCGGCTCACCACCGGGACCATGCTCGCGATCGACCGATCAACCGTCGCCGTGACCAGGGCCCGACGACGCAACGAGGAGCACCTCCTCGACGGGCGGCTCGAGCTCCGCGAGTCCACCCTCGCCGACCTCGAGGTACCCGCAGGCTCCTTCGCCCTCGCGTTCTCGATCGACGTCAACCTCTTCTGGACCGGCGAGGCCCGCGACGAGCTCACGGTCCTCCACCGCTGCCTCGCTCCGGACGCCGTCCTGGCCGTCCTGTACGGGCCCGGCCCCGGTGGTGCCACGTCGGCCACCCGTCACCTGGAGCGCGTCGCCACGAACCTCGCGCGCCACGGCTTCGCGATCGAGCAGAGGCCCGCCACCGCACGAGGCAGCGGCGTCATCGCCCGCCGTCCCTGACCGCGGCAGCCCCGGCGCCTGACCAGCCCAGCCCACCAGCCCTCCAGGGGCAGCGACGCGCGGGCGCCGTGGGGCGCCCGCCGCAAGGTAACCTCGACCACCGTGGCAGCCACCGACTTCTCCGCCGAGATCGCCGCACTGCGGACCACCTTCGGGACCATCAGTGCGGTGACCGACCCGGACGCGCTCCGGTCCCGGATCGCCGAGCTCTCCGACCAGGCCTCGGCCCCTGACCTGTGGGACGACACCGCCGCGGCGCAGAAGGTCACCTCCGAGCTGTCCCACGCGCAGACCGACCTCGAGCGCATCGAGGGCTTCGACCAGCGCATCGAGGACCTCGAGACCCTCGTCGAGATGGCCCGCGAGGAGGCCGACGAGGACACCCTCGCCGACGCCGAGAACGAGCTCGCGTCCCTGCGCAAGGACCTGGGCGCCCTCGAGGTCCGCACCCTGCTCAACGGCGAGTACGACGCGCGCGAGGCCGTCGTCACCATCCGCGCGGGGGCCGGTGGCGTGGACGCCGCGGACTTCGCCGAGATGCTGCTGCGCATGTACCTGCGGTGGGCCGAGCGCCACGGCTACCCCACCCAGGTGCTCGACACCTCCTACGCCGAAGAGGCCGGCCTCAAGTCCGCGACCTTCGAGGTGCAGGTGCCCTACGCCTTCGGCACGCTCTCGGTCGAGGCCGGCACCCACCGCCTGGTGCGCATCTCCCCCTTCGACAACCAGGGCCGTCGCCAGACGAGCTTCGCTGCGGTCGAGGTGGTCCCGCTCATCGAGCAGACCGACCACATCGACATCCCCGAGAACGAGATCAAGGTCGACGTCTTCCGCTCCTCGGGCCCGGGTGGCCAGTCGGTCAACACCACCGACTCCGCGGTGCGCCTCACGCACATCCCCACCGGCACGGTCGTGTCGATGCAGAACGAGAAGAGCCAGATCCAGAACCGAGCCGCGGCCCTCCGCGTGCTGCAGTCCCGGCTGCTCGTGCTGCGCCAGGCCGAGGAGAAGGCCACCAAGAAGGAGCTCGCGGGGGACATCAAGGCCAGCTGGGGCGACCAGATGCGCTCCTACGTGCTGCAGCCGTACCAGATGGTCAAGGACCTGCGCACCGAGTTCGAGGTCGGCACCCCGAGCGCCGTGTTCGACGGCGACATCGACGGGTTCATCGAGGCCGGCATCCGCTGGCGCCGCGGCGGCAGCGAGACCTGAGGTCGCGCCGGCGTCCGCTGGTGCGCCCTCGGCCCACCTGTCCGCCGGCTCCTCAGTTCTGGGTCGCCAGCACGGCGAAGACCAGGACAGCGGCCAGCACCAGGCCGGCCATGAGCCACACCGCGGTGCGCACGAGCTGATGTCGCACTGCTCACCTCCTCACACGAGCTCGAAGAGCTCGAGATGGACATGGTCGGTCGGAACACCGCGCTCCGCGAGGGCGGCCTGGACGGCGTCGGTCATGGGGACGGGGCCGCACAGGAAGTACCGCGACCGCTCGTAGCCCTCGCCGAGGTGGCGGTCGAGCACGTCGCCGTCGATGAACCCCGTCTCGCCCTCCCACCCCTCGGGCGCGTCCTCCAGGACGTGCACCACGGTGAGGTCCAGCCGACCGCGCAGCTCCTCGAGCTCCTCGCGGTACGGCACCTCCTCCCAGGTGGGGTTGCCCAGGACGACCAGGCACGGGCGGGCGTCCTGCCGGTCGGCGAGGGTGCGCAGCATGCTCAGCACCGGGGCGATGCCGATCCCCCCCACCACGAAGACGAAGCGAGGGCCCTCGTGCCGCTCGTAGCTGAACACGCCGTACGGCCCGTCGAGGTAGGCGCGGGTCCCGGGCTCGAGGTCACCCACGGTCGAGGTGAAGTCCCCGGCCTCGGCGATGGCGAACTGCACCGCCCCCGGCTCCTCGGCCGAGGAGGCGATCGAGAAGGGGTGCTCGCGCACCGCGAAGGGGGAGCGCCCGAAGGTGACCCAGGCGAACTGCCCGGGGGCGAAGCGCAGGCCGTCGTGCCCGACGGGCCGGAGCTCGACCGTCCACGACGAACCTCGCGCCGGGGTCACCGAGGTGACCTCCCAGGGCCGGCGCCGCTCCCGCCACGGCTGCACGACGTACACGTTCACCAGCAGCGTCACGAACGCCGCGGACATCACGATCCACAGGCTTCGCTTCCAGAACCCGTCGACGTAGTACCCGACCTGCTCGATGTGCGCGAGGGCCGCCACGACGACCACCGCCGCCAGCGAGCCGTGCAGCACCCGCCACACCTCGTACCGGAGCCGCAGCCGACGGCGCCAGATCGAGGTGGCGACCAGCACCAGGAGCGCGGCGACGGAGAGCACCCCGAACCGGGCCTGCCAGTCCGCCTCGACCAGGTTGAGGACCTCGAGCATCTCTGGCTGGGTCACGAAGATGATCGTCGGGTGGGCCAGGACGAAGACCATCGCGACGTAGGAGATCTCCCGGTGGAACTGGAGGACGGCGTCCAGTCCGAAGGGGGCGTTCACCGCCGAGAACCGGCTGACCACCGCGAACTGGAGCCCCAGCATCGACAGCCCCACGAACCCCAGCCCGACGGAGATCTCCGTCCAGAGGTCTCGGCCGGGCGGCGGGTTCGCCGTCACGGCGACCAGCAGAGGCCCTACCGTGACCAGGAGGTACAGCATGAACCAGGCGGCCCCGCCCGCAGCGACCCCGACCCCCGTGGCCCGCGAGGACCCGCCACCTGCTGCCTGCGCCATACGCCTCCCTCATACCGGCCCCGCGCCTCGAACGGGCCCGTGGGTCGTCCACTACCGTGCCGTCGTGGGAGAGTCACCGCATCTTGGGAGGGTCCCCGCATCTCGGCAGACTCCCGCTCAGCAGCTCCGGTGTCAGGCTCTGTGACCACTTGTCCGCCTTCGCCTGCGGGGTCCACCCCCTGCTGGCGGCGTGTCACGAGCGCGGGCGAGGCCCCGCCTGCCTACTCTCGACCCGGCGTGAGCCACGCCCACCTCCTGGTGGTCGGGGCGCGCACCGCACCCACACCCCCCTGAGAGTGGCCGGCACCCGTGATCCGATTCGAGAACGTCACCAAGGTCTATGCGCGTGGCGCCCGCCCGGCGCTCGACGCCATCGACCTCGAGGTCGAGCGTGGAGAGTTCCTCTTCCTCGTCGGCGCCTCGGGCTCCGGCAAGTCGACCTTCCTGCGCCTGGTCCTGCGTGAGGAGCGGCCCAGCGCGGGCCGCATCTTCGTGGCCGGCAAGGAGCTCTCGACCCTGTCCACCTGGAAGGTCCCGCACCTGCGCCGTCAGATCGGCGCCGTGTTCCAGGACTTCCGGCTGCTGCCCAACAAGACGGTCTTCGAGAACGTGGCCTTCGCGCTGCAGGTGATCGGCAAGCCCCGCCACCACATCCTCACCACCGTCCCGGACACCCTCGAGCTGGTCGGCCTGGGCGGCAAGGAGAAGCGGCTGCCGCACGAGCTCTCCGGCGGCGAGCAGCAGCGCGTGGCCATCGCCCGCGCCTTCGTCAACCGACCCTCGATCCTCCTCGCGGACGAGCCCACCGGGAACCTCGACCCCACCACCTCGGTCGGCATCATGCGCCTGCTCGACCGCATCAACCGCACCGGGACCACGGTCGTGATGGCCACCCACGACGACGAGATCGTCGACCAGATGCGCAAGCGCGTGGTCGAGCTCGAGTCCGGCCAGATGGTCCGTGACCAGTCCCGCGGCGTCTACGGATCGGCTCGCTGATGCGACTGCAGTTCATCCTGTCCGAGATCGGCATCGGGCTGCGCCGCAACCTGTCGATGGCCGTCTCGGTGATCCTCGTGACCTTCGTGTCGCTGACCTTCGTCGGCGCCGCCGGGCTGCTCCAGCTGCAGATCGGCGAGATGAAGGACGACTGGTACGACCAGGTCGAGGTCACCATCTACCTGTGCCCCCAGGACTCCGACGTCCCGACCTGCGCCGGCGGTCAGATCAGCGACGAGCAGACCGAGGCCCTGCGCGAGGAGCTCGACTCCCCGGCCATGGCGGACTACGTCGAGGCGGCCTACTACGAGAGCCAGGAGGAGGCGTACGACGCCTTCCAGGAGCGCTTCGCCGACGAGTGGTGGGCCCAGGGCCTGACTCCCGACCAGATGCAGGCGTCCTTCCGGGTGGCCCTGGTCGACCCGTCCCAGTACCAGGTGGTCGCCGACCAGTTCACCGGCCGCCAAGGTGTCGAGGACGTGCGCGACCCACGGGCGGTCGTCGAGCCCCTGATCCTGGTGATGAACAGGCTGAGCCTCGTGGCCGCGGGCATCGCGGGGATCATGCTGCTCGCCGCCGTGCTGCTCATCACGACCACGATCCGCCTCTCGGCCATGAGCCGCCGGCGCGAGACGGGCATCATGCGGCTCGTCGGTGCCTCCAACCTCTTCATCCAGCTGCCGTTCATGCTCGAGGGGGCGATCGCCGCGACCATCGGCGCGGTCATGGCCGTCGCCGGGCTGTGGTTCGGCATGAGGTACCTCGTCGAGGACTGGCTGGCCCAGTCGGTGCAGTTCATCCCCTACGTGGGGACCGACGAGGTGTGGATGATCGCCCCGGTGCTCGTGGCCGTCGCGATCGCCCTCGCGGCGATCTCCTCGGTGGTCACCCTGAGCCGCTACACGAAGGTCTGACGATGCGCACCCTCCCCCGCCCCGCCCGCCCCGCCGCGAGGACCTCGCCGTCGGGCGCGCCCCGCGCCGCAGGACGGCGGTTCTCGCCCGCACGCGTCCGAGCCGGCCTCGCCGGGGGGCTGGCCACGCTGATGCTGGGCGTCGGCCTGGTCTCGCCGATCGGTCCCGCCGTCGCCAGCAGCCTCGAGGACCAGCGCGAGAAGACCGAGGCCGAGCAGCGCGCGACCGACGAGGCGATGAAGGAGCTCGAGGCCCACCTCGAGGACACCGACGCCGACATCATCGCGACCCAGGCCGAGCTCGAGGGCATCGAGGCGCGCATCCCTGCGGCCGAGGCCGAGCTCGCCACGGCCGAGAACCTCCTGGCCGAGCTGCAGCGCGAGGCCGCGCTGATCGCCGAGCGGCTCGTGGACGCCGAGGTGCTCGAGGAGAGCATCAGCACCAAGATCGACGAGGATGACGCCCGCACCGACCAGACGCGCTCGGCGATCGGCCAGATGGCGCGCGAGGCGTACAAGGGCGACATGACGGCGTCCTCCTTGTCGGCCGTGCTCGGCGCGCAGGACACCGACGACTTCGTCACCCAGTCCGCCATGGCCACGACGGCCCTGCGCACCCAGACCCAGGCCCTGCGGGACCTCGAGCAGCTCAACGGGGTCAACCGGAACCGCCAGGTGCGCCTCGAGGCCGTGCGTAAGGAGATCACCGGGCTCAAGGCCGAGGCTGACGCCAAGGTCGTCGAGGCCGAGGCGGCGCGCGAGCAGGCCGAGGCGCGCAAGGTCGAGCTCGACACCCTGCTCGACCAGCAGCAGGTCAAGCTGGCGAAGATCGAGGCCACCCGCGACCAGTACTTCGCCGACAAGGCCCAGCTCGAGCGCCAGCAGAAGTCCCTCGAGAGCGAGCTCAAGGAGATCATCCGCAAGGAGCAGGCCGCCGAGGCCAAGCGTCTCGCCGAGGAGGAGGCCCGGCGCAAGGCCGCCGAGAAGGCTGCGGCCGGCAGCGGGTCGTCCGGGGGCTCCTCGGGCGGGTCATCGGGCGGCGGCGCGTCCTCGGGCGGATCATCCGGTGGGGGCTCCGCCGGGGGGGCGTCCGGCGGGACACCCGGGGCCGTCCTCAGCTACCCGAGCCCGATGAACCCGCCGTACATCACCTCGGAGTACGGCTGGCGCGTGCACCCGATCCATGGCGACCTGCGCCTGCACGCCGGCACCGACTTCCGCGCGTACTGCGGCACCCCGATCATCTCCGCCGGCTCGGGGACGGTGCAGTGGGCCTACTACCGCGGGGGTTTCGGCAACCAGGTGATGGTCAACCACGGGTACCACAACGGCTCCTCGCTCATGACGAGCTACAACCACCTCTCGCGCTTCGCCGTGAGCGCTGGCCAGCAGGTCAGCGCGGGCACCGTGCTCGGCTACTCGGGGACCACCGGCACCTCGACCGCGTGCCACCTGCACTTCGAGGTGTACGTCAACGGGTCGACGCAGAACCCGCGCAACTTCTTCTGAGACGGGCCCGCGAGAGCTCGGCCGGCCGTCGGCGGGAATTGCGGAGCCGGGGGCCGCCCCGATCACCTAGCCTGGTGCGATGGCCAAGGAGACAGGGCGCAAGCTCGTCGCGAGCAACAAGAAGGCGCGGCACGACTTTCACATCGACGACACGTTCGAGGCGGGCATCGTGCTGACCGGCACCGAGGTCAAGGCCCTGCGTGCCGGACGCGCCTCCCTGGTCGACGGGTTCGTGCAGGTGGACCGCGGTGAGGCCTGGCTCGAGGGGGTCCACATCCCCGAGTACACCGAGGGCACCTGGACCAACCACGCTCCCCGGCGCAAGCGCAAGCTCTTGCTGCACAAGCACCAGATCGTCGAGATCGAGCACGAGTCCCAGGGCAAGGGTCACACGGTCATCCCCCTGGCCCTGTACTTCGTCGACGGCCGGGCCAAGGTCGAGATCGCCCTGGCCCGGGGCAAGAAGGAGTACGACAAGCGCCACGCGCTGCGCGAGCGCCAGGAGGTCCGCGAGGCCCAGGCCGCGATGAGCCTGCGGAAGAACCGGTGAGGGCAGCCCGCCCCGCCACCACGCCCTCCAGCCCGGCCCCGTCGCCGCACCCCGTCCGCGCCGCCGCGCGGGGAGCCCTCGCCCTCCTCGCCGGAGCCGCCCTCGCCCTGATCGGCGCCGCCCCCGCTGCGGCCGGGTCCGAGGACGCCGCGCAGGACGACCGCGTCGCGGCCTACGACCTCACGGTCGACCTCGACGAGCAAGGGCTCGCCGCCGTCACCCTCGGCCTGACCATGGACTTCGGCTCCGAGCCCAACCGCGGCCCGTACCTGACCTACCCGGTCAAGCAGCGTTTCGACGACGAGCAGGACCGGGTCTACCGGATCACCGACGTGCAGGCCACGAGCGAGACCGCCCCGACCGACGTGGACGTCGAGGAGAACGGCCGGTGGCTGGAGATCCGCATCGGTGACCCGGACGAGAACATCCTCACCGGTGAGCACTCCTACCAGGTGACCTTCCAGGTCGAGGGCTGGGTCAACGCCGCCGACTACCCGTGGCCCGACGGCGCCCTCGAGCGTGACGAGCTCTACCTCAACGTCGTGACCGACTGGGCCCTGCCCGTCGAGGACGTCACCGTCACGGTCAACGCTCCGGCGGAGCCCGTGGACGGTGCCTGCGGGGTCGCCGAGGACCTCCCCTGCCAGGACGCCCGCGCCGCCGACGGCGGGGCGAGCTTCGCGCACGACCTGGTCCCCGCCGGGACCCCGCTCACCGTCGCGGTCGCCTACCCCCCGGGCACCTTCGCCGGGGTCGAGCCCGTGCTCATCGACCGGTGGGCCTTCAGCCGCGCCTACGCCCTCACCCCCGTGACCGGTGGTCTCGCGGCGCTCGTCGGCGTCGGTGGGGTGCTGCTCGTGCTGCGTCGGGTGCGGCGCCAGGGGCGGGACGAGCAGTTCCTCGGTCTGACCCCGGGGCTGCTGCCCGCCGGCGACCAGGAGCACGCCGTCGGCCCCCGGCGTCGCGGGCCGACGGCCGTCCAGCTCACACCGCCCGCCGGGCTGCATGCGGGCCAGCTGGGCACCCTCGTCGACGAGACGGCCGACCCGCACGACGTCACGGCGACGATCATCGACCTCGCGGTCCGCGGGTACCTGGTCATCGAGCAGGTCGACCCGGCCGAGGTCGCTGCGGCCGCCGAGGACGCCGACGCCGACCCCGCCGACGAGGACGCCGAGAAGGACTGGCGGCTCATCCGCACCGAGCAGCCCGCGACGGACCTGCTGCCCTACGAGACGACCCTCCTCGAGGAGATCTTCACCGACCGCGACCAGGTCACCCTGGCCGACCTGCGGACGAGGTTCCACGCCTCGATGACCAAGGTCCAGGGCGAGCTCTACGACGAGGTCACCGACCGCGGCTGGTTCCGCGGCAACCCGCAGAAGGCCCGCACCCGCTGGGCCCTGCACGGGTTGCTGCTGAGCGTCGTCGGCGTGCTGGTGGCCGTCGGGCTGGGCATCTGGACCTCGTTCGGCCTGGTGGGCCTGGCCGCCGTCGTGCCCGGGTTCCTCATGCTCGCGACGACGGGCAGGGCCCCCGCGCGGACGGCCCGCGGCACGGCGGTGCTCGTCCAGGCCGAGGGGTTCCGCCAGTACCTCGCCACGGCCGAGGCCGCCCAGCTGCGCTTCGAGGAGGGCGAGGACCTGTTCAGCCGGT
Organism: Actinotalea soli; assembly: GCF_017565425.1. Classification (GTDB taxonomy): domain Bacteria; phylum Actinomycetota; class Actinomycetes; order Actinomycetales; family Cellulomonadaceae; genus Actinotalea; species Actinotalea soli. Next base: position 220,322 of record NZ_JAGEMK010000003.1, read on the forward strand.
ACCTGCCCTTCGCGGTGGCCTTCGAGCTGACCGAGCGGTGGGCGCAGGTCTTCGCCGACCTCGCCGCGCAGGGCCGTGAGCTCCCCGAGCCCACCTGGTACGTCGGCCACTACGGCTACGCCGGGTTCTGGGCCGGGGCCGCGACCCTGGGCAGCGACCTGTCGACCTTCACGCACATCGCCGACACCGCGATCTCAGCACCGACCGCGGGCTCCGGGGGCTCCTCCGGCTTCAGCGGAGGTGGCTTCTCGGGCGGCGGCGTGGGTGGAGGGGGCGGCGGGTCCTGGTGACCCCGCCGCCCACTCCCCCGGCACCGCCGCCGACGGGGGCCGGGGCGTCTGAGCCGAGCTAGAGGCCGAGGGTCTCCCGGACCTCCGCCGCGACCAGGTCGGTGGCCGCGGCGCGGCCGGCCGGGGCGTCAGGGGCCGCGAGGGCTGCCGTGGCGATGGCCTCGCACTCGGCGAGGGTGTGCCGCCGCAGGGCGAAGCGGGCGGCCGCCAGGCTCCCGGGTGACATCGACAGGCTCGTGACGCCGAGGCCCGCGAGCACCAGGGCCATGACCGGGTCCCCGGCTGACTCCCCGCACACCCCGACCGGCTTGTCGGCCTGACGTCCACCGCGGGCCGTGGCGGCGACCAGGTCGAGCACGGCCGGCTGCCAGGGGTCGAGCAGGTCGGCGAGCTCACCCCGCAGCCGGTCCGTGGCCATCGTGTACTGGGCGAGGTCGTTGGTGCCCAGGGAGACGAAGTCCACCTCGGCGAGGATCTGCTCGGCCCGCAGGGCAGCGGCCGGGATCTCGACCATGACGCCCACCCGGGTGATCCCCGCGGCACGGGCACGCTCGGCCACCTCGCGGGCCTCGGCCGGGGTCGCGACCATCGGGGCCATGACCCACAGGCGGTCCCGCTCGGCCTCGGGCAGGCTGCGGGCCACCTGGCCGAGGGCGTCGAGCTGGGTGCCGACCACCTCGGGCAGGGTCCGTGCGAGGCGGTAGCCACGCACCCCCAGGGCCGGGTTCTCCTCGGTGCCCTGCTGGGCGAAGGCCAGGGGCTTGTCCGCCCCGGCGTCGAGGGTGCGGACGACGACCTTGCGGTCGCCCAGGGCCTCGAGCACGGCGCGGTAGGCCGTGACCTGCTCCTCGAGGGTCGGTGCCGTCTGCCGCCCGAGGAAGAGCACCTCGGTGCGGAACAGACCGACGCCCTGCGCGGGGGTGCTCCCGGCCCGCGCGGCGTCCTCGACGGTGCCGATGTTGGCGAGGAGCGCGACCTCGTGGCCGTCGGAGGTCGCCCCCGGAGCCTGGTCGGCGTCGAGGGCGGCCGACCGTTGGGCGCGCAGCCGGTAGGACTCCTGCAGCGCGGCGTCGGGCTCGGGGGTGATGGTCCCGGCAGCGGCGTCGACCGCGACGAGGGTGCCATCGGTCAGCTCCGTGACGCCCGCCGCCCGCACCACGCAGGGCAGGCCGAGCTGGCCCGCGATGATCGCGGTGTGTCCGGTCGGCCCACCCTCCTCGGTGAGGATCGCGGCGACGAGGTCGAGGTCCAGGGCTGCGGTGTCCGCGGGCGACAGGTCGACCGCGACGACGACGCTCGGCCGGTCCAGGGCGGGCAGCCCCGGGTCGGGGGCCCCGAGGAGCCGCGCGACGATGCGGTCGCGCACGCTGTGCAGGTCGGTGACCCGCTCGGCCAGGTATCCCCCGGCTGCCGCGAAGGTGGCGGCGAACCCGGCGACGGCCTCGGTCACGGCGGTCGCGGGCCCGGTGCCCTGCTCGATGCGACGACGAGCCTCGGCAGCGAGGGCGGGGTCTGCCGCGATGGCCGAGGTCGCCATCAGCACCTCAGCCAGCGCGCCGTCGGCCTGGGCGCTGCGCTCGGCGAGCTCGGCAGACAGGCCCGTGAGCAGGCTGGCGACCTGGGCGGCTGCCGCGTCGGCGTCCGCCGGGGCGGCCTCGTCCTGCGGGGCCCGGGGGGCGGGACGCAGCTGGGCCACGGGGGCCACCGCCACCCCACGCCCGACGCCGAGTCCGGTCAGGGCTGGGCTCGTCGTGAGGCTCATGAGTCCGCGTCGAGGTCCGTCTCGAGCAGGGCCACGAGCTCCTCGAGGGCGGCCTCGGCCTCGGTGGACTCCGAGGCGAGCACCACCTCCTCACCGTGGTCGAGGGCCATGCCCATGACCATGAGCACGCTCGACGCCGGGACGCCCTCACCGCCGGCACGGGCGATCGTGATCGGGAGTCCCGTGGCCGCGACGGCCTGGGTGAAGTGGGAGGCCGGTCGGGCGTGAAGACCCGAGCTGGACCTGATCGTGGCTCGTCGTTGCAGCACCGTTCTTGCTCCCCGTCGTCCGTGAGCGTCCGCACCCGTGTGGTGGGGACAAAAAAAGACCCAGGACGCGGCGCGGGCGGGCCCGACGACGACATCCCAGGTCTTGCCTGATCGAGATCAGTAACAACCCTCGGCAGTGATGTGCTTTATACGCCCCGGCCAGGAGCAGCGTCAAAAACGGAGCTGCGCCGCGGGCTCGTGGCCGGTGCGGACCACGCGCCGCCCGCCGTCGGCGTCGATCTCGACGGTGGAGATGCTGGCGTTGGCCAGGGGCGCCACGGCCGCGCCGTGGACCATCACCAGGTAGGCCATCAGGGTGACCCCGTGACCGACCACGAGCACGTGGTCACCCGCGCTGTGGGCAGCGGCGATCTCCTCGAAGGCGGCGCTCACGCGCGCCAGGTAGTCCGAGGACGACTCCCCGCCAGGCAGCCCCTCGAAGGTGCCCATGAGCACCCCGGTGAACATCTCGTGCGGGTCGATGCGCGCCCACAGCTCGACCTCGGGGGTGGCCTCGTAGTCACCGAAGCTGAACTCACGCAGCCCGTCGAGCGTGGTCAAGGAGGTGTCCGGGTGGTGCCGGAGCAGCTCCCGGGCCGTGGCCACCGTGCGTCCTGACGGGCTCGCGTAGGCCGCCGTGAAGGGGGTGGCGCTCAGGTGGTCGGCAGTGACCCGGACGCCGTCGAGCCCTTCCTCGGTGAGGGGCGAGTCGCACCAGCCCTGGAGCCGGCCCTCGGTGTTGTAGACCGTGCGTCCGTGACGCACCAGGTGCAGGGTCAGCGGCGTAGGGCTCAGGGCAGGGTCAGCAGGGGGCACGATCGCCGATGCTAGCCCCCGGTCATGGATCGGGGCGGAGCGCGCTGGCACCAGAGGGTGGACACGGGGTGAACGCGGCGCTATGTTCCCTTCCCGGACGGCATGCCGTCCCGCCGGTTCTGGGATTGTTACTGCACTCCAGGCAAAACCCAAGCTCTGGCCGAGTCCTCGCCCCCGCGAGCGACCAGGCCCACGAGCTTGGGTTTTTTTGTTGCCCGGACCAGCCCAGGCGGGTCGCTCAACGGACTGGTTCAAGGAGGAATCGTGAAGTACGACGCAACAGCGGCCGCCGTCCTGGACGGGGTGGGTGGCGAGTCCAACGTGAGCTCGGTGGTGCACTGCGCCACCCGCCTGCGCTTCAAGCTCGTCGACCGTGACAAGGCCGACAAGGCCGCCATCGAGGCCACCCCCGGCGTCATCACCGTGGTCGAGAGCGGCGGCCAGTTCCAGGTCGTCATCGGCAACGACGTGCCGACGGTCTACGCCGAGCTCGGCAAGATCTCCTCGCTGACCGGCGAGCGCGCCCAGACCGCCGACGCGGGCCCGAAGGGCAACATCCTCAACCGCGCGATCGACCTGATCTCCTCGATCTTCAGCCCGATCCTGTGGGCCCTGGCGGGCACCGGTCTGCTCAAGGCCCTGCTGGCCCTCGTGGTGACCGTGGGCTGGCTCGACGCCACCACGCAGAGCTACACGATCCTGTACGCGGCCTCGGACGCGCTCATCCACTTCCTGCCGATCCTGCTCGCGGTGACCTCGGCCAAGCGGTTCGGTGCCAACCAGTTCGTCTCCATGGCCATCGCCGGAGCCCTCGTCTACCCGGACATCATGGCCCTCAACACCGGCGACCCGGTGAGCTTCTTCGGCCTGCCGGTGGTGATGGTCAGCTACGTCTCCTCGGTGATCCCGATCATCGTGGCCGTGTGGGTGCAGAGCCACCTCGAGCGCTGGCTGCACCGGGTGCTGCCCAGCACCGTGCGCAACTTCCTCTCCCCCATGCTCGTGGTGCTCGTGCTGGTGCCGCTCACCCTGCTGACCATCGGCCCGGCCACCACCTACGCCGGCCAGGGCATCTCCAACGGCATCGAGTCGCTGTGGTCCCTGAGCCCCGCCGTGGGCGGTGCCCTCATGGGTGGCCTGTGGCAGGTCTTCGTGATCTTCGGCCTGCACTGGGCCTTCGTCCCGATCATCACCAACGACCTGGGCGTCCAGGGCTACTCGCTGCTGACGGGCCCGCTCTTCGCCGCGGTGCTCGCCCAGGCCGCTGCCGCCCTCGGTGTGTTCATCCGCACCCGCAACGCCGAGCTGCGCCAGATCGCCGGTCCGTCCACGGTCTCCGGGTTCCTCGCCGGTGTCACCGAGCCCGCCATCTACGGCGTGACCCTGCGCCTCAAGAAGCCCTTCGTCTACGGCGTGATCGCCGGTGCCGTCGGTGGTGGCATCGCCGCCGCGGGTGGCTCGGCCGCCGAGGGCTTCGTCCTGCCGGGCCTCATCACCATCACCTCGACGATCAACGTCGGCAGCTTCACGATGCAGCTGATCGGTACCGGGGTGGCCATCGCCCTGGCCCTCGTCCTGACCCTCACCCTCGGCTTCAAGGACCTGCCCGCCTCAGCCCCGGCAGCCGTCCCCGCCGAGGACGTCGCCACGAACGACACCCCGGCCGACGACGCCGCGACCGCCACGGGCAGTGCTGCTGCCGCGGGTGGTGGGACCGCGACGATGACCCGCACCGCGGTGGTCGAGGTGGGGGCCCCGCTCGAGGGTCGCGTGATCGCCCTGGCCGAGGTTCCTGACCAGGTGTTCTCCTCGGGGGCCCTGGGTGAGGGGGTCGGCCTGGTGCCGACCTCGGGCGAGATCCACGCCCCGGTCGCGGGCGAGCTGGTCAGCGTCATGCCGCACGCCTTCGGCATCCGCACGGCCGACGGCGTCGAGCTGCTGGTCCACGTCGGCATCGACACCGTCCAGCTCAAGGGCCAGCACTTCACCACGGCCGCCACGCAGGGCGCCACGGTCGCCCAGGGCGAGCTGCTCGGCACGGTCGACCTCGACGGGGTGCGGGACGCGGGCTACGACCCCACCACCGTCGTGCTGGTGACCAACACCAGCGAGGTGCCGAGCGTCGTCGTCACGGATCCCGGTGCGGTGCAGCTCGGGTCCACGGTGCTGACCGTGGTGCAGTGATCCCGCTGCCCTGACCCTGGGCTGGGGGCGCGCGTCGTCTCCGGCTCCTGATCCCCTCCTGGGCCTGTCGGCTCCCCCGGCCGGTGGGCCCAGGAGGATCATGGTCCCTGTCGTTCACGCGAGCTGCGAAGGAGGAGGCGCGTGCAGGTCAGCAAGGTCTTCAACAACAACGTCGTGCTCGGTGTGGACGAGCGAGGTGCGGAGCACGTGCTCATGGGCCGCGGGCTGGGTTTCCAGGCCCACGCCGGTGACGCGGTCGACACCGAGCGGGTCGAGCGCACCTTCGTGGCCACCGGCACGCAGACCGCCGAGCGCATCGCCGCCTTCGTCGAGGAGATCCCCCTCCCAGACATCGAGGTGACCGAGGAGATCGTCCGGGCGGGCCGCGAGGCGCTGGGCGACCACGTGACCGAGCACGTGCTGGTGCCGCTGGCCGATCACATCAGCTTCGCCCTGCGACGGGCCGAGGACGGCTCGCAGATCGAGTACCCCCTGCAGTGGGAGGTCCCCTACCTGTACCCGGCCGAGGTCGCGTTCAGCCGGGTGGCCCTGGGGATCATCGAGGAGCGACGGGGCGTGCGCCTGCCCGACCTCGAGGCCATCCCCCTGGCCCTGCACTTCGTCAACGCGCAGTTCGGGGCACCGGACATGAGCACGACCGTCCGCATGACCGAGGTGCTGACCGAGACCCTGGCGATCATCCGCGCCGAGTACGGCATCGAGATCGACGAGCAGTCCCTCGACGTCGCGCGGTTCGTCACGCACCTGCGCCACCTCTTCCTCCGCGAGCAGCAGGGCGGCCCGCCGAGCCCCGTCACCGGGGACGACCTGCACGACGCGGTCCGCGCCGCCCGCCCTCGCGCCTACGCCTGCGCGACCCGCATCGGCGCCCTGCTCACCGAGCGCTTCGGCTGGGACGTGACCGAGGACGAGCGCCTGTACCTCGCTCTGCACGTGTCCCGCCTCACCGCGGGCGGGGCCGCGGCGGGCTCAGGCTCGCCGAGCGACTACTCCACCGCGGGAGGCACCGCGTGAGCTCACTCGCCGAGCAGATCCTCCGGCTGGCGGGCGGGCCCGCCAACGTCCGCGACCTGACCCACTGCTACTCCCGCCTGCGCCTGACCCTGCACGAGGACGCCGCGGCCGACGAGACGGGCCTGCGCGAGCTGGCCGAGGTCGTCGTCGTCGTGCGGCAGGGCGGGCAGCTCCAGCTCGCCCTGCGGCGAGACCTGGTCGCGACCCACGACGAGATGGCGGCCCTGCTCACCTGAGCGCCCGTCCCGCCTGAGCCCACCCTCTCTGCCCCCTCTCCAGCCCGACCCACCCACAGCAGGACGCAGCACAGCGTCGGCCGCCCGGCCGTGCCGCTGCGATGCCCCCTGCCCAGATGAAGGAGCACCGCATGTCGATGTCGCCATGGCAGACCACCACCCCCACCGCAGGGACGACGGCGTCCGGCCCTGCCCCGTCACCGCGACGGGCGACCGGAGCGGCCCTCGGCGTCCTTGCGCTGACGGCCCTGGGCGCCTGCAGCGCGAGCGAGGAGCCCACCACCTCCCCCGAGGGGGACGCGACCGAGACCGTGGCCTGCGAGGCCCCGGCTCCGGGCCGCAGCACCCTGGACCTGGTGGTCGACGGCGTCGAGCGCACCGCTGAGGTCTACGTCCCCGAGGCGCACGACGGCGAGACGCTCGCCCCCGCGGTCCTGGCGCTGCACGGCTCCAACAACACCCCCGAGATGCTGCTGCAGATCAGCCTGCTCGAGGAGACCGCCGAGGCCGAGGGCTTCGTGCTCGTCGTACCGCAGGGCTCGGTGCCCGGTGGGGACGAGGGCACGTGGGCGTGGAACGTGCCCGGCGTGACCGACGCCCCGGCCGGCACCCCGGACGACGGTGCCTTCGTCGCCGAGCTGGTCGACACCGTGGCTGCTGACCTGTGCGTCGACACCCAGCAGGTCTACGCCACGGGGTACTCCGGGGGCGGGCGCATGATCTCGGCCGTCGCGTGCGAGGACCCCGGGCTGCTCGCCGCGATCGCCCCCGTGGTCGGGCTGCGGGCCGGGGTGCCGGTCGAGGCCGCCGACAGCGAGACCGGCCTCGAGCCGGACGCCGCCACGTGCGACCCGGCCAGCGGCACCCCGGTGATCGCCTTCACGGGCACCGAGGACCCGATCAACCCGGCCGAGGGCGGCGGCGCGCCCTACTGGGGGTACAGCGCGCAGCAGGCCACCGACCGGTGGGCCGAGATCAACGGCTGCGAGGCCGAGCCCACCACGGAGACCAGCGGAGCGATCACGACCGCGACGTACACGAGCTGCAGCGAGGGCAACGAGCTCGTCGAGCACGTGATGGAGGGGGTGGGTCACGTCTGGCCAGGCGGCGACCAAGGCCTGCACGCCGAGTACGTCTCCGTGCTCGGCACCCCCACGGACGAGATCTCCGCGAACGCGCTGATGTGGGAGTTCTTCACCGCTGACCGCTGACGCCGGGGACGACGCGCGCCCGGTGCGGCTCCGACGTAGGTTCGTCGGAGCCGCACCGTCACGACCCGAGGAGAACCATGAGCCTTCGCCTTGCCCACCTGCCCGGCCGCCTCGCCGCCGGGGCGCTGATCCTGGACTCCGGCCTGAACAAGCGCAACGCCGACGCGGAGACCGCCGCGGGGCTGCACGGCATGGCCGCGGGGACGTACCCCGAGGTCGCGGACATGGACCCGCAGGAGTTCGTCAAGAACCTGTCCCGCGCCGAGATCGCCCTCGGCACCGCGCTGCTGCTGCCCTTCGTCCCGACGAGCGTGGTGGCCGTGGCCCTGGGGGCGTTCTCCGGCGGGCTGCTGCGGATGTACCTCAAGACCCCGGGCCTGACCAAGGAGGGCTCGGTGCGCCCGACCTCCGACGGCCTGGCCATCGCCAAGGACGTGTGGCTCGCGGGCATCGCCGGCAGCCTGCTGCTCGACGTGCTGACACCGCGGCGGCGCAAGCACTGAGGGTGGTCGCGCAGGCCACAGCGTCGTCGGGGACCTCTGGCGGGCTCCCTCGCCGGAATACCGGCGACGCCGCGGCCGTTGTCGCGTAGAGTTGGACTGCTCGACCCCGCGGCTCCGGCTGCTGGAGCGAGTGCTTGACAACTGCACAGGGGGTGATCGGTTTCGACGATGGTTGTCGATCCAGGAGAAGCGAGTCGAGGATGCAAGGTTATCTCGTAAACGCTCCTTGCAAACCAATAGGTGCCGATTCCAAGCGCACCGACTTCGCACTCGCCGCCTGAGCGAGTCCTGAAGTCCGTCAGCCTGAGGTAGCTCTCGACTCAGTGTCTGGCGTCATCTAGAGAGCCACTGCTCGCAGCCTGCGTCACAGGGGCTGCGGGGACTTGCACTGTGACTGAGCCCGTCAGCACCTCGTCTGCGTGAGTGCTGGGGCCGAGAAAAGCACAGCAGACTGCACTCGGAGAAGCCCTGGTTCACTGCCGTCGGACGCGGGTTCGATTCCCGCCACCTCCACCCCTGTGATCTGCGCCCCGGCGCAGATCGTGTTCGCGAGAAGGTAGTCATCCGCTGACGCGGAGGGCTACCTTCTCGCGGTGCTCGACGACGTCGGCGTCCCGCCCGCTGCGCCCCTCGACCGGCCTACGGAGCGTCGTCGTCCTGCTCGTCATCCGCCCAGCTGGCGGTGAAGCGGGCATCCGCTGCCTGCGTCTCCTCGACCAGCGTGGCCAGCAGCTCCGCGGCGGTCGTCGACCGGAGCATGGCGAACTGGTCCAGCGAGCCGAGGGGGGCGATGCCGGCGACCTGCCAGATGCGATGGGAGGGGTCGGGCGACAGCTCGACGTCGGGCGCCCACGGCAGCTCGACGAACTCGCTCGCTCTGGTCAGGGTCGCGCGCACCAGACCCTCAGCCGAGGCGAGGGCGGGCACGGTCGCTGCGTCCACCGCGAGGGGCTCGAGCTCGCGCACCTCGGCCCGCGGGAACGGCTCGTCCTCCAGCCAGCGGACCACCTCGAAACGTGCGGCTCCGGTCGCGAGCAGCTCGAGCGTCCCCTCGCTGATCTCGACCCGCGCGATCCGGGCGACGGTGCCGACACCGAACCGGACGTCTCCCCCGCCGACCTCGGAGCCGCGCTCGATGAGCACCACGCCGAACTCGCGCTCGGGATCGCCGAGCACCGCGGAGAGCATCGCGACGTAGCGCGGCTCGAAGACCCGCAGCGGCAGCGGCATGCCGGGGAACAGCACGGAGCCCAGCGGGAACATCGGCAGCTCACGCGTCTCACCGGGCATGACAGCCATCGTGCCGTGACCAGATCAGCCCTGCGCGACGAAACGCTGGGCCGTGCGTGCCCAGCGGTCCCTCAGACCACACCCTCAGCGGCGAGCGCGTCGGTGAGCATGCCGACGAGGGCGTCGAGCTGCACGTCGGTCGATGAGGTCTCGTCCTCGCCGGCTCCGTCCAGCGCCCGGGCCGCCAGCCCCGACTTGCTGTCGATCAGCGTGGCGATCTTGGCGTCGATGGTCTGCGCGGCGATCACCCGCCAGGCGGTGACGGGCTCGGCCTGGCCGATCCGGTGGATGCGGTCGATGGCCTGGGTCTGCTCGGCGTAAGTCCAGGACAGCTCGGCGAGCACCAGGTTGGAGGCCACCTGCAGGTTGAGGCCCACGCCCGCGGCCGTCAGCGAGCACACGGCGATCGAGACCTCGGGGTCCTCCGTGAACGCGGCGATGTTCTTCTCGCGGACCTTGGGCGTCTGGTCGCCGCGGATCGAGGCGTAGCGGATGCCGCGGTCGGCGAAGGTCTGCTCGGCCTGGTCCATCACGTCGACGTGCTTGGCGAAGAACACCACCTTGCCGACGTTGCGGGCCAGCTGCGCGGCGTAGTCGGCGGCCAGCCCGGCCTTGGCCTGGCCGATGCGTCGGACCATCGTGAAGACGTTCTCGCCCTTGGCCTTCGAGCTCGAGTCCTTGAGCTCTGCAGCTGCCACCCGGCGGGCGAGCGCGTGGTCGATCCCGTCGACGACGACGTCGCTCGTGCGCGCCTCGAGGGCAGCCCGGTAGCGCTGCACCAGCCTCCGGGCGAGCACCTCCTCGGCTGCGCGGATCGAACGACCGACCGCACCGTCGAGCTCGACCGGCAGGTCCGCCACCCGGCGGGCCGGGATGTCGGCGACGACGTCGGCCTTGCGGCGCCGCACGATGCCCATGTCGATCACGCTGGACCGCGCGGCGGCGTAGAAGCCAGGGTCGGCCGGGGTGAGCCCGCTGTCCTCGAGGGCAGCCATCAGCGGGCCGAGGGGGGTCTTGTCGTCGATCCAGCCGAGGAGCTGCCAGATCGCCCGGAAGTCCTCGATGTCGTTGATCAGCGGGGTGCCGGTGAGCGCCATGAGGAGCGGCCGACCGGCACGGGCCCGGATCCGCTCGGCGAGCGCCAGCACGTGCTGGGAGCGCTGGGAGCGCTTGTTCTTGATGAAGTGGGCCTCGTCGACGACCATGCCGCGGAAGCCGAGGTCGGCGAGCCAGCCGACGTGCCGGTCGAGGAGCTCGTAGTTGACGATCACGACGTCCGCGAACCCGTCGATGTCGTCGCCGTCGCCGTGGACGACCGTGGCGCGGCGCTGCGGGGTCCACAGCCCGACCTCGTGCGCCCAGTTCGTCTTGACCACGTTCGGCACCACGACGAGCAGCGGGAAGGCGTCGGCCGCCTGGGCGGCGAGCAGGGCCTGGGCGGTCTTGCCGAGGCCGGGCTCGTCGGCGAGCAGGAAGGTGCGATGACCGCGGGCAGCGGCCGCGACGACCCGGGCCTGGTGCGGCATCAGCTCCCGGCCCAGGGCGGCGGGCACCGAGCTGGCCTCGGGCAGCGGCATGCAGGCAGGGGCGCCGGTGGCGGCGTGCTCGAAGGACCGGAACAGCGGCTCGAGGAGCTCCCACCCCGCCAGTCGGCGGGGCCGCGTCGCGGTGCGCTCGGCCGCGGCCTCGTGGTCCGGGGCGAGGAAAGGGTTCGCGAGCTGGCGGGAGATGACCGAGCGGGGGACCACCTGCTTCTCGGCGCCGGGCACCGGGGCGGCCTGCGGGGCCGGCTCGGTGGGCGCAGGCTCCTCGGGCGGCTCGAGACCCCCGGCACGCATCACGGTGGCCTTGTAGGCGCGAGCCGTGTCGGAGACCCGGGCGTCCTCGGCGAGGAGCTCGAGCAACGAGGTGTCCCGGGCGGCGGTCTTGGCCAGCATCGTCGCCACGCCGTCGAGCCGCTTGAGCTGCTTGGTGCGCTGGGCCTCGGTCTGACCCGCGTCGGCCTTGACGCGGGTGCGCTCCTCGCGCACCAGCAGGGCCACGACCTGGAACTTGGTCCGCACCGCCGGGCGCGTGGGAGGCCGCTGCACCGCGCTGTCGACCTCACCGGCCAGCTCGGCGAGCACCGGGAGGATCCCCTTCTCGGTGGGACGCGCAGAGCGGCGCCGCGAGCCGCCGGGCTGGGTGCGCGCGCGACCGGACCCACGCTGACCTGGTCGTGCCACATGTCCTCCTCGTCGATGTCCACGCCGCGACGGCGGTCGGACATGGCAGCGCGGCCACGGGGCCGGCCGGGCGGCGGAACCGCGCCTGCGCGGCAAGCGATCCGGACGGCGGCAGGTCCTGCCCCGTCGGCGTTCTCCTCAGAAGCGTCGGCCGCGGTCGATGGGAACATCATGACGCATCCACAGCCGGCTGACGTCACCGACGCCCAGCGTGCCGCCCCGGAACCGGTCCGCCACGCACCTCGCCGATAGGACGACCCGCTGATGCCCCCGCCCAGCACGACCCGTCCCGGGCACGAGCCAGGCGGTCCGTGGGCTCCCGCGCCGGGCATCCGCGACGTCGACCTCGGCCTGACCCACGGCGCGGACGTGGTGGTCTGCGACCGCGACGACGTCTCCGGTCTGCTCACGGCAGAGGTGCTGCGCGGCGCCGGGCACCGCGTGCACGTGCGTGACCTGGCCGACGTGCTGGCCGACCCCGCCGCGGCCCCGATCCTGCTGCTGGGCGACCCGACCGCCGCCGGGCCGGCCGAGGAGACCCTGGCCGGCGTGCGCCGCCACGCCCAGGGCACGCACCCCACGATCATGGTCATCACCCCGACGGCGGACCCCGCGGTGGGCGCCGAGCTCCTGGACGCCGGCGCCGACCACGTCCTGCCGCGGCCGTGGAGCCCGCGCCTGCTCCGCGCCGTCGTCGCTGCACAGCTCCGCCGCCACCACCTCACGTGCGGCGCGACCGCAGGGCTGGGGGCTGTCACGTGCTGACCGTGACCCTGGTCGTGCTGGGCTGCCTGGCCGCCGTCCTCGTCGCCCTGGTCGTGCTCACCACCGCGGGCCGGGCCCTGCGCGAGCGTGCGTCACGCCGGGTCGCCGACCGGCGGACCCATCTGCGTTCCCAGACCGTGGTCGCCCTGGGCCTGCGCCGAGGAGACGCCGGTGCTGCCACGGACGCCCTGCGTGCCACGGCTCGCGGACGCCACCGCCAGGAGGTGCTCGACATCGTCACCTCCGTCGCCACCACCTTGGGGGCGGAGCACCGCGAGAGAGTCACGGTCCTGTCGACAGCCCTGGACCTGATCGACCACCTCCTGACCGGTCTGCACCACGCCGAGCCGGCCCGACGGGTCGCAGCCGTCGAGATCATCGGCCTGCTGGGTGGGGCGGACCACACCCCGTCGCTGCACCAGGCGATGCGTGACACGGACCACCGGGTGCGGATCGCGGCCGCCCGCGCCTACCTGGCGACGGCCCCGGACACCGCGCCCAGCGCGATCGTCCGGATGCTGACCCACGAGGAGCCGCACGTGGCCGGTGAGCTCGCCGAGCTGCTCCGCACGCACCCCAGCCCCCAGGTCGGTCAGGCGGTGACCCAGGCGTGGGCCCGGGGCGCGCGGTCACCGCTGCTGGTCTCGCTGGTCACCCACACCGTCAACCCCTCCACCGCCCTGGGCCTGCTCGTGGATGCGACCCGCTCCCCCGACGCCGCCCTGCGTCGTGCCGGGGTGAGCGCCCTCGCCGGGATCCCCACCGAGCTGACCCTGACCGCTCTGGCAGACCGGACGGGCGACCCCGACCAGGGTGTGCGGGCCCTGGCCGCGACGGCCCTGGGCGTCATGGCTGGGCCCACCACCATCCCTCTGCTGATCGCTGCCCTGGACGACCCGGCCTGGGCCGTGCGTCACCGGGCCGCGGCCGCCCTGGCCTCCGTCCCCGACGGAGCCGTCGTCCTCACCAGCCTGCTGGGTCAGGCGACGCCGTTCGTGACCACGGCCATCACCACCGCCCTTCAGGAGCACGTGGTCACCGGTGGGCTGCTCAGCGCCCTGGTCGACCCGGTCCACGCCGAGCGGGCCCGCCGAGCGGTCCGTGTGCTGGCCGCCCGCCCGGAGATGATCACGGTCCTGCACGCGGCAGCAGCCCGGCATCCGGACGCCGCGGTGCGCGCCGCCCTGGGCGGCCTGGTGGCCACCGTCCCCACGCCCAGGGGTCCGCAGGTCGCCGACATGGTCGGTGCGCGGTGATGCCGTGGGCCGGGTGGGTCCAGCCCCCGACGTGGGTCTACGAGGCGATCAGCACCTGGTTCGTCATCGGCGCGGTCTACACCATCGCGTTGCAGCTGACGATGGCGGCCCTCGCGGTGGGGGCGAACCTGCACCTGCGCGACCATCGCGGCACGCTGCGTCCCGGTCAGCTGCACCACCTCACCGCGACGAACCGCCCCCCAGGGGTCTCGATCGTGGTGCCGGCCCACAACGAGGGTCCGGTCATCGTGCCGACCGTCCGTGCGCTGCTGGCCTCGGACTACCGCGACCTGGAGATCGTCGTGGTGGACGACGGGTCCACCGACGACACCCTGGCCCACCTCGTCGAGGCGTTTCACCTGGCGCCCGTCGCTCCCCCACCGCCGGGACTCGCCGGGCTGACCACCGCCACGGTCCGTGGGCACTACCTGCCGCTGGGTGACGTGCGTCTGCGGGTCATCAGCAAGGACGCCGGGGGCTGCAAGGCCGATGCCGTCAACGCCGGCATCAACGCCGCGACCCGCCCGCTGCTGCTGGTGGTGGACGGCGACGGACTCCTCGACCGCCGGGCGATCAGCCTGGCCGTCGCCGCGTTCACCGAGGGCGGCCGGGACGTGGTGGCTGCCGGCGGCACGATCCTTCCCATCAACGACTGCGCGGTCGAAGGCACCACCGTCACCGACGCCAGGGTTCCGCGCAGCTTCCTCGCCGCGTGCCAGCTGCTCGAGTACCTGCGCGCCTTCGTCATCGGCCGCACGGGACTGGCCCGCGCCGGGGCCGTCACGCTGGTCTCCGGGGCCTTCGGGCTGTTCCGCACCGGGACCGTCCGGGCCGTGGGCGGCTACACCGTCGGCCACCTGGGTGAGGACCTCGACATCACCCTGCGCCTGCTGCGCCACCACCGGCTCGCCCACCCGGGCTCGAGCCCACGGGTGGTGCAGGTCCCCGAAGCGATCCTGTGGACCGAGGTGCCCGCGACGTGGGCGGTGCTGGCACGGCAGCGGGTGCGCTGGCACCGGGGCCTCGTCCAGGCGCTGCAGGAGCACGCCGACCTGGTCGGGCGGCCCCGGTGGGGTGCCATCGGCATGGTCGGGATGCCCCAGCTGGTGCTCTTCGAGCTCTTCGCCCCGCTGATCCAGGGAGCTGGGATGCTCACGATGATCCTGGTGGTCGCCCTGGGGGTGTTCGACCCGGTCCTGGGCGCTGCGCTGGTCGCCGCCGTCATGACCGCGGGCCTGGTCGCGACCGTCACGGCGATCTGGTCCGAGGAACGCAACCTGCGCCAGTACCTCTCGACCCGGGACCTGCTGCGTCTGCTGGTCGTCGCGGTCGCCGAGCAGGTGGTCTACCTGCCGGTCACCGTCCTGTGGCGCCTGAAGGCCACGTTCATGCGGGGACCGTCGGTGTGGGGCGAGATGACCCGCTCCGGGTTCGGGCCGGCCGCGGCACCGGTCACGGCACCCGCCCCAGCGGCACCGTGACCCTGCTCCGCCGCTCGCACCTGCCTAGGGCGGCGACGCGCCCCTCAGCTCCTCCTGCTCGACGAGGGCCTCGCGGTCGCGCAGTCGCCCCAGACCGGCGAGGGGTTGGGCCATCCGCCGGTTCGGGGCCAGCCGCTCCCGGTTGCGGTCCAGGAACCACCAGTAGCCCGCGCTGAAGGGGCAGGCGTCCTCCCCGACGCGGACGTCAGGCCGGTAGCGGCACCCGCCGCAGTAGTCCGACATGCGCTTGATGTACGCCCCGCCCGAGGCGTAGGGCTTGGTGGCCATGAAGCCGCCGTCGGCGTGCTGGCTCATGCCGACGACGTTGGGCTGCATGACCCACTCGTAGCCGTCGACGAAGCACTCGTGGAACCAGTCGGTGAGCTCGGCGGGGTCGTAGCCCCGCTGCAGCGCCCAGTTTCCGAGCACCATCAGACGCGGGATGTGATGCACCCACGCGGTGTCCCGCACCTGCCCGAGCACCTCGCGGAGGCAACGGGCCTCGACGGCGTCGGCGTCGAGCTCGCGGAACCACGTGGGCAGCGGGGCGCGGGCCGCGAGGGCGTTGGACTGCTTGTAGGTCGGGCCGGTGTGCCAGTAGACGTGCCACACGTAGTCCCGCCAGCCCATGACCTGGCGCACGTACCCCTCCACGCTGGCGAGGGGCGCGTGGCCGGACCGGTAGGCGTCCTCCGCGCGCTCGACGACCTCACGCGGGTCGAGCAGGCCGAGGTTCATCGCTGCCGAGAGCATCGAGTGGGACATCCACGGGTCCGCAGCGAGCATGGCGTCCTCGTGGCGACCGAAGGTCGGCAGCCGGTGGTCGACGAACCGGTCGAGGGCCGCCACGGCCTCGTCGCGGGTGACGGCGAAGCGGCGAGGCCCGTCCCTCCCGACGAAGGTGACGTCGCCGTCGGCCTCCCAGCGATCGAGGTCTTGGCGGACCTCGGCGTCGATCTCGTCCTCCTGCGGCAGCCACGGCTCGGGGACGTCGAGGGTGGGGGTGCGCGGCGGGGGCTCGCGGTTCTCGTGGTCGAAGTTCCACCGCCCACCCGCAGGGTCGTCGCCGTCCATCAGCACGCCGTGGACGCGTCGCGCGGTCCGGTAGAAGTTCTCCATGAGCAGCCCGCCTCGCTGCGCCGTCGCCCAGCGCTCGAAGTCCGGCCGCGCGGTGACGAAGCCGCGGTGCGGCAGCACCTCGAGCCCGGGCCGGCGCTCGACGAGGCCGAGGGCAGCGCGTGAGGTCGGGGCGCAGACGTCAAGAGGCTCACCGACCTGGGCGAGCGCCTCGCCGTAGGTGTCCGCACGCAGGAGGACGGCCTGGTCTCCCAGCTCGGCCGCGCGGTGACGCAGGGCGGAGAGCACCAGGTGCGCCTTCTGCCGGTGGAACCGCCGTCGACGGAAGACCGCACGGGACTCCACGAGCAGCACGGGCTGGTCCGGGTGGTCGAGGAAGTGCGGCCCGAGCTGGTCGGCGAAGAGCCACCGGCGGCGCAGGTCGGTCGGCGAGGACGTCACGCGACCATCCTCGGTGGTCGGCGACGGCGGCGCGCGACCTGGGCCGCCGCCGCCGGGCGGGTTTGTAGCATCGACCCGTGCCTCCCCGCTCACCGCTCCCGGCACGCCACGGCCTCGCCGCTGCGCGGCTGTGCACCCCGCCCCGCGATCGCGAGCGCCCGGACCCGTGGCCGACGATGGGCGCGTGGCTGGCGCACCGGCTCCCGCAGCACGTCGACGTTCCTGGGATGCTCGCCCAGGGGCGCTTCGTCGACGAGGACGGGCGCGCGGTCCTCGAGGAGGATCCGTACGCGCCGCAACGGTTCGTGTGGTTCCACCGTGACCTGCGCGAGGAGCCGGAGGTGCCGGGTCGCATCCACGTGGTGCACCGGGACGAGCGCCTCGTCGTCGTGGACAAGCCCCCGTTCCTCGCGACGATCCCGCGGGGCGAGCACGTGCGGCAGAGCGTCGTCGTCCGGCTGCGCGCGGAGCTGGACCTGCCCGAGCTCTCGCCGCTGCACCGCCTGGACCGGATCACCTCCGGTCTGCTGATGCTCGCGACCGAGGCGCGGTGGCGGGGTCCGTACCAGACGGCCTTCGAGCGACGCGCCGTCGACAAGACCTACCGGGCGCTCGCTCCGCTGCGGGCCGATCTGGAGCTGCCGATGGTCGTGCGGAACCACATCCGCAAGGAGCGCGGGAGCTGGTGCGCCGAGGTGGTGCCGGACGAGCCCGTCAACGCCGAGACCCTCGTCGAGCTCGAGAGCGAGGTGGACGGCCTCGGGGTCTACCGCCTGACCCCCCGCACGGGCCGCACCCACCAGCTGCGCCTGCACCTGCACGGGCTCGGCATCCCGATCGTCGACGACCCGCTGTACCCGGCGGTGCGGGACGTCCCGGTCGACGACTTCCGCCACCCCCTGCAGCTCCTCGCGGCTGAGGTCGCCTTCACCGACCCGGTCGACGGGCAGCCCAGGCGGTTCCGCAGCGGGCGGTCGTTGCCGCTGGTCGCCCAGGACTGACGTGGCCGCCCAGGACCGACCCGGTCATGCGACCGGCATCGCACCGCGCTTCACGGCACGGACCAGCTGGGCGTGGTCGGCCTCCGTCTGGTCGGCGTAGGCACGGGCGAACCTGACCATGGCGCGGTCGAGCTTGCGGGACCCACCCACGTACCCGGCGATCATCGACGCGCCGCTCGTGCGGGCGTGGCCCTTGCCCAGCAGGTGGCCGACGATCCCGGCGTAGTCCGCCAGGGCTGCGGCGTCGATCCCGTCGAGGGGGACGGTGCCCTTCATGTTGCGGAACTGCCGCACGTAGTACTGACGGCCGTCGGCGGTGGCCCACCCCAGGAGCGGGTCGCTCACGGTCTGCAGGGCCTGCTGGTACTCCACGACCCGCTGCCCCTGGTGGGCGTGCCAGGCGCTGTCGCCGTGGACGAACGGGGCGAGCACGGACCGGCGCGCCTGCTTGAGCTGGAGGAAGAGCACGTCGTCGGGGTCGCTGCCCTCGAGCAGCGCGACGTAGGCCCGCAGCCCGACGCTGCCGACACCCACCACCTTGTGGGCGATGTCGACGAGGGTGTAGCCGCCCACCAGCCGCCGCCAGTGCGGGGCGAGGGTCTCGAGGTAGCCGTCCAGGGCTGCCGCCAGGTGCTCGCGCTCCGGCTCGCGGACCTCGGTGATCAGGGGCGGCTCCTGCACGATCCGCCGCTGGCCCTGGTGCTCGTGGGTGAAGCGCGGGAGCGCGCGGTCGCTCGTCCGGCTCCGTGCCCTCCGGGCAGCCCGCTTGATCTCGGCGCGGAGGGTCTTGTCCGAGGCGGTCTCGTGCAGCCGCTTGACGTCGAGGCGGTTGTACGAGCGCATCAGCAGCGGCTGCTCAGCCAAGAAGTCGACCTCCGCCCGGTAGGCCGCGACGCAGGACATCACGGCGTCGGCGCAGTGGTCCTCGCTCGCGGAGTTCTGCCGACCGGCCACCCAGATGCTCGCGACGAGCCGCCGCAGGTCCCACTCCCAGGCGCCGGGATGGGCCTCGTCGAAGTCGTTCAGGTCGATGACCAGCTCACCCTCGGGCGAGGCGTAGAAGCCGAAGTTGCCCAGGTGCGCGTCCCCGCAGATCACCGGGGTGATCCCGGTGGCCGGCAGCCCCGCGACGTCCTCGGCCATCACGATCGCCGCGCCCCGCAGGAAGCCGTACGGCGAGGTGATCATCCGGGCCACCCGGATGGGGACGAGGTCCTCGCGCCGCCCCCGGTGCGACTGCTGGATGAGCGCGATCGGGTCCGTCCGACCGTCCGGGGCCTTCCACTCCCCCAGCGCTCGGCGGGTGACCTGCTGGCGCAGCCCCTTGCCGATGGCGAACCGCTCCTCGCGCGAGGTCGGTCGCTGGCGCAGCGAACCGAAGGGTTCGCTCTTCGCCTTGGTCAGCACGGTGTGCCGTCCCGGGCCCGTGGGCACACCTCTCACCTCCGCCGGTCGCAGGCTCTCGTTGTACCAGACGGCGGGTCGCGAGGGACTCGAGCACGGGCCCCGGGAGGGCGCTGGGCAGCTCGCGGAGGCCTCGTCAGCTGTGCGGCATCCACCCCACGAGCACGAACGCCCAGGCGAGGCACAGCCACGCGCCGTAGGCGGCCATCCCGAGGACGAAGCTCACGGTGCCGAGGGCGAGCCTCTGCGGGAACCCTGGTCGAGAACCAACCTTGAGCAAGGTGCGGGCACGAGCCGAGAAGATCTCTGGTCTCTCATCGGCAGCCCGCTCGACGATGCCGCGCAGGGGCGACGTGAGGCGAGGGCTGACCCCGAGAGCCACGACCACCCAGCGGAACCGCCCGTAGCGCAGGCAGACGACGTCAGGGGCGATCGGGCCACCCCCGACGAGCGTGAGCGCTCCGACGCGCATGAGCCGGTCGAGCTCGAGACGGCGCCGGCCGAGCACCGTGGGGACCACGAGCACCCCGGACGGCTCGACCGTGCATCCCCCCGCTGGCCCGACCGGCAGCAGGAGACACGGCGTCACGGCACCGATCGAGAGAGACAGCACGAAGAACGTGATGGACAGCGGGTGCGCCGGGAGGCCGTCCTCGCTGGGCGCGTCGATCCAGAGCGGTCGCGTGAGGTACGCGGTCAGCCACAGGAGGGGAATCGCCGCGAGGAACGCACGGCCTAGGACGGCGAGCCCAGGGGTCGACTCCTGTTCAGCGCGCACGGCTGGGGGCCTGGCGCCGGTGGCCCTCGCGCAAGGAGCGGTGCAGGCCCCCGAGGGTTCGAGCGTCGCCGGTCGGTGCTCGTCGCTCTGTGGACCCCATGCACACTCATCGGCACGTCCTCGGGCTTGCCCAAGCCTGACGTGCCGCTGGTTCCAGGACGGCTCGTGCGCTGACCCGGAGGTCCATAGGTCCATTAGTCCACTAATGGGGTACGGTGGCTCCATGTTCACGGAGGACGCACCGATCTTCCAGCAGCTCGCTGCCCGGATCGCCGACGACATCCTTGCCGGGGTCCACCCCGAGGAGTCGCCCGTGCCGTCGGCGACCGACCTCGCGGTGTTCCACCAGATCAACCCCGCGACCGCGAGCAAGGGCGTCAACGTCCTGGTCGACCTCGGGGCGCTCTACAAGAAGCGCGGCATCGGGGTCTTCGTGGCCACCGGCGCCCGCGAGCTGCTCCGCACCAACCGGCGCGCCGAGTTCCGTCGGGAGTACGTCGCGCCCCTCGTGCGGGAGGCCCGCGCGCTGGACATCGACCGTGCCACCCTCCGCCAGATGATCGACGACGAGGAATCGAGCCAACAGTGACGAACGCCATCGACATGCAGGCGGTGACCCGGAGGTTCGGGGAGTCCACCGCCCTCGACGCCGTGGACGTGACCGTCCCCGAGGGCTCGATCTGCGGCCTGCTCGGACGCAACGGTGCCGGCAAGACGACGATGATGTCGATCATCGCCGGCCAGGACCGCCCCTCCTCCGGACGGGTCGAGGTGCTGGGCCAGGAACCCTTCGAGAACGAGTCGGTCCTGGCGATGCTCAGCTTCGTCCGCGACAACCAGCGGTACCCCGACGACTACCGGCTGCACCACGTGCTGCGGATCGCTCCCGACTTCGCGCCGCACTGGAGCGAGGAGGTCGCCGCCGAGCTCGTCGACGGCTTCCGCATCCCGGCCAGGACGCCCATCAAGAAGTTCTCGCGCGGGCAGCTCTCGTCGGTGGCGATCGTCCTGGGACTGGCGTCCCGCGCCCCGGTCACGCTGCTCGACGAGCCCTACCTCGGCCTCGACGTCACGGCGCGAGCGCTGTTCCACGACATGCTCCTGCGCGACTACGCCGCGCACCCCCGCACCATCGTGCTCTCCACCCACCTGGTGCAGGAGTCCGAGGCGCTGTTCGACCGGGTCGTGATCCTCGACGGCGGGACGGTCCGCGTCAGCAGCGAGGCCGAGGACGTCCGCGACCTCGCCTTCACCCTCAGCGGGGCCACCGACGTGGTCCAGGGCCTCACGGCCCGTTCGACGGTGCTGAGCACCCACACGGTTGCCGGGCTGATGTCCGCGACGGTCTGGGGAGCCCTCGACGACGAGTCCCGCACCACGGCCCGTGACCTCGGGGCCCGCGTCGCACCGGCCTCCCTGCACGAGCTCGTAGCGGCCATCGGAGAACACAGGCCCGAGCCGGCCGACCTGGCCCTCCACGAGAAGAAGGGTGTGCGCGCATGAGCGCCGTCATCTCCACCGTCAAGCTGCACATGAACAGGCGCGAGACGACGTTCCTCGTGCCCCTCTACATCACCGGGATGGTGGCCGTCTTCTCGGTCCTGATCTCGTTGGTGTTCTGGCGGTCAGGCAGCCAGCCGGGCTCCGCCGAGTGGATCCAGGGATCCCAGAGCAACCCGGGCATCGTGTACGCGCTGCTCAGCTTCCTCGTGTACCTGGGAGTGTCCTCGGTCGCGACGACCTTCCCCTTCGCACTGACCCTCGGTGCGACCCGGCGCTCGTTCACCGTCGGGACGCTCCTCTGGGCGGCGATCACCTCCGCGTACGTCGCTGCGATCCTCGCTGTGCTGAGCGTGGTCGAGCGCGCGACCGACCACTGGTTCGTCGGGTTCTACGTCTTCGACGTCTACGTGCTCGGCGCGGGCGACATCGGTCGGCTTCTCCCCATCGTCTTCCTCGGGGTGCTGACCGCCCTGACGGTGGGCGGCGTCTTCGCCTCGGCCTGGGTGCGCTTCGGTGCACGCGGTCCGCAGCTCATCGCTGCCGGCGTCGTGATCGTGATCGCGGCCGCCTTGATCGTCGTGGTCCCCGCCGCGGCAGAGATCGCCGAGGCCTTCCAGCTCTGGTGGCTGGCCGTCGCCGCGCTGGCGGCGATCGCCCTGTCCTCCACCGGGACCTGGCTGCTGCTGCGCCCTGCCGTGGTGCGGTGACCCGGGTGCTCCAAGGACCCCTAGGCCCGGCCCGCGAGGTAGAGCCACGCCCGGCCCGGCGCACGCGCGAGGTCGCGCACGTCCATGAGGTCGAACCCGCAGTGCTGCAGCGACTCCTCGATGGCCGCGCGCGAGCGGAACCGGAGCGTCGAGGTGGACTCGAACCGGGCGCCGTCGGCGTGGAAGATCGTCGGAGACTCGAAGGTGACGAGCTCGCCGTCGACCTGGGTGACCTCGACCCAGTCCTCGACAGGACCGTGCCCCGGGACGTCCACGACCTGGTGGGTGGCCTGCTTGGTCCACCCCTCCCACGCCCGCGCCTCGGGCCGTCGAGCCTCGAAGACGAGGGCGCCGCCGGGGCGTAGCGCCCGACGGGTCGCGTCGAGCGCGGCGTGCCACTCGTCATCGTCGAGGAAGACCTGGGCCACGTTCGCCGTCATCGTGGCCGTCTCGACCTGGAGGCCAGGAAGGTCGTCCACGGTGCCGACGAGCCACCGCACCGCGTCGGCGCCGGCCTTGGACCGGGCCACCTGCACCGAGGCCGCGGCCGGGTCGAGCGCGGTGACCTCGAGCCCCCGCGAGGCCAGTCGCAGGGCGAACGTCCCGGTGCCGCACCCCACGTCCAGGACGCTGCGCGCTCCCAGCTCCTCGACCACGATGGTCTCGTAGGCATCGAGGTCACTGCGGTCAGGGTCGAGCGGGTCGTAGACGGCGGCGAGCCGCGGTTCCGCGAAGATCGGGTCAGGCATCCCGGCAGGGTAGGTGGCTGGGCAGGCTGCGTCGCGCGCATTCTCCTGCGCCGCTCGGCACCCGATGTCAGTCGCCCAGGAACGCCCGCAGCTCGACCTTGCGGTTGCAGTGCTTCGACCCCTCGGCAGCGAGCTCGAGCGCCATGTTCGGGTCCGGGGCGTCGATGATCCAGAAGCCGCTCACGTACTCCTTCGACTCGTGGGCGGGACCGTCGGTGAGCAGGGCCTCGCCCACACCCCGGTGGTCGATCGTGACGGCCGCGCCGGGCGCGGAGAGACCGCCGGCGAAGACCCAGTGCCCCTCGGCCTTGAGGCGGTCGTTGAAGGCGTCGATCGACGCCATCTCGTCCGCTGTCGCGGAGCCCGTCCGGTCGTCGATCACCGAGATCAGGAACTTCATGACGAGTCCTTCCGCGCAGCTGCCGACCGACGTCGCCGGATGCCCCGCACGAACGCACGCCGGCACTCGACCCTGAAGGCCAGTGTGCCCGGCCGCGTGGCCGGGCGCCCGCTCGCCGTCACCCGGCGGCCAGGGCGGCCAGCACCTTCTCCACCCTGCGGTCGCGGGTGTCGTCCGTCTTGGCTCCGTCGACCGAGAGCGCGTGCGCCCGCTGCTTGCTGTACGACAGCTGTGCCCACGCCTCCGCAGCGTCAGGATGCGACCGCAGCGCCTCCGCGAGCGCGGCCGGCACCTCCACCGTGCGAGGCGCATCGTCGACCGTGAGGGCCACCTCGATCTCGTCCCCTGCCCCGCGTCCCGTGGCCCTGCGGGTCTCGGCGTTGAAGGTCACCAGGTACCGCCCACCCATCGAGGCGATCGTCGTGCGGTAGGTGTAGCTGTCGTCGATCGTCACGACCACCGGGACGCGCCTGCCGCGACCGAAGCCCAGCACGACCTCGTCGGGGACGACGATGCCGACGTTGTTGCCACCGCTCGCCCACAAGGTGGTGCGGAACGTGGCCTTGCCGGTGTCGTCGACGCTGCTCATGTCGTCTCCTCGGTACGGGTCCGATGCAGTACTGACCGGCGGTCGCGTGGAGAGTCATCGGCCTGGCGCGCCCGTCTGCGGGAGGTGCGCTGCCATGCTGTGCGCATGGCTCGCAGCACCATCCGGGGCATCGCTCCCGTTGCCCTGCTGACCTGCCTCTCGCTGGTCGCGTGTGGGACCGCCACGCCTCCCCCGACTCCCTCGACCACCGACACGACCGAACCCGCACCGCGAGGCGCCGCCCCGGCGCCCACGCCACCGACTCCGACCGGAACCGCCCCCACCTTCAGCCCGTGCGGACGCGAGGAAGCCGACGCCTCCCGCACGAACCTCAGGCCCAGCGCTCTCGACGGCGCCGACCGCGATGTCGCCGGATCGTGGAGCGAGCACATCCCCGACGGCCATCTGGCGGTGGAGGCTGCCACCGCCCTTGACATCGAGGACGGCGTTCTCGGTGCCGGTGCGGGCTACTACGCAGCGATCGGCTCGCCGGAGGTCACCGCTCGTGTCGCCGAGGAGACGGTGCGGGACGCTCCGGTGAGCCTCTCGGTGCTCGACAGCCCCACCTCGGGCCGACGCGTGGCCTTCGTCGAGATCCGCCTCTCCCCGAAGAGCCCGGTCTCCTGGACGCGCGAACCCGACCTGGGCATCGCGACCGACGGGGGCGACGGAGGCTTCCTGACGCAGAGCGCCGTACCCGACGCCGCCCCGGACGACACCGAGGTCGTCGAGGCGTTCATCGCAGCCTTCTTCCCGGATCCCGACGACGTCTCGACGTGGCACGAGTGCCTCGAACGGTCGAGTGGCGACCGCGTCGACGGCGTGCTGTTCAGCACAGGCTGGGGCGACGGGTACTACCCGACCTACCTGGGCGAGGACGCCGCAGGGGACGTCGTCAGCGTGGTCAGCTTCGGCGGCGTCGTGCCGTGGAACCTCAGCGGCCTCCCCGGGGCTCCTCCGCCTGCGGACGAGGTCGGTCCGTGATCCGGCCCACCGGCCGCGACCGCCAGACGACCGCCAGCCCGGGCACCCCGGTCGGGCTCGGCTCGACGCGGTCGACCGCGAACCCCTCACGCTCGTAGAACCGGGCAGCTCCCTGGTTGGCCGCGAAGTGCTCGATGGACAACCGCCCGACACCGGGAGGCAGCTGCCGCTCGAGAGCCTCGATGAGCCTCGGTCCGAGCCCGGTCCCGCGGTGCCCGGGGTGGACGTAGAGCTTGTAGACGACGTGGTCCGGGCCGCGTTGCCCGACGCCCACGACCTGCCCGGCATCCTCGGCCACGACCACCCGACCGTCGGTCGTCGCGGCGCTGACGTGGTCGCTCCCCCACCACCGCTCCACCTGGGCCTGCGCGGCGGCACGGCCGATCAGGGGCTCGTAGTGCGGCGGGACGTGCTCTCGGCCGAAGGCGCAGATCGCCGCGACGTCCTCGCGCGAGGCATCCCGGACGATCACGATGCGACTGCCGCGTCGGCACCCCCGCCGCGCAGGATCGACGTCATCTTCTTGCCGCGAGCGACCTCGTCGACCAGCTTGTCCATGTACCGGATCTGCTGCATCAGCGGGTCCTCGATCTCCTCGACACGGATACCGCAGATCACCCCGGTGATGAGGGAGACGTCGGGGTTCATCGCCGGCGCCTCGGCGAAGAAGGTCTCGAGGTCGACCTCGGTCTCGATGACCCGCTCGAGGCCGGCGGCGTCGTACCCGGTGAGCCACGAGATGACCGTGTCGACGTCCTGCCTGGTGCGGCCCTTGCGCTCGACCTTGGCGAGGTAGAGCGGGTAGATGCTCGCAAAGCTCGTGCCGAAGATCCGGTGCCGCGCCATGACCTGCCTCCTGTCTCGTCGAGCCGCGGAGCTCGCAGGGCCCTTCCGACGAGGCTAGCGCGCACCTCCGCCGGGCCTGCCCGAAGACCAGGTGCCCCTGCCCCTGCCGTTCGGGCCGCCCCACGCGCCATGATGACGAGCGGAGACCCGGCCCGGCAGCACAGGCGGTGGGAGATGGTCACGGAGGTGCGCAGCACTGCGCGCTGGCAGCGCCTGCCCCTCGCAGCAGGGGGCCTGGTCGTGCTCGTGGGGCTCGCGTCCTTCGTCCTGGCCGCGGTCAACCTCGGGGATCCACCTCCCGCGTTCGAGGTCCACCCGGAGTTCTTCCTCCCGGACGCAGGCCTGGCTCTCGTCTACGGGCCGGCCGGCGCCCTCATCGCCTCGCGGAGCCGGCACGTGGCGGGATGGGCGCTCCTCGTCGTCGGCCTCGGGTTCGGGGTGACGGCCCTCGGGATCCAGTACGCCGTCCTCGGAGCCAACCGTCCCGGGGTGCCGTGGTGGGAGGTGGGGATCCAGCTCGTCGTGACCGGGTGGATCGTCGGTGCCCTGACCGCCCTGCTCGTCCTGCCGTGGCTGCTGGGGAGCGGCCCGATCGTTGGGCTGCGTCGCGTCGGGATCCTCGTCGGCGTCGCGCTGGTGGCCCTGGCGGGGGTGACGCGCTTCCTGAGCCAGGTCGAGGGTGGCCCACCCAACCCGGTGTCCGGCGGCACCCCGGTGGCAGAGGTGGCCGCAGCCGTGGACGGGGCGACCATCCCGGTCTACTCCCTGGTCGGCCTCGGCGCCGCCGTCCACCTGCTCCTCCGCGCCCGCGCCGAGCCGCGCGAGCGTCGGCGCCTCACCTGGGCGGTGGTCAGTGTCGCGCTGCTCGCCGTCTCCTACCTGGCCCTCGAGCTCGGGTTCTTCCTCGACGGCCCGCCGCTCGGCGTCGCCGCCCCCGTCGTCGTCGCCGCCCACGTGATGCTGCTCGCCGCGGTCTTCGCCCTCGTCGCGCAACCGTCCTGGGGTGCGGACCTCGCCGTCTCCCGCACGGTCGTCGGGGCACTCCTCACGACGGCGGTGCTCGCGAGCTACGTGCTGATCGTGTGGGCCCTCAGTCACCGGCTGCCGTGGAGCCAGGAGTCGGCCGGGGTGGTCGCGGTCGCGCTGCTCGCCCTCGCGGTCGTGCCGCTGCGCAGCTGGATCCAGCGGCACGTCGACCGGCTGGTCTTCGGCTCCGGGGCGGAGGTGACCGTGCTGCTGGACCGGCTCGGGGCGCAGATCGGTGCC
Organism: Actinotalea soli; assembly: GCF_017565425.1. Classification (GTDB taxonomy): domain Bacteria; phylum Actinomycetota; class Actinomycetes; order Actinomycetales; family Cellulomonadaceae; genus Actinotalea; species Actinotalea soli. Next base: position 247,390 of record NZ_JAGEMK010000003.1, read on the forward strand.
GCGAGCGACGAACGGTCCGTCCTGGAGGGGCTCGCCGACGGTCTGCGGGCCGGTCTGCGGCTACGGGGCGTGGAGGTCGAGTCCTGCGTCGCCCACGGCCCGCGCGTCCTCTCCGGGCGGCTCGGGCCGTCCCCGGTCGCGATCACCCTGCGCAGCCGGGACCGGACCGTCGGTGCCCTACGGCTCAGCGCCCCCGCCGGCGAGCGCCTGGACCCGCGCACGGTCCGGCTCCTCGAGCAGATCTCGGGCCTGGTCGCGATGGCGGTCGACCTCGCCACGGTCAACCTCGACCTCGAGACCGCGCGCACCCGGATCCTCGACGTCCGCCAGGAGGAGCGCCGGCTGCTGCGCCGCGAGCTGCACGACGGGCTGGGCCCCTCCCTCTCCGGCGTGGCGCTGGCCCTCGCCGCGATCGACCGGACCTCGACCCTCGAGCCCGAGGACGCCGCCCTGCTCGAGCGGTTGCGGCAGGAGCTGTCCCGGCGGGCTGCCGACGTGCGCGAGATGGCGCGAGCCCTGCTTCCACCGGCCCTCGAGGACGGCCGGCTCGGCGAGGCGCTCCAGGTCCTGGCGCGACGGTTCTCCGACGGAGGGTTCACGGTGCTGGTCGACGCGGAGGCCGCCGACGAGATCGACAGCGGCCGGCAGGTCGCGATCTACCACATCGCCACCGAGGGCGTGCTGAACTCCTACCGCCATGCCGGTGCGCGGCAGTGCCGGATCGCCCTGCGCCACGAGGGAGACGGACGGGGGGTGCGGCTCACGGTGCAGGACGACGGCACCGGCCTGGGGAACGCCGCCGCCCCGGGGATCGGTCTGAGCTCGATGCGTGAGCGCGCCGCAGAGCTGGGCGGGACCTTCGTCATCGACAGCACCGGTGACGGCGCTCGGCTCACGGTGGTCCTCCCGTGAGCGCCGGGGCGCCGGTCCGGGTCGTGGTGGTCGACGACCACCCCGTCTTCCGCATCGGGATGACTGCCCTGCTGCGCTCGTTGCCTGGGGTCGACGTCGTCGGCGAGGCAGGCTCCGCCGCGGGCGCGCACGAGGTCCTCACCCGCACCAGGCCCGACGTCGTCGTCATGGACCTGGACCTGGGCGACGGGTCGGGGGTCGAGGTCACCCGCGAGATCCTGCGGGTCGCGCCCGAGATCGGGGTGCTGGTCATGACGATGCTGGGAGACGACGACTCGGTGTTCGCGGCGATCCGTGCCGGGGCCCGCGGCTACCTGCTCAAGGGAGCCTCCCCGTCCGAGGTCGAGCGGGCGGTGCGGGCCGTCGGCAACGGCGAGGCCCTCCTCGGGCAGCAGGTGGTGCAGCGCGCCCTGGGCTACCTCTCCGGCTCTCGGACCCGGGGGCGGGTGCCCTTCCCCGAGCTGACCGACCGCGAGCGCGAGGTCACCGAGATGGTCGCCCGCGGCTACGACAACGCGACGATCGCCCGGCGCCTGGTGCTCAGCACCAAGACGGTCCGCAACTACGTCTACGGGGTCCAGGCCAAGCTGGACGTGGGAGACCGCGCACGGCTGATCGTGCGGGCACGGCAGGAGGGCCTGGGGGTCGACGAGTCGCCCGCGGAGGCGGCGGACCGCTGAGCGGCCCGAGGACGGCGCCCAGGGTCTCGGTGCTCGTCACCCTGCCGTCCGGGCCGCTGGGCCGCGCAGGGTCGTGGGCGACCGGCCGCATCCCGTGGCCGCACGACCAGAGACGAGAGACCCATGCCCGCCAGGACCGACGAGCTCACCGACGACGCACCCGCAACCTCGCGACGAGGGCGCCGCTTCACGGCGTGGCCGCTGTGGGCCACGGTGGCCGGCGCTCTGGGGCTGTTCACCCTGTTCAGCGAGACGCGGGCGGATTCCCACGGCAGCGACTTCGCCTACCCGATCACCGCCGAGGACGTCGCCTCCCTCAGCCACTCGACCTTCCGCCTCGCCGGGATCACCGGATACCTGACCGTGCTCGCCCTCCTGGTCTTCGCGGCCCTGTGGCGTCAGCGGGTCGAGCGGCGCTACCCCGGGTCCCTGGGGGCCGCCCTCGTGACCGTGGGCGTCGTCGCGACCAGCGGCCTGGTCGCCCTCACCTCGGGGTGGCGCGGCGCGCTGGGCAACTACCTGCCGGGCGGGCTCGAGGAGGGCTCCTACGACCCCCACGGCCTGCTGGGCTACTACATGATGAACGACTTCAGCCCGTACATCGCGTGGGTCCCGCTGCTCGCCGCGGCCTTCGGCCTGGCGTGGATGGGACTGCGCGAGGGGCTGGTGTCCCGAGGGCTCGGCGTCCTGGCCGGGCTGCTGGCGGTCGCGCTGCTCACCGCGACCTTCCTCACCGGGGTGCCCGGTCTGCCTGGCATGAGCATCATCGGCCTGGTCGTCGGCGGCATCTGGCTCGCGGTCGGCCGCAACGCCGTCATCCGGGGGTCGGCGGGCTGACGCCTCCCCACGACCTGGCGGTGCTGGGCCGAGGACCGGGCGCGGGACAGCCGCGCCCGGTCCCTCCGTCAGCCGCAGGTGGCTGCCGCGTAGGGAGCGGTGAGCGTCTGCCCACCGGCTTCACCGGACGCGGGGGCCACCACGATCGACACGCTCCCCGCCGGGACCGACGGCGACCTGCTCGAGAACGCCTGGGAGACGCGTGACCCGGGTGCCAGGCTGTCCACCGTCCTGGACCCGTGGTCCGAGGTCACCGTGAGGCGGACCGCCACGTCGTCGGCGTTGGTCTCGGTCGCGGTCACCACCACCGTGCCCGCCACGCATCGGGTCGAGGCGACCGCTGTCACGGCGAGCGCGCCGTCCGGTGCCTCGACGTGCCGCGCGAGCCACTGCTGCGGCGGGGCGAGGTTGGCGATCGGACGGATGGCGCGCACGGCTCCGACGACGTCGGTGCCGATCACTCCGCTCTGGTTCTCGATCTCGAGCGCGAGGTTGGCAGCCGGCGAGGAGAAGCGCACGAAGCCGTGGCCGGTGTCCTCGACGAACCATCGCTGCAGCTCGTCGGAAGGGTCGCACGCAACGAGGACGGTCGGCGTGCCCGGGGCGCCCGAGCCGTCGGCGAGAGTGACGCATCGCTCGGGCGACGTGCCGGCCGCGACCAGGCGGAACGCTGCCTCGGGGGCGGCGTCCAGGCGCCACACCTGTGCGACGACGTCGTCCGCGCAGGCCTCCTGGACCACGTCGACCTCGCCACCGGTGAGGCACTGCGTCCCCGGGACCGGGTTCTGGAGCTGGTCCTCGTTGGAGACGGGCACCACGGCCGTCGCCTCGTTCCCCGACGGGGAGGAGTCCACGACCGCCTGCCCGCCGTCCTCGTCGAAGCGGTACCAGGCGACGTCACCGCCACCGACCGCGCTCCCCCCGCCCGGTTCGGCCGTGAGTGCAGCCATCTCGGAGGCGGAGAGGGCCCGGCTGAAGATGTTCACGTCGTCGACCGAGGCGTTCAGGAGTGGATCGGCGCTGAACTGCGACCGGCCGATCCAGTTGTTGACGGTGGCGCCGAGGTCAGCCGGACGCAAGGTGTAGCTCGTGTTCTGCCGCACCGCTCGGCCGTCGACCCACAGGGTGCCGGTCGTGCCGGTCGCCGAGACCGCGACGTGGGTCCACGCCGTGCCCACCGAGACGCTGTTGCCTGAGCCTGGGACCGTGTGACCACGCCCGTCGGCGAGCCGGATCTCCGATCGCAGGCCCGTCGGCGTCGCTGCGGCAGCCGGTGTGAGGAACATGAAGTTCTCGGTGCTGTCGCCGAAGTCGAAGAGCCGAGCCCAGTCGTTGCCCTGGGTGCTGCCGCGCTTGACCCACATCGAGATCGTGAAGTCACCGTCCAGGTCGCTGACGATCCCGTCGGGCATGTCGACGTACCCGACCGGGCTCCCGCCGTTGAGCTGGAGCGCGGTGCCGAACCCGGGGGGCCCGGCGACGCGCGGGACCTCGGGCATGGTGAAGCTCGTCGCCTCGGTGACGAGCTGGACGTGGTCGCCGTCGGCCAGGTCGTAGGCACCACCGTCTCCGTCCGAGAAGAACGGCCACCCGTCGCGCCACTCCATGGGACGGATCCCGAGGGTGTTGTTCGGCAGGTACGCGTGGTAGACGAGGTAGGTGACGTCGTCCTCGGTGAACACGTCGGCCCCACCGGGCGCGCGGTAGAGCCCGGCTGGCGTGACCCCCGGTGCCGACTGCCTCGTGTCGAGGATCACGCTTCCGCCGCCCTCGTCCAGCCGGACCCCGGCCTGGTCCACGTAGGGTCCGGTGATCTCCGTGGACCGCCCGACGGCGACCTTGTACGTCGAGCTCGCCCCCGAGCAGCACTTGTCCCAGCTCAGCACCAGGTAGTAGTAGCCGTCGCGGTAGAAGATCGCAGGACCCTCGACGGGGTTGTCGTCCGCCTGACGCGACGCGATCAGCGTCGGCTCGCCGACGACGCTGGTGAGGTCCTCCCCGAGCTGCTGGATGGCGATGCCGTCCCAGAAGGAGCCCCACACGATCCACCACGTCCCGTCGGTGTGCTCGATGACGACCGGGTCGATCGCGTTGACGTCGAGGGGCTGAGGTCCGGTGGCGAGGCTGCCGGAGGTGATGACCGGCCGACCGAGGTCGACATAGCTGCTCGGCACCGCGGGAGTCTTGGTCGTCTTGAGACCGATCGCCGAGTCCGAGGAGCCGAAGCTCGACTGGGAGTAGTAGTAGTAGAACGTGTCGCCGATCTTCTGCAGGTGCGGGGCCCACAGCGTCGTCGAGTTCGGGACGCTGGTCGTCCACGGGGCGCGCGTCACGCTGCCCACGGTCGTCCACGGACCGTTCATGGTGGGCGCCGTGCGGATCGAGTTGTGCGAGGCGGCGACGACGTAGAGTCCCGCGGCCTCGTCGTAGGTCATCGTCGGGTCGTGCACGGAGACGTTCCCCGTGAGCGGCAGCTGCCCCACCGGCGCGGGCTCCGGCGGGTCGTCCCCGGCCTGAGCCGGCATGGCGCTCAGGGAGAGCCCGAGACCCAGCGCCATCAGGGCGGCCAGCCCCGAGGCGCGCAGACGAGAGGTGCGCATCGCAGTTCTCCTGTGTTCGACGTCGTTGTCGTTCCGGGGTCGGAGCGCTGTTCTCCGCCTCGTCTACATCGTTGTACGAATGCCCAAGGCTCGTGTGCACGAGGACCAACGGTGTGAGGCGATGTTAGGGCTAACAACCCGGGTCGTCAACGGTCGACGAGCCCTCAGACCTGCTGGTTCACCCGGATCAGGTTGCCGGCCGGGTCGCGGACCGCGCAGTCGCGCACGCCGTAGTCCTGGTCGGCAGGCTCCTGGACCACGTCGGCCCCGCCGGCCACGAGCCTCTCGAAGAGTCCGTCGAGGTCGTCGCTCGCGAGGGTGATCGCGCCGTACACCCCCTTGGCGATCAGCTCGCCGATCGTGCGGCGCTCGTCTTCGGTGATCCCCGGGTCGACGGCAGGCGGGTGCAGCACGATCGAGGTCTCCGGGCGCCCAGGCGGACTGACGGTGATCCAGCGCATCTCCTCGTACCCGACGTCCTGGCGGACCTCGAACCCGAGGGTGTCACGGTAGAAGCCGAGGGCGGCCTCGGCGTCGGTGTGCGGGAGGAAGACGTAGTGAATGGTGATGTCCATGCTCGTCACGCTAGGGGCGCCACGACCGGCACGGCTTCTCGATTCCTGACCGGTCTCGTGACCTGCCGAGCCAGGCAGGGCGGGATCCCCGCAGCGGCCTGCGAATGGTCCCGACGGTAGGCGCTCGGAGGGACACCGACGAGCTCGGTGAACCTCGAGCTGAAGGTCCCCAGGGAGGAGAACCCCACCGCGAAGCAGACCTCGGTGACGCTCAGGTCCCCGCGACGCAGCAAGGTCATGGCCCGCTCGATGCGCCGGGTCATGAGGTAGGCGTACGGCGTCTCGCCGTAGACGCGTCGAAACTCCCGGCTCAGGTGCCCGGCCGACATGTGGACCCCACGGGCCAGGGCCTCGAGGTTGAGGGGCTGGGCGAACTCACGGTCCATCCGGTCCCGCACCCGCCGCATGACGACGATGTCACGCACGCGCCGGTCCTCGGCCCGGTCCACCTCCATGCCCTCATGCTTCCACCTCGATCGCCACCAGGGCCAGGGCCGGGAGCGAGGGCAGGATCGATCAGGATCGGAGAAGCACGGGACAGGCCCTCGCGGCTAGCGTCCCCAGCACAGCCCACCGACCCGACCACCAGGAGAGTGCCAAGGATGAGCGCCAAGCCCAGCGAGACGACGGCCCCGACCTTCTCCGAGGAGGAGCGCGCCGCCATGAAGGAGCGCGCCGCCGAGCTGAAGAAGGAGGCCAGCGGCGGGCGCCGCACCAAGGCCGCAGCCGACGAGCTCGACGTCCTGTCGAAGATCGAGACGATGGCCGCCCCGGACCGCGCGGTGGCCGAGCGCATCCACGCCATCGTCACGACCCATGCCCCCGACCTGGCCCCCAAGCTCTGGTACGGGCAGCCGGCCTATGCCAGGAAGGGCAAGGTCGTCTGCTTCTTCCGCAGCGGGGACGCCGACAAGGAGCGCTACTCGACCTTCGGTTTCACCGCCGAGGCCGCCCTCGACGACGCGAGCGGGCTGTGGCCGACCTCCTACGCCGTGACCGAGCTGACCGCCGCGGCCGAGACCAGCATCATCGCGCTCGTGGACAGGGTCGCGGGCTGAGCACGCCGAGCCGCAGGATCGGTGCCAGTCTAGTGCTGCGCCACCCGTCGGTCGACGCTGGGCTGACGCCCACCCGGCACGGACGCAGCGGAGGACCTCGATGCCACCCAGCCCACCCACGACGGACGAGGGCACCCCGGCAGCCCCGTCCTCCGACGCACCGGTCTGGCACACTTTGGCCCCCGACGAGGTCGCGCACCGGCTCGACGTCGACCCACGCCACGGCCTGGACGAGGGGACGGTCGGCGAGCGCCTGGCCGAGCACGGCCGCAACGAGCTGACCCAGGCCGCCGGCGTGCCGACCTGGCGCAAGGTCCTCAAGCTCCTCACCGAGCCGATGACCGTCGTCCTCGTCCTCGCGGCCGTGGTGAGCGCCGTGGTGACCCGCGAGATCGAGACACCGATCGTCATCCTCGTGGTGGTGACGTTCAACGCGGTGCTCAACCTCGTCCAGGAGCGCCGGGCCGAGGACAGCCTCCAGGCGCTCGAGGACATGACCGTGACCCGGGCGCGGGTCCGGCGCGGCGGGCGGGTCACCGAGGTGGACGCCCCCGACCTCGTGCCCGGGGACGTGGTGCTGCTCGAGGCCGGTGACGTGGTCCCCGCCGACGGCCGCGTCGTCCAGGCAGCCGGGCTCGAGGTGCAGGAGGCCGCGCTCACCGGCGAGTCCGCGCCCGTCACCAAGGAGGCAGACGCCCACCCGCCGGCGGACGCGACCCTCGGAGACCGCGTCGACATGGCGTACATGAGCACCGCCGTCACCCGCGGTCGGGGCGTGCTGGTGGTCACCGCGACCGGCATGAAGACCGAGATCGGCCGCGTCGCAGGGCTGCTCGACGCGGCCGGTCAGGAGCAGACGCCCCTGCAGCGGCAGATCGCCCAGCTCGCCATGTTCCTCAGCGTCGTCGCGGGCGTGGTGGTCGCGATCGTCTTCGGGCTCGGCCTGATCGCCGGCACCCCGGTGGGCGACCTCTTCCTCACCGCCGTCGCCCTGGCCGTCGCGACCATCCCCGAGGGGCTCACCGCCGTCGTCGCCTTCACCCTCGCCATGGGCGCTGCCCGCCTCGCCCGCCAAGGCGCGATCATCAAGAGCCTCTCCTCGGTCGAGACCCTCGGCTCGACCGCGCACATCGCGACCGACAAGACCGGCACCCTCACCCTCAACCAGATGACCGCCCGCGAGCTCTTCGCCGAGCAGCGCCTGTTCCGGATCAGCGGCGAGGGCTACAGCACAGACGGAGACCTCGAGGCCACCGGCGACGGACCCGCCCCCGACGTGAGGGCGGCCCTGCTGAGCATGGCCTTGGCCAGCGAGGCCGTGGTGAGCGACGGCGAGCTCGTCGGCGACCCCACCGAGGGTGCGCTGGTGGTCCTGGCCGAGAAGGGCGGGCTCGACGTCGACGCGGTGCGCCGCCACTGGCCGCGGGCCGCAGAGATCCCCTTCGACTCCGACCGCAAGTACATGGCGACCTTCCACCACTGGGCCGCCTCCCCCCTCGACGACGGCGAGTCACCCGACGGGCAGGACGACGCCGCCCGTGCCTGGGTGCGGGGCCTCGCCCCGCAGGACACCGACGGCACCCGCGTGTTCGTCAAGGGCGGGCCGGACATCGTGCTGGCCCGGTGCACCCTGCTCGACACCCCCGAGGGCGTGATCGACCTCGACGACGCCCAGCGTGACCGCCTGCAGCGCCTCAACGAGGAGATCGGGTCGCGCGGGCTGCGCGTCCTGGCCGTCGCCCACCGGGACCTCTCCCCCACGGAGATCGACCTCGAGGCGGTCGGCGAGGCCGCACCCGACGAGCTCGGCGAGCACGTGCGCGGCCTGACCCTGCTCGCCTTCGTCGGGATCGTCGACCCGCCCCGCCCCGAGGTGAGGCAGGCCATCGAGACCGCCCACCAGGCCGGGATCGTCGTGCACATGGTCACCGGGGACCACGTCGGCACGGCCTCCGCGATCGCCGAGGACCTCGGTCTGCACGGCGAGTCCGTCTCGGGGTCCGAGCTCGACGGCATGGACGACGAGACCCTCGCCCGGCAGGCCGGCGGCTACGCGGTCCTGGCCCGGGTGAGCCCCGAGCACAAGATCCGCATGGTCGACGCGCTGCAGGCCGACGGGTCGGTCGTCGCGATGACCGGTGACGGGGTCAACGACGCCCCGGCCCTCAAGCAGGCGGACATCGGGATCGCCATGGGCATCACCGGGACCGAGGTGTCCAAGGGTGCGGCCTCGATGATCCTCACCGACGACAACTTCGCGACCATCGTCTCGGCCGTCCGCGAGGGCCGCGGCATCTACGACAACGTCGTGAAGTTCGTGCGGTTCCAGATCGCGACCTCGTGGGGGTTCGTGATCATCTTCCTCACGGCCGGGATCGCGGGGATCGCCGGCGGCGCCCCGTTCACGGCTCTGCAGGTGCTGTGGGTCAACATCATCATGGACGGCCCGCCGGCCATGGCCCTGGGCCTGGACCGGCCCGAGCCCGACGTCATGGACCGGCCCCCACGGCGTACCGGAGAGCCGATCCTGACCCGGCCCCGCGTCGCGCGGATCATCCTCTCGGCCGTGGTCATGGGGGTCGGCACCCTGGCCGTCCTCGTCCTGGCCCCCGGGCCCGCCCCCAGCCACGGTGTGGCCACCACCGCGGGAACCATGGCCTTCACCACCTTCGTGCTGTTCCAGCTGCTCAACCTGCTCAACGTCCGCAGCCGCGAGCGCACCGTGTTCCACCGCCGCACCCTGACCAACCGCACCCTGTGGATCGCGCTGCTCACCGTTCTCGTGCTGCAGGTCGCCGTGGTGCAGCTGCCCCTCCTGCAGGGCTTCTTCAGCACCACGGCCCTCACCGCGACGCAGTGGGCCGTCGCGGCGGGAGTGGCCTCCTCGGTGCTGGGGGTCGAGGAGGCACGCAAGGCCGTCAGCCGCCGACGGCGATGAGTTCGCCCCCGCGGCCGGGTCTGCCGAAGGCATGGACACTACCGTCGACCCGACCGCCTTCATCGACCTCGTAGACGAGCAGGTGCGCAGCGGGTGGCTGCCCGGGGCAGTCCTCGGGCTGCGGCACGCCGGACGTACGCACCTCCACGCCGTCGGGTCACGGGACCTGGGTGGGCCGGAGGCCATGGCCGTGGACACCACGTTCCGGATCTCCTCGCTCACCAAACCGTTGGCCGCCACCCTCACGCTGGCCCTCGTCGCTGACGGGACCCTGGGTGCCGCCCCCTTCCTCGAGCCGGGGTGCTCCTGGGGACTGGGCGTGGGGGTCGACCTCGAGGCCGGAACGGGCGGCCGGGCACCGGGGCGGTGGGGCTGGATCGGGGGGACGGGCAGCGCGGCGTACGTCGACCCGACCCGTGATCTCGTCGTGGTGCTCCTCACGGGGCGGGGTCTCGCCGGACCCCACGACCGCTCCGCCGCCGTCCTCGAGGCCGCGGCTGCCGCGGTGCGCCCGCGATGACCGCCAGCGAGCGGTAGCCGTCAGCGAGCGGTAGCCGCGGCCCGCGCTGACCTGACCGGCAGCTCGACGAAGTCCCGGCACCGGACCGGCCATCGCAGCGCGACCCGCACCGGTCGCGGGACGCGCGCCAGGCCCGCGCTCGTGCCGAGGTCCGACGGGGGGCCGAGGGTCAGGATCTCCCCACGCATGAGCATCCGCCCACCTCCTGCGGCCCGCAGGTTGGCCAACCACTCGACGTCGGGTCCGTAGGTCAGGGCGATCGTCACCGTGCCGCCCGCGCGGAAGGCGAGGAGAGGGGTGTGGCGGACCGTCCCCGAGCGACGCCCGACGTGCTCGAGGTCGACCAACGGGCCGTGGCCGGTGATCCGCAGCATCAGGGGGTTGAGCGCACGGCGGTTGATCCGGGTGATGCGCTGGGCGATCGGCACGAGGGCCTCCGGCGACTCGGGTAGGACCAGTGTGCCGCGGCCCGAGGACCTGCGCTGCCCTGGGCTGATCCGCTGGCGGCAGCGCCACCGGTCCCCCGCGACGACGGCGGCTCAGGATCGAGGCATGACCCAGCCACCGACCCCCCGCCCCCTGGACGACGAGCTCGCCGCCCGTCTCCTGCACCAACGCACCATCGTGCTGGGCACAGCCCTGGACGAGGCCTCGGGCAACCGGTTGTGCGCGCAGCTCCTGCTGCTCTCGGCCGAGGACCCGCGCCGCGACATCAACCTGTGGATCAACTCCCCTGGCGGCTCCGTGCCGGCGATGCTCGCGATCCACGACGTCATGCGCCTGATCCCGAACGACGTCGCGACCCTCGCGATGGGGTGGGCCGCGAGCGCCGGCCAGTTCCTGCTCTCGGCCGGCACCCCGGGCAAGCGCTACGCCCTGACCCACTCCAGGGTGCTGCTGCACCAGGGCTCCTCAGGCATCGGGGGCACCGCGGCGGACATCGAGCTGCAGGCCGAGGACCTGCGCCACACCCGCGACACCGTGATCGGGCTCGTCGCGCAGCACACCGGGCAGCCGGTCGCGACGGTGCTCGCGGACTCGGCCCGGGACCGGTGGTTCACGGCCGAGGAGGCCCGGGAGTACGGGTTCGTCGACCACGTCCTCACCGAGCTCGGATCGGTCGCCCCGACGGGCACGGCCGGGCGCGCCCAGGCAGGAGGGTTCGCAGCATGAGCCAGTACACGATCCCCTCCGTGGTGGAGCGCCGCGCAGGTGGGGGCGAGCGGGTGGTCGACGTGTTCAGCCGCCTGCTCTCCGAGCGCATCGTCTACCTGGGCACAGAGATCGACGACGGCGTCGCGAACGTGCTCGTCGCGCAGCTGCTGCACCTGGAGTCGGAGAACCCCGACGCCCCCATCTCGCTCTACATCAACTCCCCCGGCGGCTCGGCCTCGGCGGCCCTGGCCGTCTACGACGCGATGCAGTACGTGCGACCGCCCGTCGCGACCACCTGCGTGGGGCAGGCCGCCTCCCCCGCGGCCCTGCTGCTTGCGGGCGGCGAACCCGGCCAGCGGGCGATCCTCTCCCACGGGCGCGTCGTGCTGCACCAGCCCTCGGCCGAGGGGCGCGGGACCCTCCCCGACCTCATCGTGGCGGCCGACGAGGTCGCCCGCCTGCGCGCCGAGCTCGAGGAGGTGCTGTCCCGGCACACGGGCAAGGGGGCGCTCACCATTCGCCAGGACACCGACCGCGACCTGGTGCTGACCGCCGAGCAGGCCGTCTCCTACGGGGTGGCCGACCTGGTGGTGCGGGGCCGCGCCCCCCGCCCGGGCACCGCCCTCGGGGGCTGAGCCTCAGGCGGCCAGCAGCACGGGCCCGCGATCGCCGGCCGAGCGGCCCAGCTCCCGAGCGATCCCCCCGGCCAGGTCCACCAAGGTCATGCCCAGGGCCCGCGTGACGGCCCCGAGCACCTCCGAGGAGGCCTCTTTGCGCCCGCGCTCGACCTCCGAGAGGTACTGGGCCGAGACCTGGGCCGCCGCGGCGACGTCGACCAGGCGCAGGCCGGCGTCCAGTCGTGCCTCGCGGAGCCGCCCTCCGATCGCGCGGCGCCAGGCGTCGTGCTCGCGGCGTCGAGGGGCCAAGGAGGTGACGGTGGCGCTCATGGGGCGACGCTAGCCCGCGGCCCCCCGGCTCGTCCGGTCGATCTGCTGTCGGCAGAACGGCCGCCCTCCGACGGGCCGGGTTCGTGCCCTTGCGCGTCGGCGTGGGCCGGGCGTAGTGTCCACGCCGAACCGCATCGAAGCGCTTCTACGACATCGGAGTCCGCATGGCCGCCACGATCAACGACGTCGCCCGCGTCGCCGGGGTGTCCATCAGCACGGTCTCCTACGCCCTGAGCGGCAAGCGGCCCATCGGCGAGAAGACCCGTCAGCGCATCGAGTCCGCGATCCTCGAGCTGCAGTACCAGCCCAACGCGGGGGCACGCGCCCTGGCCGGCCGGCGCACCTACATCCTCGCGGTCACCGAGCCGCTCAGGCCTGACACCTACACGCCTGCGCACATGGCCTTCGTCCTCGCGGCGGCCACGGCAGCACGGGCCTACGACTACGACGTGCTGCTCCTCACCCAGGACGAGGCCACGGGCGGCCTGCACCGGGTCACGTCCAGCCGCCTGGTCGACGGCGTGATCGTCCTGGACGTCCTCGCCGAGGACGAGCGGGCCGAGCTCGTGCGCTCCCTGGACGTGCCAGCAGCCCTGGTCGGGATCCCCGCCGACACCGACGGGCTCGTGTGCGTCGACCTCGACTTCGAGGCCGCGGCCCGGCTCGCCGTGGACCGCCTGGCCGACGGTGGGCACCGCGTCGTCGGCCTGCTGGGCCACCCGCCGTCGGTCTACGCGCGCGGGTCGAACTTCCCGCTGCGCTTCCGCGAGGCCTTCGTCACCCATGCCGCCGAGCGTGACCTCGAGGTCCGGCTGGGTGCGCCTGAGCGCACCATCGCGGGCGTCCGCGAGGCCGTCGCGGAGATCCTCGGACCGGACCGCGACCTCACCGGCCTGGTGATGCACTGCGAGGACACGATCCAGATGCGCACCCTGGACGTGCTCTGCGCAGCAGGCCTGCGCGTCCCGCAGGACGTCTCGGTGATCTCGGCGGCGTCGACCTTCGACACCTCGACCTTCGCCCCGCCGCTCGACGTGATCCCGCTGATCCCCGCGGAGAGCTGCTCGCGGGCCGTCGAGCTCACCATCGCTCAGATCACCGGGACGGTCGAACCCCGCGTCGAGCTGATCCCCCCGACCTACGTCGACCGCGGCTCGACCGCGCCGCGGCGTCCGTAGCCAGCACCCGCACCGAACCAGGACGAGAGGACCGACGCGCGACCGTCGTCGAAGCGCTTCGACGACACTGCCCAGCCAGACCAGCAGGTAGCCCGACCGCGATCCCGCGGCCTACGAGGAGGTAGGAGAACCATGAAGTCCAGGAAGGTCACGATCGGCGCCGCAGCCACTGCTGCGGCAGCACTCGTCCTCGTCGGCTGCGGCGGCTCGGACGGCGAGAGCAGCGCCACCGGCTCGGGCGGCGACGTCCTGCGCGTGTGGCACTACGAGAACCCCACCAGCGCGATGGGCGTGGCCTGGGAGGAGGCCATGGCCGTCTTCGAGGAGGAGACCGGCGCCACCGTCGAGTTCGAGGAGCGCAGCTTCGAGCAGATCCGCACCACCGCGAGCCAGGTGCTGAACTCCGACCAGGCCCCTGACGTCCTCGAGTACAACAAGGGCAACGCCACGGCAGGCCTGCTCGCGAGCCAGGGCCTGCTGATGCCCCTGGACGACGCCGTCGCCGAGTACGGCTGGGACGAGCAGCTCGCCCCGGCCCTGCAGACGACGGCCCGGTACGACGAGCGCGGCATCATGGGCTCGGGCAGCTGGTACGGGGTGCCCACCTACGGCGAGTTCGTGCAGGTCTACTACAACGTCGACATGTTCGAGGAGGCCGGCGTCGAGGTCCCCACCACCCTCGAGGAGTTCGAGGCGGTGCTCGCCACCTTCACCGAGCAGGGCGTCACCCCCATGGCCCAGGCCGCCGGGGAGTACCCGACGGGCCAGCTCTGGTACCAGCTCGCCCTGACGAAGGCCGACCGTGACTGGGTCGACGCCTACCAGCTCTACACCGACGAGGTGGACTGGCAGGGCGAGGAGATCACCTACGCGACCGAGACGGTCAAGGAGTGGGTCGACGCCGGCTACATCTCGACCGACGCGACCGGCCTCACCGCTGAGGACGCCGGCACGGGGTTCATCAACGGCACCTACCCGATCTTCTTCTCGGGCAGCTGGTGGCAGGGCCGCTTCACCGACGAGATCACCGACTACGAGTGGAGCGCGTTCCTGTTCCCCGGGGCCGAGATGTCCCCCGGGTCGGCCGGGAACATGTGGGTGATCCCCGAGCGCTCGCAGAACGCCGAGCTCGCCCAGGAGTTCATCGACATCACGATGCGCCCCGAGATCCAGGCCCTCATGGGGAACAGCGGCGGCGTCCCCGTCGACGCCGACCCGGCGGACATCACCGACGAGCGCAGCGCCGAGCTCATCGAGAACTTCAACACCCTCAACGACCGCGACGGCATCGCCTTCTACCCGGACTGGCCCACGCCGACCTTCTACGACGAGCTCAACGCCGCCCTGCAGGAGCTCATCAACAGCTCCCTCGAGCCCGGTGCGGTGCAGGACCAGCTCCAGCAGCAGTACGAGGCCGGCGTCGCCGACATCACCGGCTGAGCACGGCCTGCTGAACCGAGCACGGTCGGGTGCCGCTCCGCGCGGGCGGCACCCGACCCCGGTCCTTCCCCTACCCAAGGAGTGGCGTCATGGCGAGCACCCTCGCCCCCACCGCGCCCCGACGGCGTGCGCCGTCGGCCCTCATCCCCAAGACGAGCCGGCGCAGCTACTGGATCTACCTGGTGCCCGGGCTGGCCCTGCTCACGATGGTGATCATCGTGCCGCTGGTCTGGAACGTGTACCTGACCTTCACCTCCTACCGAGGGATCCGGCCGCCCGAGTGGATCGGCCTGGAGAACTGGGCACGGCTCTTCGCCGACGAGACGTTCTGGACCTCGTTCCGGAACTCGATCGCGATGATCGGCGCCATGGTGGTGCTGCCCACCCTGGTGGGTCTGGTGCTCGCCGCCCTGCTCTTCGACCTGGTCGGCAAGAAGTTCGGCGGCAAGATGGCCAGCTTCCTCCGCGCGACGTACTACCTGCCGCAGATCCTGCCCTCGGTCATCGCGGCCATCGTGATCGGCTGGATCCTGCGCCCGCAGAACGGGGCGCTCAACTCGATCCTCGACGGGGTCGGGCTCGGCGCCCTCCAGAACAACTGGCTGGGCGACCCGGACACGGCGCTGCTCAGCATCATGGCGGTGCTGGTGTGGATCCAGATCGGCTACCCCGTGGTCATCTTCATGGCGGCCCTGCAACGCGTGGACCCCGCGCTCTACGAGGCGGCCGAGCTCGACGGCGCCAACTGGTACCAGCGCTTCCAGGCCATCACGGTCGGGATGATCCGCCCGGAGATCTTCGTGGTGGTCCTCACCTGCACCATCGCAGCGCTCAAGGTCTTCGGCCCGGTGTACGCGCTGACGGGCGGCGGGCCCGGGACCTCGACCATCGTCCCGGCCTACTACGCCTACAGCCAGTTCTTCCAGGCCCAGCAGGTGGGCTACGGCGCCACCATCGCCACCGCCCTGACCGCGGTGATCGCCGTCGTCGCCGTCATCTTCATCCTGGTGCAGACGCGCCTCGAGCGACGAGAGGAGGTCGGCTGATGGCCACCGAGCCGATCGTCACCGGCCACGGGGCGAGCACCCCCGACCAGGACCAGGGAACACCCGCGCGCCGCCCGCCGAGCGCCAACCGCACGCACCGGTCCGCAGGCGACTGGGCGGTCCTGGGCGTCGCGGTCCTCATCGGGCTGTTCATTGCCTTCCCGTTCTTCCTCATCGTCATCAACTCGTTCAAGTCGCCCGCGGAGTACAGCACCGGCGGTCCGCTGGCCCTGCCGACGGGCCTCTACACCGACGGCCTGGTCGCCTTCTGGGAACGCGTGAACTTCCCCGAGAAGGTGTGGAACAGCGTGTTCATCTCAGGCATGGTGGCCGTCCTGGCGGTGCTCATCTCGATGTTCAACGCCTTCGCGCTGGGCATCGGTCGCGTCAAGGGGCGGCTGTGGATCGTGGTGCTGATCCTGCTCGCGAACATGCTCCCGCAGGAGGTGCTCCTGTACCCGCTCTACTTCATGTTCCGCGAGGTGGGCCTGTACGACAACGTCTGGGCCGTCATCATCATCTTCACGGTCATCCAGAGCGCCTTCGGCACCTACCTGCTCGCCTCGGTGTACAGCACCTTCCCCAAGGAGCTGCTCGAGGCCGCCTCGATCGACGGTGCCGGGCGGTGGCGGATCCTGTGGCGGGTCGTCTACCCGATCTCGCGGCCCACCCTCTCGGTGCTGCTCATCTTCTTCTTCATCTGGACGTGGAACGAGTTCCTCATCCCGCTGACCTTCCTGGTCTCCAACGCCAACCAGACGGTGCCCGTGGCCATCACGGCGCTGCAGGGCGACCGGATCATGGACGTCACCACGACCAGCGGCTCGGCCCTGCTCGGGCTCATCCCCACCCTCATCTTCTTCCTCATCTTCCAGCGCACCCTCACCCGGGGCATCACGGCAGGAGCGGTCAAGTCATGAAGTTCACCGACGGGTTCTGGCACACGCGTCCCGGCGTCGACGCCCAGTACGCGACGCAGGCCTACGACATCGACGCCCGCCACGACCGAGACGGCGACCAGCTCGTGGTCCACGCCCCCACCCGCGTGATCCAGCGCCGGGGCGACACCCTCAACCGGGCCTTGCTCACCGTGACCCTCTCGAGCCCGCTCGACGGCGTGGTCCGGGTGCGGATCGAGCACCACCGCGGCACCAGGCACGACGACGGGTTCGACCTGGTGGGCGCCGAGGCCGGGCACGGCACGGCCCAGGCCGACGCCCAGGGCGGGGTGCTGCGCACGGGCCCCCTCACGGCGCGGATCAGCGCGGGTGCACCGTGGAACCTCACCTTCGAGGACGCCGAGCGCGTGCTGACCCGCTCGGGGCACAAGTCCGTGGGCTACATGACCCTGGACCCGGACGCCCCGGTGCCGAGCGAGCCCGCGGGCATCGCGGGCGTCACCAGCACCGGCCTGGCGGCAGCACGCACCTACGTGCACAACCAGCTGTCCCTGGGTGTCGGCGAGCTGGTCTACGGGCTGGGCGAGCGGTTCGGTCCCTTCGTCAAGAACGGGCAGACGGTCGACGTCTGGAACGCCGACGGGGGCACCTCCTCCGAGCTCGCCTACAAGAACGTGCCGTTCTACCTGACCAACCGCGGGTACGGGGTCCTGGTCAACCACCCGGAGCACGTCTCCTTCGAGGTCGGCAGCGAGGTGGTCGAGCAGGTCCAGTTCTCGGTGCCCGGCGAGGCCCTCGAGTACCTGGTGATCTACGGCCCCACCCCCGAGCAGGTCCTCGAGCGCTACACGCGCCTGGTGGGCCGGCCGGCACGGGTGCCCGCGTGGTCCTACGGGCTCTGGCTCTCGACGAGCTTCACCACCGACTACGACGAGGCCACGGTCAACCAGTTCATCGACGGCATGGTCGAGCGGGACCTGCCGTTCAGCGTCTTCCACTTCGACTGCTTCTGGATGCGTGAGTTCGACTGGACGAGCTTCGTGTGGGACCCCCGCACCTTCCCCGACCCCGAGGGGATGCTCGACCGGCTGCACGCGCGGGGCCTGCGGACGAGCGCGTGGATCAACCCGTACATCGCGCAGCGCTCCGCCGTCTTCGACGAGGCGGCGGAGGCCGGTTACCTGGTCCGGCGGGCCGACGGCAGCATCTGGCAGTGGGACCTGTGGCAGGCCGGGATGGGGCTGGTCGACTTCACCAACCCGGAGGCGCGCACGTGGTTCCAGGGCAAGATCCGCAACCTGCTCGACCAGGGCGTCGACGCGATCAAGACCGACTTCGGCGAGCGGGTGCCGGTGGACGTCCTCTGGCACGACGGCTCCGACCCGTACCGGATGCACAACTGGTACGCCCAGCTGTACAACCAGGCGGTCTTCGAGGTGCTCGAGGAGGTGCGTGGCGAGGGTGAGGCCGTGCTGTTCGCCCGGTCGGCCACCACCGGGGGCCAGCGCATGCCCGTGCACTGGGGCGGAGACAGCTCCTCGACCTTCGAGTCGATGGCCGAGTCCTTGCGCGGCGGGCTCTCGATGTCGATGAGCGGCTTCGGGTTCTGGAGCCACGACATCGGCGGCTTCGAGGGCGACCCGGACCCGACCGTCTTCACGCGCTGGGTGGCCTTCGGGCTGCTCTCCTCCCACTCGCGGCTGCACGGCTCGCAGAGCTACCGGGTGCCGTGGCTCTTCGACCGCGGGGACGAGGCCCCCGGCACCAGCGCCGTGGAGGTCACCCGTCGGTTCGCCCACCTCAAGATGGAGCTCATGCCGTACCTCTACCAGGCCGGGCTCACGGCCCATGAGGTGGGTCTGCCGGTGATGCGACCCATGCAGCTGGCCTTCCCGGACGACCCCGCCGTCGCCCACCTGGACCGCCAGTACATGCTCGGCCCAGACCTTCTGGTCGCCCCGGTCCTCTCGATGACCGGTGAGGTCGAGTACTACCTGCCCGCCGGCCGCTGGACCAACCTCCTGACCGGGGAGGCGACGGACGGCGGTACCTGGCGGCGTGAGAACCACGAGCTCGACTCGCTCCCGCTGTGGGTCCGCGAGGGTGCCGTGCTGGTCACCTCCCCCGGGGCCGACCGCCCCGACCGGGACCACGCCGACGGCGCGCTGGTCACCGTCTACCCCGGGACCACCGACGCTGAGGCGGCCGTCACCGACCCCCTGACC
Organism: Actinotalea soli; assembly: GCF_017565425.1. GTDB lineage: Bacteria > Actinomycetota > Actinomycetes > Actinomycetales > Cellulomonadaceae > Actinotalea > Actinotalea soli. The sequence goes on from NZ_JAGEMK010000003.1 coordinate 266,400, forward strand.
GGGGCCGTCACGCGGTTCACCGTGCTCCGCACGCAGGAGGGGGTGACGGTGACGGCCGAGCCGACGGCCGCACGCTTCACCGCCCGCGTCGCGGGTCGACCGCCGGTCGAGGCCGAGGGGGGTACCGCCGTCCTGCGCAGCTGACTCCCGAGGCGGTCACCCGGGGGCGACGGCGGCCCGCACGTTCCGTGCGTGCTCGCCGAACCCCCGGGTGTCCTGCTCGTGGTGGCCCGCAGCGGCGAACGCGTCCTCGAGCAGCCCGAGCTGGCGTACGAGGTCGACCCGCAGCTCCGGGTCGCGCGACCGGACGCCCACCCTCTCGACGAGCTCGAGGGTGTGGTGCATGACCGACGGCGCACCGGCGGCGTACCAGCGCATGCTGTCGAGCACCCCGCGCACCAGGCCCGTCGTGCCGGGAGCAGGGGCGTGCACACGGAGGGTGCCGTCCTGGTCGAACCGCTGGGCGGAGGGCTGCTGACGAGCAGCGAGCATCGCCAGCCCTGCCGAGAGGTCGTCCAGGGCGTTGATCGCCGTGTACGGGTCGTTGGTGCCCGGGGAGAGGGCCCGCACCGCCATCTCGGTGAGCTGCTGGACGGCGAACTCGACGTCCTGGTGAGGGGTGCGCTCGTCGGTCACCACGATCGTGGCCTGCGCGGCGCGGACGAGCCGCTCGTCCACTGCGCCGACGGGGTGGAGCCTGGCGATCGTCGTGTCGGGCAGCACGTACCGCCCCGGCCGCACCTCGAGCCGCACGACGAGGTCATGACGTACCGCGAGGCGGAGCAGCTTCTCCTCGGCGACGGACTGCACGTAGCCCGGTCGGCCGGCTGGCACGGGTGTCCCCCCGGTCGGGACCGGAAGGGCCTGCGCCGTCGCGTCCCGCGCCGGCGTCAGGGTGGCGTCGTCGCGGTCGTGGCCCACCTCGGAGGGGTAGAGCCGCTCGACCGTGTCGCACAGCTCCTCACGGACCCCGCGCGCCAGGGTCGCGACCTGCACCGAGTCGCTGATGTGGTGGATGAAGTAGACGAGGACCGCGACGTTGGCGACCGCGAGCAGCACCGCGGCGTTGACGGCGAGGTGCGGGACGAAGACGTCGGCCTCCTGCTCACCGGTGTCGCCCAGCACCCGGATCGACCGCAGCACGAGGAGGCTGTAGAGGAAGGTCGCGACGAACACGCCGAGCACCGTCTGGTTCCCGCGATCGGCCATGAAGTTGCGGACCAGACGCGGCCCGTAGCTCGAGGAGGTCAGGGCCAGGACCGCCATCGTGATCGAGAAGGTCGTGCCTGCCACGGCGAGGCTCGACGTCGCGATCGCGCCGAGCAGATCGCGGCTGCCACTCTCCCCCACGCTGTACAGCAGGTCGCCGAGCGGCCCCCGGACGCGCGCGTCCCCACGGCGCTCGTCGAGGGTGGTCAACCCCTCGGCCAGTCCTGCGGCGAGGACGCACAGCAGCGCGGGGATGAACCAGAACCGCTCGCTGACACGCCGGAGGCCGCTCACAGGCCTGACCATGCCAGGGCGGGGGGGGGGGGGGGGGGGGGGGGGGGCCCCCCCCCCCCGCCGCAGCACTCAGGCGCGCCGCAGGCTCGCACCGTCGGTCGCGATGACCTCGGCGTACCAGTCGAAGGACTTCTTCTTGTACCGCTCGAGGGTGCCCGCACCCTCGTCGTCGCGGTCGACGTAGATGAAGCCGTACCGCTTGCTCAGCTGCGCGGTGCTCGCGCTGACCAGGTCGATGCAGCCCCACGTCGTGTAGCCCATGACGTCGACGCCGTCGGCGATGGCCTCCCCCACCTGGACCAGGTGGTCGTTGAGGTAGGCGATCCGGTAGTCGTCGACCACGGTCCTGACGCCGTCGACCTCGACCAGCTCGTCCTTGGCGCCCAGGCCGTTCTCGACGATGAACAGCGGCTTCTGCCACCGGTCCCAGAACTGGTTGAGCACCACGCGCAGGCCCACGGGGTCGATCTGCCACCCCCACTCCGAGGCCTGCAGGTGCGGGTTGGGCACACCGCCGAAGATGTTGCCCTGGCCGACCACGCGCTTGGCGGGGTCCGCGGTCTCGCAGATGCTGACGTAGTAGCTGAAGGAGACGAAGTCCACCGTGTGCTCCTTGAGGAGCGCACGGTCCTCGTCGGTGATCTGCAGCTCGACCCCGGCCTCGCGCAGGCGGCGCAGGTAGTACCCGGGGTACTCGCCGCGCACGTGGATGTCGCCGAAGGCCAGGTTCGTGCGGTCCGTGGTGAGCGCAGCCATGACGTCGTCGGGGTCCGGGCTCAGGGGGTAGGCGGGCATCGCGAGGATCATGCAGCCGACCTGAGCCTGCGGGGCCACCTCGCGGGCGACCTTGGTCGCCAGGGCGCTGGCCACCAGCTCGTGGTGCACCGCCTGGTAGAGGTCCGAGGCGGAGAGCTGGTCCTTCGGGGTGCTGATCCCGCCGGACATGAACGGGGCGTGCAGCACCGAGTTGATCTCGTTGAAGGTGAGCCAGTACGTCACGCGGTGCCCGTAGCGGGAGAACAGCACCCGGGCGTAGCGCTCGTAGAAGCCGATGAGGTCCCGGTTGACCCAGCCGTCGTACTGCTCGGCCAGGTGCAGCGGGGTCTCGTAGTGGGAGATCGTCACGAGGGGCTCGATGCCGTGCTTCTCGCACTCGTCGAGCACACGGTCGTAGAAGGCGAGGCCCTCCTCGTTGGGCTCGGCCTCGTCACCCCGGGGGAAGATGCGGCTCCACGCGATCGAGAACCGGAAGGTGCGGAACCCCATCTCGGCGAACAGCGCGATGTCCTGCGCGTAGCGGTGGTAGAAGTCGATCGCCACCTGCTTGAGGTTGTCGGCGGTGGGCCCCTCGGCACGGGGGGTCATGATGCCCTGGGGCATCACGTCCTGGATCGACAGCCCCTTGCCGCCCTCGGCGTAGGCGCCCTCGATCTGGTTGGCGGCGGTGGCCCCGCCCCACAGGAAGCCCTCGGGGAACGGGGCGACGGTGCTGCTCATGGCTGCTCTCTCCTCTGGACGGCCGTGCCGCGCCAGACAAGCAAAAAGACCCAGGCCGCCCGACCGCCGCGAGGCACGCGACGAGGTCGCAGCCCGCTGGGTCTGGGAGCCTGGGTCTCGCCCGCGGCGACGCGGTCACGATCCCGGTGCTCGGAACCAGGACGCCCGGACGACGTCCCTGATCGCACGATAGCAGCGCGACCAGACCCCACCCTCTCGGTGGCGCGTCGAGGGCGTGGGGGCGCCCGCGGGACGATCGGCCCACGCACCCGGGCGCCCCGTCGGGTGAGGATGGCCTGATGATGCGCCGCCCCGTCCTCGCCGCCGCAGCCCTGGCCCTCGTCCTGGCCGGCTGCTCCTCGGCCGCCCCCGAGACCACGCCGGCCCCGGAGACGGACGCCGCGGGCCAGGCCCTCCTCGAACGGCACGGCCTGGAGGGCATGGACACCCGCGAGGTGATCGACCACCTGGACCGCCTCGGCGGCGAGGACCGCCCGAGCACGCTGATGGCCTCGGTCCGTGCCGACGAGCTCCTCCTCACCGAGGGCGAGGAGGAGCTCAGCCTCGAGATGCCCGCCGAGGAGCTGTACGTGGCGGTGGCCCCCTACGTCGACCAGACCCACGACTGCGCCTTCCACAGCCTGACCACGTGCCAGGGCGAGCTGGCCGAGCGGGAGGTCGAGGTGACCATCCTCGACGACTCCGGCGCGGTGCTGGTCGAGGAGACCACCACCACCTACGCGAACGGGTTCGTCGGGTACTGGCTGCCGCGCGACGTCGAGGGGACGATCGAGATGACCGTCGACGGGCAGCGCGGCGAGGTCCCCTTCACCACCGCCGACGACGGGCTGACCTGCCTCACCACGCTCCAGATGACCTGAGGCTCCCGGCCCACCGCGCCCCGGGGCTCAGGCGCGTCGCCGCAGCGCCATGGCGGCGGCCCCTGTCGCGACCAGGCACCACACCACGAGCACCAGCAGGGACCGCCCCGAGATCGTGAAGGCGTCCTGGGCGAGCCCGGCCCGGACCAGCTGGGCCATCGGCTCGATCGGTGCCCACTCGTGCACCTGCTGCAGCCAGGTGGGCATCCGCTCGGCCGGGTAGCTGACCGGGGAGAAGAGCAGGACGACGAACACGAGCATCTGCGTGACGAGGCTGGCCAGCGGCGGGGGCAGCACCGAGGCCAGGGCGTACCCGACCGCGGCCGCGGTCATCGACACCAGCAGGGTCGCCGGCACCAGCCACGGCGCGATCGAGAGCTCGATGTCGAAGCGGGCGGCCCCGACCAGCACACCGAGCACCATCCCCGGCAGCGCCAGCACGGTCCACACCAGGAGGTCCGAGGCGAGGAACAGGCCGCGCGGGACGGGCAGGGTGCGCATCCAGTCCAGGCTGCCCTCGGTCTTGGACTGGGCCAGGAGCTGGGGGGTCATGACCAGACCCACGGTGATGAGCGTGATCGTCGGGGCGCCGGTCGCGAGGTAGAGCGCCACCTCGGGCGGCGGGTCACCGACCAGGAGGCCGTAGCCCACCACCGTGGCGACGGCGATGAACACCTGCACGACGACGAGCAGGGGCAGGAAGGTGGACTGGCGCCGGAACTGCCACTGGGCCAGGAGCAGGGTCTGCCGGACGGCGGTCATGCGGCCACCTCCTCGGCCGGTGCGTCGCGTCGCTCGTCCTCGACGAGCTCGACGTACACGTCCTCGAGCGAGGCCGGGACCAACGAGTAGCGCTCGATCGCGCCCTGGTGGACCTGCCGCTGGGCCCAGCGCACGACCTCGGCGGCGTCCTCCGCCGGGACGCTCCCCGACTCGCGCAACCTGCTGCTGCCCCGGGCGACGACGCCGTCGGGCCAGGTCACCGTCGCCCCAGGCAGCAGGTCGAGCTCGACCGTGAGGGTCCCCTGCCGGGAGGCCGTCAGCCCCGCGGGGGTGCCCGCGGCCAGGACCACGCCGTGGTCGAGGACGGCGAGACGGTCGACCACGCGCTCGGCCTCCCGCACGTTGTGGGTGACCAGCAGCACCCCGGCGCCCTCGTCGGCCAGTCGTCGGATCTGCTGCCACAGCAGACGACGGCGGACGGGGTCGACGTCGTTGGTGGGCTCGTCGAGGACGACGAGGCGGCCGGGCTGGACCACCGTCATCGCGAAGGCCGTCAGGCGCGCGATCCCGCCCGAGACCTTCTCCGCCCGCGTGTCCGCCCAGGGACCGAGGTCGAGGGCCTCGATGAGCTCGCCCGCCCTGGTCCGCACGGCCGAGCGCTCACCGCCGCGGAGACGTCCGACCAGCTCGATGGCCAGGCGCGGGGTGAGCCCGGTGATCGGCACGTTGGCCTGGGCCTGGATCGAGGCCCTGGCCCGGGCCTGCCCCGGACGGGCCACGGCGTCGATCCCGTCCAGGACGATCGTGCCCTCGTCAGGCAGGACCAGCCCGACGACCTGGTTGACGAGGGTCGTCTTGCCGGCCCCGTTGTGCCCCAGGAGGCCGACCACCTGACCGGCCCGCACGTCGAGGTCGATCCCGTCGTTCGCCTGCACGCCCCGGCGGCCGCGGTAGCGCTTGCGCAACCCCCGGACCGTGAGCACCTCGTCCTGACCCATCGTCCCCTCCTCCACTGTCATACCGTTCGGTATGTTCACGAAGGTAGCAGAGACCGTCCGGCAGATACCAGGCCGTTCAGAGGTGAGATACCAACCGGTACAGCACCGGGTTAGGGTGGGGGCATGGCACGCGAGCGCGAGGACGAGGACACCCCCCACGAGGACTCGATCGGGGCCGCGACCCGCGCCCTGGCGGAGGCGACCGCAGCTCTCACCCGCCTGATCGGCAAGCAGGTCTCGAGCGCCGTCCCCGAGGTCAGCGAGACCGTCGCCGCCAGCCTGCGCGAGGCCTCGCGCGGCCTGGCCGACGCCTCCGAGAAGGTCGAGCGCAGCGCCGGCGGCCGTCGGACGCAGGGGCGACGTCAGGACAAGGTCGACCGCACCCGCGCCGAGCTGCTCGCCGCCGCCGCGAGGGTCTTCGCCGCCCACGGGTACGAGGGGGCCTCCGTCGGAGACATCGCCGCCGAGGCCGGGTTCACCAAGGGCGCCCTGTACGCACACTTTGGGTCCAAGAGCGAGGTGTTCCTGGCCCTCGCCCGCGAGTCGCTCCTGGTCGGGCACGAGGCGAAGGACGAGGACCACGAGATCCCCGGCGTCACGGCCGAGGGGATCGACCAGGACGCGGTCGCAGGGTGGCTGCGGGACGCCCAGCAGAACCCCCACCTGCTGCTCATGCTCGAGTTCGTCGGCTACGGCATCCGCCACCCCGAGGCCCGGGCCGAGCTCGGCGCCGTGCAGGAGCAGGGCCTGCAGCACTTCGCCGAGCAGGTCGCCGCGCTGCGAGCCGCTCGACGCGGGGTCACCGCCGACGAGCCGACCGTGGAGGACCGTGACACCGCCCTCGCCGTCGTCTCGGTCGCCAACATGGCCGCGCTGCTGGGACTGCTGACCGACTCGCCGCACACCTCCCCCGAGGCCGGCGCCCGGGCGATCGCGCGGATCCTCGAGAGCTGACGACCACCCCGCTCGTGCGCCCGCGCCCTCTCAGGGCGTGATCCGGGAGCCCACCACCTCGGCCAGCACACCGGCATCACCCTCGACGACCACCCGCGGGTCGTCGACGGGGAGCCGCTTCCACAGGAGCAGGGCGAGGGCCTCGGCCGGACCACGTACCCGCACCTCCGGACCGGCGGGCCCGGGATCACCGAGCACCCACCGACCTGCGGCGCCGTCGGCCTCGAGCCGCACCGCGACCCGCAGCGGCAGCATGCGCCCGAGGCGCACCTGCCGGGGCTGCAGGACCGTGACCACCTCGTCCACGGCGTCGGCCCACACGGCGGTCGGGGCATCGGTCGCGAGACCTCCCGCGGTCCGCACGTCCCACAGGTGCACCAGTGTCTCGAGGGCCTGGCGCCGGAACCAGAAGCTCGCGGGCCCCGGACCGTCCAGCGTCGACCCCACGGCCTCAGGCCCGAGCCTGGTCAGGGTCTCGTGCAGCTCCCGGGCGTGCAGCGCGTAGAACGGAGCCAGCTCGAAGGGCCCCCTGCCCAGCGGGACCTCACGGGTCCGCGCCGCCTGGGCCGCCGCCCAGTGATGCACCCGGGCGAGATGCACCACGACGTGCCGGACCCGCCACCGGCCGCACCACGGCACGCGCGCCTCGGGGTCGACCTCCTCGATCGACCCGAGGAACGCGCTCTGCAGCCGGGCGAGCAGCGCGAGGTGGTCGAGCTGTGCCCTGGGGAGCGCGGTCATGGGGCCCATCGTGGACCGCCTGCCCGCCCCGGACCAGCCCCTGTTCTCTGGAATCGATCCACAGTGTTCACGGCGCGAGGACCCGGCTAAGGTAAGGCAATGCTTACCCGGACAGAGGCCGCGCGCACCGAGGCTGCGGCCGCCACCCCCGAGTACCCGAGCTACCGGCCCTACGCGGCCACCGTGCGGCGGGTGCTGAGGCTGAGCCCGCACTTCCTCCGGGTGACCTTCGCGAGCGAGGACTTCGCCGTGTTCGGCACCGCGGGCCTCGACCAGCGCGTCAAGCTCGTGCTGCCCTTCCCCGACGGCTCGCTGTGCGACGTGGGAGCCCTGGACGAGCAGGCGATCCTCGAAGGCACCTGGTACACGCAGTGGCGCGCCCTCCCCGAGGAGCAGCGCAACCCGTTCCGCACCTACACCGTCCGCTCGATCCGCCCCTCCCGCGGCGAGCTCGACGTCGACATGGTCCTCCACGAGCCCTCGGCAGGACACCCGGAGGGCCCGGCCTCGGCCTGGCTCCGCCGCGCCCAGGTCGGGGACGAGGTCGTCGTCGTCGGACCGGACTCGCGGGCCGCCGACCCGACGGTGGGGCTCGACTGGCGCCCTGGCCAGGCCCGGCACCTGCTCCTCGCCGGGGACGAGACCGCGGCCCCCGCGATCTGCTCGATCGTGGAGTCCCTCCCCGAGGGCGTGACCGCGCAGGCCTTCATCGAGGTGCCCACCGGCTCGGACATCCTCAACGTCTACCCGCGCGGTCGGTCGCAGGTCTCCTGGCTCGCGAGGGACGCCGGCTGCGAGACGGCCGAGGGCTTCGAGGCCACGGCCCCGCACGGGCTGCTGCTCCACCAGGCCGTCGCGACGTGGCTGCCACGGCACACCGCCGAGTACGCGAGCGTCGTCCGCTCGACCCCGGACGAGCTCGACGACGTCGACGTCGACACCCAGCTGCTGTGGGACTCGCCCGTCGACCCGACCACCGGTGACTTCTACGCGTGGATCGCGGGTGAGGCCCAGACGGTCAAGACCCTGCGCCGGCACCTCGTCCGCGAGGTGGGTGTGGCACGGACCAACGTCGCCTTCATGGGGTACTGGCGCGCCGGACGTCCCGAAGGCCAGTGAACGCCGCACCCACCCTCGACCTCGAGCCCCGCCCACCCCGGACCAGGAGCCGACGGCCCCCGCGTCGGCGGGCCCTGCTCGGGGCTCTGCTCCTGCTGCTGCTCCTGCTCGCCGCCGTGGCCGTGAGCCTTGCCGTGGGGGCCCGCACCATCAGCCCCGGGGCCGTGCTCGCGGCGCTCCTCGACCCCGCGGGGGGCTCGAGCCCGGACACCGCGACCGTCGTCGTCCACGAGCTGCGCATCCCGCGCACCGTCATCGGTCTCCTTGCCGGCCTGGCCCTCGGCATGGCCGGGGTCGTGATGCAGGGCGTCACGCGCAACCCGGTGGCCGACCCGGGGCTGCTGGGCGTCAACGCCGGGGCCGCCTTCGCGGTCGTGCTCGGGATCAGCCTGGTCGGGATCACCGCTCCCCTGGGCCTCGCCGCCTTCGCCCTGCTGGGCTCCCTCGCCGCCGCGGTCCTCATCGGGACGATCGCGAGCTCGGCCCGGGCCGGGTCCTCCCCCGCCGTCCTCGTCGTCGCCGGGGCGGCCGTCACCGCCGGGCTCACCTCGCTGACCACCCTGGTCCTGCTGGGCGACCCCGCGGCCCTGGACCGGTACCGGTTCTGGACCGTCGGCTCCCTCACCGGCCGCGACGTGGAGATGGCCACGACCCTCGCCCCGCTGCTCGTCCTCGGGGTGCTCACCGCCCTGGGCCTCTCCCGCGCCCTCGACGCCCTGGCCCTCGGGGACGACGTGGCGCGCGGCCTGGGCTTCAGGCTCCTGCCGACCCGTGGTGCGGCCATGGCCGCCATCGTGCTGCTCTGCGCGACGGCGACCGCCCTGGCCGGGCCGCTCGTCTTCGTCGGGCTCCTCGGCGCCCACGGGGCCCGGGCCGTGGTCGGCGGGGCGCACCTGCGCCTCCTGCCCGTGGCCGGGGTGCTCGGCGCGACCCTCGTGCTGCTGGCCGACACCCTCGGTCGCGTCGTCGCGCCGCCCGGCGAGCTCGAGGCCGGCATCGTGATCGCCGCCGTGGGCGCCCCGCTGCTCATCGCGCTGATCCGCTCCCGTCGGGCGGCCGGGCTGTGACCGCCACCGCGCCGACCCTGCCGACCCCCGCCCCCCAGGACCCGACCCCCCGGGTGCGCGAGGAGCTCGTCGCGCTGCGGCGTCGCATCGCCAGGCGCGCGACCCTCGTTGCCCTCGTCCTGGTCCTGGTGCTGCTGGGCCTCAGCCTGACGGCCCTCACGGTGGGCTCGGCCACGGTCGGCCCTCTCGAGGTGATCGGGGCCCTCACGGGGGCCGAGGGGACGACGAGCTTCGTCGTGCTCGGTCTGCGGCTGCCCCGCCTCGCGCTGGGCCTGGTGGTGGGGGCGGCCCTCGGCCTGGCCGGGGCCCTGCTGCAGGCCGTCGTGCGCAACCCCCTGGCGAGCCCCGACATCGTCGGCCTGACGGGCGGGGCCAGCGCGGCCGCGGTGCTCGCCATCGCCGCCGGGGCGACCGGGGCCGCGGTCGACTCCGCCGCCCTGCTCGGCGCGCTCGTCGCCGCGACGCTGGTCTTCGTGCTCAGCGGCCGCGGTGTGACGGGCACCCGGTTCGTCGTGATCGGGGTGGCCGTCGCCTTCCTCGCCAACGGGTTCCTGGGCTATGCCCTGACGCGCGCGAGCCTGACCGGGGCACGCAGCGCCTTCTTCTGGCTGGTGGGCAGCGTCGGGTCCGCCCCCTGGGGCGACGTCCTGCGCGTCGGCGCCACGCTGACCGTCGTGGCCCTCGTGCTGCTCCTCGCACGACGGCGGCTCTCCGCCCTGGCCCTCGACGACGACACCGCGCGAGCCCTCGGTGCGCACCCTGTCGCGACCCGGGTCGTGGCCATCCTGCTCTCGAGCGTCCTCGCCGCGGTCGCGGTCGCGGTCGCCGGTCCCATCGCCTTCGTGGCCTTCGTCTCCGGCCCGATCGCGCGCCGGCTGCGCGGCAGCGGACCCGCCCTGGCGACGGCCACCCTGGTGGGTGCGACCGTCGTGGTGGCCGCGGACCTCGTCGGTCAGCACCTCGTGCCCGGGACCCTCCAGCCCCCCGTGGGACTGATCACCGGTGCCCTGGGTGCCCCCTTCCTCATCTGGCTGCTCGTCCGTGGCGAGCGACGCAAGGAGTCCCCCGCATGAGCCCCGAGCCCTCCGCCCCGACGCCAGGCCCCGTGCTCGAGGCCCACGGGCTGAGCCTGGGCTACGGCCGCGCGCCCATCGTCCACGAGGTCGACCTCCGCGTGCGGCCCGGGGCGCTCACCGTCCTGGTGGGGGCCAACGCGAGCGGGAAGTCGACCCTGGTCCGCGGCCTCGCGCGACTGCTGAACCCGCAGGCCGGCTCGGTCACCCTCGACGGCGAGAACCTCAGCCGGCTGCCGAGCCGTGAGGTCGCCCGCACCATCGGCGTGCTGCCGCAGACCCCCGTCGCCCCCGACGGGATCCGCGTCGGCGACCTCGTCGCGCACGGGCGCTACCCGCACCAGTCCTTCTTCCGCGGCCACCGCAGCGACGACGACGAGGTCGTCGCTGCTGCCCTCGAGGCCACGGATGCCGGATCCCTGGTCGACCGTCGCGTCGACGAGCTCAGCGGAGGGCAGCGGCAACGGGTGTGGATCGCGATGGCCCTGGCCCAGCAGCCCGAGATCCTGCTCCTCGACGAGCCCACCAGCGCCCTCGACGTCGCGCACCAGGTCGAGGTGCTCGAGGTGCTGCGCGGCGAGGTCTCCCGTGGCCGGACGGTCGTCCTGGTGATCCATGACCTGACCCTGGCCGCCCGGTACGCCGACGACCTCGTCGTCATGGCCGGTGGACGCATCGTCGCGCGCGGGGAGCCTGTGACGACCCTGACCGAGGAGGTCGTCGAGCATGCCTTCGGTGTGCGCGCCCGCCTGCTCGAGGACCCGGACACCGGCCGTCCCGTGGTCCTCCCCCGGTCGTCCCGTCAGCCGACCGACGCCCGTGGCGCGCAGAGTAGAACTTAGGCTAGCCTCACCTTGGCACGCCGCACCGTCGCGGTCTCGACCGCGCACCAGCGCCTCGCGGCCCTCCGCCGGCGCCACCACCCGGGCGTGCCCGAACACCTCATCCCCAGGAGCATCACGTGACCTCTGCCCGTCGCCGCACGACCGTCGGCGTCTTCGCCCTCGCCTCAGTCCTCGCCCTCGCGGCGTGCTCGGGCTCCGCCGACGAGGTCGAGGAGACCCCCTCGGACGACGGCGCCGCCGAGACCGACGGGGCCTTCCCCGTCACCATCGACCACGCCTTCGGCGAGACGGTCATCCCCGAGCAGCCCGAGCGCGTCGTCGCGTGGGGCTGGGGTGCGGCCGACGCCGCGATCGCGCTGGGCGTGACGCCCGTGGCGATCCCGTTCCAGGCCTACGGCGGCGACGACGAGGGCGTCCTGCCCTGGATCCGCGAGGCGGTCGAGGCCGAGGGTGAGGAGATCCCCGTGGTCCTGCCGGACACCGGTGAGGACATCCCGTTCGAGGAGATCGTCGAGGCCGCGCCGGACGTGATCCTGGCGCACTACTCCGGGATCACCGAGGAGCAGTACGCGACCCTGAGCGACATCGCCCCCGTCGTGGCCTACCCGGGCGACCCGTGGTCCACCCCCTGGCGCGAGGTCGTGACCATCGCCGGGACGGCCCTCGGCCTGGACGCCGAGGCCCAGGAGGTCCTCGACGGCATCGACGCCGAGATCGCCACGGCCCGCGAGGAGCACCCCGAGTTCGAGGGCCTGTCCCTCGCCGCCGTGTGGGACACCGCAGGCACCTTCTACGTCTACGCCGACGAGGACCCGCGCGTGGAGTTCATGCTCGACATGGGCTTCGTCAACGCCGAGGCCGTGGACACCCTCGACACCGACGAGTCCCCGTTCTACTTCACGCTGAGCTACGAGCGCCTCGACGAGCTCGAGAGCGACGTGCTCGTGGTCTACGCCACGACCGAGGAGGAGCTCGCGAGCTTCGTCGACGCCCCGCACGCGCAGGTGATGCCGCAGGTCGAGCAGGACGCCGTCGCACCCCTCGTCGGTGCGGAGTTCATCGCCTCGGTCTCCCCGCCCACCGCCCTCTCGCTGCCCTGGGGCCTGGACGAGGTCGTCGAGGAGCTCGCCGTGGCCGCAGCGAACGCGGGCTGAGCAGGGCCACGGCCGCCCGGCGGTCCTGACCGGTCCCGGCCCTCGGTAAGGTCTCCCTTCGTGACCATGCGCCCCGTGACCACGGGCCCCGAGGGCCCCGACCGGTCCGCCGCCAGCCCGGTGGTGACCCTCCTCGCCGGTGGTGTCGGCGGGGCGAAGCTCGCCCACGGCTTCGCCCCGCTGACCCCCGACCTCACGGTGGTGGTCAACACCGCCGACGACGTCGAGCTGCACGGGCTGGCGATCAGCCCCGACCTCGACACCGTGATGTACACCCTCGCGGGGATCGCGAACACGCAGGCCGGCTGGGGGCTGGCCGACGAGACCTACGCGACCCTCGAGGCCCTCGGGCGTCTCGGCGAGGACACCTGGTTCACCCTCGGCGACCGGGACCTCGCGACCCACATCGCACGCACCGCCCGGCTGCGCGCGGGGGCCCGGCTCAGCGACATCACCCGCGCTCTGAGCAGCTCCCTAGGCGTCGGGCCGGCCCTGCTGCCGATGACCGACGAGCGGGTGGCCACCCTCGTCGACACCGCCGCCGGACGGCTCGCCTTCCAGGACTACTTCGTCGCCCGCGGCCACCGTGACGAGGTGCTCGGCATCGTGCTCGAGGGCATCGAGCACGCGCGCCCCGCCCCGGGCGTGATCCCCGCGCTGAGCGACGCCGACCTCGTCGTCCTCGCCCCCTCGAACCCCTTCGTCAGCATCGGGCCGATCCTCGCGGTGCCCGGCATCCGCACGGCCCTGGCCCAGACCCGGGCTCGGCGGATCGGCGTCAGCCCTGTGGTGGGCGGCCGGGCCATCAAGGGACCGGCCGCGGCCATGCTCGCGAGCCTGGGTCACGAGGTCTCCCCGCTCGGCGTGGCCCGGCTCTACACCGACGTGCTCGACGTGCTGTGCATCGACCACGCGGACCGTGCCCTGGCCCCGGCGATCGAGGACCTCGGCCTCGAGGTCCTCGTGACCGACGCCGTCATGCACGACGAGGCCGACCGGCCCCGGTTCGCCCAGGAGCTGCTCGTCGCCGCCGACCTCGCATGACCGTCCGAGCCACCGAGAGCGCGGCCACCGAGGCCCTCGAGGCCACCGGCACGGCCGACCAGGTCGTCACGGCCCTCGTGCCCCTCCGGGGCGGGCCGGCGGGCAAGTCCCGGCTCGGTGTCGCCCTCGGTCCGGACCACCGCGGACGGCTCGTCGCTCATCTGGCGCGCCACGTGGTCGACACCCTCGGAGCCACCCCCGGGGTCGGTCGGGTGGTGGTCGTCACGCCCGACCCGGAGGCGGCAGCCCGCGACCTCGAGGGGACCGCGACCACTGTCGAGGTGGTCAGGCAGCCGACCACGGTGCACGGGCTCAACCCCGCCCTCGACCACGCGAGGGGCACGCTCGCCGGGCCCTCGCGGCTCCTCGTCGTCCACGCCGACCTGCCGGGCCTGACCGTCGAGGACGTCCGAGCCCTGCTGGGCCTCAGCTCCCCCGTGGTCGTGGCCACCGACCGGGCCGGGCTGGGCACCAACGCCCTGCTCCTGGCCGGGGCCGGCCGCGCGCTCGAGCTGGGCTTCGGGGCCGGCAGCCGACGGCGCCACGAGGCGGCGGCCGCGCGGCGAGGTCTCGAGGCCACCGTGGTGCGGCGCCCCGGCACAGGGGCCGATCTCGACACCCCGGCCGACTGGGCAGCGCTGCCCCTCGCCGTCCGCGACCAGGTCGAGGCTCAGGTCCCCGGGACCCGGTCCGCTCTCGAGGGTCCCGCCCCCCACTGACCGCGGTGGACGACCTCGGCCACGGGTCGGCGCGGTCGACGTCGCGGCGACCCGCCGGCCTGCTCGTCACGGGCCGGGTGGCCCAGGGTCACCGCTCCTACGGGGACGTGCGTGCCGGGGACGGCGAACTCCCGACGGAAGGCATCGACCTGCTCCGCGGGGATCCCGAAGAAGCAGGCCCCCAGCCCCGCGTCGACGGCCGACTGGAGGATCAGGAGCGCCGCCATGCCGGTGTCGACGTGCCAGTAGGGCACCGGCCAGGCCCGACCGGACTTGTCCGGCTCGGCATAGCGCTGCCGGTAGGCCGACTCGTCGGACAACGGGACCACCACCACCGGAGCCGCACTCATGCCGCGCAGCCACCGGCTGGGCGACCTCGCCGGCGGGGCCGGGTCGGCCGGGCGGGGAGTGGTCGCCCGCCAGAAGCGTGCGACGTCCTCCGGGGTGTCCAGGACGAGGAACCCCCACCCCTGGCTGAACCCGGCGCTCGGGGCGCGCAGGGCGTTGGCCACCACGCGGTCGAGCACCACCGGGTCGACCGGCTCCGGCGCGTAGGACCGGACCATGCGCCGACGACGGACGACCTCCTGGAACTCCATGGGGTGATCCTGCCGTGCCCCGAGGTCCGGTGCCTCGATCCTCCCGAGCCGACCTGGGTACGGCCCCGGCACGGGTCCCGCGACGTCCTGGTGTGCGGACACCGGCATGATGGCCTCGTGCCCGAGCCCAGCCACCGCGTCGCCGAGGAGGCTCGTGCGCTGGCGGACCAGCGGTGCCGCGCCGCAGGGATCGCCGTCCGACCGCTCGACTCCGCGCGCGAGGTCGGGCTCGCGGTCGAGGTGCTCCGCGGCATCTGGGGGACCCCCGACGCCCTCGCGGCCCCCGCGATGCGAGCCCTCGAGCACGCCGGGAGCTACGTCATGGGCGTCTACTCGACCGCTGACGGCGAGCTGATCGGCGCGAGCGCCGCCTTCTTCGCCGAGCCGGACGCCCGGCGCCTGCACTCCCACGCGACCGGGGTGCGCGCGGGGCGCCGGGGGGCCGGCGTGGGCACGGCCCTCAAGCTGGACCAGCGCGCCTGGGCCCTCGAGCGGGGCCTGCGGTCGATCAGCTGGACCTTCGACCCCCTCGTCGCCCGCAACGCGCACCTCAACCTGGCCCGGCTCGGTGCACGGGTCACGGAGTACCTCGCGGACTTCTACGGGTCCATGGGGGACGAGATCAACCGGGGGGACGCGACCGACCGGCTGCACGTCGAGTGGGAGGTCGCACGACCCTGGCCGCCCGCCCCGCCCCCGGTCGAGGCGCGCGACGCCCCGGTCGCCCTCGCCTCCTCCACGGACGGGCGGCCGACGCCGACCGAGGTGGCCGAGGACGCCCCGTGGGTACGGATCGCGGTGCCTGGCGACGTCGAGTCGATGCGGGCGAGCGACCCGGACCTGGCAGGGTGGTGGCGCACCGCGGTGCGGGACGCACTGCAGGCACGGCTCGAGACCGGCCACGAGATCCTCGGCTTCGCGGCCGCCTCGGGCCACTACCTGCTGGGAGGCCCCCGATGACGTCCGTGACACCCCGTGGCTTCGAGACCCGCGTGCTGCGCATCCCGCTCGTGGCCCCCTTCGAGACGTCGTTCGGCCGGCAGGACGAGCGTGAGGTCATCCTCGTCCGGGCCGTGACGGCCGGGGCGGAGGGCTGGGGCGAGTGCGTGACCATGCCGATGCCGCTGTACTCCTCGGAGCACACCGAGGGGGCCTGGGACGTGCTGCACCGCTTCCTGTACCCCGCCCTCCTCGGCGTCGGGCCGGTCAACCCGCGGCACGTCGCGGCCCGGGTCGAGCACATCGTCGGGCACCGGATGACGAAGGCCGCGGTCGAGCTCGCCCTGCTCGACGCCTCGCTGCGCGAACGGGACGAGTCCTTGGCCGGCTACCTGGGCGCCGACCGCACCCACGTGCCCTCCGGGGTCTCCGTCGGGATCATGCCGAGCCTCGACGACCTGCTCGCGACGGTGCAGGACTACCTCGACCAGGGTTACGCGCGGATCAAGATCAAGATCCGCCCGGGCTGGGACGTCGAGCCCACCCGGCTGCTGCGCCGCACCTTCGGCGACGACCTGCTGCTCCAGGTCGACGCCAACGCCGCCTACACGCTCTCCGACGCGCGGCTGCTGCGCCAGCTCGACGACCTGGGCCTGCTGCTCATCGAGCAGCCCCTCGCCGAGGACGACCTGGTCCAGCACGCGACCCTCGCCACCCAGCTGCAGACGCCGATCTGCCTCGACGAGTCGATCGTCTCGGCCAAGGTCGCCGCGGACGCGATCACCCTCGGGGCGACCCAGGTGATCAACGTCAAGGCGGGCCGGGTCGGGGGGTACCTCGAGGCGGTCCGGATCCACGACGTCGCGCGCGCCCACGGGGTGCCCGTGTGGTGCGGCGGGATGCTCGAGACCGGCATCGGACGAGCAGCCAACGCGGCCCTCGCCGCGCTGCCGGGGTTCACGCTGCCGGGGGACATCTCGGCCTCCGACCGCTTCTACGCCCAGGACGTCACGGACCCGTTCGTGCTGGACGAGGGCAGGATCGCCGTGCCGACAGGGCCCGGCCTGGGGGTCGACGTGAACCCCGAGCGGCTCGAGGCCGTGACGGTCCGGCGCTCCTGGACCCCGGCAGCCGGTCACGAGGCCGACCCCGTGCCCACCGCGTGACCAGCCCCTACCTCGCCGCGGCCCAGCGCAGGTTCGACGAGCTCCTCGCCGAGGTCCTGCGCCTCGTCGACCACGAGTCCCCGTCCCACGAGCCAGCGGCGGTGGCCCGGTCGGCAGAGCTCGTGGCCGAGGTGGGCACACGGCTCCTCGGCCGCGCCCCGGCGACCCTGAACCGGGAGGGCGGCCACCATCTGCTGTGGCGCCTCGGCTCCGGGCCACGCCGGGTGCTGCTGCTCGGTCATCACGACACGGTCTGGCCGCTGGGCACCCTCGAGCGGCTCCCCACCTCGGTGACCGACGGCGTGCTGCGCGGACCGGGCTGCCTGGACATGAAGACGGGGGTGGTCCAGGCGCTGATGGCCTGCGGGCTCGTCGGCGTCGCGCTCGGGCCCCAGGCCCTGGACGGGGTGACCATCCTCGTCACGAGCGACGAGGAGACCGGTTCAGCCACCTCCCGCGCGGTGATCGAGGCCGAGGCCCAGGGCTGCGCCGCGGTCCTGGTGCTCGAGGCCGCGGGTCCCGGCGGCGCGCTCAAGACGGCCCGCAAGGGCGTCTCGCTCTACCGGGTGGAGGTCACCGGCCTCGCGGCCCACGCCGGGCTCGAGCCCGAGAAGGGGGTCAACGCCGGGGTCGAGCTCGCCCGGCAGATCCCCCGGATCGCGGCCCTCAGCGACCACGCCCTGGGCACCACCGTGACCCCGACCAGCGGGAGCATCGGCACGGCGACCAACACCGTCCCCGCGCACGCCCGCGTGGCGGTGGACGTGCGCGCGGTGACCGCGGTCGAGCAGCAGCGCGTCCACCGTGAGATCCGGGCCCTCGGGCCGCGGACCCCCGGGGCCCGGGTCACCGTGACAGGCGGGATCAACCGCCCGCCCATGGAGGAGGCGACCTCGCGGGAGCTGCTCGCGACGGCCCAGCGGGTGGCCCGCGAGCTGGGGGCCCGTCCGGTCGCGGGTGTCGCGGTCGGTGGCGCCTCGGACGGCAACATCACCGCCGGGCTGGGGATCCCGACCCTCGACGGGCTCGGCGCGGTCGGCGACGGCGCGCACGCCGACCACGAGCACGTCGACCTGTCCTACGTGGCCGAGCGCACTGCGCTCCTCGCGGGCCTGATCGAGAACCTGACCGGCTAGCGTCGGGGCATGGCCATCGTCGTGCGCTCGGCCGTGGGGCGCTTCGAGGACTTCAGCACGGTCGTCGGCACGCGCAGCCCCGGTGCCAAGGGCTGCTGGTGCATGAGCTACCGCGACTCCCGCGTCCCTGCCCTCGAGCGACCCGACCACATGCGCGAGGAGTGCAGCGCCGACCCGGGCCCCGGGGTCCTCGCCTACGTGGACGAGGAGGTCGCCGGCTGGTGCTCGGTGGCCCCTCGGTCGACGTACCGGCGCCTGACGAGGTCGCGCACCATCCCGTACCTCGACGAGCGTGACGCGTGGAGCGTGGTGTGCTTCGTGGTCCGTCCCCCGTTCCGGCGGCGGGGGCTCATGCACGACCTCCTCGCCGGCGCCGTCGACCACGCCGCCTCGCACGGGGCCGAGGTCGTCGAGGGCTACCCGGCCGAGACCGGGGGCACCCGGATCGACCAGATCTCGGGGTACGTGGGCACCGTCGAGCTGTTCGAGGCCGCCGGCTTCCACCGTGCCTCGCCGACCACCGCCCACTCCGGCCACCGGCCGCGCTGGCTCATGCGCCGGGAGCTGCAGGAGCCGCGCCCGCCTGCTCGTGCGCCCAGGTGAACGGACCTGCGGGCAGGCGGGCGGTCGGCGCGGCCTGATCAGCCCTTGGCGGCGTCCTTGAGGGCCTGGCCCGCCGTGACCCGGGCGACGTACCCGGCCGGGATCTCGAGGGGCTCGCCGGTGCGCGGGTTGCGTCCGGTCCGGGCGGCACGCTCGGCACGCTCGACGCCGAGCAGCCCGGTGATGCGCACGGCCTCCCCGGCCTTGAGGGCGTCGACGAGCACGGCCTGGAGGCTCGCGAGCGCGGCGTCGGCCTGCGCCTTGCTGAGTCCGCTGCGCTCGGCGATCTGGGCGACGACGTCGGTACGGGTGAGGCTCACGGGTGCTCCTGGGGTCATGGGTCGATCTGGACGAGCCCACGCCGGACGGCGCGGACGAGACGACGGGGCACGTTCACGGTGCGTCCGTCGACGGTCACGGGGACGAGCTCGACGGGTGTCGCCGTCCACTGAGCGCGCCGCGATCGAGTGCGGCTGCGCGACATCTTGCGCTTGGGGACGGCCATCAGCCCTGCCTGCCCTTCCACCGGGGGTTCTTCTTGTTGATCACGAAGGTGCGTCCACGACGTCGGACGACGATCGAGCCGTCCTTCTTCTTCAGCGAGGCCAGCGAGGCCCGGACCTTCACGACGCACCCTCGGTGTCGACGGTGGGCGCGGAGGCCGAGGACGCGTCGGTGCCGTACCGGCGACGGAACTTCTCGACGCGACCCGCGGTGTCGAGGACGCGGGTCCGACCGGTGTAGAACGGGTGGCTCGCGCTCGAGACGTCGACGTCGATCACCGGGTACGTCGCTCCGTCGGACCACTCGACCGTCTGGGTCGAGGTGCGGGTGGACCGCGTGAGGATCGAGAAGTCGGCCGTGACGTCGCGGAAGACGACGGGTCGGTACTCGGGGTGGATGTCCTTCTTCATGGCGTGACTCTCCTACCAGCTGGACTTGGTGACACCGGGCAGCTCGCCACGGTGGGCCATCTGACGCATCCGGATCCGGGAGAGCCCGAACACTCCGACGTAGCCACGGGGGCGACCGTCGGCGACGTCCCGGTTGCGGACACGGGTGGGGCTCGCGTCCCTGGGCAGGGCGTGCAGGGCCCGCATGGCCTCGGCGCGCTCGGTGGCTGTGCGGTGCGGGTCGACCGAGGCGGCCTTGAGCTCGCGTCGTCTCTCGGCGTAGCGGGCCACGACCTCCTTGCGGTGCTCGTTGCGGGCGATCTTGCTCTTCTTGGCCATCTCAGCGCTCCTCGCGGAAGTCGACGTGACGCCGGACCACCCAGTCGAACTTGCGCAGCACGAGGCGCTCGGGGGTGGTGCGGCGGTTCTTGGTGGTCACGTAGGAGGCCCCGGTCCCGGCGGTCGACCGGATCGTGATGATGGGGCGGAGGTCCTGTCGCCTGGCCGCCATCAGACCTTCTCCCCGCGCGCCAGGATCTCGGCCACGACGGCGTCGATGCCTCGTCGGTCGATGGTGCGGATGCCTCGCACGCTGACGTTCAGCCGCACGTGCCGCCCGAGGGATGGCACCCAGTAGCGCTTGCGCTGGATGTTGGGGTCGAACCGGCGCTTGGTCCGCACGTGGGAGTGCGAGATCGAGTGGCCGAAGCCGGGCGAGGTGCCGAGCACCTGGCAGACGGCTGCCATGGAGACCTCCTGGGCCGCGGGGGTGGGCCGCGGGCGGTCGTGGTTGACGGGACGACTCGCAATCTAGAGACTGAGAATCATTCTCGTCAAACGGGTACAGTGCCGTTCTCTGCTGTCCTGCCCCGCCCCCGACCCCTCCGAGGGAGAACCATGGCCCCGCGTCTGCCGCTCACCGTCCTGGCGACCATCGACCCCGTGCTCCGTGACTCCGCCGTCATGGGCCTGGTCACCGACACCCCCGCGACCGTGGTCCTGCGCCACGACATCCTCGAGGACGCGATGGGCGACGGCGTGATCCGCCGGGTGGTGATCGACGGGAGCGGGGTGGTCGAGGACGAGCGCGTCCCCCTCGAGCACGCCTGCCTGAGCTGCGCGGTGCGCGAGGACGCCGTGCCGACCCTGCGTCGTCTCGCGTCGGACGGCCGCTGGGACGCCCTGGCCCTGGCCCTGCCGGTCTCGGCCGAGTCCCTGCCGGTCACCCGCGCGCTGAGCGGGGCCACCAGCCGCGGCGGTGAGCTCCCGGGGGTCCGCCTGGCGTCGGTGCTCGCCGTGGTCGACGTCGAGACCGTCGTGGAGGACCTGCTCGGCGACGACCTCCTCGAGGAGCGTGACCTCGCCCTGACCGGTGACGACCGTCGCTCGGTCGGCGAGGCCCTGGCCGCCCAGCTCGCCCACGCCGACCTCGTCCTGACCACCGGGGACGTGGACCTGCACCCCCAGGGATCAGACCTCGTCGACCACACGCGGGCCCGAGACGGCCTGCGGCAGGACGGGCTGCACGACCTCGACGTCCGTGGCCTGCTGAGCACCCGGCACAGCAGCCGACGCGGCGAGGCACGTCTCGACCCCGTCCAGGCTGCTCCCAGCCGCAGCACCTCGGCCAGCGGGGTCTGGACCATCGAGCTGGAGGACGACCGCCCCGTCCACCCCGAACGGTTCGTCGACCACGTCGCCGCCCTCGGGTCGGGACGGCTGCGCTCGCGTGGGGTCTTCTGGGTGGCGGACCGCCCCGAGGCGGCCTGCGCCTGGGACGGTGCCGGCGGCCAGCTCAGCATCGGCACCCTGGGGCCGTGGGGACGCGGCCGCCCGGTGACCCGCCTGGTCGTGACCGGGACGGGGGACGAGGCACCTCGCCTGCGAGCGGCCTTCGAACGGGTGCTGCTCACCCCCGAGGAGATGCGGCGCGGACCCGAGGCCTGGGCTGCGCGCCACGACGCCCTCGAGCCCTGGCTCGGGGCTCGCGAGTCGCTCTGAGCCCGAGGCGCCGCGATGTCGGCGGCGTGGTGCACAGTGGCCGCATGGAGCACAGCTTCGAGGCACCGCTGTGGTTGTGGCAGGCGGGCCGGGGCGAAGGGTGGGCCTTCGTCAGCCTGCCTCCCGAGGTCGCTGACGAGGTGCTCGACGTCGCCGCCCCCGTCGCGCGCGGGTTCGGCTCGGTCCGGGTGCAGGTGCGCCTCGGGGCGACCGTGTGGCGGACCTCGCTGTTCCCGAGCAGCACCGAGGCCACGTACGTCCTGCCGGTCAAGAAGGCCGTCCGGTCGGCCGAGGGCCTGGCGGTCGGGGACTCGGTGCAGGTGAGCATCACGCTCGTCGACCTCTGAGGCCCGGGGCCGGCTCGGGGTGATCCCGACCCCTCGCAGCAGATAGCGTCCAGGGGACGATTCGCGCCCGGGTGCCGGGCAGTCCCGAGGAGCTCCTGTGACCGAGTCCACCAGTCAGCCGTCCAGCGCCGTGACCTCGACCGCCCTGCTCACCGAGGCCCAGGCCCTCGGGCCTGACCTCGCCGCCCTGCGCCACGACCTGCACCGCATCCCGGAGATCGGGCTCGACCTGCCGCTCACCCAGGCCCGCGTCCTCGACGCCCTCGAGGGGCTCGACCTCGAGGTCACCACCGGCACCGCCCTCAGCTCGGTGACCGCCGTGCTGCGTGGTGCGCACCCGGGGCCCGCCGTGCTCCTGCGCGGGGACATGGACGCCCTCCCCGTGACCGAGGAGTCGGGCGAGCCCTTCACCAGCGAGCACCACGGCGTGATGCACGCCTGCGGCCACGACCTCCACGTGGCCGGCCTCGTCGGGGCGGCCCGGCTGCTCGCGGCGCGGCGCGACGAGATCGCCGGCTCGGTGGTCTTCATGTTCCAGCCGGGTGAGGAGGGGGTCCACGGAGCCCGGTCCATGATCGAGGAGGGGGTCCTCGACGCTGCCGGCGAGCGCGTGGTCGCCGCCTACGGGGTGCACGTGGTCTCGGCGATGGTGCCCCTCGGCCTCGTGACGGGGCGGCCCGGGACCGCGATGGCGGCCGCCGACCAGATGTACGTGACGATCCACGGCCGCGGCGGCCACGGGTCGATGCCCCACCTCGCCGCCGACCCGGTCACGGTCGCCGCCGAGATCGTCCTGGCCATGCAGACGGCCGTGACCCGGCAGCTCGACGCCCATGACCCCGTGGTCGTCTCGGTCGGACGGATCCAGGCGGGCACCACCGACAACGTGATCCCGGCGACGGCTGAGCTCGCCGCGACGATCCGGACGTTCTCCCACGAGCACCACACCGCGGTGCCCGGGGTCCTCACCCGGCTGGTCGAGCACGTGGCTGCGGCCCACGGGCTCACGGCCGAGGTCGAGTACGTGCGGGGCTACCCGGTCACCGTGAACGACGCCGACGAGGTCGACCGTGCGGCCCGGGTCGCCGCCGCGATGCTCGGGCCCGAGCACTACGAGACCGCCCCCCGGCCCGTCTCCGGGGCCGAGGACTTCTCCTACGTGCTGCAGGAGGTGCCGGGGGCGTTCCTCTTCCTCGGGGCGACGCCGCCCGACGCGGACCCTGCGACCGCGCCGTACAACCACTCCGCGCGGGCCCGGTACGACGACAGCGCCCTGCCCGTCGCCGCAGCCCTGCTCGCCAGCCTCGCCCTCGACCGCCTCGAGCAGGGCTGACGGCAGGGCTGACGGCAGGGCTGACGGCAGGGCTCGGCCGCCCCGGGTGCTCGCGCCGAGAGGGCGGTCACCCCCGGACTCGCCGGCCGCCGTGGACCTGGCGGTACAGGAGGCCACCACCCACCACCACGACGGCGAGCACGCCGTACATGAGGCCGTAGCCCCCCGCGGTCACCAGCAGGCCCAGGAGCACCGGCCCCACGCCGGTGCCGAGGTCCAGCAGCAGGAAGTACGTCCCCACGGCCCGCCCCACCCGCACCGGCGGGCTGGCCGTGACCGCGATCGCCTGGCCGGCGGACATGAAGGTGCCGAACCCGGCCCCGGCCAGGGCGCCGGCCAGCAGGAGCATCGGGGCGTTCGCGGTGACGGTGAGCACCACCATCGCGGCCGCGAAGCAGGCGATCGCCGGGTACATCACGACGTCGTCCCCACGCGAGTCCTGGAGGCGGCCCGCGACGAGCCGTGCGGCGAGCACGACCACGGCGTAGACCAGGAAGAAGGCCGCCGCGGCCCCGCCCAGGTCGATGCTCTGCGCGAAGGAGGTGACGAAGGTCAGGATCCCCGAGAAGGCCGCCCCCAGGACGAGGGCCACCGAGGCGATCGGCAGGGCCGCCGGCTCGATCAGCCCGCCGAGCAGCGACCGCCGGGGCCCGGCTGCTCGGACCAACCGCTCCTGGGGGGCGCGCAGCGCGAGGGCGGCGAGCATCGCCAGCACCGAGGCGACGGCCGAGGCCGCGAAGAGGGCGGTGTAGCCCGGGCCGTCCACCAGGACGATCGCCAGCAGGGGCCCGAGGGCGGTCGCCAGCGTCGCGCTCATGCCGAAGTAGCCCGTCCCCTCGGCCCGCCGCGAGGGCGGGATGAGGGACTGCACCGTCGCCGACACCGCGGTGTGCGCCGCCCCGAAGGCCGCGCCGTGGACGAAGCGCACCACGAGCAGGAGGGTGAGGGTGCTCGCGGCGGGGTAGCTCAGCGAGGCGAGGACGAAGAGCACGAGCCCGGCGAGGAGCACCCGACGTCGGCCCAGCACGTCGGCGGCCGCGCCGGCCCAGGCCCGCGAGGCCAGCGCTCCGACGATGTACATCGACGAGGCCAGCCCCGCCTCGGCGTCCGCGGCGGCGAAGCGCTCGACGGCGTAGAGCGCCATCGTGGTCATCAGCAGGTAGAAGACCATCGAGAGGAAGAAGCCGACCGCCAGGGCCAGCACGAAGCTCCGCGACCACAGGCGCGCCGTCACGAGGCGGACCCGGCAGCTCCCCCGTCGGCGTGCTCAGGCCTGTCGGCGTGCTCAGGGGGCCACACCACGGCGAACCTCTCGAAGACCACCTCGAGGTCCTCGTGCCACTGCTCGCCCTGGGCCGCGCGGACCCGTCGCCAGAAGCGCCGGTGCTCGACGAGCCACGAGTCGCGGCAACGGCTCCCCCGCCTCGACGAACTCCACGACCAGCGAGGCGGTCGCGCGCCTGGGACCGTGCAGCACGAGCCCGAGCAGCTCGTCCGCCAGGCCCGCCGAGTCGCCGACGTGGTCGATGACCGGCTCCTCGGCCGGCAGCCCGGGCTGAGCGGCGCGGTACTCGTCCCACAGGCGGCGAGCCGCCGCCTCGTCGTGCCGGGCCACAGGCCTGCTGCGGAGGTCGGAGGTCACCGGAGGATCCTGCCAGAGGTCTGCCGGCAGCCCGTCAGGTGGCGGGCAGCGCCGGTTCGTCGCGCTGGGCCTGGAGCTCGGCGTTGACCACCCCGCCGACGAGGATCACGATCGCGCTGAGCCACAGCCACAGGATGCCGGCCAGGGCAGCACCGATGACCTGTGCGGCGACCCGGACGGCGGCGTCGGCCTGCCCGACGTCCGGGGCCCCGGGGCCCGCGACGTCGAGGTAGACCTGGAAGGCGACCGCCACACCCACGAGCCCGAGCATCCCGACGACGGCCCCCGGCAGGCAGCGTCGCCACGTGGTCACCACGTTCGGTCCCCAGCGGTACAGGAGGGTCAGGAAGGCGATGCAGACCAGACCGATCGCCGGCCAGCGCAGCACGGCCCACACGCCCGTGAAGACGTCCCCCCAGCCGAACCACTCTGCGAGCCGCTGGCCACCACCCAGCAGCGGTCCGACGACGAGCATGCCGAGGAGGGAGACGAGGGTCACCACCGCTCCGAGGGACATGCCCAGGCCCAGGCCCCACTGGCCGAGCAGCCCGCGGCGCTCCGGCACCCGGTAGGCGTCGTCCAGGGCACGGATCGCCGCGCGGAACATGCGGCTCGCGAGCCACAGGGCCACCACGATGCTGGTCACCGCCACACCGGTGCGCTCCTCGCGCAGCAGGCTGCGGACCAGCGGCGCGAGCACGTCGGTGGTGACCTGCTGGTCGAAGACTCGCGCGAGGCCGTCCACCAGCCCGTCCTCGATCTCGGTCACCTGCTCGTCACCGAGCACCCGCTCGAGGAAGCCGAGGGCCGCGCCGAGGGCCGTGAGCAGGGGCAGCAGCGAGATGATCGCGTAGTACGTCATCTCGGCCGCGAGTCCGGTCACCCTGACCTCGATCGAGCGACGCACCCCGCGGACGGCGACCAGGGCCAGGTTGTCCCGGCGGACCGTCACGGGGTGGCGCACGGCGAGGGCCTCGAGACGGTCGAGCACCCCCGAGCCCCGGGGCCCGGCCCGGAGCTTCACGCGGGCCCGTCCTCGGGCGCGACCGTGCTCAGCACCCGCTCGAACCACGCGACGTCGCGCCACCCGCCGTGCTTCCACCCGACCTCGTGGAAGGTGCCGACCTGCCGGAAGCCCAGGGCTCGGTGCAGGGCGACGCTCGCCGCGTTGGGCTGGGTCGCCCCCGCCACGGCGAGGTGGAAGCCCGACGCGGTCAGTCGTTCGAGCAGGGCCCCGTAGAGCGCGCGGCCCCGGCCCACCCCCCTCAGGTCACGGTCGAGGTAGACGCTGACCTCGCAGCTGAGCCGGTACGCGGGGCGCCCACGGAAGGCGGTGCCGTAGGCGTACCCCTGCACCGCGCCCTCCGCCTCGAGCACGAGCCAGGCATGCTCTGCCTGGGCCGCCGCGATCCGCGCCGTCATCTGCTCGACCGTGGGGGCCTCCGTCTCGAAGGTCACCGTGGTCCCCGTGACGTAGGGCGCGTAGATCCGGGCGCAGGCCTCGCCGTCGGCCGGTGACGCGTCCCGCACCGACCACGAAGCGCTCGCGTCTCCAGGCATGGGGCGACCCTACTGACCGGACCTGCTGACCGACCGGCTCAGCGCTTGAGCAGACCGCCGCCGACCCACGCCCGGATCGCGGCGACGTCCTCGGGCCGCAGCTCCATGCGCGCCCCGCGGCACAGCCCGACGACGTTGTCCGCCCAGGTCTCGGCGACCTTCGCCACGGCGGGTCGCGCCGCGAGGTCGAGCCCCGCGTACAGCACCCCCGAGATGACCGTGTTGACCGAGGCGCGGCCGATCGGCTCCCCCGCGGCCTGGCAGGCGTCCCGGACCCGGCGTGCCGTCTCGGGCCGGTCGAAGGGGGTCTGCTTGACGTCGTCGGCCAGGGCCGTGAGGAGCACGCGGTAGCGCTCGGGCGGCAGGTTGGGGATGTCGGTCACCTCGACGACCTGGCGCTGCAGCGGCGGCAGGTCCACGCCGGCAGCGGTGGGCAGGTCGGCCTCGCTGAACCGCTTGGGGTCCCACACGAACCCCGAGGACGCACCGAGCTCGGGCACCTCGCGGGCGAGCCACGGGAAGAACCCTCCGGCCCCGTCCCATCCCGAGGCGGCCAGGGCCGGGTCGGCCTTCTGCGCGGTCTGGGCGACGTGACCGCCGTTGAGCGGGCGGTCCGCCACGCGCACCGCCCGCAGGACGGCGCGCCGCGCGGGACCGTTGGTGGGGGTCGGGGCCGCAGCCGGGGCCTTGGCCCTGGTCTGGGCACCCGACCGCCCCGTTCCTGAGGAGCCCTTCGCCGGGGCGACCGGCTCCGGGGCGGGGGCCTCGATCTCGGTCGGGTCGGGCTGCTGGAGGAGCTCGGCGAGCTCGTCAGCCGTCACCACCTGGTCCGCCACGGCCCGGTAGGCGCTCGCCGCCGGACCCGCCGTGATGATGGTGACCCGGCGGTCCTCGGCCCGGCAGCGCAGGGCCAGGGGCGTGAAGTCGGCGTCGGCCGAGAGGATCACGAACTCGTCGTAGCGGGTCTGGGCGCTCAGGGCGTCCACCGCGTCCAGGACCAGGTTGATGTCGGCGCTGCTCTTGCCCTGCTGGGTCAGCGAGGGGCAGTCCACCACGCTGAAGCCCGCCCGCGTGAAGTTGGGTCGGAACTGCGAGAACGCCGAGGGGTTGAGGTAGCACGAGCGCACCAGGAAGCGTCGGGAGAACTCCCCGTCCGCGTCGCTGCCCGTCTCGAGGGCCGCGAGCCAGTGCGCGGGGGAGCTCGCGAAGGCCTCGGCCGCCTGCGGGTCGAGGCGCTGCAGCCCGATGTAGACGTTGTCGAAGTCGACGAACAGCGCGCAGCGCAGCCGTCGGCTGGTCTCGGTCGTGTCGATGGTGGTCACGGGCCCATCCTCCTCGCTGGGGCGGGGTCGTCCAGCCCGGGACGCGCCGCACGGGCCCGTCGTCCTGCGAGCGGCCGCGGACCGAGGTCCCACGCGCCCGGGCCGATCCTTGGTTACCTTCGGATGAACACCAGGAGGTGTCCTGATGAGCACTGACGAGGACGTCGTCGTCCCCCTCTCCGCCGAGGAGGCGTGGGACCTGCTGGGCCGGGCCGGGTTCGGGCGCCTGGCGTTCCACCTCGCGGGCGAGGTGCACATCGCCCCGGTCAACCACGTGCTGGACGGCAGTCGCATCGTGTTCAGCACCCGCGCGGGGAGCAAGCTCCTGGGCGTCGAGATGAATCATGACGTGGCCTTCGAGGTCGACGAGGTCGACCAGACCCACGCGCGCAGCGTGGTGGTGCGGGGGGTCGCCCACCACCTGCGGGACCGTGAGGCGGCCGCTGCCGAGGGGCTCGGCCTGCGGTCCTGGGTGCCGACCGAGAAGGACGAGTACGTCGCGATCGACGTGACCGAGATCTCCGGGCGGGCCTTCCGCCTCGAGCGTGGCCCCGGGGAGGGCGGCGTCCCCTGACCTAGGCTCGGGCCCATGGACTGCGAGGTGCTGGTCGTGGGGGCGGGCATGGCGGGCCTCGAGTGCGCCCGGACCCTGGCTCGGGCCGGGGTCGACGTCCGCGTGGTCGAGGCCGGGGACGCACCGGGCGGACGGGTCCGCAGCGACCGGGTCGACGGCTTCACGGTCGACCGGGGCTTCCAGCTCCTCAACCCTGCCTACCCGGCCGTCCGCGACCGGGTCGACCTCGCGGACCTCGACCTGAGGACCTTCCTGCCGGGGGTGCTGGTCCGCGACGACGCCGGCCTGCGGCTGCTCGCCGACCCGCGGCGGGCCCCCGGCCTGCTGCCCCGCACCCTGACGAGCGGCGTCCTGCGGCCGGCCGAGCTGGTTGCCCTGGCCCGCTGGGCCGCGCCAGCGATCGGTCCCGTCCGAGCCCTCCTCGCCCGGCCCGACGTCGCGCTCGCCGACTCCCTCGACGCCGCGAGGGCCCGTGGCCAGCTGCGTCACGGGGTCCTCGAGCCGTTCCTCGCCGGGGTGCTCGCCGAGGCGGACGGTACGACGTCGACGCGCCTGACCCGGCTGCTCGTCCGCGCCTTCCTGATGGGGACGCCGGGGGTGCCCGCGGCGGGCATGGGTGCCCTGCCGGCCCAGCTCGCCCGTGACCTCCCTGACCTCCGCCTCGGGACCGCCGTCGAGAGCCTCGGGCGGGTGCCGCACGGACGTCGCGCCCAGACCACGGCCGGCCCCGTGACGGCTCGGGCCGTCGTCGTCGCGACCGACCCGCCGACCGCCGAGCGTCTGACGGGCCTGCCTGCACCACCCATGAAGGGCCTGGTCACCCACTGGTATGCGACCGAGGAGGCGCCCGCGGTCGAGGCCGCGGTCGTCGTGGACTCCCGCCGACGTGGGCCCGTCGTCAACGCCGCGGTGATGAGCCTGGTCGCGCCGGAGTATGCCCCGCCGGGGCAGCACCTGGTCGAGGCCACCTGCCTGCTGGCCCCCGCAGCCCCGGACGAGCGCGCGGTGCGCGAGCACGCGGCCGAGATGCTCGGGGTCGACGGCTCGCGGTGGCGCGAGGTGGCACGGCACGTCATCCCGGGGGCGCTCCCCGCCCAGCCCCCGCCGCTCGTGGTGCGCCGCGAGGTGGCCCTGGGCGACGGCCTCTACGTGTGCGGGGACCACCGCGACACCGCCTCGCTCCAGGGAGCCATGGTCTCGGGGCGTCGCACCGCCCTCGAGGTGCGACGCTCGCTCGGCCGGTAGGGACGTCGTGCCTGGCCCCCGCCCGCGGCTGTGGGCTGCGTCACGACTGCTCAGCCCGGTGCTGAGGCGGCCGATGGGAAGGCGATGACCACCTCTCCCGCCCCGGGATGCCCCGCGACCACGACGTCGACCGACGACGTCCGGAGCGCGGCCGAGCTCGACCGTGTCCTCGCGCAGATCGAGGAGACCCGCGGCGTGCTGGTCGAGGGGTCCCTCGACGAGGTGGCCCAGATCGAGCGGCGGGCCGAGGATCTCGGCGACGTCGAGCTGCAGTGGCGGGCCCGGCTCGTCCGGGCCGACATCCTCGAGCGTCAGGGACAGCTCGACGAGGCAGCCAAGCTCCTGTGGCAGGCCAACGAGTTCGCCCTCAGCCACGGCCGCCGGCGCCTCCTGGCTCGCAGCCACTTCCTCCTCGCGCGCACCCACCGCGACCTGGGTGACATGCCCTCGTACCTCGAGCACACGGTCGACGCCGTCGAGAACCTCGCCGACGAGGACCCTGCGGCCCTGCGCGCTCTCTACGTCACCCGGCTCGCCGACGCCCTCGCGGAGTCCGGCTCCCTCGACGCCGCTCGGGTGCGCTACCGGCAAGCCGAGGACATCGCGGTGGACGCCGGGGACTCGACCCGCCGGGTGCTGACCCTCAACAACCTGGCCTACGTCGAGTACCTCAACGGCGAGCCCGAACGAGCCCAGGTCGCGATGGACCGGCTGCGCCGGATCTGCACCGAGGAGGGCATACCGCTCGACGCGCACACCCTGGACACGATCGCCTGCATCGAGCTGGCGCTGGGCCGCCATGCCGACGCCAAGCACTCGGCCCGCGCCTCGATCGAGGTGCACCGCTCGGTCGACGTCCCCGAGGTCAGCGGCCTGCCGGAGCTCCTGCTGACCTTGGCGGTCGCCCAGCGTCATCTCGGCGAGCACGCCGCCGCCCAGGAGAGCCTCGACGAGGCCCGGAGCCTGTGCGAGCAGCACGGACTCGCCTCGGCCCGCGTGCAGGTGGACGAGCAGCAGGCCGAGCTGTTCGCCGCGACCGGACGGTTCGAGGAGGCCTTCGAGGCGCACAAGGCCTTCCACCGGGCCGAGCGTGCCCTCATGTCGCAGCAGCGGGAGGCTCAGGCACGGGTGCGTCAGGCCATGTTCGAGACGAGCGAGGCCAGGCAGCAGGCGGACCAGTTCCGCGACCAGGCCCGGCGTGACCCGCTCACCGGCCTGTACAACCGCCGCTACGTCAACGAGTCCCTCCCGAGCCTGCTCGCTGGCGGTACCGGCGAGGACGTCCCGATCGTCGCGGCCCTGCTCGACCTGGACCACTTCAAGCGCGTCAACGACACCCGCTCGCACCAGACCGGGGACGAGGTCCTCGAGGTCGTGGCCCGGATCTTCTCGGCGACCGTCACCGAGCTGGTCTCGAGCAGCGCCTCGACCAACGCCTTCGCAGCGCGGATGGGCGGCGAGGAGTTCCTGGTGGTGCTGACCGGCCTGCCTCCCCGTGACGCGCAGGTCCACCTCGAGCGCCTGCGGCGCCGGGTCGCGGAGCACGACTGGGAGCCCTTGACCGGGGACCTGCCCGTCACGGTCAGCATCGGTGTCGCCGTCGCCGGGCGTGACACGCAGTCGACCTTGCTGCGCCGCGCCGACGACGCCCTCTACGAGGCCAAGCGCGCCGGTCGCAACACCGTGCGCCGGGCCGACTGAGACCGCCCGTCATGATCGGCACCGGCGACGCCGGAAGGCCACCCACGTCGGGCGACGACGTCATCTCCCGCGCGCAGGCCGGCTCGCCCGAGGCGTTCACGCAGATCTACCAGGAGCTCGCCGGTCCCGTCGCCGCCTACGTGCGCAGCAAGGGGGTGCCGGACCCGGCCGACGTGACGAGCGAGGTCTTCCTGGCGGTGTTCACCGGCATCCAGCGCTTCTCGGGGACCGAGGTGCAGCTGCGCTCCTGGGTGTTCACGATCGCCCACCGGCGCGTGATCGACACCTGGCGACGGCAGGGGCGCGGCGCGGGACTCTCCCCCTACGAGCCCGAGGAGGACACCCGGACCACGCCGAGCGCGGAGGACGGGGCCCTGGGGAACCTGGGCGAGGAGCGCGTGCACGCCCTCCTCGCGACCCTGACCGACGAGCAGCGCGAGGTCATGACGCTGCGCATCGTCGCCGACCTCACGGTCGAGCAGGTCGCCGAGGTCGTCGGGAGACGCACCGGCGCCGTCAAGGCCCTGCAGCGTCGGGCCCTGGCCAGCCTGCGCCGGGCCCTCGAGGCGGAGGGCGTACCCCTGTGAGCCCCCGCAACGATGACCGTGGTGTGAGCAGAGCAGACCTGGACCGCCTCCTGCGCGGCGAACCCGTGCCGGAGGAGCCTGCGCTCACCGCGTTCGTCCTGGCCCTCAAGGCCACGGCGAGCACCCCACCGCCGCCGCCGAGCGCGGCCCTCGAGCAGGTGCTGCGCGCAGGACTGCCGGTGCGCCTGGGCGAGCACGTCCCCATGGGCGAGCACGTCCCCATGGGCGAGCACGTCCCCATGGGCGAGCACGTCCCCATGGGCGAGCACGTCCCCATGGGCGAGCACGTCCCCCTGAGCGAGCGGCTCACGGTGGCGACGCGTACCCGGGCGCGCCGGGCGGTCCAGGCTGCCGCCGGGATCGGTCTGGCCGCGAAGATCACGCTCGGTGCCGGGGTGGCCATGGCCTCCGTGACCGGTGCCGCGACGATCGACGCAGTGCCCGACGCGATCCAGGCACCGGCCCGCAGCGCGGTCTCGGGTGTCGTGGAGCTGGTGACCGGCACGCCGCTCGATCCGCTGCCCGGGGACGCGGAGGACGCCTCGACCCCGGGCACCGGGGGCACCGGAGGCACCGACCAGTCGACGCCGGCGCCGACCTCCGGCAGTGACAACGGCCGCGCGACGCGTTCGCAGGAGACCACGGCCCCGGAACACGACGAGCCCACGCAGGACCAGACCACCGAGCGAGGCACCCAGGGCGGCAACGCCCCCGCCGCGCCTCCCGGGGCGACCACGTCCGAGGAGGCGAAGGCCGGCGAGGGCCAGCCCGCGACCCGCGGTCGGTCCGAGGAGGCCAAGCCGCCTCAGGCCAAGGACCCGGGGAAGCCCGCAGCACCTGGCGGCCCGGCCCCCGGCACACCCGCGACGCCCGGCAAGCCCGCCCCTGGCACCCCCGCGACGCCCGGCAAGCCCGCCCCTGGCACCCCCGCCACGCCCGGCAAGCCCGCCCCCGGCACCCCCGCCACGCCCGGCAAGCCCGCCCCCGGCACCCCCGCCACACCCGACAAGCCCGCCCCCGGCACCCCCGCCACGCCGAGCAAGCCTGCGTCCCCGGGCACCGCCGGCCCCTCGAACGGCACGGACGGGCCGGCCGAGCAGGGAGCCTCCCAGGGCAAGGGTCCCGGCAACCGACCCTGAGGGCTCCGCGACCGCGCGAGAAACTCGTCGATCGCAGCCCGTACCCCTGGGCCGGCCCACCGCGATGACCTCAGTGAGAGCGGCACCCACGCCGTGGACGACCGGACCGCGCCGCTGGCGCGGCGCAGACCGAGGAGGACAGATGAGCGTCAGCATCCTCACGGCGGTCCTGGCCGGGATCGCCGGTCTCGACTCCCCCAGCTCGTCCACCGAGGGCCGGACCGTGACCCACGGGTCCGGCAGCGTGACCGATCCGCAGCGGAGCCGCTGAGCCCCCGAGGCCCAGCCCCGCCACACACTCCCCGGCCGGCGTCGACCCCCTGCACGCCGGCCGGGGGCCACGGTCCCCCGGCCGGCCGGGGAACTTCTCATCGGCGCACACCTCGGCGGGGCGGCTCGGTGGCCGGGTCCTCGGGCCAGGCGTGCTTGGGGTACCGGCCCCGCAGCTCGGCCCGGACCTGCGGGTAGCCCGTCCGCCAGAAGGACTCCAGGTCGGCCGTCACGGCTGCGGGCCGCCCGGCGGGTGAGAGCAGGTGGAGCAGCAACGGCACCCGCCCGCCCGCGAGGGCCGGTGCGCGGCCCCACCCGAAGACCTCCTGGACGCGCACGGCCAGGACCGGCTGCTCGGCGTCGTAGTCGACACGGACCATGGACCCGCTGGGCACCTCGACCCGCTCGGGGGCGAGCTCGTCGAGGCGGGCGGCCTCGGGCCAGGGCAGCAGCCGTCGCAGGGCGGCCAGGACGTCGATCCGCCCCAGGTCCCGAACCCCGCGCACCCTGGCCAGCTCGGGGCCCAGCCACCGGTCGAGCCCCTCGAGCAGGGCCTCGTCGCTCACCTCGGGCCACGGGGCACCCAGGACGCGGTGGCAGAAGGCCACCCGGGAGCGCAGGGCCCGGGACCCCGCGCTCCAGGGCAGCAGGGAGAGCCCCTCGCGCGCGAGCCCGTCCCGCACCGCACCGCTCACCAGGGCAGGGTCGGGGTCCTGCCACCGCTCGGAGCTGAGCTCGATGGCGCCGAGCCAGTGCGATCGTCGCGCGACGACCTGACCGTCGACCCACGCGACCCCGTGCTCCTCACGCAGCAGGCTCGGTGCGGCCCCGACGGCCAGGTCGAGGTCGAGCGGGGCCGCGGCGCGCACCGTCGCGTCCGAGCGGCCGGGCGGCCGGTCGGCCTCGGCGACCGCGAGCCACGGGACGCCGCTCAGGGCACCGTGCTCGCCGCGCAGCACGGCCCCCGTGCCCGAGGTCATGAGGTAGGTGGTCCCGCCCGGACGCCGTCGCGCGATCCGGTCGGGGTGGGCCAGGGCGACGACCAGCCCGACGGCGAGGTCGTCCGGGAGGTCCGTCCCCGCCCCGCGCCTCGCAGCCGACCCGTCCTGGGCGGGTCCGTCCTGGGCTGCCCTGTCCCGGGCGGCCTGCTCCAGCCGACGGACCTGCGCAGCCCAGGAGGCGCTCTCGGCCGAGCCTCGTCGCAGGGCACGCAGCGCCG
Source organism: Actinotalea soli (assembly GCF_017565425.1). Lineage (GTDB taxonomy): Bacteria > Actinomycetota > Actinomycetes > Actinomycetales > Cellulomonadaceae > Actinotalea > Actinotalea soli. The sequence goes on from NZ_JAGEMK010000003.1 coordinate 300,994, forward strand.
CGACCAGGTCGCCCCCGGGGGCGCGCAGGTCCTCGGCCAGCAGGCCGACGATCTCGGCCGCCCGCCGCACCCCGAGGTGCGGGACGGCGTCGAGGAGGGCGCGGGCCAGGCGCGGATCCACCCCGACCCGCGCGATCGCCCTGCCCCGCGCGGTGACCCCGCCGTCGTCGGCCACCGCGCCGAGCTCGCCCAGGGTGCGCTGCGCGACGGCGAGCGCAGCCGGCGGCGGTGGGTCGAGCAGTGCGAGGTCGGACCCGTCCGGGCTCCCCCAGCAGGCGAGCTCGAGGGCGAAGGCGGTGAGGTCTGCCGTCGCGATCTCGGGGTCGGGGTGCGCGGCCAGTCGCGCGTGGTCCACCTCGGACCAGCAGCGGTAGACCGCTCCGGGCCCCTCGCGTCCTGCCCGGCCCGCCCGCTGGGTCGCCCCGGCCCGGCTCACGCTCACCGTGGCGAGGCCGGCCAGGCCACGGCGGTGGTCGGTGCGGGGCACGCGAGCCAGTCCGGCATCGACCACCACCCGCACCCCGGGCACGGTGAGAGAGGACTCCGCGACCGCCGTCGAGACCACCACACGCCGTCGTGGGCCGAGGACCAGGGCGAGGTCCTGCTCGCGGTGGCTGAGCCTCCCGTGCAGGGGGCGCACGTCGGCCTCGACCCCGCCCAGCCGTCGGCCGACCCCGGTCACCTCCCCCGCGCCGGGGAGGAAGACCAGGACATCCCCCTCCTGCTCGGCGAGGGCCCGACGCACCGTGGACGCCACGTGGTCGAGGAAGCCCGGGGTGACGCCCCGGTCGTCGAGCCGGCCGATCTGGCGGGGCGGCGGGGCCCAGACCTCCGCGACCGGGTGCAGGGCGCCGGGGACCCCGACCACCGGGACGGTGACGCCCGGGACGGCGCCGGCGAGAAGGGCAGCGGTGCGCTCGGCCTCGATGGTCGCCGACATCGCGACCAGGACGAGGTCCTCGCGCAGGTGGGCCCGCACGTCGACCGCCAGGGCGAGGGTGAGGTCGGCATCCAGGTGACGTTCGTGCACCTCGTCGAGCACCACCGCTCCCACTCCGGGGAGCTCCGCGTCGCGCTGGAGCCGGCGCAGGAGCACGCCCGTGGTGACCATCTCGACACGGGTGCTCGCGCTGGTCCTGCTCTCGCCCCGCACCGTGCAGCCCACCGTGCGCCCCACGGGCTCGCCCAGCAGGTGGGCCAGGCGCGCCGCCGCGGCGCGGGCAGCCAGACGGCGTGGCTGGGTCACCACGACCCGCCCCTGGACCACGGCCGCGACGGTGGGCGGCACCAGGGTCGTCTTGCCCGTGCCGGGCGGGGCGTGCACCACGACCGTCCCCGAGGCACCGAGGGCGTCGCGCAGCGCGGCCAACCCGCCGACCACGGGGAGGTCGGGCGGGTCCGCGAGCAGCCGGGAGATCGGGTCGGGCACCCCCGCAGTCTGCCGGGTGCGGGCGCGGCAGCCCGCGCCGCCGCCCGGGAGGCGCCCCGACGACAACCCGGGGACGGCCCCGGCCCATCACCCCTAACCTCGCAGGGTGACCTCGTCGACGACGCTGCCCGGCCCGCAGACAGCCGTCCTGGAGGACCGGGACCCACGCTGCCGCGAGCTCGAGGAGCGCGGGTGGGTCCAGGTCGCCGAGTCCTGGGGAGCCCGCCTGGACCTGGACGAGCCCCCCGACCTCACGCGGCAGCAGGCCGCCGTCGAGGCGGCACGGGCCGCAGGTCTGACCCTGCGTGAGCTCGACCCGGCCGACACCGCGGCCCTGTGCGCCCTCGAGGCCTCGACCAGCGCGGACTACCCGGCCGGCCCCGCGACGCCCCGTCCCGACTGGAGCCCTGAGGCGGTCGAGGCGCTCTGGGCCGCGGGAGGCCGGGCCTTCGGCGTCTTCGACGGGACCGAGCTCGTGGGCGCGACGGTGATCGAGCCACCCGAGCCGGCCCGGCTGACCGACGACGCCGACCCGAGCACCCGCCCGGCCGTGGCCACCCCCCGCACGACCGTCGAGACCAGCACGACCTCGGTCCGGGCGAGCCATCGCCGGCGCGGCCTCGGGGCTGCGGTCAAGGCCCTCTCGGTCGTGGCCCTCGCGGCGGAGGGCGTGCGCACCTTCCGCACCGGCGGGGCCGGGAACAACGCCGCGAGCCTGGGGACCAACCGCGCGGTGGGGTACCTGGTCACGGAGCGCTGGCTCACCTACCGCGAGCCCACCGACCCCCAGCGGCCGGCGTCCCGCTCAGGAGGTGACGTCCGCGGTGGTGAACCGGCTCCAGGCCAAGGAGGCGAAGATCGCGACCCATGCCCCCTGCACCGCGAGCCCCTCCCCGAGCACGCCCCAGTCGACCTCGAGTCGCAGGAACTCGGCGAAGTCGAGCCAGTGGTGGGTGAGCAGACCCGGGTGGATCGCCGCGAGCTGGGGCAGGGTGTCGAGCACGGCCGAGACGATCGCGACCACGACCGTCGCGGCCATGGCCCCCACCGGCACCTCGGTCAGGGTCGAGAAGAACAGGCCGACGGCGACCAGGCCGGTCAAGGACAGCCCCACGTAGACGGCGACCCCGGCGATCCGCAGCACCCCCTCGCCGAGCGGCACGGTGCTGCCCGACAGCAGCGTCACGTCGTCGAGCCCGAACAGGACTGCCCCGGAGAGCAGGGCCATCAGGGCGATGGCCGCCACCGCCGCCCCCGCGAAGGCCAGGGCCGCGACGGCCTTGACGACGAGCACCCGCGTGCGTGAGACGGGCACCGCCAGGAGGTAGCGCAGCGTCCCGGCCTGGGCCTCCCCCGCGATCGCGTCCCCCGAGGCGATGCCGATGGTCAGCGGGAGCAGGAACGGCAGGCACATCACGAGGGAGGAGACCACCAGGAACAGCCCGTTGCCCGTGACCCGGCCGACGAACCCCGGCCCCTGCCCCGCGAGCGCGGAGTCCTGGGTGACGAACAGGACGATCCCCAGGAGCAGCGGCACGGTCGCGAGCCCGACGAGCAACGTGATGTTGCGCCGTCGACCGAAGACCAGGCTCAGCTCGCTGCGCAGCAGCCGCGACCCACCCTCAGCGCGCGACATCGAAGCCCTCCCCGGTGAGTGTGACGAAGAGCTGCTCTAGGCTGGGCCGGCGGGCCTCGAGGCCCACGACGGGCACCCCGGCTCCGACCAGCGCGGCGGTGGCGGTCTCGGGGGCCACAGACCCCAGGGATGCGGTCACCTCAGGGCCGTCGACGACCGGAGCCCCCAGGCCGAGGGCCGTGAGGACCTCGGTCGCCGTCCCGACGTGGTCGACGGCGGTCCGCACCACCAGGGTGGGTTCCCCCCGCTCGGTCAGGGCGAGCCGCTCGTCCTGCACGAGGAGCTTGCCCTGGCTCATGATCCCGATGTGCGAGCACACCTGGTCGATCTCGGCCAGGAGGTGCGAGGAGACCAGCACCGTGGTGCCGGCGTCGGCCAGCTCACGGATCAGGTGCCGCACCTCGCGGGTGCCCTGCGGGTCGAGGCCGTTGGTGGGCTCGTCGAGCACGAGGAGGTCGCGGGGGCGCAGCAGGGCCGCAGCCAGCCCCAGTCGCTGCTTCATCCCCAGGGAGTACTGCCGGAACGGCTTGGCCGCCGCTGCTGCGAGCCCGACGCGCTCGAGAGCCGCGTCGCTGCGTCGCCGCGTGGTGCGAGGGTCGGCCGTCGCGTCGGCCGCGTCGAGCCGGGCCAGGTTGGCCCGACCGGTCAGGTACGGGTGGAAGGCGGGGCCCTCGACGAGCACCCCGACCCGGGGCAGCACCGACCCGCCGCCCTCGGGCATCGGCTCCTCGAGGAGCCAGGCCCGCCCGGCCGTCGGGCGCACCAGCCCGAGAAGCATGCGGATCGTCGTCGTCTTGCCCGAGCCGTTGGGCCCCAGGAACCCGTACACCGAGCCGCGGGGCACCTCGAGCTCGATCCCGTCGACCGCCACCTGCCCCGAGCGGAAGCGCTTGGTCAGCCCAGCGCTCCGCACCGCGGGTGGGGTCACGCCATGCCGCGCAGCGTCTCAGCGGGTACCGCGCCGACCAGGACCCGGCCGTCCTCGGTGACGAGCAGGCTCAGCAGGCTCGAGCTCAGCAGGCGGCCCTCGGGGACCTCGGTGGTCAGCTGCTCGTAGAGGGCCGCACCGTCGAGGCTGAGACCGGGGTGGCCACCCTCGCCGTCCTCGGGGAGGAACTCGCCGATGAGCTCCTGGGCGCTCTCCGAGCCCAGGGTGCGCTCGCTGCCCGGCACGCTCGCCAGGGCTGCCGGGTCACCGGCGACCAGGGCGGCGACGTCGAGCCCGGTCAGGGTCGTGACGCTCTCCCAGCCCTCGCCCGCAACGGTGACGCCCTCGGGCAGCTCACCCTTCGCGGCGCCCTCGGTCCTCTCCATCTCGGTGACCTCGGGCAGCGGGACCACGACCTCCTCGACCGTGGCGCTCGCCGGGGCCGTGAACTCGAGCACGGCGTCCTCCGGGGCGGCAAAGGTCACGTCGGTGAAGCCGACGTCCAGCGCGGGGGTGGCCTCGTCCTGCGTGCTCCAGACCTGGACCCGCAGGGGGGTCGAGGTCTCGGCGTCGACCGCCACGACGACCCGGGCCACCAGGGTCTCGGTCGAGCGCGGGGTCACGACGAGCTGGTAGGCGTCGCGGCCGGCCACGGTCGTCTGGGCGTCGAGGGACACGGTCGAGTGCTCCTCGGCCCGGTCGAGCACCAGGCGTGCGGCCTCCTCGGGGGTCGGCAGCTCGCCGGCGACCTCGGGGCTGGGCCCTGCGCGCAGCTGGTCGGCGAGGGCCTCGTAGCGTGCCTCGTCCTCGGCGCTCAGGGCGTAGTGGACGACGGCGTCCTCCTCGCTCGAGTACGTCCAGGCCTCAGGACCGTCGCGCACCACCGAGTACTCCGAGGCCGGGCCGAGCAGGGCGGCCCGCGAGCGCTCCTCGCCGTCGGTCCACACCCGGATGGTCGAGCTGCCGGCCAGCAGGGCGATCGGGTCCGCGCCGGCGATCTCGGCGAAGGGGATCTCGGGGAGCCCGAGACGCGCGGTGTAGACCGCGGTGCCGGTGAGGGCCATGGGCTCGGCCTCGGCGACCTCGGCGAGCAGCTCGAGGGGGGTCACCTCGGGGAGGCTCGCGTCCCCGGCCGCAGCGAGCAGGGGCGGGGCGACGAAGGCGCCGGCCACGGCGGTCGCGACGACCGCGGGCACGGCCCAGCGCCGCCGGGCCGACGGGGTCGCCAGGGCCGTGGCGGACGCCGGGGCGACCGGCGACGAGGGCGGCGGGGTCGCAGGGCTGCTGGGCTGGGTCTCGGTCATGGGACCACTGTGCCCCGTCCTGCCTGAGAGGGCGCTGAGAGGGTGCGCTCGGCCCTGCTCGCCACCACGCCCGGTCCGCAGCCCATGGGTGGCATGCTGCCAGGGTGCGCGTGCTGGTGGTCGACGACGAGCGGACGCTGGTGCGCGCGATCGAGCGTGGCCTGGCCGCCGAGGGTTTCGCGGTGGACGTCGCCCTCGACGGCGAGACGGGGCTCGAGCTGGCCACCGACCGGGACTACGACGCGATCGTGCTCGACGTGATGCTGCCCCGGCGCAACGGGTACGACGTCGTCACGGCCCTGCGCGAGCGCGGGGTGTGGACCCCGGTGCTGATGCTGAGCGCCAAGGACGGCGAGCACGACGTCGCCGACGGGCTCGACGTCGGGGCCGACGACTACCTGACCAAGCCGTTCGCCTTCGTGGTGCTGGTGGCGCGGCTCCGTGCCCTGGTCCGCCGGCCCGCCGAGCCCCGGCCCGCGGTGCTCGAGGTGGGTGACCTGCTCCTGGACCCCGCGGCGCGCACCGTGACCCTCGCGGGCGCCCCGGTCGACCTCACGGTGCGCGAGCTCGCCCTGCTGGAGTACCTGATGCGCCACGCCGGGCGGGTGGTGGGCAAGGTCGAGCTGCGGGACCACGTGTGGGACGGCACGGGTGAGGACCTCAACGTGGTCGAGGTCTACGTGGGCTACCTGCGCCGCAAGCTCGGCCGCTCGGCCGTCACGACGGTCCGTGGTGCGGGCTACCGCGTGGGGGGCTGAGCCGTGGACCGCTGGTCCCTGCGGGTGCGACTCACGGTGCTCACGGCGGCCTCGCTGTGCGTGACCCTGGTGATCGGTGCCGTGGCCCTGACCACGGTGCTCTCGAGCAGCCGGGTCGCGGCCCTCGACGAGATCGCTCGCGAGCGGGTCGCGGTCGTCGAGGACCTCGTGCTGACCGACCAGCTCCCCGCGACCCTCCCGGTCAGCGAGCCCGGAGAGCTGGTCCAGCTCGTCGACGCCGCGGGGCAGGTGGTGGCCTCCTCACCCAACGCGAGCCGGACCCTGCCCGTGCTGCCGGCCGAGGACCTCGCCGAGCTCTCCGGCCCGCAGGTCACGGTGCTGACCACCACGGCCAGCGCCTACGACGGCGAGACCCGTGCCGCCGTGCTCGGCACGACGTACCGCGGGGAGCCCGTGACGATCGTGGCCACCGTGCCGCTGGCCGAGGTGCAAGGTCTGGTCGACGCCCTCCGCCTGGCCCTGGTCGGCGTGGTGCCGGTGCTGACGGCCCTGCTCGCGCTGGCGATCTGGCTCGTGCTGGGGCGCGCCCTGCACCCGGTGGACCAGCTCCGGCGCGCAGCCGCGCAGGTGGCCCGCTCGGGAGGCCCCGGAGCGCTGCCGGTGCCACGGACCGACGACGAGCTCGCGGCGCTGGCCCGGACCCTCAACGAGATGCTGGACCGTCTCGAGGTCGCCGCGGCGCGGCAGCGGGCCTTCGTGGCCGACGCCGCCCACGAGCTCCGCTCGCCGCTCGCCGCCCTGCGAGCCAGCATCGAGGTGGCGCGGGCCCACCCCGAGACCTACCCCGCCGGTGCCCTCGCGCAGGATCTCGAGGAGGAGGTGCTCCGGATGCAGGCCCTGGTCGACGACCTCCTGCTGCTCGCCCGCATGGGCTCGCACCCCCGCCCCAGGACGACCCTGGACCTGCGGGCCGCGGTCGAGGAGGTCGTGGGCGGGCTGGTGGCCGGCGGGGGGCTCGTGGTGGTGCGGGCCGAGGGGCAGGGTGAGGCGCAGGGCGAGCACGCCGCCGTCGTGCGGGTGGTGCGCAACCTGGTGGAGAACGCGGCCCGGCACGCCCGCACCACGGTCCAGGTGGCGGTGGCCGAGGGGGAGGTCACGGTCGAGGACGACGGGAACGGCATCCCTGCCGAGGACCGTGAGCGGGTGTTCGCGCGGTTCGTCCGGCTCGACGAGGCGCGCGAGCGCGAGGCCGGGGGCAGCGGGCTCGGCCTGGCCATCGCCCGGGAGATCGCGCGCGAGCACGGCGGTGACGTGACGCTCGACGAGGGCCGGCTCGGGGGACTCCTCGCCCGGGTGAGGCTACCGCGGTCCTCCGAGGCAGCCCCCGGGGAGGTCGCGGGCGCCGTGGGTCAGGACTCCCCCGCCACAGGAGCGGAGACGAAGACGCAGAAGGGGTGACCGGCGGGGTCGGCGTAGACGTAGAGCTGCTCCTCGGGGTCCGCCGAGCGGTCGAGCAGGAGCCGGGCGCCGAGGCCGAGCAGGCGGCGGTGCTGGGCGGCGAGCTCCTCGGCCGAGCCGACCGTGGTGTCCAGGTGCAGCATCTGCGGATAGGGGCCGTCGGGCCACGTCGCCTCGGGCAGGTCCGCGACCTGCTGGAAGGCGATCGAGACGCCGGGGTTGCGCAGCACGAGCCAGTCCTCCCCGGCGGGGTCGGGCTCGCCGGGTGGCGGGGGCTCGTCACCCGGTCGGTACGTCAGGCCGAGCACCTCGCGGTAGAACTCGGCGAGCTCCCGCGCGGAGCGGCCGTCGAGCACGACTTGGCGCAGGGTCGGGTAGGACGGGCTCATCGCACACCTCCAGGTCGACGGACCTCCAGGATGCTGCTGGGCCCGGGTCAGCGCACCCGGACGCTGCCCGACCCCTGGATGTCGCTCCTCACCTGGGCCTCTCCACCGTGGGTGACGGACCCGCTCCCCTCGATGCTCACGTCGAGGGTCCTGGTCACCTCGACATCGACGCCCCCGGAGCCGGCGACCGACACGGCGGCGTCGCGGCTGGTGAGCCCGGCTCCCTCGTAGGCCCCCGAGCCCTCGATGCTGACCTGCAGCTCGGCGGTCCGCCCGTCGAGGACCACGTCCCCCGAGCCGGCGATCGACACCGCGGTGCCCTGCACGTCGACCTCGCCGACGCGGACCGCCCCGGAGCCCGCGAGGCTCACCGCGAGGCTCTCGCCGTCGGCCCGGTCGACCGTGACGTCCCCCGATCCCGTGAGCTCGACGGCCTCGAGCTCGGTCACCACCAGGTGGTAGGAGACGGGGCCGGGGCCGCGCCACCCGAGAGACCTCTCGGTCCCCAGCCGGAGCACGCCGTCCTCCACCTCGCTCGTCAGCCGTGGCAGGTCCCGCTCCCCGGCGGTGACGGTGAGGGAGGGGCGGGCGCCGTGCTCGACCGTCAGGTCCCCCGAGGTCGCGAGCTCGACCGCCGTGACGTGCTCGATCTCGCGGGTCTCGGTCATCCGTGGTCCCCCTGCCGTGCTTCCGCAGCCCGCCAGCACGGTGAGGCCGATCACGACGGCGGTCGCGGCAGGCAGGGGGCGGAGCGTCATGGTGGTCCTCGTCCTCGGTGGGCCCCCGGCGGTGGCGTCGGCTCGCGCCACCGCCGGGACGACGCAGTCCCTCCGCGCCGGACACCAGCCTGCTCGGCCTGGCCGGCCCGGCACATCGGGTACCACCCCGAGCCAGCCCTGACTCCGAGGCGACCGTCCCTGAGCCGGCATCGGGGTGGGCACCCCCTGCCGATGGCATGTGATGCACATCACGCACTTGACGCAGCATCTGCAAAGTTGCATCCTGTGCAAGGAAGCGAGGGACCCATGACGACAACCACCCCGTTGCGCGAGCGGCAGCGCGAGCAGACCCGCGCGCTCATCGCTCGCACCGCGGTCGACCTCGCGATCGAGCGCGGCTACGCGAACGTCACCGTCGAGGAGATCGCGGCCGCGGCCGGGGTCGCTCCGCGCACCTTCTTCAACCACTTCGCGACCAAGCGCGACGCCCTGCTGAGCTGGACGACCCGGCTCGAGCCCGCCGCGGTCGAGACATTCCTCTCCCCCGAGGCCCCCGACCTCGCCGCGAGCCTGCAGGAGCTGCTCCTGGCCTACGTGGCGAGCGCCGAGCGGGACGAGCTCGGCCGCATGCACGAGCTGCTCGACACCAACCCCGAGCTGCGCCCCCAGGTCCGTGACCTCTTCCGCGAGTTCGAGGCCTCGCTGGCCGAGGCCATCGGCCGCCGGCCCGAGGTGGACGCCCGCTCCCCCGAGCCCCGGGTCCTGGCAGCCCTGAGCACCGCCGTCTTCCGGGCCTCCTTCTCGGAGTGGACGGGGTCGCAGGGCAGCACGACCCTGGCCGAGTCCGTGGCGAGCTCCTTCGCGATCGTCCGCCGCGCGCTCGGCCGTGCCGACACCTCGCAGCGGGGCACCGACGGGGACGGCACCGTCGCATGACCGCCCTGGCCACCGACGCGACGTCGGTCCCGACCCCCGCGCGCCACGGACGACGTGAGATCACCCTGCTGTTCGCCGGGCTGATGGTGACGATGCTGCTCGCCTCGCTCAACCAGACCGTCCTGAGCACCGCACTGCCGACCATCGTGGGCGAGCTCCACGGTGTCGAGCACATGCTCTGGGTGATCACGGCGTTCATCCTGGCCTCGACCGTGACCATGCCGATCTACGGCAAGCTCGGCGACCTCCTCGGGCGCAAGCCGCTGCTGGTCGGCGCGATCGGGCTGTTCATGGCCGGCTCGGTGATCGGCGGCCTCGCGCAGGACATGACCTGGCTCGTCGTCGGCCGGGCGGTGCAGGGCCTCGGAGGCGGCGGGCTGATGATCCTGTCGCAGGCGACCATCGCCGACGTCGTCCCGGCCCGCGAGCGCGGTCGGTACATGGGGATCATGGGCGGGGTCTTCGCGGTCTCCTCGGTGGCCGGACCCCTGCTCGGCGGCTGGTTCACCGAGGGGCCGGGCTGGCGCTGGGCCTTCTGGATCAACCTGCCGCTCGGCGTCCTGGCGATCGTCGCGGCGCTGCTCTTCCTGCACCCCCGGCGCGACCCCGTGGCCCGGCCCCGGCTCGACTGGGCCGGGATGGCATCGATGACCGTGGCCACCACCGGACTGGTGCTCGTCGCGACCTGGGGTGGCGCGCAGCACGCCTGGACCTCGCCGATCATCCTCGCCCTGGCGGGGACGACCCTGGTCGCCGCCGCGCTCTTCGTCCTCGCCGAGAGCCGGGCCGCCGAGCCGATCGTGCCGCTGCACCTCTTCGCCGACCGCAACTTCAACCTCACGACCGCAGCCGGGCTGCTGACCGGCGTCGCGATGTTCGGTGCGATCTCCTACCTGCCCACCTACCTGCAGATGACCGCCGGGGTCGACGCGACCCACGCAGGCCTGCTCATGGTGCCGATGATGGCCGCGCTGCTGCTGACCTCGGTCCTCACCGGCCGGGCCGTGAGCCGCACCGGCCGCTACAAGTGGCTCCCCGTGGGCGGCTCGGTGCTCGTCGCGATCTCCCTCGTGCTGCTCTCGACGATGTCCCCGCAGACCTCGCTCGTGCTCATCGGCGTGTACATCGCGGTGCTCGGCACGGGGCTCGGGTCGACCATGCAGCTGCTCGTGCTGATCGTGCAGAACTCCTTCTCCGTGCGGCAGGTGGGGACGGCGACCGCGAGCAACAACTTCTTCCGGCAGATCGGCGCGACCCTGGGCTCGGCCGTCGTGGGCAGCGTCTTCGCGACCCGGCTCACGGCCCTGGTGGCCGAACGCCTCCCTGCGGGTGCCGGGCCGACGGACGGCACGAGCTCGCTGACCCCGGCCCTCGTCAACGCGTTGCCCGACGCCCTGCGCCTCCCGATCGTCGAGTCCTACAACGACGCGCTGACCCCGGTCTTCCTGGTCATGGCCCCGCTCGGGCTGCTCGCGGCGCTGCTGCTCTGCTTCGTGGTCGAGAGACCCCTCGCGACCACCGTCGAGGACGGGCCGGTCAGCGCTGAGACAGGAACGTCTCCAGACTCCTCACAGACGGGCGGTACCGGCCGATCTCGGACATGAGGCCCAGGCGGGCCCACATCCCCCGAGGAGGGACGCCCCGTGCCCGAGCGCGTCGTGAGTCTCGCCCAGGAGGTCGGCGCGGTCACCGCCGAGAAGCTCCGCGGCATCGAGAAGGTCGCGAGCAGCACCAAGATGCTGGCCCTGAACGCGCTCATCGAGGCGTCCCGGGCGGGTGAGCACGGCGCAGGCTTCGCCGTCGTCGCCCGCGAGGTCGGGCTGGTGGCCGACCAGGCGCGCGAGCTCTCGGAGGCCCTGACCAACGAGCTCGGCCCGCGGATCACCGAGCTGACCGAGCTCGGTCACGAGCTCGTCGCGCGGGTGCGCGGCCAACGGCTCGCCGACCTGGCCCTCAACGTCATCGACGTCCTGGACCGCAACCTCTACGAACGCAGCTGCGACGTGCGGTGGTGGGCCACCGACTCCGCCCTCGTCGACGCCCTCACCCCGTCCGAGCCGACCGACCCCGAGGGCGCGGCACGGGTGGCCCGCGCCCGGACCGTCGCCGGGGAGCGCCTGGCCGTGATCCTGCGCAGCTACACCGTCTACCTGGACCTCTGGCTCGCCGACGCCTCGGGGACGGTGGTCGCCCACGCCGCCGGTGGTCGCTCGGGGGTGATCGGCACCGACGTCAGCCGCGAGTCGTGGTTCCAGGCCGCGATGCAGACCTCCGACGGCGACCAGTACACGGCCCAGGACGTCGAGCGACACCGGGTCCTCGGGTCGACCGTCGCCACCTACGCCACCGCGGTCCGCACCGACGGCGAGACCCACGGCACCCCGCTGGGGGCCCTCGGCATCTTCTTCGACTGGGACAGCCAGGCCCAGACCGTCGTCGACAGCGTGCGCCTCTCCTCGTCCGAGCGGGAACGCACCCGCGTGCTCGTGGTCGACCGCCAGGGCCGGGTGCTCGCCGCCTCGGACCGCTCCGGGGTGCTGTCCGAGGCCCTCACCCTGCAGACCCACGGGCGACCGAGCGGCCACTACGCCGAAGGCAGCCGCACGGTCGCCTTCGCCCTCACCCCGGGCTACGAGACCTACGCCGGACTCGGCTGGTCCGGGGTGATCCTCCAGGAGGCGTGAGCGGGCGTATCGTGCGAAGCCGCCTGCCCAGGAGGTCACCGTGCCCGTCGACACCCCCTCTCATCAGGGCGCGGCCGCGAGCGACCCCCTGCCGGAGGGCGCCGCGACCCGCACCCGGCTCGACCTGGTCGCGGACTGCTCGAGATGCCTGGCCCTGTGCTGCGTGGCGCTGCCCTTCGAACGGTCGGCCGAGTTCGGCCTCACCAAGGCCGGCGGGACGCCCTGCCCGAACCTCGACGACGGCCTCGGCTGCTCGATCCACGCGCGGCTGCGGCCCGCCGGGTTCGCGGGGTGCGCGACCTACGACTGCCTGGGCGCGGGCCAGCACCTGACCCAGGTCACGTTCACCGGCCGCGACTGGCGCACCGACCCGACGACCGCCGGCCCGATGTTCGCCGCCCTGCCCGTCATGACGCAGCTCCACGAGATGCTCTGGTACCTCACCGAGGTGCTGGACCTGGCCGCCGCCCGTCCCGTGCACGCGGAGGTCCGCTCGGCCGTGGCCCACGTGGAGCACCTCACCGACCTGGGTGCCGAGGAGCTGCTCACGGTCGACCTCCCCGAGCAGCGCTCCCTGGTGGGCGAGCTCCTCTCCCGAGCCAGCTCCCTCGCCCGGGCTCACCCCCGCGACGGCACAGACCCCTCGCCGGTCCGATCGTGCCCGGACCTTCGGGGCGCCGACCTCGTCGGAGCCACGTTCCCGGAAGCCGACCTGCGACGGGCGGACCTGCGGGGGGCGCTCCTCGTCGGCGCCGATCTCCGCGGGGCGGACCTGCGTGGCGCCGACCTCCTGGGGACCGACCTGCGCGGGGCCGAGCTCGCCGGGGCCGACCTGCGCGAGACCCTGTTCCTCACCGGCACCCAGCTCGACGCCGCGCACGGGGACAGCACGACCCTCCTGCCTCAGGACCGGACCCGCCCACGCCACTGGTGACCCAGCCCAGACCTCAGCAGTGTCGGGAAACCCACCCTCTCGTGAGGGTTGATATGAGACATTTGTCCGGTTCGACGACCCAGGGGGGCAGATGAGCACGACGGAACGACCGACTCGGGTCGCACCGACCAGACGCCGCCTCGCCAGCCTCGACGGGCTGCGCGGAGCCGCTGCCGTCGTCGTCCTGGTGCACCACGCCCTCCTGGCGATCCCGGTCCTGGCCAGGATCCAGGCGGACGGCACGGCCACCGGCACCGGGCCCCTGCTGTGGCTCTTCACCCACACTCCGCTGCACCTGGTGTGGGCCGGGGAGGAGGCCGTCATCGTCTTCTTCGTGCTCAGCGGCCTCGTGCTGACCTTGCCTGCCCTGGCACGGCCGGTGGTGTGGCGCGAGTACTACCCCCGACGCCTGGTGCGCCTCTATCTCCCCGTCTGGGGTTCGCTCGCGGTCGCCGTGGTGCTCGCGGTGGTCCTCTCGGGGCGCTCCGGCGCGGGCCGGTCCACCTTCGTCCAGCTCTGGCAGACGGCCTCGGCCCAGGACGCCTGGCACGACGCGCTCCTGCTCGGCGGCGTCGGCCCGCTCAACGTCGCGCTGTGGTCCCTGCAGTGGGAGCTCGCCTTCTCCCTCCTGCTGCCCGCCTTCCTCCTGCTCGTGCGCCGCGGGCGCTCGCTGTGGCCGATCACCGTGCCCGCCTCCCTCGTCCTCATCGCCGCCGGGACCCTGCTGCAGTCCGCCGCGCTGCGCTACCTGCCGATCTTCGCCCTCGGCGTGATCCTGGCGGCGCACCTCGACGACGTCGAGCGCGCGGCACGGCGGATCGACGAGCACCGGTACCACCGGCTGATGTGGACCACCCTCGCCCTGACAGCCACGGCCCTGGTCACGGCCCGGTGGACGGTCGGCGGGCTCCCCGTCGGCTCCCCGGCGCTCAGGGCCGTCGCCAGCGGGGCGTCGATCCTGGGCGCCTGCCTCGTCGTCGTCCTCGCCCTGCACTGGGACCCCGTGCGCCGGGCTCTCGAGGGGCCGGTGTGGCAGTGGGTCGGAGTGCGCTCCTTCAGCCTCTACCTCATCCACATCCCCGTGATCGCCGCCGTCGCCCTCCTGCTGCCGAGCGCCCATGCCGGCCTCGCGGCGACCCTCGCCATCCCGGTGGCGGTGGTCCTCGCGGCCCTCTTCTACCGCCTGGTCGAGCGACCAGCCCATCACCTCTCGCAGCGGGTCGGCGCCCGTGCCGCGTCGAGCCCGGCACAGGACGACCCGATCCGCTCCCCGGTGCAGCGCTCGGCAGGCTGACCCTCGCACCACCGGGGCCCGCTGCACCCAGCGCCTGCGCGGGACCGCCCTGTGGTCCACCATGGAGGCGGACCACGATGCGCAGCCGGGGGGGGACCAGATGGGACTGACGCTCGTCACGGCGATGCGATCGGTGACCGGACCGCACCGCAGCAGCAACCAGGACTCGGTCGGCGCGTCGGAGGAGTACGTCTTCGTGACCGACGGGGTCGGTGGTCACGCCGGGGGTGACGTCGCCTCCTGGACGGTCACGCACCGGCTCATGTCGCTGCTCGCCCCGACCGGCAGCCGCGACCTGTCGACCGAGGAGCTGCAGGGGGTGCTCGCCCAGGCCAACGCCGAGATCGGGCAGCGCGCCCGCCGCGAACCTGCCCTGACCGGCATGTCGACCACCTTCACCGGGCTCTTCTGCACCCACGACGCCGCGCGGGTGGCGCACATCGGCGACTCGCGCGCCTACCTCGTCCGGGACGGCGAGGGGCGACGCGTCACCCGGGACGACTCCCTGGTGCAGATGCTGGTCGACCAGGGAGCCATCGGGGCCGACGAGGCCTACGGCCACCCGCGGCGCAACGTCATCCTCCGCTCCCTGGCCGGGTCGCTCGAGGACGGCGACAACATCACGATGCTCGAGGTCGCGACCACCCCCGGGGACCGCTGGCTGCTCGCGAGCGACGGGCTCACCGACTACGTCCCCGAGGCCGAGGTCCTGGCCCTGCTGGCCGAGGCCGCAGGGCCTGAGGAGGCGGCGGACGCCCTGGTGGCCGCCGCCGAGGCTGCCGACGCCGGCGACAACATCACGGTGGCCGTGAGCGACGTGGTCGACGGCCCCACGCCCGACGTGGGCACCGAGCGCTCGTACCGGTACCTCGGCGCCGCGGCCGACCCGGGCCAGCCTGGGGTGGGCGACCTCGGAGGCGGCGCCGCTCAGGCCTGAAGGACGTCTGCGAGACGCTCGACCCCGTCGACACCCACGACCTCGCCAGCGAGCAAGGGCACCTCGACGAGCGGAACCCCGGGCAGCGCGCTCCGGATCGCCGCGAGCTGACCGTCCTCGACCGCGCGCCGCGCCGTCAGGAGATCGCCCTGGGCGGGCGAGCGGCGGTTCACGACGAGGCCTGCGACCGGCACCCCCGTGCCCCCCAGCTGCTCCACCAGCTCGACCGACTCGAGCACGGGCAGGTGTTCGGCGACGAGAACCACCACGAAGGCCGTCGTCGAGGGGTCGGTCAACGTTCCCCGGAGCCGCGTGAGCAGTGCACGTCGTCGCTCCAGGACCTCACGGATCTCGAGGCCGCGAGACTCGCGCCCTCGAGCCCTCGCACCGCGCGCGAACCGGCCCGCACGCGCAGGACCGAGGACCGCCGCAGCCTCCTCGTCTCCCAGGTTCGCTCGAGCGACGTCCAGCCGTCGGGTCCTCTCGTGCCGACGGAGCAGCCCGTCGGTCCACCGCCCCATCTGTTCGGGAAGGCCCAGCAGGTGCGCCGTGTGCCCGGAGGGTGCGGTGTCCACGACGACGAGATCTGCCTCGGCAGCGCCCCGGTCGATCACCTCCCCCAGTCGCTCAAGCACAGCGGCCTCGTGCATGCCCGGCGCATCCCGCGCGAGCTCGAGGTGCCTGTCGACCTCTCGCGTGAGGTGCTCGGGGACCGCGCGGCGCAGCGTCTCGCGCACTGCGGCGAGGTGACTCGCCGTCGCTCGCGCCGGGTCGATCTCGACCGCCTCGAGCCGGGGCGCCACCCGTGCACCCTGGTCCCCCACCGGTACCCCCCACAGGTGCGCCAGGTTGTGCGCAGGGTCGGTCGAGACCAGCAGGACCCGGCGACCCGTCCGAGCCTGGTCCAGCGCCACGGCCGAGGCCACGGAGGTCTTGCCGACACCTCCCTTGCCACCGACGACCAGGACGCGGCGCCGTGCCGCCAGGCTCAGCAGCACGCGACCGTGTCGAACGGCGAACGCTCGAGCCCGGCCCGGCGGTGCCAGGCATGCATCTCGCCGTAGACCGCCGGAAGCAGCTCGAGGGTGTAGAAGGCGGCAGGGTTCGGCACGCCCAGCTCCTCGGCGAGAACCACCATCATGAGGAGGTCCTGCTCGTCGCGTGCGCTGCGTGCGAGACGTCGCCGGTAGGGCCCCGCGTAGTAGTCCCGGAACCCCCGCGACACGCGCGCACGCAGGTCACCTCGGCCCCTCGGGGTCACCCTGTGCCCTCGTCCTCGGACGCAGCCGTCCGCCCCGTGGCGACCCCGAGCTCGCCGGGACCCTCCTGCTGCCCGTCGGAGCCTCTGGAGCCGGAGGCCATCGCGATGGCCGCCTCGAGGGCCACCCAGACGGCCGCGACCAGGATGACCACGTCCATGCCGAGGAGCAGCCAGTTCTGGTCCTCGTAGAACTGCACCGCCTGGACCACCAGCGCGTACACCGACATCACGACGAGGAAGGCCAGGGGGACGAGGGCCGGCCAGGCGCTGCGCCCCAGACGGACCAGGATCACGGCGACGATCGCGAGGGTCAGGGCGGCGAGCAGCTGGTTGGTCGTCCCGAAGAGCGGCCAGATCACCATGCCGCCGCTTCCGTCCGCCCCCGCACCGAAGGCCAGCGCGAGGCACACCACCAGAGCGATGACCGTCCCGAGGAGCTTGCCGATCCGGACGCCTGCCAGCCCTGCGGCTTCCTGGACGACGAAGCGCTGGAGACGGAGACCGGTGTCCATGGTGGTCGCCGCGAAGAGGATCGCCATCGTCGCGAGGACCGTGGCGGCCAGCCCCGAGGACACCGGGAGCCCGGCGCTGAGGATCGTCGCCCCGCCGGTCACGAAGGCGTCGACCCCGCCCGCCCCGAACTCGGCGTAGACCTCCTGCCAGTCGGCGAGGGTCGCGAAGCCCGCGGTGCAGGCGATGATCGCGCCGAGGGCGAGCAGGCCCTCGCCGACCGCTCCGAAGTAGCCGACGAACCGTGCGTCGCTCTCCTTGTCGAGCTGCTTGGACGTGGTGCCCGAGGCCACCATGCCGTGGAATCCGGAGATCGCACCGCAGGCGATCGTCACGAACAGCAGAGGCACCAGGCTGGGCGTACCGGCGGGGATCGCGGTGTTGACGCTCGGTGCCACGATCGTCGGACCTGCGACGAGGACCGCCCCGTAGAGGATCCCGAGCCCGACGAAGAGCTGCAGGCCGTTGATGTAGTCCCGAGGCTGCAGCAGCACCCACACGGGGAGCACCGAGGCGACCCCCGCGTAGAGGAACAGGACGATGATCCAGACGGACTGCGCGCCCAGGCCGAGAACCGTCTCAGGGAGCTCGACGGGCACCTGGTTCCCCACGAGGATCAGCGCGTAGAGGGCCACGATGCCGCCGACGGAGGGCCAGAGGAGCCCGACCCGGTACCGGTAGATGAGCTGGCCGATGACCAAGGCCACCGCGATGGCACCCCAGGTGGGGATGACGGCCGAGGGGCGCGAGACCAGCAGTCCGCTGATGACGACGGCGAAGGCCGCGTTCACCATGAGCAGGAGGAGGAAGATGACGACCAGGAAGAGGTTGCGGCCGCGGGCACCGATGTAGCGCCCGGACAGGGCCCCCATGGACTGGCCCCGGTTGCGCACGCTCGCCCAGAGCGCGCCGAGGTCGTGCATGCCGGCGAAGAAGACCGTGCCGAGGGTCACCCAGAGGAAGGCAGGCACCCAGCCCCAGATCACCGCGACGGCCGGACCCACGATGGGCGCGGCGCCCGCGACCGAGGTGAAGTGGTGGCCCCAGAGGACGAGCCTGTGGGTGGGGACGAAGTCCACGCCGTCCTCGAGCTCGTGGGCCGGGGTGCGGAAGGCGGGGTCCAGCCGGTAGATGCGGTTCGCGAGGAAGCGCGAGTAGAGCAGGTAGCCGAGGGTCATCATCACGATCCCGACGACCAGGAGTACGAGCGCGTCCATGTGTCTCCGATCAGCGATCCGGAGGACGTCGGACTGCACCACCCACCCCGGACCGACCGCGGCCGGGCGCCCCGACCTCCTCGTCCGGGCCCAACCCGGCGGAGACTAGCAGCGCTCGCGCCGCCCCGCCTGCCGTGCTTCTCGTGCCAGGACGTGGGATCCGCGGGCGCGGGCGTCAGCGCAGCGAGTGGTGGCCTTGTTCGCGACGTACCCCTGTGCGGTGTTGTCCACCGCGGCGGTGCTGGGCATGCTTGCCTGGTGATCCGACGTCGAGTGCTCGTCCGGGGTCGCGTGCAAGGGGTCGGGTACCGCTGGGCCTGCGAGGCCGAGGCCACGCGACGCGGGGTCGCGGGCTGGGTGCGCAACCGGGCCGACGGCGCGGTCGAGGCGGTGCTCGAAGGGCCGGAGGCCGAGGTCGAGCAGGTGCTGGCCTGGACCCGGCACGGGCCGGGTCAGGCTCGGGTCGAGGAGGTCGTGGTCGAGGCCGCGGAGCCCGAGGGTCTCGTCGGCTTC
This sequence comes from Actinotalea soli, assembly GCF_017565425.1. Taxonomy (GTDB): domain Bacteria; phylum Actinomycetota; class Actinomycetes; order Actinomycetales; family Cellulomonadaceae; genus Actinotalea; species Actinotalea soli. The sequence continues at coordinate 319,862 of NZ_JAGEMK010000003.1, forward strand.
CGCATCACGGGATGAGGTGGGGCGGTCTGCGTCAGTCCCAGAAGGGCGGCAGCTCGTCGTCCATCTCGTCGACGGGGATGTGGTCCAGGGTGGGTGCGCTCATGCCTAGTGTCTTCGGCAGGTCTACCCCCGGACTTCAGGGACCTTTGGCGCAGAGGATGTGAACAGTCTGTTACGACGCCTCCGGCACGGCGCCTCGTGGCGCCGCAGACCTCAGGCCTCGTAGACCTGGCCGTCCTCGAGCCTCAGTTCGATCGTGGCCAGCGGCTCGGTCGCCGGCCCCTCGAGGTTCTCCCCCGTCGCCGGGTCGAAGACCGACTGGTGGCACGGGCACACCAGCTCCTCACCCTCGGCTGCCACGGTGCAGCCCTGGTGGGTGCAGACCCCGCTGAGCCCTACGACGTCGTCCTGGCCGGTCCGGCTCACCACGACCGGGCCGCCGGCCGACCCGGTCACGACCACGGCCCCGCCGATCGGGACGGCGTCGAGGGCGACGAGGGCCCCTGACGCGGTCGGGGCGTCGGGGTCGGGGGCGGCGGGCCCGGGGCCACCCCTCGCACAGGCGGCCAGCGCCCCCACGCCCACGACCATCCCCGAGACCGCGAGGGCCTCGCGGCGGTTCAGGGCCGGGCTCATGACACCGCCGTCAGGACGCTCAGGACCACCGCCGCCGAACGGTCCGCGGCGTCGTCCACGTGGGTGAGGAAGTCCTCCCCCGCGACCGGGCCGCACAGGTCGGAGATGCCCCGCACCGCGAGGAACGGCACGTCGTACAGGTGGCAGGTCTGGGCGAGGGCCACCGACTCCATGTCGGTCGACAGGCCTGACGGGAAGGCGGTCCGCACGCCGTCGACCATCGCGGCGTCGATGAAGGAGTCCCCCGAGAGCATCGCCCCCGTCAGGACGCGCAGCCCCTCGGGTCCCGGGGTCGGCACGGCTCCGAGCAGGGCCTGACCGGGGGCGTAGGTCGGCGGCATGCCGGGCACCTGGCCGAGCGCGTACCCGAAGGCGCGGGCGTCCGCCCCCGAGTACACGTACTCGCTCCCGACGACGACGTCCCCGACGCGCACCTCGGCGCCGATCCCGCCGGCGCTGCCCGCGCTGATCAGCGCCCGCGGCCGGGTGCCGCCGATCGCCACGGCCGCCGCGGCGGCGGCACTGACCAGGCCGATCCCGCTGCGCACCAGCAGCACGCTGCGGCCCTCGACCGACACCACGCGGTGCTCGGCCCGGCCCACCTGCGTGGCGCTCCCCACCGCCTGGGCGCGCTCGAGGAACGGCGCCGCCTCGTCGGCCATCGCCACGACGACGATCGCGTCCACGGAGATCATGCGGAGACCGTGCTCCATCCCTCGCGCCCGGCCAGGAAGGCCCGCGCGGCGTCCTGCGCACCCTCGAGGGTGTGGTTCGCACCCCAGCCGCACTGGACCTCGTTGGCTGCGGGGACCTCGCCGGCCTCGATCACGTCCTGGAGGGTGCGCTCGACGAGGGTCATGACCTCGTCGAGCTCCCACTCCCCTTGGAGGATGAGGTAGAAGCCCGTCTGGCACCCCATCGGCGAGAAGTCGATCACCCGGTCGCTGTGGTTGCGCGAGTGCTCGGCGACCATGTGCTCGAGGGAGTGCACCACGGGCATCTCGAGGTGGCCGTGGTTGGGCTGGCTGAAGCGGAGGTCGTACTTGGTGATCACGTCCCCCGCGGGCAGGGTCTTGGTGTCCGCGAGCCGCACGTAGGGCGGCGTGACGGTGCGGTGGTCGAGGTTGAAGGACTCGACGTTCATGCGGGGCTGGTTCACGGTGCGGTCCTCACATCGGTGGTGCGCGGTAACCCTGAGTGTTCCTCAGGACGGCGGGGGGCGGCCACTCCGACGACCGTCCCCTGGGCTGCGGCCCCCGAGGTCACCGCCGCCCGAGCTGCCCGGGGTAGAAGCCGAGCCGGGCGAGGGGCTCGACGAGCTGGGCCTCCTCGTAGGCGAAGTGCGAGTGCAGCGTGTCGGTGAGCGCGTCGACGGCGTCCTGCAGCTCCTCGAGATCCTGGGCCTCCTGGCGGATCACCGCGACGAGCGACCGGTCGAGGTTCTCGAGCACCTCGTGGATCACGTGGTGCTCGGCCTCGAGCCGGGCGATCACCGGCTCGAGGGTGGGCTCTGCCGAGCGCAGGTGCGGGAAGATCTGCGCGTCCTCGAGGCTGTGGTGCTGGGTGACCACCCGGCAGTAGGAGGCGCAGTACGCGCCCAGGGTCCACTGGTTCTGCCGCATGGTCATCGCGTTGATCGCCGACCGCGCCCGCCCGGCGTCGAGGGACCCGGCCCGCACCTGGTCGACCACGTCCCGGACCTGGGTGAGCTCGGCACGGAGCATGTCGTGCACCTCGACCAGGTGCCGACCCGCGGCGCGCCCCTCCTCGGTGTAGGTGACGGCCTCGGGGGGTGCCGCCTGGGGTCGGGTCTCCTCGTCGAGCAGGCTCTCCTCGCGCAGCCGCGCGGGGGCCGCCGTGACCGTGACCCCGAGGGCGGACTCCCGGACGGCAGACCCCGCGCCCGCCGCGACCTGGACCGATCCCCCGTCCGCCGTCTCCTCACGCCGACCCGACCTCGCCTCCGAGGGCTCGAGGTCGGCATCCGTGGCGACGGGCCCGCCGGACTGCCGTCGCTCGCGCTCGGTCCCGACCTGCTCACGGACCGCGGGCGCGACCTCCTGGGCCAGCACCTCGAGGGCGCGGGGATCGTCCCCGCCGAGGATGAAGGTGCTCATGCCGTGCTCGAGCACGAGGTCCACGAGCTCGGCGACCCACTGCGCAGGAGGCCCCTGGAAGGGCCCGCCCCGCGAACCCTGGAACCGGCCCGAGATGTTGATCAGGCGGCGCACGGCCGCGGGGTCGCGCTCGGCGGCGGCCGCCGCCTCGTCGATCCGCGCGTTGGCCGCCGGCAGGTCGGCGAGCTCGAGGTACCCGAGGGAGGGCAGCCACCCGTCGGCGAGCCGACCGGTCAGGGCCAGCATCCGCGGCTTGTAGGCACCGAGCCAGATCGGGATGTCGTGGGCGGGGGCCGGGCCCCGCTTGGCGCCGTCCACCCGGTGGTGCTCGCCGTGCACCCGCAGCGGGCTGCGCTCCCCCTCGGCCCAGATCCCGCGGATGATCTCGATCGCCTCGGCCAGGGCGCGCACGCCCTGCCCCCCGGTGAGCCGCGACCCTCCCATGGCGACGATGGCGTCCCAGAAGGCACCGGCGCCCAGCCCGAGGTCGAGCCGTCCGCCGGTGAGCAGGTCCAAGCTCGCGGCGCTGCGTGCGAGCACCGCGGGCGGACGCAGCGGCAGGTTGATGACGTTGGGGGCGAGGTGGACGGTGCCGGTCCGCGCCCCGACGTAGGAGAGCAGGGTCCAGGTGTCGTGGAAGCCCGGCTGGTACGGGTGGTCCTGGAAGGTCACCAGGTCCAGGCCCACCTGCTCGGCGTGGACGGCGAGGTCGACCACGCGGGCGGGCTCGGCGTTGCTCGGGGTGAGGAAGGCGCCGAAGCGCAGGTCGTGCCCGTAGTCCGCCACGAGGCGTCACCTCCGTGATAGTTGATTGCTCAACCATACGCCTCGCGGAGGCCTGGGGTCTCCCGCGGGCGGGACCGGCCCCGTCAGGCCCTGTCGTCCCTGAGCCGGACCACCGCGAGCGCGACGTCGTCGGTCGGACGCTCGGGGACGAGCTCCTGGAGCAGGGCGTCGCACAGGTCCTCGACGCCGAGGTCGGCGAGCCCGCCGAGCACGGTCCGGAGCCGGTCGAGCCCCGTCCGGTACCCCTCGTCCCGTCGCTCGAAGAGGCCGTCGGTGAAGAGCACGAGGGTCGAGCCCTCCGCGATCTCAGACTCGTGGTCCACCCGCTGACGCGCGTGGTCGATCCCCAGGAGCAGGTCGGGGCGGCTGGTCGCACCGAGCTCGATCACGTCCCCCTCCGCGGTCAGGACCAGCGGGGGCGGGTGGCCCGCGCTCGACCAGCACAGCCGGGCGCGGTGCAGGGTCCTGTCCTCCGGGGTCCGGACCAGGTTCGCGACCAGGACCGTCGCGGAGAGGCCCGCCTTGAGCACGTCGAGGGCCTCGTCCAGGCGCCTCAGCACCGAGGCAGGGTCCTCGCCCGTGGTCGCGGCGATGCCCCGCAGCAGCGCCCGGGCCTGGCCCATGGCCGCGGCGGCCTCGAGGTCGTGCCCGACGACGTCCCCGATCACCAGCGTGGTGACGTCCTGCTGGGCGACGAAGGCGTCGTACCAGTCTCCGCCGATGCGGGCCGCCTCGGCCGCAGGCTGGTAGCGCACCGCGATCTCGAGCCCTTCGACCTGCGGCGGCTCGGTCAGCAGGGAGCGCTGGAGGGTCTCGGCGACCTGGCGCTGCTGGGTGTAGAGCCGGGCGTTGTCGAGGGCCAGGGCCGCGCGTGAGGCGACGTCGAGGGCCGTGCCGAGGTCAGGCTCGGCCTGCCCCACCTGGGCGAGGCCGGCACGCCCGGCCACGCCGTAGAGGCTGAGCAGTCCGAGGGTCCGCCCCTGGGCACGCAAGGGCAGCACGACGACGTCCTCGGGGGCGAGCTCGAGCAGGAGGTCGCGAGCCTCGCCCGGCTCGAGCATCGCGGCGATGCCCTCGGTAGCCCCTGCACGGTTCACCGTCGGCTCCCCCGAGGCCAGGGTCTGGGCGACGAAGGACGGGCCGCGGAGCGCGCCCAGGCGCAGCGCCGCGTAGCGCTCGACCGACGCCCGCCGGGCCGGGTCCTCGTGCCACGAGCCGAGGTCCTTGAGGCGCCGCCACTCGGGCCCCGGGCCGTCCTGCTCGACCAGGGACACGATGCACCACTCGGCGAGGGTCGGGACGACGAGCTGGGCCAGGCGACCGACGGCCTCGTGCGCGTCCAGGGTGCCGGCGAGCTCCGAGGCGACGGCCGCGATGAGCTCCGAGCGTGCGACCGCGAGCCTGATCCGCGCCTCGTCGGCCCGGCGCTCGGTGATGTCGTGGAAGTAGACCGCGAGGCCGTCGACGTCGGGCCACGCACGCACCTCGTACCACCGGTCGAGCGGTGCCGGGTAGTACGCCTCGAAGGCCGTGGGGCGGCCGCTGTCCATCGCCCCGCGGTACTCGCGCTCGAAGGTCGAGCCGAGCGCCAGGGGGAAGAGCTCCCACAGGTCGTTGCCGAGCATCTCCTCCCGCGGCAGGCCGAGCAGCGTCTCGGCCCCGCGGTTGATGTAGCTGAACCGCCACTGCCGGTCGACCGAGAAGAACGCTGTCGTCATCGACTCGAGGATGCGCGCGACCCGCGCCTCCCCCTCGCGCAGGTCGGTCGTGTCGTAGGCGGCACCGATCACCCGTACCGCGGCGCCGTCGAGCCCGGGCAGCGCGCGTCCGCGGGCCTCGACCCGGCGCACCGAGCCGTCGGGCCGGACCACGCGGTACTCGGCGTCGTAGTCCCCGCAGGCGGCGATCGCTCCGTCCAGCGCCTCGCGGGTGTGCGGCAGGTCCTCGGGGTGCAGGCGCGCCTCGAACTCCTCGATGGTGCCCACGAACTCCTCGGGGGTGTACCCGAAGAGGGCCGTCAGCCGCTCGTCCCACACCAGGTGGCCCGTGGTCAGGTCCCAGTCGAAGCTGCCGATCCCGGCAGCAGCGAGGGCGAGGTCCGACCGTGCCCGGGTGGCCCGCAGGTCCCGCCACAGCGCGGCCTGCTCGACCTGAGCGACGACCGGGGTGGCGAGGCGGAGGAGCAGGTCGACCTCGGCCGGGGTCCAGGAGCTCTCAGCGGCCGCGTGCACCCCCAGGGCCCCCAGCGTGGCGCCGTCGGCCGGGGCGATCAGCGGGACCGCGAGCAGCCCGGCCTCGCCGACGGCGCCACGCCCCTGCGTCGCGCGCTCGAGCAGCGCGGACAGCTCGTGGGACCGGGGGCCGTGGACGACCTCCGGCCGACCGACCAGACGACGAGCCGTGGGCGTCAGGTGGACGGCGGCGCCGTGAGCGTCGAGGAGCTCGGCGGCCAGCGCCACGTGCACGGCGATCGCGTCCGCGGTCGGCGCCAGGCCGGCGTCGTTGCCCACACCGAGGAAGGCGTCGTCGGAGCCGTGCACGCGCCACCTCACCCTGGCTCCTCGGTAGAGCCTCCGGATCATTGTCCACGACGGACCCGACCTCCAGCGCCAGGGGGGTGCGATGCGGCAGGGTGAACCCATGACGATCAGCAGGGGGAACCGTCCGACCTCGCGCGCCGCCGTCGTCGGCGCCGTCGCCGTCCTGGTGGGCGCCGGCCTGGTGGGCTGCACCGCCGAACCACCGGCACCCGACGACACCGCCGCGGCCCTCGCCACGGGCATCTCCCGGGGCGACCTGACCGGCGTCCCCCTCGGCGACACCGACCCGACCGTGGCCGAGGCCCAGATCGAGGCCGTGGCCGAAGGGCTCGGGGTGCTGCCCGTGGTCGCGGTCGGCGAGGTGACGGTCGACGCCGAGGACCCGTCCCTCGCGACCGCGACCCTGGACCTCACCTGGGACCTGGACGACTCCCCCGAGGACTGGACGACGAGCACCACGGCGGACCTGACCCTGGTCGAGGACGAGTGGCAGGCCACGTGGGAGCCTGCGTTGCTCGCCCCTGACCTGCGGGAGGACGAGGTCCTCACCCTGAGCCGGACCGCGGCCGAGCGGGCCGACGTGCTGGGCGCCGACGGTGCGGTGCTCGTCGAGGACCGCCCCGTCCTGCGCCTGGGCCTGGACAAGACCCGCGTCGACCCCTCAGGGGTCGCCGACGCGGCCCGCGAGATCGCGAGCTACCTCGAGCTCGACCCCGAGGCCTTCGCCGAGCGTGCGACGGCGGCCGGCGAGCGCGCCTTCGTCGAGGCCCTGGTGGTCCGCGAGGAGGACCCCGGGGTCGACGTCGGGGCCTTCCAGCTGCTCACCGGGTCCAACGCGGTCGGGGACTCGCTGCCCCTGGCCCCGTCCCGGACCTTCGCCCGCCCCCTGCTCGGCACCGCGGGCCCCGCCACCGCCGAGATCGTCGAGGAGTCCGGCGGCGAGATCTCCGCGGGGGACATGACCGGCCTGTCGGGCCTGCAGCGTCAGTACGACGCCCAGCTGCGGGGGGCGCCCGGGCTCACCGTGCGCGCGGTGGCCGAGGAGCGCGGCGTCGAGCGGCTTCTCTACGAGCGCGAGCCAGTTGCGGGCGAGCCGCTGCTCACCACCCTGGACCCAGCGGTCCAGAACGACGCCGAGGCGGTGCTCAGCGGCGTCCCCTCCGCGAGCGCGGCGGTCGTGGTGCAGCCCTCGACCGGGGCGGTGCTCGCCGCGGCGAGCGGCCCGGGCAGCGACGGCTACTCCACCGCGACCCTGGGCACCTACGCCCCGGGCTCGATCTTCAAGGTGGTCAGCGCGCTGGCCCTGCTGCGCGAGGGGGTCGAGCCGAGCACCACCGTGAGCTGCCCGACGACCATCGAGGTCGAGGGACGCACCTTCACCAACTTCCCGGGGTACCCGGCCGAGGCCACGGGTGAGGTCCCGTTGAGCACCGCCGTCGCCCACTCGTGCAACACGGCCTTCATCGGCGAGCGCGACCTCGTCCCGGACGCGGCCCTGGCCGAGGCCGCCGCGAGCCTCGGGCTCGGTGGCGAGCCCGAGGTCGGCTACCCGGCCTTCCTCGGGTCGGTCCCGCAGGACCTGGCCGGCACCGACCACGCCGCCTCCATGATCGGCCAGGGCCGGATCCAGGTCTCCCCCCTCGCCGCGGCCACCATGATGGCCTCGGTGGTGCGCGGCGAGACCGTCGCCCCGTGGCTCGTCGGCTCCGAGCCCCCTGCCGCCGTCGAGGCCGAGTCCGTGACGGCGCAGGAGGCCGAGCAGCTCGGCGGGATGCTCCGCGGGGTCGTCACCGAGGGGGGAGCGACCTTCCTGGGTGAGGTACCGGGCGAGCCCGTCATCGCCAAGACCGGCACCGCGCAGTTCGGCAGCGGCGAGGAGGCCGGCAACCACGCATGGATCGTGGCGGCCCAGGGCGACCTGGCCGTCGCGATCTTCGTCGAGGACGGCGACTACGGGTCGACCACCGCGGGCCCGCTGCTGGCCCAGCTCCTGGGCCTGCTCGGCGGCTGACCCGCGCCCTGGCGCGCAGCGGCGCCGGTGGGCGGGCGCGGCCCGCGGACCGTCAGTGCCGTCGCGCGTCCATCACCTCGGCGAGGTGCACCGCGAGGGGCTCGGTCAGGATGTCCTCGACCGGTCGCGGCAGGCTCAGGCACCAGTTGGGCCACTCGGTGACGGTGCCCGGCATGTTGGGGCGCTCGGCCACCGCGCCGGCGTCGTCCAGGGAGGCCAGCACCACGCGGGCCTTGCAGGCAGCGAGCCGCGTGTACTGGGCGATCACGGCCTTCTCGACCTCGGCGGGGCCGATCGGGGCGTCCGGGTCGACCCCCGCGGCGGCCGCGAGCTCGCGCCGCACGCCCTCGAGCTGCTCGAAGTTGGCCGACTTGCCGATCCGTCGCAGGTCCTCCATGTCCGAGCCGGTGAGCGTCCCCGCGACGGTCGCCTGGTCGTGGGTCGACGACGCACCCATGACGCCCTCGGGGAACTGGTCCACGGGGAGGCGCAGGGCCGCCCGGTAGCCGAGCATGCCGTCGGAGGCCATGGACTCCCGGACCCCGGCCGCGACCGTTCCCATGTCCTCGCCGACCACCCAGGCGCCGGTGCGCCCGGCCTCGAGCCGAAGGATCGCCAGCAGCGCGTCGGTCGGGTAGTGCACGTAGGCGCCACCGGCGGGGTGCCCGCCCAGCGGCACCCAGTACAGGCGCCACAGCTGCATCACGTGGTCGATGCGCAGGGCACCGGCGTGCCGCAGCGCGGAGCGGACCATCCCGATGAAGAGGTCGAAGTCCGCGGCGACGAGGGCCGCGGGGTTGATGGCCGGGAGCCCCCACTTCTGACCGTCGAGGTTGTGCCGGTCGGGCGGGCACCCCACCTCGTAGTCGAAGGAGACCATGCTCTGGTGCACCCAGGCGTCCGCCGAGGAGGAGTCGAAGCCCACGGCGATGTCCGCGACGATCGTCGCCCCCGCGGTGCAGGCGGCTGCGAGCTGGACGTCCGCGACCCACTGGGCCCAGCTGTAGAAGGCGACCCGGTCGGCGTGCTCGGCCGCGAAGGCCTCGGCCCCGGCGGGGGTGCGGTACTGCTCGGGCCAGCCCCGCCAGTGCGCGGTGCCGAACTTCTCGGCGAGCACGCACCAGACGGAGAACAGGTGCAGGTCCCTGCCGCCGGCACCGACGAAGACGTCGTGCTCGACGGGCAGGCGGTCCTTGGTCGCGTCCCAGATCCGCTGGAGGGCCGACCGCTTGAGCTCCCAGACCGAGTCGCGGTAGATCCGGCGCTCGGCGTTGAGGGCCCGCCCCCGCTTCGCGAGGTCCGCGAGGTCGACCTCGGCCGCACCAGGGACGTCGTCGATCGCGATGTGCAGCAGCTGCAGCCACTGCCGGGAGGCAGGCGAGTAGGGCGAGGACTGCTGGGCGGGCACGGGCGCAGCCGCGTGCACGGGCGAGATGAGGACCGACCCGGCTCCCGCGTGCGCGGCCGACCTGGCGATGGTCGCGAGGTCGCCGAAGTCGCCGATCCCCCACGAGTCGCGGGACCGCGCCGCGTACAGCTGGACCGCCCAGCCCCAGCCGCGCTCGGGCTGGGAGAAGCGCTCGGGGGCGCTGATGACGAACCGGGTCGAACCGTCAGGGCGCCGCAACCGGTAGTAGCCCGCCTCGGGGCCGACGCCGCCGATCTCACCGACCTCCTCACCCTCGAGGGTCAGAAGGCTTCCCTCGACCCCTTCGAGGGCCTCACCGGGGTGGCACACCAGAGGTGGCGTGGGGCGACCGCCGTCGGCGATCACGGCCATCACGGCCTCGCGGGTGCTCGGGTCGAGCTCCTGCACGACCTCGTGCGCGTCCACGTAGGACGCTGGGACGATCTCGGGGAGGGTCACGGTGGTGTCCATGCCTGCATCTTCGGTCGGGGGCCCGGGAGCCGCTGCGGTCAGGATGAGCGACGCTGCTGAGGTGCTGGAGGCTACTCCTGCAACTTACAGAAACATATCGGCGATTCTCGGTCCGACTGTAGGACGCCGAACCTCCCAGTTCCTCCGTGCCCGGGACGGGCCAGTCCACTCTGTGACCTCTGAGGGGTCCGGGGCAAGTGCACAGGCCGGTGGGTCACCGGCCACGGAGCCTGTCGATCTCGCGCCGCTCGCGCTTGGTCGGCCGCCCGGCCCCACGGTCCCGCTGAGCGGCCACCGCGACGTGCTCGCGCGGCGGTGGCGGTGGGGTCAGGTCCGTGCACGCCTCGGCCGCGACCGTCGCCGAGGCCCGCTTGGCCAGCAGCCGTCGCACCACCAGGATCCGCTCGACCCCCTCGCGCCGCACCCGCACCTCGTCCCCCACCACCACGGGGGTGGCCGGCTTCGCACGCTCACCGTTGACCTTGACGTGACCGGCCCGGCACGCGGTAGCCGCCGCCGACCGCGTCTTGAACACACGCACCCCCCAGGTCCACGCGTCCACGCGGACACGCCCACCGCCCTCGATGCCTGCTGCCACCCGCCCAGCCTAGGCGCGTACGGTGCTCCGATGACTCAGCCGACCCCCTCCACCGTCGTCGCCGTCACCGGCGGCTACGTCGTCCCGATCACCTCCGACCCTCTCGACGGCGGCACCGTCCTGCTCGTCGACGGACGCATCACCGCCGTCGGGCACGACGTCGAGATCCCCGAGGGCGCCCGGGTGGTCGACGCCACCGGCCGCTGGGTGCTGCCCGGGCTGGTCGAGGCCCACGGCCACGTCGGCGTCGCCGAGGAGGGCGAGGGCCGCGAGGGTGACGACGTCAACGAGATGACCGGCCCCGACATGGCCGGGGTGCGCGCCCTGGACGGCATCAACGTCGACGACGAGGGCTTCCGGGACGCCCTGTCGGGCGGGATCACCACGGTCGTGGTCAAGCCCGGCTCGGGCAACCCGATCGGCGGGCAGACCGTCGCGATCAAGACCTGGGGCGGGCGCACCGTCGACGAGCAGGTGATCAGCGAGGCCGTGAGCATCAAGTCCGCCCTCGGGGAGAATCCCAAGCGGGTCTACGGCGACAAGAAGCAGCTGCCCTCGACCCGGCTCGGCACGGCCAAGGTCATCCGCGACGCCTTCGTCGAGGCCCAGCACTACCGGGCCGCCCGCGACGCGGCCGAGGCCAAGGGCGAGCCGTTCGCGCGGGACCTGGGCCTCGAGGCCCTCGCCCGGGTCCTGGACGGCGAGCTCGCCTGGGACCAGCACTGCCACCGCCACGACGACATCGCGACCGCCCTGCGCCTGGCTGACGAGTTCGGGTACCGCCTGGTGCTCAACCACGGGACCGAGGGCCACAAGCTCGCCGACGTGCTCGCCGAGCGCGACGTCCCGGTGATCTACGGCCCGATGTTCACCTCACGGTCCAAGCCCGAGCTGCGCGACCGCGCGATGACCAACCTGGCCGCGATGGCGGCCGCGGGGGTCCGGGTCGCGATCACCACCGACCACCCCGTGGTGCCCATCAACTACCTCGTGCACCAGGCGACGATGGCGGTCAAGGACGGTCTGCCGCGCACCACGGCCCTCGAGGCGCTCACCACCAACCCGGCGGCCTTCATGGGCCTCGAGGCACGGGTCGGGGCCCTCGAGCCAGGCCGGGACGGCGACGTCGTGCTGTGGTCCGGGGACCCGCTCGACGTGCACTCACGGGTCGAGCACGTCCTGCTCGAGGGGGTCACGGTCTACACCTGGGACGCCGAGGCCGCCCGCGGGCGCGTCGTGGAGCGGGCCGCGCGCTTCACGGCCTGAGCACGCACGACGGCGGGCGGGGGAATCCCGAGGGGTCACCCGCCCGCCGTCGGTCAGGGCCGGGGGCGCGTCCTCAGCGCGTGCGGTGCGCCAGGTAGTACTCGATCAGGCCGCGGGTCGACGGGTCCTGCTCGGCCACCGCCCCCCGGTCCCCCGCGACCGCCGGGGCGATCTCCAGGGCGAGCTTCTTGCCGAGCTCGACCCCCCACTGGTCGAAGGAGTCGATGCCCCACACCACGCCCTGCACGAAGGTGATGTGCTCGTAGAGGGCGATCAGCTGCCCCAGCACGCCCGGGGTCAGGGCCGGCGCGAGGACGGAGGTGGTCGGGCGGTTCCCGCTGAAGACGCGGGCCGGCACGACGTCCTCGGCGGTGCCCTCGGCGCGGACCTCCTCGGCGGTCTTGCCGAAGGCCAGGGCCTTGGTCTGGGCGAAGAAGTTCGCGAGGAAGAGCTCGTGCACGTCGACGTCCCCCGCGGCGGCGTCGCGCAGCGGGTGGGCCGGGGTCGCCACGGCGATGAAGTCCGCCGGGATCAGCCGGGTGCCCTGGTGGATGAGCTGGTAGAAGGCGTGCTGGCCGTTGGTGCCGGGCTCGCCCCAGAAGATCTCCCCGGTGTCGGTGGTGACCGGGCTCCCGTCCCAGCGCACCGACTTGCCGTTGGACTCCATGGTCAGCTGCTGCAGGTAGGCCGGGAACCGGTGCAGGTGCTGGGCGTAGGGCAGCACCGCGTGGGTGTGGGCGCCGAGGAAGTTCACGTACCAGACGTTGAGCAGGCCCATGAGGACGGGCACGTTCTGGTCGAAGGGGGCCGTCCGGAGGTGCTCGTCGACCGTGTGGAAGCCCGCGAGCATCTCGCCGAAGGCCGCCGGGCCGACGGCGATCGCGAGCGAGGTGCCGATCGCCGAGTCGAGGGAGTAGCGTCCCCCGACCCAGTCCCAGAAGCCGAAGGCGTTGGCGGGATCGATGCCGAAGGCCGCGACCTTGTCCAGAGCGGTGGAGACCGCGACGAAGTGCCGGGCGACGGCCTGGGTGCGCGCCTCGTCGGTGTCACCGATCGCGCCGGCGGCGGCGAGCCGCTCCCAGAGCCACGCCCGGGCCAGCCGCGCGTTGGTGAGGGTCTCGAGGGTCCCGAAGGTCTTCGACGCGACGATGAACAGGGTGGTCTCGGGGTCCAGGCCGGCCACCGTCTCGGCGACGTCGGAGGGGTCGATGTTCGAGACGAACCGCACCTCGAGCCCGTCCTGCACGTACGGCGCCAGCGCCTCGTAGGCCATGACCGGCCCGAGGTCGGAACCGCCGATCCCGATGTTCACGACCGTCCGGACCGGCTTGCCGGTGATCCCGGTCCAGCGACCGCTGCGCACCTCGTCGGCGAAGGCGTACATCTTGGTCAGCTCGGCCTGCACGTCGGCGTCGACGTCCTGCCCGTCCACCACGAGGGGCGGCTCGGCGCCGGCCGGTCGCCGCAGGGCGGTGTGGAGCACGGCGCGGTCCTCGGTGACGTTGATCCGGTCCCCGCGGACCATCGCCTCGATCCGGTCCTCGAGGCCGACCTGGTCGGCCAGCGCCACCAGGAGCCGCAGGGTCTCGTCGGTGACGAGGTTCTTCGACAGGTCCACGTGCAGGTCGCCGACGGTCCGGGTGAGCCTCTCGGCCCTCGCCGGGTCGGTGGCGAACCAGCCACGCAGGTCAGGGACCAGCTCCTGCTGGTGGCCGGTCAGGCTCGTCCAGGCGTCGGTGGTCGTCGCGTCGATCGGGGTGTTCACGGGCAGCCTCCTGTGGTCGTCGGCACCACCGTAGTGACACCCGGAGCCCTGCACGGCGGACCTCGGGCCCGACGGGTGGTCGTGCGGTCCGGGCAGGGGCGACCTAGCCTCAGGAGATGGCTCAGATCAGGGTCGGCATCTCGGGGTGGCGCTACGCCCCGTGGCGGGGGACGTTCTACCCGCCGGGCCTGCCCCAGCGTCGCGAGCTCGAGCACGCCGCGAGCCTGCTCTCGAGCATCGAGGTCAACGGCACCTTCTACGCGCTGCAGCGGCCGACGAGCTTCGAGGCGTGGCGCGAGGCCGTGCCCCGGGACTTCCTCTTCTCGGTCAAGGGTGGCCGCTACCTGACCCACATGCTCCGGCTCCAGAACTCCGACCAGGCCCTGGCGAACTTCCTCGCCTCGGGGGTGCTCGCCCTCGGGCCCGCTCTGGGACCGCTGCTGTGGCAGCTGCCGCCCACCCTCACCTTCGACGCCGCCGTGCTGGACCGGTTCCTCGGCTCCCTGCCCCGCACGACCGCTGCGGCGGCCGAGCTCGCGCGAGGCCACGACGACCGCCTCGAGGGACGGTCGTGGACGGCCGTCGAGGAGGACCGTCCGTTGCGCCACGTGCTCGAGGTGCGCCATGCGAGCTTCGCCGACCCCGCAGCACTGGACCTGCTCCGCACGCACGGGACAGGCCTGGTCGTCTCCGACTCGGCAGGTCGGTTCCCGGCCCTCGAGGAGGTCACCAGCGACCTCGTCTACGTGCGCCTGCACGGCTCCGAGGAGCTCTACGTCAGCGGGTACGACGACGCGACCCTCGCACGCTGGGCCGAGAAGGTGCGGGGCTGGGCGGATCGCGGGCTCGACGTCCTCGTGTACTTCGACAACGACGTCAAGGTGCGCGCCCCCGTCGACGCGCAGCGCCTGGGGGCGATGCTCGGCCTGGGCCCCGCAGCAGCCTCGGCCTGATCACAGGCTCCCTCCCGCGCGAGGCGAAACGGACATCTGTGGCGAAATCCACATCCGTGGACAAACCTGGGGATCAAGATCACACCCCGCGCTCAGCGCGCCCCGCTCGTCCCCTGCCGCCGCAGACCCTCGAGACGCTGGACGGCCTCGCGGAGCACGGCCTCCCGCTTCACGAAGGTGAACCGCACCCGCGAGGCCAGAGCGGCCGAGGTCGCCGTCCCGTCCTGGCAGAAGGCACTGACCGGGACGCCGGCGACGCCGACCCGCGCAGGGAGCTCCCGCGCGAGACGCGCGCCGTCCTCCGCCCCGAGCGGTGCCGCGTCGGCGACGACGAAGTAGGTGCCCCGGGGCACCACGACGTCGAAGCCGGCAGAGACCAGCCCCTCGCACAGCAGGTCCCGGCGCGCCGCGAGGGAGGCAGCGAGCCCGGCCACGTAGGCGTGCGTCGCACCGTCGGCGTCGAGCAGGGCCTCGGCGACCGCGGGCTGGAACGGGGCACCGCTGGTGTAGGTGAGGAACTGCTTGACCGTGCGCACGGCGGTGACGAGCTCGGCGGGGCCGGTCACCCAGCCGACCTTCCACCCGGTGAAGGACAACGTCTTGCCCGCCGAGGAGATCCGCAGGGTGCGCCCGGCCATGCCGGGCAGGGTCGAGATCGGCACGTGCTCGGCACCGTCGTAGGTGAGGTGCTCGTACACCTCGTCGGTGACCACGAGCAGGTCGTGGTCACGGGCCACCTCTGCCAGGGCCTCGAGCTCGGAGCGGCTCAGGACCGTCCCGGTCGGGTTGTGCGGGGAGTTGAGGAGCAGCATGCGGGTCCGCGGACCGACGGCCCGCCGCACGGCCTGGACGTCGAGCGCGAAGGCGCCCTCCTCCACCGCGAGACCGACCGGCACGTGCACGGCCCCGGCGAGGGCGATCACCGCGGCGTAGGAGTCGTAGAAGGGTTCGAGGGTGAGCACCTCGTCCCCCGGCACGAGCAGGCCGAGCAGGGCCGCGGCGACACCCTCGGTGGCCCCTGTCGTGACGAGCACCTCGGTGTCGGGGTCGAGGTCGAGGCCGTAGTGGCGTGCGGCGTGGGCGGCGACGGCCTCGCGCAGCGCGGGGATCCCCGCCCCCGGCGGGTACTGGTTGTGGCCTGCCTCGATGGCGGCGACCGCCGCCCGGGAGACGTGGGCCGGGCCGTCGACGTCGGGGAACCCCTGACCGAGGTTGATCGCGCCGGTGCGGGCGGCCAGGTCGGTCATCTCGGCGAAGACGGTCTGGCGCACCGCACCTGCGGCGTCGACCAGGCCTGTGCGCCGGGCGACCTCGGACCATCGACCTGCGGGGAGGGAGCTCATCAGCTCACCCTAGGCACTCGCGCGCTCGCTCAGCCGTGGACGGGGACCGGCTCGGCCTGGCCGGCCGTCTCGAGCTCGACCCAGCCACCGCGGCGGTACGCCGGGGTGCCCACCACGAGGATCACGAGGGCGAGGACGACGCTCGCGAGCATCACACCCGTCATCGCGAGCGCGTCTCCGCCCACGAGCCCGACCACGGGGCTCACGATCCCGGCGAGCCCCGCCTGGAGGAACCCGATGACGGCGGCGGCCGTCCCTGCCCGCTCCCCGTGCCGTGACAGGGCGAGGGCAGAGGCGTTGGCCATGACGAAGCCCAGCAGCGCCGTCGTGACCCACAGCACGGCCACGAAGCCGGTGACCCCACCCGCCTGCGTCGCGGCCACGGGGACCAGGACCGCGGCGGCGACCACGACCGCCGGCAGGCCGGCGCGCAGCAGCCGGAGGGGACCGATCCGCCGCACGAGCGCGGCGTTGACCTGCGAGCCCGCGACGAGGGAGGTCCCTCCGATGCCGAAGACGAGGGCGAACTGCTGCGGGTTGAGCCCGTACTCGTTCTGGAGCACGAACGGGGAGCCGGCGACGTAGCTCATGATCAGCGCCATGGACAGCCCGGGGATGACCGCGAGGGCCACGAAGCGTCGGTCGCGCAGCAGGCCCGCGTAGCCCCGCAGCGAGGCGCCCAGGCCGTGGGCGATGCGTCGCTCGACGGGCAGCGTCTCGGGCAGGAACCGCGCGACCACGACCACCAGCACCACCGCGAAGAGCGCGAGGGCCACGAAGACCGCGCGCCAGTCCCAGATGTCTGCGATGACGCTCCCGATGGTGGGGGCGAGCAGCGGCGCCGCGGCGATGACGAGCATGAGCCGCGAGATGATGCGCGCGGCCTCGGCCCCGGAGTACCGGTCCCGCACGACAGCCATCGCCACGACCGTGGCCCCGGCGCTGACCAGACCCTGCAGCACCCGCAGGGTCGCGAGCTGCTCGATCGACGTCGCGACGACGCACAGCAGCGAGATCACCACGTGCAGGGAGACGCCGATGAGCACCGGGCGACGGCGCCCCACCCGGTCCGAGAACGGCCCGACCAGCAGCTGCCCGAGGGCCGCGCCGATGAGCATCCCGGTGATGGTGAACTGGGCGCCGGCCTCCGAGGTCCCCAGGTCACGGGCCACCTCGGGCAGCGAGGGCAGGTACATGTCGGTCGTGACGGCCGGCAGGAGGGTCAGCGAGCCGATGAGCAGCACGAAGAGCGCGGTCCGCTCGCGCGGGGGCCCGACGGGGGCAGGCTCGGGGGTCGTAGGTCGCACTGCTCCATCATGCCATCAAATCGATTCGACCGTCGTGGTGATCCCCGCCACGCCGGTCGTCACGCGTGTGTCGGCGGGCCGCGGGATGCTGGACCCATGTGCGGACGCTACGCCTCGTTCCGCGAGGCCCAGGACCTCGCCGACACCTTCGACATCGCCCCCGGCGCGGTCGCGGAGGACGCCGCCGGGCTGCCCCCGTCCTGGAACCTCGCCCCGACCGACCCGGTGCGGATCGTGGTCGAGCGCGCACCGCGCCCGGAGCCAGGGGACGGCGCCTCCGAGGCCCCGCCCGAGGTCGAGCGGTCGCTGCGACTGGCCAGGTGGGGCCTCGTCCCGGGCTGGGCCAAGGACCCCTCGGTCGGGGCCCGGATGATCAACGCCCGCAGCGAGTCCCTGGTCGACAAGCCCGCCTTCCGCAAGGCCCTCGCGGTGCGGCGCTGCCTGGTCCCTGCCGAGGGCTACTACGAGTGGCAGCAGCCCCCCGCGGGGTCACCGCGTCGCACGCCCAAGCAGCCGTTCTGGATCCACCCCGCGCAGGACGAGCCGATGGCCTTCGCAGGGCTCTACGAGTTCTGGCGGGATCGCACCCGCGCCGACGACGACCCGGACCGGTGGCTCGTCACCACGACCATCGTGACCGCGTCCGCCGAGGGAGACCTCGCCGCGATCCACGACCGTCGGCCCGTGGTGCTGCCCCGCAGCGCGTGGGACCAGTGGCTGTCCCCGGCCCGGCAGGACCCCGAGGGGGCGGTCGCCCTCCTGGGCCGGACGCCCCCTCCCCTGCTGCCGACCGCGATCTCGACCGCGGTCAACAAGGTCGGCACCGACGGACCCGAGCTTCTCGCCCCCGTCGAGCCGGCGGGCTGACCACGCCCCCGAGGACGAGACGCCCTGGGGCTAGGCCTCGTCGAGGAGCACGGGCCGCAGCACGCCCAGCCCGGGGACCTCGCGACCCTCGAGCACCGTCCGGGTGTAGCGCGGGCCGGCCGCGAGGAGCACCGCCGTCGCCTCGTCGAGGAGGACGGTGCCCGGCTGCGCCTCGTCGGTCAGCCGGGCCGCGAGGTTGACCGAGGGGCCGAACACGTCCCCGAAGCGGGACAGCACCCGGCCCCACACCATGCCGACCCGCACGGGGGACTCCGTGCCCCGGAAGGCGTGGGCGAGACCGACGGCCACGCGTGCCCCGGTCACCGCGTCGTCGGCGACGAAGAGCACCGCGTCACCGATGGTCTTGACCACCCTGCCCCCGGCCGCGGTGACGACGTCTCGCGCCCGGGCCTCGAACTGCTGGACGAACTCGGCCAGCTCGTGCGGCCCGAGCTCGGCCGTCCGGCGGGTGAAGGACACCACGTCCGCGAAGCCCACCGCCCGTGCGAGCGGGAGCTCGTCCTCCCCCGGCCCCTCGACCCGGGCCGAGCCGAACTCTGCCGCGAACCGGCCGGCGATCGCCGCGAGCTGGCGACGCCAGGCATGGATCAGCTGGTCCTCGAGCACGGGCACGATGTCTCCGAGCCTGTCGAGCAGCGCCAGGCGGGCGCTCACGTCGTCCAGGCCGTGCCGCTCGGCGAGCTGCTCGACCAAGGCCTCGACCTGCCACAGCACGAGCCGGTCGGTGGTGTGCCCGATGGCCCGGACCAGGGACACCGCGGTGCGCGGAGAGACCTCGTACCGACCCGCGACCTCGTGGAGCCGCCGCAGGGCCTGGGCGTCGGCCTCGGTGTAGGCAACGGCCTCGGCCTCGCCCGTCGGCAGCCCCAGCGTGTGCCAGAAGAGCCGGGCCTCCTCGACGCTGGTCCCCGCCTGCTCGGCCATGGCCGTCAGGGTCAGGGTGCGCGGCCCGCCCAGCAGCCGGTCCTCGAGCTCCGAGATCGTCGACGAGAGCCCCGCCCCCCGGGCGTCCTGGGTGTGGTCCGCGTCACTCACGCCGCCAGGCTAGTTCACCCCGCCGGCTCACCCGGGCGAGCGGACGTGGTGCACGTCCCCCGCCAGCACCACCCGGCGCCGCCCCCCTCTGTCGATCACCTCGAGGGCCCCGTCCCCGGCGAGGCCGCTCGCGGTGCCCTCGAGGCTCTCCCCCCCGGGGAGGTCCACCACGACGGGCTCACCCAGGGTCGAGCAGACTGCCGCGCAGTCGCTCGCGAGCTGCTCGTGCCCGCCCGCCCGCCACCGCGCGTCGATCGCGAGGAGCCTCCCGACCACCGCCCCGAGGAGGTGCGCCCGGTCAACGCCGCGGCCCCCGGCGAGCGCCACCGAGGACGCGCTCGGCACGGGGAGCTCGTCGCGGGTCTGGTCGACGTTGATGCCGATCCCCACGACCACCGCGGGCCCGGCCGGGGTCGTGACCAGCTCGCTGAGGATCCCCGCGACCTTGC
Source organism: Actinotalea soli (assembly GCF_017565425.1). Classification (GTDB taxonomy): domain Bacteria; phylum Actinomycetota; class Actinomycetes; order Actinomycetales; family Cellulomonadaceae; genus Actinotalea; species Actinotalea soli. Next base: position 339,435 of record NZ_JAGEMK010000003.1, read on the forward strand.
GCCGAGCCCCCCATCCGGCCTCCGGAGGCAGCCCCGGCACCTCGACCAGCACGTCGTTGGGCCACTTGACGGTCGCGACCACGCCGACCTCGCGCAGCGCCTGGACCACCGCGAGGCCGGTGAGCAGCGGCACCCAGCCCCACCGCTCGACCGGCCCGGTGGGTCGGAGCACCATCGAGAAGGTCAGGGCCGCGGCCCGCGGCGTGGTCCAGGTCCGTCCGGAACGACCGCGGCCCGCCTCCTGGTGGTCGGCCACGAGCACCGCGTGGTCGGGCCACGCGTGGGGCTGCGCGGCGAGCCCCGCGACCAGGTCCGCCGAGGTCGAGGCCGCCCGGTCGACCACCTCGACGCGCCCGGCCCCGAGGGCCAGCAGCATCTCGGTGACGGTGCTCGCGTCGAGGGGAGGACGCCCCGAGCCGCCGTCGGGCCCGTCGGAGACGGCTGGCCCGTCAGGGCCGTCAGGGCCGTCAGGGCCGGGCTCGGGGTGGGTGCTCATGCCGCCCACGGTAGCCAGCACGCAGCCCGCGGGCGCGACCTGAGGACCGGTGTTGTGGGAAGCCCTGCACTGCAGGGCCACGACACGGTCGGGTGCCGCACCCGGCATGTCGGGACCCGACAACTACCCTCGTCCACGTGACCGACGCACAGACCCCAGCCACGCCCGCGGACCGCGGGCCCGGGGCCGGCCCGACCGGCACCGCCGCCAAGCTCGCCGACCTCGAGGCCCGGACCGCCGCCGCCGTCGACGAGCACGAGGAGGCCGCACGCGCCAAGCAGCACCCCCGCGGCAAGAAGACCGCCCGCGAACGCATCGCGGCCCTGCTCGACGAGGGCAGCTTCGTCGAGCTGGACGCCTTCGTCCTGCACCGCTCGACGAACTTCGGCCTCGACGCCCGGCGCGTCCCGGGCGACGGCGTCGTCACCGGTCACGGCACGATCGACGGTCGCCAGGTCGCCGTCTACAGCCAGGACTTCACCGTCTTCGGCGGATCCCTCGGCGAGATGCACGGCCACAAGATCACCAAGGTGATGGACCTCGCCCTGCGCACCGGGGTCCCCCTGATCGGGATCCTCGACGGCGGCGGCGCCCGCATCCAGGAGGGGGTCGCGGCCCTCACCCAGTTCGCCGAGATCTTCCGTCGCAACGTCGCGGCCTCCGGGGTGATCCCGCAGATCTCGCTCATCCTCGGCCCGAGCGCGGGCGGGGCGGTCTACTCCCCCGCCCTGACGGACTTCATCGTCATGGCCGACGGGACCTCGAACATGTTCATCACCGGCCCCGACGTGATCCGTGCGGTCACCGGCGAGGAGGTGGGCTTCGAGGAGCTCGGCGGCGGCCACACGCACAACGCGACCTCGGGGGTCGCGCACTACCTGGGCACCGACGAGGACGACGCGATCGACTACGTCAAGGCCCTCGTGGGCTACCTCCCGTCGAACAACCTCGCCGATCCCCCGCTGTGGGAGGAGGAGCACGGCGAGCTCGAGGTCACCGACCTCGACCGTGAGCTCGACGCCGCCGTGCCTGACGCGGACTCCCAGCCCTACGACATGCGCGCCGTCGTCGAGCACGTGCTGGACCATGGTGAGCTGCTCGAGGTGCAGCCCCTGTACGCGCAGAACGTCCTGGTGGGCTTCGGCCACGTCGAGGGGCACCCGGTGGGCGTGGTCGCGAACCAGCCCCTGCACATGGCCGGGACCCTCGACATCAACGCCGCCGAGAAGGCCGCGCGCTTCGTCCGGACCTGCGACGCCTTCAACATCCCGGTGCTGACCTTCGTCGACGTGCCGGGGTTCCTGCCCGGGACGGACCAGGAGTGGAACGGGATCATCCGGCGCGGGGCCAAGCTCATCTATGCCTACGCCGAGGCCACCGTCCCGCTCGTCACCGTCATCACGCGCAAGGCCTACGGCGGGGCGTACATCGTCATGGGGTCCAAGCAGCTCGGGGCCGACGTCAACCTGGCGTGGCCCACCGCCCAGATCGCCGTGATGGGCGCCGGCGGCGCGGTCAACATCCTGCAGCGCGGCGCCCTCAAGAAGGTCGCCGAGGCGGGCGGGGACGTCGAGGCCGAGCGGGCCCGCCTGACCCAGGAGTACGAGGACGCGATCGTCAACCCCTACGACGCGGCCCAGCGTGGCTACGTCGACGCCGTCATCGCCCCCTCCGAGACCCGGCTGCAGGTCCTGCGCGCCCTGCGCGCGCTGCGGACCAAGCGGGCCAGCCTGCCCGCCAAGAAGCACGGGAACATCCCGCTGTGAGCCCCGACGTCCGCGTCGTGCGCGGCGCCCCCGACGACGACGAGCTCGCAGCCCTCGTCGCGGGGCTCGCCGCGGGGGGGCAGCCCGGGGCCGCGGACTCCGGGGCCGACGTCGTCGCGGCGCGGACGGTCCACGAGGCGGCGGCGCGGCGGCGCTGGCGGGACCACGCGGCACCGCACCCGGGACCTCCGCGACCCGGTCCGGACGCCTGGCGGTGGAGCCTTCGCGGCTGAACGCACGGGCCTCGCCACGCGCGGACCGACCAGGGGGTCCCGCTGACGCCCGGATTGTCCTATTCTCTGCCCATGTCCACACCGAGCGCCGCGGCCTTCGCCCCCACGGCCTCCGGCCACCTCCCCGACACCACCTCCTCCGCGCCGAGCACGCCCCCGGCGATCACGTCGGTCGCCGGCTGGCAGCCCGGGATGCCCCCGCTGCAGCACGTCCTGGCCGACGACGTCCGCTTCGCCCGCTTCCGCACCACCCCCGAGGGCGGCTACGTGCAGGAGGACGTCGACGCCTTCCTCGACCAGGTCGAGGGCACCCTGCGCCGGTGGGAGGAGCAGCACGCCTCGCCCGGGGGCGCGACGGGGACCTCGAGCGGACCGGGCGCCCACGGCGACCCTGCTGCCACCGCGGGCCCGGTCTCGCGCCCGGCCGGGACCTCGGGGCTGACGCGGGTCGTGAGCGGTCCGGGCTACGCCGAGGAGGAGGTCGACACCCTGCTCGAGCACGCCGCGGTCGCCCTCGAGCTGCTGCGCCAGGGCGTGGCCCCCGAGATGACCGCGGCGATGGTCGACGCGGCTCGGTTCCGGACGACCTGGAACTCGGGCTACGACCAGCGCGAGGTCGACGTCCTGCTCGACCAGGTGGCCGCCGTCCTCCGCGGCTGACCGAGACCCCGAGGGTCGGCCTCCCGCTGCACCTAGGCTCTAGGCCCATGAACTCTGCGCGCCCCACCCGCACCCCCAGCGCGATCGACGCGATCGCCGACGCCTACGTCACCACCGCGGCCCGCCTCAACCCCCTGGCGGCCACCGCGATGGGCCTCGACGGCTACGACCACCTCATGGTGGACCTCTCCCCGGCGGGCTGGCAGGCCCAGGCCGACGCGGCCCGTGCGGTGCTGGCCGAGCTCGACGAGCAGACCCCCGTCGACGAGGTCGACCGCGTGACCCTCGCCGCGATGCGTGAGCGGCTGGGCCTCGAGCTCGAGCTGCACGAGGCCGACGAGCTGCTCGGCGCCCTCAACAACATCGCCTCCCCCGTGCAGGAGCTCCGCGACGTCTTCGACCTCATGCCCACCTCGACCCCTCGACACTGGGAGAACGTCGCGGCCCGCCTGCACGCCCTGCCGGGGGCCGTGGCGGGGGTCGTCGAGTCGCTCCGTCTCGCGGCCTCCCGCGGACGGGTCGCGGCCGTGCGTCAGGTCGACGAGTGCGTGCGCCAGTGCGAGGAGCTCGCCGGGGCCGGGTCCTTCTTCACCGAGCTCGTGACGAGCGACGCCCTCGAGCAGGCCCTCGAGGGGGCCGCCCAGGGCGAGACCCTGCGCGACGAGCTCGCCGCCGGGGCCGGCGCGGCCCGCGAGGCCTACGCGACCCTCGGAGCCTTCCTGCGCGAGGAGCTCCGCCCGCAGGCCCCCGAGGCCGACGGCGTGGGCCGCGAGCGCTACTCCCTGTGGTCGCGCTACTTCCTCGGGGCCACGGTCGACCTCGAGGAGACCTACGCCTGGGGCCTGGCCGAGCTCGACCGGGTGATCGCCGAGCAGGAGGCCGTCGCAGCCCAGGTCGCCGGCCCCGGGGCGAGCCTCGAGCAGGCCATCGCGGTCCTGGACGCCGACCCCAGCCGCGTCCTGGACAGCACCGAGGCGCTGCAGGCCTGGATGCAGTCCACCTCCGACGCCGCCCTGCACGCCCTCGACGGGGTGCACTTCGACATCCCCGAGGCGCTGCACGCCCTCGAGTGCCGGATCGCCCCGACCCAGACCGGCGGGATCTACTACACCGGCCCCTCGGACGACTTCTCCCGGCCAGGCCGGATGTGGTGGTCGGTGCCGGCCGACGTCACGAGCTTCACCACCTGGCGCGAGAAGACGACCGTCTACCACGAGGGGGTCCCGGGGCATCACCTGCAGATCGCCCAGGCGGTCCACGAGCGGGACAGGCTCAACCGCTGGCGCCGGCTCGCCTGCTGGGTCTCGGGCCACGGCGAGGGCTGGGCCCTCTACGCCGAGCGGCTCATGGCGGACCTGGGCTTCCTCGACGACGCCGGCGACCGCCTCGGCATGCTCGACGGCCAGCGCATGCGCGCGGCCCGCGTGGTGCTCGACATCGGCGTGCACCTGGGGCTGCCGCGCCCCGAACGCTGGGGCGGGGGCACGTGGGACCACGACACCGCCTGGGAGTTCCTGGTCGCGAACGTGGCCATGCCCGAGGCCTTCCTGCGCTTCGAGCTGACCCGCTACCTGGGCTGGCCGGGACAGGCGCCCGCGTACAAGATCGGCCAGCGGCTGTGGGAGACCGCCCGCGACGAGGCCGCCGAGGCCGCGAGGGCGCGCGGCGAGGCCCACGACCTCAAGGCCTTCCACGCCCGCGCGCTGGGCCTGGGCTCGGTCGGTCTCGACGTGCTGCGTGAGGCACTGCGCGCGCCCCGCTGATCCTGGCGCGCGCCCGAGGACCGTGCCCACCGGCCGGCCCTCGCCCAGCGACGGGGTGGCTGACCGGCCGGTCGGACCACCCCGTCGCAGGACGTAGGATGACTCCGCCATGCGCAACCCCTGGAACCTCTCCGCACGCCTGCACGTCGATCTGCGACGTCAGGCGAGCGCGTCGTGTCCGGGTGCCCCGGCCGTCCGGCCCGCCTGAGCGACCCCCGCTCGCGAGCCCGCCCGACGGCCTTCCCGCACCCTCGACACGACCCCGGAAGGTCCACCATGGCTTCGCCCCGCTCTCGTCTGCGCCTGCCCTCCTTCGGCGTGCAGATCCTCGTCGCCCTCGTCCTGGGCATCGGCCTCGGGCTGCTCGCCCGAGCGATCCAGGTCCCTGACGCGCCCGACAACGGGCTGACCGTCACGCTCCAGACCATCGGCAGCTCGTTCGTCCAGCTCCTGCGTGCCCTGGTCCCACCGCTGATCCTCACCGCGATCATCGCCTCGATCGCCAACCTCGGGAAGGTCACCAACGCGGCACGGCTCGCGGGCCGCACGCTGCTCTGGTTCGGGATCACCGCCCTGGCCTCGGTCGCGATCGGCATCACCCTGGGCCTGGTGCTGCGCCCCGGCCTGAGCACCACCCTGTCCCCCGAGTCGGCGGCGCCTCCCGCCCGCACCGGCTCCTGGCTCGACTTCATCACCGGCCTGCTGCCCGCGAACTTCCTCGGCCTGAGCGCGAGCACGACCCTCCAGACCGGCGACGACGGCACGATCACCGGCGCCGGGACCGGGCTCACCTTCAACGCCCTCCAGCTCGTCGTGATCGCCCTCGTCGTGGGCTTCGCGGCCCTCAAGGTCGGTCCGGCCGCCGAGCCCTTCCTGTCCTTCAACCGCTCGGTCCTCGCCGTGGTGCAGAAGGTCCTGTGGTGGCTGATCCGCCTGGCCCCTCTCGGCACCCTCGGCCTCCTGGGCAACGCCGTGGCCACCTACGGCTGGGAGTCCCTCGCCCCGCTGGGGACCTTCACCCTCGCGATGTACCTGGGCCTGGCCCTCGTGCTGTTCGTCCTCTACCCCGTGGTCCTCACGGCGAACGGCCTGTCCCCGATCCGCTGGTTCGCCGGTGCCTGGCCGGCCATCCAGCTGGGCTTCGTCTCGCGCTCCTCCCTCGGCACGCTGCCGGTGACCGAGCGGGTCACGGTGCGGAACCTGGGAGTGCCCCGCGAGTACGCCTCCTTCGCGGTGCCCTTCGGAGCGACCACCAAGATGGACGGCTGCGCCGCGGTCTACCCGGCCCTCGCGGCGATCTTCGTGGCCCAGTTCTTCGGCCTCGAGCTCACGGTCTGGGACTACCTGCTCATCGCCTTCGTCTCGGTGGCCGGATCGGCCGCGACCGCCGGGCTCACCGGCGCGCTGGTCATGCTCACGCTGACGCTGTCGACCCTGGGACTCCCGCTCGAGGGGGTCGGGCTGCTCCTCGCGATCGACCCGATCCTCGACATGGGGCGCACCGCGGTCAACGTCGCCGGGCAGACGCTGGTCCCGACGGTCGTGGCCAAGCGCGAGGGCATCCTCGACCAGGCCGCCTTCGCGGCGTCCAACGCCGCGGACCCGTTCGCCGAGGAGGACGATGCCGAGGTGCACCAGAGGACCGGGGACGAGCCCCCGGCCGAGCACGAGACGACCGCCGAGGCGCAGACCGGCCGCTGAGGTCAGGCCCGGTCCGGGCACGCGGGGAGGTCCTCCGGGCGCTAGCCTGCCGCGGGTGACCTCCCTGCTGCTCGCCTCTGCCTCCCCGGCCCGTCTCGAGACCCTTCGCCGCGCCGGCATCGACCCGCACGTCCAGGTCTCCGGGGTCGACGAGGACCTCGTCCTGGCCGAGGCCGCCCGGCGGTTCGGGTCCCTCGAGGTCGCCGACGCCGTGCTCGTCCTCGCCCAGGCCAAGGCACAGGCCGTGACAGCCCGCATCGAGGAGCTCGGGCTGCCCGAGGACGTCCTGGTGCTCGGCTGCGACTCCTTGCTCGAGCTCGACGGCGAGCCGTGGGGCAAGCCGACCGACGCCGCGGACGCGGTGAGCCGCTGGCAGCGCATGCGGGGCCGCAGCGGCGTGCTGCACACCGGGCACTGGCTGGTCGACACGCGCCCCGGCACGGAGGAGGGCGGTCAGGGCACGGGGGCGACCATCGGCACGACGGCCTCGACCACCGTGCACTTCGCCGACCTCACCGACGAGGAGGTCCGCGCCTACGTGGCCACCGGCGAGCCCCTCGCCGTCGCCGGCGCCTTCACGGTCGACGGCCTGGGCGGGCCCTTCGTGGACCGGGTGGACGGCGACCACCACAACGTGGTCGGACTGAGCCTCCCGGTGCTCCGCAGCCTGCTCGCCGAGGTGGGCCTGACGGTGCCCGACCTGTGGCGCAGCACAACGCCAGCCCCCTGACCAGCCCTCTGAGAGCTCCTGAGACCGGCCGCGCTGGGGAACTCGACAAAGCGCAGCGCACCCGCGTTGCCGATTCGACCAAACCTGGGAACCGCCCCGAGCCATGGGTGATCCCCCGGGCCCGGTGACGTTACGGTGAGCCGTGCCCGAGATCCGCAAGGTCCTCATCGCCAACCGCGGCGAGATCGCCGTCCGCATCGCCAGAGCGTGCGCCGACGCGCGCATCGCGAGCGTCGCGGTCTACGCCGACCCCGACCGCGAGTCCCTCCACGTACGCCTGGCCGACGAGGCCTTCGCGCTCGGCGGGAACCGCGCTGCCGAGACCTACCTCGACGTGGCGAAGCTGCTCGAGGTGGCCCGGCGCAGCGGCGCTGACGCCGTCCACCCGGGGTACGGCTTCCTCGCCGAGAACGCCGGGTTCGCCCAGGCGGTCCTCGACGCCGGCCTGGTCTGGATCGGACCGCCGCCGTCGGCGATCGACGCCCTGGGCGACAAGGTGAGCGCGCGGCACATCGCCCAGCGGGCGGGCGCGCCCCTCGTGGCCGGCACGCCGGATCCCGTGACCGGGGCCGAGGAGGTCGAGGCCTTCGCGGCCACGCACGGCCTGCCCATCGCGATCAAGGCCGCCTTCGGCGGCGGAGGGCGCGGCCTCAAGGTCGCCCGCGAGGCGGACGAGATCACCGAGATGTACGACTCGGCCGTCCGCGAGGCCGTGGCGGCCTTCGGCCGGGGCGAGTGCTTCGTCGAGCGCTACCTCGACTCCCCGCGCCACGTCGAGACGCAGTGCCTCGCCGACGCCCACGGGACCGTCGTCGTGGTCTCCACCCGGGACTGCTCGCTCCAGCGGCGCCACCAGAAGCTCGTCGAGGAGGCACCTGCCCCGTTCCTGACTCCCGAGCAGGAGCAGCTGCTCACCGAGTCCTCGATCGCGATCCTGCGCGAGGCAGGCTACGTGGGGGCGGGGACCTGCGAGTTCCTGGTCGCGGCCGACGGCACGGTCTCCTTCCTCGAGGTGAACACCCGCCTGCAGGTCGAGCACCCGGTGACCGAGGAGGTCACGGGGATCGACCTGGTGCGCGAGCAGCTGCGGATCGCCTCGGGTGAGCCCCTCGGCTACGAGAGCACCACGGTGCGTGGTCACTCGATCGAGTTCCGGATCAACGGCGAGGACCCTGCCGCGGGCTTCCTCCCGGCCCCGGGTCGGATCAGCAGGCTCCGCTTCCCGGCGGGCCCTGGCGTGCGCGTCGACAGCGGGGTGGTCGAGGGGGACACGGTCTCCGGGGCCTTCGACTCGATGATCGCCAAGCTCGTCGTGACCGGCGCCACCCGCACCCAGGCCATCGAACGTGCCCGCCGGGCGCTCGCCGAGCTCGAGATCGTCGGGCTGCCCACCGTGGTCCCCTTCCACCGGGCGGTGCTCGACGCCCCGGCCTTCGCCCCGGCCGACCCGGACCAGCCCTTCAGCGTGCACACCCGCTGGATCGAGACCTCCTTCACCGAGGAGCTCGCCGCCCTGGGCCGGACCACCGGCACCGCGGGCGCCACCGAGGAGCCGGCGGCCGAGGAGGCCGTGACCGAGCGCGTCGTGGTCGAGGTCGGCGGCAAGCGGATCGAGGTCGTGCTGCCCGCGGGCCTGGGCGGACTGGGCGGCGGCCGCGGACGTCCTGCGCCCGCGCGGTCCTCCCGGGCGCGGCGCACCAGCACCCGGAGCGCGGCGAGCGCCAACGGCACGACCCTGGCCTCCCCCATGCAGGGCACGATCGTCAAGGTCGCGGTGGCCGAGGGCGCCGAGGTCGCCGAGGGGGACCTGGTCGTCGTCCTCGAGGCGATGAAGATGGAGCAGCCCCTCGTCGCGCACCGCGCCGGCACCGTGCAGAGCCTCGCGGCCGGCGTCGGGGCGAGCGTCAGCGCCGGCACCGCGATCTGCGAGATCGTCGGCTGAGGTGAGCGGGCCACCGCGCCAGGGCACGCACCGTCAGCCCGGCGACGGCTGGCTCGACTGCGCCTGCGGCGCGCAGCACTGGGGCCTGCTCGGTGCGGCGGGCCTGCTCCTGCACCGCCGCACCGCCGCGGGGGCGCAGGTGGTCCTGCAGCACCGGGCGACGTGGAGCCACCACGGCGGCACCTGGGGCATCCCCGGGGGCGCGCTGGCCCCAGGGGAGACCGCCGTCGAGGGGGCCGTCCGCGAGGCGACCGAGGAGGCCGGGGTCGACCCCGAGGCCCTCGAGGTGCTGGCCACCCGGGTCCTGGACCACGGCACCTGGGCCTACACGACGGTGGTGGCACGGGCCACCGGCGTGCAGAACCCTCGCGCGACAGACCCCGAGAGCCTCGAGGTCCGGTGGGTCGACGTCGAGGAGGTCGCCACGCGCCCGCTGCTCCCGGCCTTCGCCGAGGCCTGGCCGGCGCTGCGGGCGCTGCTCGACTGAGCCGCCTCGGGGCTCAGGCCCCGGGCCCGCCGCTACGCCCGGCGCTGGTGCAGCACCCGCGCGACCTCCGCGATCGAGCCCGAGAGGGACGGGTACACCGTGAAGGACTGCGCGACGTCGTCGGCGGTCAGCCGGTGGCTCACCGCAAGGGTCAGCGGGAAGATCAGCTCCCCGGCCCGCGGCGCGACCACCACGCCGCCGAGCACGATGCCCGTGGTGGCGTGGGCGAAGATCTTGACGAACCCGTCCTTGATCCCGAGCATCTTGGCGCGCGGGTTCCGGGCCAGCGCGAGGGAGGTCGAGACGTACCGCACCCCGGACTCCTCGAGGGAGGCCTGGGAGGCACCGACCGTGGCGATCTCGGGGGCGGTGAAGATGTTGGCCGCGACCGTCTCGAGGTCCAGCGGCACGACGGCGTCGCCCAGGGCGTGCGCCATCGCGATGCGCCCCTGCATGGCCGCGACCGAGGCCAGCGGCAGCACCCCGGTGCAGTCCCCGGCCGCGTAGACACCGCGCACGCTCGTCCGCGAGACGCGGTCGACGTCGACGTGGCCCCGCTCGGTCAGCCGCACCCCGGCCTCGACCAGTCCGATGCCCTGCGTGCTCGGCACCGAACCCACGGCCATGAGGCAGTGCGACCCGGTCACGACCTCGCCGCCCTCGAGGGTGACCTCGACCCCGGTGGCGGTGCGCCGGGCGGACACCGCACGGGACTGCCCCTTGACCACCATGCCGCGATCCCGGAAGACGTCCTCGATGACCTGCGCGGCGTCGGCGTCCTCCCCCGGGAGCACGCGGTCCCGGGAGGAGATCAGCACGACCTCCGAGCCGAGGGACCGGTAGGCCCCGGCGAACTCGGCCCCGGTGACCCCCGAGCCCACGACGATGAGGCGCTCGGGCAGCGTGTCGAGCCCGTAGAGCTGGGTCCAGGTGAGGATGCGCTCGCCATCGGGCTCGGCCTCGGGCAGGGTCCGCGGGGTCGAGCCGGTCGCCAGGAGCACGACGTCGGCGTCACAGCGGCGCTCCGGGGCCTCCCCGTCGCTCGGGGTGATGACCACGCACTGGGGCCCGTCGAGGCGACCTGTGCCGTCGACGACGTCGACCCCCTCGTCGACCAGACGGGTCCGGATGTCTGCGGACTGCGCGCGGGCCAGGCGCACCACCCGCTCGTTGACCTGGTCGAGGAGCACCTGGTGCCCGCTCGCCGGGCTGTCGGCGTGCTGCCCCAGGCTGCGGATGCCGAGCTCGGGGGCGCGGTCCGCGATGGTCATCCACTCAGCGGTCGCGATCAGCGTCTTGGAGGGCACCACGTCGGTCAGCACCGTGGCCCCGCCCAGCCCTTGACGCTCGACGAGGGTGACGTCGGCACCGGCACGGCGCGCCACCAGGGCGGCCTCGTAGCCCCCGGGGCCGCCTCCGACGACCACCACCCGCGGGGAGCGCCTGCCGTCCGGGACCTCGGGGGTGGTGGGGGGCTCGGCCAGGCCAGGGGTCGTCGCAGTCACCCGGCCATTGTGCCGTGGGTGGCCAGCCGGTGCTCCGCGGGGCCGATAGCCTCGGGGCATGAGCGCTCACGGAGGAGCCGGCACCCCGGCGATCGACGACCCGACCACCGATCCCCTCGAGGTGGCCCGCGAGGCCGCGGCGACGATCGCCGAGCGGACGGGGGTGACCCAGCACGACGTCGCCCTGGTGCTCGGCTCCGGCTGGGGCGCCGCCGCCGAGCTGCTCGGCGAGACCGTCGCCGAGATCCCGAGCCACGAGATCCCCGGCTTCAGCCGGCCCGCGGTGGCAGGTCACGTCGCGACGACCCGGTCCGTCCGCCTCGCCGGGACCGACCGGCACGCCCTCGTCCTCGGCTCGCGCACCCACCTCTACGAAGGCCTCGGCGTGCGCCGCGTCGTCCACGGCGTGCGGACGGCCGCCGCCGCCGGGGCCCGGTGCGTGGTCCTGACCAACGGGTGCGGCGGCCTGCATCCTGACTGGGCACCGGGCACCCCGGTGCTCATCCGCGACCACCTCAACCTCACGGCCACCTCGCCCCTCGAGGGCGCGACCTTCGTGGACCTCACCGACCTGTACGCCCAGCGCCTGCGGGACGTGGCCCGTGAGGTCGATCCCAGCCTCCCCGAGGGGGTCTACGCCCAGTTCCGCGGCCCCCACTACGAGACCCCGGCCGAGGTCACCATGGCCGGCCGCCTCGGTGCGGACCTGGTCGGGATGTCCACGACGATCGAGGCCATCGCGGCCCGGCACGTCGGGCTCGAGGTGCTCGGCATCTCCCTGGTGACCAACCAGGCGGCCGGCATCAGTCCGGTGCCGCTGTCCCACGCCGAGGTGATCGAGGCCGGTCAGGCGGCTGCGCCGCGGATCAGCCGACTGCTCGCCGACATCACGGGGAGGATCTGACCGTGGCAGACCTGATGGACCCCGACCTGACCGCGACCGTCGAGGCGTGGATCACCGATGACCCGGACCCTCGGACCGCGGAGCACCTCCGTGAGCTCCTCGCCGTCGCGCAGGACGAGGACCCCGAGGACCGCGCGCTGCGCGACGTGGCCCGTGCCGAGCTCGCCGACCGCTTCCGGGGCACCCTCGAGTTCGGCACCGCGGGTCTGCGCGGGGCCCTGGGTGGCGGGCCGAACCGGATGAACAGAGCCGTCGTGATCCGGGCGGCGGCCGGGCTCGTCCGCTACCTCACCGACGCCCTGCCGCCACGGTCGCCCGAGCACGGCTTCGACGTCGCCGGCCCGCGCGTCGTCATCGGGTACGACGCACGCCACAACTCCGACGTCTTCGCCCGGGACACCGCCGCCGTCGTGACCGCCGCGGGGGGGCACGCCCTGCTGCTGCCCGATCCGCTGCCCACCCCCGTGCTGGCCTTCGCCGTGCGGCACCTGGGGGCCGACGCCGGCGTCATGGTCACCGCGAGCCACAACCCGCCGCAGGACAACGGCTACAAGGTCTACCTGGGCGGGCGGGTCGTGACCGACAGCGGTCAGGGGGCCCAGATCGTGCAGCCCTACGACGCCGAGATCGCCGCCCGCATCGCCGCGATCCCCTCGGTGGCCTCCGTGCCGCGCACCGAGAGCGGGTGGACCGTCCTCGGCGAGGAGATCCTCGAGGCGTACCTGGGCGCCGTCGGCGCCCTGGCCGAGCCCGAGACCCCCCGCGAGCTGCGGGTGGTCCTGACCCCCCTGCACGGGGTCGGCGGACGGGTCGCCGAGCTCGTGCTGCGGGGGGCAGGGTTCAGCGACCTGCACGTGGTGCCCGAGCAGGCCGTTCCCGACCCGACCTTCCCGACCGTGGCCTTCCCCAACCCCGAGGAGCCCGGGGCGATCGACCTGGCTCTCGCCCTGGCCCACGAGCTCGACGCCGACGTGGTGCTCGCCAACGACCCCGACGCGGACCGGTGCGCGGTCGCGCTGCGGGACGCACGGACCATGACCCACGCGGGCCCCGGGGACGCACGGGCCGAGGGGTGGCGCATGCTGCACGGGGACGAGGTCGGCGCCCTGCTCGGGGAGGAGGTCGCCCGACGGGTCGCCGGCACGTCCCACGACGGAGGGGTCCTCGCGAGCTCGATCGTCTCCTCGCGCCTGCTCGGCAAGATCGCCGCGGCCCACGGCCTGACCCACCGGGCGACCCTCACGGGGTTCAAGTGGATCTCCCGGGTCGAGGGCCTGGTCTTCGGCTACGAGGAGGCCCTCGGGTACTGCGTGGACCCGGCCCAGGTCCGCGACAAGGACGGCCTGAGCGCCGCCCTCCTGCTCGCCCAGCTCGCCGCGAGGGTCCGCGCCGAGGGCCGCACCCTGGTCGACCTCCTCGACGACCTCGCCCGAGAGCACGGCCTGCACCTCACCGACCAGGTCTCGGCGCGGTTCTCCGACCTCGGGCAGATCCCCGCGACCATGGCCCGGGTCCGCGAGCAGCCCCCGGCGACCCTCGCCGGGTCCCCCGTGGTCGAGACCACCGACCTGTCCCTGGGGAGCCTCGACGGTCCCGAGGGCCTGCCGCCCACCGACGGGCTGCGCCTGGTCGCCGAGGACGGCACCCGCGTGATCATCCGGCCGAGCGGCACCGAGCCCAAGGTCAAGTGCTACCTCGAGGTGATCGTGCCGATCCCGACCGGGCGGGACGGCGAGCCGTCCGACCTGGTCGGGGAGGCCCGGCGCACGGCCCGGGAGCGGCTCGACGCCGTCCGCGCAGACGTCACGGCAGTCCTCGGGCTCGCGGGATGAGCGGCAGCCCGAGGCGCGCGGCGCGGGGTGAGGTGCGAGGAGCTCGGCGCCGCCGCTAGGAGCTCGGCGCCGCCTCGCCCTCGTCGGCGGAGGAGCGCTCGCGGAGCCGCTGCTCCTCGCGACGCACCTCGGCGAAGCTCGCCCGCTCGCGCCGCAGCCATCCAGGCGGGTCGGCCATGAGCGCGTCGAGCTCGGCGGTCGTCAGCGGATCGGTCATGCCGGCACGGGCGAGCCCGCTCGTCGACACCCGCAGCCGCGCCGCGACGACCTGGCGCGGGTGAGGGCCCTCCTTGCGCAGGGCGCTCAACCAGGCCGGAGGGTTCTGCTGCAGCTCGTCCAGCTCGTCGCGGCTGATCACGCCGGCCTGGAACTCCTCAGGGGTCGCGGGCAGGTAGACCCCGAGCTTGGCCGCCGCCGTCGCGGGCTTCATGGTCTGGGGCTTCCGGTTCCGCCGGGGCGCGCTGTCGCTCACCCGCCCAGGATAGGTGCCCGCGCGGCTACCCTGGCCCCAGCCTCACCGGTCCCGCCTCAGATCCTCGCGGCTCGGGTCACGCGAGGGACACGGACGGGACCGGGACGGTCCGGACAGGGGGATGGACGTGGTGGAGGACGGCGACGGGACGACCCAGGCACCAGCGCCCGCGGCCTTCCGGCTCGCGATGGTGCCAGGCACCACCCCCGGTCGCTGGTTGCGGACCTGGGGCGAGCGCAGCGACCTCCCGGTCGAGCTGGTCCACGTCGAGGTCGCCGACCAGCTCACGGCCCTGCGCGAGGGCCTGGCCGACGCCGCCCTGGTCCGGCTGCACGAGCGCCCCGAGGACCTCAGCGCGATCCCGCTCTACACCGAGACCTCGGTCGTGGTGGTCCCCCGCGACCACCTCGTGACCGCGGCCGAGGAGGTCACCGCGCAGGACCTCACCGAGGAGACGCGCCTGGTCCCCGCGGACGACGTGCTCGCCTGGACGGACGGACCGGGCGAGCCGAGCCTGCTCCCGACGCCGCCGAGCACCGCCGAGGCCGTCGAGCTCGTCGCAGCGGGGGTCGGGGTCCTCGTGGTGCCGCAGTCCCTCGCCCGCCTGCACCAGCGGCGCGACCTCGCCTCCCGGCCCGTCGCGGACGCCCCCACCTCGACGGTGCAGCTCGCCTGGTGCACCGACCGCACCACCGAGGAGGTCGAGACCTTCGTGGGGATCGTGCGCGGGCGCACCGCGAACAGCTCGCGCGGACCCCGCCCCACCAGCTCGGACGAAGGCCCCAGCACGCCGGCCACGGGTCGGGGCAGCGCCTCGGCCGGCCGAGGGAGACGCGCCGCGACGACCCGCCGGGGCGGTGCGGGCCGGTCGGGCGGGACCACGGGCCGACGCCGGTCACGCTAGCCCGGGAGCGGAGCACGCACCGCTCCACACCCGCGGCCCGGGACGGGCGGCCGCGGACGGTCCGTCGTCGTCAGTACCCCGAGGTCGCGGCACCGTCCTCGACGGCGGGCTCGTCGAGCCCGTCGAGCACGGCTGCGGTGCCCGAGAGGCCGAGGCGCGTCGCACCGGCGGCGATCATCTCGCGGGCCGCCGCCCCGGTCCGGACCCCTCCCGAGGCCTTGACCCCGAGGCGCCCACCCACGGTCTGGGCCATGAGCCGCACGGCGTGAGCCGAGGCGCCCCCGGCAGGGTGGAACCCGGTCGAGGTCTTGACGAAGTCCGCCCCCGCGGCCTCGGCGGCACGGCAGGTGCCCACGATCTGCTCGTCGCTGAGGGCCGCCGACTCGATGATGACCTTGAGCACGACGGGCGCGGGTGCCGCGGCGCGGACTGCGGCCACGTCGCGCTCGACGGCGGCGAAGTCCCCGGCCCGGGCCGCGCCCAGATCGATCACCATGTCCACCTCGTGCGCGCCGTCGGTGACGGCGCGAGCAGCCTCGGCGGCCTTGACCTCGCTGTGGTGCTTGCCCGACGGGAACCCGCACACCGTCGCGACGAGCACCGGCCCCGCGTCGACCGGCAGCATCGAGGGCGAGACGCAGATCGAGTAGACGCCCAGGGCCTGGGCCTCGGCCACGAGGGCCTCGACGTCGGCCTGCGTCGTCTCGGGCTTGAGGAGGGTGTGGTCGACCATGCGGGCGACCGCTGCACGGTCCAGGGGGGTGGGGGTGGTCATGCGCGGTGCCGTCCGTTCGAGGTGGTGTAGGCGGGCAGGAGGACGTCCTCGACGAGAGCCTCGCGCTCGTCGTGGTGGATGAAGGCGTTCCAGGCGGCTGTGAGCGTCGCGTCAC
This sequence comes from Actinotalea soli, assembly GCF_017565425.1. Lineage (GTDB taxonomy): Bacteria > Actinomycetota > Actinomycetes > Actinomycetales > Cellulomonadaceae > Actinotalea > Actinotalea soli. The sequence continues at coordinate 355,720 of NZ_JAGEMK010000003.1, forward strand.
GCAGGTCGACCAAGGACCAGCCCGCCTCCTCGACGAGGCGGGTCATCTCCCGGGTCATCGAGGTGGCTGACATCAGCCGGTTGTCCGTGTTGACGGTGACCGCGAAGCCGAGGTGCGCGAGCAGGGTGATCGGGTGATCGGCGACCGAGGAGGCCACGCCGGTCTGGAGGTTGGAGGTCGGGCAGAGCTCGAGGGGCACCTGCTGATCACGCACCCAGTGCGCGACCTGGCCCAGCCGGGTCTCCGCGATCCCGCTCGGGTCCTCGGCCGTGGGCTCCCCCGGCGTCAGGTCCTCGACGAGCCGCGCGCCGTGCCCCAGGCGCAGGGCGCCGGCGAGGTGCAGGGCGTCGGCGACCGACTCGACCCCCGCCGCCTCACCGGCGTGCACGGTCACGGGGAAGCTCGCCGCGCGCAGCATCCGGAAGGCGCGCTCGTGGCGCCCGGCCGGGTGCCCCGACTCCGCCCCGGCCAGGTCGAACCCGACCACCCCCCGCTCCCGGTTGGCCAGCGCCAGCTCGGCGACCTCCCGGCTGCGGTCGGCGTGCCGCATGGCGGTGAGGAGCTGGCCGACGCGGATGCTGCGCCCCTGCTCGGCGGCCAGCGCGACTCCCTCGTCGATGCCGGCGCCGACCGCGTCGACCACCTGCTGCAGGCTGAGACCTCCAGCGAGGTGCTGCTCGGGTGCGTAGCGCTGCTCGGCGTACACCACGCCGTCCTCAGCCAGGTCGACCACGGCCTCGCGGGCGACGCGCCGGAGGTTCTCCGCGGTCTGCATCACGGCCACCGTGTGCGCGAAGGTCTCCAGGTACCGCTCGAGGGACCCTGCGCTCGCGGTGGCCTCGAACCACGCGCCCAGCTCGGGGGCGTCCGCAGCCGGGAGCGGATGGCCGATCTCTGCGGCCAGCTCGAGCACCGTGCCCGGGCGGAGCCCTCCGTCGAGGTGGTCGTGCAGGACCACCTTCGGCAGTGCGGCGATCTCCTCGGCGGTGGGCGGGGCTGCTGCACGACTCATGGGCACCACGCTACTGCCCGTCGGGCGGGGGCCGGGCCCCGCTGCGACTCCCTCGCCGCAGCGCGGCCCCGTCCCGGTCAGCTCTCGGGGTACTCGTCCGCGTCGTCCTCGGCCAGCACCTGCGCCTGGTCGACGACGTCGGGCTCGTCGGCCTCGCCGCGCAGGTCGGGCCGGGGAGCGGCGGGCTGGTGCTCAGGCTCGACCGGGACCGTCGTCCGGCTCGGGTCGGGGACCTCGGAGCTCTCCGGGGGGACCAGGCCCGCGTCGGCCCAGGTGCTGTCGCCGGGGGTCGTGCTCATGATGGCTCCCTTCACTCGCTCGAGCCTCCATCGTGACGCCGCGGCACCGGGCCCGCCAACGCTGGGCCTAGCGGGGCAGGACGACCCAGGCGCTGTGCCGCCACCCGCCGAGGGCTGCGCTGCCGAGGGCGTCCGCGACGAGACGCGCCCCGGTCGCCGGGCAGGTCCTCCCGCCCGCCGGCTCCCAGACGACGGGGCCCTGCGGCGCGGGCAGGACGAGGACGACGTGCCGCGGCAGCACCGGGGCCGGGCCACGCACCGCCGACCGTCCCCCGCTGTAGAGCAGGACGGGGCCCCCGGCGTCCAGGGCGTGCGCAGCCTGCTGCAGACCCACCGACCCCGTGCCGGTGACGGGCCGGTGGGCGAACCGCAGGCCTACCCACCGCGCGACCGCGGCGGCCCCCCAGGGCGGGGTGCCCCACCGTCGGGGCCAGGGCGGCGTCGGGGGCCGAGCAGTCGTGGTCGCCCGGTGCGCGGCGCGGTGCAGGGCGGCTGCCCGGGCGGTGACCGTGCGGCGGGCGAGCCCGTCCAGCTCCTCCGCGGTGGCCCGCGCGAGCTCAGGGGGCAGGTGCGGTCGACCTCCGGGTTCGACGAGCAGCGTGCCGCTGGCGAGCCACAGCGCGAGCGCAGGGTCCCCGGTGGCCGCGAGCATGGTGAGGACCGCCGAGCCGCAGGTCGTCCCGTCCTGCTGACGCAGGGCAGGGCCGATCCGCAGCGGGTCGAGCACCGCGGCCTGGGTCTGCCGCCCGAGGCCCGACCACACGGAGGCGAGCCCCTCGACCGCCCCGACCGACGCCCCGGCAGCGAGCATGCGGTGGACCAGCCCTCGCGCGGCGGGCGGCAGGCGCTCCTCGGCCGTGTCGACCTGCTCCCGCTGGTCGGCGGGGAGCAGGGCCCGCCGCCGCGCCCCCGTCAGGACCGGCAGGTCCGGCCGGGCGGGGCGTGCGGCGGGCGAGCCCATGCGACCTCAGTCGGGGACGACGCGGTCGATGATGAGGGGCCTCTCCGGGGCGCGCGATCCCTCGGGCAGGATGGTCACCGCGTGGGCGAGCGCCTCGCGGGCCCGCTCGAAGCGCTCCGGGGTGTCGGTGTGCAGGGTCATGATCGGCTGGCCGGCCCGCACGACCGCCCCGGGCTTGGCGTGCATCTCGACCCCGGCACCGGCCTGCACCTGGTCCTCCTTGCGGGCACGGCCGGCACCCAGTCGCCAGGCTGCGACGCCCACCGCGAGGGCGTCGAGCTCGGCCATGACGCCGTCAGCCGGGGCCAGGACCTGCTCGGTCTCCCGGGCCGTGGGCAGCGCGGCGTCAGGGTCTCCGCCCTGGGCCGCGATCATGCGGCGCCAGGCGTCCATGGCCCGCCCGTCCTGCAGCGCGTCGGCCGGGTCGACGTCGGTCCGTCCGGCGCCGGCGAGCATCTCGCGGGCCAGGGCGAGGGTCAGCTCGACGACGTCGGCCGGTCCGCCCCCCGCGAGGACCTCGACCGACTCGCGGACCTCGAGGCCGTTGCCGGCCGTGAGCCCGAGGGGGGTCGACATGTCGGTGAGCAGCGCGACGGTCCGGACCCCGGCGTCGGCCCCCAGGGCGACCATGGTGCGGGCGAGCTCCGAGGCCTGCTCGACGTCCTTCATGAACGCCCCCGAGCCGACCTTGACGTCCAGGACGAGGGTGTCGGTGCCCTCGGCGATCTTCTTGCTCATGATCGAGCTCGCGATGAGCGGGATGGCCTCGACCGTCCCCGTCACGTCACGCAGCGCGTAGAGCTTGCGGTCGGCGGGGGCGAGCCCCGAGCCCGCCTGGCAGATGACCGCGCCGACGTCCTCGAGCTGGCGCATCATCTCCTCGTTGCTCAGGGCCGCGCGCCAGCCGGGGATCGCCTCGAGCTTGTCGAGGGTGCCCCCGGTGTGGCCGAGCCCTCGGCCCGAGAGCTGGGGCACCGCCACGCCGCAGGCCGCGACGAGCGGGGCCAGGGGCAGGGTGATCTTGTCCCCCACGCCACCCGTCGAGTGCTTGTCGGCGGTCGGCCGGCTCAGCCCCGAGAAGTCCATCCGCTCGCCCGAGGCGATCATCGCGCTGGTCCAGCGGGAGATCTCCGCGCGGTCCATCCCGTTGAGGAGGATCGCCATGGCGAGGGAGGCCATCTGCTCGTCGGCGACCACGCCGCGGGTGTAGGCGTCGATCACCCAGTCGATCTGGCCGTCGGTGAGCCGGGCGCGGTCCCGCTTGGCGTGGATCACGTCGACGGCGTCGAAGAGCTCGGGGGTCGTGCTGGTCATGAGGGGCCTCTCAGGCTCGTTCAAGCAGGTCGTCCGGGCCGAAGGCGTCCGGCAGGACCTCGGTCATGGGCTTGATGCCGCTCACGGTGTCCACCAGGAGCGCGGCGCCCCCGTGCTCCCACAGCAGCTGGCGGCACCGGCCGCAGGGCATCAGGGCGTTGCCGTGGCCGTCCACGCACGCGAAGGCGACGAGGCGGCCGCCCCCCGAGCCGTGCAGAGCGCCGATGAGGCTGCACTCGGCGCAGAGGCCGACCCCGTAGGAGGCGTTCTCCACGTTGCACCCGACGACCACCCGACCGTCGTCGACGAGGGCCGCGGCGCCGACCGGGAAGCGGGAGTACGGCGCGTACGCCGTGCTCATCGCCTCCCGGGCGGCGGCCCGCAGGGCGTCCCAGTCCACCGTGGCGGCAGGGTCGGTCATGAGGTGCTCCCGTCAGGACTTGGCATAGTGCGTGCCGTTCGCGGCCGGGGGGCGTACCCGACCCACCAGGCCGGCGACGGCGAAGATGGTCACGAGGTAGGGCGTCATCAGCATGAACTGGCTGGGGATCCCGGTACCGACGATCCCGAGGGAGATGCGCAGCTGCTCGGCGAAGCCGAAGAGCAGCGCCGCCCCCAGGGCACCCTTGGGGCTCCACCTGCCGAAGATCATCGCGGCGAGGGCGATGTACCCCTTGCCCGCCGTCATCTCCTTGCCGAAGGCCAGCCCGGCGCCGATCGTGAAGAAGGCGCCACCCAGGCCCGCGATGGCCCCACCGAGCAGCACGTTCTTGAACCGTGTCGCGTTGACCTTGATCCCGACGGTGTCCGCAGCGCGCGGGTGCTCCCCGACGGCCCGGACCCGCAGGCCCCACTTGGACCGGAAGAGGGCGATGTTCGCGACGATCACCGCGGCATACATCAGGTAGACGATGAGGTTCTGCCGGAAGAGCACCGGGCCGAGCACGGGGATCTCGGAGAGCAGGGGGATCGCGATGCGCTGCAGGCCGGGGGGCTGGTTCCAGCTCGAGGCGTTGACCGTGAGGACCGTCGAGTACAGGAAGCCGGTCACTCCGACCACCAGCACGTTGAGCACCACGCCGACGATGATCTGGTTGACCGCGTAGGTGATCGTGAAGACCGCGAGCAGCAGGGCCACGAGCACCCCGGCGATCGGGGCGGCGATCAGGCCCGCGTAGACGTTCCCGCTGAGCGAAGCCGCGACCGCGGCGAGGAACGCCCCCGCCAGCAGCTGGCCCTCGATCGCGATGTTGATGACGCCCACCCGCTCGCACATCACGCCCGAGAGCGCACCGAAGACGAGCGGTACCGCCAGGAAGAGCGTGCCCTGGAGCAGGCCCGTGAAGGGGATGCTCTCCCCTGCGACCGCCCAGGTCAGGAACGCCAGGACGAAGGCGGCGGCGAAGGTGCCGGCGACCCAGCCGGGGGTGCGCCGCCCCTCCTTGGCCCGGAGCGCCGCGAAGGCCGCCAGGCCGAGGCAGACGAGGGCCAGGACGATCGCCGTCAGACGGGAGGGGACCCCGATCGGCGTGATCTGGAAGAGGTCCGTCCGGGTCGAGACGCTGAAGGTCGAGGAGCCTGGCTGACCGAGCAGGCCGAAGACGACGAGGGCGAAGAGGCCCAGGACCGCGTAGGTGATGGGAGCCTTGCGGGAGCCTGGCGTGGACCCGCCGACGGCGCCCTGGCTGGCAGCCCCTTGGGTGGGTGCGGTGACGGTGCTCATGCCTGCGCCTCCTTGACGGCCGCGGGGCGCGCGGACCGGGGCCTGCTGTTCGGTGCGGGTAGCCGGAAGATCGCCCGGACCAGCGGCGGTGCCGCGATGAGCAGGACGATCACCGACTGGACCACCAGGACGATGTCGATGGGGGTGCCGGTGCGTGCCTGCATGGTCACGCCGCCGGCCCGCAGGGCCCCGAAGAGGAGCCCGGCGAAGAAGACCCCGATCGGGCGCGAACGGCCGAGCAGGGCCACCGTGATCGCGTCGAAGCCGAAGCTCGCCGCGATGCCCGCGGTGAGGTACTTCTCGGTGCCCATCACCTGCGCCGTGCCCGCGAGGCCCGCGAGGCCGCCGGCCACGATCATGACGAGGACGTAGGCCCACTCGACCTTGATCCCCGCGGTCCGTGCGGCGTGCGGGTTGAGCCCGACCGCCCGGAACCGGAAGCCGACGGTGCTGCGGTTGAGCAGCCACCAGACGAAGGCCGTGGCCGCGATGGCGACGAGGAACCCGGCGTGCAGCCGGAAGCCCGAGCCGAGGAGCAGCGGGTACAGGGCCGTGTCGTCGAGCAGCGGGCTGACCGGGTTGGACGAGCCGGGGCGCTGGAAGGCGGGGGTGATCAGCAGGTAGGAGATCAGGTAGACGGCGATGTAGTTGAGCATGATCGTGACGATCACCTCGTGCGCGCCGGTGCGTGCCCGCAGGAAGCCCGGGATCGCCCCCCAGAGGGCGCCGCCGAGGATGCCCGCGAGGACCGCGACGACCACGTGCACGCCGACCGGCAGGTGCCAGGTGAAGCCGACCCAGGCCGCGAAGGTCGCGCCCATGATGATCTGGCCCTGGGCGCCGATGTTGAACAGGCTCGCGCGGAAGGCGAGGGCCACGCCGAGACCCGCGAGGATCAGCGGGGTCGAGACCGTGAGGGTCTCGGTGACCGAGCGGATGGACCGCGTGAAGGTCGCCGACTGACCGTCGAAGACGGCCCCGTGGAACAGGGCGACGTAGGCCTCGGAGACTGCGCTCCACGCGGCGCCGATGAAGTCGGTCGGCCGGGCGAAGAGGTAGCCCGCGGCCTCCTGCACCTGCTCGTCGGCTGCCGCGATGAGCACACCGCCGACCGCGAGGGCGACGACGAGGGCGAGCAGCGACAGCAGCCACGAGCTCGAGAGGATCTCGTGGACGAGGTTCGCCGAGCGGTCCTCCTCGGACCGTCCGACATGCCCGGGCTGACCGGACCCCGTCTGCGCCGGGGCCGCCTGCTCGGCCGAGGTCTGGGCGGTGCCCTCCCGCGCGGCTCCGGGTCGTGGCGCTCCCGGCATGGGCTCCCCCGCGTTCTGGTGGTCCTCGGGGGTGCTCACAGCACTCCTCCCTGCTCGGTGCCTGCTGCTGTGGTCTCGGTGCGGTGCACGGCTGCCTGGGCGACGGCCTCGTCGACGGGGACGCCGGCCATCATCAGGCCGAGGACGTCGCGGTCCGTGCTCCCCGGGACGAGACCGACGATGCGACCGCGGTACATCACGAGGATCCGGTCGGCCAGGGCCACGACCTCGTCGAGCTCGGTCGAGACGATGATCACGGGGGTGCCGTTGTCGCGCTCGGTCACGATGCGCTCGTGCACGAACTCGATGGACCCGACGTCGAGCCCGCGGGTCGGCTGGCTCGCGATGAAGAGCTCGAGGGGCCGGGAGAGCTCTCGGGCGAGGACGACCTTCTGCTGGTTGCCCCCCGAGAGGTTGGCGGCCGCGAGCTCGACCCCCGTGGTGCGGATGTCGAACTCCTGCACGCGGCGCTCGGCGTTCTCACGGATCACCCGCGGGCGCATCGACCAGCCCTGGGCGTAGGGCTGCTTGTCGTGCAGGTCGAGGACCAGGTTCTCGGCGATCGAGAACTCCTTGACCAGTCCGTCCTTGCTGCGGTCCTCGGGGACGAACCCGACCCCGGCCTCGAGGACCTGGTCGACGGTGCGCCCGACCAGCTGCGTGCCACGGAGCTCGATCGAGCCGTGGACGTGCGCCTGCAGGCCGAGGATCGCCTCGGTGAGCTCGGTCTGACCGTTGCCCTGGACCCCCGCGACCGCGAGGATCTCGCCGGAGGCGACGTCGAAGCTGATGCCGTCCACCACGCGCTGCCCGGTGGCCGAGCGCACGACGAGGTCACGGACCTGGAGGCGGACGTCGCCGGCCCGGGCCGGGGACTTCGCGACGCCGAGGGAGACCGCCCGGCCGACCATGAGCGAGGCGAGCTCGGTCTCGGCGGCATCGGGCCGTGCCGAGCCGACGACCGCACCGCGGCGGATCACCGTGATCCGGTCGGCCACGGCGCGGACCTCGCGCAGCTTGTGGGTGATGAAGACGATGGAGGTGCCCGCGGCCTTGAGCTGGCGCATGATGCCGATGAGCTCGTCGGTCTCCTGCGGGGTCAGCACCGCGGTCGGCTCGTCGAGGATGAGGACCTTGGCGTCGCGGCTCAGCGCCTTGATGATCTCGACCCGCTGCTGGACACCGACGGGAAGGTCCTCGACGAGGGCGTCGGGGTCGACGTCGAAGCCGAAGCGGTCGGAGATCTCCCGGACCAGACGCCGGGCCTCGGCCAGGTCGAGCAGCCCGCCACCGCGGGTCGGCTCGTGGCCGAGCACGACGTTCTCGGCCACGGTGAAGACCGGGACGAGCATGAAGTGCTGGTGCACCATGCCGATGCCCGCGGCCATCGCGTCCCCGGGGCCGGCGAAGGTCCTGGCCGTCCCGTCGACGAGGATCTCGCCCTCGTCGGGGTCGTAGAGGCCGTAGAGCACGTTCATCAAGGTGCTCTTGCCCGCCCCGTTCTCGCCGAGGAGTGCGTGGATCTCGCCCGGCTCGATCACCAGGTCGATGTGGTCGTTGGCCACGAGCGGTCCGAACCGCTTCGTGATACCGCGAAGCTCGAGCTTCACCGGTGGGTCCTCCTCAGCAGGGGCCGCTGTCGGTACGCCGTCGTACCTCGGCGACAGGATATCCACGCCGCGGTGGCGGGCCGGGGACCCCCGACCCGCCACCTGGCGTCGTGCACGTGCTAGCCGCGATGTGCGGCAGGCGTCACGGGGTCGACTGCGACTCCACGACGATCTCACCAGCGATGATCTGCGCCTGGATCTCCTCGAGCTCAGACTTCAGCTCGGCCGAGACGCTGCTGTCCAGGTCGTGGAACGGTGCGAGGGCGACGCCCTCGTTCTCGAGCGTGCCGACGTAGGCCTCGTTGCTGAAGTTGCCCTGGACCGACTCGTTGATGACGTCGAAGACGGCCGGGCCCATCTGCTTGAGCACCGAGGTCAGGATGATGTCGGCGTACTCGGGCGAGGTGTCGAACCAGTCGGAGTCGACGCCGATGAAGGCGACGTCCCCGGCCTCCTGGGCGGCCGAGGCCGCGCCACCGCCGACCGGGCCGGCGACCGGCATGATCACGTCGGCACCGGCGTCGATGAAGGCGTTCGCCACGTTCTGACCCGCGGCGATGTCCTCGAAGTTGCCCGTGAACTCGCCGGACTGCTCGTCCTTGTTCCAGCCGAGCACCGTGACCTCGGCGCCCTTGACCTCGTTGTAGTGCGCGACCCCGTCGACGAAGCCGTCCATGAAGATGGTGACGGGCGGGATGGCCATGCCACCGAAGGTCGCCACGGTGCCCGTGGTCGAGTAGCCCGCGGCGAGGTAGCCCGCGAGGAAGGCGGCCTCGGCCGTGTTGAAGACGATGGGCTTGACGTTCGGCAGGTCGATCGACTGGTCGTCGATGATCGCGAAGGTCGCGTCCGGGTTGGCCTCGGCGGCCTCGCCCGTGGCCCCGGCCAGCAGGAAGCCGACCGTCACGGTCAGGTCGCAGGCCTGGTTGACCATCGAGTCGATGTTCGGGACGAAGTCGGTCTCGGCGGTCGACTCGGCCTGGGCGGTCTCGATGCCGAGGGACTCCTGGGCGAGCTGGAGCCCCTCGTACCCGGCCTGGTTGAACGAGCGGTCGTCGAAGCCGCCCTGGTCGGAGACGATGCAGCCCTTGAAGTCGATCTCGTCGACCGTCTCCTCCTCGCCGCCCGCCGTGGTCTCTTCGGGCTCGTCCTCGGGGGCAGCACCGCAGGCCGCCAGGGCCAGAGCCGAAGCGGTGACCAGCACCGCTGCTCGAGTCGCAATCTTCACGTCGTCACTCCTGTTTCATCCGTCGACGCCGGGGCTGACCAGGACAGATCGCGGCGCACCCGTGACGCGTCGTCGCGATCCGGGGGCAGCCCGCACCTGACCAGCGGCTGTGGGTCGAACAGTAGCCGGGCGTCGTGTCGCGGGTGTTACCGACGCGTAGCACGGCCCCTGTTGTTACGCATTCGGAATGTTCCGAGGCACGGCGTCGGTCGAGCCGGCGAGCAGCGCGGTGCGCGCGAGCAGCCTCGCCCCGACCCCGATGGCCCGCTCGTCGACCTCGAAGTCGCCCTGGTGGATGTCGAAGGTCCGTCCCCCGGGGGTGCGGGTGCCCAGGCGTGCCATCGCCCCGGGGGCGCGGGTCAGCAGCCACGCGAAGTCCTCCCCGCCCAGGGACTGCTCGGTCAGCGTGACCGCGTCAGGACCCAGCACCTCGCGCGCAGCGGCGTCGAGCAACCGGGTCGAGGCCGCGTCGTTCTCGACCGGAGGCACCCCGCGGTGGTGGTGCACCTCGACCTGCACGTCGTAGGCCGCGACCGCGTGGTGCACCGCATCGCGGAGCACGCGGGCGGCGTCCTCCCACGAGCGGCCCTCGAGGCAGCGCAGCGTGCCGCGCAGGGTCCCGCTGCCGGGGATCACGTTGTGGGCCGAGCCGGACTGCACGAGCCCCCACGTGAGGTTGACCCCGGCCCGGGGGTCGAGCCGGCGCCCCAGGACGGCCGGCACCTGGGTGATGACCTGCCCGAGGGCGAAGACCACGTCGCCGGTCAGGTGCGGGCGGGAGGTGTGCCCTCCTGCCGCGGTGAGGACGACCGTCACGGCGTCCGAGGCCGAGGTGATCGGTCCGATCCGCGAACCGATCTGCCCGACGTCGAGCTTGGGGTCGCAGTGCACCGCGAAGACCTGGGCCACGCCGTCCATCGCCCCCGCCTCGACGGCGTCCAGGGCGCCCCCGGGCTGGACCTCCTCGGCGGCCTGGAACAGCAGCCGCACCCCCGTGGGCAGCTCACCGGCCTCGGCGGCCTCGGCCAGGACCAGGCCCGCGCCGAGGACGGCCGCGGTGTGGACGTCGTGCCCGCAGGCGTGGGCGACCCCCGGGACGGTCGAGCGCCAGGGCTCGGTGCACTCGTCGGGGATGGGCAGCGCGTCGAGGTCGGCCCGCAGCGCGATGCGTCGACGACCGGTGGTGACCGCCCCCGGTCCGATGTCGCAGATCAGACCGGTCCCGGGCAGCCGCTGCGGCTCGAGGCCCGCGGCACGCAGCCGGTCCAGCACCAGATCGGTCGTGCGTCGCTCGGTCCGTCCCACCTCGGGGTGGGCGTGGATGTCGCGGCGCAGGGCCACGAGCTCGTCGTCGAGGGCGTCGACACGCGCGTTGACGCGGTCGGCGGTCATGGTCCTGGCGTCGTCGAGCACCCCCCGAGACTAGGCGCCCCCGGCGCGGACCGTCGTCAGAGCAGGTCCTCGCGACCCCGCTCGCGCACGGCGTCGACCACGGAGCGCAGCTCCTGGGCCCGGGCCCGCGTCGTCACGAGCAGCGCGTCCGGCGTGTCGACCACCACGACGTCGTCGAGCCCGAGGACCGTCACGACGCGACCGCTGCCGGCCACGACGACCCCGCCCTCGGCGTCGAGGCTGACCACGTCCGCGGCGTCACCGAGGACCCTCGGCCCGGTGCCGCGCTCGGGCAGCAGCGTCGAGAGCGAGGCGAAGTCACCCACGTCGTCCCAGGCGAAGTCCCCGGGCACGACCGCGACCCCTCCGGCCGCGGCGACGGGCTCGGCGATCGCGTGGTCGATGGCGATCTTCTCGAGGGTGGGCCAGGTCTCGGCCAGCAGGCGTCCTCGTCGGTCGGAGTCCCAGCCCGAGGCGATCCGGAGCAGCCCCTCGTGAAGGGCGGGCCGCTGCTCGGCCAGGTGGTCCAGCAGCACCTGGGCCCGGGTGACGAACATCCCGGCGTTCCAGCGGTACTCCCCCGTCGCGAGGTACGCGGCCGCGGTCTCGGCGTCGGGCTTCTCGGTGAAGCCGCGCACGTGCCGGGCCGACGGCGCCCCGGCCACGCCCAGGGGCTCCCCCGCTCGGACGTACCCGAAGGCCGTCGACGGGCCCGTGGCCCGGATGCCGACCGTCACCACGTACCCCGCCCGGGCAGCGACGACAGCCTCGCGCACCGCGGCGGCGAACCCCGGACCCTGGTCGACGACCTGGTCGGCGGCGAAGGACCCCAGGACGACGTCGCCCTCCCGTTCGAGCAGCACGGCGGCGGCCAGGCCGATCGCCGCCATCGAGTCCCGGGGAGAGGGCTCGGCGAGGACCGCGGAGGCGTCGAGGCCGGGCAGCTGGGCCAGGACGGCCTCGCGGTGCCGCTGGCCGGTGACGACCACCACCCCCCCGGGACCGGTCAAGGGCTCGAGCCGGTCGACCGTCGCCTGGAGCAGGGTGCGCCCCGAGCCGGTGAGGTCGTGCAGGAACTTGGGCGCGCCGGCCCGGGACAACGGCCACAGTCTCGTCCCGGCACCACCGGCGGGGACGACGGCCCGGAAGCCGAGGGCAGGGTCGGTGGCGTCGGCGGAGGCCTCGCGGGGGGTCATGCCGAGGCATCCTGCCACCGGGACGTCACGGGCCCAGCAGCCTGTGGGATTGGTCACAATGCATGCCGCGGAGGGACCGAAGACCCATGCCCACCACGGCGGGGACGCCCGGGGCAGTTAGAGTCGAGACGTACAGTGACATGACCCGGGAGACGCAGACGTCTCCTCGACCTGCCGGGAGGACCCCCAGTGCCCGAAGCGCCGGCTGGCACGCTCTACCGCGGCCGCGAGGGGATGTGGTCCTGGGTCGCCCACCGGGTGACCGGGTTCCTGATCTTCTTCTTCCTGCTCGTCCACGTGGCCGACACGTCCTTGGTCCGGGTCTCTCCCGAGGCCTACAACGTCGTCATCGGCGCCTACAAGAACCCCGTCATGGGTCTGGCCGAGGCCGGCCTGGTCGCCGCCATCGTCTTCCACGCCTTCAACGGCATCCGGGTGATGCTCGTCGACTTCTGGTCCTCGGGTCCGCGCTACCAGCGCGTCATGCTGTGGATCGTGCTCGGCCTCGTCGTCGTGACGATGGCCGCCTTCCTGCCCCGCCACCTCATGAACGTGTTCGGAGGGGGGCACTGATGAGCGACACCACGACGGCTCCCGAGCTCGCGGCGCCCCGCGCCCCGCGCAACCGCAGGTCGACGAGGACCAACTACGAGCTCTACGGCTGGCTCTTCATGCGAGCGTCCGGCGTGCTGCTGCTCGTGCTGATCTTCGGCCACCTCTACATGAACCTCATGGTCGGGGACGGCATCAACGCGATCGACTTCGCGTTCGTCGGCGGCAAGTGGTCCTCGCCCCTGTGGCAGACCTGGGACCTGCTGATGCTGTGGCTCGCGATGATCCACGGCACCAACGGGGTCCGCACGATCATCAACGACTACGCCGAACGCAGCGGGACCCGCGTGGTGCTCAAGAGCGCCCTCTACCTGGCGTTCACCATCACCGTCGTGCTCGGCACCCTGGTGATCTTCACCTTCGACCCGTGCCCGGTCGGCGCGGATCCCGAGCTGCTCGCCTCGATCTGCTTCCCCTGAGCACCGGTGCCCCTGGCCCTGAGATGCCCCCGCTGACCTACCCGATCGACGAAGGACTGATCCCCTGATGCAGACCCACCAGTACGACGTCGTCATCGTCGGCGCGGGGGGCGCGGGGATGCGAGCAGCGCTGGAGTCCTCCACGCGCGCCCGCACCGCGGTGCTGACCAAGCTCTACCCCACGCGGTCCCACACCGGCGCGGCCCAGGGCGGCATGTGCGCAGCCCTCGCCAACGTCGAGGAGGACAACTGGGAGTGGCACACCTTCGACACCGTCAAGGGCGGCGACTACCTGGTCGACCAGGACGCCGCGGAGGTCATGGCCAAGGAGGCCATCGAGGCGGTCCTGGACCTCGAGCGGATGGGCCTGCCCTTCAACCGCACCCCCGAGGGTCGCATCGACCAGCGACGGTTCGGCGGCCACACGCGCAACCACGGCGAGGCGGCCGTCCGCCGCTCCTGCTACGCCGCGGACCGCACCGGCCACATGATCCTGCAGACGCTGTACCAGCAGTGCGTCAAGCAGGAGGTCTCGTTCTTCAACGAGTTCTACGTGCTGGACGTCCTGCTCACCGAGGACCTCTCGACCGGGGAGGTCCCCGAGGGCACCCCCGTCCGGGCCTCGTGCGTGGTCGCCTACGAGCTCGCCACGGGCGAGATCCACGTGTTCCGGGCCAAGTCGGTGGTCTTCGCGACCGGTGGTGCGGGCAAGATCTTCAAGACCACCTCGAACGCCCACACCCTCACCGGGGACGGCATGGCCCTGGCCCTGCGCCGGGGCATCCCCCTCGAGGACATGGAGTTCTTCCAGTTCCACCCGACAGGCCTGGCCGGGCTCGGCATCCTGCTGTCTGAGGCCGCCCGCGGCGAGGGCGGGATCCTGCGGAACAGCGAGGGCGAACGCTTCATGGAGCGCTACGCCCCGACCATCAAGGACCTCGCCCCGCGGGACATGGTCGCCCGGGCGATGGCCAACGAGGTCAGGGAGGGACGCGGGTGCGGTCCCGAGAAGGACTACGTCCTGCTCGACCTGACCCACCTCGAGCCGGCCCACATCGACGCCAAGCTCCCGGACATCACCGAGTTCGCCCGCACCTACCTCGGCGTCGAGCCCTACACCGAGCCGGTGCCCGTCTACCCGACGGCCCACTACGCGATGGGCGGGGTGCCGACGACCATCGACGCCGAGGTGCTGCGCAACCCGACGGACGTGGTCGGCGGGCTCTTCGCCGCCGGCGAGGTCGCCTGCGTCTCGGTGCACGGCGCCAACCGGCTGGGGACCAACTCGCTGCTCGACATCAACGTCTTCGGCAAGCGGGCCGGCATCGCCGCCGCGGCCTACGCCGCGACCGCCGACTGGGTCGACCTGCCCGAGGACCCGACGGCCCTCGTGATCGGGGAGATCGAGCGGATGCGGGACAAGGCCGCGGGCGAACGGGTCGCCGACGTGCGCCGTGAGCTGCAGGAGACGATGGACGCCAACGCCCAGGTCTTCCGCACCGCCGAGTCCCTCGAGAAGGCTCGGGACGACGTCCGTGCCCTCAAGAAGCGCTACCTCTCGGTGAGCGTCCAGGACAAGGGGCGGCGCTTCAACACCGACCTGCTCGAGGCCATCGAGCTCGGCTTCCTCCTCGACCTCGCCGAGGTCGTCGTCGCCGGGGCCCTGGCTCGTGAGGAGTCGCGAGGAGGCCACTTCCGTGAGGACTTCCCCACCCGCGACGACGAGAAGTTCCTGCACCACACCATGGCTTACCTGCGCCGGGGCGCGACCCCTGACGAGACCGAGGTCACCCTCGGGACCAAGCCGGTGACCATGACCCGCTACCAGCCGATGGAGCGTAAGTACTGATGACCGCAGTCCTGGAGAACTCCGCAGCGCCCGACGCCACGCCCGAGGTGGGCGCCGTGCCGAGCTTCGACGTCACCCTGCGCATCCGCCGCTTCAACCCCGAGGCGAGCGAGGCTGCGGCCTACTGGGAGGAGTTCACGGTCACGGCCTACGGCACGGACCGCGTGCTCGACGCCATGCACAAGATCAAGTGGGAGGTCGACGGCTCGTTGACGTTCCGTCGGTCCTGCGCCCACGGCATCTGCGGCTCGGACGCGATGCGCATCAACGGGCGCAACCGCCTGGCCTGCAAGGCCCTGCTGAAAGACCTCGACCCGAGCAAGCCGATCACCATCGAGCCCATCAAGGGCCTGCCCGTGGTCAAGGACCTCGTCGTCGACATGGAGCCGTTCTTCGCCTCCTACCGCGAGATCATGCCCTTCCTCATCACGAGCGGGAACGCCCCCTCGGCCGAGCGGCTGCAGTCCGCCGAGCAGCGTGAGCGCTACGACGACACCACCAAGTGCATCCTGTGCGCGGCGTGCACCTCGGCCTGCCCGGTCTTCTGGAACGACGGCCAGTACTTCGGGCCCGCGGCGATCGTCAACGCCCACCGCTTCATCTTCGACAGCCGCGACGAGGGTGCCGAGCAGCGCCTCGAGATCCTCAACGACAAGGAGGGCGTGTGGCGCTGCCGCACGGTCTTCAACTGCACCGAGGCGTGCCCACGGGGCATCGAGGTCACCAAGGCGATCCAGGAGGTCAAGCGGGCGATGATCACCCGCGCCTTCTGAGCTCCCTCAGCACCCCCTGAAGGGCCCGTCAGCAGCCGCTGACGGGCCCTTCAGCGCTCCGCGGCGAGGCGGAAGGACCGCACCGGTCGCCACACGCCGTCATCGCCGTGCTCGTAGACCTGGATGCTGTCCACCTGGAACGAGGCGTCGAAGCCCGCGAGGTCCTCGAAGGCCTTGTCCAGGGCCTCCTCGGGGACGTCGTGGGCCACCGTGACGTGCGGGTGGTAGTTGAAGCGGGTGTCCTGGGCCAGCGGGCCCGAGCGGACGGCGCTCTCGAGCTGCTCGCACTCCGCGATCCCCTGCACCACCTGGACGAAGACCACGGCCGAGACGGGGCGGAAGGTCCCCGTGCCACGCAGGTGCACCGTGAACGGCGCGTGCCGCTTCGCGACGTCGGTCAGGTGGTGCCCGACGACCTCGAGCTCCTCGGGGTCCACGACCGTCGGTCCCAGCAGGGTCACGTGGGGCGGGATGTCCTGCGCGAGGGGATCGCCGCAGGCCGCGCGGGCACGCTGCAGCGCAGGGCCGTAGGGCGGCGGGACCTCGAGGGCGATCCCGATCCGCACCTGGCCCTGAGCGCGCTCCGGAAGCCTCACGCGCGGGCACCCCGGGCCGGCAGCAGCCCGATCCGGTCGTACACCCGGGCCAGGGTGCCCCGGGCGACGGTCCGGGCCTTCTCCGCCCCCTCGGCGAGCACGTCGTCCAGGGCGTCGGGGTCGTCCAGGTACCCGTGCACCTTCTCCTGGAAGGGGGTCACGAAGGCCACGACGAGGTCGGCGAGGTCGACCTTGAGGTCGCCGTAGCCCTTGCCCTGGTACTGCTCCACGAGGGTCTCGACGGGCGTGCCGCTCAGGGCCGAGTGGATCGTCAGCAGGTTCGCGATGCCCGGCTTCGCCTCGCGGTCGAACCGGATCTCCCGCTCGGTGTCCGTGACCGCCGAGCGGATCCGCTTGGCGATGGTCTTGGGCGGGTCGAGCAGGTCCACCAGGCCGTTGGGGGTCGAGGTCGACTTGCTCATCTTCGCCGTCGGGTCCTGCAGGTCGTAGATCTTCGCCGTCTCCCGCACGATGTGGGACTCGGGGACCACGAAGGTCTCGCCGAACCGGCTGTTGAGGCGCTGCGCGAGGTCACGGGTGATCTCGAGGTGCTGCCGCTGGTCCTCGCCGACCGGGACCAGGGCGGCGTCGTAGAGCAGGATGTCGGCGGCCATGAGCACCGGGTACGTGAAGAGCCCGACCGTGGTGCCCTCAGCCCCCTGCTTGGCGGACTTGTCCTTGAACTGCGTCATGCGCGAGGCCTCGCCGAAGCCCGTGTGGCACGAGAGCACCCAGGCGAGCTCGGTGTGCTCGGGCACGTGGCTCTGCACGAAGAGCACCGAGCGGCCGGGGTCGACGCCCGCGGCCAGGTACTGCGCGGCGGTGCGGCGGGTGCGCTCGCGCAGGGCGGTCGGGTCCGGCCCGACGGTGAGCGCGTGCAGGTCCACGACCGTGTAGTAGGCGTCGTAGTCGTCCTGCAGGGCCACCCAGCTCGTCAGTGCGCCGAGGTAGTTGCCCAGGTGGAGCGAGTCCGAGGTGGGCTGCATCCCGGAGAGGATGCGTGGCCGTGCCGAGGTCGAGTGCGCCGCGTTGGACATGCAGAGCATTCTGACAGGTCCGGGCCGAGCTCCAGGACACGGCCGGGCTCAGGTGGCCTCGTCGTCGAAGGGGGCGCCTGCGTCGCTCGGGACCTCCTCCTGGGGGTGGCCCGCCGTCACGGCCGCGCCGGCACCGACGGCCGCGGCGGCGCCGGCCGACCTCGAGCCGTGCCCCCAGGGCCGGGGCTGGGCGGGGGGCGCGGGGTCGTCGAGGAGCGCCTCGCGGACGATCCGGCGCGGGTCGTAGCGCCGCGGGTCGAGGGAGGCCCAGTCGACGTCCTCGGCCTCCTCGCCCAGCTCGGCGGCGACGCGCTCCTTGGCCGTGCCGACGAAGCCGCGCGCCGACCGGACCCAGGTCCCGAGCTGCTCGGCGTAGCGCGGCAGCCGCTCCGGGCCCACCACCAGGAGACCGACGACGAGGAGGACGACGAGCTCCGCCCCGTTGATCCCGAACACCGCGTCAGCCTAACCCCGTCACGCCGTCACCCTCCGGACAGCTCGGAGAGCACCACGCGGACCTCGCGCGCCTCGTCCTCCGAGCGCAGGGTCAGGACGACGGCGTCGCCCGGGGCCTTGGCGCGGATCGCCACGATCAGCTCGTCGGCCTCGGTGACGGGTCGTCCGTCGATCGCGAGGATCACGTCCCCCGGCTGGATCCCCGCGCGGTCGGCGGGGCCGTCGGGGGTCACCGGCTCCTGACCCTGCTGGGCCTCGGTCGAGACCTGGACCCCCTCCCCCGTGTACCGCGAGTCGAGGAGCACGCCGATCACGGGGTACGTCGCCGTCCCGGTCTCGATGAGCTCCTCGGCGGTCCGGCGTGCCTGGTTGGAGGGGATCGCGAAGCCGAGGCCGATGCTGCCCCCGGTGGCGCTCAGGCCGGGGGGCTGGGCGATCGCCGAGTTGATGCCGATGACCTCCCCGGTCGCGTCGACCAGCGGGCCTCCCGAGTTGCCCGGGTTGATCGCGGCGTCGGTCTGGATCGCGTTGATGAAGGCGGTCTCCTCCGCGTCACCGGCCGAGACCGGCCGGTTGAGGGCGCTCACGATGCCCGTCGTCACGGTCCCGCGCAGGCCGAGCGGCGCACCGATCGCCACCACCGGGTCACCCACCACCACGGCGTCCGAGTCGGCGAGGGCGAGGGGCGTGAGGCCCTGGAGGTCGACCTTGAGCACGGCGAGGTCGTACTCGCTGGTCCGACCCACGAGCTCGGCCGGGTGCTCGCTGCCGTCGGAGAAGAGCACCGCGATCTGCGCCCCGCCCTCAGCCGCGGCACTCACCACATGGTTGTTGGTGAGGATGTACCCGTCCTCGCGCAGCACGAACCCCGAGCCGGTGCCGGCCCCCGCGGAGCCGCGCACCTCGATCGACACGACCGACGGGAGCACCTGGCTGGCGATGTCCGCCACCCCGGTCAGCTCGGGGGCGCGCTCCCCGTTCGCCGAGACGGGCAGGGGGACGTCGCGCGGGGCCGCGTCGAGCGCGAGCTGCTGGAAGCCCCAGCTGCCCAGGGCCCCCGCGACCAGTGCGAGCACCACCACGAGGACGACCGCGCCAGCACCCAGCCCACGGCTGGCCTGCTCGCGGGGACGAGGCTGGGGACGGCCCCAGCTGTCGAGCGGCGGCATCGGCGCACCCGGGACGCCCTCCTCGGGGGCGTCCCGCGTGCCGGACTGCTGCCACGTGGTGCTCGCCCAGCCGGTGCTCGTCGCCGGGCCCGGCGACGCCTGCCCGGCCGGCGCTGCTGGGCTCGACAGCGGTGCAGGGGCCGGCCCGCGCGCGGGCTCCTCCTGCCGGGGGTAGCCCGACGGCGGGGCGAAAGGGTTGTTCTCGGTGCTCACGGGTTCCATGCTCCTGCCACGGTGCGCCACCCGCGCGAGATGCGGGCCGGGACGCCGGAATCGTAGGTGCGGTCGGGGTGCGCGGCGATGAGGAGGTTGACGTCGGCCTCGGGCACCTCGGCGACCACCGAGATCACGGTGTCCCCCGACTGCCAGACCCCGTGCCAGGGCGAGGTGGACAGCACATGGACCTCGCGCCCCTCGACCTCGACCACCCGTGTCCCCGCCAGGGCCGCCGCGTCGAGGAGACCGTGCTGCTGGGTCAGCACCACGGTGCCGCGGCTCCCCCGGAGGTCGAGCTCGAGCTCCCGCGCGCCGTCCTCCTCGACCCTGAGGTCGGTGACCTGGTAGCCCTCGGGCAGCCCGACCGGGCAGGTCCAGCCGTGCTCGCGCATCCATGCCAGGACGCCGTCCACCGAGTCGACGGCGTCGAGGCTCCCGGGCTGCTGGCCCCCGGCTCCCGAGGAGACGGGCACCACGCCGCCGGTCGAGCCCGGACCGGAGGGGGCCTGGGCCAGGAGCGTGAGTGCTGCCGCGCGGTGGGTCTCCGGGGTCACCGTGGGCTGCTCCCCGAGGGAGAAGAGACCCGCGGCGACGACCCCGACCCCCAGCGCGGCGGCGCCCAGCACCCGGCCGGGGACACCACGTCGGCGTCCGAGGGTGCCGTCGAGGCACCCGGGCGGCATCCCCGGTCCGTGGGACCCGGGAAGGGGGATCGAGTCGTCGGTCAGGCGCGCGGCCGACCGGGGTGCTGCCCGTCGGTGGTCGGCGCGGGTGGGGCCCGGCGCGCTGTCCGTGCGGTCCGCCGCCCCGAGGGCCACCAGACGTGCCGTGAGGCCGGGGGCGACCGGGACGTCCATCGCCGCGGCCAGGGCGCGGTGCGCGGCGCGGGCCGCGGCGAGCTCGGCCGCGCACTCGGGGCACCCCGCCACGTGGGACATGGCCTGGTCGGTCTCGGCAGCGCTCAGCTGCCCGTCGGCGAGGGCGCTCACCCGTGTGCCGAGGTGCGTCATCGCGCACCTCGCGAGGTGGGCTCGAGCTCGACGGGCTCGACGGCGGCCGGGTGCGGGTCGCGGTGCGCGAGGGTCGTGCGGAGCTGGGCCCGGGCCCGGTGGATCCTGGACCGCACGGTGCCGAGCTTGATGCCCAGGGTGGCGGCGATCTCCTCGTAGGACAGCCCCTCGATGTCGCACAGGACGACGGCGGCGCGGTACTCGGGGGACAGCAGGTCCAGGGCCCGTTGGACGTCCTGGTCGAGGTTCGCGTGCTCGAACCCACGCTCAGGGGTACCCGGGCCGGCCGGTCCGGCGACGCCGTCGGCGTCGTCCCCGAGGGGATCCATGCGGATGCGTCGGCGACGGCGCACCTGGTCCAGGAAGAGGTTCGTCGTGATGCGGTGCAGCCATCCCTCGAAGGTCCCCGGGGTGTAGCTCGACAAGGACCGGAAGACCCGGACGAAGGTCTCCTGGGTGAGGTCCTCGGCGTCGTGCTGGTTGCCGGTGAGCCGGTAGGCGAGGCGGTACACCCGGGCAGAGTGCTCGGTGACGATCTGCTCCCACGACGGCGGGACGTACGGCTCGTCGGGACCGACGACCGGACGGACGTCGTCCTCGGCCCGAGGCTCGGGTGCCGCGGCACGGGGGGTGCGCAGTGGCCGCACGCGTGCTCCCTCCCTCGCCGGACGGTCGTCCTCGCCGCACCGTGCGACGAGACCCATCCTCCCAGACCCAGAACGCGTGGCGCGGTCGGCGTGTTCCAGCCCGGCGGTAGCATCGGGGCACGTCGATCGCACCTGCCCCGGGAGGGACACCATCTCCACCGACAAGTCCGCGAGCTGGGCCTTCAGCGAGGACTTCCTCCCCTCTGACGACGTCCTGCTCCGCGCCACGGACCGCGCGGCCCAGCTGGGGTGCACCCCGGTGTCGACCGGTACCGGGGCGCTGCTGCAGCTTCTCGCCTCGGCCCTGCGCGCCTCGACGGTCGTGGAGATCGGGACCGGGGCCGGGGTCTCCGGGCTGTGGCTGCTGCGCGGCATGACCCCCGACGGAGTGCTCACGAGCATCGACAGCGAGGCCGAGCACCAGCGGGCCGCGAAGCAGGCGTTCACCGAGGACGGGGTCCGGCCCACGCGGGCACGCACGATCACCGGCCGCGCCCTCGACGTCCTGCCGCGCCTGACCGACGGGGCCTACGACCTGGTCCTGGCGGACGGGGACCCGCTCGAGCTGCCCGAGCACGTCCGGCAGGGCCTCCGCCTGCTGCGTCCGGGGGGAGTCCTGGCGATCGCGCACGCCCTGCACCACGACCGGCTGCCCGACCCTGCCCGCCGGGACGAGGTGACCACGACGCTGCGGGAGGTGGTCCGCGGCCTCCGCGACGACGAACGGGTCATGCCCGCCCTGGTGCCGAGCGGAGACGGACTGCTGCTCGCCTCGCGTCGCTGACCCCTCGAGCCACGAGGGTCGGGGTGCCGCCGACCGAGACCGCGAGAGGGGCTCAGCGCAGCTGGGACAACCAGCGGAGCAGGACCCTCGTGCCGAAGCCGGTGGCCCCTTCGGGGACCTCGTGGGAGGCCGCAGCCGCCCGGGCCGGTCCTGCGACGTCGAGGTGCGCCCAGCGTCGGCGCCCGACGAACTCCCGGAGGAAGAGCGCCGCGGTGATCGATCCACCGCCGATCGTGGGGTCGCTCGGCACGTGGCGCAGGTCGGCGACGGTCGAGGCCGTCGCCGGGAGGTAGTCCTCGACGAGGGGCATGCGCCACAGGCGCTCGCCGCTCTCCAGGCCGGCCTGGACGAGGGCCGACGCGAGGCGCTCGTCCGGGCTGTAGAGGGCGCCGTGCTGGCGGCCGAGGCCCAGGGTGGCGGCTCCGGTGAGGGTCGCGACGTCGATCAGGACGTCAGGGTCGAGGTCGCGGTCGGCGTGGGCCAGGGCGTCAGCCAGGACGAGGCGCCCCTCGGCGTCGGTGTTCGCGATCTCCACCGTGGTGCCGCCGTACAGGCGCAGCACGTCCCCGGGCCGGTAGGACGAGGCACCCACGGCGTTCTCGGCGAGGGGCAGCAGAGCCGTCACGCGGTGGCGGACCCCCGCCGCGGCGGCTCCGAGCACGGTGGCCAGGGCGACCGCCGAGCCTGCCATGTCGGTCTTCATCGCGACCATGGACTCGCGTGGCTTGATCGAGATGCCACCCGTGTCGTAGGTGATGCCCTTGCCCACCAGGACGACGTGCCGGGGCAGCGCCCCGGAGCGCGACCCCTCGGGCCGCGGCTCGTAGCGGACGGTCACGAGGCGCGGCCCCGAGTCGGAACCCGCACCGACCGCCACCAGTCCCCCGAAGCCGCGGGCCACGAGCTCCTCGGGGCCGAGGACCTCGACCTCGAGGCCGGCCGCAGCCCCCAGGGCCACGGCCTGCTCGGCCATCCACGCAGGGTTCTTGGTCGAGGAGGGCGTGACGGTCAGCACCCGCGCGGTCCAGGTGGCCGCGGCCACCTGGCGTGCGGAGTCGATCGCTGACTCGGCGTACCTCCCGAGCAGGACGAGAGCCCTCGCGGCCGCGGGGCCTGACGCCCGGTCCGTGACCCGGGGGTGCCTGTACGCGCCGAGCAGGTAGCCCTCGACCAGGGCCCGCACGCCGACCGCACCGGCGTCGGCGCCGACGGTCGTGACGACCCGTCCGAGCCCTCGGGTCGACCGGGCGATCGCCGCGCCGGCGCGGCGCAGCGCCACCGGGGATCCGTCCCCCAGGCCGACGAGGAGCACACGAGAAGGAAGATCCGACCACGGGAGGTCGGCTCCGCCGCCGATCGCCCGCGGCAGCGGCAGGACGTGGGCCTCCCCCGCCGTCCCGCGCACGCCGAGACGCTCGGCGATCTCCGCGAGGTCGATGCCGTAGCGGACCGCCGCGTCGACGGTCCCGCTGCGTGGCTGCACGCCGTCCTCGCCCTCGGCCGCCGGCGCGACCGGCAGGACCAGGGCGTCGACGTCGGGCTCGGTCAGCAACGTGCTCGTCGCGACGACTCCGCGGGCGGCCTCGACACGAGGCAGCTCGGGGGGCCAGGGCGCGGTCACGTCGGCCTCGGCCGACCGGCGACGGTGGGATCCGGGCACAACGCTCCTTCGACGCTCGGGGTACGACCCTCGTGCAGAGGTGGCGCGCTCAGCTCACGACGGAGCCGAGGGCCTCCCCGAGCTCGCGGGCCTCGGTCGCGTTGAGCTCGACGACCAGGCGACCTCCACCCTCGAGGGGCACGCGCATCACGATGCCACGACCCTCCTTGGTGACCTCGAGCGGCCCGTCACCGGTCCTCGGCTTCATCGCAGCCATCGGTGAATCCTCCCCGTCCGTCCTTGCCCGCCCCCAGGTCGGCCTGTTCCGGGCGCCGCTCCGGCACGGGCCGGGCGCCGTCACCGGGCCTCGAGAGGACGGATGTCCGAGATCAGTCTAGTTCACCACGCGGGCTCCTCGGTCTCACGGCGGCCAGCCCGAGGGCGGCACCAGTCGCCAGAGCAGGGCCACCCAGGCGACCTGGGCCACGACGCCGGCCGTCACGAGGCCCGCCAGGGCCAGCCGGCGCGCCCAGGGTCTGCCCAGGTCGAGGACCACGAGAGCCACCATGACCGCGACCGGGAACGCCAGGAGAGAGAACCGCACCAGGCTCGTGCCGGGCTCGACGACCACGAGCAGGTAGGCGGCGTAGGCCCCTGTCCACGCGCTGAGCTCCGGCCCCACCCGTCGCGCCGGCCGCGAGGCCAGGGCCAGCCCCACCACCAGGACGAGCCCGCCGAGGAGGACGGGGCCGAACCCGCCCAGCAGCCAGGTGGCCACGTCGATCCAGGGCAGGACGGGCAGCACCTCCTGCCGGGCCCGCCAGGCCGCCTGGGTGAGCACGTACGCCTCGCGCTCGCCCGTGGCGAGCCCCACCCAGGTGGGCCAGAGGACCCCCGCGAGGGCAGCGGCCAGCGCGAGGACCAGCAGCCGCCACCGGTCTCGGGGCGAGAAGCCGGTCACCCCGTCGGGCACGAGGGTGACCGACCCCGGCACCGGACCGCTCGTCGGCGACCCGTGCGGCGGCACCTGCGCCGTCCAGGACCGGGCCCTCCAGGAGCGCGCCGCCCGGTACCGCACCAGGGCGTGCACGACCACCACGACGAGCACGGGCAGGGCGACCGCCCGGGTCAGACCCAGGGCCAGCACCAGCGGGACCGCGAGCAGGTAGCGGTGGCTCAGCACGCACCAGAGCACGGCGGCGAGGAGCAGCAGCGCGAGGGACTCGGTGTAGGCCACCTGGAGCACGGGCGAGGCTGCCGCGGTGCTGAGGAGCATCACGGCGACCAGACCCGCCCGCGTGGCCCTGGGCGAGTCCACGGCGGGCCCACCGCTCCCCGTGGGCCTGGTCAGGGCCAGCACGACGACCCGGTGCACGACGAGCACCGCTGCGGCACCGAGGACCAGGGCCAGGGTCGGTGCGAGCACCTGCCACGGCAGGCCGGTGAGGGCGGACCCGGCCCGGACCAGGGTCGGGAAGAGGGGGAAGAACGCCCAGGCGTTCTGCAGCACCCGGCCGTCCTCGCCGCGGGGCAGACCCTCGGGATAACCGCCCTCGGCGATCTGCCGGTACCAGCTCCCGTCCCACATGAGCCCCGCGTACTCGAGGTAGGACGGCGCCGCGCCGGTCCACGGGTTCGTGGCCTGCGTCCTGGCCACCGCGGCGAGCACCCCGGCGCTGAGGAGGCGGGCGAGCCCGTGCACCACGAGGACCTGCACCCACCACGGCCAGGTGCGCGGCCGCAGCAGCCCGGCGGGCCGTCCCGGGGCGGGCCCGACCGGAGGCGGCTGCGTCACACCAGACCGCGCACGGCTCGCGCCGGGGGCAGGTCGCCCCGCAGCACCGCGACCATCTCCACGAGGCGACGGGTCGGGCGCACGTCGTGGGTGCGGAAGACCGTGGCCCCCTGCCAGGCGGCCACGGCCGTCGCCGCGAGGGTGCCCTCGAGCCGCTCCTCGACGGGCAGGTCGAGGGACTCCCCCACGAAGTCCTTGCGGCTCAGCGCCATGAGCACCGGGTGCCCGAGGGCGACCAGCCGCTCGGTCCGACGGGTCAGGTGGACCGAGTGCCAGGTGTTCTTGCCGAAGTCGTGGGTCGGGTCGACGAGCACCGAGGCCGGGTCGACCCCGGCGGCGACGGCCCGCGCAGCGCCGGCTCCCACCGTCGCGAGGACGTCCTCGAGCACGCCGTCCAGCGGGTCCTCGGCCTCGGGCCCCGCCGGGTAGGCGGGCCGGAGCGGGTCGGTGCGTGGGGCCAGTCCTCCGGTGTGCGAGCACACGACCCCCACGCCGTTCCGGCCGGCGACCTCGACGAGGCGAGGATCGTGCCCGGCCCAGGTGTCGTTGATCAGGTCGGCCCCGGCCGCGACGACCTCCTCTGCCACCTCCGCGCGCCAGGTGTCGACGCTGATGGGCAGGTCAGGGAAGGCGGCGCGCACCGCGAGGACCACCGGCAGGACCCGGTCGAGCTCCTCGGCCACCTCCACGACGGCGCCACGACCCGCCCGCACCCCGCCGATGTCGACGAGGTCCGCACCCGCCTCGGCAGCCTGCTCGACGGCCCGCAGCGCCGACTCGTCGTCGGCCGAGCGCGCCGCGGGGTAGAAGGAGTCCGGCGTGCGGTTCACCACAGCCATCACCGCGGGCCGGCCCGGGGCGAGGACCCGGCCGCGCAGGCGCAGCGGGACGCCCTGGGCCGGCACGCCGACCCGCGTGCTCATCCCAGCTCTGAGGCCCGCTCGGCCTCCTGCTCGGCCGCGGCGTTCTCGGTGACCGCGGCCTCCTCCTCGGCACGCAGCTCCGCACCCCGCTGGCACACGAGGCGGACGGCCTCGGCCGGGTCGTCGACCAGCTCGATGAGGTCGAGGTCCCGCGCGCTGATCGTGCCCTGGTCGAGCACGGGGCCCCGCAGCCAGTCGAGCAGGCCCTGCCAGTAGGAGCGGCCGACCAGGACGATCGGGAACTCGGTCACCTTGTGCGTCTGCACCAGGGTGAGCGACTCGAAGAGCTCGTCGAAGGTGCCGAAACCCCCGGGCAGGACGACGAAGCCCTGCGAGTACTTGACGAAGCACGTCTTCCGGGCGAAGAAGTACCGGAAGTTGACGCCGAGGTCGACCCATCGGTTCATGCCCTGCTCGAACGGCAGCTCGATGCCCAGCCCGACCGACAGGCCGCCGGCCTCCTTGGCGCCACGGTTGGCGGCCTCCATGATGCCTGGCCCACCGCCCGTGATCACCGCGTAGCCGGCCTCGACGAGACCGCGGGCGACCTCGCTGCCGATCCGGTACTCGGGCTGGTCCGGCTTGGTGCGGGCCGAGCCGAAGACGCTCACCGCCGGGCCCACCTCGGCCAGGGCCCCGAACCCCTCCACGAACTCGCTCTGGATCCGCATGACCCGCCACGGGTCCGCGTGCACCCAGTCGGCCCCGCCACCGCGGGCGAGGAGGTTCTGGTCGCTCGTCGTCCGTGGGACCTGCCCGCCGCGCAGCAGCACCGGCCCCCGCCGGTACCCGTGGTGCTGCTCGCGCTCGACGTCACGGTCCTGCTGCGTCCCTGCGTTCCCCTGGTCAGCTGTCATGGCTCGACTCTAGGAGGTCAACCAGGCCTCGAGCCCCTCGAAGCACGCCGTCACGTCCTGCACGGGGCACCGCTCGTCGTCGGCGTGGGCCAGGCTGGGGTCGCCGGGACCGAAGTTGACCGCCGGCACCCCCAGGGCGGAGAAGCGCGCGACGTCGGTCCACCCCTCCTTGGCCGCCGGCGCACGACCCGTGAGGTCGGCGACCGCCGCGGCGAATCGGGCCGCGGCGGGATGGTCGAGTCCGGGCCTCGCCCCCGGGGCCAGGTCGGTCACGGTGACCTCGAACCCTGCGAAGACCTCACGCACGTGCGCCTCGGCCTGCTCGGGGCTCGAGGCCGGGGCGAAGCGGTAGTTGACCGTCACCACGCACTCGTCCGGGATGACGTTCCCCGCGATGCCCCCACGGATGCCGACCGCGTTGAGGCCCTCGCGGTAGTCGAGCCCGTCGACCGTGACGGTGCGCGGGCGGTAGTCGGCGAGCCTGCTGAGGACCGGGGCCGCGCCGTGGATCGCGTTGACCCCGAGCCACGCCCGGCCGGAGTGCGCCGCCCGGCCCGTGGTGCGGACCTCGGCGCGCAGCGTGCCGTTGCACCCGCCCTCGATCGCCGCGCGGGTCGGCTCGCAGAGCACCGCGAAGTCGGCGGCGAGCCAGTCGGGGTGGTCCCGCACGAGGCGTCCCAACCCGTTCCTCTCGGCCTCGACCTCTTCCTGGTCGTAGAACACCCACGTGACGTCGCGGACCGGCGCGGTGACCCGTGCCGCGAGGGCGAGCTGGACGGCCACCCCGCCCTTCATGTCGACGGTGCCGCGCCCCCAGAGCTCGACCGTGCCGTCGGTCTCGCGGAGCTCGGTCGGGAGGTTGTCGGCGATCGGGACCGTGTCGAGGTGCCCGGCGACCACGACCCGCTCGGGGTGGCCGACGGAGGTGCGCGCGACCACCGCGTTGCCGTCCCGCAGCACCTCGAGGTGGTCGTACCCGCGCAGGGCGGCCTCGACCAGGTCAGCGAGCGGCCCTTCGTCGCCGCTCACCGAGGGCAGGTCGCACAGGGCCCGGGTCAGGTCGACCAGGTCCCCGTGGAGGTCGAGGGGCGGGTGCGCGGGCACGGTGCGGGAGGAGGTGCTGGTCACGCGCAGGACCCTACGCCCGCGACGTCTCGGAGTGCAGGACACCGGAGGCGTGGCCCGTAGGCTGGACCGCATGACGCAGCGCACCGCCTGGGCCCACGGACTCGCGACGGTCACCGGCACCGCCGGTCCGGGAACCACCCTCGACGTCTGGTTCCCCGAGCCTCGCCTGGGGGACGGTCCCGGGACCGAGCACGACGCCGAGCGGGACCGGTTGGTCGAGCTCGAGCGCCCGGACCCCGCCCGCGGTGTGCGGACGACGGTGGTCACGACCGTGATCGACCTCGACGCCGCGCCGGCCGACACCGCCGACGCGTACCTGCGGCTCCACCTGCTGTCCCACCGCCTCGTCGCCCCCCACGGGCAGAACCTCGACGGCCTCTTCGGCGTCCTGCCCAACGTGGTCTGGACCGACCGTGGGCCCTGCGCGGTCGACGGCTTCGAGCAGACCCGTCTGCGTCTGCGCGCCGAGCACGGGGTCGCCCCGACCGTGCACGGCGTCGACAAGTTCCCGCGCATGGTCGACTACGTGCTGCCCACCGGCGTCCGCGTGGCCGACGCCGACCGCGTCCGGCTCGGCGCGCACCTCGCCGAGGGCACCACGGTCATGCACGAGGGCTTCGTGAACTTCAACGCCGGGACCCTGGGCACCTCGATGGTCGAGGGACGCATCTCTGCCGGGGTGGTGGTGGGAGACGGCAGCGACATCGGCGGCGGTGCCTCGATCATGGGCACCCTCTCGGGAGGCGGGAAGGTCACCATCTCGGTCGGCCGGCGCTCGCTCCTGGGTGCCAACGCCGGGCTCGGGATCCCCCTCGGCGACGACTGCGTCGTCGAGGCGGGCCTGTACGTCACGGCCGGCACCAAGGTGACCCTGGTCGGGGCCGAGCCGACGGTGGTCGCGGCCCGGGAGCTCGCTGGCACCGACGGGCTGCTCTTCCGCCGCAACTCGGTGACCGGCGCCGTCGAGGTGCTGCGCCGTGACGGCACCGGCGTGACCCTCAACGCGGCGCTGCACGCCAACTGAGCAGCCCGTCGAGATCGATGACCCACCACTCCCCCGCGTCCCGGCGCCGTCGTGCGCAGCGACGCCGGCGCACCCTTGTGCGGGTGACCCTCGGCACCGCGGTCTTCGGAGGCCTCGTGGCGCTGGCCGGCATCGGCGTCTCGGCGGGCCTGGGCGCCCTGACGGGGGACGCGCAGGAGCCGGTGCGTTGCGCAGCCTCCGCCGAGGGCACCTCGTGGTACCTGGCCACCGACCAGGCCGAGACGGCTGCCCTGCTGACGGCGACGGCCGTGCGGCGCGACCTGCCTGCCCGCGCCGCGACGATCGCGATCGCCACGGGGCTGCAGGAGTCCAAGCTGCGCAACATCGACTACGGGGACCGCGACTCGGTCGGCATCTTCCAGCAGCGCCCGTCCCAGGGCTGGGGCACCGTCGAGCAGATCATGGACCCGGTGTACTCGACGGGGGCCTTCTACGACGGACTCGTGACCGTCGACGGGTACCAGGAGATGGCGGTGACCGAGGCGGCCCAGGCCGTCCAGCGCTCAGGGTTCCCCGACGCGTACGCCCAGCACGAGGTGAGGTCGCGGGCCTGGGCCTCGGCCCTCACCGGGTACTCCCCGGCCGCGCTCACGTGCACGCTGCCCGAGCCCGAGGCCACCGGGGACCCTGACCTCCTCGCGGCTCGCGTCGAGCGCGACTACGCGGGACTGCTCACGACCACCGCCGAGGCGCAGACCGTGAGCATCTCCGTCGCCGGCTCGGCCCTCGAGGTCGCGGTCGACGAGGCGGGGACCGAGAGGCTCGGCTGGGGAGTCGCCCAGTGGTCCGTCGCCCTCGCCGACGCGCACGAGGTCACCGAGGTGTCCTACGGCGACCAGACCTGGAGCCGCGGGACGGCACAGTGGCAGACCGCCGAGGATCCCGTCCCCGCCGGACTGGTGCGCGTGACCCTCGCTGACTGAGGGCCTCGCCCTCAGCGCTGCTCGGCAGCGACGTAGTCGCGGCTGGTGGGACCCGTGTAGATCTGACGGGGGCGGCCGATCTTCGTGGCCGGGTCCTGCATCATCTCTCGCCACTGCGCGATCCACCCGGGCATGCGACCCACGGCGAAGAGCGGTGTGAACATGGAGGTCGAGAAGCCCATGGCCTTGTAGAGCAGCCCCGTGTAGAAGTCCACGTTCGGGTAGAGCTTGCGCTCGATGAAGTACTCGTCGTTGAGGGCGATCTCCTCGAGCCGCATCGCGATGTCGAGCATCTCGTCGCGCTTGCCGAGCTTGGACAGCACCTCGTCGGCGGCCTTCTTGACGATGGCGGCGCGCGGGTCGTAGTTCTTGTAGACGCGGTGGCCGAAGCCCATCAGCCGGACGCCGTCCTCCTTGTTCTTGACCTTGGTCATGAACTCGGTGGCGTCACCGCCGCTGGCCTGGATCTGGGTGAGCATCTGCAGCACGGCCTCGTTGGCCCCGCCGTGCAGCGGGCCGGACAGCGCGTTGATCCCCGCCGAGACGGAGGCGTAGAGGTTGGCGTGGCTCGAGCCGACGATCCGCACGGTCGAGGTCGAGCAGTTCTGCTCGTGGTCCGCGTGCAGCAGCAGCAGGACGTCGAGGGCCTTGACCATCACCGGGTCGACCTCGTACGGGGTGCCGTTGGGCTGGAAGGCCATCCGCAGGAAGTCACCCACGTAGCCCTTGCCGCGGTCCGGCCCGATCATCTCCTGGCCGAGGGCCCGACGATGGGCGTAGGCCGCGATCGTGGGCGCCTTGGCCAGGAGGAGCACCGAGGCGAGCTCGACGGTCTCGGGGTCGAACGGGTCCACGCTCTCGGGGTAGTACCCGGGCAGCGCCGACACGGCGGAGGAGAGCACCGCCATCGGGTGCGCATTCGTCGGGAAGGCACCGATCAGGGCCTTGAAGTTGTCGTGCAGGTGGGTGTGCCGCTCGATCCGCTCGATCCATCCGGAGAGCGCGTCGGAGGACGGGAGCTCTCCGTGGGTCAGCAGGTAGGCCACCTCGAGGAAGGAGGACTGCTCGGCGAGCTGCTCGATCGGGTAGCCGCGGTAGCGGAGGATCCCCGCGTCACCGTCGATGTAGGTGATCTCCGACTCGCACGAGGCGGTGTTCATGAACCCGGGGTCCACGGTGACGAGGCCGGTCTCCTTGAGGAGCGACGAGACGACGATGCCGTCGTTGCCCTCGCTCGCCCGCACGACCGGCAGGTCCAGGGACCGCTCGGCCACAGACAGGGTGACTGCCTGGGTCTGGGACTGCGTCATGCTTCCTCCTTGCAGGACCCAAGCCCGGCGGTCACCTGGCTGGTCCGGTGCGAGCTCGTGGGCGTCGTCGGCCATCGCTGACGGTACCCGTGCGCGGACGCCCCGACCCAATCGAGCCAGGGCGGAACGTCCCATTTCGTCAGTGATCCGTGTCACACCGGAACATCGACTCCATCTCCCGAGGAGCCCACGGATTCGCCAAGGATAGATCAAGACGCGCCCTTGGCAAGGGGGTCTGGGCCACGACGTCCAGGCCACGCACCGATCGGGGTCGCCGGGCTGCCGGGGCTCAGGCGCCGGCGAGCCGTGCCGCTGCCCGGGCGACGGCGTCGTCGGACGCCGTCAGGGCGACACGGACGTGCCGCGCGGCCGCAGGGCCGTAGAAGGCTCCGGGGGCCACGAGGATCCCGAGCTCGGCGAGGTCGGCCACGGTCTGCCAGCAGTCCTGCCCGAGCCCTGGCGCACGGACCCAGAGGTACAGACCGGCCGGTGAGGGGTCCACCTCGAGGCCTGCGGCCTCGAACCCCGCCAGCAGGCTCGCGCGGCGTCGGCGGTAGCGCTCGTGCTGCTCGGCCACGTGCTCGTCGTCGCCCAGTGCCGCGACCATGGCCGCCTGGACCGGCGCAGGCACGATCATGCCGGCGTGCTTGCGCACCTCGAGCAGGCGGCTTACCAGGACCGGGTCACCCGCGACGAAGGCTGCGCGGTAGCCCGCCAGGTTGGACTGCTTGGACAGCGAGTGCACCGCGAGCAGCCCGTCGTGGCTGCCCCGGGCGACCGCGGGGTCGAGCACGCTCGGCACCCCGGTCGAGAGCCAGGGCTCCTCCCAGGGGAGCAGCGCGTAGCACTCGTCGCTCGCGACGACGGCGCCGATCCGCCGGGCAGCCTCGACCACGCGGCGCAGCTCGCCGACGTCGCGCACCTGCCCGTGCGGGTTGCCCGGGGAGTTGAGCCAGACCAGGCGCACGTCCTCGCGGCCTGCCCACACCTCCACGTCGTCGGCGGGCAGGGGGGTCGCGCCCGCGAGCCGGGCCCCCACGTCGTAGGTCGGGTAGGCGATCTCAGGGTGGACGACGACGTCACCGGGCCCGAGGCCGAGGAGGGACGGCAGCAGGGCCACGAGCTCCTTGGAGCCGACGGTCGGCAGGACGGCTGACGGGTCCAGGTCAGGCACGGCCCGGCGGCGGGCGAACCACCCGGCCACGGCCTCACGCAGGGCCGGGGTGCCGTGGGTGGTGGGGTAGCCCGGGGCGTTCGCCGCGGCCGCGAGGGCGTCGCGCACGACCGCAGGGGTCGGGTCGACGGGGGTCCCGACCGAGAGGTCGACGATCCCGTCAGGGTGGGCCCGCGCCCGCTCGGTGACGGGGCCCAGCGAGTCCCACGGGAAGTCGGGCAAGGCCCCTGCGAGCAGTCCCACCCGCTACCCGCCGACGCGTCGGGAGGTTCGGGCGCCGTCCTGCCGCCCGCTCACGCGGTGCCGGCCTGCGGGGGCAGGGCCGCGATGATCGGGTGGTCGCTGTCGATCTCGCCGAGCTTGGCCGCGCCACCGGGCGAACCGAGCACGTCGAAGAACTCGACGTTCGCCTTGTAGTACTCGCTCCACTGCTCGGGGACGTCGTCCTCGTAGTAGATCGCCTCGACGGGGCAGACCGGCTCGCAGGCTCCGCAGTCCACGCACTCGTCAGGCTGGATGTACAGCGAGCGCTTCCCCTCGTAGATGCAGTCGACCGGACACTCCTCGATGCACGCCTTGTCCTTGACGTCCACGCAGGGCTGGGCGATCACGTAGGTCACGAGCGGGTCCCTCCAGGTGCCGAGAGCACGCCATCGGCGTGCGCACCTAGTATCCCTCAGGTGAGCCCGTCCGCGACGCCAGGTCCAGAACCCCGGCGCCGGCCGCCCTGGACGACGTGGGAGGTCGGCCAGCGCGTGGTGGTCAGACGGCGGCTCGCCACGGGCGGCTTCACCGACGTCCTGGGCGATCTGGTGCAGTGCGCACCCGACGCCCTGGTGGTCCGGACCCGCCGGGGTGAGGTCCGGGTCCCGACCGACGAGATCGCCCTGGGCAAGCTGGTCCCGCCTCCTCCCGCGCCCCGGCACCCGCGCGGGACCTGAGGGCTCAGGGGAAGGCCTCGGAGGTCAGCCTTCCTCCTCGGGCGCCGCCTCCCGCGTGCCGGGGGCCGGACCGCAGACGATCGCGTCCTGCGGACGGTAGCTCCACGTGTCCGTCTCCTCGGACTGGAGCTCGCCGTCCAGGAGCAGCCGTCGTCCGACGGTCACGGTGAAGCCTGGGTTGCCGGCCGACTGCGAGATGCAGTCGGGGCGGGTGTTGTAGACGGTCTTGGGCGAGACGACGTTGGAGCGTCCGCTCGTCCAGGACTCGACCTCCCAGTACTCGGTGCTCCAGATCCGCACGTGCAGCTGGCCACCACCGACCCATGACTGCAGGAGCACCCCGTACGGCGTGGTGTTGCGGAACTTCACGTCCAGCACGCCCTCGTGGATGGTCGCCTCGCGCCCCTCGGGGTAGCGGCTGAAGTAGTAGCTGTGCGGCTGGTGCTCGACGTCCTCGAGCCCCGCGAGGAACGAGGCGTTGTAGACGGTCGTGCCCATCTGGGACAGCCCCCCGCCGGTCCCGTCCGTCAGCACGCCGTTGACGACCACGCCCGCCTGGCGGTAGCCCGTCTCCGCGGTGATGGGGCCGATCACGTCGGTCAGGCTGAAGACCTCGTCGGGGCGCACGAGGGTCCCGTTCACGCGCCCGGCGCCGACGGTCAGGTTGTGCGTCCGGTCCGCGTGGGCCGTGAGCGCGGTCGAGAACTCGGAGACCACCTCGACCACGCCGAGCCCTTCGAGCTCGGCGGTCGTGCGGGCCGGGTCCGTCTCGACCAGCTCGACCCGCGCGGTGCGGTCGTCGCCGGTGCCGGCCGCAGCCACGGCCTCGCTCAGCTCGGCAGCGTCCAGGGTGGTCCCGGCCTCCCCCGGGACGACGACGGGTGCGTCCCCCTCGAAGGCGAACCGGGCGTCCGCGGCGTCGGTGAGCAGGTCCGTGGTGCGTGCCAGGACGGCCTCGACGAGGGCCTCACCGTCCATCGCCAGGTCGAGGGTGCCCTCGTTCGGCACGAAGGAGGCAGCGCCCGTCACCACGTCGACCGGGAGCTCGGCACGCTGGTCGTCCACGACGACCGTCACCGGCGCGCCCGCAAGGGGCCGGGCGACCTCCTCGACCACGCGCTCGACCTCCTCCGTGGTGATCGCGGCGGTCGTGGCCTGGGCGGGCAGCTCGACGGGGCGGGCCGCGGTGAGCCACTCCTCGGCCAGGAGCTCTCGGCTCGCCTCCGCGTCGATCGCGCTGCCCTCGGTCGCCCCCGTGCTGACGGGTTGGGCGTCGACGAACGCGACCGTGCCGTCCACGGGCTCGGTCGCGAGGGAGTCGCTGAGCTCGGCGATCGTGGCGTCGAGCGCCTCGTCGTCGATGGTGCTGACGGGGTCGATCTCGGCCCCGCCGAAGATCTGGTGCCACAGGCGGGCAGGCTCCAGGCCGAACCCCGTGACCTGGTCGATCGTCGCCTCCGCGTCGAGGGCGAGCCCGGCGGCCTCAGGGTCGAAGGTCGTGCGCTTCTCGCCGGCGGCGACGGCGATCGGCTCGGTGGTCACGCTGCTCAAGGAGTCGGCGAGGTGGTCGACGGCCGACGCAGCGGTGAGGCCGCCGACGTCGACCCCGGCGACCGTCGAGCCGGGCGGGACGCGGTCCGACCACAACCAGAGCGCGCCGACGTACAGACCACCGAGGACCACCACCACCGCCGAGACGGTCGCGAGGACCCGGGGCCAGCGGCGGGAGCTCTCCTGCTCGGGGAACACGTCCATCGGCGAGGCCGAGGCGTTCCCACCGGCGTGGCCGCCCGACCGCGCGGGGGGCGTGCGGTCCGGACCGGGGGCGGCAGGGGCGGCAGGGCGCTGCTGGGTGGCCGGCGCGGGCTCGGCGCCGAGATCCACCTCGGTCGCGTCATCCGCGTCCGCCTCGCCAGCCGACGAGGCCGGGGCGTTGCGGAAGGAGCGACGGACGGGGGTCTCGGCGGCGGGCTCAGCGGTCGCCTCGGTCTGCGCCACGCCCTCACCGAGGGTGTCGGTGTCGGCGGGTTCGACGGGAGCAGCGCGGACCTCGCGGTCGACAGGGTCGGGGCGAGCAGGGTCAGCAGGGTCAGCAGGGTCAGCAGGGTCAGCAGGGTCAGCGTCGGGCTGACCAGCGAGGTCGGCGACACCTGTCGCCTCCGGCAGGTCCTCGGCCTCGGCGCCCGCCACGGACCCGGCGCTCGTCGCGGACGAGGCGGCCTCCGGGTCGGTCTGAGCAGCCGCGGGCGCCACGGGCTCGCCCTCCTCGACAGGCCCGGGAGCATCCGCAGGCTCCTCCGAGCCGGTCACGTCAGCAGTCGCGGGCGACTCGGACGTCTCGGCCCGCTCGGTAGCCTCGGCCGGCTCCACGGGGCCGTCGTCAGCAGGCTCGTTCGCGTCGGCGGCCTGCTGCTCCTCGGAGGCTCCGTCCGGCTCGTCCGGCTCGTCGGACTCAGCCGGCTCGGAGGCTCCGGCCGGCTCGACGGACTCGGCCGGCTCGTCCGGCTCGTCGGACTCAGCCGGCTCGGACGCTTCGGTGGCCTCCGGCGTGACGGCGGACTCCGCGGGGTCGGCGGCTGCGGCAGGCCCGCTCGGCTCAGCGGCTTCGGCAGCCTCGGACGCGTCTCCCTGCGTGGGGTCGACGGCGTCGTCGGGCTGTCGTCCCTGGGTCATCGGTGGTGCTCTCCCCTGCGGCGGTGACGGGCGCGTTCTCGCCCGGCGCGAGTCTACGTCCCTTCCGGGCGCATCTCCGGGACGTGCCGACAAGCCCGCCTGGGGGCAGGCACGTCAGGGCTGCGCCCCCTGGCTCACGGGGTCTGCGCTGAACCAGCGCCGAGGCAGCACCGCGGCGAGACCGGCCGCGAGGGCGCCCCCGTACCAGATGACGCCGATCGGTTCGAGGGCCACGAGGACGTCACCTCCGGGGCCCTGGCCTGCGAGGACGCTGACCGTGGTGAAGACGCCCAGGGCGATGACCAGGATCCCGACCCCACCGACCCAGGCCCGGGCGAGAACCCCGGCCGCGGCGACGGTGACGAGGGCGAGGACCAGGCCCCAGGGCGTCTCGGCCCGGTGCACCCCGGTACCGACGACTCCGACCACGACCCCGACGAGGAGCAGGGCGAGGTAGCGGCCGATCTGCCGTCCCGAGATGAGGTCCACGCGGTCAGGCTACCCGCGGGCGGACGCCCTCCGGCCACCCCGTCGGCGCCGGACCGGGCCCGGCCGCCACGCGATAGGTCTCGGTCGTCAGGACGGGCTGGAGCATGGCGTTGCTGAGTGCGAAGCGCGCCAGGTGCGTGCTGCGAGGGGTCGCGCTGACGGCCTGGACCTGGGTCGCGTGGCTTCGCATCGCGGAGAGCACCCGGTCGAGCACGGGGGCGACCTCCACCTCGACGTCGACCTCGACCGAGGGGACAGCCGCCGAGGGCATCGGACCGGCCGGATCTGGCAGGGCCAACCCCTCGGGGGTCGCCTCCTCGGCGAGGGTGTCGTACGCGGCACGCAGGTGCTCGAGGTCCAGCACGGACCACAGCACCGTCGGGGCGACGGCCAGATGAGGGGTCGCGAGCTCGACCGCGCGGGTCATCACGTGGTGGGCGTGGACGTGGTCCGGGTGGCCGTACCCGCCGCCGGGCTCGTAGCCGACGACGACCGTCGGCTCCTGCCTCCTGATCAGGCCCGCCAGGCCGGCTGCTGCGACGTCCACCGCGACCCCGACGAAGGCGTCCTCGGGCAGGTCTGCGACCGCGGTCGCCTGCCCGGTCCCGAGCCACGCCATCCCCGAGTCGGCGTAGCGGACCTGACCGACCGCCCCGCCGCCCGGGGCGACGAGCTCGTCGAGGAAGGCGTGAGCCTGGACCCCCAGCGCGGCCAGCGCACCCGCGAGCTCGACCTCGCGGTGGTCTGCGAGGGCCCGACCGTTCCCCTCGAGGGCCGCGCGCTCAGGCCCGATGACCTCTCCCTGCTCGCCCCGCGTGCAGGTCACGACGGTCGTCGGCAGTCCGGCCGCCGACCACGTCGCGAGCAGGGCACCGGTCGCGAGGGTCTCGTCGTCCGGGTGCGCATGGACCGCGAGCAGCCCCCCGGTCACTCCTCGGTGCCCGCGGTCGGACGCCGTCGCCGCAGCCGCATCCGGGACGAGGACGCGCCCCGTCCGGAGGGGTCAGGGGTCCGGTCGGCGGGGGCACCCTCACCGTCCTGACGGTCCAGCATCGTCGACACGTGCTCGGTGACGTGCTCGGTCACGTGCGCGGTGAGTCTCGCCCGGAGCTCACGCCGCTGAGCCCGGAGGAAGTCCTGGTGCTCCCGGTGCAGAGCCTTCGAGATGGCCACAGCCATGGCGATCATCACGAAGGAGAACGGCAGAGCGATGAGGATGGCTGCGGTCTGCAGGGCGAGCAGACCACCGGCCAGCAGCAGGGCGATCGCGAGGAGGCCCTCGAGCACCGACCAGGTCACCCGGATACCGGTGCGCGGGGCAGGGTTGCCCCCGGTCGAGAGCATCGCCACCACGAGCGAGCCCGAGTCGCTCGAGGTGATGAAGAAGAGGCTCACCAGGACGATGGCCACGACGGAGAGGAACGGCCCCCAGGGCAGGCCGCCCAGCACGTCGAACAGGGCGTTCTCGGGGACGATCGACCCGTCGGCGGGGACCAGCCCGCCCTCGCCGAAGAGCTCGCGGTAGATCGCGCTTCCGCCCAGCACCGAGAACCACAGGAAGGTGATCAGGGTCGGGACGAGCAGCACGCCCCCGACGAACTCCCTCACGGTGCGTCCGCGCGAGATCCGCGCGATGAAGACGCCGACGAACGGCGCCCACGACATCCACCAGCCCCAGTAGAAGGTCGTCCACGCCGCCTGCCACGCCTCGCCGTCGGCTCCTGAGAAGGCGCTCACGTTGAAGGTCATCGGGAGGACGTTGGCGAGGTAGACGCCGAGGGACTGGACGAACTCCCGGAGCAGGAAGAGGGTGGGCCCGAGGACGAGCAGGGCGACGAGCAGCAGCCCGGCGAGACTGACGTTGATGTTCGAGAGCCACTTGAGGCCCCGGTCGAGCCCCGAGACCACCGAGGCCGTCGCGAGGATCGTGATCACCACGATGATGCCGACCTGGACGGTGGAGCTCGACTCGATCAGCCCGATGTGCTCGAGACCTGCCGCGATCTGCAGCACGCCCAGACCCAGCGACGTCGCGACGCCGAAGACCGTCCCGACCACCGCGGCGACGTCGACGGCGTCACCGATCTTGCCCTCGACCCGCCGGCCGAGGAGGGGCTCGAGGGCCCACCGGATCGACACCGGACGCTTCTTCCGGTGGATCGCGTAGGCGAGCGCCAGCCCGACGACGACGTAGATCGCCCAGGCGTGGACCCCCCAGTGCAGGTAGGTCTGCGCCATCGCGGTCTCGGCGATGCGCTCGGGCGGCCCGGTGACTCCCGGCTTGGGTGAGGTGAAGTGCATGAGCGGCTCGGCCACGCCGTAGAAGACCAGTCCGATGCCCATGCCGGCGGCGAAGAGCATCGCGAACCACGCGCCCAGGGCGAACTCGGGGCGGTCGTCGTCATCCCCGAGGGTGATGTCACCCCAGCGGCCGAGACCCACCCACAGCGCGAAGGCCACGAACGCCGCGACGAGCAGCACGTA
Source organism: Actinotalea soli (assembly GCF_017565425.1). GTDB lineage: Bacteria > Actinomycetota > Actinomycetes > Actinomycetales > Cellulomonadaceae > Actinotalea > Actinotalea soli. Next base: position 394,678 of record NZ_JAGEMK010000003.1, read on the forward strand.
GTACCAGCCGAACGCCCCGATGACGTTGGACTGGATGGCTCCGATCGCCTCCTCGGTCTGCGCCGGGAACAGGATCGCGACGGCGGAGACGAGGAGGACGATCGACAGCGCTGGCCAGAACACCTGGCGCCGCACGCCCCCGCGGCCTCGGCCGTACCGCGGGGCCGGCGCAGGCTGCGGGACGGGGGCCTCGGGGCCGGTGGTGCTGGTGCTGGTCATGGTCACTCCAGGTGCCGTCGCGGTTCTGGACGGCCCCTACAGTGGCAGAGGTCGTCGTCGGGCGCCCGACCTCAGGCGCGCTTGGCCCGCGAGGCGCTCCGGGCGCGGTCGTTCTGGTCGAGGATGACCTTGCGGATCCGCACGAACTCGGGGGTGACCTCGACGCACTCGTCCTCGCGGGCGAACTCGAGGGACTCCTCGAGGGTCAGCTTGCGCGGCGGGGTGAGGTTCTCGAACGTGTCGCTCGAGGCGGCACGCATGTTCGTGAGCTTCTTCTCCTTGGTGATGTTCACGTCCATGTCGTCGGCGCGCGCGTTCTCGCCGACGATCATGCCCTCGTAGACCTCCTGCGTCGGGTCCACGAAGAACGTCCCGCGGTCCTGCAGGTTGATCATGGCGAAGGGCGTGACCTTGCCCGCACGGTCGGCCACCAGCGAGCCGTTGTTGCGCGTCTCGATGGCCCCCTGCCACGGCTCGTAGCCGTGGGCGATCGACGAGGCGATGCCGGTCCCGCGGGTGTCCGTGAGGAACTGGGTGCGGAACCCGATCAGGCCGCGGGCGGGGACCACGAACTCCATGCGGACCCAGCCGGTGCCGTGGTTCGCCATGGTCTCCATGCGACCCTTGCGCTGGGCGAGGAGCTGGGTGACCGAGCCGAGGTACTCCTCGGGCACGTCGATGGTCATGTGCTCCATCGGCTCGTGCACCTTGCCGTCGATCGACCGGGTGACGACCTGGGGCTTGCCGACGGTCAGCTCGAAGCCCTCACGGCGCATCTGCTCGACGAGGATCGCCAGCGCGAGCTCTCCACGGCCCTGGACCTCCCAGGCGTCGGGACGCTCGGTGGGCAGCACCTTGAGCGAGACGTTGCCGATTAGCTCGGAGTCGAGGCGGTCCTTCACCTGGCGCGCGGTGACCTTGTGGCCCTTGCCGCCCTTGCCCGCGAGGGGTGAGGTGTTGATGCCGATGGTCATCGAGATGGCCGGGTCGTCGACGGTGATCAGCGGCAGGGGCCGCGGGTCGTCGATGTCGGTCAGCGTCTCACCGATGGTGATGTCGGCGATGCCCGCGACGGCGACGATGTCGCCGGGTCCGGCGGAGTCGGTGGGGACGCGCTCGAGGGCCTTGGTCTCGAGCAGCTCGGTGATCTTGACGCTGGTGATCGAGCCGTCCGACCGGGCCCAGGCGACCTGCTGACCCTTGCGCAACGTCCCGTTGAACACGCGCAGCAGGGCCAGGCGGCCGAGGAAGGGCGAGGCGTCCAGGTTGGTGACGTGGGCCTGGAGCGGGGCGCCCTCGGTGTAGGTCGGGGCCGGGATCTTGTCCAGGATCATCTGGAAGAGCGGCTCGAGGTTCTCCGAATCCGGCAGACCGCCGTCGGCCGGCTGGGTGAGGGAGGCGCGCCCCGCGCGGGCCGCGGCGTAGACCACGGGGACGTCGAGGATCGCGTCGAGGTCGAGGTCCGGCACGTCCTCGTGGAGGTCGCTCGCGAGGCCGAGCAGGAGGTCGGTCGACTCGTGGACGACCTCCTCGATCCGCGAGTCGGGACGGTCGACCTTGTTGACCAGGAGGATCACGGGCAGCTTGGCCGCCAGGGCCTTGCGCAGCACGAAGCGGGTCTGCGGCAGGGGGCCCTCGCTCGCGTCCACGAGCAGCACCACGCCGTCGACCATGGACAGGCCCCGCTCGACCTCTCCGCCGAAGTCGGCGTGGCCCGGGGTGTCGATGACGTTGATGGTGATGCCGTCGGGCTCCCCCGCGGCAGCAGCGGCGGGTCCGCGGTACCGGATCGCCGTGTTCTTGGCGAGGATCGTGATGCCCTTCTCACGCTCCAGGTCCCCCGAGTCCATCGCACGCTCGTCGATGTGGGCGTGGGAGCCGAAGCTGCCCGACTGCCACAGCATGGCGTCGACGAGGGTGGTCTTGCCGTGGTCGACGTGGGCGACGATCGCGACGTTGCGCAGGTCGGAGCGCACAGGCATGGGAGTACTCATCTCAGAAGACGGGGAGCGCGCCGGACATGGGGCGCCAGTCGATTTTACACGCCGACGCCCCGGTCACCGCGCAGGACGACGGACGGCCCCTGGCCGGGAGGGTCAGGGGCCGTCCGTCTGCCGGGGTGGCGGGTCCTCAGACGCCGCCTCCCGTCGCGCCCTGCTGCCCGGTGCCGCGCTGCTGCACGTCGGTCGTCATCCGGTTCTCGGCCTGCTCGATCTCGGAACGGTCCGCAGGGTGACCCGTCGAGGTGTGCACCCCGATACGGACCAGCTCCTCCTCGAGCAGGCGGTCGCGCTCCTCGCGGCGGATCTTCTGCTCGGCCGGGTCGGGGACCGGCACGGCCGAGAGCAGCCGGCGGGTGTAGTCCTGCTGCGGGTTCCGCAGGATCTGGTCCCGCGGCCCCTGCTCGACGAGCTTGCCCTTGTGCATCACCGCGATCCTGCTCGAGAGGATCTCGACGACCGCGAGGTCGTGGCTGATGAAGAGGCAGGCGAAGCCGTGCTCGTGCTGCAGCTCCTGGAAGAGGTCGAGCACCCGGGCCTGGACGGAGACGTCGAGGGCCGAGGTGGGCTCGTCGGCGACGAGCAGCCGCGGGCTCAGCGCGAGGGCGCGGGCGATGCCCACACGCTGACGCTGACCACCCGAGAGCTCGTGCGGGTACCGGTTGCGCATGGTGCGGGACAGGTGGACCTGGTCCAGGAGCTCCTCGACGCGACGGTCGAGCTCGCCCCCCGCAGCCACCTTGTGCAGCTTGAGGGGCTCGCCGATCGACTCACCGATCGGCAGCCGGGGGTTGAGCGAGGACCCGGGATCCTGGAAGACGATCGAGACGTGGTTGCGCACCTCGCGCAGGTCCTTGCTCGAGATGCCCGCCATCTCCTGGCCACCGATGCGCAGGGACCCACCCGCGACGGGCAGCAGCCCGACGGCGGCCCGTCCGACCGTGGTCTTGCCCGATCCGGACTCCCCGACGAGGCCGACGACCTCGCCACGGGCGATCGTGAGGTCGATCTCGTCGACCGCACGGAAGGCCGGGGTGCGGCCACGGCTGGGGTACTCGATGACCATCTTCTCGGCGACGAAGGCGGCAGCCGTCTCGCCGTCGGTCGTCGAGGGGGTGGCGACCGGTGCCGTCGTCGTGCTGCTGGCGCGGGTCTCCTCCCCCGAGGTTCCGCCCTCGATCCCGCGGCCCAGGTGGGGCACGGCCTCGAGGAGCTGGCGGGTGTACGGGTCCTGCGGACGGTTGAAGATGTCGTCGGCGAGCCCGGACTCGACGATCCGTCCGTTCTTCATGACGATCACGCGGTCCGCGAGGTCGGCGACCACGCCCATGTCGTGGGTGATGAGGATGATGCCCGAGTCGATGCGGGTCCGCAGGTCCCGCATGAGCTTGAGGATCTCCGCCTGGACCGTGACGTCGAGGGCCGTGGTGGGCTCGTCGGCGATCAGCAGCTTGGGGTCGCAGGCCAGGGCCTGGGCGATCATCGCGCGCTGGCGCTGCCCGCCCGAGAGCTGGTGCGGGTACTTGTCCACCGACTTGGCCGGCTGCGGGATGTCGACGAGGGTGAGCAGCTCGATGGCGCGCGCGCGGGCCGCCTTGGGCCCGAGGTCGAAGTGGGTCCGCAGGGTCTCGATGATCTGGAAGCCGACCGTGTACACGGGGTTCAGGGCCGTCATCGGCTCCTGGAAGATGACCGAGACGTCCTTGCCGCGCACGCGCGAGAGCTGCTTGTGCGGCAGGCCGAGCAGCTCCCGCCCCGCGAGCTTCGCGCTGCCCGTGGCCCGTCCGTTGCGGGGCAGGAGCCCGATGAGGGACATCGAGGACTGGGTCTTGCCCGAGCCCGACTCGCCGACGATCGCGAGGACCTCACCAGGGTGGACGTCGTAGCTGACGTCGACAGCAGCGGGGAACCACTCGCCCTCGACGTAGAAGTCGACCCCGAGGTCGCGGACCTCGAGGATCGGCGTCTGGTCGGTGGTGGGGGTGTCAGTAGCCACGGTGAGGCCCTGTCCTTTCACGACGGCGCGCGGTCCGGGTACGGAGGCGCGCGTGGGGGCACGGGAGGCGGTCGGTCGGGACGGACCCGCCTGCTGGATCTGGGACGATGACCGGGTGGAGTCGCAGACGGTCGAGTTCAGAGCACGGAGCGGACGCATCCTGACCGTCGCGGTCGGCGTGCTGTGCGGCGTGGCCTTCGTGGCCACCACGATCGAGGACCCGGTGGTCGGCCTGCGGTACCTGCCGGCACTGCTCGTCCCGGCCGTCCTGGTGTGGACGATCCTGGGACGCCCGGCAGTCCTGGTCGACGACAGCGGCGTCGAGCTGCGCAACGTCCTGCGCACGGTGCACCTGCCCTGGCCGGCGATCCTGCGGATCGACACCAAGTACGCGCTGACCCTCGAGACGGCCTATGGCACCTACTCCGCGTGGGCCGCCCCCGCACCGGGACGCATGCAGGCCCTCGGCGCCGGCCCGGAGGACCTCGCGCACCTGCCCGAGTCCACGTACGGCGCAGGTGGCGTGCGTCCTGGTGACCTGATCACCTCGCCCTCCGGCCAGGCGGCGGCCCACGTGCGCCGCCGCTGGGAGGAGCTTCGTGACGCCGGGCACCTCGACGACCCCAGGCTCGAGGCAGCACGTCCCGGGGTGCGGTGGCACGTCGTGCCCGCCCTGGCCGTGGGCCTGCTCTCGGCCCTGGCCCTCGTCGCCGTTCGCCTCTGACGGGCTGGCCACCGGGCTCAGCCCTTGGCCATCTTGCGCTGGCTGGGGATCTTCCGCTGGCGCGGGTCGAAGGCGTCCCGCAGCCCGTCACCGATGAAGTTCACGCACAGCGCGATCAGCACGATGAACAGCCCGGGCCACCAGAACAGCCACGGCCGGGTCGCGAAGGCGGTCTGGTACTGGTTGATGAGGTTGCCCAGGGACACGTCCGGGGACGTGATGCCGAAGCCCAGGTAGCTGAGGGCGGTCTCGAGGAGGATGGCCGAGGCCATGAGGAGCGTGGCGTTGACGATGATCACGCCCACCGCGTTGGGCAGCATGTGCTTGAACATGATCCGTCCGCTGCTCGCCCCCGCCACGCGGGCCGCGTCGACGAACTCGCGCTCGCGCAGCGAGAGGAACTCGCCACGCACCAGACGCGCCATGGAGGTCCAGGTGACGAAGCTGAGTGCCAGCGCCAGGGTGATCGGGCTCGCGCCCCCGACGAGGACACCGAGGATCGCTCCGATCATGATGATCGGGATCGTGATGATCATGTCGGTGAACCGCATGAGCAGGTTGTCGAGGCGACCGCGGAAGTAGCCCGCGAGGGCCCCCATCACGATGCCGATGGTGCTCGCGACCAGGCCGATGATCGTCATGACCAGCAGAGACTGCTGGGTGCCACGCATCACCAGCGCGAAGACGTCCTTGCCGATGTTGTCCTGGCCGAACGGGTGGTCACCGATCGAGATGCCGCCGTCGAAGGACATGGTCGGAGCGCCGCCGGCGTTCACGATCGGGAGGTTCTCGCGGTAGTTGAACTGCCACCAGCCGGGGATGGGCCCCCAGCCGATCGAGGTCGTCGCGAGCAGGACGATCCCGGTCAGCACCACGGCTGCGGTCATCGCTCCGCGGTGGCGGAGGAAGCGGCGCAGGACGATGCGCCCCTGGGAGAGGCCCTCGACCTCCTTGAGCTCGATCGCGTTCTCGACGTTCTCGGCCGGGTCGGCGTGCCCGCCGGGCTGCGGGTTCGTGGGCGTGGGGGTACTCATGCGTTCACCCGGATCCTGGGGTCGAGGGCTGCGTAGACGAAGTCGACGACGATGTTCGCGAGGACCAGGAGGGTCCCGACGACGATGAAGTAGCCCATCACCGGGTCGACGTCGTGGCGGTTCATGCCCTGGATGAAGAGGGTGCCCATGCCGGTCCAGCCGAAGATCCGCTCGGTGATGATCGCCCCGCCGAAGAGGTTGGCGATGTCGAGGGGCACGATCGTCGCGAGCGGGATGAGCGCGTTGCGGAAGGCGTGCCGGACCGTCACCACCCGCTCCGAGAGGCCCTTGGCCCGCGCGGTGCGGATGTAGTCCTGGTTCATCACCTCGAGGAGGCTCGCCCGCGAGTACCGCGTGTAGGAGGCGAAGGAGATGAGGATCAGCGCGATCGTCGGCAGGATCAGGTGCGTGTAGGTGTCGAGGGTCTCGACCCAGAAGTCACCGGTCAGGCCAGGGGTCTGCGACCCGATCGTGGCGATCGGTCGTCCGGCGATCCTGCTCGAGTTGCTGTAGACCTCCCACACGCCCATCAGACGGTCCACGAAGATGAGGATGGCGACGAAGACCGCGGTGATCGCCGCCGCGCGCATCGACTGCCCGCGGTCCGGCCCACCGAAGAGCCACCCGATGACGACGCCCGAGAGCACCGTGAGCAGACCGAAGCCGACGATCATCAGCGCGCTGGCGTTCACGAAGGCGAACTGGAGCGGGTAGTAGAGAGCGAGACCGAGTCCGACGGCGGTGAGCGCGGAGTAGAGGGCCTTGCGGTTGCGCAGGCCGGCCGCGATCGCCGTGACCCCGAAGGCGATGGCCGCACCCAGGATGCCGATCACGACGGGCCCGAGGCTCGGGTCCAGCAGCCAGCCCGTGGTCGTGATGAAGGTCAGCATGGCCGCGGTCGCAGCGCCGGCGATGACGAAGGTCGTGGCGCGACGTCGCGCGTTCCCTCCGACGATCGCCTGCCACACCAGACCGCCGAGGAGCGATATCCCTGCGATCACCGGCGGAGATATCCGTGGGTCGGCGAGGAAGTCGTTGAACCCGATCGCGCCCCAGAGCTTGAGCAGCACCGCGACCCAGAAGGAGGGCAGCGAGTACAGCACGAAGGACATGAAGGTCACGCCGTAGTCGAAGCCCGTGTACTGGCGGAGCGCCGAGGCGATGCCGACCGTGACACCGAGGGCGAGAGCCACGACGACCGACATCCCGATGAGGGTGACCGTCTGGGGGATCGCCGAGGACAGCATCGTGACGACCGGCTGGTTCGTCACCCAGCTGCTGCCCAGGTCGCACTGTCCGACGAGGCAACCGGCAGCTCCACCGAGCCACGAGAGGTACCGCACGGGGGCGGGGGTGTCGAGGTTCAGCAGGTCGATCCGCTGCTGGATGAGCTGGTCGCGGTTGGGCGCCGAGCTCGCGTAGAGCTCCTCGAGCGGGTCGAGGGAGTACGCGAGGAGCATGTAGACGATGAAGGTGGCTCCGAGGAGCACGATCGCCGAGGACAGGAGGCGCCTGCCGATGAAGGCGAGCATCGGCCCGCTCGCTCGGAGACGGGCGCGTGGGCCGGTGGCGGAGACCGGAGCGGCAGAGACCGCTTCGTCACCGCTCGCGCGGCTCGACACTGAGGTTGCCATGGGGTGCTGGACCTCGCTGGACGTGGGTCATGGTCGGCGTGAGTCTACGCGGACCGTCGGAAGGGAAGTTCACCCGGGGTTCTCCTGGGGACCTCCACCCGGTCGGCGACTGGCGCCACCAGGCAGCCCGAGGGGCGGGGGCCCGTCTCGGGTGAGCGGAGGCGTCGACGGACCGCCCTCACGCTCGGTGGGGTACCGCGGCGGACCGCGGTACCCCACCGGTCATGCACTCAGTGGTTCAGCAGGGCTGAACCGTGGTCACTCGGTCTCGGCGTCAGCGCCGGGGGCCTCGATCGAGTCCTCCGCGCTGATGTCCCACTCCCAGTAGTTCCAGAAGATGGTCGGCGAGAGCGGGATGGTCGAGGTGCCACCCAGCACGTCACGCCAGGCCATCACGCCCGGGTGCTGGAAGATCGGCACCGAGAAGCCGGCCTCGTTGAGCTCGGTCTCGATCTGGATGAGCAGCTCGGTCTCGACCTCGGGGTCGGTGTTGGTCGAGAGCTCGTCCCAGTAGGCGTCCATCGTCTCGCTCGAGAAGCCACCGAAGTTGTTGTTGCCGTCGGTGATGAAGTTCGCCTGGCCGTTGAGCGCGAAGGTGCTCGTGGACTGCCAGCCGAACAGCGAGGCGTCGTACGTGTTGGACTGCGCCAGGCGCGGGCCCCAGTCGACGTCACCCTCGTCGATCACGTTGAAGCCGACCTCGGAGGCCGAGTTCGAGATGAGCTCGTACTGGTTCTCGCGACGGACGTTGCCCTCGCCGTAGAGGAAGCGCACGTCGATCGGGGTCTCGACCCCGGCCTCGGCGAGTAGGTCGGCGGCCGCGTCCCGGTTGGCCTGGTCGTCCTCCGAGAAGAGGTCAGAGCCGTTGCTGGAGACGACCTCCTCGTAGTTCGGGGCGTCCGGGACGAGGTTGTGCGAGTTGCGCAGCACGGCGTCCGGCTGGATCGGCTGGATCAGCTTCTCCATGATCTCGGTGCGCGGCACCGAGAGGAGGAAGGCCTGACGCACGAGGCGAGCGGTCTCCTCGTCACCACCGTAGGTGGCGGGGTCGAACGGGCCACCGTTGTTGAAGACGACGTCGACGTGCTCGTAGGTGCCCTCGGACGTGCCCTCGAACTCGACGCCGTCCATGCCCTCGAGGGTCGCGACCAGGTCGACCGAGGCCTGCGGGGAGATCAGGTCGACCTCACCGTTCTGCAGCGCGGTGGCCGAGGCCAGCGGGTCCTCGTTGTAGCGGACCGTGATCGCCTCGACCTGCGGGGTCGGGCCCCACTCGTAGTCGTCGCGCGCGGTGACCGTGAGGTACTGGCCCTCGACGAAGTCGGTCATGACGTAGGCGCCAGAGGAGAGGTAGAGACGCTCGTCGTCGGGCAGCGAGGTGAAGTCGAAGCCGGTGTTCCACGCCGCCGAGATGGCCGACAGGTCCTCGGTGACGTCGTTCGCGAACGCGTCGTACAGGCGCTCCTTGGCCTCCTGGGCGTCCTCGACCTCGAGGGCGACGCCGACGAGGGCGTGCGCCGCGACGGGAGAGGGCTGGATCGAGACCTCCCAGTCGGAGCGGGGCTCGTCGTACTCGAAGGTGACCGTGCGCCCGTCGTCACTGATCTCGGGCATGCCCGAGATCAGGTTGGCCGCCGGGGTGGTCGAGCTGAAGTAGACGCCTGCGTCGATCGCGTCCTGGTTGGTGATCTCGCCGGTCTCGGGGTCGTACTCGGGCGCGACGTTGTCCCAGCGGTCGTTGTTGGCAGCCCAGTAGAGGAACACGTCGTAGGCGTCGACAGGCGCGCCGTCCGACCACGTGACGCCCTCGTTCACGGTGTACGACACCGTGAAGGGGTCCTCCGAGGTGACCTCGTACGAGCCGAAGTCCTCGTTCTGGGCGACGTTGAGGTCGCCGTCGTAGTAGTTGAACTGAGCGTTCGTCAAATACAGGATGTTCGCGTTGGCCGTCGCGTTGCCGGTGTCCGTGAGGTTGTTCTGCGAGTAGAACGACTGGTTCCAGCCGATGCTGACCGAGGTGTCCTCCTCGATCTCGCTCCCCTCGGGGGTCGAGCACGCACTCAGTACGAGCGCACCCGTCGCGACGATGGCGCCTGCGGCGCCGATTCGCCTGATCTTCACTGTTCCTCCTGACAAGGATGCGGTAGGGCCGCGCACGACCTGTGTCTTCGAACCGCGAGGGGTGCGAGGAGCACGGGCCACCCGTGTCCACCATGGATGACCGTGACCATACAACCGCCGAATGAGGCTCCCGGGACACGTCACGAGCCGGAAGTCCGATCGTTACGCATTCGATACTGGCCAGTAGGTCTCACATCGTGGAACGCGACGCTGGCCGCCCTCGCAAGGAAGCCGTCGGGCAACCCTGCTTCGGCGACGGTTTCTAGCGCGAGACGGACCCACGGGCAACGAATCGGTGGCACAGCCCGGCCTCCCCGGTCCCTAGCACGTCACGACTCGAGATGTCGGTGGGTGAGACCCCTCAGGGCGCCGAGGCCTCACCGGACGACACCCGCTGCACCGACCGGTACACGTCCGAAACATCGCGCAGCACCCTCAGCCCGGACGGCCCCGCCTAGCCTGCCGCCCGGACGCCCGGGAGCCTTCCCTGCGCGACGTCGCACATCTGCACCGTGGACGCACAGGCGCACCGACGTCCTCGGTGCAGACGTGCGACCCGGACAGGTCGACGCCGGGACCATGCCGCGCGCGCGGCGCCTGCCGCCGGGCTGGGTCAGCTGGTAGGTCCCACCACCCATGGCGGACCTGAGCGGTCAGTCGGACGTGCCCTCGTACTCGAACCCGGGAACTGCCGCCGGGTCGATCACCAGCACCTCGCCCGGCTGGATCGGCTCATCAGGAGCGTGCCCGTTGAGCATCCCGAGCAATCCCCCGTTGTCGACGCAGAGGCGCTCCCCGATCACACCCTCGACGTCCCCCGCTGCAGCCGTGTAGGTCGCGATGCGCCCCTCACCGTCATAGCCGACCTCTCCGTCGGCGAACCTCCGAGACCCCGTGTCCGCAAGGTTCTCCGGAAGGAGGAGCTCGGCCACGCCCTTCCCCCCTGCGGTGCCGATGGACAGGTAGGCGGATCCGGTGCAGTCGCCGGGACCGCCGGCCGGGATCCACGAGCCCTCGCCCACCTCCACGTAGCCGGCCAGCGGATCGAGGTCGCCACCTGCCGCGTCGGGGGATGCCGTCTCCGCCCGCATCGGCGCGGCGAGTGGCTCGAGGGCCGTCACCGCGGCTGTGGCGTCCGGCTCCTCAGACGCCGACGGTGCGCTCGACATCGAGCACCCTGCGATGGCGGCGCCGAGCGCGACAGAGCCGAGTGTCCGGCCCAGTGGCAGGATCCCCCGCACGCGACGCCCCCTCGGTCCTCGCCCGCGCAACGACAGGCACGCATACGCGGCCGCACCCTGGGCGTAGCACCCATGGTAAGGACGGCCACCTGCCCTGACTACACGTTGAAGCGGAACTCCACGACGTCGCCGTCGGCCATGACGTAGTCCTTGCCCTCGATGCGGGCCTTGCCGGCGGCGCGGGCGTTGGCGATGGACCCCGCCTCGACCAGGTCCTCGAAGCTGATGACCTCGGCCTTGATGAAGCCGCGCTCGAAGTCGGTGTGGATCACGCCAGCCGCCTGCGGGGCGGTCCACCCCGTGCGGATGGTCCACGCACGGGCCTCCTTGGGCCCTGCCGTGAGGTAGGTCTGCAGGCCGAGGGTCTCGAACCCGACCCGCGCGAGCTGGTTCAGACCGGGCTCGTCCTGCCCGGTCGAGGCGAGCATCTCGGCCGCGTCCTCGGGGTCGAGGTCGACCAGCTCGGACTCGAGCTTGGCGTCGAGGAAGATCGCCTCCGCCGGGGCCACGAGCTCACGCATGCGGGCCTTGAGGCCCTCGTCGGCCAGGCCGGCCTCGTCGGTGTTCACCACGTAGATGAAGGGCTTGGAGGTCATGAGCTGGAGCTCGCGCAGCGCCTGCGGGTCCACACCTGCCTTGGCGAGGCGGTCGCGGGCCGCGAAGAGGGTCGAGCCCTCGGCGAGCACCTCGTAGGCGCGCTGCGCCGCGGTCAGGACGGCGGCGTCGGTCTTCTTGCCGCGCACCTCCTTCTCGAGGCGGGGCAGAGCCTTCTCGACCGTCTGCAGGTCGGCGAGGACGAGCTCGGTGTTGATGGTGTCGAGGTCGTCAGCCGGGTCGACCTTGCCCGCGACGTGGTGCACGTCCTCGTCGACGAAGGCGCGCACCACCTGGCAGATCGCGTCAGCCTCACGGATGTTGGCGAGGAACTGGTTGCCCATCCCCTCGCCCTCGCTCGCACCGCGCACGATGCCCGCGATGTCCACGAAGGACACCGTCGCCGGCACGACCCGCTCGCTGCCGAAGATCCCCGCCAACGTGTCGAGGCGCGGGTCAGGCAGGGAGACCACGCCGATGTTGGGCTCGATCGTCGCGAACGGGTAGTTCGCGGCGAGCACCCCCGCACGGGTCAGGGCGTTGAACAGGGTGGACTTGCCGACGTTGGGCAGTCCGACGATGCCGATGCTGAGAGCCACGGGGGACGAGTCTACGGGTCGAGCCCGGGGCGGCGCGCAGCGGACCACGGTGAAGCCGGTGTCGGTGGTCCCTGGGAGGGTGCTCGTCATGGAGATCCTGCTGGTCCTCGTCGGCCTGGTCCTCGGCGCAGCCCTGGGCTGGCTCGCTGCGCACCTGAGGCTGGGACACCGCACCCGTCGGCTCGAGGGGCGTCTCACCCAGGCCACGGCCCTGCTCGACGCCGAACGGCGGGTCGCCGCGGAACGGGTCGCGAACGCCCAGGGTGACCAGCAACGGCTCCTCGAGCAGTTCCGCACCGTCGCCTCGGACGCGCTCTCCGCCAACAACCAGCAGTTCCTCGGGCTCGCCGAGCAACGGCTCCGGGCCTCCGAGCAGCAGCACGACGCGACCCTCGCCCAGCGTGAGCAGGCCGTGCGCGCCATGGTCGACCCGCTGACCCGCGTGATCGACCAGGTGAAGGCCGAGATGACCACGGCCGAGCAGGCCCGCACCGCGGGCCAGGCCGCCCTGGGTGAGCAGCTGCGGTCGATGCACGAGGTCTCCGAGCTGCTGCGCAACGAGACGGGCCAGCTCGTCACGGCGCTGCGCTCCTCCCAGGTCCGGGGCCGGTGGGGCGAGCTGCAGCTGCGACGCGTGGTCGAGGCTGCCGGCATGCTCGACCACGTCGACTTCCTCGAGCAGACGGGGACCCGCACCGACGACGGTCTGCAGCGCCCGGACATGGTGGTGCGGCTCAGCGGCGGCAAGCAGGTGGTGCTGGACGCCAAGGTGGCCTTCCTCGGCTACCTCGAGGCCGTGCAGGCGACCGACGACGCCGTGCGGCGCGAACGGCTCGCGGCTCACGGTCGCCACCTGCGCAAGCACGTGGACGACCTCGCGGCCAAGCAGTACTGGGAGCAGTTCTCCCCCGCCCCCGAGTTCGTCGTGATGTTCGTGCCGGCCGAGCCCTTCTTGCACGCCGCCCTCGAGGTCGACCCCGGGCTCTACGAGTACGCCATGGAACGCAACGTGGTGCTCGCCACCCCGATGACCCTCGTCGCGCTGCTGCGCACCGTGGGCTACGCCTGGCGGCAGGAGGCCCTCGCCGCCAACGCCCAGCAGGTGCTGACCCTCGGCCGAGAGCTCCACGGCAGGCTCGCCACCCTCGGCGGCCACGTCGGACGGCTCGGGCGCCAGCTCGACGGAGCCGTCAAGGCCTACAACGAGTCCGTGAGCTCGCTCGAGTCCCGGGTGCTGGTCAGCGCGCGCCGCATGGCCGACCTCCAGGTCACCGACGCCGAGCTCGAGGCGCCTGCCCAGGTGGACCGTGCCGCGCGCCAGGTCCAGGCCCCCGAGCTCGTCGCCGCGCAGGACCACCGCGTCGTCTCCCTCGAGGACCTCACGCCGAGCGCAGCGCCAGGTCGGCCCGAGGCTGAGCGACGCGCCGGCTCGGCCTGAGCGAGGTCAGGCCGGCTCGACCGAGAGCGAGCGGCGGCCACCACGGGTGGGGCGGGGAGGCGCCTGGCCCGCGGCCTTGAGGTCGGCACGCAGCTCGCGCGGCAGCGAGAACATGAGGTCCTCGGTCGCCGTCCGGACCTCCTCGACCGTCGCGTAGCCGCGCGCGGCGAGATCCTCGAGCACGTCGCGCACGAGGATCTCGGGGACCGAGGCCCCTGAGGTGACCCCGACCGTCGAGACGCCCTCGAACCACGCGGGGTCGATCTCCGCAGCACGGTCGATCCGGTAGGAGGTGCGCGCCCCGGCGTTGAGGGCCACCTCGACCAGACGGACCGAGTTCGACGAGTTCGCCGATCCGACCACGATCACGAGGTCGCAGTCCGGGGCGAGCTTCTTGACCGCCACCTGCCGGTTCTGGGTCGCGTAGCAGATGTCGTCGCTGGGCGGGTCCTGCAGGCTCGGGAACCGCTCGCGCAGCCGACGCACCGTCTCCATGGTCTCGTCCACGGACAGCGTCGTCTGCGAGAGCCACACGACCTTGTCCGGGTCCCGCACGGTGACCTTGCCGACCTCGTCCGGGGAGTTGACCACCTGGATGTGGTCCGGGGCCTCGCCTGCGGTGCCCTCGACCTCTTCATGACCGTCGTGGCCGATGAGCAGGATGTCGTAGTCGTCGCTCGCGAAGCGCACGGCCTCCTTGTGCACCTTCGTGACCAGGGGACAGGTCGCGTCGATGGTCTGCAGGGAACGAGCGGCGGCCGAGGCGTGCACGGCTGGGGAGACGCCGTGGGCGGAGAAGACCACGCGGGCGCCCTCGGGCACCTCGTCGGTCTCCTCGACGAAGATCGCACCGCGCTCGGAGAGGCTCTCCACGACGTACTTGTTGTGGACGATCTCCTTGCGGACGTAGACCGGGGCCCCGTAGTGGTCCAGGGCCTTCTCGACCGCGATCACCGCCCGGTCCACTCCCGCGCAGTACCCACGCGGTGCGGCGAGCAGCACACGCTTGGTGTCAGTGGTGGCAGAGGGATTCACCGCCTCAGTCTACGGACCTCGTCCACCCGGGTCCTGCGCGTGCCGCGTCGGTGGCAGATGGCAGGCTGGGCGCGTGACCTCGACCACCGGCGCGCTCCCGGCCCGCGCCCTCGACACCACCGCGGGGACGCCGTGGCCCGTCCGTCACCTCTCGGCCAAGATCGCCGAGTACATCCAGCGCATGCCCAGCGTCTGGGTCGAGGGGCAGGTCGTCCAGCTCAACCGCCGCCCCGGCACCACCCTCGCCTTCCTCACCCTGCGGGACACCGACACCGACGTCTCGGTCCCCGTCTCCCTGCACACCCGGGTCCTCGAGCAGGCCACCACCGAGATCTCCGAGGGCGCGCACGTCGTCGTGCACGTCACGCCGGCGTTCTGGCCCAAGCGCGGCTCGCTGCAGATGCAGGCCGACGAGATCCGCGCTGTCGGCGTCGGGGAGCTGCTCGCGCGCATCGAGCACCTCAAGCGCATCCTCGCCGCCGAAGGGCTGTTCGAGCCCTCCCGCAAGAAGCCGCTGCCCTTCCTGCCACGGGTCGTCGGCCTGATCTGCGGGCGCGAGTCCAAGGCCGAGCACGACGTCGTGGTCAACGCCCGGGCCCGGTGGCCGCAGGTCCGGTTCGAGATCCGGGAGGTCGCCGTCCAGGGCACCCAGGCCGTGAGCCAGGTCTCGGCCGCCCTCGCCGAGCTGGACGCCGACCCCGCCGTGGAGGTCATCGTGGTCGCCCGAGGAGGGGGCGCGGTCGAGGACCTGCTCCCGTTCAGCAACGAGACCCTCGTGCGCGCGGCCGCCGCGTGCCGCACCCCGCTGGTGAGCGCCATCGGGCACGAGACGGACGCGCCGCTCCTCGACCTCGTGGCCGACCACCGCGCCTCGACACCGACGGACGCCGCCAAGCAGATCGTGCCCGACATCGGTGAGGAGCGCGCGCGCCTGCAGCAGGCCCGCAGCCGCATCCGGGCCGCCATCACCCATCGCCTGCACCGCGAGGAGGAGGGCCTCGCCGCGATGCGGAGCCGCCCGGTGCTGGCCCGGCCGCACACGGTGCTCGACGCCGAGGCCGAGCAGGTGGCTCGCCGGCGTCAGGCCGGGCGCCGCGCCCTCGAGGACCGCCTGCACGCCGGCGCCGCCGACGTCAGCCGGCTCGCGGCCCAGGTGCGAGCCCTCAGCCCGGCCGCCACGCTGGACCGCGGGTACGCAGTCGTCCAGCACGGGGACGACCTCGTGCTGCGGGACCCCGCGGAGGTCGAGGTCGGGCAGGCCCTGCGCATCAGGGTGGCCCGCGGCGAGCTGCCGGCGACGGTCGCCCCGGCGACCCCGCGGTTTACTGGACCCGAGCACGAGGACGAAGGAGCGACGTGACAGCCGACGGAAGCCAGGGCGAGGCCATCGCCGACCTCAGCTACGAGCAGGCCCGCGACGAGCTGGTCACGGTCGTCGCCCGGCTCGAGACGGGAGGCGAGACCCTCGAGGGCTCCCTCGCGCTCTGGGAACGCGGTGAGGCTCTCGCCCAGCGCTGCCAGGAGTGGCTCGACGGCGCCCGCGAGAGGCTCGACGCCGCCCGCGCCGCAGGACCCGATCAGACCCCTCCCTCGACGACGAGCAAGGACCAGACATGACCGAGCCCACCGCCCCGCCCGAGCACCCCGACGGCCCCGCCGCACCGGACCAGCCCGGGCCCGAGCCCGTCGGCCTCGACGCACCCCCCTCCGGGGTGATCGAGCGTGACCGGACCGAGGGCGAGATGGACCCGGGCATCGAGCCCTCCCCCGAGGTGATGGTCGACGAGTCCGAGCGCCGCGCCCTGGTCATCGGGGAGGCGCTGATCGACGTGGTGCGCCGACCCGACGGCTCCGCCGAGGAGCACCCCGGGGGGAGCCCGGCCAACGTAGCCCTGGGCCTCGCGCGGCTCGGCCGCCCCGTCGACCTGCTCACCTGGTTCGGCCCCGACGCCCACGGTGACATGCTGCGAGGCCACCTGAGCGGCAACGGGGTGACGATCAGCCCCGGCAGCGACTCGGCCGCACGGACCTCGGTCGCGACCGCGACCCTCGACGAGCAGGGCACGGCCGGCTACGAGTTCGACCTGTCGTGGCAGGTGCCGGAGCGGTGGACGGCCCCGGTGACACCTCCGCTCGTGGTGCACACCGGCTCGATCGCCGCGGTCCTCGAGCCCGGTGGCCCCGACGTCGCGCACGTCCTCGAGGCCCGCCGGGACTCGGCGACGATCACCTACGACCCCAACCTCCGGCCCTCGCTCATGCCTCCCGCGGACCAGACCCGCGAGGTCGTCGAACGGATCGTGGCCCTCGCCGACGTGGTCAAGGTCAGCGACGAGGACCTCGCCTGGCTCGAGCCCGGCGTCGACCCCCTCGAGATCGCACGACGGTGGGCTCAGGCCGGGCCCGCCCTGGTCGTCGTCACACGGGGTGGCGAGGGCGCGACGGGGGTCCTGGCGACCGGCCACGAGGTCGACGTCGCTGCGCCCAGGGTCACCGTCGCCGACACCGTCGGCGCGGGCGACTCCTTCATGGGCGGCCTGATCGACGGCCTGTGGTCGGCGCAGCTCCTCGGCGCCGAGAACCGTGAGGCCCTGAACGCGGCCCCCGCCGAGACCCTGCGCGGAGTCCTCGAACGGTGCGCGGAGATCGCGGCGATCACGGTGAGCCGGGCAGGGGCCAACCCCCCGAACCGGAGCGAGCTCACCGAGCTCTGAGAGGACCGCATCGCGCTCCGCTCACGATCGGTCCGCGCGCGAGCGGCCCGATCCCGAGCGGCCCGGTCCCGATCAGCTGGCCTGCGCGGCCCTGCGCTCTCGACTCAGCCTGTCTCCTCGAGCCGGTCGAGCTCGTCGAGGGTGATGAGGACGGTCGAGGCGGTCCAGGCCAGCGGGGCCACGGCCGAAGGGCTGCCGTCCCAGAGCACCTTCTCGGGCAGGGCCCCACGCTCGGTCCGGTGCTCGTCGAGCCAGTCGAGCCAGTGCTCGGCCTGCTCGACGTCCCCCGAGGCCGCAGCCGTGAGGGCCCAGATCGCGGTCTCCGGGGTCCAGGAGATGCCGTCGGACTTCCATCCCTCCCCGGGGGCGAGCCCGCCCCCCGGGCGCGCCATCCCCTCGGCAGCCGCGGTCCAGGCCTCGGCCACCTCGGCCTCGAGGGGGGCGAAGGGCGGCATGAGGAAGGCCACCGAGGTGTCACGGTGCCTTCCGCCGAGGTGTCGCGGGTAACCGTCTGGAGCGAACTCCTCGTCCACGGCGCGGCTCAGCAGGGCCTCGAGGTCCGCCGCTGACGGCTCCCCCAGCGCCTCGAGGACCGGCTCGGCCGCGCGGACCCCGGCCAGCAGCGGCGCGAGGGTGCCGAGGGTGGGCGCCGTCTCCCGGACCTCCCAGTAGTCGGAGAACACCCCGGGTACCCCGGTGGCCGGATCGATGTTCGACCGGATGGCCGTCACGGACCGCTCGACCAGCGGACGAAGGCGCTCCAGGTCGGCGTCGCGCTGCGCACCGGGCTCGGCCTCGGCATACCACTCGGCCACCGCCCACAGCACCCAGCCGTTGCCGTCGAGCTGCAGACCTCGTTGGTCCGGGACGGCCCCCGTCCCGTCTGGCAGGTACCGAGCCTCGAACACTCCCCCGGTCGAGGTGACGTCCTGCATGACCCGCAGGTAGTCGAGGACCTCGAGAGCATCCTCGGTGTGGCCGGTCCGGGCGAGGGCCACCGCGGTGAAGGAGGCGTCCCGCGGCCAGACGTAGCGCCAGGCCGGGTTGGCCCCGGCGATCGCCGCCCCTCCGGGCAGGACCAGGGCGTCGAGGTCGCGCAGAGCCTGCTCGGCCATGTCGGCGTAGGACTCGGGACCGGGCACCGTGCCGCGCTCGATCCACAGGTTCTGCTCGACACGGTGCGCGGGATCGTCCTGAGCGGTCGGGTCGCCGAGCACCACCTGCGGCAGGCCCGCGGCGTCGACCACGATCCCGTCGGCGTACAGCGGGATCTCCTCGTACCGGGAGTCCACGTGCCACACCGCGACCCCCGCCGTCGCCAGCGCGACGACCGCGGCTGCCGCCCCCACCGTCACCGCACGACGAGAGGGGGCCCAAGACATGGCGCGACGATAGTCGCTGGGTCAAGGAGGTTCCGCCACCGCCGGGGCGCGGTGGGTCAGGAGGCGGCTCGCTCACCTCCGCCGGAGGCCCGTCCGGCCTCGCGCTGCTCCTTGCGCTCGGCGATCCTCTTCTCGCGGGCCTGGGCGCGCTCGAGCGCTGCCTTGCGGTCGGCCTCGTTCTCCTCCTCGATACGAGCCACGGCCTCCTCGTCCCGGGTCAGGTTCTCCCCCGTCTCGGGGTCGAAGACCATCAGACGAGCCGGGTCGAACCAGAGCTGGGCCTCGTCGCCGTCGCGCACGTCGCTCTCGGAGCTCAGGGCCACGATCACCTGGGTGCGCATGCCCTCGCCGTCGAGGTCCCGGTCCAGCTCCTCGAGCTTGGCCGCGACGTCAGGGTGCGTGTCGAAGGGGATGTAGGCGTAGAGCTCGGACCCCAGCCACTCGGTCACGTCGATCTCGGCGTCGAACCGCACCCCGCCCGCGATCTTCTCGCCCTCGAGCAGGGCGGCGTCCTCGACGTGCTCGGGTCGCAGGCCCACGATGACCAGCTTGCGGTCACCGATGCGCTCGCGCAGCGGGCCGTCGATCGGCACCTCCGCGAAGGGCAGACGCATCGTCCCCCCGTCGACCTCGCCCGGCAGGAAGTTCATCGGCGGGGAGCCGATGAACCCCGCGACGAAGAGGTTGGCCGGCTGCTCGTACAGCCCGCGAGGGCTCGCGACCTGCTGGAGCTCGCCCTTCTTGAGGACTGCGACCCGGTCCCCGAGGGTCAGGGCCTCGGTCTGGTCGTGGGTCACGTACACCGTCGTGGTGCCGAGCCGACGCTGCATGCGCGCGATCTCGGTGCGCATCTGCCCGCGGAGCTTGGCGTCGAGGTTGGACAGCGGCTCGTCGAAGAGGAAGGCCTCGGCCTCGCGCACGATCGCTCGCCCCATCGCGACCCGCTGCCGCTGCCCGCCCGAGAGGTTGGCGGGCTTGCGCTCCAGGTGGTCCCGGAGCTCGAGGGTGTCGGCCGCGAGGTTGACCTTGCGGTCGATCTCCTCCTGGCTGAACTGGCCCTTGGTGAGCCGCAGCGGGAAGGCGATGTTCTCGTAGACGGTCAGGTGCGGGTACAAGGCGTAGTTCTGGAAGACCATCGCGAGGTGGCGGTCGCGCGGGGCCTTCTCGTTGACCCGCTTGCCGCCGATCTCCAGGTCCCCCGAGGTGATGTCCTCGAGCCCGACGATCATCCGCAGCAGCGTGGACTTCCCGCAGCCCGAGGGGCCCACCAGGATGACGAACTCACCGTCGGCGATGTCCAGGCTCACGCCCTTGACGGCCGGGAAGCCGTCGCCGTACTTCTTGACGATGTCCTTCAGGACGATGGAAGCCATGGGATCTCCTCGCGGTCTGGGCGGGCGGGTCGGGGCTGATCTGGTGGGCGGTCTGGGCCTGGTCGATCGGGAGGTCAGCCCTTGACCGCGCCCTGGGTGAGGCCGGACACGATCTGACGCTGGAACAGCAGCACGAGCACGACCACGGGGACGGTGACCACCACGGCCGCGGCAGAGATGGAGCCGGTGGGCTCCTCGAACTGCGAGGCACCGGTGAAGAACGCCAGGGCCGCCGGCACGGGTCGGGCTGCCTCGGTCGAGGTCAGCGAGATGCCGTAGACGAAGTCGTTCCAGGCGATGAAGAAGGCGATCAGGGCCGTGGTGAAGACCCCCGGGGCGGCGAGGGGCACGATCGCCTTGCGGAAGGCCTGCCAGCTGGTCGCGCCGTCGACCTGGGCCGCCTGCTCCAGCTCCCAGGGGATCTGCCGGAAGAAGGCCGAGAGGGTCCAGATCGAGATCGGCAGGGTCAGCGAGAGGTAGGGGATGATCAGCCCCGCCCAGGTGTCGTACAGGCCGATGCTCCTCCACACGTTGAACAGCGGGGTGACCAGCGAGATGATCGGGAAGATCGAGACCCCGAGGGCCGTGGTGAGAACGACCCGCTTGCCCGGGAAGTCGAGCCGCGCGATCGCGTAGGCCGCCAGCGTCGCCAGGACGACCGCGATCGCCGTCGCGATGAGCGAGATCCCCACCGAGTTGCGCAGAGCCGACAGGAACAGGCCCTGGGCGTCCCCGACGAGGATCTGCTCGTAGTTGCCCCAGGTCGGGTTCGGGGGGAGGAACGTCCCCGAGTTGAGCTCGCTCGGGCGCTTGAAGCTCGTCGCGGCGACAGCCGCGACGGGGAAGAGCGCGTACACGAGGACGAGGACCGTGATGACCCCCCACCACACACGCTGCTTGGTGCTGAGCCCTGTCATCAGCCCTCCCCCCTCGCGCCGGCCAGATCGACCTTGAACAGCTTGATCGCGGCGAAGCAGATCAGCAGCACGCACAGGAACAGCAGCACGGAGATCGCCGATCCGAGGCCGATCTCGAGCCGCGAGATCGACTGGTCGTAGGCGAGCAGCGAGAGCACCTGGGTGTTGTTCGCGCCACCGGTCATGATGAACACGTTGTCGAAGATGCGGAAGGCGTCCAGGGCCCGGAACAGGACCGCCACCATGATCGCGGCCTTCATGTTCGGGATGACCACGCGCTTGAGCCGCTGCCACCACGTGGCGCCGTCGACCTCGGCGGCCTCCTCGAGGTCGCCCGGGACCTGCGCGAGCCCGGCGAGGAGCAGCAAGGAGATGAACGGGGTCGTCTTCCAGATCTCCGAGGCCATGATGACGAACAGGCTGGGCCCGGTCTCGGCGAACCAGTTGAGGTTCTCGTCGATCCCCGGGACCCACGAGAACCACGAGTTCACGAAGCCCGAGTTGATGTCGAAGGCGTAGAACCACGCGAAGGCCGAGACCACCGTGATGATCCCGTACGGCACCAGGATCGCGGTCCGGAGCAGCCCACGGAGCTGGCGGACCGCCCTGTGCATCACCAGCGCGAGGGCGAAGCCCAGCACCAGCTCGACCAGGACGGTCACGACGGTGATGAGCAGGGTCACCCACATCGAGGACCAGAAGACCGGGTCGGTGAGGATCATGGAGTAGTTGCCCAGCCCGATGAACTCACGCTCGTCCTGGGCGGTGAGCTTGAACCGGAACAGGGAGTCGAACGTGGCCTGGAGGATCGGGTAGGCCGTGACGGCGAGCATGACGACGAAGGCGGGCCCGGCGAGGTACCAGCCGAGGCGGGCCTCCGCCCGGGTCCGGTCGCTGCGCTCGGCCTCATGACCACGACGGACCTCGGCCTCCTCCTGGTCGGCGGCGGCCTGGGGGGTTCGCCCGCCGGCCGCCGGGGTGATCTGGGTGCTCACAGCAGGCGCTCCCCTCGCAGGACGGCGGTGATGAAGTCGGCCGAGCTGGCCGGTGTCGAGTCCGAGACCGCCGAGGCCGGGTGCCAGGTCTCCTGCAACCCGGTCGAGACCTCGTTGTAGAACGGCGTCTGGGGCCTGGGCTCGGCCTGCTCGAGAGACTCACGGATGAGGTCGGCCATCGGGAAGGCGTCCTGCACCGCAGGGTCGTCGTAGGCCGCGGTCGAGGCGGGCGGGTTCCCGTTGGTCGCGAAGTACTCGGCCTGGTTCTCCGGGGCCACGACGCACTCGGCGGCCTCGAGGGCCAGGTCGGTGTGGTTCGAGAAGGCGCCGACGCCGATGTTGATGCCCCCGTACGGCGGACGGCTCTCCTCACCCTCGACCACCTGCGGGTAGATGGCCCAGCCGAAGTCCTCGAGAACCTCGGCGTCGAGGGTCCCGGCGTCCACGGCGTCGACCGTCGCGGTCCACACGAAGGGCCAGTTGACCATGAACGAGGCCCGGTCCCCCTGGAAGACCGAGAGGTTGGCGTTCTCGTCCGCCGTGGGCAGCCCTGGCCCGCCGAGCCCGCCACCACCGATCTCGCCCATGATCCTGGCGGCCTCCCGGCCCGCCTCGGAGTCGAGGCCGAGGGTGATCTCGTCCGTCGGCGCCTCGGGGTTCTCGACGATGGTGCCCCCCGCCGAGGCGACCAGGGCGTTGATCCACACGGTCATCGACTCGGCCTTGGTCCCCTGCACGCCCAGGACGAGGTCCTGCTCCTGGGCGACCTCGATGAGCTGGTCCCAGGTCACCGGCTCCGACATGTCGAGCCCGGCCTCCTCGACCACCGACTCGCGGTACCAGAGCAGCTGGGTGTTGGCCCAGAAGGGCACCGTCACGAGCTCGTCCTCCCAGGTCGCCCCGGCCAGGGCTCCGGCCACGACGTCCTCGCTCACGCGCTCGGCCATCTCGGCGGGGATCTCGGCGAGGAAGCCGGCGTTGGCGAACTCGGGGATGAAGGGCGGGTCCAGGCTCATCAGGTCGATCGAGGCGTCCTCGGCCGCCAGCCGTCGCGCCAGCTGCTGCCGCTGCTCGCTCGCCTCACGGGGCAGCGTCGAGACCTCGATGCGGTAGGCCCCGTCGGCCTCCTCGGTGCACCTCTGGGCGATCACCGCCTGCCCGCCCGCGTCGGGGTTGGTGTACCAGGTCAGGGTCGGCGGCCCGTCCTCGCCCCCGCATCCCACCAGCACCATCGCGGCCGTGAGGCCGAGGGCCCCCGCCGCTGCTCTGCGTCGTCGCACCGCCACTCCTGCCGTCCGGGGGCCGTCGCCGTCGACCGCCCTGCGACATGGCTACACCGCCACCGGGCGGCCCGCCACCCGAGACGGCCTCGGCCCAGGTCGGGGTCGGCCTGCCAGGATGTGCTCATGCCACGGACCCTCACCCCTGCCCAGGCGTGGACCGCTCTCGTCGAGGGCAACGACCGCTTCGTCCGCGGAGACATGGAGCACCCCTCCCAGGGGGTCGACCACCGCACCGAGACCAGCACCGCGCAGTACCCCTTCGCGGTCGTCTTCGGCTGCTCGGACTCCCGCGTCGCCGCCGAGATCGTCTTCGACCAGGGGCTCGGGGACCTCTTCGTGGTGCGCACGGCGGGTCACGTGGTCGACACCACGGTGATCGGCTCGATCGAGTACGGCGTGACGGTGCTCGGCGCCCCGATCGTGATCGTCCTGGGCCACGACTCCTGCGGGGCGGTCGGTGCCGCGGCCGAGGCCCTCTCGACCGGGCGGATGCCCAGCGGGTTCGTCCGCGCGGTCGTGGACCGCGTCATCCCCAGCATCGTCAACCTGCCCGAGCCCGGCACCCAGGACGCGACAGAGCACGACGCCGACCGCCCGATGCTCCCTCCCACCCCGGCGGGTCTCGGCCGTGAGCACGTCCGGCACACGGTGCGGATGCTGCAGAGCTACTCGGCAGCGCTGAGCGAGGCCGTCGCCGAGGGGCGCTGCGCCGTCGTCGGGCTCGAGTACGCCCTCGCCGAGGGGCGGGTCCGTCTGGTCGAGGCCGCAGGCGAGCTGGGCGAGACGACGACGGCACCCCGGCCGGGCTGATCGCGCGCCGCGTGGGGTGCGAGGATGGCGAGCATGACTGAGGAGAGCTACCGCACCGAGCGCGACACGATGGGCGAGGTCCGGGTTCCGGCCGACGCCCTGTACCGCGCCC
Organism: Actinotalea soli; assembly: GCF_017565425.1. GTDB lineage: Bacteria > Actinomycetota > Actinomycetes > Actinomycetales > Cellulomonadaceae > Actinotalea > Actinotalea soli. The sequence continues at coordinate 418,899 of NZ_JAGEMK010000003.1, forward strand.
AGACCCAGCGCGCCGTCGAGAACTTCCCCATCTCGGGGACCCCGCTCGAGCGCGGCCACATCGAGGCCCTGGCCCGCGTCAAGAAGGCCGCGGCGCGCGCCAACGCCGAGCTCGGCGTCCTGCCGGCCGACGTCGCCGACGCGATCGTCTCGGCAGCCGACGAGGTCGCGACGGGGCGGCACGACGCCCACTTCCCGGTCGACGTGTTCCAGACCGGCTCGGGCACCTCGTCGAACATGAACATGAACGAGGTCCTCGCGACCCTCGCCTCACGCACCCTCGGCCGCGAGGTGCACCCCAACGACCACGTCAACGCCTCGCAGTCCTCGAACGACGTCTTCCCCACCTCGGTGCACGTCGCGGCCGCGGCGGGGGTCGTGCGTGACCTCGTCCCGGCCCTGCAGCACCTCGAGGCGGCCCTGAGCCGCCAGAGCGAGGCCCTGGCCGAGGTCGTGAAGTCCGGCCGCACCCACCTCATGGACGCGACCCCCGTGACCCTCGGCCAGGAGTTCGGCGGGTACGCGGCGGCCGTGCGCTACGGCGTCGAACGCCTCGAGGGCGCCCTGCCGCGGGCGGCCGAGGTGCCCCTGGGCGGGACCGCCGTGGGCACCGGCATCAACACCCCGGCCGGCTTCGCGCAGCAGGTCATCGGCTTCCTCCGCGAGGACACCGACCTCCCGATCACCGAGGCGCGGGACCACTTCGAGGCCCAGAGCGCGCGCGACGGCCTGGTCGAGCTCTCGGGGGCGCTGCGCACCATCGCCGTGAGCCTGACGAAGATCTGCAACGACCTGCGCTGGATGGGGTCGGGCCCGAACACGGGCCTGGCCGAGATCTTCCTCCCGGACCTCCAGCCCGGCTCCTCGATCATGCCCGGGAAGGTCAACCCCGTGGTGCCCGAGGCCGTGCTGATGGTCGCCGCCCGCGTGGTCGGCAACGACGCGACCGTCGCCTGGGCCGGGGCCACCGGGACCTTCGAGCTCAACGTGCAGATCCCGGTCATCGCCCAGGGGGTGCTCGAGTCGATCCGGCTGCTGGCCAACGCCTCGCGGGTGCTGGCCGACCGGACCATCGACGGCATCGTCCCGAACGTCGAGCGGGCCCGTGCCTATGCCGAGTCCTCTCCCTCGATCGTCACCCCGCTCAACCGTGTGATCGGGTACGAGGCCGCGGCCAAGGTCGCGAAGCACGCCGTCGCCGAGAAGGTCACCGTGCGGCAGGCCGTGGTCGACCTCGGCTTCGTCGAGCGCGGCGAGGTCACCGAGGCCCAGCTCGACGAGGCCCTCGACGTCATGTCGATGACCCGGCCGCCGGTCGTCTGAGCCGCATCGGCCGCGTGGACCCGGCCGGACGCGTCGGCCCGGTCAGCCCTCGTCGTCCTCCGGGAGGTCCGCCTCCCCGAGGACGACGAGGTCGGCCTCGCGCCGGGTGTCGACCGTCCCCGTGACCCCGCCGGACTCCCAGTCGATCTCGAGGGCCTGGACCGAGCCGAAGAGGTACAGGCCCCGGTCGACCGGGCCGCTCACCCCCCATCCGCGGCCGCGGAGCGCCTCACCCACCTCGCCAGGCGGCAGGGCCTCGAACTGCACCTCGCCGTCGGAGGCGAAGAACCGCGGTGCGGCGATCGCCTCCTCCAGGCTCTGACCGTGGAGCGCCCAGCGGGACAGGACGTCTCCCAGCACCATCGGGATCCGCTCACCCCCCGGTGAGCCCAGTCCCAGCACCGCCCGGCCCTGGTCGTCCAGGACGACGGCGGGCAGCCCCCAGCTGACCGATCGCCGGCCGGCCTCGGGGGTGTTCTGCCCGCCGGCCCCGACCGCGAAACGCACCATCTGGTTGTTGAGGAAGTAGCCGTCGACGTACTGCTCCGAGCCCCAGAAGTACGTCAGGGTGTTCGTCATCGAGACGAGCATCCCGTCCCGGTCGACGATCGTCAGGTGGGTGGTCTCCCCCGGCTTGTCGGCGAGCGCTGAGCCAGGGTCCAGGCCCTGGTCCGCGGGGTCCAGCCCCTCCAGCCCTCCGACGTCCGGCGACCCGGGCCCGAGGGCGTCGGCCGAGGCTCCTGAGGCCCCGGCGAGGGAGGCGGCGACGGCCGCGTTGGCCGCCTGGTCGGTGATCTCCTCGACCGGGACGTCGACGAAGTCCGGGTCGGCGAGCTCGGCGTCGACCGTCGCGGCGGCGTGGTCCCAGGCGGCCGCGAGCTGGTGCACGTAGTCCGCCGAGCCCGGGGCCGCGATCCCCACCCCGAGGGCCTCCGCGACCTGGAGCATCTGGATCAGCGCCACGCCGGGCAGGGCGGGGGCCGCACCGACCACCTCGTAGCTGCCCACGGTGCCGCTAGGTGGCTGGCCGACCTGGACCTCGTACGACGCGAGGGAGGTGGCGTCGATCCCTCCGACCGCGCCACTCACCGCGGCGCCGAGGGAACCGTCGTAGAACGCGTCCGGCCCCTCCTGGGCGAGGGCGTCGATCGTGCGGGCCAGGTCCTCCTGCACGACGGCCTGGCCCACGGCGAGGGGCTGACCGCCGGGGTAGAGGTGGGGCAGACCGCTCGCGGCACGACCACCGGCGGTGCTCCGGAGCTGGTCGGCGAGCATCTGCGAGGCGGGGTGACCCTCGCGGGCCAGCTCGGCGGCGGGCTCCAGGAGCCGGGACCACGCGAGCACCCCGTGCTCGGCGTGCAGCACCTCGAGACCTCGCACGAACCCCGGGACCCCGGCGTCGCTCTCGGGGACCGCACCCGAGGCGGGCACGACCTCGCGGAAGTCGTACCAGACGGGCTCCTGCCCGGCGGGCACGAGGATCGCGGACCCGCCGCCTCCGATCCCCGAGGCGAAGGGCTCGACCACGCTCACCGCGAAGGCGACCGCGACCGCGGCGTCGGCCGCCGTGCCACCGTCGGCGAGCACCTCGGCCCCCACCTGCGTCGCCAGGGGGTGCCCGGCGTTGACCGCGGCGTTCTGCAGGCCCACGGGGCCGGGCGCGGGCTCCGCGGCGGGCGGTGCGCTGCGCTGCGGGGTGGTCTCCGGGGTCTGGGTCAGCACGGGAGGTGCGTCCGGGGCACCGGGGCTGCACGCGGCGAGGAGCACGGCGACGGCGGTGCCGAGCACGACGGTCGAGGCGCCGCGGGGACGGCCGGACAGGCCGGTGGGCCACGCGGGACGGTGGCCCTGCGGAGCTGTCGGGCAGGTGACGGGCGCGGGTCGTCGACGGTGCACGGAGGTCCCCCTCGGGTCGGCTCGGGCCCACGCTACGTGTCCGCCGGCCACGGCGCGCCACCCCCGGACGAGCCGCAGCGCGCGCCTGACGCTGCTCCGGCGCCTATCGTCGAGCACGGGCGTGGATCGGAGGGCTCGTGAGGCACGCAGGGCTCGGGACGGCAGCCGGGAGCGGCTCCCACCTGCCTGGGCGTGCCCCGCGGGCGGTCGCCCACCCGGCCGCGACGCGGGCTCCAGGGCACCCTCCGGTCCTCCCGACGCCCCGGACCGCCGCGGCACGGCCGCGGCCAGCCCCCGTCGAGCCCCCGGCCGACCCTGCAGTCCCGCGCCCGTCCACCCGCCTGGTCGGCATCGACGTCGCGCGGGCGGCCGCCGTGATCGGCATGCTCCTCGTCAACAGCGGCCCCAAGGAGCTCGAGGGACCCGCGACGACGGCCTGGGCGCTGGCCCACGGGAGGGCCTCTCTGCTCTTCGTGCTGCTCGCCGGCGTCGGCATGACCTTCCTGACCCGGCGACGGCGTGGACGTGCCCTCGCCGGTCTGCTGCTGTGGCGGGCCGCCCTCCTCCTGGTCCTCGGCGTGCTGCTCGGCATGCTCGACCACCGGGCCCAGGTGATCCTGCCGACCTACGCCGTGCTCTTCGTCGTGGCCCTGGGCCTCGTGCACCTCCGGAGCCGCTGGCTCGCGCTGCTCTCGGCATCCCTGGCCCTCCTCGGTCCGCTCGCGATCCTCGTGGTGCTGCAGGCCACCGGACGCGAGTACGTGCGGGACGACGCCGCGGCGGCCCCCGACCTGCTCGAGACCCTGGACCGGCTCGTGCTGACCGGCCCCTACCCGCTGGTGACCTGGGCGGCTCCGTTCGTGCTGGGTCTGGCCCTCGGGCGGCTCGACCTGGGCGCGACCAGGGTGCAGCGAGCGCTGGTGCTCGGGGGCGCGGGTGGCGCGCTCGCCTCGATCGGCCTGTCGGAGCTGCTGGTCGCCGGGGTGGGCATGCCGACGAGCCCGGCCGGCTTCGACCACCTGGTGGTCATGACGGCGCACAGCCAGATGCCTCTGTGGCTCGTGGGGGGCACCGCTGCGGGGGTGGCCGTGCTCGGGCTGTGCCTCCTGGCGGCCAGGCGCCCGGCGTCGTGGCTGTGGCCCCTGGTCGCGACGGGCCAGGTGGCCCTCACCCTCTACGCGGCGCACCTGGTGGTCCTGCACCTCGTGCCGGAGCGGCCGCACCTCGACGCGTTCGGGTTCGAGGTGCCCCTGGCCGTGGTGATGACCTCGGGGGCCGTGCTTCTCGCGGTCCTGTGGGCCCGGCTGCGGCAGGACGCCGGTCCCGGGCCGGTCGGTCCCCTCGAGCGACTGATGCGTCCGCCGTGGGAGCATCGACCCGCATGAGTGCCGCCCACGTCTCGATCCCCCGCCACGCGCGCCTCGCCACCGTGGCCATGAACCCCGTCCTGATGGTCCTCGGGCTGGTGGCCGTCGTCGCAGGGCCGTTCCTGGACGTGCCGTGGGCCCCGCTCCTCCCGCTCGCGGGCGTGCTGCTGATCGCCCTCTACCTCGCCGCGACCTTCCTGCCCCGACGGCTCGAGGTCCCCGTCCTGCTGCTCGACTCCCCCGTGCAGGGGCCGTGGGAGGCCTTGAACAGTCCGACCACCAAGACTCCGAGCCACGGCACCCACGGCTACGGTCAGACCTACGCCGTCGACCTCGTCCACACCCCTGCGGACCCCTCACGCCCCACCTTCGGCCAGGGCCCCGCGATGCGCCCTCCGACGGACTACCCGGCCTTCGACCGACCCGTCCACGCCGTGGCGGACGCCGTGGTCGCCCGGACCTCGGACCGGTACCGGGACCACCGCAGCCGATCGAGCTGGCTCGCGGTCGTCTTCATGATGGCCGAGGGCATGGTCCGCGAGCTCGGCGGCCCGGGGCCGGTCCTGGGGAACCACGTGGTGCTGCGCCTCGCCGACGGCACCCACGCGGTGTACGCGCACCTGCGGCGGGGCAGCCTCGAGGTGAGCACCGGGCAGGAGGTGCGTGCCGGGCAGGTGATCGCCCGGTGCGGGAACTCGGGCAACTCGAGCGAACCGCACCTGCACGTGCAGCGCTGCGACGCGGCGCGGGTGTCCCGGGCTGTCGGGCTCCCCTGGGCGGTCCGAGGCGGACGTCCCGACGGCACCGACGGGCTGCCGGCCGACGGCGAGGTGCTCGACGGCCGGCCGGCAGACCCTCAGGCCACACGCCCGTAGGTCACCCCTCGATCCCCTCGAGCATCTCGGTCACCAGCGCCGCGACGGGCGAGCGCTCGGAGCGGTTGAGGGTGACGTGCGCGAAGAGCGGGTGGCCCTTGAGCGCCTCGATGACCGCCGCCACGCCGTCGTGCCGTCCGACTCGGAGGTTGTCCCGCTGCGCGACGTCGTGGGTGAGCACCACGCGTGAGCCCTGGCCGATCCGCGACAGCACGGTGAGCAGCACGTTGCGCTCGAGGGACTGGGCCTCGTCGACGATCACGAAGGCGTCGTGCAACGAGCGTCCACGGATGTGGGTCAGGGGCAGCACCTCGAGGAGGTCGCGCTCCATGACCTCCTCGACCACCTCAGGGGCCACGAGGGCGCCGAGGGTGTCGAAGACCGCCTGGGCCCACGGGTTCATCTTCTCGGCCTCGGAGCCCGGCAGGTAGCCGAGGTCCTGACCACCGACGGCGTAGAGCGGACGGAAGACCATCACCTTGCGGTGCTTGCGGCGCTCGAGGACCGCCTCAAGCCCGGCGCACAGGGCCAGGGCCGACTTGCCCGTCCCGGCCCGGCCGCCGAGGGACAGGATGCCGACCTCCTCGTCGAGGAGCAGGTCGATCGCGATGCGCTGCTCGGCGCTGCGACCGTGCACCCCGAAGAGCTCCTGGTCACCACGGACCAGGCGCAGCTGCTTGTCGGCCGTGACCCGGGCGAGGGCGGATCCGCGCGGGGACTGCACGACCACGCCGGTGTGGCACACCAGGGGCCCGACGTCCTGCCCCGTGAGATCGACGTCGGCCAGGTCGAGACCCTCGGCCTCCCACATCGCGGCCATCTGCTGCTCGGGCACCTGGATCTCGGTCATCCCGGTCCAGCCGGAGTCGACGGCGAGCTCGGCCCGGTACTCCTCGGCGGCGAGCCCGACCGCCGAGGCCTTGACCCGCAGCGGGAGGTCCTTGGAGACCAGGGTCACCAGGTGTCCCTCGTCCGCGAGGTTCTTGGCGACGGCGAGGATGCGGGTGTCGTTGTCCCCGAGGCGGAAACCGGCAGGCAGCACCGTCGGGTCCACGTGGTTGAGCTCGACCCGGAGCGTGCCGCCGACCTCCCCCACCGGCACGGCCTCGTCGAGCCGCCCGTGGGTGACCCGGAGGTCGTCGAGCATGCGCAGGGCCGACCGCGCGAAGTAGCCGAGCTCGGCGTGGTGCCGCTTGGCCTCGAGCTCGGTGATGACGACGACCGGGAGGACGACGGCGTGCTCGGCGAAGCGAAGGATGGCCCGCGGGTCGGACAGGAGCACCGAGGTGTCGAGCACGTAGGTGCGCGGCCCCTCCTCGCTGCTCCGGTCCTGCTCCGTACCGGTCGACGTGCGAGTGGTCGTGACCACGGCGGGCTCCCTTCGGCGCGACGGCGCCGTGCTGGCTACCTCACGCCGGCGCGCGGCCGACGCTCGGGTGCTGGGTGAGGGCGGTCGACCGGCCAGGCCGGGGACCGGCCCTCCTCCCGGAGCAGATGCTCCATGGGCTGGCCTCCCGTGGGCGACGGTTGCCGCCCGTTATCGCCGGACGCTACGCCGCGATCGGGGGAGGTCCACCACGACACGCGCCGTGACACGAGATGTTCATCGCGGGGTCACCTGAGGCCGCTCGGGACCACCCGGACGGCGCAGCGCCGCGTGCGCGACAGACGAGGGCGTCAGCGCCCGAGCCGTCGCTCGCGGGCGGCGTAGGAGCGCAGGGCCCGCAGGAAGTCCACGCGCCGGAACGCCGGCCAGTAGGCCTCGCAGAAGTAGAACTCGGAGTGGGCCGACTGCCACAGCAGGAACCCGCCCAGCCGCTGCTCCCCCGAGGTGCGGATCACCAGGTCGGGGTCGGGCTGGCCCTTGGTGTAGAGGTGCTCGGCGATGTGCTCGACGTCGAAGCCCTCGGCGAGCTCCTCGAGGCTCGTGCCGTTGCCCGCGTGCTCCCGGAGCAGGGAGCGCACGGCGTCGGCGATCTCGCGGCGCCCGCCGTAGCCGACCGCGACGTTGACGTGCAGGCCCTCGACGTCGGCCGTGCGCTCCTGGGCACCACGCAGGGCGGCAGCGGCGTCCTCGGGCAGCAGCTCGAGGGCCCCCATCACCTGGATGCGCCAGCGTCGGGTCGCCGCGAGGTCGGTCACGGCGTCGCAGATGATGGCCAGCAGCTCGGTGAGCTCGTCGGCCGAGCGCGAGAGGTTGTCGGTCGAGAGCATCCACAGGGTGACGACCTCGACCCCGACCTCCTCGGACCAGGTCAGCAGGTCGGCGATCTTGTCCGCGCCCCGCCGGTGCCCGGTCGAGGCCGTCTCGCCCAGGGTGCGGGCCCACCGGCGGTTGCCGTCGAGGATGACGCCGATGTGCCGGGGTCGACCGTCGGCAGGCAACGAGGCGGCCAGGCGACGTTCGTACAGGCCGTAGAGCGGGTGAGGCAGGTGCATGCAGCGGTCCTCGGGCGTGGATGGGCGGAGCCGAGCGGACGTACCGTCGGTCACCGTACAGCCAAGGATGCCGCGACAGCAGGCACGTCAGGTACCTACGGCGTAGTAACCTACGGTCCCGTAAGTACGGTGCGCGACCATCGGGAGCACGACGTCGTCCCGACGGACCAGACGAAGGAGGGCTCCATGGGTGCCGAGGCGATCGCGGACGCGGTCAAGCCACGTCTGCGCGGCTGGATCCATGCCGGGGTGGCCCCCGTCGTCCTGGTGGCCGCGGTGGTCCTCGTCCTGGTCTCGCCGACACGAGACGCGGTCATGGCCAACACGGTCTTCGGCGTCAGCGCGATCCTGCTCTTCGGCACGAGCGCCGTCTACCACCGGGGCACCTGGTCCCCGCGCGTCACCGGGGTGCTGCGACGGCTGGACCACACGAACATCTTCCTCATCATCGCGGGGACCTACACCCCCCTCGCGGTCCTGCTGCTCCCCGGCTCGACCAGCAGCACCCTGCTCCTCGTGGTGTGGGCCGGGGCCCTGGCCGGGCTCCTGGCCCGGGTGTTCTGGCTCGGTGCGCCCCGGTGGTTCTACGTCCCCGTCTACATCGCCCTCGGCTGGGTCGCCGTGTGGTTCCTCCCGGACTTCTGGGACCTGGGCGGGCCGGCGGTGGTCTGGCTCGTCGCCGCGGGTGGGCTGGCGTACACGGTCGGGGCCGTGGTCTACGCGACCAAGCGTCCCAACCCCAGCCCGCGTTGGTTCGGCTTCCACGAGATCTTCCACGTCCTGACGGTCGTCGGCTTCGGGTGCCACTTCGCCGCCGTGGCCCTCGCCACCGCGGCGGCCTGAGCCCCCGTCACGCCGCAGCCACCGCCAGCGCAGCAGCGACGGCAGCCCCGGCCACCGTCACCAGGACGAGGTCGGCCCGGCCCACCGCGGCGGGGTGCCAGACGGTGCGCGTCCGCCGGTCCAGGGCCCCCAGCCCACGGCTCTCGAGGGAGATCGCGATCCGCTCGGCACGGCGGATGCTGGTCACGAGCAGCACGAAGGCCGCGCGGGCCAGGTCCGTCGGCCGCCGCGAGAGCTGCGCACCGTGCCGGCCCTGCCCCCCCACCAACCCGTGCCGCACCGCGTGGGCACGACGGATGGTGAGCCACTCCTCGGGCAGGTCGTCCAGCAGCCGGTGGGCAGCGAGGAAGGCCGCCGTGATCCGGACGGGCAGGCGCGCGACCTGGTGCAGCGAGGAGAGCAGCCGGTCAGGACGGACCGCCGCGAGGAACCCGATCGCGCAGGTCCCGATGAGCATCGTCCGCACCGCGAGCGCGAGGCCCATCCGCAGCCCCGTGTCCGTGACCTCGAGCCCCCACCACGAGGCGACCGGGGTACCAGGCCGGGTCACGGCGTTGACGACCACCAGGCTCAGGCCGAAGGACAGGAACGGCAGCTGGGCCAGGGTCAGGCGCCGCCACGGGACCTGCGCCGCGACCCGCACGGCGAGCAGGGCCCCTGCCCACAGGGCGAGCAGGGGGACGGGCTCGTAGGTCCGCACCAGCACCAGCGGCACCGCGACGACGACGGCGAGCAGCACGCTCGGGTCGCACCGCGCGAGCACGGGCGACGCGTGAGCGCTCGACGCGAGCGGGGACGGTGCGAGCGAGGCCGCCGCACCCATCACGCCACCTCGGGGGTGCGAGCCGAGGCCTCGAGCCCGGCGGCCTGCAGCAGGCCGCCGTCCTCGAGGAGCTCGCGGCCCCCCCGGGCGAGCACGGTCCCGCCGCGCAGGACCAGGACCTGGTCAGCCAGCTCGCGGGCGAGCTCGAGGTCGTGGGTGGCCAGTCCGAGGGCCGTCCCCTCGGCGGCGAGCTCGTCGACCAGGTCGGCCACGACGTCGGTCTGGACGGCGTCGAGCCCGAAGGTCGGCTCGTCGAGGAGCAGCACGGGCCGACCCAGGAGGGCGACCGAGCCGACCGACAGCCGCCGCTGCTGGCCCCCCGAGAGGCGGAACGGGTCGGCCTCGGCCAGCTCGGTGAGCCCGAGGCGCTCGAGCCACGGCTGCACGGCCCGGGTGACGGCCTCGTCGAGGGCGGCGCCCCGCGGGGACCTCCGACGTCGACGGTCCCGCGGCAGCAGCCCGGCAGCGAGATCCCGGGCGACGGTGCGCCCGAGGAGCTGGTGCTCGGGGCGTTGGAAGACCAGCCCCACCGCGCCGTCGGTCGGGGACGATCCCGCGCCGGGGACGGCGGCACCCCCCGCGGGGCCGGAAGGAGCGACCCGACGCTCCCCCGACCCCGCGAGAAGGCCTGCGGCGCCCAGCAGCAGCGAGGACTTGCCGCTGCCGTTGCACCCGAGCACGACCGTGACCTGCCCCCTGCGCAGGTCGAGGTCGATGTCGCGCACCACGGGCGCACCGCCCTGGTGGAAGGTCGCCCCACGCAGGCGCAGCGCGACCTCGTCCCCGCCCCCGGGGGCCGTCCCACCCGCGCGCCGCCGCCGGGCTCCGCCGCGGCGTGCCGGGTGCTCGGCGAGCACCCGGTCGGTCGGTCCGTCGAGGCTGAGTCGTCCGTCGGCGCCGATCAGGACAGCCCGTTCGGGCTGCCACGGCATCGCGGCCAACCGGTGCTCGACCAGGACGGTGGTGCGGTCGGTGCGCGCGGACTGCTCGCCCAGCACGTGCAGCACCTGGGCGGCCCCGACGGGGTCGAGCATCGAGGTCGGCTCGTCGAGCACGAGCAGGTCGGGGTCACCCACCAGCACCGCGGCCAACGCGACCCGCTGCTGCTCTCCCCCGCTCAGGGCGCCCGCGCGGCGGCCCCGCAGGTGCGCCGCGCCGACCGCAGCCAGGGCGGCGTCGACCCGTGGGCCGATCTCGGCGCGGGGGACGCCCCGGTTCTCCAGGGAGAACGCGACCTCGGCCTCGACGGTCGGCAGCGCCACGCCGGCGGCCGGGTCCTGCCCGAGCCAGCCCACCCCCAGGGCGAGCCGCGCGACGGGGACCCGCCGCGGGTCCTGACCGAGCACCTGCAGGGCGCCGACCACCTCGGCGTCGACCGACTGCGGGACCACGCCGGTCAGGCAGTGCAGCAGGGTCGACTTGCCACCCCCCGAGGGCCCCAGCACGAGAACGCGCTCGCCACGGCCGATCTGCAGAGCTGGGACGTCGAGGCCGAGACGCTCCCGCGCGGGGTACCGGACCCGGACGCCCTCGAGCTCGACCGCGCGAGCTGCGGCGGGCCCGCGGCTCACGGGACCCTGGCGCTGCGGCGTGCGGCGCGACCGGCGGCGAAGTTGTCCAGCACCCCGGTGCGGAGCAGCGCCTCGGAGATCACCTTGGCCAGGGCCCCGGTCAGCAGCAGCCCGCTGGCCAGCTGCAGCACGATCCGGAGCGCGAGCAGGTCCTGGGTCCACCAGTCGTACAGGGTCCCCGCCCAGAGGAAGTTCGCGACGGCCGCGGTCAGCCCCGAGACGAGGAAGGTCGGCCAGCCGAAGCGCCGGTAGCGGGTGGCCGCGAAGGCGATCTCGGCGCCGCCCCCCTGGACCAGCCCGGCGATGAGCAGCATCGGTCCCGCGGGCGAGCCGAGGAAGGCGAACTCGACGAAGGCCGCCCCGATCTCGGCGACGATCCCCGCGCCGGGGCGACGCACGATGAACACCGCCAGCGGGGCGACCGTGATCCAGCCGCCCATCAGGACGTTCTGCGCGAGGTCACCGAAGGGCCCCATCGCGACCTGCAGGCCGCCCCAGGCCTGGACCAGGGCCCAGTAGAGGAAGCCGAAGACCGCCGCGAGGACCGCGAGCACGACGAGGTCCTTGAGGGGCCAGGCGAAGGCCTCCCGCCAGCCGCCCTCCCGGGGGGGCAGCTCGGTCTGCGTCCCGGTCATCGGGGCTCCCCCGCCCGGGTCACCGCAGGCCCTGACGTCGGGGTCGCTGTCGGGGAACCGAGGCTGACGGTCGCGTGGGCCGCGACGTGGGCCACGCTGCGGCCGACCACCGTCCAGGTGTCGAGCAGGGTGCTGAGGACCTCGCCCAGGTCCCCGTCGAGGCGGGTCGCGAAGTTCTCGGGGCCGGACCACGTCCCCGCGGCCTGGGCGGCGGCGATGGCCTGCTCGATCGGGCCCATCGCGTCCTCGGTGCCGAGCGGGTACAGGGCCCAGTGGGCGGCCGCCCGACGACCCGTGGCTGCGAGCGAGACCGGGGCCACGTGGGCGAGCTCACCCGTGGGGAGCGTGCAGCCGACCTCCCCCGGGCAGCCCCTCGACAGCGCCAGGGTCGCGACCACGTGGCCGGAGGGGGTGAGCTCGGCCGCACGGTCGACCGCGGCGAGCAGGAAGCGCCCGATCTGCTCCTCGCTGCCGCGCAGCAGCGTCGAGACGTCGTCGGTCCGCACGGTCACCTCGGGGGCCGCCGCACGGGCCGCCTCGAGGGCGCCGAGGATGACGGGGATGAAGTCGTCGGCCGCGGGGTGCAGGGTGAAGCGGGCACCCACGCCCATCCGGACGTGGTCCGGGGCCCCGGGGGCCGCGGCGGCGGGCTCGGCGGGCGGGCGCGGGCAGGTGGACTGCTGAGTCATCAGGGTCGCCTCCAGGGAGTGCACGGACCCCCGGACAGCACGGCACCCTCGAGTGCCAGCACCCCGGCGCGCGGACGCGTCGGCACACGGTGCCTTGCCCATCTCCCTACGCCGGTATCAACCGGATCAGGTTCCACGGGTCAGTGGCTCGACCTCTCGGTCCGACCACACTCTCAGCGCGTCCGCGCTCCCCGGGGGCTTGTCATCGCCGACCCTACGCCCGAGTCATCCCACGTCACAAGGCCGACCCGGCACGACGACGTAGCGACGGTTGCTCAGCGCCGGGTTGCGCTCACGGACCGAGGCGACCAGCGCCGGGTCGAGCTCGGCCGAGGCGGGAGACGGCCCCTCGGTCGCGGACAGGAGGATCCCCTGCGGGTCGACCAGCACCGACCGGCCGGTCACCCCCGGCCCGGTCTGTGCCGCCCCGAGCACGTAGGCGCAGCTCTCGATCGCCCGCGCGCGCAGCAGGGTCTCCCACTGGTCCGCCTTGTGCTCGCCCGCTGCCCAGGCGGCGGGCACGGCCAGCACGGTGGCCCCGGCGTCCACCAGCCGACGGGCCGACTCGGGGAAGCGCAGGTCGTAGCACGTCATGACGCCCAGGCGCAGCCCGTCGATCTCGACGACCAGCGGCTCGGCCTCGGGGGCCCCGGGCTCGAAGCGGTCCGACTCGCGCTGGCCGAAGGCGTCGTACAGGTGGACCTTGCGGTAGACGCCACGCGGGTGGCCCCCCTCGACCAGGACGGCGGCGTTCACCGCGCGGTCCCCCGTGCTCCCGGGCAGGACCGTCCCCGCCAGCACCGCGAGGTCCCGGCCGGCGGTCAGGGCCTCGAGCAGCGCCACGAACGGTCCCTCGAGAGGCTCGGCGGCCGAGGGCTCGACACCACCGGGGTCGAAGGTGCTCGCGTACTCGGGCAGCACGACGAGTCGCGCACCACGCGCGGCCGCGGACTCGACCGCATCCGCGACGGCAGCCCGGTTGACCGCGGCATCCCGCCCCGAGGAGAAGGGCACGACCTCGACGAGCACGTCAGTCCTCGGTCGGCCCGGAGGCGCCCGGCGGGCGGCCGTCGGACGGGGTGCTCGAGGGGCTCGACGCGCCGGGTGCCCGGGCGGCGTCCGGGGACCCGGGCTGGTCCGGCTCTGAGCCCGCCCCCTCCTCGGTGTCCTCACGCCGTCGTCGATGCTCGACCCGGCGCAGCTTGCCGGTCATCGAGAGGAAGAGCGGGATGCACACGAGGACCGCGAGGAAGATGACCAGGAAGCCCAGCAGACCCGGGGTCACCGCCTCGGGGTTCAGTCCCTCGCGGAGCTCGGGCTCGGCCGGCGACAAGGCCAGCACCCCGACCCCGGTGTGGACGACGACCTCGTGGAGAAGGCTCATGGGCGGTCCTCGGGGTGGATGCCCGCGAACAGGTCGTCCTCGGGCAGGGAGACGGGCACGTGGGAGGTCGCGAGCTCGTACTCCTCGACCGGCCACACCTCGACCTCGAGGTCCCGCGGCACGGCGAAGAAGAAGCCCGCCGGGTCGATCTGCGTCGCGTGGGACACCAGGGCGGCGTCCCGGGCCGAGAAGTGGTCCGAGCAGGGGATACGGGTGGTCACCTCGCGCTCGGGGATCTCACGCATGGCACGCGAGGCCACCCAGTCCCCGAAGGGAGACTCGAGCCCGGCACCGGTGACCGCGTCATGGATGGTCTGGATCCGGTTCAGCGAGAAGTCGTGGTTGTAGTAGAGCTTGAGCGGCTGCCAGGGGTCGCCGGCCCCGCGGTAGCGCTCGGCATCACCGGCGGCCTCGAAGGCCTCGGCCGAGATCCGGTGGCACATGATGTGGTCGGGGTGGGGGTACCCCCCCGTGGGGTCGTAGGTCGTGATGACGTGCGGCCGGAAGCTGCGCACCAGCTCGACCAGCGGCGCGGCGGCCTCCTCGAGAGGGACCAGGGCGAAGCAGCCCTCGGGCAGGGGCGGCAGGGGGTCGCCCTCGGGCAACCCCGAGTCGACGAAGCCGAGCCAGCGGTGCTGGACCCCGAGGGCGCGGGCCGCCCCGGCCATCTCCTCACGGCGCACCTCGGCCATCGCCTCGGGGCTCGAGGGCGCGTCGCCGTAGCTGGGGTTGAGGATGCTGCCGCGCTCGCCGCCCGTGCACGTGACGACGAGCACCTCGACCCCCTCGGCCGCGTAGCGTGCGGTGGTCGCGGCTCCCTTGCTCGACTCGTCGTCGGGGTGCGCGTGCACCGCCATGAGCCGCAGCCCGGCGCGGGTCGGTGCCTCCCCGGCTCCCGGGCCCCCACCGGCCTGCGTCCGCCCGACGTCGGCACCCGTGAGGGGAGCCCTCTGATCAGCCGCGCTGTCGTCCACCTGCAGTCCTCCGTCGTCGCGTGCTCGCCGTGAGCCGGCGTCCGTGGCTACCACCGTGCCAGGGACCAGGGACAATGGTCTCGCACGCCTGAGCCTGACCGTACCCCGACGGCCCCGGAGCACCACCAGTCGCGCCGGGCGGACCGAGGAGAGCCCGATGACCGCCCCCCTGCAGCCCCCCGCCGGCCGCTACGGCCCCGAGAGGCGTCCTACCTCGCCGCGGCGTCGGGTGGTGGCGCTCTCGGCCCTGGGTGCCGTCGCCCTCGCCGGTGGCCTGTGGCTCGGCATCGGCGCCGCGCGCACTCCCGTGACCTGGAACGACGTCGGGTTCACCCTGGGCGACGGCGAGGTCGAGGTGGTCTACGAGGTGGTCCGGCTGGACCCGCAGACCGTCGTCCACTGCACGATCGAGGCGCTCAACGGCTCGTACGCCCAGGTCGGGGTGCTGGACGTCCGCGTCCCGCCCGCGGAGGGCCTGTCGGTGCGCCTCGCGAGCACCGTCCAGACCTCGGAGCCCGCCGTGACCGGCGTGGTCTCGGAGTGCTGGATCCCCTGAGAGCACGGCTCCCCGGGGCCGACCCGGCCCGGGCGTGGGTCACCTTGCTACACTCGTCGTTTCCCCCACGCCGTCGGCGGCCCAGGCCGCGCGGAGTCCTCGAGGGAGTCCTGACGAGGGACACCTCCGGATGACGGACGACACGCGCAGTGCCGCGCCATCGCGGACGAGCGCAGGCGTGACTCCCCACGGGACGACCGTCCCAGGCACCGGGTGCCGCACGGCCCGGAGCACCAGCACACGACGAGACTTCACCGAGGGCTCGGAAGGAGCGACCGTGACAGACACCAGCGCAGTCACCTGGCTGACCCAGGAGGCGCACGACCGCCTGACCGCCGAGCTCACCGAGCTCACGACGGTGGGACGCTCGGACATCGCGGCCAAGATCGAGTCGGCGCGCTCCGAGGGCGACCTCAAGGAGAACGGCGGCTACCACGCGGCCCGCGAGGAGCAGGGCAAGCAGGAGGCGCGGATCCGCCAGCTCGAGGACCTGCTGCGCCGTGCCGTGGTCGGCGAGGCCCCGCCGGACGACGGTGTCGTCGAGCCCGGCATGGTCGTCACCGCGACCGTCGCCGGGGACAAGATGACCTTCCTGGTGGGCTCCCGCGAGGTCGCCGAGGGCACCGGCCTCGAGGTCTACAGCGAGAAGTCCCCGCTCGGCTCGGCCATCATCGGTCGTTCGGCCGGCGAGGAGACCTCCTACGAGGCCCCGAACGGCGCGACCATCAAGGTCACGATCCACGAGGCCAAGCCCTTCCAGCTCTGAGAGCACTCCCCGCAGCCGCGCTGCGGGGCATGAGGACGGCCCCGGACCTGGTGGTCCGGGGCCGTCCTCATGCCCCCACAGACCTCGTGTCAGAACCTGGGGGTGCCCTGGGTATCCCACGTTCTGACACGAGAGCGGGGGTCAGGCCTCGCTGGCTCGGTAGCCGGCCGAGCGCAGGTGGGTCAGGAGCTCGGCGCAGTGCGCAGGGCCCCGTGTCTCCACCTGGACGCCGATCTCGACCTCGTCGATCGCGAGATCCACCCCGGTCCGCACGTGGCCGACCTGGACCACGTTGGCCCCGGCGGTGGCGAGCTCACCGAGCAGGCTCGCCAGGGTTCCCGGCTGGTCGTCCACCCGCACCCGCAGCTGCAGGTACCTCCCGGCGGCGACCAGGCCGTGCCGGACCACCCGCAGCAGCAGCAGGGGGTCGATGTTGCCCCCCGAGAGGACCACGACCGCGGGGGTCTGCACCACGGCCCCCGCGAGGATCGCCGCCACGCCGGCCGCCCCCGAGGGCTCGACGAGCATCTTGGCCCGCTCGGCCACGAAGAGCAGCGCCCGGGAGAGGTCCTCCTCGGAGACGGTGCGCACGGGGACGTGGCGCCCGTGCAGCAGCGCGAAGGGCACGTCCCCCGGCCGCCCGACGGCGATCCCGTCCGCCATCGTCGCCATCCGCCCCGCGGGGATCGGGTGCCCCGCGGCGAGGGATGCCGGGTACGCAGCGGCGCTCGCGGCCTGGACCCCGAGCACCCCGACCTCGGGGTGCTCGTCGCCGAGGGCTGCCACCACTCCCGCGGCCAGCCCCCCGCCGCCGACGGGGGCCACGACGGTGCGGACGTCGGGGACCTGCTCGAGGATCTCCAGGCCCACCGTCCCCTGCCCGGCCACGACGTCGGCGTGGTCGAAGGGGTGGATGAGCACGGCGCCGCTGCGCTCGCTGTGGGCCTGGGCGAGCCGCAGGGCGTCATCGACCGAGGTGCCGTCGAGCACGACCTCGGCCCCGTACTCGCGCGTCGCCGCGACCTTGGGCAGGGCGGCCCCCGAGGGCATGTACACGGTCGCGGAGACCCCGAGCATCCGGGCGGCGAGCGCGACCCCCTGGGCGTGGTTGCCCGCGCTGGCGGCGACCACGCCGCGGGCCTTCTCGGCGTCGGTCAGCCGGGACATGCGCACGTACGCGCCACGCAGCTTGAAGGACCCGGCGCGCTGCAGGTTCTCGCACTTGAGCAGCACGGGGCCACCGACCAGGTCGCTCAACGCACGGCTCAGCTCGATCGGGGTGCGTGTCGCCACCCCGTCGAGGAGCCGGGCCGCGCTCGCCACCTCCCGCGGGCCCACGTGCTGCTGGGCGGTCGCCCCGGGACCGCTCGCGCTGTCGGTGCCCACCGGGCTCACGACTCGCGGCTGCGACGGCGCAGCTGGGCGGGCGCGCCCTCGAGCTTGCGCAGCTCGGCCTCGAAGGATCCGGGGTCGAGCCCGAGGTAGGGGAACTTGTCCCGACCGTGCAGGTAGAGGACGACCGTGTTGATCGTGGCGACCGCCGGCACCGCGAGCAGGGCGCCGATGATGCCCGCGGACAGGGAGCCGGCCGCGACCGCCAGCACGACGGCCACGGGGTGCAGCGACACCGCGTGGCCGAGCAGGAGGGGCTGCAGGACGTTGCTCTCGAGCTGCTGCACCCCCACCACGATCAGGAGCATCGCGATGGCCGTGCCGACGCCCTGGTCGACCAGCGCGACCAGGACGGCGACGATGCCCGTCGCGATCGCCCCGACGAAGGGGATGAAGCTCGCGAGGAACACGAGAACCGTCAACGGCACCACGAGCGGCAGGCCGAGGATCGCTGCACCGATGCCGATGCCGACCGCATCCGCGAGGGCCACGAGGATCTGCGCCCGGGTGTAGGAGCCGAGGGTGACCATGCCACGGCGCGAGGCCTCGTAGGCGCGCTGGCGCCCGTCCTGCGGCAGCAGGCGCAGGAGCCACGCCCAGATGAGCGAGCCGTCCTTGAGGAAGAACAGCAGGCAGAAGAGCGCGATGACCATGCCGATGAGGACCTGGCCGATGGTCGTCGTCACCGACAGCGCGCCGCTCACGACCATGCCGCTGTTGTCGCCGATCTGGGTCCCCAGCTCGGAGAGCAGCTCGTCGATCTGTGCGCTGTCGATGCCCAGCGGCGTGTTCTCGAGCTGGTTGAGCAGCTCCTGGAAGCCGCTCTGGACCTGGTCCCACAGGTCGGCGAACCCCTGGATGATCTGCTGGCCCGCGAGGGTCAGCAGCCCGCCCACCACCGCGATCAGACCGACCACCGTCAGCCCGGCGGCCAGACCTCGGGGGAACCGCAGACGCTTGACCAGGACGTCGACCACCGGGTTGAGCAGCACGGTCAGCAGCAGGGCCACGATGACCGGGACCCACAGGACCTTGGCGACCGCGAGTCCCAGCACGAGGACCGCGATCCCCAGGCCGATGAGCAGCACCCGCCACGACCAGGCAGCGGCGATGCGCACCGAGAGCGGCACCGAGTCGCGCGCCATCACCGTGGTCGACGAGAGGGGCGCGGCCGGGGGCACGGCCGGGAGCTCCGGGGCGGCGCCGCGTCCCGGGCGCCGACGGCGCCCCGGACCCTCACCGCTCACGCGAGGGCCTGGCCGAGGTCGGCGACCAGGTCCGCGACGTCCTCGATGCCCACCGAGAGGCGCACCAGGTCGTCGGGGACCTCGAGGGCAGAGCCGGCGACCGAGGCGTGGGTCATCTCGCCTGGGTGCTCGATGAGCGACTCGACCCCGCCGAGGGACTCGGCGAGGATGAAGACGTGGGTGCGCGAGCACACCTCGAGGGCCTTCTCCTTGCTGCCCGTGCGGAAGGAGACCATGCCCCCGTAGCCGCTCATCTGCCGCGAGGCGACGTCGTGCCCGGGGTGCTCGGCCAGGCCCGGGTAGATGACCTGGGTCACCGCAGGGTGGGACTCGAGGAAGGCCGCGACGGCCGCCGCGTTGCTGCAGTGCCGGTCCATGCGCACCGCGAGGGTCTTGAGACCGCGCAGGGTGAGCCAGGCGTCGAAGGGCCCCGCCACCGCGCCCGAGGCGTTCTGGTGGAAGCCGACCGCGTCCGCGAGCGCGCTCGAGCCCGTGGGCCCCTCGAGCCCGACCGGGAGCTGGGCGCCGTCGGCCACCACGAGGGCCCCGCCGACGACGTCGCTGTGCCCACCGATGTACTTGGTGGTCGAGTGCACGACGACGTCGGCCCCCAGGGCCAGGGGCTGCTGCAGGTAGGGCGTCGCGAAGGTGTTGTCCACGACGAGCACCGCCCCCGCGGCCCGCGCGAGGGCCGAGAGGGCCGCGACGTCGCTGATGCCGAGGAGCGGGTTGGTCGGCGTCTCGACCCAGACCGCCTTGGTGCGCCCGGGCTGGATCGCCGCGGCGACCGCGTCCAGGTCGGTCAGGTCCACCGGGGTGTGGTCGATGCCCCAGGCCCCGAAGACCCGGGCCACCAGGCGGTACGTACCGCCGTAGGCGTCGTCGGGCACGACGACGTGGTCGCCGGGGCGCAGCACGGCCCGCAGCAGGGTGTCCTCGGCAGCCAGGCCCGAGGCGAAGGCGAAGCCCGCGGCCCCCCGCTCGGCCGAGGCCAGCGCGTCCTCGAGGGCGGTCCGCGTCGGGTTGGCCGAGCGGGAGTACTCGTACCCGCCGCGCAGCCCTCCCACGCCGTCCTGCTTGTAGGTCGAGACCTGGTGGATGGGCGGGACGACGGCACCCGTGGTGGGGTCGGGGTCCTGGCCCGCGTGGATGGCTCGGGTCGAGAAGCCCGAGTGGGTCCAGTCGTGCTCGCTGGGAACGTCTGCGGTGGTCACGGCACCAGGCTAGAGGGTGCGGACCGGGAACACCCGACCTCGCTCCCGACGTTCTCCCAGCAGCGGCGCGCGAGGCGCCGTGCACCACGACGGAGAGGGGACGACCGTGTTCGGATCGTTCGGATCGGCGCTGCGCACCACGATGGTCACCGAGGAGCGCGCCCTCAGCGGGCGGGAGGCCCCGGCCTTCGTCGTCCCGGAGCAGCACGCCGTCCTGGGGACCCCTCTCGCGGGGCCCTGGCCCGAGGGCACCGCGGTGCTGCACCTGGCCCTGGGCTGCTTCTGGGGGGCCGAGAAGGAGATGTGGCAGCTGCCCGGCGTCGTCACCACCGCGGCCGGGTACCAGGGCGGGTACACGACCTACCCCACCTACGAGGAGGTCTGCACAGGGCTCACCGGCCACACCGAGACCGTGCTGGTCGCCTACGACCCGACCGTGCTGAGCGACACCGAGCTGCTGCGGACCTTCTGGTCCCTGCACGACCCGACCCAGGGCTACCGCCAGGGCAACGACGTCGGCACCCAGTACCGCTCGGCCGTGTTCACGACCACCGAGGCCCAGGCCGAGGCGGCACGGGCCACCCGTGAGGCCTACGCCCCGGCCCTGCGCGAGCGCGGCTACGGGGACATCACCACCGAGATCCGCAGCGCGGCGGAGGCCGGCCCCTTCTACTACGCCGAGGCCGACCACCAGCAGTACCTGCACAAGGTGCCTCACGGCTACTGCCCGGTGCACTCGACCGGGGTCGCCTGCCCGCTGCCGAGCTGAGCCGCCCGGTTCGAGGTCATCCTTGCGGCGTACGCCCCAGCCCTGGGGCGTACGCCGCTCTCGTCCCCGGATCGTTCCTGCGACGGGTGCCCCGCGACCCCCGTGGTCCCTAGGCTCGACGTGTCACCACGGACGAGGAGAGACCATGATCGAGGCCACTGGCCTGACCAAGCGGTACGGCTCGAAGGTCGCCGTCGACCACATGACTTTCACGGTCGCCCCGGGGAAGGTCACCGGGTTCCTGGGCCCCAACGGGGCCGGCAAGTCGACCACCATGCGCATGATCGTCGGGCTCGACAGGCCCACGAGCGGCTCGGTCACGGTCAACGGCCGTCGGTACGCCGAGCACTCCGCCCCGCTCCACGAGGTCGGCACCCTGCTCGACGCCAAGGCCGTCCACACGGGTCGCTCGGCCTACAACCACCTCCTGGCCCAGGCAGCCACTCACGGCATCGGCCGCAAGCGCGTCCAGGAGGTCATCGAGATGACCGGGCTCGACGCCGTGGCGCGCAAGCGGGTCGGGGGCTTCTCCCTCGGCATGGGGCAGCGGCTCGGCATCGCCTCGGCGCTGCTCGGTGACCCGCAGACCCTCATCCTGGACGAGCCGGTCAACGGGCTCGACCCCGAGGGCGTGCTCTGGGTCCGCAACCTCGTGCAGTACCTGGCCCGTCAGGGGCGGACGGTGTTCCTGTCCTCGCACCTCATGAGCGAGATGGCCGTGACCGCCGACCACATCATCGTGGTCGGGCGCGGGCGGCTCATCGCCGACGCCCCGGTCGCCGAGATCGTGGCCCGCGCGGCGGGCACCACGGTCCGGGTACGCACCCCCCAGGCCGGCGCCCTCGAGGAGCTGGTCCGCGGCCCCGAGGTCACCGTCACCTCGGCCGAGCCGGGCCTGATCGAGATCACCGGCAGCACCGCCCCCGCGATCGGCGAGGCCGCCGCCGCGGCCGGCATCGTCCTGCACGAGCTCACCCCGCTGCACGGCTCCCTCGAGGACGCGTACATGCAGCTCACCGCGGACTCGGTCGAGTACCACTCCTCCGACGTCGGGCAGCCCGCAGCGCCCGCGACCGCCCCCTCCCCGACCACCCCGGGCGCCACGTCGTCCGCGACCGAAGGTGCTGTGCGATGACCACCCTGTCCCCCACCGCCGACCCGTCCACGAGCCGCAACCGTCCCCGGGCCGGCGCCCCGGACCGCCTCGGCGTGACCTTCCCCCGCGTGGTCGCCTCGGAGTGGATCAAGTTCCGCACCGTCCGCGCCGCAGCCTGGACCCTGCCCATCACGGCGCTGCTGATGGTGGGGCTAGCGTTCCTGAGCGCCTGGGGGACCAGCCAGCTGCCGGCGGACGGGGACTTCATGACGCCGAGCGCCGCCACCCTCGTCACCAACGGCTGGCTCCTCGCGCAGCTCGCCGTCGCGGTGCTCGCGGTCCTCACCATCACCGGCGAGTACGGCACCGGGATGGTCCGCTCGACCTTCGCCGCCAACCCGAAGCGTCTGGCGAGCCTGGGCGCCAAGGCCCTGGTCCTCGCGGTCACCGTGGCGGCGACCTCCGCCATCGCCCTGGCCCTGGCCTGGCTCGCGGTGCAGCCCTTCGCGAGCGATCTCGACCTGGCCCTCGACCTCGCAGACGGCGAGACCGTCCGGATCCTGCTCGGTACGGTGCTCTACCTCGCGACCATCGCCGTGTTCGCCTTCGCGATCGGCGCTCTCCTGCGGCACTCCGCAGGAGCCATCGCGGTCGTCGTCGGACTGCTGCTGGTAGTCGACCAGGTCCTGCCCAACCTGCCCCTGCGCTTCTTCGAGGTGACCAGCCCGTTCCTGCCGTCCGTCGCCGGGACCAGGCTGCTGTACGACGCGGACACGCTCGCCTTGATCGACGCTGGTCGCGACACCGTGAACCTCACGCCCTGGGAGGGCTACGGCGTCCTGGCGCTGTGGACGGTCCTCCTCCTCGTCGCGGCGGCCGTCCTGGTGCGACGCCGGGACGCGTAGGTGCCCACCCCTGCACGGCTCGCGCACCCCGCCGCGCCCCTCCCCGGGGCCCGGCGGGGTGTCGTGCTGCGCCTGGGCGATCGGACCCACTCGTGACCCCTGCCTTCACCGAGCTCGACACCCGGCGTCTCGGGCCGCTCCGGCGGTACTTCCTGCGCCGGCCGGTGGCCATGGACGTCGTCGTCATGGCGCTGTTCGCCCTGCCGGCCCTGGTCACCCTGCTGCTCGAACCCGTGCTCGGGGTGCGCCAGGACGGCACGGACCGTGTCATCGCGATCGCGCTCGCGCTCGCCGGTACCGCCGCGCTGTACTGGCGGCGACGACGACCGGTCCTCGTCTCCGGCTGCATCGGGGCCCTCGGGCTCGTGTGCGTCGGGGCGACGGGCAGCATCGACGGCTTCGACCTGGGCCTGGGGTTCATGGTCTACGCCGTCGCGGCGTCCCGTCCCGCCCGCACCGCGTGGCTCACCCTGCTCGCGCTGTGCGCGGTCCTCGGGGTCGGGGTCTGGCTCTGGGAGGCCCCGATGACCGAGCTCGACGTGCCGGCGGGCCTCGTCGCGACGGTCGGCGAGCCGGGGGATGCTCAGCCAGGCGTGACGATCGAGAGCGACCAGCGCGCCGGCACGATCACCTCGATGGTCATGATCGGTCTCATCGCGATGGCGATCGGCTCGAGCGTCCGGAACCGCCGGCTCCACGTGGCCGAGCTCGTCGCACGCGGCAACGCCCTGGCCCGGGAGCGCGACCAGCAGGTCCTGCTGGTCCGGGCAGCCGAGCGCAGCCGCATCGCCCGCGAGATGCACGACGTCGTCGCGCACAGCCTCTCGGTGATGATCGCCCTCGCCGACGGCGCCGGGGCAGCCCTGGACCGCGCCCCCGACCGCTCCCGGGCGGCTCTGGACGAGCTCTCCGAGACGGGGCGCTCGGCCTTGGCGGACATGCGGCGCGTCCTCGGCGTGCTGCACGAGGACGCCCCGTCCGACCCCCAGCCCGGGAGTCCCGACCTCGCTGAGCTGGTCGAACGGTTCCGGACCGCCGGCCTCGGGGTCCGCACCGTCGGCCTGACCACCGAGCTCCCCGAGGACGCAGGCTTCCGGCTCGCCGTGTACCGGGTCGTGCAGGAGGCGTTGACCAACGCGCTGCGTCACGCCCCGGGCACCCCTCCGGTCGAGCTCACCCTGCGCCGGGACGAGCACGCCGTCACCGTCGAGGTGCAGGACCACGGGCCGGCCGTCCCGGTCTCCCAGCCGGCGGCGACCGAGGGCAGCGGGCGCGGGCTGATCGGCATGCGCGAGCGTGCCGGGGTGTACGACGGGACGGTCGACGCCGGACCCTGGCTGGACGGGTGGCGCGTCAGGGTGACGCTGCCGTGGGACGGTCTGCCCGGGGAGAGAGGGGCGTCATGACCGACGTGCTGCTGGTCGACGACCAGGCACTCCTGCGGATGGGCTTCCGCCTCGTCCTCGAGGCCGAGGACGACCTCACCGTCGTCGGGGAGGCCAGCGACGGCCAGGCCGCGATCGAGCAGGTCGCCGCCCTCCGGCCCGACGTCGTGCTCATGGACGTGCGCATGCCCGGGACGAACGGGATCGACGCGACCGCGCAGATCGTGGCCGAGCACCCACGGACCAAGGTGCTGATCCTCACGACCTTCGACGTGGACGAGTACGCCTTCGCGGCCCTGCGCGCCGGGGCCAGCGGGTTCCTGCTCAAGGACGCCCGCCCGGCCGAGCTCGTCACGGCGATCCGCTCGGTCGCCTCAGGGGATGCGGTCGTGTCCCCCCGGGTCACCCGGCGCATGCTCGAGATGTTCGCGGGGCGCCTGCCGACGCCCCAGGACGGCCCACCCACCGACCTCGACCCGCGCCTGGCGGAGCTGACGCCGCGCGAGCTCGAGGTGCTGCGCACCGTGGCCCAGGGACTGTCCAACGCCGAGATCGCCGCGCGGCTCTTCCTCTCCGAGGCCACGGTCAAGACCCACGTGGGTCGCATCCTGGCCAAGCTCGAGGTCCGCGACCGGGTCCAGGCCGTCGTCCTCGCCTACGAGACAGGACTCGTGACGGTCCACGGCTGATGCGAGAGTGGCCCGGTGACGACGACGTTGACGAACTGGGCCAAGAACCACACCTACCGGGCCGGCACGGTCCACGAACCACGCAGCGTCGAGGAGGTCCAGACCCTCGTCCGCGGGGCCCGGTCCCGCGGGGTGCGGGGGCTGCGGGCCCTGGGCAGCCGGCACTGCTTCAACGACGTGGCTGACGGCGCCGAGCTGGTCGCCCTGGGCTCCCTCGACCCTGAGATCGAGGTCGACACGGAGGCGCGCACCGTCCGGGTGGGTGGGGGCGTCCGGTACGGGACCCTCGCCGAGCACCTGCACGCCGAGGGCTGGGCCGTGCACAACCTCGCCTCCCTCCCGCACATCTCGGTGGCGGGGGCCGTCGCCACCGCGACCCACGGCTCGGGGGACGCACGGCGGAACCTCGCAGCCGCCGTGGTCGGGCTCGAGGTGGTCGCGGCGGACGGCGGGCTGCGGCACCTGCTCCCGCAGGACGGCGACCTCGCGGGGGCCGTGGTCTCCCTCGGTGCGCTCGGTGTGATGACGGCCGTGACCCTCGAGATCGAGCCGACCTTCGACGTCGCGCAAGAGGTGCGGACCGCTGTCCCGTGGGACGCGGTGCTCGGGGCCTTCGACCAGGTCACCGCGAGCGCCGACAGCGTGAGCCTGTTCACCCGGTGGGAGGGCGAGGTCGTCGACCAGCTGTGGCGCAAGAGCCGGGTCGGGCGCCCCGAGGGGGCCTGGGCCCCGGGCCCTGAGCTCGTGGCCGGGACGGTGGCTACCGAGAACCTGCACCCGCTGGACCTGGACGCCCGGAGCACCACCGAGCAGCTCGGCCGTCCCGGCCCGTGGCACGAGCGGCTGCCGCACTTCCGGATGGCCTTCACACCCAGCAACGGTGCCGAGCTCCAGTCGGAGTACCTGGTGCCGCGCGGGCACGGGCCCGCCGCGATCGAGGCGCTGCGAGGGCTCAGCCACCTGATCGCTCCCCTGCTGCTGGTCAGCGAGGTGCGCACCATCGCCCAGGACGAGCTGTGGCTCTCTACCGCCTACCAGCAGGACAGCGTGGGCCTGCACTTCACGTGGAAGCCGCTGCAGCCCGAGGTCGAGGCGCTGCTGCCGAGGATCGAACGAGCCCTGGCGCCGTTCGGGGCCCGCCCGCACTGGGGCAAGCTGTTCAGCGCGACCGAGGCCGGGGAGCCGGGGCGTCTGGCCGAGCTGTACCCGAGGCTCGGGCAGTTCCGCGAGCTGGCGGCGGCGTTCGACCCCGAGGGGCTGTTCCACAACGACTACCTGCGGCGGCACGGGCTCGTCTCCCCGGTCTGACGCCGGGCGGCACCCTCAGGGGCGGCCACCCGAGGATCTTCGGTGGCCGGACGCACGAGAGGCGGGCCCGGTGCTCCGGGCCCGCCTCTGCTGCGGCGGCGCGGGGCCGCGTGGTGCTGCGCTCCGGCTCAGCGGCTGGTGCCCCGGATGTCGACCACGAAGACGAGGGTGTCGGTGCCGCCGATGCCCGCCTGGGGCATGCCGCGCTCGCCGTAGCCCAGGTGCGGCGGGATCGACAGCAGGACCCGCGAGCCGACCTGCTGGCCGACCAGACCCTCGTCCCAGCCACCGATCACGGCACCGGTGCCGATCGGGAAGGTGATGGACGAGCCGCGGTCGTAGGAGTTGTCGAACATGCGACCGCCCCACACCTGCCCGTAGTAGTCGACCTCGATGTCGTCCCCGGCCTCGACGAGCTCGCCCTCACCGCGCGAGAGCACCTGGACGGCGAGGTCCTGGGGGGCGGGGGTGTCGGGGAACGTCAGGGCGGGCTTGTCGCCGAAGGACCCCGACGCGGTGGGCAGGGGCGGCAGGTTCTCGGTCATCGAAGGCCTCTCGTTCGGGACGGACGGCGTCCGCGGCTGCGCGGCACCGCCGTCCATCGTGCCCGATCCTGCAGAGTGGGGCACGCCGTCAGACGCGCTCGCGCAGCCAACGCAGCTGGGCCTCGACCTGATGGGCCTGGCCGCCCTCGTGCTGGTTGAAGGGATAGGTCAGGATCTCGGTGGCCGGCCTGGTGCCGGGAACGGCCGCGCCGGGACCCTGCGCCGTCGTCGGAGCTGTGCCGTAGTGGTTGTACGCCGCGTACACGGTCGACGGCGGGCAGGTCTGGTCCATCAGGGCGACGGAGAACAGGGCCGGGGCGGTCGCGCGGCGGGCGAAGTTCACGGCGTCGAGGTAGGACCACGTGCGGAAGACCGCCTCGACCGCGTGCCGGTGCACGGACAGGTACTGGGTGATCTCGCCGTAGGGCAGGGCGTCGGTGATCTCGACGGCCCGGCGCACGTGGCACAGGAAGGGCACGTCGGGCATGACGGCCACGAGGTCGGGCACCAGGCCGCTCACCGCGAGGGTCACCCCGCCACCCTGGCTGATGCCCGCGATCGCGACCCGTGCCGGGTCGACCCCGGGCAGCTGCCGCGCGGCGTCCACGGCTCGGACGGCGTCGGTGTAGAGGCGCCGGTAGTAGTGCTCGGCCGGGTCCTCGACGCCACGGGTCATGACGCCGCGGGCCGCGGGGCCGCTCCCGCCGGGGTCCTGCGTGGCGCCGCCCGCCCCCCAGCTGCTGCCCTGGCCGCGGGTGTCCATCACCAGGTGCGCGTAACCCGCCGCGGCCCAGGTCAGACGCTCGTGGGGCAGGCCTCGACCGCCGCCGTACCCGAGGTACTCCACGACGACCGGCAGGTCCTCCTCGACCCCCGCGGGCCGGGTGAGCCAGCCCTTGACCGGGTGCCCGCCGAACCCGGCGAAGGTCACGTCGAAGGCCTCGACGACGGTCAGCGGGGTGTCGACCGGGACGACCTCGAGGGCCAGGTCGTGACCGCGGGCCTCGGCGAGGGTCAGCTCCCAGAAGGCGTCGAAGTCCTCGGGCTCGGCGACGTCGGGGCGGTAGTCACGGAGCTGGTCGAGCGGGAGGTCGAACAGGGCCACAGGAGCTTCTCCTCATCGAGATCGAACATCCCCAGGTCTCGTGTCAGACGCTGAGGGGGCCATAGGTATCCCAGGTTCTGACACGAGACCTGCGGCGTCGGGTGGGTGGGGCGCCGGGGGTCAGCGGGCGAGGTAGCCCAGGAGGTCGTGGCGGGTGAGGACACCGACGGGGTCCCCGTCCTCGACGACGACGAGGGCGTCGGCGTCGTGCAGGGCCTCGCGGGCGGCCTCGATGCTCTCCCCCGAACCGATCAGCGGCAGCGGCGCGGCCATGTGCTGGGCGACCGGGTCGGTGAGGGCGCTCTCGTCGTGGAAGACGGCGTCGAGCAGGGCGCGCTCGGCCACGGACCCGGCGATCTCCCCCGACTTCACGGGCGGCTCGGCCGTCAGGACCGGCAGCTGGGAGACGCCGTACCGACGCAGGATCCCGATCGCGTCGTGCACCGTCTCGGCAGGGTGGGTGTGCACCACGGCGGGCAGGGAACCGGTCTTGGTGCGCAGCAGGTCCCCGACGACGGCGCCGCCGTCCTCGCGCAGGAACCCGTAGGACCGCATCCAGGCGTCGGAGAAGATCTTGGACAGGTACCCGCGACCGCCGTCGGGCAGGAGCACCACGATGACGGCCCGGGCGGCCGCGGCGGGGTCCTCCTCCTCGAGGCGCCGGGCCAGGCGCAGCGCGGCCTCGACGGCCATCCCGCAGGAGCCACCGACCAGCAGCCCCTCCTCGCGGGCGAGACGGCGGGTCATCGAGAAGGAGTCCGCGTCGTTCACGGCGATGATCTCGTCCGGGACGGTGGGGTCGTAGGCCCCGGGCCAGAAGTCCTCACCGACCCCCTCCACGAGGTACGGGCGACCGTCTCCCCCCGAGTACACCGAGCCTGCGGGGTCGGCGCCGACCACGCGGACGCGACCGCCCTCGTCCGCGGGGCGGTCCGAGCTCACGTCCTTGAGGTAGCGGCCGGTGCCCGCGATGGTCCCGCCGGTACCGACCCCGGTGACGAAGTGCGTGAGCCGGCCGTCGGTGTCGGTCCAGATCTCCGGGCCCGTGCTCTCGTAGTGCGAGGCGGGACCGTTGAGGTTGAAGTACTGGTTGGGCTTCCAGCCACCCTCGATCTCGGCGGCGAGCCGGTCGGAGACCGAGTAGTAGGAGTCGGGGTGGTCGGGGGCGACGGCGGTCGGGGTCACGACGACCTCGGCCCCGTAGGCGGTGAGGACGTCGCGCTTGTCCTGCGAGACCTTGTCGGGGCACACGAAGACGCAGCGGTAGCCCTTGCGCTGGGCCACCAGGGCGAGCCCGACGCCGGTGTTGCCGCTGGTCGGCTCGACGATGGTGCCCCCGGGCCGGAGCTCCCCCGAGGCCTCGGCGGCCTCGACCATCTTCAGGGCGATGCGGTCCTTGACCGAGCCTCCGGGGTTCAGGTACTCGACCTTCGCGAGGATCGTGGCCGAGAGGCCCTCGGTCACCCGGCTCAGCCGCACCAGGGGCGTGCCCCCGACGAGGTCGGAGATGTGCTCGGCGTACTTCACGGTGACGGACTCCCTGGAGCTGGGGGACGGCGTGGTGCGGCAGGACCGCTGGGCGGCTGAGCGGCTGGGCGGTGAGGCGAGCGGCGGGACCGTGCGCGCACCGGAGCCGGACGCAGGACCGCCCGGGTGCGATCATCGCACCCGGGCGGTTCTCCGTGCTGGGGGTCTCGACCCGCGAGCCGAGCCCGTGAGACGCGCTACTCGCGGTTGAACATCGCGAGCAGGCGCAGGATCTCGAGGTACAGCCACACCAGGGTCACGATCAGGCCGAAGGCCGCCGACCAGGCGAACTTGGCCGAGACGCCCTGCTCGACGCCACGCTTGATCGCGTCGAAGTCCATGATCAGCGAGGCAGCCGCGAGGCCGACCGCGAAGAGACCGACCGCGACGCCCATCCAGCCGTTGCGCAGCGGACCGAAGCCCTCGCTCGCGACGAAGAAGGACAGCCCGAAGTTCAGCAGCGAGAAGACGAGGTAGCCGCCCATCGCGATGAGCAGCCAGCGCGTGAACTTGGGGGTGACCCGGACCTTGCCGGACCGGTAGAGGAACAGCGCGACACCGAAGGTCGCGAAGGTGCCGAGGATCGCCTGGAGCACGATCGGCTGGACCTGGGTGCCGTCCCAGGTCATGTTCTGGAAGAGGAAGCTGATCCCGCCGAGGAACACACCCTGAGCCACCGTGTAGGCGATGATCAGGGGCGGGCTGGGCTCCTTCTTGAAGGCGTTGATCAGGCCCAGCACGAGGCCCACGATCATGCCGACGAAGAAGAGCCCCGGCGCGACGTACCAGGTCACGGCCGCGACGGCGACGAGCAGCGCGAGCAGCCCCCCGGTCTTGACGATGACGTCGTCGTAGGTGAGGCGGCCCGTGTCCCGCGAGGTGGCGGTCGGAGCGCCGTACATCTGCTCGAGGCTCCCGGCCTCCTGGCCGGGCATGGTGGCGGTCCCTGCGCCCGAGGCCGCGTACGGGCCTCGCTGCTGGGCGGCACCGCGACCGCGGCGGTTCTCGCCGAAGATCGCGCTGCTGGTGAAGACGGGGTTGGTCACTGTGCCTCCTGGTCGCGGCGGCCACCCGTCGCGGGCGGCTCGAGATGTCGCTGGCCGGTACTCAGTCTAGGCAACGTCCGGGGGGCCGTGGGCGTTCCCGCCCACGGCCCCCGGACGTCGGTCAGCTCACCAGGGCCACGGGAACGGCCACCACGGCGGCTTGGGCGGCAGCGGCGGGGTCACCAGGACCCGCTGGGAGTCGGTCAGGTCGCCGTCGCTCGCGACGACGTCGTAGATCCCGACCTTGGTACCGCGCGGCACCGTCAGCGTCGCCGCCCCCGAGCCGTCCGCACCGACGGTGACGGCACCCAGGACGACGGGCGTCCGACGTCGGGCCTCGAGGGTCACCTCGACCTCAGAGCCCGGCAGGTAGCCGCTCACCTGGACCTCGAGGGCCCGCCCGGCGGAGACGAACCACCGGTCGAGGGCGAGCTGCGGGTCCACCGCCGGCGGCGGCGGCTCCTCCTCGTCGGCCTCGACCAGCTGGGCGACACCCCAGCGGGCCGTGCTCTGGTATCCGAGCCCGGTCGGGTCGGCCCAGGTCCGGACAGCGGTGCGGGCGCCGGCGGTCGCGTCGTTGACCTGCACGTCGAACCCGTGGAACGTCCCGGGGCCGCCGTCCTCGAGGAGGCTGATCGCGGCCTCGACCACGTACCCGCCCTCGACCGTGCTCGTGGCGCTCTCCAGCCGGTTGGCCTGGAACGTCTCGTCGCCCGTCCCGAAGGAGACCACGTTGTCGACGTTGATCCGGATCTGGGTGTCGTCGTAGCGGTAGGGGCCGTTGCGGTACGCACCGGCGTCGAGGAAGATCTCGACCGAGTCCTGGACCCAGGGGTCCGAGCCCGTGAGGTCGAGCTGGGCGTCGGCGACCTCGGCGAGCACGTAGAGCGTCAGCCCGTCCCCTGACCACAGGATGCGGACCTCGGCGGTCGCGCCGCCGGTGCCCTCGATCTGGGTGTCCGTGGCGACCGGCTCGGCCAGGGCCCAGACCTCGTCGACCGTGCCGTCGATGCTCGGGGACTCAGGGGCCTCGGCCACCTCGAGGAAGGACAACGGCTCGACCAGGGTCAGCGTGCCGAGCTCCCCCGGGGTGTTCCAGCCGGTGACCTGCTCCCCGTCGGTGACCTGCAGGTCGAGGTCGACCGAGTCACCCTGGGTGGCCCCGCCGAGCGGCAGGTGAGCCACGGCGACCCAGCCCTCGTCGGTCTCGGTCACCACCGCGTCGACCTCTCCCGACCCGTCCCGCGACAGGGTGAGGGTCTGCTCCCCGAGCAGGAAGGTCAGTGCGTCGCCTGCCTCAGGGCTCGTGTCCGACACCTCGACGTAGACCGTGAGGTGGTCGGCCTCCCAGCGGGTCTGGAACTGGGCGACGTCACCGACCTGGTGCAGGGGCAGCCGGTCCCACACGGGCGAGGCGGCCGCACCCTCGTCGAGGGGTACCGAGCCCGCGAAGGCCAGCTCGGCCTGCACCCGGGCGGGGAGCTCGCCGTCGGCCGCGCCGTAGAAGGCCGGCTTGGCCTGGAGCTGCCCGTCGAAGAGCAGCGGCTCCTGGGCGCTGCGCCAGCTCCGCGGGTCCGTCAGGCCCCACACGGTGACCGAGTAGAGCTGGTCGGAGTAGTCGCGGAACACCCGGAAGGCGTCCCGGTAGTAGTACCCCTGCTCGACGACGTTCGCCGCCGTGACGGGGGTCCCGAGGGTGACGTCGAGCTCGGTCACGACCTGCTGCAGGCCCAGGCCGCTGAACCGCTCGAGGGCTGCCTCGAGGGCGGCGACCGGCGTCGAGAGGCTGGTGTGGAACTGGTGCCCCACGCCGTCGATCGGCACGCCGCGCTCGATCAGCCGCTCGACGAGACCGAGGTACCGCTGCTGCTTGCCGGACTGCTCGGTGTTGTAGTCGTTGATGAAGAGGGTGACGGGGCGATCGGCCGACGGGTCGGCATACACCTCGTTGAACGCCTCGTCGGCGTACTCGAAGGCCAGGTCCACGAACTCCTCGCCGAGGATCCGGTACCACTCGCTGCGGCGCATGCCGTCCGAGAACTCGCCGCTGTCGGAGATGACCTCGTTGACCACGTCCCATGCGACGAGGGGGTTCTCCTCACTGCCGTACAGGCCGTAGCCCCCACCGGTGCTGAGGGCCTCGGCAACCGCGAAGATGTGCTCGCGCATGCGGTCCCGCATGAGCTGCTGGTCGGCCTCGCTCGTGGTGAGCGGTGCGCCCTGGGCGTCCTGGAAGAACCAGTCCGGCGTCTGGCTGTGCCACACGAGCACGTGCCCGTAGACCCTGAGGTCCTCGCTGCGGGCGAAGTCCATCAGGGCGGTCGCCTCGGGGTGGGTGCGGAACGCGGTGCCGTCGTACCAGGCCTCGACCTTCATGTGGTTCTCGGCCGTGATCTGGTTGAAGTGCCGCGTGGTGAGCTCGGCCGCAGCACCCTGGGTCTCGCGACGGTCGATCGCCACGCCCAGAGGCACGTCGAGGGTGTCCCGGAGCGGGGCGAGGTCCTGGATCTCCGGGGCGTCGAGGGTGCGGATCCGCACGTCGTCGACCAGGAAGTCCCCGGCGCCGCCGGTGTTGTAGCTCGTCTCGAAGTAGACCATCGCCGAGTCCGCGGCGGGCATCGTGTAGGTCACGGTGACCTGCTGCCACTCCTGGGAGCCGACGCCGGGGAACTGGCCCACGGTGTCGAAGGAGGTGGCGGTGCCCGCGGTGCGCTCGAGGCTGAGCCACAGGTCGTCGGCGCTCTCCCCCGCGGCCATCTTGACCCACGCGCTGAGCTCGTAGGTCACGCCCTCCTCGAAGAGCTCGGTCACGTCGTACCCGATCCCGTCCCCCTGGGAGGTGCGGTCGCTGACCCGTGCGGACTGGGCGCCCCCGTAGGACTCGTCGGCGGTCACGTCGACCGTCGGGTCGCCCTCGGCGTCACCGCGGGGCTGCCACCCCTGGAGGCCGTCCTCGAAGTCGAAGAGCAGATCCACCGGGGTGCCGGGGCCGCTCCCGGGGTCACCCGCCGGGACCGCGGTGACGAGGAGGTCGTCGACCAGCACGGTGTACGGGCCGTCGGCGTCGGCCGTGCCCAGGTAGACCTGGGTCTCGGCGGGGTCGACGTCGGCAGGCAAGGTGTAGGTGCCGGTGAGCTCCGTCCACCCCTCACCGGTGACGGTCGCGTTGCCGACCCACGTGTAGGCGGGCTTGACGACGAACCGGACGCCGGCCGACCCCTCGGCTCCCTCGGGCAACCGGGCACGCATCGAGAAGGTGTACTCGACGCCCGGCTCGAGCAGGCCGGTCGGGGACTGGATGCCCTCGTAGTCGGCGGCGCGGGTGATGCTGAGCGCCTTGCCCTCGTCGGCGTCGACGTACTCGAGGGTCGGATTGCCGCTGGTGGTCCACGGCTCGATGGACTCGTCGTCGAAGTCCAGCGAGACCACGGTGGTGGACTCGGGCGGGTCGGTGGGTGCCGGGGTGTGGTCGTCGGCGGCAGCCGGCGGGGCCATCAGCCCGGCGGCTGCGATCAGCACCGCTGCCCCGATAGTTTCGAACAAGCGCGGTCGTCTCATGGTCGCCCCTTTGCGATGGTGTGAGACCCGGTGGTCGTTCGTCACGGTAGGCATGACTGCGCATGCGCGGCAATGTTTCGCGTGAGATTAGAAAGTTTCGTGCGGGAGGTGCCTGCGACCCGGTCTGGACGAGCCGACGAGGAGTGCCCTCGGCGGGGCTCGAACCCGCACTGGGCCGGGTTTAAGCCGGCTGCCTCTGCCAGTTGGGCTACGAGGGCGCGCCGCCCATCCTGCCAGCGCACCTGCGGGAGGAGGCGCCGCCGTCGGGCGTCGCGAGGGGTGGGACGCAGAAGCCCGGCGCCCCACCCCTCGCGAGGGGCGGGACGCCGGGCGGTCACGCGTGGGTCAGGGCGCGGGCGTCGCGACCTTCTCGCTCTGCGGGGCCTTGTCGGCGGGCTTCTGCGCACCCTTGGGCCGCGGGGCGGCCGACGCGTCGCGGAAGTCGGCGCGCGGGTCGTGCAGGCGGCCCAGGGCCACGAGCTCGCGACGGAACAGGAGCGCGAGGGTCCAGTCCAGGACGATGCGGACCTTGCGGTTGAAGGTCGGCATCTGGGCCATGTGGTAGGTCCGGTGCATGAACCAGGCGGGCCAGCCGCGGAGCTTGATCCCGTAGACCTGGGCGACACCCTTGCCCAGGCCGAGGGAGGCCACGGTGCCCACGTGCTTGTGCTCGTAGCTCGTCGGCTCGGCGCTGCGCAGGAACCGGCCCAGGTTGTCGCCGAGGTGGCGGGCCTGGCGCACGGCGTGCTGGGCGCTCGGCGAGCAGTAGGAACCGGGGTTGGCGAGGTCCGGGACGGCCGCGCAGTCCCCTGCGGTCCAGGCGCCCTCGACGACGGTCCCGTCCTCGTGGGCGACCTGCAGGGTGGGCAGGGCGTTGAGGCGGCCCATCTTGTCGAGCGGCAGGTCCGAGCTGTTCAGCACCGGGTTGGCCTTGACGCCCGCGGTCCACACGATGGTGGCCGAGTCGAACTCGACCCCCGTCGAGGTGACGACATGACCGTCGACGCAGGAGCTGAGGAAGGTCGACAGGTGCACCTCGATGTTGCGCTTGCGCAGCTGCTCGAGGGCGTACCCGCCCATCTCGTCGCCGAGCTCGGGCAGGATCCGGGCCGAGCCCTCGATCATGACGAAGCGCAGGTCCTCGGGGCTGATGCTGTCGTAGTAGCCGACCGCGGCCCGGGCCATGTCCTCGACCTCGGCGATCGCCTCGATCCCCGCGAACCCACCACCGACGAAGGTGAAGGTCAGGAGCCGTCGTCGGGCCTCGGGGTCCCAGGTCGAGGCCGCGGTGTCGAGCTTGTTGAGCACGTCGTTGCGCAGGGCGATGGCCTCCTCGACCTGCTTGAAGCCGATGGCCTGCTCCGCGAGCCCGGGGATGGGCAGCGTGCGGGCCACCGAGCCGAGCGCGACGACCAGGTGGTCGTAGGTGATGTCGTAGGGCTGGCCCTCGGTCGGGGTGATCGTCACCGTGCGGTCCGCGTGGCGGATCTCGGTCACGCGGCCGGTCAGGGTGTCGACGCCCTTGAGCTCGCGCCGGTGGGAGACGACGACGTGACGGGGCTCGAGGGCACCGGCCGCCGCCTCGGGCAGGAAGGGCTGGTACGTCATGTACGAACGCGGGTCGACGACGACGATGGCCGCCTCACGCTTGCCGAGCCGACGTCGCAGGCGCAGCGCCGTGTAGAAGCCGACGTAGCCACCGCCGAGGATCACCACGCGGGGGACCTTGCGTTCCTTGGCGGGCCGCTCCTCGGTGGTGACCGTGGGGGCCTCGGGGGTCTGTGCGCTCATGGTTTCCACGGTAGGGGCCTGTGAAATCCTTCACAAGCCTGATCCCGTCCCCGTGGACGTGACCTCCCGCACACCCCACCCGGGTACCACCACCTCGTGTCAGACCCTCGAGTACCTGGGGCACCCCGTGCTTCTGACACGAGACCGCACCAGGCTCGAGTCAGAACCTGGGGATGCTCTGGGTATCCGAGGCTCTGACACGAGATGGCGGTCACGGGCGGGCGAGGGCCAGGGCCTGGGCGAGGAGGTCGTCGAGCATCGCCTCGGTCAGGCGGCCGGTCTGGGTGTTCTGCTGGGAGACGTGGTAGCAGCCGAGCAGGTGCACCCGCTCCCCGTCGGGCCGGGTGAGCACCGCCGTCGCGCCGTGCCCGAAGCGCGGGGCAGGGCGCGGGACCTCCCAGCCGATGCCCCGCACGACGGCGAGGGCCGCCTGCCAGCCGAAGGCGCCCAGCGCGAGCATCACCCGCAGCCGGGGCATCAGCTCGATCTCGCGGCGCAGCCACGGCGCACAGGTGTCGCGCTCGGCAGGGGTCGGCTTGTTCTCGGGCGGCGCGCACCGGACGGCCGCGGCCATCCGGACCCCGTCGAGCGTGAGCCCGTCCGCGGCGTCGAGGCTCTCGGCCTGCGACCCGACGCCCGCCCGGTGCAAGGCCGCGAAGAGCCAGTCCCCCGAGCGGTCCCCCGTGAACAGGCGCCCCGTGCGGTTCGCGCCGTGGGCCGCGGGAGCCAGCCCGACGACGAGGAGCCCGGCCTGCGGGTCGCCGAACCCTGCGGCAGGGCGCCCCCAGTACGGCTGGTCCCGGAACGCCCGACGGCGGGTGACCGCGACCTCCTCACGCCACGAGACCAGCCGCGGGCAGGCCCGGCAGACGGTCGAGGCGGCGTCGACCTGAGGGATCTCGCCCGAGGCGTCGGCGATCCGGGCGACGTCACGGGCTGAGGTCGCGACCGGCGTCGTGCCGTCCGCGGGTTCCCCGGGCCACCCGCTCCCCGCCGGCACGGGCGAGTCGAACAGCTCGCGCGTGCGCGGGTGGGGCAGCAGCACCCGCCCGTCCATGCTCACCCCCCGATCATGCCCTCCCTCCCCCACATCTCGTGTCAGAAGCACAGGGGTCCCTGGGTATCCCAGGTTCTGACACGAGCCTGGCGTGGTCTCGTGTCAGAAGCACGGGTACCCCTGGGTATCCCAGGTTCTGACACGAGGTGGGTCAGTCTTGGGAGGCGAGGACCTCGTCGGATGTGGGCTCGCCCTGGGTGCCGCTGGTCCGACCGTCGGCCTCCGGCGCGTGGACGGCGGGCGCCTTCGCGAAGGGGCGGGGCGGTGTGCGGGGCGATGCGACCGACGACAGGACACGCTCACCCTCGTCGTCGTAGTCCCACTCGCTCGAGGGCGCCCCAGACAGGGGGAACACGTTCCACCGCGTACGCCCGTCCACGTCCTGGGCCGCTGCGAAGGTCCACGGCTCCTCGATCCCCGGCAGCGACCAGTCGCTCCACGAGCCGTCGCTCGTCGTCTGCACCTGGCGCCCGCGGTCGTCGTAGAGCTGGACGCCGTCGAGCGGATTGCCCTGCGCGTCGTAGGCGAAGAGGTTGCTCACCTGCATGCCGTCGACCCAGACACCGTCCTGACGGTCCGGCTCCTCGTAGACCGGTACCTCGACGTAGGAGACGGCCTCAGCGTTCACCCCACGCGCGTCGACGAAGGACATGAACCCGAGCAGCAGCGGCAGCACCACGATGACGGCCAAGGCGTTGCCTGCACGTCCGAGCGCACGGACCGGAGCCCGGCCCCTCAAGAGCCCGCGCCCCCACTGCACCGACAGAACGACAGAGGTCGCAAGAAGAAGCCACGCTCCCGGGTTCGCCGGGACGAAGGCCTGCGCCGAGTGGAACCCCACCACGACGTGGAAGGCCCCGACCGTCACGACGAACCAGACCCACCCTCGCAGCACCCACCACAGCGGACGGAGCGAGACGACGAACGGGCCAGCGGTCCGCCAGGCGGCCGAGGACTGCAGTGCCGCCTCCCAGGTCAGACGCTCCGCGGTGATGCGGCGCGCGAGCCGGCGCATCAGCCCCGGCTCGGTCGCTGCAGCTCGTGCCGGTCCCAGCCCCGCCGCAGCCCGCAGCTCTGCGGCGTACTCCCCCGCCGGCCCGAAGCGGCGAGTGAGATCGATCATCGCCGCAGGGTCGTCGGGCCCGCCGAGGCGCATCCCGGCACCGACAGCACCAAGGGCGAGCTCGCCGGTGGTCACCGCACCGGCCGGGTCCTCCAGAGCCTCGGCGAGGTCCGCCTCGAGGCCATCCGTGAGGTCCTCGACCTGCTCCGGAGAGAGGTCCCTGAGGTGCGAGCGCACAGCCGAGGCGTAGGCGGCAACGTGGTCCAGCAGGACGGCGGTGGTCATCGCGGGTCTCCTTCGGCGTCGAGCAGTGCGGTCAGTGCGGTGGAGAACTCGTGCCAGTCCTTGCGCTGGGCGTCGAGCATCGCCCTGCCTTGAGCGTTGATGCCGTAGTACTTGCGGTGCGGCCCCTCGTCGGAGGGCACCACATAGCTCGAGAGCGCTCCGGAGGCGTACAGGCGCCGGAGCGTGCCGTAGACCGACGCCTCCCCTACCTCCTCGAGCCCCGCCCCACGCAACCTGCGCACGACGTCGTAGCCGTAGCCGTCCTCGTCAGAGACGACAGCGAGCACCGCGACGTCGAGCACCCCCTTGAGCAGCTGGGTGGTGTCCATCCGATCCCTCCCTGGGCCGGGCCCTACCCGTGGGCCTTGGTCTGGTGCGGGAGCTCGCCCCTCCGGCGGCTCCCGCGCCGCCAACACTACTCTCGATTGCGCAGTACCTGCTAGACCCCACTAGCGCGCGTGTCGTAGAACCCTGGTCTCGTGTCAGAAGCACAGGGGTCCCTGGGTATCCCAGGTTCTGACACGAGCCTGGCGTGGTCTCGTGTCAGAAGCAGGGGTACCCCTGGGTATCCCAGGTTCTGACACGAGGTGGGTTCAGGGGCGTTCGGCGATGCTCCAGGCGATGCCGTCGAGGATGTCGTGCTCGGAGGTGACGACCGTGTTGAGACGAGCACCGGCCCGGCCCACCTCGGCGCGGACGTGCCCGACGACGTCGGACCACACCAGGGCGCCGGCGCCGATCACGTCGACCCGGCCGGGGTGCATGAAGGGCAGCACCTCACGGCGCTCGCGACTGAGCCCCAGCAGAGTCCTGCAGGAGGCGAGGACCTTGTCCGTCGGCAGGACGGCGCCGTCGATCTGGGCCGGGTCGTAGCGCACCAGGTCCAGGGCGTGGGCCGTGACCGTGGTGACCGAGCCCGCGAGGCCGACCAGGGTCGCCGTCCGGCCGAAGGGCACGACCTTGCCCGCCTCCTCGAGGGCCGCGGTGACGTCCGCGCTGGCGGCGGCGATCTCCTGCGGGGTGGGCGGGTCGGAGTGCAGGTGGCGCTCGGTGAGGCGGACGCAGCCGACGTCCATCGAGTACGCGGCCACCGGCGAGGTCGTCCCCAGCACCATCTCCGTCGAGCCCCCGCCCAGGTCCACCACGAGGAACGGCCCGGGGTGCTTGCCCGCGAGCACGCCGGTCGCGCCGCGGAAGGAGAGCAGGGCCTCCTCCTCACCGCCGACGACCTCAGGCTCGACGCCCAGGGCCTCGCGCACGCCGTCGACGAACTCCTGGCGGTTCTCGGCATCCCGCGAGGCCGAGGTGGCGACGAACCGGATGGCCTCGACCTCGAGCTCGGTGCAGATCTCGGCGTACCGGCGCGCGGCCTCGAGGGTCCGGGCCATGGCCTCGGGGGCGATCCGGCCCGTCCGGTCGACCCCCTGACCCAGGCGGACGACCTCCATCCGGCGGTCCAGGTCGGTCAGGGTCCTCTTCTCGAGGTCCACGTCGGCCACCAGGAGCCGGATGGAGTTGGTCCCGCAGTCGATCGCAGCCACACGTGTCATGCGGGCAAGCCTGCCACCTGCGAGGAGGGCGACGCGCCTCTCAGCAGGTGCAGACCGTCGGGGACCACGTGTCCCGGACGCGCTCGACGACCTCGTCGCCCAGCGGGTTGACCCCGGGCCCGGCCGCGAGGGCGTGGCCCAGCAGCACGTGCAGGCACTTCACCCGGGTGGGCATGCCCCCGGCCGAGATGCCCTCGATCTCCGGCACGTCGCCCAGCTCGGCCCGGCGCGCGAGGTAGTGCTCGTGGGCCGCGCGGTAGGCCGTGGCCAGCTCGGGGTCCTCGGCGAGACGCGCGGTCATCTCTCGCATGAGCCCCGAGGCCTCGAGGGTCGACGCCGCGGCCACCGCACGAGGGTGGGTCAGGTAGTACGTGGTCGGGAAGGGCGTGCCGTCGGGCAGCCGGGGGGCGGTCCGAACCACCGTCGGGCGACCGCACACGCACCGAGCAGCGACCCCGACGACGCCGCGCGGGGGCCGGCCGAGCTGCTCGGCGAGGGTCTCGAGGTCGGCATCGCTGACCTGCTCGGCGGTGCTCACTCGGTCTCCTCGGTGTCGGTCGTGCCGGAGGGGTCGGCGGGATCGGTGTCCCCGGCCGGCTGGTCCTGCGGGGCCGGGTCGGTGTCGTCGTCGGCGGGCTCCTCGGCCGGAGCGTCCGGGTCGACGACGTCGAGCTCCCCGGCGATCTGCACCGAGCTCCAGATCGTCGTGTACCAGGGGGTGCCGGAGCCGTCGATGGGCAGCGTGGGGCCGGTGTCGTCGCCGGTGGGAGCGCCCTCCGCCAGGACCTCCTCCTCGACCACCTCGGGGTCGATCACGCGGTAGGCGGTCTCCCCGGGGAAGACGAAGGAGAGGCGAGCCCTGGCCTGGGCCTGCACGTAGGCGGGGTCGTCCCACCGCGCGAGCTCGGCCTCGAGGTCCTTCTCGTGCTGCTCGGCGTCGAGCACGCTCTGCTCGAGGGCGGCGAGCTCAGCCCGCTGGCCGAGGTAGGCACGCACCGTCGGGAACAGCAGGGTGAAGCCGACCAGCAGGACGACGGCGAGCACCAGGGCCCGGATGGACAGCAGCCGCGCGAGCCGAGCGGGACGCGGCTCGTCGCCCTCGGGCTCGGCGGCGTGCGGCGCTGGCCGGCGTGCCTGCGCCGGTCGGGTGTCTCGGCGGGCCTGGTCCTCGCCGGCCGTCGCCCCGCGCCCGCGGGCCGGCCCGCGACCCGGGTCAGGGGTCCCCGAGCCCGAGCGGGCGCGCTGCGGCGCGACGGGTCGACGGGACATGTCTCGATTGTGCCCTGGCCGGTCGCCCTGGTCGGTCAGGCCGCGCCCGGACCCGCCCAGCTGGGCGCAGAACCCCCGCGGGGCAGCCGGGAGCAGGACGGCCGCAGGGCCCGGTCGTGGAGACCGGGCCCTGCGGGACCTGCTGGGCGCTGGTGCGCCGGGGACTGCTCAGCCGCGACGCGGGAAGGCGCTCGCGCCGGCGTAGCGCGCGGCGTCGTCGAGCTCCTCCTCGATGCGGAGCAGCTGGTTGTACTTGTTGATGCGCTCGCCACGGGCGGGGGCACCGGTCTTGATCTGGCCCGAGTTGGTCGCGACGGCGAGGTCGGCGATCGTGACGTCCTCGGTCTCGCCCGAACGGTGCGAGACCATCGCGGTGAAGCCGGCCCGCTGGGCCATCGTCACGGCGTCGAGGGTCTCGGACAGGGTGCCGATCTGGTTCAGCTTGACCAGCAGCGAGTTGGCGGACTTCTCCTTGATGCCCCGCGCGAGGCGCTCGGGGTTGGTCACGAAGAGGTCGTCGCCGACGATCTGCACGCGGTCGCCGACGCTCGCGACGAGCCCGGCCCAGTCGGCCCAGGCGTCCTCGTCGAGCGGGTCCTCGATGGAGACGAGCGGGTAGTCCGCGACCAGCTTCTCGTAGAAGGCGATCATGTCCGCGGGCGTGGTGGCCTTGCCCTCGAACTGGTACGCGCCCTCGGAGTAGAACTCGGTCGCGGCGACGTCCAGGGCCAGCGCGACGTCGGTGCCCGGGGTGAAGCCGGCCTTCTCGATCGCGACGAGGATCAGGTCCAGCGCGTCACGGTTGCTGGGCAGGTTGGGGGCGAAGCCGCCCTCGTCGCCCAGCCCCGTGGCCAGGCCCTTGCTCTTCAGCACGGACTTGAGGGAGTGGTAGACCTCGGCGCCGGTACGCAGGGCCTCGCGGAAGGTGGTGGCACCGATGGGCGCGACCATGAACTCCTGGATGTCGACGTTGGAGTCGGCGTGCGACCCACCGTTGAGGATGTTCATCATCGGCACGGGCAGCACGTGCGCGTTGGGCCCGCCGACGTAGCGGAACAGCGGCAGGTCGGCCGAGTCGGCAGCGGCCTTGGCCACGGCGAGCGAGACGCCGAGGATGGCGTTGGCGCCGAGCTTGCCCTTGTTGGGCGTGCCGTCGAGGTCGATCAGGGCCTGGTCGACCAGGCGCTGCTCGGTGGCCTCGAAGCCGATGAGCTCGGGGGCGATCTCGTCCATGACGGCGTTGACGGCGTCCTGGACGCCCTTGCCGAGGTAGCGACCCTTGTCGCCGTCACGGCGCTCGACGGCCTCGAACGCACCGGTCGACGCACCCGAGGGCACACCGGCCCGAGCGATGGTGCCGTCGTCGAGGGCGACCTCGACCTCCACGGTGGGGTTGCCGCGCGAGTCAAGGATCTCGCGGGCGCCTACGGCCTCGATCGTGGCCATGGAAGCTCCTTCGGACGAACGGTTGGGTTGTTCCGGGCCGACCGGCTGCTGGACGTCGTCCAGCGGCCGGGAACCCCGTGCCGCCGGTCTTCGTCAACCGGCCGGGTTCCACAGTAGTGCGATGTCCGGACCCGCGGGCGGGACGTTCGACGGGTGGCGCAGCGAACAGCACCCGTCCATCTCCCGAACGGCAGCCGCAGGCGTCCCCGGCGGGAGCGGGGTCGATCGGGGTCGCATGGTGACCCCGATC
>NZ_JAGEMK010000004.1 GCF_017565425.1 Actinotalea soli
GGGGGGGGGGGGGGGCCCCCCCCCCCCCCCCCCCCCCCCCCCCCCCCCCCGCTACCGCCCCGGAGGGCTCCCCGAGCGCCGCGAGCGCACCGGACGGACGCCGACGGCTCAGTGCACGGGGACCGCGGCGGCCGTGAGGGCCTGGGTGATCTGCTCGACCTGGTCCTTGGCGTCGCCGAAGAGCATCGCGGTGTTCTCGCGGAAGAACAGCGGGTTCTGCACCCCCGCGTACCCCGTGGCCATCGAGCGCTTGAACACGACCACCTCGCGCGCCTTCCACACCTCGAGCACCGGCATGCCGGCGATCGGCGAGCCCGGGTCCTCGAGGGCCGCCGGGTTGACGGTGTCGTTGGCGCCGATGACGAGCACGACGTCGGTCTCGGCGAGGTCGTCGTTGATCTCGTCCATCTCCAGGACGATGTCGTAGGGCACCTTGGCCTCGGCCAGCAGCACGTTCATGTGCCCGGGGAGCCGCCCCGCGACGGGGTGGACGCCGAACCGCACGTCGACCCCGGTTGCCCGCAGCCTGGCCACGAGCTCGGCCACCGGGTACTGGGCCTTGGCCACGGCCATGCCGTACCCCGGGGTGATGACCACCGTCCGTGCCGACGCGAGGGACTCCGCGACCTCGACCGCCGTCGTCTCGCGGTGCTCGCCCTGCTCGCCGCTCGCGGCCGAGACGGTGCCGCCCTCGGCCCCGAAGCCGCCGAGGATCACCGAGACGAAGGACCGGTTCATCGCCCGGCACATGATGTACGACAGGATCGCGCCCGAGGAGCCGACCAGGGCACCGGTCACGATGAGCAGGTCGTTGCCGAGCATGAACCCGGCGGCAGCCGCGGCCCAGCCCGAGTACGAGTTGAGCATCGAGACGACGACGGGCATGTCCCCACCCCCGATCGAGGCCACCAGGTGCCAGCCGACCAGCAGGGCGATGACCGTCATGACGACCAGCGGCACCAGCGCGTTCTGCGCGACGAACCAGGCCATGAGGCCCAGGGACGCCACGACGGCGACCAGGTTGAGCAGGTGCCGGTGGGGCAGCATCAGCGGCGAGGAGGACATCTTCGCGGAGAGCTTGAGGTACGCCACGACCGAGCCGGTGAAGGTGATCGCGCCGATGAAGACCCCGAGGAAGACCTCGATCTGGTGCACCGTGTCGGGGGCGGCCGTCAGGTAGGAGTTGAAGCCCACCAGCACCGCGGCGAGCCCGACGAAGCTGTGCAGGATCGCGATGAGCTCGGGCATCTGCGTCATCTCGACGCTGCGGGCCCGCCACACGCCGACGCTCGCGCCGATCGCGAAGACCAGGGCGATGAGCACGGCGGTCACCAGCAGCGACCGCTCGGCGTGCTCG
Source organism: Actinotalea soli (assembly GCF_017565425.1). GTDB lineage: Bacteria > Actinomycetota > Actinomycetes > Actinomycetales > Cellulomonadaceae > Actinotalea > Actinotalea soli. The sequence goes on from NZ_JAGEMK010000004.1 coordinate 1,358, forward strand.
AGGGCCAGCACGACGGTCGCCCCGAGGGCCAGCACCATGCCGATCATCCCGAGGAGGTTGCCGCGGCGGGCCGAGGCCTGCGTGGACAGGCCCGCGAGGCTGAGGATGAACAGGACCGCCGCGACGAGGTACACGGCCTGCACGAGGGAGGTGAGCACGTCAGGAGTCCTTCCGGAACATGCCGAGCATCCGGTACGTGACCAGGAACCCGCCGAAGATGTTGATGCTCGCGACGGAGGCCGCCACGAACGCGATGGTCGACACCACGAGGTCGGCCGAGCCGATCTGCAGCAGCGCGCCGACCAGGATGATCCCCGAGATGGCGTTGGTCTGGGCCATCAGCGGGGTGTGCAGCGAGTGGGTCACGTTGAAGATCACGTAGTACCCGATGATCACCGCGAGGCCGAAGACCGTGAGGTGCTGCTGGGTCTCGGCCGGGGAGACCGTGAGCAGCAGCATGGCCAGCACGGCCCCGAGGCCTGCGGTGACCGTGCGGCGGGTCCGACGACGGCGTGCGGCCTCGTGGGCGATCCGGGCCTGCTCGGCCGGGTCGACGTGAGGGACGACCTCCTGCGTGGGGGCCGGGGCCGCCGAGACCTGCACCGGTGGCGGGGGCCAGAGCACCTCCCCCGTGCTGACCACCGTCATGCCGCGCTGGACCGGGTCGGTCAGGTCGAGGGTCAGCTCGCCGTTGCGCTCGGGGGTCAGCAGGGCCATGAGGTGCACGATGTTGGTACCGAAGAGCTGCGAGGTGTGCCGGGGCAGGCGGCTCGTCAGGTCCGTCCAGCCGAGGATCACCACACCGTTCTCGCTGACGACCCGCTCCCCCGGGACGGTGAGCTCGCAGTTGCCGCCCCCCGAGGCCGCGAGGTCGACGATCACGCTGCCCGGGCGCATCGCGGCGACCATGGCCGCCGTGATGGTCGTGGGGGCCGTGCCGCGGACCAGGGCCGTGGTGATCACGACGTCGGCCTGGGCCGTCTCCTGGGAGTACATCTGCTCGGTGAGCCGCTGCTGCTCGGCGGTCAGCTCCCCGGCGTACCCGTCGGCACTGACCTCCTGCTGGGCGGCCGCGGCCTGCACGAACTGCGCACCCATGGACTCGATCTGCTCGCCGACCTCGGGTCGGACGTCGAAGGCCCGGACCTGGGCGCCCAGGCTGCCCGCGGCGCCGATCGCTGCCAGCCCCGCGACCCCGGCGCCGATGACGAAGACCTTGGCCGGCGGGGTCTTGCCCGCCGCCGTGACCTGGCCGGTGAACATGCCGCCGAACTCCTCGGCGGCCTCGATCACCGCGCGGTACCCGGCGACGTTCGACAGGGTGCTCAGCACGTCGATGGACTGCGCACGCGAGATCCGCGGCACGGCGTCCAGCGCGAGGGCCGTCAGCCCGCCGGCGGCCAGGGCCTCGACCCGCTCGGGGTGGGTCGAGGGGGCCATCATCGAGATGAGCGTGGTGCCGGGGGCCAGGGCAGCGACGCGCTCGGCCGGAGCGGCGTCGATGGTGGTGACGACGTCAGCCGCCCACGCCTCGGCCGCCTCGACCACGGTCGCCCCGGCCTCGGCGTAGGCCTGGTCGGGATAGCTCGCGCCGGCACCGGCCCCGGCCTGGACGACGACGTCGTAACCCAGCTTGCGCAGCTGGGTGACGGTTGCGGGGGTGGCGGCGACGAGCCGCTCGCCCGGGCGGGACTCCCGGGGCACACCGATCTTCATCAGGTCTCTCCTCGTTGATCGCGCCGGGGCCAGGAACCCGGTGCACGCTTCGACGGTAGTCCCGGAAAGCGCTTTCTAGGAGGACGTAGGTCTCAGTCCACCTGATGGACAGGCAGGATGACGGGCCGGGGGCGGGCGGTGGTGCCCTGGGGCCTCGAGGCGGCTCAGGCCTGCTCGGCCCGGCGCAGCTCGCCCTCGAGCCGGCGGACGGCCCCGCGCAGGGCACCCTCGGCATCAAGACCACGCTCGTGAGCCTCGGCGACCAGGGCGAGGATCCGCGCACCGAGCTCGGCCTCACCCTGGTCGCCCGCGTCCGCGACCACGGCCCCGCCCGGTACCTCTCGTCCCGGGCCGCCCGTCTCGAGCCCCGCGCGGCTGGCCCGGCTGAGCACCTTCTGCGCACGGGCCAGGGCCGGGAGCCCGGCGGGGATGCCGTCGAGCACCGAGGCGCGGTTCTTCTCGGTCTTCTTGATGCGTTCCCAGCGGGCGTGCTGGTCCTCGCTGCCGGCCGGGGCGTCCCCCGAGCCACCCTCGCGGGCCTCGCCGACCTCGAAGACGTGGGGGTGCCGGCGCCGGAGCTTGGCGGTGATCCCCGCAGCCACCTCGGCGATGCCGAACGGCTCCTCGGGGTGCTCCTTGGCCACGCGGGCGTGGAAGACCACCTGGAGGAGCAGGTCACCGAGCTCCTCGCGCAGGTCCTCCCGGTCCCCGCTCTCGATCGCCTCGACGACCTCGTGGACCTCTTCGATCGCGTACGGCACCAGCGAGGCGTGGGTCTGCGCGGCGTCCCACGGGCAGCCACCGGGCGAGCGCAGCAGGTCCATCACGGCGACGAGCTCTCTCAGCTCGGCCGTCCCGTCACCGGTCGACGGCACGGGTCACTCCCCGACGTGGAGCCAGGGCAGGGTCTCGGCGGTGATCTGGCCGGTCTCGGGGTCCAGCTCGCCGTACCGCGGGTTGATCGTGACGTCCGCCTCGAAGATCTCCGCCTCGACCTCGCTGATGATCGCGGGGGCGTCCTCGAGCTGCTGCAGGCTCTGGGAGGCCAGCGAGAAGCGGAGCACCTCGAGGGCACCCTCGCTCAGCTCGGGCAGCTCCTGGCCGCTCTCGGCGAGCCCCTGGTTGACGACCTCGACGGCCTGCTCCTCCGAGACCGCCACGCCGTTCTCCGCGGCCGCCTCGAGGAAGTACGGGGCGACGATGAGCCCGACGAGCACCGTGCGCGCGTCGACCCCCTGGAAGATCGGCGCGAGGTCCTGCTGGGCCGCGTCGAGGGTGGACTGGGTGATCGTGCGCCCCTCGACCACGGCCGCCGCGCCCGGGGTCGTCGAGCACCCCGCCACGAGCATCGCCGTCGTCGTCGCTGCTGCGACCGCTGCTGCCGTCCGCACCCTCACGTGCACGCCTCCCTCGTCAGGGCACCTGGCGGCACCCGCGCCGAACATCGTAGGCGACCCGGGCCCCGCGCCGGGCGCGCCGGTCCGTGGTGGACCTCAGAACCCCTCGGCCGCCCGCGTCCCGACGGCGGCGGCCGCCGCGACGTCGCCCCCGAGGACGGCCTCGATGAGCTCGGTCGCCCAGGCCAGGACCTCCGCACCCGCGAGCGGACGTCCGCCGATGCGCGCCGTCGTCGGGAAGGGCACCAGGGCGGTGCGCACCGCGGGCTTGAGCACGGTGCCGGGGTACAGCCGCTTGAGCCGCAGGGTCGCGGACTCGGCGAGCTCGACCGGCGCGAACCGCACGAACTTGCCCTGGGCGGTGACGTCGGTGAGGCCTGCCTCGCGGGCCCGGTTGCGGAAGGCAGCCACTGCGAAGAGGTTCTCGACGGGCGCGGGGGGCGTGCCGTACCGGTCCGTCAGCTCGGCGCGCACGGCCTCGATCTTCTCGGCCGTCGTCGCGTCGGCGACCTTGCGGTAGGCCTCGAGCCGGAGCCGCTCGTGGGCGATGTAGTCGTGCGGCACGTGGGCGTCGACCGGCAGCTCGAGGGTCACGTCGGCCGGACGCTCCTCGGCCTCGCCGCGGTAGGCAGCGACGGCCTCGCCCACCATGCGGACGTAGAGGTCGAACCCGACCCCCTGGATGTGCCCCGACTGCTCGCCGCCCAGCAGGTTGCCCGCCCCACGGATCTCGAGGTCCTTGAGGGCGATCTGCATGCCCGCACCCAGGTCCGTGTTGGCGGCCATGGTCGCCAGCCGGTCGTGGGCCGTCTCGGTGAGCGGCCGCTCGGGCGGGTACATGAAGTAGGCGTAGGCCCGCTCGCGCCCACGGCCCACACGGCCACGCAGCTGGTGCAGCTGGGACAGGCCGAGCAGGTCGGCCCGCTCGAGGATCAGGGTGTTGGCGTTGGAGATGTCCAGGCCGGTCTCGACGATCGTCGTGCAGACCAGGACGTCGAACCTCTTCTCCCAGAAGTCGACGATCACCTGCTCGAGACGGTGCTCGCCCATCTTGCCGTGGGCCGTGGCGATCCTGGCCTCGGGGACCAGCTCGGCCAGCCGCGAGGCGGTGCGGTCGATCGAGTCGACCTTGTTGTGGATGTAGAAGACCTGCCCCTCGCGCAGCAGCTCACGCCGGATCGCCGCGGTGACCTGCTTCTCGTCGAAGGCCCCGACGAAGGTCAGCACGGGGTGCCGCTCCTCGGGCGGGGTGGCCAGGGTCGACATCTCACGGATGCCCGTCACGGCCATCTCGAGGGTGCGCGGGATGGGGGTCGCGCTCATCGCGAGCACGTCGACGTTGGTGCGCAGCTGCTTGAGGGTCTCCTTGTGCTCGACGCCGAACCGCTGCTCCTCGTCGACGATCACCAGGCCGAGGTCCTTGAACCGCACCGAGCCCGTGATGAGGCGGTGCGTGCCGATGACCAGGTCGACCGAGCCGTCGGCCAGCCCCTCGACCACCTCGCGGGACTCGGACTCGGTCTGGAACCGGGACAGCGCCTTGACGGTCACCGGGAACGGCGCGTAGCGCTCGGCGAAGGTGTCCAGGTGCTGCTGGACCAGCAGGGTCGTGGGGACCAGCACCGCGACCTGCTTGCCGTCCTGGATGGCCTTGAAGGCCGCGCGGACGGCGATCTCGGTCTTGCCGTAGCCGACGTCGCCGCACACCAGGCGGTCCATCGGCACGGTCTTCTCCATGTCGGACTTGACCTCCTCGATGGTGACGAGCTGGTCGGGGGTCTCGACGTGGGCGAAGGCGTCCTCGAGCTCGGCCTGCCACGGGGTGTCCGGCCCGAAGGCGTGCCCCTGCGTGGCCATCCGTGCCGAGTACAGGCGGATGAGCTCGCCGGCGATCTCCTTGACGGCCTTGCGGGCCCGGCCCTTGGTCTTGGCCCAGTCCGAGCCGCCCATCTTGTTGAGGCTGGGCGACTCGCCACCGGTGTACTTGGTGACCTGGTCGAGCTGGTCGGTCGGCACGTACAACCGGTCCCCCGGCTGCCCGCGCTTGGAGGCCGCGTACTCGATGACGAGGTACTCGCGGCGCCCCGCCGTCGGGCCGCTGCCGATGGTGCGCTGGACGAGCTCGACGAACCTGCCGACGCCGTGCTGCTCGTGGACCACGAAGTCCCCCGGGCGCAGGGCCAGGGGGTCGACCGTGTTGCGGCGCCGCGAGGGCATGGTCCGCATGTCCCGCGTCGAGGTGCCGGCCCGCCCGGTCAGGTCCGCCTCGGAGAAGACGGCGAGCCGCAGCCCGTCCGCGACGAAGCCCCGGCCGACGGGGGCAGGGGTCACCAGGACCACGCCGCTCGCGGGCGCCTCGGTGATCTCACCGACCAGGCGGGCCGGGACCTCGAGGGAGCCGAGCTGCTCGACCATGCGCTGGGCCGGGCCGTGCCCCTCGGTGGTGAGCACCAGGCTCCAGCCCTCGCGCTGCAGCCTCTGCAGGTCGGCGACCGCACGCTGCACGTCGCCCTGGTACCCGCGGACGTCCCGCGCCCCGACCACCAGGCTCGTCGCCTCGCCGTCGGGCCCCACGCCAGGACTCGTGTCAGAACCTGGGGTACCTGGGGCACCCTCAGCCTCTGACACGAGCTCGTCGGTGGCGAGGGTGAAGCTGCTCAGCGTCCACCAGCCCAGACCCCGCTGGAGGGCGAGCTCACGGGTCTCGGCGTACCCCGCGAAGGAGGCCGCGCGCAGGTCGATCGGGGTGCTGCCCCCGGCGGCGGCCGCGGTCCACGCGGCGTCGAGGAACTCCTGGGTCGTGGCCATCAGGTCGTGGGCCCGGCGGCGCACCCGCTCGGGGTCGGCGACCACCAGCAGGGCCCCGGCCGGGACCAGGTCCAGCAGGGGCACCATCTCCTCGACCAGGGCCGGGGCGAGGGACTCCATGCCCTCGACGGCGATGCCCTCGGCGAGCTTCTCGAGCATCTCGGCGGCCCCCGGCAGCTGCTCGACCAGGGCTGCCGCCCGCGCCCGGACCGGCTCGGTCAGCAGGATCTCGCGGCAGGGCGGGGCCCACAGGCCGTCCACCGCGACCTCGAGGCTGCGCTGGTCGGCGACCGCGAACCAGCGGATCTCCTCGACCGTGTCCCCCCAGAACTCGACCCGCTGGGGGTGGTCGTCGGTCGGCGGGAAGATGTCGAGGATCCCGCCGCGCACCGCGAACTCCCCGCGACGCTCGACCATGTCCACCCGGGTGTACGCGGCTGCCACCAGGCGCTCGACGACGTCCTCGAGGTCGGCCTGGGCCCCGGCCTGCAGGGCCACCGGCTCGAGCTCGCCGAGGCCGGCGACCACCGGCTGCAGCAACGCCCGGACAGGGACCACGAGCACCCGCACCGGGCCGCCCTGCACGCTGCTCTCGTCGGGGTGGGCCAGACGACGGAAGACCGCGAGACGCCTGGCCACGGTGTCGCTGCGCGGCGAGAGCCGCTCGTGCGGCAGGGTCTCCCAGGACGGCAGCACGGCGACGTCGTCGGCGGGGAGGTAGCAGCGCAGGGCAGCCGCGAGGTCGTCGCCCTCGCGGCCGGTCGCGGTCACCGCGACGACGCAGCCCGAGCGTGCGGGGTCCCCCGTGCCCGCCTCGGCCTGCGCGACCGCGTCGAGGACCGTCGCCACGATCGGCGCCCGGGCCCCCGCCGGGGTGACCAGGTCCAGCACGGGGGTGCGGGTCAGGGCCGAGGCCCCGGCCAGCTCGCGGGCCGTGGCGACGGCGGGGTCGGCGAGCAGGGCGGGCAGCAGGCCGGTGAGGTTCATCTGTCCTTCTCGGGGCACGACGCAGGCCCGGACGCAGGGGTGCGCCCGGGGATGGTGCGAGTCTATGGTCCGCCCGACCGCCCGTTCGGCGCACGCGCGATGACCACTTTGTGGTGTTCTGTAGTCCCCATGAGTGATGTCGACCCGCTCGAGGTCCTTGCCGCACGGGCGGGCGGCCCCCGGTCGGCGCGTCGGCTGACCCGTCTGCTCGTCCGGTCGACCCAGCAGGTGTGGCGGGCCGGGCCTCGCGTGCTCCTCGCGGTGCTGGGCCTGCAGGTGCTCGCCGCGGCAGCCCTCGCGGCGCAGATCCTCGTCGTCGAGCGGGTGCTCACGGTGATCCTCGACGTCGCCGACGACCCCGACGCCCTGCCCCGGCTGTGGCTGCCGGTCGCGCTGCTCGCCCTGGTCACCGCGATCACGAGCCTCTCCGGGGCCGTGCAGCAGAACGTCGAGCGGCTGCTGGGCGAGAAGGTCGCGGCCGCCATGTGGCGCGACGTGCTGCGCACCGCGACCGGCGTGAGCCTGCGCAACTTCGAGGAGCCGACCTTCTTCGACCGCCTGCAGCGGGTCGAGACCAACGCGCTGTTCCGCCCCTACCAGGTCACCCAGGGGCTGGTGATCATGCTCGGGGCGGTCTTCGGCAGCCTCGGCGTGGGCACCGTGCTCGTGACCCTGCACCCCGCGCTGCTCCCCCTGCTCGTGCTCGGTGGGGCGCCGCTCGTGCTGACCAGCCGCCGCGAGAGCCGCCTCGAGTTCGACTTCGCGGTCGAGCAGACCCCGGCGCTACGGCTGCGCGAGTACCTCATCGGCCTGCAGACCGGGCGGGACGAGGCCGCCGAGGTGCGCGCCTTCGCCCTGGCCCGTGAGCTCGGCCGACGGATCGACCTCCTGTACGGCACCTACCTCAAGGCCCTGCGCGGGCACATCCTGCGCCGCTCGCGGCTCAGCGCCCTGGGCAACCTCGGGGCCGCCGTGGCCCTGGCCGCCACCCTCGTCGTGATGGTGTGGTTGGTGGCGGAGGGAGAGATCACCGTCGCCTCGGCCGGGGCCGCGATCGTCGCGATCCGCATGCTCGCCCACCAGGTGCAGGCCCTGAGCAACGGCATCCGTCTGGTCTTCGAGTCCGGCCTGTTCCTGGACGACGTCGACGCCTTCCTCACCATGGACCCGGGCCAGGGCGAGCGGGTCGAGGGCCAGCCCGACCCGCCGTCGACCTTCGAGCTGCTCGAGGCCGAGGACCTCGCCTTCACCTACCCGGGCAGCGAGGCACCCGCCCTCGACGGCGTCACGGTCCGGCTGTGTCGCGGGGAGGTCGTGGCCCTGGTCGGGGAGAACGGCTCGGGCAAGACGACCCTGGCCAAGGTGCTCGCGGGCCTGTACCAGCCCACCGGTGGGCAGGTGCTGTGGGACGGGGTCGACGCCCGGCAGTACCGCAGCGCGGGCCTGCGCGAGCGCATCACGGTGATCTTCCAGGACTTCGTCGAGTACGGCCTGAGCGCGACCGACAACATCGCGATCGGCCGGCCCGACGACGAGCCCGACCCCGAGCGTGTGCGGCGGGCAGCGGCCGACGCGGGGATCGCCCGGGCCATCGAGTCCCTCCCCGCGGGCTACGACACGATCCTCTCGCGCGAGTTCCCGGGCGGCCGCGACCTCTCGGGCGGGCAGTGGCAGCGCGTGGCCCTGGCCCGGGCCTTCTACCGCGACGCACCGCTGGTCATCCTCGACGAGCCGACCGCCGCCATGGACCCCCGCGCCGAGCACGAGCTCTTCGCCTCGCTGCGCTCGATGCTCGCGGGCCGCAGCGCGCTCGTGGTCTCCCACCGGTTCTCGACCGTGCGCACCGCCGACCACATCTACGTCATGGACTCGGGGCGGGTCGCCGAGCACGGCACCCACACCGAGCTCATGGCCGCCGACGGCGTGTACGCCGACCTGTTCCGGCTCCAGGCCGCCGCCTACATGCCCGACGCCGAGGCCTGAGGCCCCGCAGCCGAGGGTCCCTCAGACCGGGGTGGGGACGGGCGCGAGCTCGGGGATCCGGGACCGCAGGGCCGCGGCGATGCTCGGGTCGAAGGGCGGCCCCCACGGCACGTGCGCGTGGTAGACGGGCACCTGGGCGACGACGGCCGCGAGGTGAGCGAGGTGGCCGCGCTGGACGGCAGGGTCCTTCCAGCCGAGCAGTCGCGGGAAGGACAGCAGGTCGAGCAGCGCCTCCCGGGGCTCCTGCCGCACGACCTTGACGTGCTTGCGTCGGCGGTCCGGGTACGGCACGACGATCGCCGCGAGCGGCAGGTCGTCCTCGACCTCGGTGCTCAGGCTGAGGATCTGGCGCTGGTCGGCGCTCGTCCGACGCCCCGGGGCGCCGGTGGAGAACAGCTCGACCAGGGTGTCGGCCCCCTTGCGCAGCCGGAGCTCGGTCGCGCCGAGGCGGACCGTCGGGCGACCGGCACCGGTCTCGACGCACAGCACGTCGTCCGTCACGAGGGAGGCGCCGTCGGCGCACATCAGGGTCGCCATGGTCGACTTGCCGCCCCCGGAGGGCCCGACGAAGGCCAGGGCCCGCCCGTCGACCTCGACCGCGCTGGCGTGCAGCACGGCCCGGCCGCGGCGGTACAGCTGGAAGGCCAGCATCGCCCCGGTCGTGAGCACCACGGCCACCCCCGGGTCGGCCCCCTCGACCACGTGGACCGTGACCTCGGCGAGGTCGGCCGAGACCTCGAACTCGCAGGTGCCCGTGAACCGCAGCAGCACGGTGCCGTCGGGGCGCTCGTAGAAGGCGTAGGAGACGACGTCGTCCCACTCGAGCTCGAGGAGCACGGTCCCGTCGACCGGCTCCGCCTGCTCGGCGCGGGAGCGGGGAGCACCCCACCGGACGGTCACGTCGGGCCGGGTGCCGTGCGGCACCGGGCGGCTCTGGTGGAGCGGGAACTCCGAGGAGACGACGAGGCCGTAGAGCCGTTGCAGGTCGGTCATGCCGCACCTCCGGGGACAGGGGACGCAAGGACGTGGAACTCGGACCGGGTGGGGTCCAGGCTCGCGCCGTCGACCTCGATCCAGGCGTGGGCCTGGACCGCTCCGTCGATCTTGGCCACGCCCACCCGCAGCACGGGGTCGCGGTGGCGCAGCAGGTGGGCGAGGAGCAGGGACTGACGCAGGCAGGTGCCGTTGAAGGGGCCGCGGTCCAGGACGCGCAGGGCCAGGTCGCACCGTTCGGCGTCGCGCGGGCTGAGGAGGTCCCAGCCGTCGGTGTCCTCGGGGACTGCCCCGTCGAGCCCTGGCACCACCGAGGTGGGGGCCTCGGCATCGAGGCGCAGGGCTGCTCCGGCGAGCCGGCTGGCCGTCGGGAGCCGCAGGGTGCGGATCGCGAGCTCGGCAGCGGTCGCCGCGAGCGCGGCGTGCAGCAGGACGGCCCAGCGGCGCGGCCCGAGGCCGACGACGGTGCGCAGCGTGCTCATGCGGGCCCCTCTCGGCCGGGTGCGGGACGTCCGAGGCGCCCCGGGGTCCCGGGGCGCCTCGGGGGACCGATGCCGGGATCAGGTCCCGGCACCGGCCCGCGGCATCAGGAGATGCCGCCGCCGTGGCCGGGCTTCGGGCCCTTGCCCTTGCCCTTGCCGCGACCGTGGAGCGTCAGGTCGGCGACCGAACCGACCTTGGTGATCGAAGGCTTCTCGTACCCCATGTTGGACTCCCATTCGACGTGCGACGCCTCTGTACGCCGCATGGTCGGATGCTAGGGCGATACCGCCGGGTTCTGTGTCAAAGCGGACATTTTTCACCCGATCGGTCTTCGCCCGGTCTCGACGCCGACCTCTCCGCCTGCGTCTACTGCCGGGCGACCGCCTCGAGGTACGCGCGACGGGCTCGAAGGTCACCGTCCGCCTCGTGCAGCGGGTTGGGCAGGTCGTCCTCGGGGCGCCTCGTGTCCCGGCGCTCCCGGAGATGGCCGGCTGCCTCGACGATCAGGGCCCAGGCGCTCGACGCCGTCCCCGTCCGCACGCTCGTGAAGCGGGTGCGGCCGGTGCGCCCGTCGACGCCCCGCGGCGGCACGCTCCCCCACCGGTCCAGGAGACGCAGCGCCGCGCGCCACAGAGCGCCGCGCCGCGACCGCCACGGCAGCGCCGGGCACCGGTCCGACCCGAGCACGAGCGACGCCCGGTCGAGGGCGACCCGCACCAGCATGTCCACCCGCGCCGCCTCCGCCCGTCGAACGACCTCCTCGACGTCCTCGACCGCCGCCCAGGCGCACTCGACGTCCTTGAGCCACAGCAGCCGGTAGGCCCCGGAGTGGGTCGCGTGGTAGGCCAGGTGGAGCAGCGTGTCGACCCGGTCGAGGGTCGGCACCGTCACCGACCCGACCCGCACCGGTCGGCGGCGGGCGAGGACCTCATGGGTGCTCCAGCGGAGCCGACGGCGCAGGGTCGCGTCGTTCACGAGGTGCCAGTGGAGGTCGAGGACCGTTCCCCGCGGGAGGAAGAACGTCAGCTCGGCTCGCTCCTGGCGGTTGATCAGGTCCCAGTTGAGGTCGATCTGCTCGGCGCCCAGCCCGTGCAGCAGGTCGATGACGTCAGCGAGACGGTGCGGGTCGACGAGCAGGTCGAGGTCCAGGTAGCCCCTCATGTCGGGGGACGGCCACAGGTCCGCGGCGACCACCGGGCCCTTGACCACGGCCCACGCGACGCCAGCCCGGTCGAGGGCCGCAGCCAGAGGTCCGAGCTCGGCCAAGGTCGCGAGGTGGCGCACCATCTGCTCGGTGCGCTGGGCCCCCAGGGCCGCAGCGAGCTCGCGTGGTGGCTCCTCGAGCGCGCCGAGGTAGCGCGCCACCGCCGGGGCCAGGCGATGGGCGTCCACCACCTCGAGGACCTCCTCGGCCGGCAGCGACCGGACCGCTGCGTCGAGGAGGGGCGCCGCCCCGGCCGCGAGGTCGTGCAGCCCGACGGCCGCCACGAGGGTCTGCACGACGGGATCCTTGGGTGGTCGAGCGGTCACCGGTCCTCCTCAGGCCAGCCCCCGGACGACGTCAGCGGGCAGGGTCAGCCTAGGAGTGCCGCAGGGCAGCGGACAGGGTGAAACCGAACCGCTACGCTCCGGCCATGAAGCTCCGTACCGAGGACGTGACGTGGCAGGAGATCGACGGCGAGCTCGTCATCCTGGACCTCGCCCAGTCCAGCTACCTCACCACCAACAAGACCGGCGCCTACCTCGCGAACCTGCTCCTCGAGGAGCAGACCGAGGAGAGCCTCACCGCAGCACTGGCGGCCGAGTACGAGCTGTCGACCGAGAGTGCCGCGACGGACGTCCGGGCGTTCCTCGAGCAGCTCCGTGAGCAGGCCCTCCTCGCCTGAGCACGCCTCCTCCTGCCGAGCTTCGCCCCCCGCCTCGGCCGGCCAGGTCCTCGATCGCGTCGGTGCGGACGTCCGGCGGCCAGACGGGTGATTTTGCCACTTTGAGCCCAAAGGTCCGTTTTCGGCGCCTACGCTGTTCCTCGCGGCCCACCGGTCGCACCTGACCGCGAGGAGACGCAGTGCACGCTCGGACCAGGGGGCCCGCGGCCACGGGCCAGCCGGACACGGACAGCGCAACCGGTGCGACGACGGACGGCGCCGCGCAGGCCCCGCTCCACGTCGTGGTCGTGACGTACAACAGCACCGCCCCTCTCGCCGGGCTCCTGCCGACGCTGGACGCAGGCCTGGTGGGCACGCGATGGCGGATGACCGTGGTCGACAACGCCTCCGCCGACGGCACCGTGGACATGGTGCGTGCGGCCCGCCCTGAGGCGCAGGTCATCGAGATGGGGCGCAACGCGGGCTACTCCGCCGCGATCAACGCCGCAGCAGCGACCGCCACCCCCGACGAGCACCTTCTCGTCCTCAACCCCGACGTCCGGCTGCTCCCCGGCTGCGGGGAGGCGCTCCTCGCGACCCTGGACGACCCCGCCGTCGGCGTCGCCGTCCCGCGACTGCTCGACGCAGCCGGACGGACGTGGCCCTCGCTGCGGCACGCGCCGTCCGTCACCCGTGCCTGGGCAGAGGCCCTGCTCGGCGGGAACCGCGCCGCACGTCACGGGCTGAGCGAGCTCATCCCCGACGGGCCGACCTACGCCTCGCCCGCGGACGTCGACTGGGCCACGGGAGCCGTGCTGGCCATCTCGGCCCGGTGCCGCGCTGCGGTCGGCGACTGGGACGAGTCCTTCTTCCTGTACTCCGAGGAGGTCGACTACTGCGCTCGGGTGCGCGACCACGGCTTCGTCGTGCGCTACGAGCCCGCGGCCGTCGCCGAGCACGACAGCGGGCCCTACGGCCCGAACCTCACCCTCTGGCGCCTCGTGGTCCGCAACCGCATCGTGCACTTCGCTCGACGCCACCCGGGCCTCCGGGCCCATGCCTTCCGTGCGGGGACCTTCGTCGGGCAGGCGTTGCGGGCCCCCCGGAGCGCGGCCGGCCGCGCCGGGGCCGCGGAGGCGTGGTCGACCTCGCTGCGCGAGGTCCGCGAACCCGGCGTGATCTGGTTCGCCGCCCAGGACTGGTGGTACCACAACCGTGCCCACTCCGACTTCCAGCTCATGCAGGAGGTGGCGCGCGGGCGCCCCGTCCTGCTGGTCAACAGCCTGGGTCTCCGGATGCCCCGGCGCGGGGTCAGCAGCAACCCCGGCCGCCGCATCAGCCGCAAGCTGCGGAGCATGGCCAAGCTCGTACGGCGTCCCGTCCCGGGCCTGCCGCAGTACCACGTGATGACGCCCGTGATGATCCCGGCCTACGGGTCCGGGATCGCCGCGCGCCTCAACGCCTGGTCGGTGCGTCAGCAGGTCCGGATCGTCTCCCGCCTGATCGGGGTCGGACAGCGGCCCTACGTCGCCGCGACGATCCCCACCGCGTGGCCCGTGCTGCGCCCGCTGCGGCGGAGCGCCCTCGTCTACAACCGGTCGGACCAGCACTCCGCCTTCCCGGAGGCCGATCAGCAGCGGATCGCCGAGCTCGAGCACGCCCTGATGCGGCACGCCGACCGGGTGCTGTACGTGAGCCACGAGCTGATGCGTGCGGACGGCGACGCCGTGGGCGACCGAGGCGTCTTCTTGGGCCACGGTGTCGACCTGGACCACTTCTCGCGCGGACCCGGCGCGGGCGGCAGCCACGGAGCCAGGCCCGCCGAGCTGGCCGACGTACCCGGCCCGATCATGGGGTTCTTCGGCGGCATCGACGACTACGTGGTCGATCTGGAGCTCCTGGCGAGCACCGCGCGCGCCCTGCCGGAGGTCAGCATGGTGCTGGTCGGTGACGCGACCTGCCCCCTCGACGACCTCCTCGCCCTGCCCAACGTGCACTGGCTCGGGTTCCAGCCGTACAGCCGCATCCCCGAGCTCGGACGGACCTTCGACGTCGCCCTGATGCCGTGGCTCGACAACGAGTGGATCCGGTTCGCCAACCCGATCAAGCTCAAGGAGTACCTGGCCCTGGGGCTCCCCGTCGTCTCGACGCACTACCCCGAGGTCGAGCACGAGGACGGCACGGTCGCCGTCGCCAGGACACCCGAGGAGTTCGCCGCGCTGGTTCGCGAAGCCCTCGACGACCCGCCCGACCCCGCCGCGCTGCGCGCGGCGGTGGAGTCCTCGTCGTGGAGCTCTCGGGCCCAGGACCTCATGAACATCGCGACCACGGCCCGGAGGGCATGACATGTGCGGCATCGCCGGAGTACGGCACCTCGACGGACGACCCACCTCGGCCGCGGGCCTCGAAGCCATGGCTGCGACCCTGGTCCACCGCGGCCCGGACGCCGTGGGGTACTGGCAGGGCGACGGGGTGGGCTTCGCCCACACCCGTCTGTCGATCATCGACCTGCCCAGCTCGGCCCAGCCCATGGCCTCCCCCGACGGGCGGTGGCAGCTCGTCTTCAACGGCGAGATCTTCAACTACCGCGAGCTGCGCGAGGAGCTCGGTGGTGCACTGCGCACGCAGGGCGACACCGAGGTCGTGCTGACGGGTGTCGCGCGGCACGGCATCGGCTACGTCGACCGGCTCCGCGGCCAGTTCGCCTTCGTCGCCCACGACACCGTCGACGGGACGACCTACATGGTCAGGGACCGCCTCGGGGTGCTGCCGCTCTTCTACAGCTTCGCCGGAGGCACCCTGGCCTTCGCCTCGGAGCCCAAGGCCATCTTCGCCGGCACCGACCTCGAGCCCGAGGTGGACCACGCGAGCCTCGGCGCCTACCTCCGCGGTCGGTCGGTCCCCGCACCGCACACGCTCTTCGCGGGGGTGCACAAGCTCCTGCCCGGACACTGGGCACGGCTCGACAGGGACGGGACCCTGACCCACCACCAGTACTGGTCCCTCCCTGCCCCGGACCCCGTCCGCGACTGGACTCCCGCGACCGCGGTGGACGCCGTCGAGCAGGCCGTGCGTGCCGGAGTCTCCTCAGCCCTCGTCGCCGACGTCCCCGTCGGTGCCTACCTCAGCGGCGGTGTCGACAGCAGCCTCATCGCCGCGGTGGTGTCGGACCTGCGGCACGGCGGGGAGGTCTCGACCTTCTCCGCCGGCTTCGGCGACCCGCGCTACGACGAGCTGCCCTGGGCCCGGCGGGTCAGCGCGGAGCTCGGCACCACCCATCACGAGGTCGAGGTCCGCCCGGACGACTTCGAGGGCCTGTGGAAGACGTTGACCTGGCACCGTGACGCCCCGGTGTCCGAGCCCGCCGACATCGCCGTCTTCCGGCTCGCACAGCTGGCGCGCACCAAGGTCAAGGTGGTGCTCTCGGGCGAGGGCGGGGACGAGCTGTTCGCGGGCTACCCGAAGTACCGCATGGCCCGCGCGCTGCAGGCCACCGACGTGGTCCCGGGGGCGTTGCGGGCCCAGGCGGCTGCCCTCCTCGAACGCCGGATCCCCGGCGCGGGCGCCCGGGCTCGGATCGCCCTGCGGGCGGCGGGGGCGCGCACCGAGGCCGAGCGCTTCGCCACGTGGTTCGCCCCCTTCACGACGGCCGACCGTGCCGCCCTGCTCCAGGGGACCGTCGAGCACCCCGACCACCTCCTGCCCGGGCACCAGCGCGACGTCATCGGGCGGATGCTCGCGGCGGACGTGCGCAGCTGGTTGCCGGACAACCTGCTCGAGCGTGGGGACCGGATGTCGATGGCAGCCTCGCTCGAGCTGCGGCCACCTCTCCTCGACCACCGTCTCGTGGAGCTGGCCTTCCGGCTGCCGTCCTCGGTGAAGATGCGCGGGGGCACGACGAAGTGGGCCCTCAAGGAGGTGGCTCGGCGCTACCTCCCCGACGAGGTCGTCGACCGGAAGAAGGTCGGCTTCCGCGTCCCCCTCGACTCCTGGTTCCGGACCGGGTTGCGCGAGTCGGTCTGGGACCGTCTGACCGGACCGGAGTCCTTCGTCTCCCAGGCCCTCGACAAGGACGAGGTGCGCGCCCTGCTCGAGCGGCACGAGTCCGGCCGGTTCAACGAGGAGTCGAAGATCTGGACCCTCATGTCCCTCGAGGTCTGGCACGAGACGTTCTTCCGGCCGACCGTGGTGCCGACCGACCACCCGGACACCATCACCACGGCAGGCACGCGGAGCGCGACCCGGGCGACGTCCGAGGCGCTTCCCCCGGGCACCGCGGCTGACCAGCAGAGCAGCTGAGACAGCGGGGAACCGGCATCCTGCTGGGTGGCTGACCTCCGCGGAGGTCAGCCACCCAGCAGCGGGGAACGGCGTGAGGGCTCAGCGCGCGTCGTCGTGGTGCCCGTCCAGGCCTGCCCGCCACCCCACCACGCGTGCCGGGCTTCCGACAGCGATGCATCCCGCAGGGAGCGACCGGGAGACCACCGAGCCGGCCCCGACCACAGCCCCGTCACCGACGGTGACCCCCGGCAGGACGACGACGCGCGCGCCGAGCCACACGTCCGAGCCGATCACCACGTCCCGCTCGACCTTCGGCTGGTCCATGATCGGCACGCCGTGCCTGGTCCCGTAGTTGCTGGCCGTGATGAAGACCTCCGGCGCGAGCAGCGCGTTGTCCCCCAGCACGATCCGGCCCGTCGAGTCCCCCGCCCACAGGCAGGACCGCTCACCGACGTGGACGTCGTGACCGAGGCTGATCCGCTCGCCGTTGCGCAGGCTCGCCGTGGGCGACATCCGCAGGCCCGGACCAGCGCTCATGCGGCGCCTGGGCTCGACGTGGGCGTAGGAGTAGAAGCGGGCGACCTTGAGCAGGTGGACGAGCAGGCGCGGGCGGAGCACCGCCGGGAGCCGACTCATCCGGGGACCCGTGAGGTCCGGTCGGCCGCCCAGGACCGGTCACCCGTGGCGCGACGTCGCGCGGCCAGCACCCGGCTGGCGACGGTCACCACCACGAAGGCGAGCAGATCGGCCAGGCTGATGACACGCGCCCGGGCCAACCTCAGCAGGTCCTGCAGCCCGTGGTCGGACTCGGGCGGCCGCAGCTGGTCGAGCTCGCGGTTGCCGTTGACGATGCGCGCGCGGCGAGCCACGAGGGCGGACACCGTCCGTGCTGCGTGAGCGACGAACTCACCGCTCACGACCACCCGCTGACTCACCGGGAACTGCCGCAGGACCCACCCGTCGTCGTTCGTGACGTCGGGCAGCGCACCGATGTCGGCGAGGGCTGCGGCGTTGAGCGCGAAGACGCCGGAGCCGACCATCGAGGAGCTCACGTACGGCAGAGCGGTCCAGGCCCGGTAGTAGCGGCGCACCCACCACGAGGAACGAGAGGCGTCCACCCGGAGCCGCGCCGAGGCCAGGACGGGCTCCGCCCGCCCCAGGACACGGCACACGGCGAGGGCCGTGGACGTCGGCAGCTCGATGTCCGCGTCCAGGACCACGACCGGCCCACCCGCAGCGTGATCGATGCCCTCACGGATCGCCGCGATCTTGGACGGGCGGTCGAGGTCGATCACGACGACCGGGAAGCGCAGCCTGTCGGCCGCGGCCCGTGCCCTCGCCACCGTGCCGTCGCTGGAGCCGTTGCTCACGACCACCACGTCGAAGTCGTCGGGCCGCGCGCCGGCGAGCAAGACCTCGAGACAGCGCTCGATCACGGACTCTTCGTCGTGCGCAGGGATGACGATCGTCGCTCGATCAGCCACGGATGCCCTCCTGCTCGACGACTCGCGCGGCGGACCCGTGCGGCGTCATGGCACCAGGTCCACCATGGCCGCCTGCGCCGCCCGCAGCTGGTCCACGAGCCGTCCCTGCGGCAGCTCGACGTCGGCGTAGGTCAGGGCGCCGTCCTTCGGGACGTCCCTCAGCAGCCGGCACCCCTCGGCCACACCGACCGGCAGCAGCGCGTCGCGCGCGGTGACGTCCGCCCGCTCGGCCTCGCCGTAGTAGTGGTAGCCACCGAGGGCGTCGAGCACGGTCCCTGCCGCCAGGTCGGTCTTGGCCGTCGTGACGGCCTCGACCGTGGGGGCGCCGACCGGGACGATCGTGGCCTCACCGAGCAGGGCGGCACGGGCGATCGTGTTGGGCACCTCGAAGTGGCACAGGTGGTACGGCGTGTAGAAGCTGTAGAGCGGTCCGGTACCCAGCTTGTAGAGCTCGAGGTAGTGCCGCTGCTTGGGGTCGTCATGGGTCGCGAAGACGTAGACGCCCGGTCCGGGCTGCGCGCCGACGACGTAGTCCACGGCGCCGCCCAGGGCACGAAGCTCGTCGACGTCGTACCGAGCCGTGAGCGTGTCGATGTGCTCGGGGTGGTCCCGGCCGAGCATCCCGCGCCGGTGCACCGACATGCCGGTCGCGTTGGCCACGACGGCCTGCTCGATGCTGATCTTGGTCCCGTCCGCGAAACTCGTGACCATGTGGGGGTCCTGCCCCCAGCGGCGTGCGAAGCCCTCCTGCGTCGTGGGGTTGCGGTAGGGGTCCTGCAGACCCTTGATGTTGCCGCAGACGAGGGGCTCGAGCCCCATCCCCTTGACGAAGCGGTACAGGTTCATCTGCACCCCCGGCTGGTCCCCGTCGCAGCCCGTGTAGACGACCCCGGCCGAGGCTGCCCGGCGAGCGAGCTCGGGCCCGACCGTCGCGTCGACCTCGGCGTTCATCAGGACGAGGTGCTTGCCGTGCTCGAAGCAGGACAGGGCGATGCGCGCGCCCAGCTCGACGGCTCCGGTCACGTCGACCACCACGTCCACCCCGTCGGCGCGGGTGACCGCCTCCATGTCCGGGGTGACGGCCGGCGTCCCGGCCAGGACGGCGCGGTCCAGCGCCGCGGCGTCGTCCACGTGCACGACCTTCTCGACCCCGGCCTCGGTGAAGGCCCGCTCGCCCTGCTCGGGGCGACGCGCCGCGATGGCCACGACCTCCATGCCCGGGACCGAGTTGACGATCTGGTTGACCAGCCCCCGGCCCATGAACCCTGCACCCACCAGGGCGACGCGGATCGGGCGGGAGTCCCGCTGGCGCTCGGCGAGCATCCTGTCGACGATGATCACTGGTCGGCCCCCAGGCTCGCGACCAGGGGCCACGAGGCGTCCTTGTCGGAGATGAGGGTCACCTCGTGCGGCCAGGAGATGCCGAAGGCGGGGTCGTCGTAGCGGTACCCCTGCTCGCCCCCGGGCACGTACGGGCCACTGACCTGGTAGGTCACCTCGGTGCCGTCGACGAGGGTCTGGTAGCCGTGGGCCACGTAGGCGGGGATGAACAGCGCCCGCCGGTTCTCGGCCGTGAGCTCGACCATGACGTGCTGGCCGTAGGTCGGGGACTCGGGACGGACGTCGACCGCCACGTCCACGATCGCCCCCGCGGTGCACCGGACGAGCTTGCCCTCGGCGTGCGGGGGCACCTGCCGGTGCAGACCGCGCAGGGTGCCTGCCTTGTGGTTGTACGACAGGTTGCACTGGGCGACGCCGACGTCGATGCCGTGGGCGGCGAACTCCTCGGCGTCGAAGGTCCGCGCGAACAGCCCACGGTCGTCGGAGAAGGGGTCCAGGTCGACGATGATCGCACCGTCGACGGCCGTGGTCGTGTACCTCATGGCTGCACCGTCCAGAAGAGCTTCTCGTCCACCTGGCCGGTGGCCATGAGGTGCTGGATCTGCTTCAGGCGCGTGTGGCCCCGGCCCTGGAAGGTGGGGGCGTCGAGGTCGATGCGCTCGAAGACCTCGCGCAGCTGCACGGCGCCCTTCTTGACGTCCCACTCGCACTCGAAGCCCGGGAGCACCCGGCGGATCTTGTCGAAGGCCACCTGGTAGCTGCGGTTGTCGGCGCTCGGCGGGCCGAACGTCACCTCGCAGCCCGGGAACTCGGCCGCGACCGTCTCGGCGATCTCACGGACGGTGCGGTTGTTCTCCTCGCTGCCCACGTTCAGGACCTGGGCGTGCACGTCGGCACGGGGGGCGGCGAGCACCATCCGGATCGCGCGGGCGATGTCCAGGCCGTGCACCAGCGGCCGCCAGGGCGTGCCGTCGCTCGTCATCGCGATGCTCTTCTCCGTCCAGGCCAGCCCGGCGAGGTTGTTGAGCACGATGTCGAAGCGCATGCGCGGGGAGGCGCCGAAGGCCGTCGCGTTGCGCAGGAAGGTCGGCGAGAAGGAGTCGTCGGCGAGCGGGGTCACGTCGCGCTCGACCAGTGCCTTGCAGCGCGCGTACGCGGTCTGCGGGTTGGTCGGGCTCGTCTCGTCGACCACGCCGTCGGCCACGCCGTACACGCTGCACGAGGACATGTAGACGAAGCGCGAGACCCCGGCCTCCTTGGCCAGGGTCGCGAGGCGCACCGAGCCGTGGTGGTTGATGTCGTACGTGACGTCACCGATGAGGTCACCGATGGGGTCGTTGCTGAGCTCGGCCATGTGGACGACCGCGTCGAACCCCTCGAGGTCGGCGACCGTGATGTCGCGGATGTCCTTGGAGACGGTCCGGGGCACCTCGGGCGAGCCGTGGTAGAGCCAGCCGTGACGGTAGTAGCCCGTGTCGACGCCCACGACGTCGTGCCCCTCCGCGAGGAGGGTGGGGGCGAGCAGGGAGCCGAGGTACCCCTCGGTACCGGTGACGAGAACGCGCACGATCAGTCCTTCCAGATCTTCCACGGGGCGGTGCCGGAGTCCCAGAGCTTGTTGAGCTCGGTCCAGTCCCGGAAGGTGTCCATCCCCATCCAGAAGCCCTGGTGCTCGAAGACCGACAGCTGCCGGTCGCGGGCGAGGGTCTGCAGGGGGGCGGACTCGAGCATCATGTCGACGTCGTCCGGGATGTACTTCTCGACGAACTCCCGCTCGAAGAGGAAGAAGCCGCCGTTGACCCAGCCCTCGGCGAGGGTGGGCTTCTCGTTGAACTCGGTGACGGTCGAGCCGTCGACGTGCATCTCGCCGTAGCGGCTGCTCGGGTGGACCCCCGTGAGGGTGCCCAGGAGTCCCGAGCGCTCGTGGTGCTCGACGAGCGAGGTGATGTCGACGTCGCCGATGCCGTCGCCGTAGGTCAGGGCGAAGCGCGGGGCGTCGAGGTGCTGGGCGAGCCGGGCGACCCGCGCGCCGGTACCCGTGGTGAGCCCGGTCTCGACGAAGGTGATCTCCCAGTCCTCACGACCGACCTCGTTGTGGAACACGGGCTCGTCGCCGTTGCCCAGGTGCAGCGTGAAGTCCGAGGTGAGGTGCCGGTAGTCCAGGAAGTACTGCTTGATCAGGTCGGACTTGTAGCCGAGCGCCAGCACGAACTTGCGGAACCCGTGCTCGCTGTACGTCTTCATGACGTGCCACAGGATCGGCCGACCGCCGATGTCCACGAGCGGCTTGGGCAGCTTCTCGCTCGCCTCGCGCAGCCGTGTCCCCATGCCACCGCACAGGATCACCACCGGAATGTCACTCACGTCGTGGGCCATGTCGCCCCTCCCCCAGGTCGTCGAGTCGCCGGCGCTCCCGGGACGAGTGACCCGACGCACCGCGTCCTTGCAGGCCCAACGATACGGGTACGGAGGGGAGCAATTCGGACAGATCGTGTGAAAATCACCCGTTTGCGTCAGGGTCGGGCGTCCGTCGTGGGGCACTATGGACGAGGGCTCGTCGGTGCGCCCTCCCCACACCCCTTGGATGGAGCTCATGGACGTCTGGACCCTTCTCCGCACGACCCTACGACGCTGGTACGTCTTCGTACCCGTCCTCGTCGTCGCCCTCGCCCTCGGCTACACGGCGGCCCGCGACCTCCCCCCGGTCTACGTGACGCAGAGCTCGGCCATCCTCACGGGCCCGGCGCTCATCCCCGGCGACGAGGAGGGCGAGATCGACGAGATCAACCCCTTCCTGAGCCTGGGCGGCTCGCTCACGACGACCACCGCGGCCATGGTCGTGCTGATGGACAGCGAGCCCACCCGCTACGAGCTCGACGAGGCCGGCCTGGAGACCGAGTACGAGGTCGACCGGGTCGACGCGGTGCTCTACTTCGACGTCGAGGGGCTCGACGAGGTCGCCGTGACCGAGACGGCCAACGAGCTCGTCCGGATCGCCGACGTCAAGCTCGCGGAGCTGCAGGAAGCAGCCGACAGCGACCCGGACACCCGCATCCAGGTGGTCCCGCTGACCTCCCCCCAGGTCGCCCTCGAGGGCTCGACCGGAGGCGTGCAGCTCATCGCGGTCGCGGGCGTCGTCGGGCTCGTGCTCGGCTCCGGCCTGGCGGTCGCCCTGGACGGCTTCCTCACCTGGCGGCGGCGGCGCGCGGAGGAGGCCACCCTGGCCTCCGAGAGCGTCAGCGCCGTCGGATGGTCGCCCGCCGACGAGAGGGACCCGGTCGAGGGCGACCCGGTCGAGGGCGGCCAGGTCGAGGGCGGCCAGGTCGAGGGTGGCCAGGTCGGGGGCGACGTCGTCGAGCTCCCCGAGGCGCCGACGTGGGCCGCAGCCGAGGAGCCGAGGGACGAGGACGCCCCGGCGACCGAGCCCGACGCGACCGAGCGTGCACGCCACGTCGCGCCGGAGAGCCCCGAGGCCACCGACGCGACGCACGACCAGGCCGATGCCGAGCCCTCCGAGCACGACCACCTGGCGTCGAGCGGCAGACGGACGACCGAGCACGGCTGAGGGCACCCATGAGCAGCCCCGTGGACCCTCCGCAGCGACTCCTGCGCGACCCTCTCCTCGTCGTCCACCTGGTCCTGATCCTGTCCCTGGCGATCCCGGGGCGCCTCATCGTCGAACCGTTGGGGGCCCTCGGAGCCCCCGCGACCATCCTCACGATCGGCGCGGTCGCCCTCTACGTGATCGCCCGGATGATCCCGGGTTACCTCGCCGACGGGTACCAGCCGATGCGGGTCCCGCTGATCCTCTTCTGGGTCGTGATGCTGGTCAGCTACGGCGCGGGCAAGGTGCAGGTCCTCAGCGTCCTGGAGACGAACGCGAGCGACCGTGCCCTGATCGTCCAGACCGGGTACGTGGCCCTCGCGCTCCTCGTCGCCGACGGCACGCGTACCCGGCGAGACCTCGACCGGCTGCTGCGCCTGGTCGTGGTCATGGCCTCGGCACTGGCGGTCTACGGCATCGTGCAGTTCGTCACGGACATCGCCCCCGACATGTACATCCACGTGCCGGGCCTCACCCTGCAGGCCGCCGAGGTCTCGGCCGAACGCTCGATCTTCACCCGGGTGCAGGGCACGGCGCTCCACCCCATCGAGTTCGGTGTGGTGCTCGCCATCGCCCTGCCCGTCGCGCTGCACTACATGCTCCACGGCACCGCCGACGGCCGCCGCTCGCACTGGTGGAAGGTCGCTGTGGTGACCATGGTCGTCGCGTCACCGATGGCCGTCTCGCGATCCTCGGTGCTGGGGATCGGGGTCGGGGTCGGGGTGCTCGCCCTGACGTGGACCAACCGCCAACGTCTCATCGGGGCCGTGGCCGGGATGGTCCTCCTCGTCGCGATGCGCTCCACCTTCCCCGGCCTGCTCGGCACCCTGCGCGCCATGTTCGTCTTCGCCGGGGACGACCCGAGCATCGAGGGCCGCACCCAGGACTTCCCGCGCGTCATGGCCTTCTTCCAGGAGAACCCGTGGCTGGGACGTGGCCTCGGGACGTTGGTACCCGCCGAGCACTTCTTCCTCGACAACCAGTACCTGGGTGAGCTGATCACCGGGGGGCTCGTGGCCCTGGCGATGCTCATCGCACTGTTCCTGGCGGCGATCGGCGTGGGCCGCGGCGTGTTCCACCACGCGCAGGGCCCCGACGCGCGCGCCCTGGGCCAGGCCCTGGTCGCCGCCTCGGCGGTGAGCCTCGTGACCTGGGTCACCTATGACGGGATGGGCTTCCGCACCAACGCCGCGCTGGCGTTCATCGTCTTCGGCGCGACGGGCGCCCTCTGGCGGCTCGAGGTCGGGCGTCGGCACTGGGGGCGCGGGCTCAACAAGCGCCCGCCAGCCGTCGAGCGCCCCGAGCCCGGGCCTGTCGAGACGCGCACCGCGCAGACGACGGCGGGCCAGGTCGCCGAACCTGCAGCCCTCGGAGGGCCCTCATGACTCGCCGCCCCCGCCCCCTCGACCGCGCCCTGGGGCTGGGCCTGGGCGTGGCCGTCGCCGGCCTGCTGGCGGCGTGCAGCCCGCCCTCCCCCGACCCGGGAGCGGCGGCCACACCCTCCGCGACCAGCGACCCGACCTCGCCCGAGGACCAGAGTCCCGTCCCTCCGGACCGCGCAGACTGGCCCGACGACGCGTCCACCGGGGTCACCGAGGGCGTCGATCTCCGTGAGCGGACCCCGGGCACCTGGGACGCCTCGAGCACCGCGTACGAGGGGGTCCTGGTCCCGGGGGACGTCACGCTCACCGGGGACGACGTCGTGCTCCGCGACGTCCGCGTCGAGGGGCACCTCCTCGTCACGGGCGACTCCGTGGTGCTCGAGAACGCGGAGGTCGCCACCCTGTCGATCTCCGGGGCGACGAACGTGACCGTGCGCAGCACCGAGGTCTTCGGGCTCGAGGGCGAGGACGGCATCCACCTCACCTCGGACCGCGGTCGGGTGGCCGACATCGTGATCGAGGACAGCTGGATCCACTCGCCGAAGGTGACGGAGTCGAGCCACTACGACGGGATCCAGGTCCGAGGCGTCGACCGCCTCACGTTCCGGGGCAACGCCGTCGAGCTGGGACCGCACACCCCCGAGCTCAATGCCGCGGTCTTCCTCGAGCAGGCCAACGGCGACAACTTCGACGTCGTCATCGAGGACAACTGGCTCGACGGAGGCGGGTTCCCGCTCTACCTCAGCGGCACGGGCGTGACGGTCGCGGGCAACGTCATCGGGCCGGCCCGCGGCTACGGTCTGGTCTACCCGGACGCAGAGCCCCAGGACCTCGTTCAGGACGGGAACGTCCTCGGCGAGGACGGTGCGGCGGCCACCCTGGAGTGGTGACCCTCACCCGGGGATGAGCAACGGCGCGCTCTCGTGCTCTCGAGCCCGGGCCTCGAGGTGCTCGAGCCTGCCGGTGAGCCCTGGCCCCGGCTCGAGCCCCACCGCACTCAGCACCTCGGCCCAGCGATGGGCCCAGTCGTGCCGACGCAAGGACTCGACCACCCCGGCACGGCTGGCCCGCGCCACCCGGAGCGGGTCCCCGTCCAGCTCGCCGATCACGTCCACGACCCTCGGCTCGGGCGCAGCGATCTCGACGAGGGCGTCCGGCCAGTCGAAGCACCGCGCGAAGTCGGCGACAGCCGGAGCCGAGCCGAGCAGCACGGCACCGGCCGCGAGCGACTCGAAGTAGCGGTTGGTGAGCGACTCCTCGCCCGCTGTCCGACCGACCCGTCCCGGCTCGTCGTTGTTCTTGTAGACCACGCTGTACCGGCTGCGCTGGAGCGACCGCGCGAGCGCAGCCCGGTGCTCGCGAGGGCCGGTGACGTCGAACGGGCCTCTGACGGTGTCGTACTGGTAGTGGAGGCTCCCGGCCGCCGCGGCGGCGAGGAGCGCCTCGTGGGTGCCGTCGAGCCGCCGTCCGTAGCTCATCACATCCGTCCCCCGCACCGGCGCCGGCACCGGGGGGGCGAAGAGGTCGACATCGACCGCGGTGGGCAGGTAGGTGCACGGCACCCCGCTGATCGCCTCCACCGCGGCGGCCGCGTCCCGGCTGAAGAGGAACACGTGGTCGAAGCCGCGCAGCAGACGCAGGTAGTCCTCGACCTGGGGGACCTGCGGGGTCCACAGCTCGACGATGAACGCGACCTTGGCCGCCGACCGCTCGAGCTGCGGACGCACGAGAGGCAGAGCGCCGAGCTCGTGCGCGGCGGCGAAGACGCCGAAGAAGAGATCCGTCTCGACGGCCTCGTCGACCCGCACCATCGGCGCTCGGCGCGAACGCCCCACCCTGCGGCCGACGCGGTTCACCGCCCCGTGGACCAGAGCCCCCGCGCCGCTCGCCCGGCGACCGCCCGGGGCCAGGAGCGTGGCGTCCTCGACCGCACAGATGACATCCTCGAGCTCGTACTGCGAGGCCTGCCAGACCTTCTGCTCGAGGGCCCGTCGGGAGAGGACGACGGCACGGCTGCGCGATGACATGGCGGTCACGATAGCGACCCGGACGACCAGCGACGCGGCCCCGTCACCCGAACGGCCCACGCCGGGTTCGTCATTGCTTGTCCGATATGTACCATCGAAACCACTCGCACCGGAGCGGGCCCGAGCCCCGCCGTCCGGCGGGCTGATGACCGACGAGGGGCGCACCCATGGCACGAGGCCGAGCAGTCCAACGCGTGGCCGACGCGCTCCGTACGACCGTCGGCATCTGGGCCCTGTTCGAGGCGCGCAACAAGGCCCTCGGCTGGCCCGCGGCCCTGCGCTGGCGGCTGCGCGAGCGAGCCGAGCTGCGGCGCCTGCGTGCGACCGTCACCGTCCCGCCGGCCAGCGTCACCACCGTGGTCCCCACCTACCGGCGGCCCGAGCTCGTCGTCGCCGCGGTCCGCAGCGCCCTCGCCCAGGACGTCGCCGACCACACCGTGATCGTGGTCGACGACGGTGCCGGCCTCCCGCCGCTGCCCGAGGACGACCGCCTGGTCGCGGTCTCGCTGAGCTCGAACACGGGCGTGCTCGGGCTCGTCCGCAACGTCGGGCTGGGGCTGGCCCGGTCCCCGGTCGCCGCCTTCCTCGACGACGACAACACCTGGCACCCCCACCACCTGTCGACCGCCCTCGCGGCGATCGAGGCAGGGGCCGAGGGCGTCTACACGGCAGTCGAGCGGGTCCACCCCGACGGCACCGAGCTCGACGTCCTCTCGACCCCCTTCGACCGGCGTCGCCTGTCGGACGACTCCTTCATCGACGCCAACAGCATCGTCGTCCGGCTGGGACGGGGCGTGCGGTTCAGCACCCTCCCACGTCGACGGGCCACGCTGCCCAAGGAGGACTGGGAGTTCCTCTGGCGCTTCAGCCGCCGCCGCCGCGTGGTGCACGTGCCCACGGTGACCGTGCGGTACACGGTCAACCCGGAGAGCTACTACACGTCGTGGTCCTCCCCGGACTCCCCGCCCGTGACGGCGCCGACGGAGCGCACGCCGTGACCCAGGAGACCGAGAGCCCGGTCAGCGCCCAGGGTCTCGCCTCGGGGACACGCTGGATGGTGATGGGACGCCTGGTGACCCAGGTCTCCCGGTTCGTGGTCTCGATCCTCCTCGCCCGCCTGCTGACCCCCGAGGCCTTCGGCCTCGTCGCCGTGGCGATGACGACGATCCTCGCCCTCGAGGTCTTCAAGGACCTCGGGACGGGGGCAGCCGTCATCCAGCGCCCCGAGGTCGACCAGGCCCTGCTCAGCAGCGTCTTCTACTTCAACGTCCTCGCGGGGGTCGTGTGCGCAGCGGCCATGTTCTTCGGCGCCCCGCTCATCGCGACGGCCTTCGGCACCCCTGACGCGACCTCGGTGGTGCGCGCCCTGTCGGTCATCATGGTGCTGAGTGGGCTCACCCAGACCCACCACGCCGTCCTGCGGCGCTCGATGCGCTTCAGCGGGGTCGCGGCGGTCGAGATGGCCGGAGCCCTGGTGAACGGGGCCGTGAGCATCACGCTCGCCCTGCTCGGCGCGGGGGTCTGGGCCATGGTGTGGGGCAACATCGCCGGCGTCCTGGCCGGGTCGGTCATCGCGTGGATCCGCTCCGGGTGGAAGCCGTCGGCCGTGCTCCGCGCCGCGCCGCTCCGTTCGATCGCCGGCTTCAGCCTGAACACCGCAGCCTTCAACGCGACGACCTTCGCCCTGATGAACGCTGACAAGATCCTGGTGAGCCGGTCGCTGGGGGCACCGGCGCTCGGCGTCTACTCCCTCGCGCAGCGGACGATCAACTACCCGATGGAGTCGGTCGCGCACGTCCTCATGACGGTGCTCTTCCCCGCCTTCTCCCGCATCCAGGACGACAACGCCGCGCTGCGTCGCGGGTACACGCGGGCCCTCGGCGCGATCGCCTTCCTGACCTTGCCCCTCATGGTCGGCGCGGCCACCGTGGCCCGACCCCTGGTCGAGGTCGTGCTCGGCGAGGAGTGGACCGACCTGATCCCCCTCCTGTGGTTCATGGCCCCCGCCGGCGCACTGGCAGCCCTGCTCAGCGCCGTGAACACCCTGTACTCGGCCAAGGGTCGGGCGGACTGGATGTTCCGGTGGGGACTCGCGAGCGGTGCGTTCACCCTCGTCGGCTTCGTCGTGGGCCTCCGCTGGGGCTTGGTCGGGCTCGCGGTCGCCTACCTGGCCGTGACCCTG
The DNA here is from genome assembly GCF_017565425.1 of Actinotalea soli. Lineage (GTDB taxonomy): Bacteria > Actinomycetota > Actinomycetes > Actinomycetales > Cellulomonadaceae > Actinotalea > Actinotalea soli. Next base: position 29,891 of record NZ_JAGEMK010000004.1, read on the forward strand.
ATCCAGACGCCGGTGGGGCTGTGGATCGTGCTCCGGCTGATCGACATGCGCCTCAGCACGCTGCTGCGCAGCCTGCTGCCCTACGTCGCCATGACCGCCGCGATGGCCGCCGCGACGAGCGGGGTGGTCGCGGCGACGGCCGGAGCCGGGGCGGCTCCCTGGGTGCAGCTCGCCGTGGGGGTCCTGACCGGGGCCGTCGTCTACGGGGGGCTCGCCGCCTGGGTGCACCCGCCGGCGGTGGCGGACTCCTTGACGCTGATCCGGCGCGGCGAGAGGTAGGGCGGCCCGCGCCCCGGACCGGGCACGGCGAAGATCTTTATCACAGATCAGGCCCGTCGTCACGATCAACATGTCCGCACTGCGAGACCTCAGCCCGACGAAAAGGGTCACGGCGGCACAGAGCAGGGCCAATCGTCGGCAGCACCTTGCGAAGTTCACCCGTTCGGGCGGTACGGTGGTCACGAACCGATAACGATGCGCCGAAGACGTCGCGCCCCCTACCCCCCAAGGACGCCCCTTCATGCCCCGTGCCCACACACACCTCGTGCGTGCTGCGGCGGTCTCGGCCGTCGTGGCCCTGAGCGCCGCAGGATGCTCCGCCGCCGACCCCGAGAACGACCCGTGGGAGCAGGTGGACGGCGGTGCGGTCGAGGCCCTCGAGCCCGACCCCACGACGGCCCCCACCTCCCCGAGCCCTGCCCCCAGCCCGACCGACGAGCCCGAGCTGGTCGAGGAGCCCGCGCCCGTCGACCCCACGGTCGAGCAGCCCGCCGTCGAGCCGGTCAGCGAGGCAGACCCCGAGCCCCGCGAGGACGACTCCCCGTCCCGCGGCGGGACCCGTGACCCGGAGCCCAGCGCCCCGGAGCCGACCACGCCCGCCCCGACCACCCCCGGCGGCGGCTCGCCGACCACCGGGCCCGGGGTCGATGCCGGGCTGACCGACCCGGGCGCGCTGCGCACCGTGCCCGCGAGCGGCCTCAAGGACGGCGAGGTGCTCCAGAACGCGCGGATCACCGGTGACATGGTCGTGACCGGCAAGGACGTCACGCTGAAGAACGTCCAGGTCGACGGCGAGATCATCCTCCGGGGATCGGGCGCGACGGTGACCGACTCCAAGGTCGGAGCGCTCAGCGTCTCGGGGGCCGCCGGTGTCACCATCTCCCGCGTCGAGATCTCCGGCGCCTCGGGCAAGGACGGCATCCACGTCACCTCGGACACCGGGCGGGTCACCGACCTGGTCATCGAGGACTCCCGCATCCACTCGCCGGCCGTGACCGCCAACAGCCACTACGACGGCATCCAGGTGCGCGGCGTGGACGGCCTCACCCTGCGCGGGAACTCCTTCGAGCTCGGCCCGCACAAGCCGCAGCTCAATGCCGCGATCTTCCTCCAGGAGGCCAACGGCGGGAACACGAACGTGACGATCGACGACAACTACGTCGACGGCGGTGGGTTCACCCTCTACCTCGCTGGCAAGAACGTCGCGATCACGAACAACACCTTCGGCCCGAACGGCCGTTGGGGCCTGGTCTACCCGAAGTCGGACACCTCCTCGGTCGCCTTCCGCGGCAACGTGTGGGCCGAGTCCGGCTCGAAGGCCTCCCTGGGCTGAGCTCGCACCTCAGCGACGGAAGCCATCACCCGTCGTCGAGGGTCAGGACGGGGCGGGACGCGAGAGCGTCCCGCCCCGTCCTTCGTCGTTCCCGCCACCAGCACGAGGCAACCCCTCAGGACCCTCCCGACCCTGCCGATGACTCCGACGACCGACAGCTGTCGGCCCGTCCCTCCGCTGAGGACCCGTCATCGTGCCCCTGCCTCGTGCCCCCAGGACCAGCAGCCCACGACCGCCGCGCGCCCGGCGTGGGTCCGTGCGGCTTCTCCTCCTCCCCCTGCTCCTGACCGCCCTGGTCTCGACCGGCCTCGCGAGCGCGGCTCCGGCCGCCGAGGCGGCCACCCCTCGACTGACGATCGCGCTGACCGTGACCGGTCCGACCACGATCACCCAGGGGGCCTCCACCTCGATCCGCACGACCTACCGCAAGCACGGCTCCCCCGTCGCGTCCGCGAACCTGACCCTGCAGCGACGCACCGACGGGCGGTGGGTGGACGTGCGCGGTCCCGTCGCCATCCGCAAGGGCATCGGTACGCGCGGCCTCACCCCGTCGACCAGCGGGACCTTCCGCCTGCGGAACCACGACAGCAGCGCCCACAGCCGCACCTTCACGGTGACGGTGCGCAAGCCCGCCGTCTCGGCCACGGTGAGCACGACGAACGTCACCGCGGGGCAGTCCGCCACCGTCACGGCCAGCTACACCACGGCAGGGATCGCCCCGGCGCGAGCGACCCTCGTCCTGCAGCGCAAGAGCGGCAGCGCCTGGGTCGACGCCGGCTCCTTCGTGGCTCAGCACGGTGCCGGGACGCGCACCGTGACGCCGACCGCGACGACGACCTACCGGGTCCGCAACCACTACCGGTCGGCGACGACCGCGCCCTTCACGGTGACGGTCGCGCCCCCCGCCGCACCCGAACCGGTGGTCCCGCCGGCGGTCCCGCCGGCTGCCCCGCCCGCCGCGGGAGGATCCGGGGGCGGCCAGACCTGGACGACCGTCTCCCGGCTCCCTGACAACACCCTGACCGGCGTCCGCTCCGGCACCACCCTCACCACCTCGAGCAAGACGTCGCTCTCGGCCACGGCCCAGACCGTCGAGGGTGTGCGGTTCACCGGGGACCTCGTCGTGACGGGGAACGACCTCGTCCTGCGTGACGTCGTCGTCGACGGGGAGCTCATCGTGCGCGGATCGCAGCGCGTGACCCTCGAGCACTCGACGGTCGGGGCCTTCAGCATCTCCGGCTCGACGCGGGTGACGGCGCGCCGTCTCGACGTGCGTGGGCGCAGCGGCAAGGACGGGGTGCACGTCACCTCGGACACCGGGCGGGTGGCCGACGTGCTCATCCAGGACTCGCGCATCCACTCCCCCGCGGTGACCGCGACCAGCCACTACGACGGCATCCAGGTGCGCGGTGCCGATCGCCTGACCCTGCGCGGGAACTCCTTCGAGCTCGGCCCGCACAAGCCGCAGTACAACGCCGCGATCTTCCTCCAGGAGGCCAACGGCGGGAACACCGCGGTGACCATCGAGGACAACTGGATCGACGGTGGTGGCTACGTGCTCTACCTCGCCGGCCGGCACGTCACGCTCACCAGGAACACCTTCGGCCCGAACGGTCGGTGGGGTCTGGTGTTCCCGGCCTCGGACCTGTCCTCGGTCACCTTCGAGGGGAACACCTGGGGCACAGGAGCTGCCGCGACCCTCTAACGGCCCCCGCCGCACTCACGAGAGTGCGCGGAAGACCCCCACGTAGGCCTCGGCCTGGGTGCTCCACCGCAGGTGCTCCTCGATGCGCTTGCGCCCCAGGGCGCCCATCTCGTGGCGGCGCTCGGGGTCGTCGAGCAGGGTCGCGATGCCACGGGCCAGGGCGCCGTCGTCGTCCTCGTGGACCACGAGCCCGGCTGCGCCGGCCGAGCGGCGGTTCTCGGTGAGGTCGAAGCCCACCACGGGCAGCTCGTAGGCCATGTACTCCATGGTCTTGTTCATCGTGGACTTGTCGTTGAAGTCGTTGACCGGGTCGGGGGTGACGCCCAGGTCGGCGCTCGACAGCCAGCGGCTGATCTCGGCCGGGCCCACCTTGCCGGTGAAGGTCACGTACTCGTCGAGCCCCAGGCGGGTGCTCTGGGCGCGCAGGTCCTCGAGGCAGTCGCCGAACCCCATCAGACCGAAGTGGGTGTCGGTACGCCCGAGGACGTTCACGTAGTGGTCGATCGCACCGAGGAGCCGGTCGACGCCGTCCTGCGGCCCCATGATGCCGAGGTAGCACACGAGGTGCTCACGGCCGTGGCGCAGGGCCGGGTCGGGCTCCTCGCTGCGCATCCGGTCCGGGTCGGGGGCGCTCATCACGATCGTCGAGCGCTCGAGGGGGACCTTGCCGCGGGTGCTCGCGATCTCACGGTAGGACTCGTTGGTCGAGATCACGTGGTCGGCCGTGGCGTAGGTCGCGCGCTCGAGCAGCAGGAGCCCGCGGTGGAGCAGCCCGCGGCGACCGAACCTGGCCTCGAAGACCTCGGGGCACAGGTCGTGCTGGTCGTAGACGAACGCCTTCCGGCCGACGAGCTTGTGCAGCCGAGCGAGCAGCCAGTACGTGTCCGGCGGGTTGCAGGCCTGCAGGACGTCGAAGCCCTCGTTCCGTCGCACGTGGACCGACAGGACCGCGGTACGCAGCCACGCGTAGACGAACTCGATGAAGTAGCCGAGGATCCCCGACCGAGCCTTGGCAGGCGGGTAGGTGTGGATCCGGACGCCGTCCAGCGTGCGGTGCGCAGGCTGGCCGACCTCGCGCGGGCAGATCACCGAGACCTGGTGACCCGCCGCGACGAGGGCCTGGCACTCGAGCCACACCCTGCGGTCGAGGGGGACGGAGAGGTTCTGCACGACGACGAGCACGCGCGCGGGGGGTCGGGTCACAGGGGGCTCCAGATCGAGGTCGCGGTCACGAGGGACCGGTCGAGGTCGGCAAGGGATGCAGCCCCCGTGAGGGCCATGACGTGGGTCAGGTCGGCACGCAGGGCCTCGAGGGCCTCGACCACACCGGCCTCGCCCCCTGCGGCGAGGCCCCAGACCACAGGACGGCCGACCATCACGGCCGAGGCACCGAGGGCGAGGGCGACGAGGCAGTCGAGGCCGGAGCGGATGCCGCCGTCGACCAGGACGGGCGCCCGACCGGCGACGGCGTCGACGACCTCGGGCAGGGCGATCGCGCTGGGCACGGCCCGGTCGAGCTGACGACCACCGTGGTTGGAGACCACGACCCCCGCAGCACCCGCATCGAGGCAGGCGACAGCCTCGTCCCCGCGGAGCACACCCTTGACGAGCACGGGCAGGCCGCTGGCCTCAGCAAGCCACGAGATGGCTTCGAGAGTGATCGTCGGGTCCTGCTCGGCGGCGCGGCGGGCGTCGGCCCGCCCGGGGTCGAGGTGCTGCTGCAGGTTCACCAGGAAGTGGTCGTCCGGGATCGCGATCCTGGTGCCGGTCACGCGCCGCTTGATGCCCACGTAGGGGGTGTCCCCGGTGAGCACGAGGGCCCGGGCGCCGGCGCTGACGGCGCGCTCGACCAGGCGGAGGGTCAGGTCGCGGTCCCGCATCGCGTAGACCTGGAACCACCACGGCGCGGACCCCGCCGCGGCGACCTCCTCGAGCGGGGTCGAGGAGCGCGTCGACAGCGCGAGCAGGCTCCCGGTCGCGGCCGCGGCACGGGCCGTGGCCCGCTCCCCCTCGGCGTGGGCCAGGCCCTGGAAGGCCGTGGGGGCCAGCACCACGGGCGAGGAGACCTCGGCGCCGAGGAGCGAGGTGGGCAGGTCGACCCGGCCGACGTCGCGCAGCACCCGAGGGCGGACACGGTAGTGCTCCCAGGCCGTCCGGGACTCGTGGAGGGTGGTCTCGGCCCCGGCCCCGGCGGCGAAGTAGTCGTAGACCTCCGCGGGGAGCAGGGCTGCGGCCTTGTCCTCGTGCTCCGCCAGGGCGGTGAGGGTCATCGAGGTGCGGTCGACCGGACCGCGGCCATCAGTAGGCACCTGCGCCACCGATCACTGCGCGTCCTGTCTTCCACAGGATCATCAGGTCCATCATCACCGACCAGTTGTCCACGTAGCGCAGGTCGAGGCGCACCGACTCCTCCCAGTCCAGGTCGGCCCGGCCGCTGACCTGCCACAGGCCGGTCAGGCCCGGCCGCACGTGCAGCCGGCGGTGCACGGCGTCGTGGTACTGCTCGACCTCGGAGACGAGCGGCGGGCGCGGCCCGACGAGGGACATGTCCCCCTTGACGATGTTGAACAGCTGCGGCAGCTCGTCGAGGGAGTACTTGCGCAGGAACCGGCCGACCGGCGTGATCCGAGGGTCCGCGTGCATCTTGAACATGGGGCCGTCGCGGTCGCTGCTGGCCAGGAGCTCGTCCCGGCGCCGGTCGGCGTCGACGTACATGCTGCGCAGCTTGTACATCGTGAACTCGCGACCGTCGATGCCGACCCTGGTCTGCCGGAAGAAGGCCTCGCCCGGCGAGGTCACGCGCACCGCGACGGCAGCCGCACCGATCAGCGGCAGGGCCACGAGGGCGAGGGCGGTGCCCAGGACCCGGTCCAGGGTCGCCTTGGCGAGCATCCGGCGTCGCGAGGCGCCGACCTCGACCTTGAGCAGCGAGAGCGTGGTGGTCGGCTTGAGGGACAGACGCGGTCCCAGGACCTCGACGAGGTCGGGCGCGACGAGCAGCTCGGCGCGCGCCTTGCCCAGGGCCCAGGACAGCCGCCGCAGCGCGTCGCCCCGGAGCACGGACCCCGCCACGACCACCGCGTCGACGACGTGGTCGACGACCACCTGGGGCACGTCGGCGATCGCCCCGAGCACCTCGACGTGCTGCTCCTCGGGGGACAGCGTCACGTCGAGGGAGGGGGTGCACGCACCGACCACCTGGTAGCCGTGGTACGCCGAGCCCGAGAGCTCCTCGGTCAGCCGCGCGACCTGGGTCGGATCACCGACCACGAGGGTGCGGATCGTCCCCACCCCGCGACGGCGCCGGTGGTGCAGCACCCTGCGCTGCGCGTAACGGGAGAGGCAGGAGACGACCACCACGACCGGGACGGCGACGAAGACCAACCGACGGGGCACCGCGACCTGGGTGGTGTAGGCCGCAGCCATGAGGGCCGCGGCGAGGAGCAGCCCACCCTGCACGACCGACTGGAACTCGGCGGGGCCGTCGCCCAGGGCGCTCAGGTCGTAGCCGCGCATCACGGCGACCGCGAGGGCGAACCCCAGCCCCGTGACGACCCCGGCGGCGACGGTGACCTGGTCGAGGCCGACGATCGTCGTCAGCACGGTGACGCTGACGAGGCTGCCGAGGACGATGTCGGCCACCACCGCGAGGAGCATGTACCGCATCGCGGCCCGCTCCCAGCCGATCCGGCGATGCTCCTCGAGGTCCTGGAGGCTGCGCTGCGGGGGGTCGAAGGGCTGCTGCGAGGCCCAGGACCGTCGAGGCCCCGAAGTCCGACCCCGTCGCTCACCCCGCGCCGAGCGATCGATGTCGCGATGCGCAGTTACCGTCACAGGTCCACCCCCAAGTCCGTCGTCGGACTTGAGGGTATACCGACCGATACGTCCCGAAGGCGTTAAGTGTCCGATTTCACCCGGTTGCCGGAGTGGCTCCTCAGGCGGGCGCGTGGAAGCGCTGCTGGGCCGCGGTCAGCCCGTCGCGGACCACCATCTCGACCGCGTCGGCGGCGGCGTCGAGGAGCCACGGCAGCTCCTTGCGCTCAGCAGCCGAGAAGTCCTTGAGGACGTAGTCCGCGGCGTCCATCCGCCCCGGCGGCCGCCCCACCCCGACCCGGACCCGGAGGTAGTCGCGGGTCCCCAGGGCCGAGGAGATGCTCCGCAGGCCGTTGTGACCTCCCTCCCCGCCGCCGGACTTGAGGCGGACCTGCAGGTACGGGATGTCGAGCTCGTCGTGGACCACCAGCACACGCTCCGGCGGGACCTGGAGGTACTGCGCGAGGGCCCCCACGGGGCCTCCCGAGGTGTTCATGTACGTGGTGGGCCGCGCGATCACCACGCGGGGGCCCGGCGCGCCGCCGGGCAGGACCCCCAGGCGCACGTCGGCGACCTGGGCACGGCTGCGGTGCGAGACGAGGCTCGCCCCGCAGCGGCCGAGCATCTCGTCGAGGACCATGTGGCCCACGTTGTGACGGTTGCCGGCGTACCCCGGGCCCGGGTTGCCGAGGCCCACGACCAGCCAGGGTTCGCTCACGGTCGACGTCACCGCCTTCGTCCGGGTGCGCGCGACGCCCGGCCCCCTCGGGACCGGGCGTCGTCACGCACGGAGGATCAGACCACGCCCCCGACGGGGCGGTGGCTCAGGACTCGTCTGCTGCGGCGGAGGCGGCGGACTGGGCCGAGGCCTCCTCGGCGATGGCCACCTCGAGGGCCTCGTCCTCGGCCGAGGCGCGCGGGGTCGAGATCGCGATGATGAGGTCCTCGGGGTCGCCCTGGTAGGAGGCACCCTCGGGGAGCACGAGGTCGCCACCGCGCACCGAGGCGCCGTCCTCGAGGCCCTCGATCGACACCTCGACCCACTCGGGGAGGTTCGTGGCCTCGGCCTCGAGCTGGACGGCCTGGGTCTCGACGACGTGGATCGTGCCGGGGGCCGACTCGCCCACGACGTGCACGTTCACCTCGACGGTGACCTTCTCGCCCTTGCGGACCTCGAGCAGGTCGATGTGCTCGATGAAGCCCTTGATGGGGTCGCGCTGGACGTCCTTGGCGATCGCGAGGGTCTTCTTGCCGTCGAGCTCGACGGAGTAGAGCGCGTTCGAGTGCTTGAGGGCGAGCATCGTGGAGTGGCCGGGCAGCGTGATGTGCACGGGCTTCTCGCCGTGGCCGTACAGGACGGCGGGGACCTGGTCGGCGCGACGGATACGGCGGGCGGCGCCCTTGCCGAACTCGGTGCGGGCGGTGGCGAGCAGCTTGACCTCGGACACGGGGAACTCCTGGAGTCGGTGGGTACTGGACGTCGGTGGCTGGCCGGCTGCACGAGCAGGTACCAGCGGGGCGGCGGCCTCGGCGCGGGACACAGGACGGACGCGCGCGCACGACCGCCGCGTCGATCACGGAGCCGTACCGGGTGTCGCGGGAAGTCCCCGCACCGGCCGTCCGACGTCCCTCGCCGAGGCAACCAGGGGAGTCTACCCGTTCCCGGCGGCGGGGACGACCCGCCTGGTCAGGAGGGGCCGCGCCGCGGCGGGCGAGGCCTCAGGCGGCGCCGTCGAAGAGGGAGGTCACCGATCCGTCGTCGAAGACCTCGCGGATCGCGCGGGCGAGGAGCGGCGCGATGGACAGCACCGTGAGCTTGTCGAACTGCCGGTCCTCGGAGATCGGCAGGGTGTCGGTCACGATGACCTCGCGCGCCCCGGACTCGGACAGCCGTCGGGCCGCCGGGTGGGACAGCACGCCGTGGGTCGCCGCCACGATGACGTCCTTGGCCCCGGCCGCGAGGACGACCCGAACAGCCTCCGAGATGGTGCCACCGGTGTCGATGAGGTCGTCGGTGAGGATCGCGGTGCGCCCCTCGACGTCGCCCACCACGCGGTTCGCGACGGCACGGTTGGGCTTGGTGACGTCACGGGTCTTGTGGATGAAGGCCAGGGGGCAGCCGCCGAGCTTCTCGGCCCACTGCTCGGCGACCCGGATCCGCCCGGCGTCGGGCGAGACGACGGCCACGTTGCTCTGGTCGACCCTGGTCCGCACGTAGTCCACGAGCAGGGGCATCGCCCAGAGGTGGTCCACGGGGCCGTCGAAGAACCCCTGGGTCTGAGCCGCGTGCAGGTCCACGCTCATGAGGCGGTCGGCCCCGGCCGTCTTGAACAGGTCGGCCATGAGCCGGGCCGAGATCGGCTCGCGGCCCCGGTGCTTCTTGTCCTGGCGCGAGTAGCCGTAGAACGGCTGGACCACGGTGATCGTCTTGGCCGAGGCCCGCTTGAGGGCGTCGACCATGATGAGCTGCTCCATGATCCACTCGTTGATCGGCGCCGTGTGGCTCTGGAGCACGAAGGCGTCGGCCCCGCGCACGCTCTCGCCGTACCGGACGTAGATCTCGCCGTTGGCGAAGTCGTAGGCCGTGGTCGGCACGAGCTCGACGTCGAGCCCTCGGGCGACGTCCTCGGCGAGCTCGGGGTGTGCTCGGCCCGAGACGAGGACGAGACGCTTGGCGCCGTCGGCGGAGGTGATCCCGGTCATCGCGTCAGTGCCCTTCGGTGGTGTGGCCTGCATCGGGGGCGCCCCCTGCCCCATGCTGCTCCCGCTCGGCTCGCGCCTGGGAGGAGAGTCCCTCGTCGCCGTCCCCCTCGCCCAGGGCCGAGGCCGCGGCCTCGGCGGACGGGGTGCCGGCCCGGCGGCGCAGCACCCAGCGGTCGACGCTGCGCTGCGGTGCGGTGTTCAGGCCCAGGGACCCCGGGGCGACGTCGTGCCGGATGACCGAGCCCGCGCCCGTGTAGGCGCCGTCCCCGATGGTGAGCGGGGCGACCAGCGCGTTGTCCGAGCCGATCCGCACGTGCGACCCGACGGTGGTGCGGTGCTTGTTCACGCCGTCGTAGTTGACGAAGATCGTCGCGGCACCGATGTTGCTGTGCTCACCGATCGCGGCGTCCCCGACGTAGGACAGGTGGGGCACCTTCGAGTGGGCGCCGATCGTGGCGTTCTTGGTCTCGACGAAGGCACCGATCTTGCCCTCGGTGCCGAGGTCGGTCCCGGGCCGCAGGAACGAGTAGGGCCCGACGCTCGCCCCGGCTCCGACACGCGCCCCCGTGCCGTGGCTGCGGATCACCTCGGCCCCCGCACCGACCTCGACGTCGGTCAGCGTGGTGTCGGGCCCGATGGTCGCCCCGGCGGCCACGCGGGTCGTGCCGTGCAGCTGGGTGCCGGGCAGCAGGGTCACGTCCTGGGCGAGCTCGACGTCGACGTCGACCCAGGTCGTCGCAGGGTCCACGACGGTCACGCCTGCCGCCATCCAGTCCGCCAGGACGCGCCGGTTCTGCTCGGCGCGCAGGACAGCCATCTGTGCGCGGTCGTTGACGCCCTCGACCAGCACCGGGTCGTCGACCTGCACGGCGCGCACCGCCCCGCCGTCGGACCGGGCGATCGCGAGCACGTCCGTCAGGTACACCTCGCCCTGGGCGTTGTCTCGCCCCAGCCGGCCGAGGGCCCCGCGGAGCACCGCGGCGTCGAAGACGTAGACCGAGGAGTTGATCTCGGCGATCTCCCGCTGCTCGGCGGTCGCGTCCTTGTGCTCGACGATCCCGGTGACCTCGCCGGTCGAGCCGTCGCGCAGGATGCGGCCGTAGCCCGTGGGATCGGGGACCTGGGTGGTCAGGACCGTGACCGCGTTGCCGTCGGCGACGTGGGCCGCCAGGAGCTCGGCGAGGGTGCCGCCGTCGAGCAGCGGGATGTCGCCTGCGAGGACCACCACGGGGCCCTCGACCTGCCCCTGGACCGGGCCGTCCTGGTCGCTCGCGGCGTGGTCCTGGGCCAGGTCGGCCTGGGCGGCCGCGTCCAGCACACCCAGGGCGCACTGGACCGCCCGGCCCGTGCCCGGCACGGCGTCCTGGTCGGCGATGAGGGCGCGGGGGTCGAGCTCGAGGGCGTGGGCGGCGACCCGGTCGCGCTCGTGGCGCACGACCACGGCGACGCGACGGGGGTCGAGCGAGCGGGCCGCGGTCATCGCGTGGCCGAGCATCGAACGTCCGCCGAGGGTGTGCAGGACCTTGGGGGTGGCCGAGCGCATCCGGGTGCCCTCACCTGCGGCAAGGACGACGACGGCGGCGGGGCGGGGGGTGGTCACGCGGGGCTCCCGTCGGAGGTGCAGCTGGTCATGCCGGGCGAGCGGCTGCGCCGGGGGTCCGGGCGCCCGGTCACTCTACCGTCGCAAGCTCCGCCCCCAGGACTCGAACCTGGACTGCACGGCTCCAAAGGCCGGCGTGCTGCCATTACACCAGGGCGGACCGTGGCCGGCGGCCGCGGACGGTCCCCCAGTCTGCCAGGGGTTCACGGCATGATGGGTCGGTGGCCTCCTCGAGCAAACGCCCCGCGCGGGCCCGGATGACCGGCACCCAGCGGCGGGAGCAGCTGCTCGACGTCAGCCGCCAGCTCTTCGCCGAGAAGGGCTTCGAGGGCACCAGCGTCGAGGAGATCGCCGCCCGCGCGCAGGTCTCCAAGCCCGTGGTGTACGAGCACTTCGGCGGCAAGGAGGGGGTCTACGCGGTGGTCGTCGACCGCGAGATCCAGGCCCTGACGGGGGCCCTGACCGGGGCCCTGGAGGCCGGCGGCCACCCCCAGGTGCTCGTCGAGCGCACCGCCCTCGCGCTGCTGGACTACATCGAGTCCTCGACCGACGGCTTCCGGATCCTGGTCCGGGACTCGCCCGTGGCCCAGACCACCGGCACCTTCTCGAGCCTCATCGGTGACGTCGCGATGCAGGTCGAGCACCTGCTCGCCGACCAGTTCACGCGGCGCGGCCTCGACCCGCGCACGGCCCCGATCTACGCGCAGATGCTCGTCGGCATGGTCGCGCTGACCGGCCAGTACTGGCTCGACGCCCGGAACCCCGACAAGTCCGAGGTCGCGGCCCACCTGGTCAACCTGGCCTGGTTCGGGCTCTCGGGGCTCCAGCGCCGACCGACCCTGCGCGGCGACCAGGACGACGCATGACCGACGAGGTCGACCGCATCGTCGAGTCCTGGCGCCGCGAGCGCCCCGACCTCGACGTCACCCCCCTCGCGGTGCTGTCCCGGGTCAGCCGCCTCGCACGACACCTGGACCTCGCCAGGCGCGGTGCCTTCGCGCGGCACGAGCTCGAGCTGTGGGAGTTCGACGTCCTCTCGGCCCTGCGCCGCGCGGGCGAGCCCTACCAGCTCTCCCCCGGCACCCTCGTGACCCAGACGCTGGTCACGAGCGGCACCATGACCAACCGGATCGACCGGCTCGCGGCCCGCGGGCTGGTCGAGCGCCTGCCCGCCCCGAGCGACCGGCGCGGCGTCCTGGTGCGCCTGACCCCCACCGGCCGGACCCGCGTGGACTCGGCTCTCGAGGACCTGCTGCGCGTCGAGCACACCCTGCTCGCCGGCCTGCCCGAGGCCGACCGGGACACCCTGGTAGACCTCCTCCGGGTGCTCGTGGCCCCCTTCGACGGCTGAGGGCCGTCCCCCGCGGCGCGGCTCCGGGCGCCCGGCGCCGATCAGCCCTCGACCTCAGCCGGCGATCTCCGCCGCGGTCATCCACTGCTCCTCGAGCTCGTCCTTGAGGGCCGTCAGCTCACGCAGCTCGGCGTCGAGGGCGGTCACGGCTGCGTGGTCGGTCGCTGCCTCGGCCATCCGCGCGTGCAGCTTCGCCTCACGCTCGGCGATCTTGCCGAGCTGCCGGTCGATCCGGGTGATCTCCTTGCGGGCGGCCCGCACCGCCGCCGCGTCCGGGACGGCCTCGGCCCCGGGCAGCGACCTGGCCGCGGCGTCCTCGGCCAGGTCGCTGCTCTCGGCCGACCCGGCGGTCCCCAGGGCCGCGTTCGAGGCTCCTCTGCCGGGGGCCCCGCGGCGCAGCTCGAGGTACTGCTCGACCCCGCCCGGCAGGTCCCGCAGCATGCCGTCGCCCAGCAGGGCCACCTGGCGGTCGCAGACCCGCTCGAGCAGGTACCTGTCGTGCGAGACGACGACGAGGGTGCCCGGCCAGCCGTCGAGCAGGTCCTCGAGGGCCGCGAGGGTGTCGGTGTCGAGGTCGTTGGTGGGCTCGTCCAGGAGCAGCACGTTGGGCTCCCCCACGAGCAGGCGCAGCAGCTGCAGCCGCCGTCGCTCGCCGCCCGAGAGATCCCGCACCAGGGTCTGCGACCGCTCGCGGGTGAAGCCCAGACGTTCGACCAGCTGGGCGGCCGTGAGCTCCTTGCCCCCCACCGCCACGGTGCGCCGCTCGCCCTCGACCACCTCGACGACCCGGAGGTGCGCGAGCTCGTCGAGCTCGGAGACGTCCTGCGAGAGGGTCGCGACGACGGCGGTCTTGCCGCGCCGCACCCGACCCGCGTCGGGGGTCGCCGTCCCGGCCAGGAGCCGCAGCAGGGTCGTCTTGCCCGCACCGTTGACGCCGACCAGGCCGTACCGGTCCCCCGGGCCCAGCCGCCAGGTGACCTCCTCGAGCAGGACGGTGCGTCCGCCCTCGGCAGCGGGGAAGGCGACCGAGACCTCCTCGACGTCGAGCACGTCCTTGCCCTGGCGGGCCGTGGCCAGCCGGGTCAGCTCGAGGGGGTCGCGCGGAGCGGGCTCGTCGGCGATGAGGCTGGCGGCCGCGTCGAGCCGGAACTTGGGCTTGCTCGTGCGGGCCGGTGCCCCGCGCCGCAGCCAGGCGAGCTCCTTGCGCAGCAGGTTGTCCCGCTTGGCGGCCGAGACCGCTCCGGACCGCTCGCGCTCGGCCCGGGCCAGGACGTAGGCCGCGTAGCCACCCTCGTAGGCGTGCACGGTCCCGCCGACGGCGTCGCCGGACTGGCTGCCGGTGACCTCCCACAGCCGCGTGCAGACGGCGTCGAGGAACCAGCGGTCGTGGGTCACGACCACGAGGGCCCCCCGGGCGTCGGCCCGCGAACCGCCCCCGCCGTCGGCCCCGAAGCGCGCGCTGAGGTGCTCGGCGAGCCAGGCCACCCCCTCGACGTCGAGGTGGTTGGTGGGCTCGTCGAGCATCAGGACGTCGTGGTCGCCGACGAGCAGGGCCGCGAGGGCCACCCGGCGGCGCTGGCCACCCGAGAGGGTCTCGACGTCAGCCTCGAGGTCGAGGTCGGACAGGAGCCCGGCGTGCACCTGGCGGATCCCGGCGTCCCCGGCCCACGTGTGCTCGGCGTCCTGCCCGTGGACCACGTCGCGCACCGTGCTCCCGGCCGGGAGCTCGTCACGCTGGTCCAGGAGCCCGACCCGCAGGCTGCCGGCGTGGGTGACCCGCCCGGCGTCGGGGTCCTGCCGACGGGCGAGCAGGCGCAGCACCGTCGACTTGCCCGCTCCGTTGGGCCCGACGACGCCGATCCGCTGCCCGTCGTCCACGCCGAGGCTCACCCCGTCGAGGAGGGTGCGGGTCCCGACCGTGAGCGAGATGGTGTCGGCGCCCAGCAGGTGCGCCATCAGCGCTCGTCCTGGCTCAGGGGCTCGCGCGCCGCGGTCCGGGTGACCAGTCGTGCGCCCGTCACGGGCCCGGACACGGTCCGGACACCGTCGGCCACGCCCGAGGCGGTCATGGCCGCCGCGATCGCGAGGGAGTGCTGGCCCGAGCGGGCCAGGGCCGCGACGGTCGGGCCCGATCCGCTCACCACGACCCCCAGGGCCCCGGCGTCCTCGGCGACGGCGAGGGTCTCGGCGAGCTGGGGGGCGAGCTCGAGGGCCGCAGCCTGCAGGTCGTTCGTGAGGGCCTGCCCCAGGGCCACGGGGTCGCCCGCGCTCAGGGCCTGCAGCAGCGCCCGGTCCGGCTCGGGGTCCTCCTCGCTGCCGCCGATGAGCTCGTCGAAGGCGCCGAAGACCTGCGGGGTGGACAGGCCCGAGGTGCGCAGACCCAGGGCCCAGTGGTACTCGCCGCGGCTGAGGGCCGGGGTCAGCAGGTCTCCCCGGCCGCGCCCGACGGCGGTCTGGCCCAGCAGCGCGAAGGGCACGTCCGAGCCGAGCTCGGCGGCCAGCTCGTGCAGCTGCTCGCGCGACAGGCCCGTGCCCCACAGCGCGTCGCAGGCGAGCAGGGCGGCTGCGGCGTCGGCCGACCCCCCGGCCATGCCGCCCGCGACGGGAACCCCCTTGTCCAGGTGCAGGTGCACACCAGGGTCGACGCCGGTCGCCTCGGCGAGGAGGTGCGCGGCGCGCAGGGCGAGGTTGCTCGCGTCGGTGGGGACGAGGTCGGCCTGCTCGCCGGAGACGCTCAGGGAGGTCGTCTCGGCCTCACGCGCCGTGACCTCCTCGTAGGCCGAGACGGCCTGGAAGACGGTCGCGAGGGGGTGGTAGCCGTCGTCCTGACGGCGCCCGACGGCGAGGGCGAGGTTGATCTTGCCGGGTGCGCGGACGCGCACCTCGCGGGCCGTGGTCGAGGTGGTCACCGGTCCACTCTTGCACGGGTGGGCAGGTGCTCGGCGACGCGGGCGAAGGCCTCGATGCCCAGACGTTCCCCCCGGTCCCCGGGATCGACCCCGGCCGCCCGCAGGGCCTGCTCGGCAGCAGCCGGCGAGCCCGCGAGCCCGGCGAGGGCCGCCCGGAGGGTCTTGCGCCGCTGGGCGAACGCGGCGTCCACGACGGCGAAGACGTGCTCACGGGGGGCCGTGGTCGTCGGGTGGTCGCGGCGCTCGAGGGCGACCAGGGCCGAGTCGACCCGCGGCACCGGCCAGAAGACCGAGCGGCCGATCGAGCCCGCGCGCCGGGCGGAGGTGTACCAGGCGGCCTTGGCCGAGGGGATGCCGTAGGTGCGGGACCCCGGAGGGGCCACGAGGCGGTCGGCGACCTCGGCCTGCACCATGACCAGCACGCGGTCCAGGGAGGGGAACCGCTCGAGGAAGGTCAGCAGCACCGGCACCGCGACGTTGTAGGGCAGGTTCGCCACCAGTGCCCGCGGCGCGGGCTCGGGCAGCTCGGTGATGGTCAGCGCGTCGGCCGCCAGGACCGTCAGCCGCTCGGCGGCCTCGGGGTGGCGCTCGGCGACGGTGCTGGGCAGCTGCCGGGCCAGCACCGGGTCGATCTCGACGGCGACCACGCTGGCCCCGACCTCGAGCAGCCCCAGGGTCAGCGAGCCGAGACCGGGCCCGACCTCGACCACCGCGTCCCCTGCCCCGACCCCCGCCACGCGGACGATGCGGCGCACCGTCCCGGGGTCGACCACGAAGTTCTGCCCCCAGGTCTTGGTGGGGCGGACACCAAGACGCCCTGCCAGGTCCCGGATCTGGGCGGGGCCGAGCAGGGCGTCGTGGGTCATGCCGAGAGCCTACGGCTCTCGCGGAAGAGCGCGGTGCCGAAGCTCTCGCGGAAGAGCGCGGTGCCGAAGCTCTCGCGGAAGAGCGCGGTGCCGAGGCTCTCGCGCGGTCAGCGCAGGCCGAGCTTGGTCGAGCAGGCGGGCCACTGGCCCCATCCCGACCGGGCCTGCAGGGCCTGGGCCCGCTCGGTCTGCTCGGCGGGCGAGGCCTCCGAGGGCAGACCGGCGCCACCCACGGACTGCCAGGTCGAGACGCTGAACTGGTAGAGGCCGTGGTACAGCCCGTTCGAGGACACGATCGTCGGGTTGCCGCCCGACTCGCACTGCGCGAGCTGCGCCCAGACGTCCCCGTTGACGACCGGAGCCGCCGGTGCGGGCGCGGGTGCGGCTGCGGGGGCAGGGGCCCCGGGGGTGGCGGCCGGGACCGGGACCGGCTCGGGCTCAGGGGCCGGGCGCTCGGTGGTCCCGACGCGCACGACCTCCTCGACGGGGGCGATCGTGACGATGTCGGAGAGCTCGAGGCGCGACTCCTCCTCGCCGTCGACCGTGATGACGCGGTGCACCGTGGTGCGCTCGCCCTCCTGGCCCTCGACCGCGACCTCGGTCTCGTCGGTGTAGAGGTCGGCAGTCTCCTCGGTGGTGCTGCCGAACTCGATCGCGTGGGTCGTGGTGACCTCCTCGGCGACGACCCGCTCGACGCGGACGATCACGCGCCCGGTCTCCTCGTCGAGCTCGACCGAGACGCGGTCCAGGTCTCCGACGGTGATGTCGAGGTCCACGAGCACCTGCTCGAGGCCCACCGAGCCGTCAGCGACCTCGTGGGTCTCCCCGTCGGCGACGACGTCGACGGGCCCCTCGCCCGCGAGCAGCACGGCGAGGTCGGCGCGCCCCTCGCCCGAGGAGCGTGAGGCCATGAGGCGCACGTCGTCGCCCCGGCCCGCGAAGGCCTGGAGGGCGTCGTCGGCCGTGAGGGCCGTCGTCCACACGCGGGCCTCCTCGCCGTCGGCGAGCACGATCACCTGACGTGCGTGACGCACGACGATCTCGTCGCCGTCCCGGAGGGCCGAGTCGACCGCAGGGGCGACGAGGTCACGGTCGCCCACGGTGACGGCCTCGTTCTCGAGGAGGCCGTCGATGCTTCCCGCGAAGGTCGACACCTCGACGGCCTCGCCGTTGACGTCGAGGGTCACGGTCTTGTGCGCCGCGGCGACGGCGAAGGAGCCGCCACCGAGCACGAGCACCGCGGCCAGGGCCCCGATGCCCAGGGCGCGGCCTCGCCGCGGGGTCGGGCTCGTCGAGCTGGGGGACTCGTGCGCCGTGGTGCGGCGCAGGGAGGGCTTGAAGGTCACAGGCTTCCAGACGTCGGGCTTGTCCGGGCACAGGCCTGGCCGGGCGTGCGCGGGGGCGCTGCTCGAGACCAACCTGATCCGGCCGTCATGACCGACCCTGCTCATCGGGGTGCGGCCGCCGCCGTGCACCGGGTTCCGGTGCGCCCGGGACTAGTTCCGGTGCGCCCGGGACTACCGGGAGGGGGAGCACTAGCAGAACAGTGGGTGCAGCCCCGTGGCGACATGCGACCGTAACCTATTCGTGACCTTCTGTCACGCGATCCCGGCGGGCCGGTGTGCTATGTCCCGATCCGTCTGGGTCAGCGCAGGCCGAGGACCGACGAGCAGTGCGGCCACTGACCCCACCCCGACCGGGCCTGGAGCGCCATGGCCCGCTCGGTCTGCTCGGCAGGCGAGGCCTGGGACGGCAGACCGGCTCCACCCACGGACTGCCACGTCCCCACCGAGAACTGGTAGAGCCCGTGGTACAGCCCGTTCGAGGAGACGATGCTGGGGTTCCCCCCCGACTCGCACTGCGCGAGAGCCCCCCACACGCCCTCGCCCGTGACGGTCGGGGTCGGCGCGGTGCGCGTCCCGACCCGGACCACCTGGTCCACCGCCTCGGCCAGGACGATCTCGCCGAGCACGGTGCGGGCGACCTCGACGCCCCCGGCCTCGTACGCGACGTAGGTGACGACCCTGCTGCCCTCGCTGCCCCGCACGCTCACGACCTCGGTGCCCTCGTCGAGCCCGGGGTCGTCGGTGCGGAGCGTCTCGAAGGGCTCGGTGCTCGTCTCGGACCGCGTCACCGGGACGGCGCGGGTGATCATGACGGCGAGACCGTCGGCGAGCGGGGTGTCCAGGGGGACCGACAGCTGGTCGTACGGGCCCAGCACGGTCCCGGCCTCGCGGAGGGCCTCGCCGACGGTGAGGGCCGCGGTGGACAGCTCGCTGGTCTCGCCGTCGACGACGAGGTGCACGGCCTTGGGGGTCGAGAGCTGGAGCATCGCCGCATCGGTCGGGACGCCGTCGCGGCCCAGCGGGGCCGAGCGCGAGGCCGAGGCGCGCACGCCGTCGTCGCGCAGACCGAGCTCGGCGAGCACCTCCCCGACGGTGAGCGCGGTCGACCACACCGTCCGCTCCTCGCCGTCCACCTCGACGACGACCTCGCGGGCGTGCCGGACGAGGACCTCCTCGGCGCCGACCAGGCTCGCGTCGACCGCCGGGACCACGAGGTCACGGTCGCCGACCTCGACCCCCTCGGCGGCGAGCACGTCAGCGACGGTCCGCCCGAAGGTCGAGACGGTCGTCCGCTCGCCGTCCACCTCGAGGACCACGGTCTGGTGCAGCACCGCGAAGGCACTCGTCCCGGCCACGACGAGTCCCAGCACCAGCGCCTGCGCCACCAGACGCAGACGCCCGGGCAGGGCACGCTCGCCAGGGGTCGGGATCACGAGGTCCTCAGGGGCACGGCGTCGTCCGTCCGTCGGGGGCAGGGGCACAGGTCGGGTGCTGCTGGAGGTGCTGGTGCGTGCGCTGCTGCCCAACGGTCGCCCGGGTCGGCCGCACGCGCCCCCCGACGGTAACGGAACGGACACGGTCGCGGGTAGTCCCGAGGTCCCCGTCAGGGCTCGTCGGCCCAGCTCCCGTAGAGGTGCTCGGCGTTCGCGCTCACCTGGTCGCACAGCGCGGCGAGGTCGACCTCGAGCTCCTCGGCGACCCGGCGGGCGGTCCCTGCGAGGAGGTAGGGCGCGTTGGGTCGGCCGCGGAAGGGGTGCGGCGTCAGGTAGGGCGCGTCCGTCTCCAGGAGCACCCGGCTCAGCGGCGTGACGTGCAGCGCGGCCCGCAGCTCGTGGCTGCTGGCGAAGGTCACCGGCCCCGCGAAGGACAGGTACCAGCCACGGTCCACGCACAGCCGCGCCATCGCGGCGTCCCCCGAGAAGCAGTGGAAGACGGTGCGCTCAGGGGCGCCGTCGGCCAGCAGCAGGTCGATCACCTCGGCGTGGGCGTCGCGGTCGTGGATCTGCAGCGCCAGGCCCAGCTCCTTGGCCAGGGCCACGTGCGCCCGGAAGGACTCGCGCTGCACCGCACGCCCGCGCTCCCCGGTCCGGAAGTGGTCCAGACCGGTCTCGCCGATCACCCGGATGCGGTCGTTGCCCCGCGCGATCTCGGCGATCGCGGAGATCGCGTCGTCGAGGGAGACGTCGTGGCGGGCCTCCCGCGCGGGCTCGAGGCCGTCGGGGCCCACCTCGAGGACGCCGGCGTGCAGCGGAGCCTCGTTGGGGTGGATCGCGACCCCGCCGAGCAGGGCTCGGTGCTGCCGGACGGCCGAGTCCGTCCAGCGTGCGGCCGGCAGGTCGCAGCCGATCTGGACCATGCGGGTGACCCCCACGGCGGCCGCACGCTCGAGCTGCTCGAGGACCGCGGGTGGTTCAGCCCCACCGTCGAAGCCCCCCGCACCGGGGGCCGCGTGGTCGAGGTGGGTGTGGTCGTCGACCAGCGGTGCGGGCAGGGGCTCGGGCAGCGCGGGCCAGGAGCGGTCCCGCTCTCGTCCCCGTGGGCTCACGAGGCCGCCTGCTCCTCGATCCGTGGGAAGAGGGACGGCCCCTTGGTCACGACGGTGCCGGGGACGAGCCGGCCGAAGGTCGCCGCCTCGGCGACCTGCTGGTCCGCGAGCGCCCCGAGGGTCGGTTCGGCCCCCAGGGAGTCCCACAGCGCCGCGGCCGCCCGGGGGGTCACCGGGTGGAGCAGCACGGCCAGGGTGCGCAGGGCCTCGGCGGCGGTCACGAGCGTCGTGGCGAGGCGACCACCCTGGGGGTGGGTGCCGTCCGCGTCGACCTCGGTCTTGGCGACCGCCCAGGGGGCCTGCTCCGTCACGTAGCCGTTCGTCGCGTCGACCAGGGTCCACACCGCGGCGAGGGCCTCGTGCAGGGCGAGCCGGTCGACCGCGCTCTCGGCGTCGGCGACGGCCTGCGCCGCCACCTCGGCGAGGCGCTCCTCCCCCGGGCCGGCGGGGCCCGACCCGGGCAGCACGCCGCCGTAGTACTTGCCGACCATCGCTGCGACCCGCGAGGCCAGGTTGCCCAGCCCGTTGGCGAGCTCGGCCGTGTACCGGGCGTGCAGGTCCTCCCAGGAGAAGGAGCCGTCCTGGCCGAAGGCGATCGCCCGCAGGAAGTAGTAGCGGAAGGCGTCCGAGCCGAAGGTGTCGATGATCTGCGCGGGGGCGATCCCGGTGAGCTTGGACTTGCTCATCTTCTCGCCGCCCACCAGCAGCCAGCCGTGCGCGAAGACCTGCTTCGGCAGGGGCAGGCCCGCGGCCATGAGCATGGCCGGCCAGATCGCGGCGTGGAACCGCAGGATGTCCTTGCCCACGAGGTGCACGTCGGCGGGCCACACGGTCTCGAAGAGGGCCTGGTCCGCGGCGTCCTCCGACCCGTAGCCCACGGCGGTCGCGTAGTTGAGCAGGGCGTCGATCCACACGTAGAGGACGTGCTCGGAGTCCCACGGGATGGGGATGCCCCAGTCGAAGGTCGACCGCGAGATCGACAGGTCCTGCAGGCCGCGGCGGACGAAGGCGATCACCTCGTTGCGCGCCGACTCGGGCTGCACGAAGGTCGGGTTGGCCTCGTAGAGCTCGAGCAGGCGCTCCGCGTAGGCGCTCATCCGGAAGAAGTAGTTGTTCTCCGCCAGCATCTCGACAGGTCGGCCGTGGATCGGGCAGAGCTGCT
Organism: Actinotalea soli; assembly: GCF_017565425.1. Taxonomy (GTDB): domain Bacteria; phylum Actinomycetota; class Actinomycetes; order Actinomycetales; family Cellulomonadaceae; genus Actinotalea; species Actinotalea soli. The sequence continues at coordinate 51,503 of NZ_JAGEMK010000004.1, forward strand.
GGCCCTCGAGCTCGCCCGTGCCGGGGACGAGGTCCCCGGGGAGCTTGTACTCCTCGCACCCCACGCAGTAGGGCCCCTCGTAGGAGCCCTGGTAGACCTCGCCGCGCTCGTGCAGGGCGGACCAGAACCGCTGGACCCGCTCCTTGTGCCGCGGCTCCGTGGTCCGGATGAAGTCGTCGTTGGAGACGTCGAGGGTCTCGAGGACGGGCTTCCAGGCGGTGTCGACCAGCCGGTCCACCCACTCCTGCGGCCCGACGCCGTGCGCCTCGGCCGTGCGCAGCACCTTCTGGCCGTGCTCGTCGGTGCCCGTGAGGAACCGCACGGGCTCCTGCCGCTGCCGGTGCCACCGCGCGAGGACGTCCGCAGCGACCGTCGTGTACGCGTGCCCGATGTGGGGGGCGTCGTTGACGTAGTAGATCGGGGTGGTGACGTAGAACGTCTGACAGTCGGCGGGCATGCCCGCCATCGTAGGCGTGCGCGAGCCGTGTCCGTGCCTAGGGTGGAGGCATGAGCACCGACACCACACAGCCCCGCGCCCTGCTGGTCGTCGACGTCCAGCCGACCTTCTGCGAGGGCGGTGCGCTCGGGGTCGACGGCGGCGACGCCGTGGCCGAGCGGGTCGCCACCTTCGCCGCCGACCACCGCGACGGCTACGCCCTGGTCGTCACCACCCAGGACTGGCACATCGCCCCCGGCGCGCACTTCAGCGACGAGCCCGACTTCGTCGACAGCTGGCCGCCGCACGGCCTCGCCGAGACGGCCGAGGCCCAGCTCCACCCGGCCCTCGCCGGGCTCCTCGCCGACGTCAGCATCAAGAAGGGGCAGTACGACGCGGGCTACTCGGGTTTCGACGGGCGCGACGCGGCCGGCCGCGAGCTCGGGGCCGTCCTCGACGACGCCGGGGTGCGTGCCGTCGACGTGGTCGGCATCGCCGAGTCCCACTGCGTCCGGGCGACGGCCCTGGACGCCGTGCGCCACGGCTACGTGACCCGGGTCCTGACCGACCTCACCGTGCCGGTGACCCCCGAGCTGGGAGCCGCGGCGCGGGCCGAGATGCAGACCGCGGGGGTCGAGCTGCTCCCCTCGGCCGAGGCCGTGCGCGACTGAGCCCGGCGATCCGGCCGGGGACGGTGGCGGGGCTGGGTCAGGGCGGCGTCAGCCGCACGAGACGGTCGTCCCCCGCCCGCGGGTCGCCCCGCCCGTCGGTGTTGTTGGTGAGCACCCACAGCGCGCCGTCGGGCCCTGCCACGACGTCACGCAGCCGACCGAGCTCACCCTCGAGGGTGGCGACGGGCTCGAGGGCCGGGGCGTCGAGGTCGACCGACCAGAGCCGAGCGCCCCGCAGCGCGGCGAGGTGGACCGTCGAGCCCGTGACCGCGATGCCGCTCGGTGAGGCCTCCGAGGTCGGCCAGGTGACGAGCGGGTCGGTGAAGCCCGGCCCGCCGCCGGTGCCCTCGACCTCGGGCCACCCGTAGTTGGAGCCGGGCTCGACGAGGTTGAGCTCGTCGACCTCGCTCTGGCCGAACTCGCTCGCGACCATGCGGCCGTCCTCGTGCCAGGCGATGCCCTGGACGTTGCGGTGACCTCGGCTCCACACGGGGCTGGCGGGGTCGGGGTTGCCCGGCGCCGGGTCGCCGTCGACGGTGACCCGCAGGACCGCCCCCGCGAGGGAGCCGGGCTGCTGGGCGCTGCCCGGCTCGGCGGCGTCGCCGGTGGTGACGTAGAGGTGGCCGTCGGGGCCGAAGGCCAGCCTCCCGCCGTTGTGGGTGCTGGCCGCCGGGATCCCGTCGAGCACCACCTCGAGCGGCCCGAGCCTGGGTCTCACGGGGTCGGTGAGGTCGAGGGCGCCACGCACCACCTCGTTCCCGGTCGCCGTGGTCCGGTAGAGCAGCAGCGGCGGCCTCCCGCCGTCCTGCGTGCCGACGTCGGGCGGGACGGCGACCCCCAGCAGGCCGCCCTCGCCGTCGGTGAGCGTGCCCTCGACGAGCTCCTCGGCCCCGGGGCCGGCCAGGTGCGCCGGCCCCGCCTCGGTCACGAGCAGCACCCGGGCCGCATCCCGCTCGGTCACCAGCAGCGCACCTCCGGGGAGGAAGGCGAGCGACCACGGGGCGTCGAGGCCCGTGAGGACGTCCTGCGGCTGCTCGGTCGCCGCGGGGAGCGTGGGGCCCGCCGGGAGCGCGGGTCCGGCGTCGTCCGCCCCGGACGGCTGCGTGGATCCGTCGCCCGGCGTGGGACCCACCAGGCTCGGGCCCGCGGACTCCTCGGAGGGCTGCGCGCCGCACGCCGCGGTCAGGGCGAGGCCCAGGACGGCGACGGCTGCTGCTCGAGGTCCTCGCACGCCTGGCTCCTGCCCTCGGTTCCTCGGTGCCCTCCAGTCTGCGGCGCGGGGTCGGCCCGCGCCCGTTCAGCGTCCGCGTGCCGCGATGGCCGCCGCGTAGAGCTCGCGCTTGGGGGTGCCGGCCGCGAGCGCGACCTCGGCGACAGCCTCCTTGAGCCGCTCGCCGCCGTCGGCCCGGGAGAGCACCTCGGCCACGAGGTCGGCCATGGCCGGGGCCGCGGCCTGGGGGGCACCGCCGACCACCACGCAGATCTCCCCACGGGGCCCGGCCTCCTCGGCCCAGCCGGCGAGCTCGCCGAGGGGGCCGCGGACGACCTCCTCGTAGGTCTTGGTCAGCTCACGGCACACGGCTGCCGGACGGTCCGTGCCGAGCACCTCGGCCATGGTCGCCAGGGTCTCGGCGACGCGGTGCGGGGACTCGAAGAAGACCATGGTGCGTCGTTCGGTGGCGAGCTGTCCGAGGGCGCGGGTGCGGTCACCCGGTCGGCGCGGCAGGAATCCCTCGAAGCAGAACCTGTCGGTCGGCAGCCCCGAGACCGCGAGGGCGGCGAGCACCGCGCTCGGGCCGGGGGCCGTGGTCACCGGCAGCCCGGCCTCGACCGCGGCCCGGACCAGGGTGAAGCCGGGGTCCGAGACCGTCGGCATCCCCGCGTCGGAGACGACGAGCACCGTACCCCCGGCGCGCACGACGTCGAGCAGCTCGGCGACCCGGGCCCCCTCGTTGTGCTCGTGGTGGCTCAGCAGCCGGCCTCCGGGACGCACACCGAGGCGCTGGGCGAGGCCGAGCAGGCGCCGGGTGTCCTCCGCCGCGACCACCTCGGCGGTCTCCAGGAGCCGCCGCAGCCGGGGCGAGGCGTCCTCCGCGTCGCCGATCGGCGTGGCCGCCAGCACGATCCGCCCGCTGCTCATGGCGGCCAGGCTACGCGGCTGCCCGGCCCTACGATGACGGCGTGACCAGCACCCTCCCGGCGGGCCGCGCGGCGAGCGACCGCAGGCGGGCACCCACCGGGCCCCGGGGCGGGCCGGGCGGGGAGGCCCTGTGGGGCTGGGTGACCGCCCTCGCGGTCACGGCCCTGGCCGCCGCGCTGCGGCTGCGGGACCTAGGGCGTCCCGCGGTCCTCGTCTTCGACGAGACGTACTACGTCAAGGATGCCTGGACGCTGCTGCAGCTCGGGTACGAGGGCCGGTGGCCCGACGACCCCGACCCGGCCTTCGAGTCCGGTCAGGTGGACGGCTACTCGAGCGATCCCGCCTACGTGGTGCACCCACCGGTGGGCAAGTGGGTCATCGCGCTGGGGATGCGGCTGCTGGGCGCGCAGGACCCGGCCGGGTGGCGGCTCGGCTCCGCCGTGGCCGGGGTGCTCGCGGTGCTGCTGCTCACCCGCATCGCCACGCGCCTGTTCCGCTCGGCTGGCCTCGGCGCGATCGCCGGGCTGCTCCTCGCGGTCGACGGCGCCGCGATCGTGCACTCCCGTACGGCCCTGCTCGACGGGATCCTCATGGTCCTGCTGCTCGCGGCCTTCGGCGCCCTGCTGCTCGACCGTGACCGCACCGGGGAACGCCTCGCCCGGCAGACGGGTCCTCCGTGGGCGCCCCCGGGCTGGGGGCCGGGCCTGGGCCTGCGCCCGTGGCGCGTCACCGCGGGCCTCCTGCTCGGCCTCGCGGTGGGCACCAAGTGGTCGGCCCTGTGGTTCGTCGCGGTCTTCGGCCTGCTGACGGTCGGCTGGGACCTTCTCGCCCGTCACCGGTCCGGGGCCTCACGCTGGTGGCAGACGGCGCTGCTGCGGGACGGGCCGCTGGCCTTCGTGAGCGTCGTGGGGACGGCCGCGGTGAGCTACGTCGCGGGGTGGGCCGGGTGGTTCGCCACCCGCGGCGGGTACGCGCGCACCTGGGCGGCCGACCACCCGGGCGAGGGCATCACCTGGCTGCCGGAGGCACTGCGCTCCTGGGTGCACTACCACCAGGAGATGTGGCGCTTCCACACCTCCCTGACCACGGAGCACGGCTACGCCTCCCACCCGGCGGGCTGGCTGCTGCAGGTGCGACCCACCTCCTTCTTCTTCGAGTCCGCCGAACCGGCCCTGCAGGTGTGCGGGGCCGAGCGCTGCGCGCAGACCGTGACGTCGCTGGGCAACCCGCTGCTGTGGTGGCTCGCGAGCGCGGCCGTGCTGGCCTGCGCCTGGTGGGTGGTCCGACGTCGCGACGGGGTCGCCCTCGCGGCGCTCTCGGGGCTTGCCGCGGGCTGGCTGCCGTGGTTCGCGTACTCCCACCGCACGATCTTCGCGTTCTACGCGATCGTCGTCCTGCCCTGGATGGTGCTGTGCCTGACCTGGGCGATCGGGCGGCTCCTCGCGTGGGGCGAGGCCGAGCCGTGGCGCCGGACGGTGGTGCGCGGCGTCGCCGTCGTCGGGCTCGTGCTGGTGCTCCTGACCACGGCGTGGTTCCTCCCGGTGTGGACCGGGCAGGTCACCACCTTCCGCGAGTGGCAGCTGCGTCAGTGGTGGCGCGGCTGGGTCTGACCCCGCTCAGCCCTGCGGGTCCAGGTCGAGGAGCCCGAGGGAGCGCCACCTCTCGACGAGGGCCGGGAGGCGGGCCGCGAGCGGGCGCTGGCGGTCGGGCACGGCCCACGCCACCTCGGCCAGCGTCGCGATCTGGGCGAGCCGGGTCAGCCCCCGGGGCTCAGGGTCGACCAGCCACCCCGAGGGCAGCACGGCCTCGAGCCCGGCGATCCCCGCGGACGGTTCTGGCCCCGCGACGGGAGGCTCGTCGAGCGGGGCACCGGCCCGAGCCAGGACCAGCCCCGCTCCTCGGCCCACGGCGGCCTCCTCCTGCGCGGTGAGACGCCCGTCGCCGAGGTGGCGGAGCACCGTCCCCTGCCCCGCGGCCTCCCCCAGCAGCGCCGCGGAGCCGACGACGAGCTTGCCGGCCCCGTGCACCTCCTCCGCAGCTCGGGCGACCAGCGCAGCCGTCGGCCCCGCCCCGGCCGTGCTGGGGTCTGCGGCAGGGCCGGGGCCGGGCTGCGCGCCGCGCAGGGCGAGCCGGACCGCAGGCCCGGGGGTCGTGGCGAGGACCCTGCCCAGCACCTCCTGCATCCAGCTCTCGTCCCAGCCGTCGTGCCCTCCCGCGGAGCCGGCGCGCCGCCCGAGGGCGGGGAGCCGCACCTCGGGCACCACGGTCACGTGCCGGGCGACGGCGTAGGTGAGGATCTCGGCGTAGTCCTCGACGTCGTACTCACCGCCCCCCTCACCCACCCGCAGGTGCAGCACGTCGAGCTTGAGGTCGGTCATGACGGCGACCACCCGCTTGACGCCCGCGACGTCCACCGCCGCGGGGCGCAGACCGAGGTCGAGACCGCGCCACAGGAACCGCGGGTGGTCGACGACCTCGACCGCGGGGAAGCTGAGGGCCGCAGGACGGTCGCGGGTGCCGCGGTCCTCGGGCAGGCGATGGCCCATCTGGTGCAGGGTGGTCGCCCCGCGCAGGAGCCCGGGGGCGGCGAGGGCGGTGATCTCGGCACGGTCCCGGCTCACCGTGAGGCGGTACGCCTCACGCAGCCGCGGGGCCTCGAGGGCATCGACCAGGCCCAGCTCACGGGGGTCACGGGCGAGGGTGAGGACGATCGCAGGGCCGGCGGTCGGCTCCTCGTGGGTCACCGAGACCGGGACGCCGCTGATCTCGCCGATGCGCCCCGCGGCGAGGACCGCCGTGCCCACCGCGGACGGGTCCGTCCCGGCGACCACCCGCATGCCCGGCCGCAGGTCGAAGGGGGCCCCGGGACGCAGCTCGACCGAGCGCGGGGTGGGCAGGACCTCACGACCGTCCCTCACCGGCACCGTCCTCCTGACCTCTGTCCCGCGGCTGCGGGGGCCTCGCGGGACGAGGTCCTCACGACGAAGGGCCCTGCGGCTGGACGCACCAGCACAGCAGGACCCTTCGTAGCGGTGGAGCTGAGGGGATTCGAACCCCTGACCTTCTCATTGCGAACGAGACGCGCTACCAACTGCGCCACAGCCCCTTGAGCGGGTAACAGGCTAGCACCACGTCGGCGGTGCTACCCACCCGCGGCCTCACTCCCCCGACGCACGCCGACGGGCGAGGATCGCGTCCAGGTCGAGGGACCTGGCCGGGCCCGTCGAGCTCGCGGTGGCGGGTGCTGCCGAGGGAGTCGACTCCTCCGGACGGCCGGACGCGCCGTGCCCCTCGTCCGCCGACGGCGCGTCCGCGGCGAGCTGGCCCACCGCGGTCAGGGCGACGTCGTCGAGCACGAGCGGAGCGGGCTCTCGACGCGGGGCCGCTGCCTTGAACGTGTAGGACGGGCGTGGCACGGGGACCGGGGCCCAGGTCTCGGTCTCGGCCGACCGGGCCTCGGACCGTGCCTGCGCAGCCGTGCGATCCGGTGCCTCGGAGGCCTCGGCGACGCGGCCCTGCACCGCCCCCGCGGACACCGTCCCCGCCCCGGTGGAGCTGCGGTCGGTCCGGGCGCTGGTCACGCTCTCCCGCGGGACGCGGGCCATGACCTCGGTGCTCGCCTCGGAGGGGTGGACGGCGCGCCCCGTCGTGCGGCGGGCGGGCTGCCGTGCGGCGCTGTCGACCGCCACGGGGGCGCGGGTGGCAGCGCCGGCCTCCCAGGCGGCGTCCGCGCGGGCCCCGGCGATCACCGCGCGCCGTCCCAGGCCCAGCACGGTGGCCAGGAGCGCGGTCGGCACCGCGCCCGCGAGCACCGCCGCGCCGGCCGCGCCGACGAGGGCCCAGCCGCCGACGGCGAGGAGGAGCAGGGCGGCGCACAGCAGGGCACGACGACGGGCAGCCGCCGAGCGGCGGGCCAGGTGGGCAGCGCGCTGGGCGTGCTCGGCGGCACTGCGCCGGGCGGCGTCCGCCGAGATGCGGTCCGTGGTCGCGTGCGGCCGGTCCATGGGTCCACCCCCTCCTCGTGCTGCTCGAGCCGTGCTGTGCAGCGGGAAGGGTGACCGTCCCGCACTCGCCGTGACCGTCGCCCCCGCCCGGGTGGCCTGGGCCACGCGCAGGACCCGCAGGCGCTCGGAGTACCTGTCGTCCGCGCGGGACTCGAGCAGCTGCTGGCGGTACCGCAACCGGTGCGGCACCAGGTAGGCGATCCACAGGCCAGCCATGGCGATCACCACGAGCCCGGCCTGGTTCACGTCACGACGGTAGGCGAGCCCGAGCACGGCGGCCCGCAGCGGCCGCGGCGTGTCGGCGGGGGAACTACACCGGTGTGGTTCGCGTGCGGCGCCACCGGGCCATCAGGCCTTCGGGGAGCTCCTCCGCGGTCACCGCGAAGGTGCGGTGGTCCCGCCACTCCCCCTGGATGTGCAGGTAGCGCTCCCGCACCCCTTCGTCGCGCAGTCCGAGCTTCTCGACCACGCGCAGGCTCGGGGTGTTCTCGGGCCGGATGTTGATCTCGACGCGGTGCAGACCGACCGGACCCAGGCAGTGGTCGACCGCGAGGGCCACGGCCGTCGGCGTGATGCCACGACCGGCGACGTGCTCGCTGATCCAGTACCCGATGCTCCCCGAGCAGAGCGACCCGCGCACGATCGTCGAGACGGTCAGCTGCCCGACGAGCTCCCCCCGGTACTCGACGGCGAAGGGCAGCGCTGCGCCCGAACGCGCCTGCCCCGAGAGCGCACGCACGAACTCCCCGAAGCTCGGCGGCGGGCCGGACACGGGCTCGGGGGAGGTCGCCTCCCACGGGTCGAGCCAGCGCGAGTTGGCCGCGCGGGCGTCCAGCCACGCCCGGGCGTCGCGTCGTCGCAGGGGCCGGAGGACGACGTCGTCCTCGCGCAGGACCACGGGCCAGCCGCGCGCCACCTCAGCTCTCCAGCACCAGGCAGGCGAGGGTGTCCCCGGCCCGCACCTGGGTCGTGTCCTCACCGACGACGGCGAGGGCGTTGGCCCCGGCCAGGGAGGAGAGCGCGACCTGGGACGGGTCACCCACGGGGCTCACCGTGTAGCCGTCGGTCGGCGAGCCGAGCACCCGCGCGGGCACGAACTGCCGTACCCCCGACGGCGAGGCCCACGGCCGGGTGGCGGCGGCCCGCAGCGAGGGCCGGAAGATGTCGGCGTGGCCGCCCATGGTCCGCAGCGCCGGGCGCACGAAGACCTCGTAGGCGACCTGGGCCGAGACCGGGTGCCCGGGGAGCGCGAAGACCGGGATGCCGTCGACGGTCCCGAAGCCCTGCCGGGCACCCGGGGCCATCGCGACGTGGTCGAAACGCACCGTGCCCAGCGGGGCGAGCACGTCCGTGACCGTGTCCCACGGACCGGCGCTCAAGCCCCCGGTGATCACCAGGAGGTCGGCCCGGACGAGCTGGTCGGCGATGATCTCGCGCAGGCCCGCGCGGTCGTCGGGGACCGGCCCCACGCGCACGGCCGTCGCACCGGTGTCCTGGATCGCGGCCGCGAGGGCGTGCGCGTCGGCGTCGTGCACGCCGCCGTCGGTCCGGGGCCGACCCGGCAGGACGAGCTCGTCCCCCACGGAGACGACCACCACGCGCGGTGCTGGGTGGACGCGCAGGCGTCCGCGGCCGAGGGCGGCCGCGACCGCGAGGTGCCGGGCCCCGACCCGGGACCCCTCGGCGAGGAGCCGGTCGCCGGCGGCGGCGTCCCGCCCGACCGGGCGGACGTGCTCGCCGGGATCGGCCCCGCCACGGACAGCCACCCGGGCGCGACCGCGGTCGGTGCGCTCGACGGGCACCACCGCGTCGGCCCCGTGGGGCAGGGGCGCCCCCGAGGCCACCAGGATCGCCGAGCCCCCGACGAGACGGAGCGGTTCGGTCGAGGAGACGGGCGCGTCGTGGACCACCGGCAGGACGACCTCACCCACCGGGGCCGGGCCGCGCAGACCGACGTCCTCGGACCGGACCGCGTAGCCGTCGCAGTCGGCGACCGCCCACGGCGGCACGTCGTAGGGGGCCGTGACGTCCTCGGCCAGGATGCACCCGGCAGCGTCCGAGAGCACGACGTCCAGGGGCGGCACGGGGCGCGCGGCGTCGAGCACCGCGGCGAGGTGGTCGTGCACGGATCTCATAGGAGCACCATCATGTCAGGACGAGGGTCCCCGGCCGGTCCTGGGACACCAACGACGGAAACTTTGCGATGATGTGACCATGAGCGGCACAGTCCAGCCCTACCCCGTCCCGCACAGCGGCCAGGACGTGGGAGAGGCCAAGGACGCCCTGCGCGCCGCGATCCGCGCCGAGCGCGAGAAGAGATCCCCCCGCACCCGGGCCCGAGCAGGTGTCGAGATCGCCCAGGTCGTCGGCGACCTCCCGCAGGTGCGCGAGGCCGGCTGCGTGGCCGCCTACGTCTCCCGGCCCACCGAGCCCGACACCCTGCCCCTGCTCGAGATGCTCGCGGGGCGAGGGGTCCGGGTGCTGCTGCCCGTCCTCGGGAGCGGCCTGCAGCGCGACTGGGCGTGGTTCACCAGCGCCGACGACCTCCAGGTCCGTGCCCCGGGCCGCCCCCCCGAGCCGGGCGGCCCGACCCTCGGGGCCGGCGCGCTGGTGGAGGCCGAGGCGATCATCGCCCCGGCCCTCGCGGTGGACACCGGTGGCGCCCGGCTCGGCCAGGGGGGCGGGTGGTACGACCGGGTGCTGGCCTACGCCCGCCCCGAGGCGACCGTGGTCGCGATGGTCTTCCCCGAGGAGGTCTACGACGCGGTCGAACGACCGCTGCCGCGTCAGGACCACGACCGTACCGTCGACATCGTGGCCACCCCGACCGGCTGGACGTGGGTCAGGGAGCCCGAGGGCTCCGGGCACTAGCAGGGCACGCGGCCGCACGTCGGCGGCGAGAGCACGGCCTGCCGACGCGGCCGCCCGGGTCAGCGCAGCGTCAGCCCGCGGGGCGCAGGGTGAGCTCGCGCGAGCTGGCCTCCTCGACCGCCTCGCGGCGGAAGGGCCACGGGAAGGTCTCCCCCTCGGCCCAGGCCGAGAACTGGTCGGTGTAGTGGACGCTGCCCGGGTGACCCGAGGTCCCCGTGAGGTTGACCCAGGTCGAGGCGTCGAGATCGGCCAGGTCCACGACCATGCGCATCGACGGCGCGGCGGTCACGGCGAAGGAGTCCGCCGCGGCGTCCCACGAGGTCGCGTTGATGATCGAGGAGCCGCCGGGCACCGCGAGCGGGCTCGGGTTGACCAGCTCGCGCACCGGACCGGGGGCGGCCTCCCCGCCGAGGACAGGGTGCTCGGGGGCTGCGGTGTGCAGGCGTCCCCACTGCCACTCGTCGGCGGTCTTGCCGAGCTCGACCGTGAGCTCGAGGCGGGCCTCGGTGAGAGCACGGACGAGGATCTCGTCCCGGCTCTCGACCACGTTGACCGTGCGGCGGTCGTCCCACCACGCGCTGTCCGGGTCGTCGAGGAGGTCCTCGACGACGGCGAGCCACCGGCTGTTGCCGCTGGGCCACTGGTCCTCGGGCAGGTCGTCCCAGAAGGTCAGCTCCAGGAGCTTGGCCCACACGGCGGAGAAGTACGCGGCCGCGGCGGAGTCGGTGCCCTGCACGTGGTCCCAGTCCCGCAGCAGGTCCACCCCCTCCTCGGTGAAGGCGTCGACCTCGAGCTCGAGGAGGGCAGGGATGAGGCTCTCGGCGTACGGGCTCCAGGCGTCGTTCTGGAGCTCGTTGGTCATCTCGACGTCGATCCGGGTGCCGTCCGCGACGAGGGCGTCGAGCTGGTCGCGGATCCGCTGCGACCGGTACCCGTAGTCCCAGTCCGCGGTGAGGAAGGGCTGGGTCCCGGAGGCGGTCACGGCCTGGTTCGCCGCGACCACGTAGCCGACAGCCGGGTCGAGGACCGCGGGCATCGAGGAAGGCTCGACCCAGCCCTGCCAGTCGTAGCGCGAGTCCCAGCCGGGCCGGGGCCAGGTCCCGTCCGAGGGCACCGGGCCGTCCAGGACCCGTGCTCGCACGGGGATCCGCCCCGGGGCCTGGTAGCCGATCTGGCCCTCGGTGGTCGCGAACACGATGTTCTGGGACGGCACGTCGAAGAGGGCCGCGGCCGCCGCGACGTCGGCGGCGTCCGAGGCCGTCGCGAAGGCGAGCACGGCGTCCGCGGTGTGGCCCGGCTCGAGCGCCGTCCACGCGAGGGCCACCTCGGTGGTGCGCCGGCTGCCCTCGGCGGTGGGCGAGGCTGCGACCCGTCCGAGGTCCATGACGTCGGAGATGATCGGGCCGTGCACCGTGGTGCGCACCTCGATCTCCTCCGACGGCCCCCCGGCGACCTCGATGGTCTCGGTGCGCGTCTCGAACGGGACCTGCTCACCGTCGCGCAGGTAGGTGTCGCCGGCGGGGCTGGTGCGCTGGAGGAAGAAGTCCGTGACGTCGGCACCGAGGTTCGTGATGCCCCAGGCCAGCTCGGCGTTGTGACCGATGATGACCCCGGGGAACCCCGAGAAGCCGAAGCCCGAGACGTCGTAGGGGCACTCGGGACCGACCGCGGTGCAGTGCAGGCCGACCTGCGACCAGATGCCCGGGGCCGAGATCGACAGGTGCGGGTCGTTCGCCAGGATCGGCGAGCCCGAGACCGTGTGCTCCCCGGAGACCACCCAGGAGTTGGATCCCGTGCCGTCCCCCTCGCCGAGGAGGTGGGGCACCGCGCCGAGCACCTCGGCGGTCGCGTCGAGGGCCCGCTGCAGCTCGGCGCCCAGCAGCGTGCCGTCAGGGTCGGCACCCGGGTGGTCGGGGGCGCCGCCCACTCCGGCGGCGGTGGGCCTCACGTCACCCTCGGCCACGATCGGGGCGTTGACGTCCTGCGGGTACCGGGGAAAGAGGTCGTTGACCCGGCCGACGTCGCGGACGGTCGCGTAGATCAGGGCGCGTGAGAGCTCCTGGTCGTAGTTGCCCTTGAGGTCCCACGCCATCGCCTTGAGCCAGGCGAGGGAGTCGATCGGGTCCCACGGATCAGGGTCGGCGACGTCGATCTGCAGGCCCAGCACCGCGTACTCGACGCCCAGGGACTCGGTGGGGGTCGCGTCGAGGTACGCGTTGACCCCCTCGGCGTAGGCCGTGAGCGCCTCGCGGGTCTCGGGGGCGAGGATCTCCCACTCCTGCTCGGCGACGGCGCGCCAGCCGAAGGTCCGGATGACCTTGTCGGCCGCGAGGGCCTCGTCGTTCTCCCCGACCAGCTCCGAGAGACGTCCCGCGGTGACGTGCCGGCGGTAGTCCATCTCGAAGAACCGGTCCTGGGCGTGCACGTAGCCCTGCGCCCGGAACAGGTCCTCGGCGGTCTCGGCGTAGATGTCTGCGACCCCGCGCTGGTCCCGCAGGACCGTGACCTCGGCCCCCAGCCCCGCCAGGTCGGCGGTGCCGCCGTGGTCGGGCAGCGGACGACGGACGACGGTCGCCGCGACGGCCGCGACGGCGACGATCGCGAGCACGAGAACGGCAGCGGTCCCGAGCAGGACGAGGCGGAGCGGACGACGACGGGGCACGGAGCGAGACTAACGGCTCCCCCACGGTGACCGAGGACCGGGGGTACCCGCCCCGGTGTCGTAGCATTGGCACTCGGATCGTGAGAGTGCCAGTCGTGATCGTGCCAGGAGGAACCGTGCCCACCTACGCCTACGCGTGCACCGCGTGCGACCACCGCTTCGACGTGCAGCAGGCCTTCACGGACGACGCGCTGACCGAGTGCCCGGCCTGCGCCGGCCGCCTGCGCAAGCTGTTCTCCGCCGTGGGCGTGGTGTTCAAGGGGTCAGGCTTCTACCGCACCGACTCGCGCGACGAGAAGCGCAGCAGCGGCGCCCGGAGCTCCTCCTCGACCTCCGGGTCGGGGAGCTCGTCGGGGTCGAACGGCGCCGCCGGGACGGGCGACAAGGCCGGCTCGAGCTCCTCGGGCGGCGACTCCTCGTCGGGCGGCTCCTCGTCAGGCAGCTCGTCCTCCGGGAGCACGGGGTCGAGCAGCTCGGGGTCGGGCGGCTCCGGGTCCAGCAGCTCGGGCTCCAGCAGCTCGGCGTCCGGCGGGTCCTCCTCGACCTCGGCTGCCGCAGGCTGACCCTCAGCGGGTCCACAGGGCCGGCGCCCCTCGCCCCCTCCACACCGTGGGCGGCCCCTCCCCGGAGCCCGTCGTGCACGTCCCTAGCGTCGCCGCATGGCCCGAGGCTCCACGGACGACCGCCCCCCTCCCCTCATCACGCTGCGCATCCTGCTGTGGAAGGGCCGCGGGGCGATGCTGGTCGGCACCCTCGTCGTCGCCGGGTGGGCGGTGGTCCAGCAGCTCGCCCCGAGCGGGCCGACGACCGCTCCCGTGGTCGTGACCACCCGTGAGGTGCCCCGCGGTGAGGTGCTCGAGGCCGGGGACCTCCGCGTCGCGCACCTCCCCGCACGCCTGGCGCCCGAGGGGGCTCTGGGTGATGCGACCGCCCTGGTGGGCCGGGCCACCGCCGTCGGGCTGACGGCGGGCCTTCCGGTGGTCGACCCGTTGCTCGAGGGGGCACGGTTCGGCGTCGAGCCGCCACCGGGGACCGTCGTGGTGCCGGTCCGGCTGGCCGACGCGTCGGTGGTGGGTCTGCTGCGGGCCGGGGACCGGGTCGACCTGGTCGGGCCGGCCGAGTCGGGGCCCGTGCTCGGGATGGCGACCGGAGCCGAGGACACGGGGAGCCCCCTCCCTCAGCCGGTCCTCCTGGCGCAGGGGGCGGTGGTGCTCGACCTCGGCGGGGGCACCGAGGAGGAGGGGCGGCTCGGTCTGGGCGGCGTCGCCGGGGCGACCTCGACCTCCGAGGCCGCCGCCGTCACGGTCGTGGCGGTCTCCCCCGAGGAGGGGCGGGCACTGGCAGCGACCGGTTCGTGGACCGCGCTCGGAGCGGTGCTCGTGGACTGAGGGTCACCACCCGTCGGGCCAGGCTCTGCGGTCGCGCGGCCGAGCACCGCCCGCGTGCTGGTGAGGCGCCAGGGCCCGCTGACATGATCACCGCGGCGGGCCGCTCGGCGCCGTCGTCCCTCTCGGTCCAGGAGACGTCATGATCGCCGGTTTCAAGAGCTTCATCCTGCGAGGCAACGTGATCGACCTCGCGGTCGCCGTCGTCATCGGTGCGGCCTTCTCGGCCGTGGTCGCCGCCATCGTCGAGGGGTTCCTCAACCCGCTCGTCGCGGCGATCTTCGGTCAGCAGGACCTGTCCGAGGTCGCGACCTTCACGATCAACGGGGCGGACTTCTCGATCGGCCTCGTCCTCGACGCGATGCTGACGTTCCTGCTCGTCGCCGCAGCGATCTACTTCGTCATCATCACCCCGATGAACGCCCTCGCGGCCCGTCGCAAGCAGGGGGCCGAGCCCGAGCCGGCCGCCCCCGCCGAGGACATCCTGCTCCTGCAGGAGATCCGTGACCTGCTCGCGAGCCGCCGGGAGCCCTGAGTCCCCGAGGCCCCGCGCCACCGCGGGACGAGCTCACCAGTGCGGAGGCTTCTCCCTGAGGAGCCGTTCGTCGTCGCCCTGGTCGGGGTCGGATCGCTCGCCCCAGCCCACGTCGACGTCGTCAGCGCTGCGCACGGGGAGCACCGGGGCGGCCTCACGCACCGTCTCGGTCGACCCGGAGGTCGACCGAGGTACCTCGCGCGCGGCATCCTCCCGACCGAGCCCGGCGGCCCCCGGTGCGGGCGTGCCGCCCGTGGCCCGTCGGGGCCGACGCGGAGGTGAGCTGCTCATCGACCGGGACCTCGCCCCGTCACAGCCGCCGGACCGCGCTGAGCACAGCGGTGTCGACCCTGGTCCCGCGGCGTGAGATGCCGAGCTCGGCACGCAGGGCCGCCGCGAGCTCCTCCTCGGTGCGCTCGACCCCGTCCGAGGCGATCCACACCGCGACCTCGTCGAGCTCGTCGTCGCTGTACGCCGCGATGGGCAGGCCCTGCTCGACCGCGGGGCGCGGGCCCCGGGCCGAGGGGCCGGGCGTGACGGCCGAGACCGGGATGAGCTCACCCTGCTCACCGTCCAGGTCAGGGGCCAGCGGCCCTGCCGCAGCGTGCACCGCGGGAGCCTGTGCTGCGGGAACCTGCACCGCGGGAACCTGCACCGCGGGGATCGCCTCGGAGCGCGCTTCCGCGACCACGTCCGGGGCGGCGTCGGCCAGCACCTCGGGGCGTCCCGGCCGTACGGGACGGGCCTCGGTGCGCTCGGCCGTGCGGCGGGCGCAGGCCTCGACGGTCGCGGCGAGCACCGCGTCGGCCTCGCCCTGCGGGTCGAGGAAGGCTGCGGCCGACCAGACCTGGACCACGGTCCAGCCGAGCCGCTCGAGGCGTTCGGCGTCCTGGCGGTCGCGCACCCGCACGCTCGGCTCGCCGACGTAGGCCTCGTCGTCGGTGAGGACGGCCACGAGCATCTCGCCGGGCAGGTCCGGGTGACCGACGACGAGCGGGATGCGCGCGTCGGTGCCCAGGCCGTGGTCGATGTCCACCACGAGGCCCTGGCGCCAGAGCCGCTCGGCGAGGTCCAGCACGAGGCGGTCGGGCTCGGGCCCGGTGGCCTCGGGCTCGTGACGCTCGCTCCGCGTCGGGGCGGCAGAGCGCGCCTCGGCGAGGGCCAGGAGGTCCGCGAGCATCCGAGCCCCGGGCGACTTCAGCCGGTCGGGGTCGAGGTCGGTCGAGGAGAAGCAGCTCACGACGGTGAGCCGTTGGCGGGTCGCACCGAGGGCCTCGAGCAGGCGTCCGTCGCCGCCCGGCTCGCTCACGGCACCGAAGCGGTGCAGCACCCGCCCGTGCGGGGTGCGGCCGTAGCCCACCGAGAAGATGACCGCCTCGCGGGTGAGGCCCTGCGTGGCCCCGATCTCGACCACGGCGAAGGGCTCAGGCTGGTCCGGTCGGAAGAAGGTACCGAGGGAGGGGTTGTCCCGGACCTCGGCCATGACGGCCTCACGCAGCCGCTCGGTGTGCACCGGGGACGCGCTGACGACGGCGAGGGACTCGTCGGGGCGGCTCAGTGCGTGCTCGAGCACGAGGTCCACGACGTGCGTGATCTCGGCCTGCGTGGCCTCGACCGCGCCGTTGGCGGCGGGCATCCCCGCCCCGTCGACCACGTCCAGGCGCAGCAGCGAGGCCGTCGAGGGCAACGGGGTCGCGGTGAGGCAGCCGGCGTAGCCGTGGTCGGACAGGAAGGCCGTCAGGTGCGGGTCGCGACGGGAGGTGTCCGCGTGCAGGGCGAGGGAGGGCAGCACCTCGGCCAGCTCGGCGAGGGCGGTGCCCGAGGCGCACCGGGTGTCCCCGACCACGAGCACCTGGCGGCCACGGGCCAGCGCTCCGACGACGGTCTCGATGGGCAGGTGGCTCGCGGCGTCGAGGATCACGAGGTCCTCCGAGCGGCGCCCGGGCAGCACGTGCGGCACCAGCATCGGTGAGGCGACGAGGCAGGGGCGCAGGTGCCGGGTGACGTCGGGGTAGCGGTCCACGGCCTGGCGCACGCCGCCGAACCTGTCCTCGACGATCTCCCCGAACAGGTCCTGGGTCTGCTGGTCGGCCGCGCGCAGCCGGACGCGCAGGTCCTCGCGGGCCGCCGCCAGGGCGAGCACCCCGCGGTCGGCGACGTAGCGGCGGTCGAGGGTGCGGAACTCGGCGACCAGGCGGGCGAGGGCTGCGCCGTCGTACCCGGCCAGCGCAGGGTCCTGGCGCAGGATCTCCTCGAAGACGGTGCTCCACCAGGCCAGCTCGAGCTCGGCGCTGACCAGGGCCGCCGGCACCCGGCGGTCGGCCAGGTCCTCGAGCAGGTCCCCCAGGCCGCGTCGGTCCAGGTCCCGGACGATGGCGGTGCGCTCGGGGAGGGTCTCGAGGGCCGACCGGTCCTGCTCGAGCCGGCGCAGCCGCTCCCGGAGCGACCTCCACGAGAGGGTCTCGAGCTCGCCCCCGTCGGGGGTGTTGGCCAGCACCGAGCTCAGCCTGGCGAGGTCGCCGCGGATCACCTGGAACTCGCGCTCGATCGCCGCGAGCCCTTCGGGGATCCGGGGCCAGCCACCGGCCGGGCAGTGCGCCTGCCACACCTCCCGCTGGGACTGCACGTCGACGAGGGCCGCGTGCAGGTCCTCGACGGGGCGCCCGGGGCGCAGCATGTCCTTGGCCTGCTTGCGGAAGCGGCGGCGCAGGCCGCGTGGCATGTCGAGGCCCCGTTCGGCGCGCCACGCGGGTGTAGCGGTCGCGGCGACGAGGTCGGCGGCGGAACGCTCGAAGACGATGGGCTGGAAGACGTCGAGGGCGCCGCGCACCCCTGCGAGCATCTCGAGCTGCTCGCCCCACTCGGCCGGTGTCGCGGCAGGGGTCAGCCCGGTGGTCTCGGCGACATGGGCGACCTCCTCCTCGAGCCGCGGCAGGCTCTCGTCGAGCAGGTGGTCCAGCCGCGCCAGCACGGCGGCGGCGCGGTCGTTGGTGAGCAGGTCCGCGCCGTACCAGGCGGTCGAGCGGGCCGAGGTGGAGAAGGCCCCGAGACCGGCCGCGCGCACCAGGTCGGCGGCAGCCTGGGCACGGCGCTCGGCGTTGAGGGACTCGGCCACGGGCACGGTCAGGCGCACCCGGGTCTGCGCCGCGGGTCGGCCGGAGGTGAGGCGCGCGAGGGCCTGCAGGGCGTCGTAGGCCGAGGCCCCCCACGGGTCGCGCTGCACGTGCAAGCCGTCGATGTACCCGCTGAGCCGGGCGCGACGGTCCAGCAGCTCGCGCTGCACGATCGCGACGTGCGAGGCCTCGACGTGCACCGGCTCGACCGTCATCGCGCCGAGCAGGCGGCGGGCGGCCTGGGCGCGCCAGCCCGAGTCCGGCGCGATGTCCAGGACGAGGCTCTCGAGCCCCAGCTCGGTGAGACGGTCGACCAGGGCCGCGCCCGCCCGGCGATGACCGGGGACGTAGAGGACCGTGCGCCCGGCCGCTGCGGCGTCGGCCACGACGGCGGCGAGGGTTCCGGGCACGTCGCTGCCCGCGGGGGCGTCGACCAGGAGGTGGTGGCCGGCGGCGATCGCGTCGAGCACGTGGGTCTGCGCGGGGTCGAGGTCGCCGACGCCGCGCTCCTGGTCGAGGGGCCGGTCGCCACGCAGGGGACGGGGCAGGGGGTGGGTGAGCGCCTCGACGGACCGGTGGTCCCCGGCCAGGGCTCGGAGGACCTCGTGCTCGACCAGGTGGGCGCCCTGGGCCTCGAGGTCGTCGACGAGCACCTGCTCGGGGTGCACGAAGGTACCCACCAGGAGGCGCTCCTCGAGGCGGAAGTCCTCCAGCACGGCAGCGCCCAGGGCGCGCAGCCGCCCGAGGGCCGGGCGGGGGTCGAAGCCGGCCTCGGTGAAGGTGCCACGGGCGAGGGCGGCCGGGTCCAGCAGGGCGCCGCGGCGGCGCAGCGAGGCCGCGAGCAGCGGGTTGATCTCGAGGGAGGGTTCGAGGGAGAGGTCGTAGTCGCTCTCCCCCCGGCCGCGGGGGTGGATGGCAACAGGGCGGAGCAGGACCGGGGCCCGGACCGTCCTGACGTGCGGGGCGTCCTCGGACTCGGTGGCGCGCGAGGACTCCTCGGGGACTGCCCCGTCGGCCACGCGGTCGGCCTCGGCGGCCTCGTGCGCCTCGATCGCGCCCGGGACGACGGCGACCTGGGCGATCGCCTCGAGGTCGTCACCGTCGACGGACTGGGCCGTCCGGGTGTCGAGGGGCTCGGTCCAGGTCGCGACGCCGATGGCGAGGAAGGCGGAGGCGATGCCGTAGCGCTGAGCATGGTCCTCGGCCAGAGCGCCGACCGCCCGGGCCCGACGCTTCGCGGAGGAGAGAGCACTGCCCTCGCGGACGAGATTGGACAGCCGTGTCTCGCGGCCCGCGAAGAGCTGCGCGATGCCTGAGGGGTGGGCCGCCGAGAGATCGAGCTGGGCCTCACCGAGACGGCCGACGTCGGCCAGGGCCGAGTCGCCGGCGCGCGCCACGAGAGCCTCGCGCCACCGCGCGGCAGCACGGTCGACGAGCACGGCCGGGTCAGGCTCGGGGACGACGGCGGGACGCACGACCTCTTCCCCGTCGGCCTTCTGGGGGTGTCCGTCGGGCCCCGGGGCGTGGATGCGCACGGGAGCTGTCACAGGTGCACGGTAACCGCGCGACGGGGCGAGATGGCGGTGCCGCGCCGTCGCGTCGGCGTCCGCCGGGACTGGCGACTCTGGCAGGAGGCCTCGCCAGGGGTCCCGCCCGCAGCCGCAGCCTGTGGGGCCGGGGCGATCGACGCTGGACTCCTCGGGATCGGAACCTCGGGGAGTGTTCACCCGGGACCGGAAGTAGAACAGTGCGCACCGCGCAGGGGGCAGGCGATGCGCACTGTCAGGGCCCAGTTTGCACCTCCCACCGGTGAGCGTCAAACCCCCGGGGTTCACCCCCGCCACGGGGGCGCGCCGCACCGCCTGCCCACAGGGAGCCGGGCGCCCGACATACGCATCACCGACGTTTCATTAGTGACTAAGGAATGCCTCACCTCAGAATTCTGGGTATTGCCCTATGGCATTCTTGGTGTGATTCTTGAGGAACACGATCGACGATTCGAGGAGCCACCATGACCGCCACGATGCCCGAGGTCAGCGAGTGCACCGTCGCTGGCTGCTCGTACAACCACGACGGCTGCCACGCCTTCGCCATCACGGTGAGCGGTGCGAACGGCTCGGCCGACTGCGGCACCTTCATCCCGCTGAGCACCAAGGGCGGCCTGGACCGGGTCGTCGCCCAGGTCGGTGCGTGCTCACGGGCCGACTGCGTGCACAACAGCGCCCTCGAGTGCACCGCCACCGCCGTGCGCATCGGCGCAGGTGCGGGTGGGCACGACGCGAACTGCCTCACCTTCCAGCAGGGCTGAGCCCGCACTCAGCGCGGCACACCACGCTTCGCCGAGGGACCCCCCGCCTAGAGTTGCCCCGTGCCCGAGCCCCGCATCGACGTGCAGGAGGTCCTCACCGCGCACGGACCGGCACGGGCCCACCTCCACGTCCCCGCACGGGCCCGGCGAGGGCTGCTCGTTCTCGGCCACGGCGCCGGGGGTGGGGTCGACGCCCCTGACCTCCTCGCCGTGGCCGCCGTCGCGACCGAGCTCGGGATGACCACCGCCCTGGTCGAGCAGCCCTACCGCACGGCCGGCCGTCGCGGGACCCCCCGGGCCCCGACCCTCGACGCAGCCTGGACGGAGGTCCTCGCGCACCTGGTCGCCGGGCACGGCGGCCACCTCCCCCTGGTCACCGGCGGACGCTCGGCAGGGGCACGCGTCGCGTGCCGCACCGCCGGGGCGACCGGAGCGGACGCCGTGCTGTGCCTCGCCTTCCCGGTCCAGCCCCCGGGGCGTCCCGACCGGCCGAGCCGACTGCCCGAGCTCGACGGTGCGGTCGTCCCGGTCCTGGTGGTGCAGGGCGACAGAGACCCCTACGGCCTGCCGCCGTCGGCCCCCGGCCGCACGGTCGCCGTCGTGCCCGGGGACCACTCCTTGCGTCGCGGGCTGGGCGAGCTGCCTGCGACGGTGCGGCCCTGGCTCGAGGCCCTCCTCTCCCGCTGATCGAGGGTGACGCACGTATCACCCCTCTGGGCCTCACGGCCCTGGCCCGCACGTCGACGGGGGTGCACCATGGAGGTGGTCGGCAACCCCGGCCACCTCACACGTCCCCGCGAACCACACCCAGGAGCGCATCATGAGCACCATCACCGCCCAGCCCCGCCACGACGGCACGATGTCGGTCCGCGACACGTTCCGCTGGATCCGCGAGACCCCCGCCCCCTACTGGGACGCCGAGGACTCCACCAAGGGCCGGTACGTCGCGTGGCTGGGCATCAGCGCCCTCGCGTGGACGGTCGTGGGGATCGCGGGGACGGCACTCGTCGGCGAAGGGCTGCGCGGGCTCGCGGGCCTGCTCGGCTGACACCCCGGGTCGGCTCGCGCTCGCGGAGACAGGCCCGACCGCTTCCGGGTGAACCTCGGACGAGCGCCGGTCGTTCGCCTGACTCCTCGGGCGATGTGGGCCATCATGTCCGGTATGCGATCCGCCCTGTCGATGGTCGTCCTCGCCGCCGTCGTCGCCACCACCGCGGCCTGCGGTGGCTCGGACCTCCCGTCCCGCACCCCCGACGTCAGCGGCGTCGTCGACCGCGAGGCCGGGTCCGAGAGGGTGACCCTCTCAGGGCCGTCGAACCCGTACTACGACGGCATGGACCTCCTGCGTGGCAGCCCGGTGATCGTCGCCCGGAGCGACGAGAGCGCCCTGGCCCCCGAGGACCTCGCCGGCGGCGACGTCGTCGACGTGTGGATCGAGGGCGCCTGTGCCGAGTCCTCCCCGGTCCAGTGCACGGTCACCGCGCTGAGGGTCCGCGACTGACACCGCGCCGGCCGCGCCACCACGCTACGACGCGGTCCTTGCCCTTGCGGAGCACGTCGAGGATCCGCACCAGCAGGCGTCTGGCCCACGGGAACTCCGCTCCGAGCACCGCGAGCCCCAGCAGGATCGTGGCGATGCCCGGTCCGGGCAGGACCAGCATCGCGACGCCCGCCACGATGATCACCGTGGCGACCGTCGCCACCACGATGCGGTAGCCCAGCGACGTGGCGGGGTGCGCCCGGAGCCGATCGCGCAACCGCGTGACCGGATGGGCCCGTGTCCGGGTGGCGGTGTCGGTGTCGCTCACCAGACGATTGTGCCCTGCCTCACAAGCACGGGTCGACGGGGTTCGGGCAGGACATGGGGTGAACCTGTGTGCATCTGAGGATGCGCCGGGGCGAGCACCGACGGTGGCGGCATGGACGACAGCGGTGACCGAGGACCACACTCGGTGCACCTGCTGACCTGACGCTCGGAGGACGCCGTGACCACCACGCTCCCCCTGAGCCGCGAGCAGGTCATGGCCCACCGCCGGCGAGTCGGTGTCCTCGACGAGCGCCTGCCCAGCGGCCCCGAGGCACGACACCAGGCAGCAGCGGCGGGCCTGACCGACAGCGGGCCGCGGGCCGCGCTGCTGTCGCTGCACGCACGGGTCGAGGGCACGAGGTCGTCGGACTGGGAGGCCCCGGGGCTCGTGCAGCTGTGGGGTCCACGGTTCAGCGCCTACGTGATCGCCGAGGAGGACCGGGCCACGTTCTCCCTCGGCAGGCTGCCGACCAGGGGTGCGCGGCGGGAGCTCGCCGAGGACCTCGCCGAGCGGCTCGACGCGGTGCTCCGCGGACGCGAGATGCCCTACGGGGAGGCCGGACGCGCCGTCGGCGTGCACCACAACCAGCTGCGGTACGCGGCCCTCACCGGGCGGGTGCTGATCCGGTGGGACGGCGCCCGGCAGCCGACGGTCCGATGCGTCCCACCGCCGCCGGTCGACACGTCCACGGCACGGCTCGACCTGGCCCGCCGGTACCTGCACGTGATGGGCCCGGGGACGGCCGAGGGCTTCGGCCGTTGGGCAGGGCTGCACGGGCGCTCGACCCTCCCGGCCTTCGAGGCCCTCGGGCCCGAGCTCCTCCCGGTGCGGACCGTCGTGGGCGAGGGGTGGATCCTGGCGGGGGACGAGGCGTCCCTCCGGTCCTCCCCCGGCCCGGCGGCCGCTGCGCGGCTGCTGCCCAGCGGAGACAGCTACACCCTCTTCTGGGGGCCTGACCGCGAGCTGCTCGTCCCCGACGCGGGAGACCGGGCCGCGCTGTGGACGCCACGGGTGTGGCCCGGTGCCGTCCTGGTGGGCGGCGAGGTGGTCGGGACGTGGCGGCGCGCGGAGGAGAAGGTCACGGTCACCGCGTTCCGCGCGCTGACCGCCCGAGAGCGCGAAGCCGTCGAGGAGGAGGCCGTGGGCCTGCCCCTGCCGGGGCTCACCGCGCCGATCTCGGTGCGCTGGTCCTGACACGCCCCCGGCGGTGCAGGACGCGCGTCGCCCTCAGGTCAGGCCGAGCTCCGCGAAGGCGGCGATCAGGCCCTCGTCCTGCGGCCCCTGGGCGACGCGGTCGGCGACGGCGATGACCTCGGGCGGTGCGCCGACGATGGCCACACCCGTGCCTGCCCAGGCGAGCATCTCGAGGTCGTTGAGCCCGTCCCCGACGGCGACGACGTCCTCCCGGGCCAGGCCGAGGTGCGTCGCGACGAGGTCGATGCCGATCGCCTTGTGCACCCCGTCGAGGTAGAGCTCGCCGGCTGAGTCCCCCATGCCGGGGATCGAGCTGGGCAGCACACCGACCCCGGCACCGATCGCGTCGAGCAGGGCCCCACCGGCCAGGGGTGACTCGAAGTAGGTGATCTTGCCGAAGGAGACCTCGGTGAGGTCCTCGGCCATGCGGAGGGAGTCGAGGATGTCCGTGGGACCGTCCCGGTCGTCGCTCGGGCCGAAGCGACCGCGGTGCATCTGCCGGAGCCTCTCGTCGACCCCGGGCCGCCCGTGCAGCACGTCGGGACCCTCGAGGACGTACGCGATGTCGTGCTCGTCGAGCGTCCTGACCGCGCGGGCCGCGAGGTCCGCGGGGAAGCGCTGGTCCTTGAGCACCGCGCCGTCCACCTCGACGTAGGCCCCCGCCGCCGCGACGAGGCCGTCGAAACCCGCTGCGAGGATGCGCTCGGGGAGCATGGCACGCGGTCGGCCCGTGCACAGGAGCACCAGGTGCCCCGCGGCACGCGCTGCCCGGACGGCATCGACATGCCCCGGAGGCACGATGCCGTGGTGGGCGTACGTCCCGTCGACGTCGAGAAACACCGCCCTGCGCGGGCTGGTCGGCACACCGTTCGTCGTCATGTCCGTCGCAGTCTACGGCCATCCCGCGGGGTGCGACCGTCCTCGGGGCGAACGCTCGGGCGGCTCGACCGACTGCCCCAGACGGGCCGCCTGCACCCGGAGGTGATCGCGTTCGGCGGTGCTCGCGGCGAGACTCGCGGCCTCGGCGTAGAGGTCCCGGGCCCGCTCGAGCTCGCCCGCACGCTCACGCAACCACGCGGCGACCGCCGTCCGCCGTGGGACGCCCTCGGGCACCGCAGCGAGGGCGGCCAACCCGACCTGGGGCCCGTCGACGTGCCCGACGGCCATCACGCGGTTCAGGGCGACCACGGGCGAGGCGGTGAGGCGCAGTAGCTCGTCGAACCACTCGAGGATCTGCGCCCAGTCGGTCTCCTCGGTCGAGGTCGCGTCGCAGTGCAGCGCGGCGATCGCGGCCTGGGCCTGATACTCCCCGAGCCGGCCCTGGGCGAGAGCCGCCTGCAGGACGTCGACCCCCTCAGCGATGAGCGCGGTGTCCCACCGAGCACGGTCCTGCTCGGCCAACGTGACGAGCGCACCGCTCTCGGTCCATCGGGCGCCGCGCCGGGCATGGTGCAGCAGCATCAGCGCCAGGAGCCCCGCGACCTCCGCGTCGTCGGTGAGGCCGCGCAGGGTGCGCGCCAGCCGGATCGCTTCCGCGGCCAGGTCGACGTCGCCCGAGTAGCCCTGGTTGAAGATCAGGTACAGGACACTCAGGACATCGCGGAGATCACCTGGTGCCCCGATCCCTTCGCGGGCCACGGTGCGCTTCGCCCGGCTGATCCGTTGGGCCATCGTCGCCTCGGGCACGATGTACGCGTCCGCGATCTGCCGTGTGGTCAGACCGCCGACCGCGCGCAGGGTGAGGGGGACGGCCGACGCGGGGGTCAAGGCCGGGTGACAGCACAGGAAGAGCAGCTGGAGGGTGTCGTCCTCCTGCCGCACCGGCCCCGGTCCTCGCCGGTCGGCAGCACGCGCCTCGCGGGCTCGGCGGGCCGAGTCGGCGCGGCCGGCGTCGACGAGCTTGCGCCAGGCCACCGTCACCAGCCAGCCCTGGGGGTCGTCCGGAGTGGTGTCGGGCCAGCGTCGGACGGCCTCGACCAAGGCCTCCTGGACGGCGTCCTCGGCCGCCGGGAAGTCAGCTCCCCGGCGGACGAGGACGCCGATCACCCGCGGGATGAGCTCCCGGAGGTAGGCCTCCATCGGTCAGTCGGTCACCGTGGGCGGGGCCTCGAGGAAGGGTCGCACCTCGATCCACTCCTGGAGCGGCACACCGCCCTGGCCGGGGGCGGCCGAGAGGAACGCCGCGGCCTCGTGGGCGCGCTCGACGGACTCGACGTCGATCACCATCCACCCGGCGATGAGGTCCTTGGTCTCCGCGAAGGGACCGTCGGTCACCGGGCGCCGTCCCTCGCCGTCGTACCGCACGAAGGTGCCCTCGGGGGACAGGGCCTGCGCGTCGACGAACTCCCCCCGTTCCCCGAGCACGTCGGCGACGTGGTTCATGTAGGCGATGTGCGCGGACACCTCGTCCGGGGCCCACCGGTCCATGGGCGTCTGGGCGCTGGGCATCTGGTCCGGCCCACCCCGGTAGTGCTTCAGCAGCAGGAACTTCGCCATCGGTCTCTCCTCCATCGTTCTCTGTCCGTGGCACCGGTCCCGGTGCCCTTGCTCCTAGGACGGAGCCGACGGACGGTTCTCGACGTCGACGAGGGAAGGATGCTCACGTCCGTGGTGCGGCCGCGCCGGACCGAAGGCCTGGCGCGGCCGCACTCACGTCACACCGAGGGCCCGGTGCCCCGTCCCTGCACGAGCTCCATGAGGTCGATGCCGGTCTGAGCCTTGAGGAGCTCGGCGAGCTCCTGCACCCCGGTCGCGACCTGACCGGTCATGCGGCCGGCGCCGTCCTTGTCGATGATCGTGATGCCGTCGATGCTGCCGAGGGCGTCGGCGTAGGGCTGGGCCAGCTTGGGCATGGCCTCGAGGACCATCTGCAGGCGAGCAGAGTCGGGGAACGTCTCGTAGGCGCCGGACTCGGCCTTGATGGCCGCGGCCTTGGCCTCACCCCGTGCGCGCTCGGATGCCGCCTCGGCCTCACCCCGGGCCTGGATGCCGTCGGCCTCGGCGCGGGCCAGGGCGAGAGCACCCTCGGCGCGACGCTGCTGCTCGACGAGGGCGGCCTCGGCACGGGCACGCGAGGCGGAGGCCTCGGCGTCCGCCTGGGCGGTGGTGCGCTGGGCCTCGGCCTCGGCCTTGCGGATAGCTGCGGTCTTGCTGGCCTCGGCCTCCTGCTCGGCGGCGTACTTGCGGGCGTCTGCCTCCTGCGCGGCCTCGTACTTGCGGGCCTCGGCGGGCTTGCGCACCTCGGTCTGCAGCTCCTGCTCGCGCAGGGCCGCACGGCGCTGGGCCACGAGCTCCTGCTGCTCGAGGACGGCCTGCTGGGCCTCGGCCTCGGCACGCTCCTTGGCCGCGTGGGCCTCGGCCTCGGCCTGCGCGGTCTCCTGCTGGATCTGGGCGTTGCGCAGCGAGAGGGCCTTGTTCGACTCGGCGATCTGGACGGCCGACTCGTTGGAGCGCTCGGTGCTCTCCTGCTGCGCCTGGGCCTCGGCGATCTCGGCGTCACGGGCGACGGCTGCGGCCCGCGGGCGGCCGAGGTTGGTGATGTAGGCGCCCGAGTCCTCGACGGTCTGGATCTCGAAGTTCTCCAGGACGAGCCCGCGCTCGGCGAGCATCGGCACGGCGATGTCCTTGACCTCCTTCGAGAAGTCCTGGCGCTCGTAGAGGATCGACTCGACGGTCAGGGTGCCCGCGATGGTGCGCAGCACACCGACCAGCACCTCGCTGGTCTGGCCCTCGATGACCTGTTCCTGGCCGCGACCGGCGAACCGCTGGGCGGCGGCCCGCACCATGCGCTCGGTGCCGCCGACCTTGACGACGGCGATGCTGCGCAGCGTCACGCCCACGCCGCTCTTGGTGGTCGCGTCCTCGGCGGTGACGGGGAAGCTCTGCGAGGCCAGGGACAGCCGCGCGACCTGCTCGAAGATCGGCTTGACGAACGTTCCGCCCCCGATCACGACCCGCTGGCCGGAGAGGTCGGTCGTCTCCTCGCCCGTCTCGGGGTTGATCACGGGGGTGCCGCGCTTGCGCCCGGTGATGATCAGCGCCTCGTCGGGCGTAGCGATCTTGAACCGCACCTTGGCGTAGATGCCACCGACGATCGCGAGCGCCACCAGGGCGACGATCGCGATGACGGTGGTCAGAACGGGACCAACGAGCTCCATGGGACTCCTCAGGGGCAGGCCCCCTGCGGCGGAGGCGCTGGCGTGGGCGCAAGACCGAGGTGCTCGCGCGGGGTCACGCCACCGGTGCCACGACCGAAAGAAGCCCCCCGACCGCCGACCGGCGACGGTCGAACTCTAGGGCCAGAGGACCGCGCCGCGCGGCCCGTCCACCCGATCGGTGGACACGCGCTGTCCCACGGCGGGTCACGGGCGGGCGACAGGGGTCATGCGGACGGGCGGACCTGCACGACGGACTTGCCCCGGGTGCGCCCGGCGGTCAGGTCCCCGATCGCCTCGGCGACCTCCTCGAGCGGGTACACCCGCCCGACGGCGGGGACCAGGGTGCCCGCGACCATCGCGTCGCGCAGGCGCCGGATACCGGCCCCCTCCTCCTTGGCCACGAAGAAGGTGAGCCGCTGCCGCACGAAGGGCGAGAGCAGCGCCGCGCCGATCGGCCGCCCGAGCCCGCCGGTCCACCGGTCACCGCCCTCGCTCCCGACGATCACGAGCGTCCCCGCCGGGGCGAGGATGCGGCGCAGGCGTCCGACGCGGACGCCGCCGCCGTTGTCGATGATCACGTCGTAGCGGACCGCCCCCTGCGTGACGTCGGCCGTCCCGTGGTCGACCACGTGGTCAGCACCCAGGGAGCGGACGAGGTCGAGCTTCGCGGCGCTGGCGGTGCCGGTGACCTCGGCCCCGGCCGCCTTCGCGATCTGGACGGCGTAGGTCCCCACCCCGCCCGACGCCCCCAGGACCAGCACCCGCTGCCCCGCGTGGACCCGTGCCACGTCATGCACAGCCTGCTGCGCCGTCAGGCCCGAGATCGCCACCGCGGCGGCCTGGACGGCGGAGATCCCGGCAGGACGGTGGACGAGCTTGTCGGCTCGGGCCCGGGCGTACCCCGCGAAGGTCGCGACGCCGATCCCGAAGACCTCCTCCCCCACGGAGAAGTCGCTGACCTCGGGGCCGACCGCGACGACACGGCCGGCGAGGTCCATGCCCAGCCCGCGCTGCCGCGGTCGGCGCAGTCCCAGGGCCAGACGGACGAGGTAGGGCTCCCCGGCCATGAGGTGCCAGACCCCCCGGTCGAGACCTGCCGCGTGCACCTCGACGAGCACCTCCCCGCGGCGTGGCGAGGGGGTGGGGACCTCCAGCACGCGCAGGTGCTCGGGTCCGCCGTACCGGGAGCGCACCACGGCCGGCATCCGCGCCGGCACCGCCCGCGCGCCGGAGGTTGGTGCCGTCCTCGTGCCGTCCTGCTCTCGAGAGCTGACCATCGGGGCCTCCTGGCTTCTGCCTTACTTAGTACGGCTGGCTTGCCCGACGATAGACGTACTAAGTACGGTCGGTCAAGAGCCGAGAGGACGGTGCACGTGGCCCCACCTGCCGAGGACACCCCCCGGGCACCCTTGACCCGCGACCGCGTGCTCGAGACGGCCCTCGGGGTCGCCGACCGGGTCGGCGTCGACGCCGTGACCATGCGCAGGCTCGCGGTCGAGCTGGGCGTCAAGCCCATGTCGCTGTACCACCACGTGCCCGGCAAAGACGCGATCCTCGACGGGCTGGTCGACCGCGTCTTCGCCGAGATCGACGTGCCACCTGAGGGCCTCCCGTGGAAGGACGCGATCCGTCTCCGGTGCCTCTCGGCCCGTGCTGTCCTGCGCCGTCACCCCTGGGCGACCCCCCTCCTCGAGGGACGGACCTCCCCCGGTCCGGCGACCTTGCACCACCACGACGCGGTGCTGTCCTGCCTGCGCCGAGGCGGGCTCTCGCTGGCGCTCACGGCGCACGCGTACGCCGTCCTGGACAGCTTCGTCTACGGCTTCGCCCTCCAGGAGGCGACGCTGCCCTCCGGCGGCGACGAGGGGATCGCCGAGCTCGCGGAGCACATGGTCGAGACCTTCCCGGCCGGGGCCTACCCCCACCTCGTCGAGCTCGCGACGCACCACGTGCAGCAGCCCGGCTACGGCTTCAGCGCGTCCTTCGAGTTCGGGCTGGACCTGCTGCTCGACGGCATCGAGGCGGCGGCCGGGCGCAGGCTCTGACGACCGCGTGACGCCACCCCGGGCCGGGTTACGCCGGGGTGCGCCGGGCCAGGAGCGTCGAGTCGTGGAGGTGGTGGGTGACTCCGTCGCGGGTCGTGGTCCGAGGCCGCTGCTCGACGAGGAGAGGCTCGACCCCCTCGGTCAGCCCGGGCAGCAGCTCCCCGGCCGTGAACATCGCGCGCCGCCGGCTCTCGGTGATCCCCGGGAAGCTCTCGTCCGGGGCGTGCCCGACCACGAGCAGGTGCCCACCGGGAGCCACGGCACCGCACAGCCGACGGACGACGTCGACCATGCCGCCGTCGGGCGGGTGCAGGAAGTGGGTGGTCACCAGGTCGAAGGTGCGGCCCTCGGCCGTGAAGGTGCGGGCGTCGACCTGCCACCAGTCGGTACGGTCGCTGACGGCCGCCTCCGCGGCGTGGCGGGCCGCGCGGGCCAGGCCGTTGGCGGAGAAGTCCGCGCCCGTCGCGTGCCAGCCCTGCTGGGCCAGCCAGATGACGTCCCCACCCTCCCCGCACCCGAGATCGAGGGCACGACCCGGGGTCAGCCGGGAGGCCTCGGCCACCAGCTGTGCGTTCGGACGGCCGGACCAGATCTGCTCCGCTCCCGCGTAGCGCTCCTCCCAGGCGGCAGGCTCGAACATGGCCCGGGAGTCCTCCTCGGCGGGGGCGTGCTGGTGCTCGGCCATCAGAGGTCTCCTCGAGGGATCGGCGCGGGCGCAGCTCCGGTGTGCCGGTGGTGCGTCGCGTGGTGGTGCGCCGTCGAGCGCGCTCTGCCCAGCCTCACCGACCACACCGCTAGGCGCAAGAGCCCTTGCTGTTCCGGCAAGACGCTGGCCCGTGCATGTCACCGTGCGGGACCTGCGACCGATGAGTTCGCACGCCTCCGTCGGTCCACCCCTACGCACCAGACGCGAGCAGCGCGTCGGCGCCCCGCCGAGCACTGGAGGAGCCATGACCGAGTTCGCCACGACAGCCCACGGAGACCGCGTCGCCTACGACCGTCGGGGCGAGGGGCCCGGGCTGGTCTTCATCGCCGGTGGCGGCCCGATCTTCCGAGCGAACGACCCCGTGACGAGCGCGACGGCCGAGCTCGCGTCGGCGGCGGGGCTGTGCACCGTGGTGTACGACCGCCTCGGCCGCGGGGAGAGCCGTGCGGGCGGACGACTGACCCTCGAGCGCGAGCTGGGCGCCGTGGCCGCGATGCTCGAGGTGGTCGGCGGTCGAGCCGTGCTGTGCGGCCACTCCTCAGGGTGCTCGATCGCGCTGGCGGCGGCCGACGCCGGCCTGCCCGTCGCATCTCTGGCTCTGTGGGAGGCGCCGCTGGGTGACCCCTCAGAGAAGGTGCGGAGGTGGTTCGCCGAGTTCGAGCGACGCCTGGACGCCGAGGACTACGTCGGGGCGACCGAGCAGTACATGGAGGACATGCCCCCCGAGTGGCTCGAGGGCCTGCGCCAGTCCCCCGACTTCGCCGAGATCGCGCGAGGGGCGGTCAGCCAGCGCGCCGACGGCGAGTCCCTCGTCTGGGCGACGCACGCGCTCGAGGACGGCAGCCTCGCCGGGCTGCACACCCCGCTGCTGGCGATGTACGGCACGAGCACCCTGCCCGAGATGCCGTCGGCCGCCGCCTGGATCGCGTCCGTGGTCACAGGGACGTCCGTCGAGGAGATGCCAGGGACGGACCACACCTGGGAGGCCGAGCCGATGGCGCGGCGACTGGCGGAGCTCGCGCTCACG
Organism: Actinotalea soli; assembly: GCF_017565425.1. GTDB lineage: Bacteria > Actinomycetota > Actinomycetes > Actinomycetales > Cellulomonadaceae > Actinotalea > Actinotalea soli. Next base: position 82,565 of record NZ_JAGEMK010000004.1, read on the forward strand.
CACCCCTGACGGTCAGCTCGCCTCGAAGCGGTCGCGTGCGGCCTCGATCTGGGGCAGGGCCGCCGCCGTCCACCGCAGGAGGGCCTCGATCGGCTCGCGCAGGGACTTGCCGAGAGGCGTGATGCGGTACTCGACGGCGACCGGACGGGAGCTCACGACCGAACGCTCGACGATCCCGTTGCGCTCGAGGCGCCGCAGGGTGGCCGTCAGGGACTTCTGGGTGACCGCCGGGATGGCCCGGCGCAGCTCGTTGAAGCGCAGAGGTCGCTCGCACAGCTCCTCGAGCACGTGGACCGACCACCGGTCGAGGACCTGGTCGAGCAGCTCACGGTGAGACGGTGCGATCTCGAGCCGTCCGGACGGGTGCGTGGTTTCCGGCATGACACCTGGTCTCGTTGAAGTGCCTTGAGGCAACTAGGTATAACACAGATACCTACAACGAGGAGCCTCATGACCGTGCACCTGTTCAGCCCCGACGACCTCATGCAGCCCGTGCCGTACCACCACGTGGCTGTCGCGACCGGCAGCCGCCACGTGTACGTCGCCGGCCAGATCTCCCGCGACGCGGCGGGCACCCCCCTCGCCCCCGGGGACCTCGCGGGCCAGACCGCCCAGGCCCTGCGCAACACGGGCGCCGCGCTCCGGTCGGCCGGCGCCTCCTTCGACGACGTCGTCCGGCTGACCTTCTACGTCACCGGGTGGAGCCCGGACAAGATCGGTGGGTTCATGGCCGGTGTCGAGAGCGTGGCCGAGGAGCTGGGCCTGCCCACTCCCCTGCCCCCGGCCTCCCTGATCGGTGTGGAGATGCTCTTCGAGCCCGACGTGCTCGTCGAGGTCGAGGCGACCGCCGTCCTCGACGCGTAGGCCGGGTGCGTCGACGCGGAGGGTGCCCGCGCCGAGGTCCTCAGGCCCGGGCGCCCCACCGCCGCCGCACCATCAGCACCGCAGCACCGCTGAGCAGGAGCACCACGGACAGCAGGCTCATCGTGATCGCCTCGGCACCGGTGGCGCCGAGCTGACCACCCCCGGAGCTCCCCGGACCGCCTGCGGCACCCGAGCCGCCCGTGCCCGGCCCTGATCCGGACCCGCCGTCCCCGCTACCGGCCCCACCCGGGCCTGGGCCACTGCTCCCGCCGCCAGACCCACCGCCGGGCCCGTCGCCCTCCGGGTCGACCGGTGCCGCGAGCACGTTCAACGTGACGGGCTCGAGCTCGGTGGTCCCGACGGCGCTGGTCACGCGCAGGCGCAGCTGGAGGCCGTCGTCCGCGGAGGTCGGGGTGTAGCGCAGGGTGAAGGTCCGGGTCGTGAGGTCCGCGGCGGCCGCCGTGACGACCCCGGCGCTCTCGGCGAGGTCCCTGCCGAAGGAGGGCGATGCGGAGACCTGGTCGGTGACCGCGCCCGAGGGCAGCGGGCCCCACGTGGCACCACCGTCCCGGGACGAGGACCACTCGGCCGAGGTGAGCAGACCCTCGACGGTGTAGCGCAGCTCGAAGGCCCTGCCCGCGGTCACGGTCGCGACGCCGTCCGCCCCGACGGTCACCCCGTCGGGGCCGGAGATGAGCTCGGGCACCTCGGCGACGGTGAGCACGGCCGTCGCACTGGTCGCGGTGGTGCTGCCGGCCACGAGGGTCGAGGTCGCACGAGCACGCACCTGCAGCCCGTCGCTCGCGAGGGTTGCCATGAGGTCCAGCTGGGGGCCGGTGACCCCGGCCACGGGCTCCCAGGACGTCCCGTCGGCCGAGGTCTCCCAGGTGACGGTGGGCGTGGGAGTGCCGCCCGTCACGACGGTGAAGCGCGCCTGCTCACCGGGGGCGACGGCGACGTCTGCCGGTGCGCTCACCGTCGGTGGGGTCAGGACGGTGAGACGGGCGGTACCGCTGGGTACGTCCGCCTCGACCGTGTTCGTGGCGAGGGCCCGGACGTCGAGATCCTGGGTGGCGGTGAGCTCGAGGGTGCCACCGGCCGCCCCGTCGACGTCGGTCCACGCACCCCCGAGCGGTCGGGTCTGCCAGCGCAGGGTGGGGTCCGGGGTGCCGGAGGCCGCCGCGGTGAAGGTCGCGGTGGTACCGACGTCGGCGGTCAGGTCCTGCGGCTGCGTGGCGAAGGCCGGTGCCTCGCCGACGGACAGCACCGCGGCGACCGAGACCGTGGTCCCCGCGCTGTTGGTCGCGCGGGCCCGAACCTGGGCGCCGTCGCTGGTCACGTCGGCGGGGGTGATGCTGAGCGTGGTCCCGGTGCCCGCGGGCTGCCAGACGCCGTCGGCGTCGAGCTGCTCCCAGAGGACCGTCGCGGTCGGTCGGGCGTCGACCGCCACGGTGAAGGTCGCCGTCTGGCCCACCTCGACCGCGGTCGACGTGGGCTGCGTGGTGAAGGAGGGGGCCCAGTGCACCGTGAGCGCAGCAGCACCGGTCACGACCTCGTGCGGGCCGTCGACCAGGGTGGTGGCCGCGCGGGCCCGGTACTCGGCCCCGTCGAGGGCCCGAGCCGCGGTGATCTCGAGGGTCGCGGTGGTCAGGTCGCCGTCGGTCGAAGCCGTGCCACCGGGCGCCGCCACCCAGGACGACGCCCCGACGAGCCTGCGCTCCCAGGTGACCCCGCTCGGGGCGGGCGAGCCCTCGACCGTGGCGGTGAAGGTCGCGACCTCCCCGTCGACGACGGTCGCGGCCGAGGGTGAGCTCGCGACCGCGAGGGGGGTCTGCACCGTGAGGGTCGCGACCGTCGAGGGCACGGCGCCCGTGGTCCCCGTCAGGACGGCCCGCACCTGGAGGTCGTCGTCCGCGGCGGAGGTGGTGCGCACATAGGTGGCGCCGGTGGCTCCAGGGACATCGACCCACGGCGCCTCACCCGAGGACCGCACCTGCCACCGGACGGTCGGAGCAGGGACCCCGGCCGCGGCGACCTCGAAGGTCGCGTCCTGACCCGCGACGACGACGACGTCCTGGGGTGCCGCGCTGATCTCGGGGCCCCAGGTCACCGTGAGGGTCGCGGCCGCACTGGTGACGGTGCCGGCGCTGCTCGTGGCGACGAGCCGGTACCGGTCCCCCTGGAGGTCGCGCCCGGCGTCCACCGTCAGGGTGCCGGTCGTCGCCCCGGCGACGTCGGCCCAGCTCGAGGTGCCGGCAGGCGCGGTCTGCCACTGGAGGGTGGGTGCCGGGTTCCCGGTGACCGTCGCGGTGAAGCTCGCGGTCGCCCCCTCGACCGCGCTCGCGTCGGCCGGGCCTGCCGTGATCGCCGGGGGCACGGCGCGCTGCACGGTCGTGGTGCGGGTGGCGCCGTCGAGGGTCGTCTGCACCAGGGCCTCGAGGGCCGCACCTGTCGTGTAGGTGTGGGTGGCGGTCCCGTCGGCGAGCAGGGTCGCGCCCCCGGTGCCACCGGTCGCGGCGTCGGCGGGGGCGGTGGACCAGCCCACGGGCCTGCCGGCGAGCAGAGCCAGCAGGCGCGGGTCGGCCGCACCGCCCTGGGAGGACCGCACGGTCGCGGTGACCGCCACGTCGTCGTTCTCGTTGGGCTGGGTCGGTGCCGCCTGGGTGAACAGCCCCACGAAGGACGCCGCGGTCGCACCCCCGGCGAGGGTCTGGCACCCGGCGGCCGGGCCGTCGGCGCAGCCCCACCAGTTGCCACCGGCCGCGACCGGACCCGTGACGGCGACGTTCCGCGTGGTGCCGCCGATGGTCTCGGTGCTGCCGACCAGGCGTGACGCGGTGACCGTGCTGCCCGCCGGGAGAGCCAGGGCCCCGCCCGACCCGGGACCGTCCAGACCGCCGGAGACCGTGCTGGACTCGACGCTCGACGCCTCGACCGTGGTCGGCCCCGTCGCGTACACGGCCCCGCCTCGCGGGCCGGAGGCCGTCGCCGCCGCCGTCACGGAGCTGCCGCTGAAGGTGCTCGCCGTGATCGTCGCGGGGGCCTCGGTGAACACGGCGCCGCCGCCCAGCACGCCCGCAGCGTCCCCGACGTTCGTCACGGCGTTGCCCGAGAAGCTCGTCCCGGTGATGGTGAGCCGGTCGCTCGCGCTGCTGGCGAGCATCGCGACCGCGCCGCCCGGGGCGCCGTCGGCGGTGTTGCCCGTGAAGGTGCAGTCGGTGATCTCGAGGAGGCCACCGTTCATCTGGATCGCCCCGCCCGGGGCTCCCGCGTCCCCGGTGCCGGTGACGTTGCGGTTGTCCCGGACGGCGCAGTCCTCGAGGCGCAGGGTGTCGGGCTGGGCCGGGTCGCCGGTGCCCGCCAGGACCGCGCCACCGCCGGCGTAGGGGTCCTCGACGGTCTCGTCGCCGTGGCCGCCGACCAGCTCGACACGCGCCAGGGTGACGTCGACGCCTCCGACGAGCTCCGGGTCGACGTCGAGGATCCGGCCACCAGCACCGTCGACCGTGAACCGGCCGCCCGAGCCGGCGACGGTGATGACGCTCGCGCCCGTGGGGGCGACGCTCAGGGGGCCCGCCGTCAGGGTCACGGTGGTCCCGGCCGGCACCACGACCTCACCTCCGCCCGACGCGGCTGCGACCTCGCACAACGCCTCGCGCAGCGTGGTGCCACTCGTGCCGTCGTCGCACCCCGTGAGCAGCGCACGGTCCCCGGCGTCTGTCACGGTGACGGTCGTCGCTGCGCTCGCCTCCGCCACGGGCACCACGACGGCGAGCGCCGCGGCGAGGGCGACAGCCGCGACGCCGGCCAGGACGCGCGGGGAGGGCGAGGTCACCGGGGGCACGAAGCGAGGCTAGAGGGTTTCACCCGGTCACAACCGGTTCCGGCCGGGTGAAAGGTCATAGGCTCCGATCGCTTTGATCGTTCCTGACGCTGACCTCCCGAGGTGACCCTGTGCCCACGCTCACGCGCCGCACCGTGCTCGCCGTGGGCGCCGTCGCGACAGGTGTCGCGGTCGCGGGGGGCGTGCAGGTCGTGCGTCGGCGCCACATCCCCCTCGAGCTCGCGGTCCTGCAGCCCCTGGTCGGGTCACGCTTCCGCGTCGAGGGCCGCACGGTGACGCTCAGCGCCGTGACCGGGCCCGGCGACGCCCGGCCGACAGCCAAGGCCTTCCACCTCACCTTCACCTCCCCCCGTCCCCTGGACCTCCCGGGGGAGATCCGCACCCTCGAGCACGCCGACGGCGACCTGGTGGTGCACCTCGAGCCCGTGGGCGCGGAGGGCACCGCCCTCGAGGCCGTCGTGAACCGGTCCGTCTGATGCCCGACAGTCCGCTGCTGGTGCGTCCCTCGACTCCCGCCGACGCCCCGTTCCTCGCAGTCCTGCACGACGCCGTGCGCGGCGAGGAGGTCGCGACCTTCGGGTGGCCGCCCGACGTCGCGGAGGCCTTCCTCGCCCAGCAGCGGGTCCTGCGTGACGCCCAGTACGCGGCGGCCTACCCCCACGCGCAGCAGGTCCTCGCCGAGGTGGACGGCGCCCCCGTCGCGCGCCTGCTCGTCGACGCCCGGACCACCCACCGGCACATCGTCGACCTCGCCGTGCTGCCCGCCCATCAGGGACGTGGGATCGGGACCGTGCTGCTCCACGGCGTGCTGGAGCAGGCGGCGGCCGAGGGCGTGCCCGTGCGGCTGACCGTGCGTGCCGACAACGCCGGTGCTCGGCGCCTGTACGCGCGGCTCGGCTTCGCCGTCGTGCGGGACGACGGCCTCGACCTGGCCCTCGAGGCCTCGACCGACCAGGAGGTGGCGCGTGGCCGGACAGTACATTGGTGAGATCCGCATCTTCGCGGGGGCTTTCGCCCCGGCGGGGTGGGCGTGGTGCGACGGGCAGCTGCTGCCCATCAGCGAGAACGCGGCCCTCTTCCAGCTCATCGGCACCACGTACGGCGGGGACGGGGAGAACACCTTCGCCCTGCCGGACATGCGCGGACGGTTCCCCGTGCACGCAGGGACGGGGCCGGGCCTGAGCGCGCACATGGTCGGACAGACCGGTGGTGCCGAGGAGGTCACCCTGACGCGCAACCAGATGCCGGCGCACCGGCATGTCGCTCGCGGGTCGGTCGCCGCCGCGACGGCCACCACCCCGCAGGGCGGTGTGTGGGCGGCGTCGAGCGGACCTGCCTTCGTCCCGTCGACCGGTCCGGCCCCTGCGCCCCTTGCGGCCGACGCCCTCGGAGCCACGGGCGGCAGCCAGCCGCACGAGAACCGTCCGCCGTTCCGGGTGATGAGCTTCATCATCTCCCTGTACGGCATCTTCCCGAGCCGGACCTGAGGAGTGACATGAGCGAGCCGTTCCTCGGCGAGGTCCGCATGACCAGTGTGAACTTCGCCCCGAAGGGCTGGGCGTTGTGCGACGGGCAGCTGCTGCTCATCAACCAGCACCAGGCGCTGTTCGCGCTCCTCGGGACCACCTACGGGGGCGACGGGAGGACCACCTTCGCCCTGCCGGACCTTCGAGGACGCATGCCGGTCGGTGGTGGCACCGGGCCCGAGGTCCAGCTCGGGCAGCGTGGCGGGGCTGAGCAGGTGACCTTGACCCAGAGCCACCTCCCCCCGCACTCGCACTCCGCCAGGGCAGCCTCCGGTCCGGCCACCACCGCCGACGCCGCCGGCGGTCGTTGGGCCGCCACAGACCAGCCGCACTACGGCCCCTCGCCCCAGGTGGCGATGGCCGACGGGCTCGTCGGCCAGGACGGCGGGAGCCAACCGCACCCCAACGTCCCCCCGTACCTGACGGTGATCTTCATGATCGCCATCCAGGGCATCTTCCCGAGTCAGAGCTGAGGAGCGACCGTGTCCGATCCCTTCGTGGGTGAGATCCGCATGTTCGCGGGGAACTTCGCACCCTCCGGCTGGGCCCACTGCGCGGGGCAGCTGCTCCCGATCTCCCAGAACACCGCGCTCTTCTCCTTGCTGGGCACCAACTACGGGGGCAACGGGACCAGCACCTTCGCCCTGCCAGACCTGCGCGGCGCGACCCCCGTGCACCTGGGCCAGGGGCCCGGCCTGTCCCCGTACGACATCGGCCAGTCGGGCGGGGCAGCCGCGGTGGCGCTGACCGTCGACGATCTCCCCGCGCACACCCACCCGGTCTCCACGGTCGCGGCCGGGACGCGGGGCACCACGGGCAACCCCTCGGGAGCCGCCTGGGCCCGCTCGCAGCAGGGGCGCACCACCGAGAAGCTCTACACCGACGACGCGGGCACCGTGGCGATGCACACCGGGAGTGTCGGATCTACTGGCGCCGGGGCTCCCCACGAGAACCGCTCGCCCTACCTCGGGGTCACGTTCATCATCGCCCTGCAGGGGTTCTTCCCGCCGCGATCCTGACAGCGAGGCGGAACGCTCCGTCAGCCCCGCAGCGTCGTCACGACCCGGGCCAGCAGGGCGTCGACGGCGTGGCGGTCGAAGCCCGGCGTCCACCACGTGGTGGGGAGCTGCGCACCGGCCACCTCGTCGGCGCCGGGTGAGGGACGCAGGCCGCGGGCGTGGAGGTCGAGGGAGCCCGCTGCGGCGTTGACGATCGCCGCGACCGCGTCGGGGTCGTAGCCGGCGCGCATCCGGCGGGGCTGCAGGGACGCGAGCTCGGAGCGGAGCCGGGCCGCGTCGATGGGCTCGGCGGGCTGCCCCGCCGGTCCGGCTGCGGCGCCCGCTCCTTCGCCCGCGCGGAGGCTGGCGACGACGCGGTCCAGGAAGTCGTCGACCTGGTCCTGGTCGTACCCCTCGGTGAACTTGGTGGCCTTGAACCTGGCGTTCAGGACGTCCTCGGCCGTCACCCCGGGCGCCTCACCGGTCGCAGCGGCATCGAGCCCTGCGGCCACCCGCGCCATCAAGGCGTCGACCTGCTCGGGCTCGTAGCCCTCGCGGAACTTGGTGGGCGTGAACCTCGCGGAACGCACCTCGGCAGCGCTGATCATGCTGACTCCCCCTTGTCGGTGCCGGCCGGTCACGGCCAGCACTCTCCCCCGTAGGGCATCACCGTAGGGGCGAGGACCGACGCCGGTGGACGGTCTGCGACTCTCGACGGCAGCAGGCGCTGAAGAGCACCCGTTCAGCCCAGCCAGGAGCTCCCGTGGAAGGCCTCGGTGTGCCGCGGGAGGTGCACCGTCTCCCCCGCGGCGAGGCGTCGGCAGAGGTCGAAGGCCACGTCGAACTCCGGTCCCCGTCCATCGCTGCTGGCGCTGCCCCCGCCCGGGTGCCACTGGGCGTGCCACGTCCTGCCCTGCAGGACGACGAAGGGCCCACCGACGACGTCGACGACGGCGGCGTCGACCGCTTCGAGGAGGTCCTGCGAGCCGCTGTCGCAGGCGTCGCAGCCGCAATCCGGCTGGAGCGCGACGACGACGCCGGGCCGGGTCACGCACACCTCCAAGACGGCGAGCGTCGCGTCGGCCTCGTCCTGCGCGACGTCCCGTTCGAGCAGCAGCAGGGCGAGGGCGTCGCGGCGCTGCGGGGTGAGGCGCAGACCACGGTCGAACTCGGGCCGACCGTCACGGCCCGTCGACGGCACGATCTCCTCGACGCTTGCGCCGAGCACCTCGGCGAGCACCGCGGCCCACACCCGCGCACGCTCGTGGACGATCCGGTAGCGCCCCGGGTCGGTGACGCGCGAGTACTCCTCCTCGCGCGGCGAACCGCCGTCGGGCCGGGGGTCTGGCCATGACGGGAGGTCGAGCCGCTCGTAGCGCGCGAGGACGAGCGCCTGCAGGTCCGCGACGGTGGTCTCCACCCGACGAACCTACGGCGCTGAGCGCCGACCGTGCCTGCGCTGCGAGGATGACGCCTGTGACCCCGCCTCCTCGTCCACGCGCCGCCGACGTCGTCGTGGCTGCCGGGACCTGGCTCGTCGCGGGGGTGCTGCTGCTGTCGATGCCTGCCATCGCCGCCATGGACCCCGAGGTGGCCATGGCGGCACCCACGCCAGGAACCCTCGCGTGGTGGCTGGGCCTGGGCATCATCACGGTGCAGGCCGTCGCGCTGCTCTGGCGCCGGCCCCACCCGCGGGTGGTGCTGGTCGCCGTCGCCGGGGCGGTGCCGGTGGGGGGCCTCGTCGGCCTCGACGACGCCCTCGGCACCACGACCGTCGCGCTGCTGGTGGCCGCCTACGCCGCCACTGTCTGGGGTCCCTTCCGGCGGACAGCTCCCGCCCTCGCCGCCGCCGCAGGTCTGATGGGGCTCGGCACGCTGCTCTCCCTGCCCGAGGGCGGGGTCCTCACGCTGCTGACCGTGGGCGCCGCCCTGGGCCAGGCCGTCGGCACCATCGGGCTCGCGGTCCTGGCCGGGGTCGTGGTCCGCGCGCGCCGGGAGACCTCGCAGGCGCGCGAGCGTCAGGTCCAGGCGCTGCGCCGCGAGCACGAGGCACGCGTCGAGACGGCCGTGGCCCGCGAGCGCGCCGCGATGGCCCGTGAGCTGCACGACGTCGCCGCCCACCACCTGTCGGGCATCGCGGTGATGACCGGGGCCATCGGGCGACAGATCGACGTCGACCCCGAGGCTGCGAAGGCCGCGGTGCAGCGGGTGCGCGGGGAGACCACCGCGATGCTCGACGAGCTGCGCAGCCTCGTCCGCCTGCTGCGAGACCCACCCGCGGCCGGGCAGGGCACGGAGATGGAAGAGGCCCGGGTCGAGACCCTCGCGACCATCCCCGCGCTGGTCGAGCGGGTCCGCGCCTCCGGGGTCGAGGTGAGCCTCGAGGTGCTCGGCACCGCGGACGGCCTGCCACCGCGGGACGTCGTCGGGCCCCTCGCCCAGCTGTCCGTCTACCGCACCGTGCAGGAGTGCCTGGCCAACGCCGCTCGGCACGCGCCGGGGGCGGCCTGCGTGGTGGTGCTGGACGCGCGGGACCCGGCCACCCTGGTGGTCAGCGTGCGCAACGGTCCGCCGACCTTCACCTCGGCGCCGCCTGCGCACCACGGGTTCGAGCCCGGCCGCGGGCGCGGGGACCAGGAACCCAGCGACGACCGCCCGGGCGGTGGCCTGGGCCTGATCGGCATGCGCGAGCGCGCCGAGCTCACCGACGCCCACCTGACCCACGGCCCCCAGCCCGACGGCGGCTGGCTGGTCACCCTCACGCTGCCCGCCCACGGCACGGTCGGACCTCCACCCGCCAGTGCCTCGACCGAAGGGACCCCCGGATGATCCGCGTCGTGGTGGCCGACGACCAGCCCCTGGTGCGGGCCGGGCTGAGCGCGATGCTCGGCGTCGAGCCGGACATCGAGGTGGTGGCCGAGGCGCCCGACGGCGTCCAGGCGGTCGAGGCGGCCCGACGGCTGCGCCCGGACATGGTCTGCATGGACGTGCGGATGCCCGGCCTGGACGGTATCGCCGCGACCCGGGAGCTGTGCGGCCCAGGGGTCGAGCACCCGATCCCCGTCCTGATCCTCACCACCTTCGACGTGGACGACTACCTCTTCGGGGCCCTCGAGGCAGGGGCCTCGGGGTTCCTGCTCAAGGACGCCGAGCCGACGACGGTGGTCGAGGCGGTGCGGTCGGTCGCGGCGGGGAACGGGACCCTCGCGGACACCCTGACCAAGCGCGTGGTGCGGGAGCTGCTCGAGCGGCGTCGCACCCAGCCCGTGACGGCGGCCCGCGCGACCGAGCTGCTCACGGCCCGCGAGCTGGACATCCTGCTGCTCCTGGCGCAGGGCATGTCCAACGAGGAGATCGCGCGCAGCCTCGTCCTGGAGGTGTCGACCGTGAAGTCGCACCTGGCGCGGATGATGCCCAAGCTCGGGGTCCGGTCCCGCCTGCAGGCCGTCGTCTGGGCCTATCAGAACCGCGTCGTCGACATCCCCACCTGACCCGTCTCGTGTCAGAACCTGGGGTGCCCAGGGCACCCTGAGGTTCTGACACGAGACGGGGCGGGGACGGTTGCATCGAAGGATGGAACCTGGTGGAGCCCTCCTTCCGGGGCTCGATGGGATCCCCTCCCGGTTCCTAGCGTCGAGAGCGACATCGCACCTCGACCCCAGGAGCCACCGTGCCCACCACGAGCACCACCACCAGCCACCCGACGCAGGACCACCGGACCACCCCCGCCGTGCGCCTGGTCGACGTCCGCAAGACCTACCCCGGCCGTGAGCCGGTGCACGCGCTGCGCGGGATCTCCCTCGACCTGCGCGCCGGCTCGGTCACGGCCGTGGTCGGCCAGTCCGGCTCGGGCAAGTCGACCCTGCTCAACTGCGCCGCCGGCCTCGACTCCCCCAGCCACGGGCAGGTGCTGGTCGCGGGGCACGACCTGACCACGCTGCGGCCCGACGACCTGACGCGCTTCCGCCGCGAGCACGTCGGCTTCGTGTTCCAGTCCTACAACCTCATCGGGCACCTGAGCGCGGTCGAGAACGTCCGTCTGCCGCTGGTGCTCGCCGGGCGCGTGCCGGACCCCGCCTGGCAGGCCGACCTGCTGGCCTTCCTCGGTGTCGCCGAGCTGGCTGACCGCCTCCCGGGGGAGCTCTCGGGCGGGCAGGCACAGCGCGTCGCGATCGCGCGGGCCCTGATCACCCGCCCCGCGGTGGTCTTCGCCGACGAGCCCACGGGGGCCCTCGACTCCCGCACCGGGGCCGCGGTGCTGCAGGTGCTCCGCGAGACGGCACGAGCCCTCGCCCAGACGATCGTCGTGGTCACGCACGACAGCACGGTCGCCGCCGCGGCCGAGCGGGTGATCGTCCTCGCCGACGGCCAGGTCGTCGACGAGCTCGAGGCACCCACGGCCGAGCAGGTCACCGCCGCGCTGCTGAACCGGGCCCGGTGATCGGGATGTGGAGCCTGGCCACCTCAGCCGCCCGCGCCCACCGTGGCGCCTTCGCCGGCACCGCGATCGTCCTGGCCCTGGCCGCCGCCCTGGTCGCCGTCACAGGCGTGATGTTCGAGTCGGGGCTGCGCGCCCCGGCCACCTCGCCGCGCGACGCCCTGGGCGGGGACATGCTCGTCGCCGTCGCCTCGTCCTTCTCGGGCTTCGCCCTGGTCGTGGTCATGATCGTGGTCGCGGCGACCGTGAGCCTCGCGCTGCGGGGCCGTCGCCGCGAGCTCGCCCTCCTGCGGGCCGTGGGCGCCACCCCGCACCAGGTCCGGCTGCTCGTGACCCTCGAGCTGGTCGTGGTCACCCTGGTCGCGGCCCCGGTGGGTGCCGTCCTCGGGTTGCTCGGAGCGCGGCTGCTGGACCCGTTGCTCATCGACTCCGGGGTCGTCGCCCCTGACTTCGTCTCGACCCTCTCCCCCTGGCCCGTGCTCGGCGCGCTGCTGCTCGTGCTCCTCACGGCCGTGCCCACAGGCCTGATCGCGGCGCGGGAGGCAGCCCGCACCGAGCCGACCTCGGCCCTGCGGGAGAGCGCCGTCGAGCAGAGCGAGGTCGGACCCGCACGGCGGTGGGGCGCCCTGGCCATGGCTGCCGCCGGGCTGGCGACGGCGTTCTCGCCGATGGTCGTGCCCGGTACGGTCGGCAGCGCGGTCGCAGCGGTCTCGGCGTTCCTGCTCGTCGGTGCGGCCGCCATGGCCGGACCGGTCCTGGTCGGCTGGATCTTCGACCGGCTGGCCCACCTGGGCGGCCCGCTCGGCCGTCCCGCCCCGATGCTCGCGGTCCGCAACGTGCGCGGCTTCTCACGGCGGCTGACGACGGTCGTGGTACCGCTGGCGCTGATCGTGACCGTCGCGACCGTGCAGACGAGCGTCGATCGCGCCGTCACGACGGCGGCGGGTGAGCAGCTCGAGGCTGCCCTCGCCGTCGACCTCGTCGGGACGGCAGACCACCCCCTCGACGCCGATGATCTCGACCGGCTCGCCGCCGTGCCCGGCATCGCGACCGTCGAGCCACTGACGGATGTGCCCGCGCAGGTGATGATCGACACCGACGAGGACCTCGCCTGGGCCGAGGGACTGATCTGGGAGAGCACGATGCTGCGCCTGGTCCCCGCAGTCGGTGCCACCGGCCAGGACGCCGGCACACGATCGGCACCCTTCGACCCCGGCGTGGTCGAGGGCACCCTGGCCGACCTCGCCGCCCCAGGCACGGTCGCGATCAGCACCGACGCCGCCTTCGAGGTCGGTGCGCGCCTCGGCGGCTCGCTCGCGCTCCGGTTCGGCGAGGAGGTCGTCGAGGCCCGCGTGGTCGCGCTGTACTCGCGTGGCCTCGGAGTCGGGGACTACCTCATCGGCACCGGGACCGCCGCCGCCCAGGGCCTGGACGGCCGTCCCGGCACGGTGCTGGTCGGCATCGAGCCCGGCGCCGACCCGCACGAGGTCTCTGCGGCGCTGGAGGGGATGGGTGTCACGTCGACCGACGTGCCCGGCTACGTCGACGAGGCGATCGGGGCGGGGGCCGCAGACCGACGTCTCTCGGCCGCGTTGCTGCTCGTGCTGATGGTCGTCGTGGCCCTCGGGGCCGCGACCACCCTCGCGCTGACGACCGCCTCACGGCGTGAGGAGCTCGGGCTGCTGCACCGCACGGGCACCACCCGTCGTCAGCTCATGGCCATGACCACCATCGAGGCCCTCGTCACGGGGCTGACGGCGTGGGGGCTCGGCACCCTGGCGGTGATCCCCGCGGTGGTCGGGGTCAGCGCGGGCCTGCTCGGCGCGAGGGTGCCCGTCGTGGACGTGCCCATCTACGCGATGGCGAGTGCCGGCGTCGTCGTCCTCGCGGTCCTCGCCGTGGGGCTCGCCTCCCGGCAGGCGACCCGCTTCACGCCGGCCGCCGTCTGACCGTCCCTCGGGGACGCGCTGCGGCGCGGGCCTACCTCGGGGCCCGCGTCGCGGCGACCTCGGGGCTCAGGTCCTGGGTGCCGATGACCCGGAGGAGCGCGAGCTTCTCGGCGGCGTCGGTGCGAGGCGGGGCGGTGAGCACGAGCAGGCACTGGGACTGGTCCTCGGTGAACAGCGCCTGGCAGTCGAGCTCGATGGGCCCGGCCTGGGGGTGGAGCAGCACCTTGTGGTCCTCGAACCGGCGCCGCACCTCGTGACGCTGCCAGATCTCGGCGAACTCGGGGCTCTCACGCTCCAGGGCACGGACGATCTCCCCCGCCCGCGAGCGCGGCCCGAGCACCCCGTAGGCCACCCGCAGGGAGGACACCTGGGCCCGGGACTGGCGGTCACGGTCCTCGGGCGGGTAGATCCGCCTCGCTGCGTCGGGGTCGGTGAACCACCGGTACACCTCGCTGCGCGCCAGACCGCGGTACCCGGACCGGTCGCCCAGCAGGGCGACGGCCATGGTGTTCATCACCAGCGTCTCTCCCAGCCAGGTCAGCACGAGGGCCGGGGTGTCCTCGAGCCGGTCCAGGACGCGCTGCAGGGCGGGGGCGACGAACCGGCCCCCTGCCTCGGGGCCGGGCGGGTTGCGGCCCGCGAGCCGGTAGAGATGGTCGCGTCCGTCGCCGTCGAGTCGCAGGGCGCGGGCGAGGGAGGCCAGCATCTGCTCGCTGGGCTGAGGGCCGCGCCGTTGCTCGAGGCGGGTGTAGTAGTCGGCGGACATGGCCGCGAGCTGGGCGACCTCCTCGCGCCGCAGCCCAGGGGCCCGACGGCGGGGCCCGGCCACCAGCCCGACGTCCTGCGGGCGCAGGGCCGCACGGCGTCGGCGGAGGAAGTCGGCGAGGGCAGGTCGGTCCACGTGGCCATCGTGCCTGGCGAGCGGGAGCAGGACCAGGTCCCGGGCGCTCCGGAGCCAGGGACCGCTGATCCCCCGATCACCGCTCCGCTCCCCTCCGCAGGCTGCCCGCACCACGGTGGTGCCATGGACATCAACGACAGCACCGTCTTCATCCCCGGCGCGACCAGCGGGATCGGTCTCGCCCTGGCCCTGGCCCTGCACGACGCCGGCAGCACCGTGGTGGTCGGCGGGCGCCGCACCGAGCTCCTCGAGCAGATCGCCGCCGAGCACCCCGGCCTCGGCACCGTGCACGTGGACACCACCGACCCCGCGAGCATCCAGGTCGCGGCCGAGGAGGTCATCGCCCGGTGGCCCGGTCTCGACACCCTCGTGACGATGGCCGGCGTGATGCAGGCCGAGGACTGGCACCACCCCGACGGCTTCCTCGCGAGCGCCGAACGCACCATCACGACCAACGTGCTGGGCCCGGTGCGCCTGATCGCGGCCTTCCTCGAGCATCTCCGGTCCCGGCCTGCCGCGACGATCATGACCGTCTCCTCAGGGCTGGCCTTCGTCCCGCTCCGGGTCACCCCGAGCTACAACGCCAGCAAGGCAGCGATCCACATGCTCAGCGAGAGCCTGCGCCTGCAGCTCGCGGACACCGCGGTGCGGGTGGTCGAGCTGGTGCCGCCGAGCGTCCAGACGGACCTCATGCCCGGCCAGGCCACCAACGAGAACGCCATGCCCCTCGCGGAGTTCATCGCCGAGGTGATGACCATCCTGCGCGAGCAGCCCGAGGCCCCCGAGGTGCTCGTCGAGCACGTGAAGCTCCTGCGCTTCGGCGAGGCCCGGGGTGACTACCCGCAGGTGGTCGCGGCGGTCAACGCGAGCGACCCGCACGGCAGGTAGGCCGGCCCGGCGGGCGGGTCAGGGAGCAGACCCTGACCCGCCAGCGCCGAACCGCAGCCCGTCGACCACGAGGTCGAGCAGCCGGCGGACCTGGGCGTCCCACTGGTCGCCGTCGGGCACCAGCCAGACGGCCGACATCGCGAGCACGACGTCCTCGGCACCGACGTCCGAGCGCACGGAGCCCTCCGCCCGGCATGCCTCGAGCAGCACGTCCAGGGCACCGACGATGCGCTCACGGGTCTCGGCGAACAGCGGGGAGTCCGAGCCGACGGCGGCGCGGAGCGTCGCGGCGAGGCCACGCTTGGCCGCGGCGTACCGCACGAAGTGCCCCGCCCAGTCACGCAGGGCCTCGATCGCCGGGCGGTCACCGTCGAGCAGGAGGGGCGCCGCGTCGCAGAGCTCCTCGACCTCGTGCCGGTAGACGGCCTCCACGAGGACGTCCCGGTTCGGGAAGTGGCGGTAGAGGGTGCCGATCCCGACCTGGGCGCGCTCGGCGATCGTCTCGAGGGGCGTGTCGACGTCCTCGAGCAGCGCGGCGGTCGCCACCGCGAGCAGGCGGTCACGGTTGCGCTGGGCATCAGCACGCAGCGGCTTGATCGTGGCGGTCGGCACAGCTCTCCTCTTGCTAATCGGAGGAACCTCCGCTTAGTCTGTCGGTACGAAGCGGAGGCGCCTCCGTTCAGGCTACGCGGCTCGAGGGCCGAGGTCTACCCGAGGCACCGCCCCCTCCCCGAAGGAGTCCCCATGACCACCACCGCCACCGCCCTCTCGCAGCACCGCGCCACCCGGCCCGCCGACCGCGCGTCCCGGACCACGACCTTCGCCGGCCTCGCGTACGACGCCTTCGACGCCCTGGCCGCCGCCCAGTTCTGGGCCGCCGCCCTGCGCGTGGACCTCTCCCCCGGCGCCAGCCCGGCCCGCGCCGAGCTCGTCACCGGGAGCACCGCGGGGATCCCTCCTCTGGTGTTCCGCCAGGTCACCGACGGCCGCACGCTGACCACGCCGCTGCACCTGCAGCTCACCACGAACGACCTCGACGCCGAGTCCCGCCGGCTGCAGCAGCTCGGCGCCCGCCGGGTCGGCAGCGTGAACGACCACGGCCGGCGCTCGATGACCCTCATCGACCCCGAGGGCAACGCCTTCGACCTCGTCGACGGCGGAGGGCTCGGGCGGTAGCCGGCGCCCTACCTGCGCCGACCACCGCCGCCCGCCGTCCTCAGGCGCCGTCGTACGCCGCCGCGACGTCGAGCACCCAGACCACGCCGAACCGGTCGCGCAGCATCCCGTAGAGCGGGGCCCAGCCGGCCGGGGCCAGCGGGACGATCACGGTGGAGCCGACGGCGAGGCGTTCCCAGCGCTCGGTGATCTCCTCGGCCGAGGCGCCGCGCACCGAGACGAAGTAGGCGTTCTGCCCAGGCTCCCAGGGCATCGAGGACGGCACGTCGTAGGCCATGACGTGGAACCCGTCGGCCGAGACGACCTGGCCCCACATGACCTGGTCCGCCTCGGCGGGGTCCTGGACGGCGTGGGCATCGGCATAGGTGACGGCGGTGAGCTCGCCCCCGAAGACCGACTGGTAGAGCTCGAGGGCGGCACGGGCCTCGCCGCGCAGGTTGATGTGGGTGACGGTGCTGATGGACATGGTGTCTCCTCCGAGAACGGGTGCGCCGCGCGGTCTGGCGATGCACCTGCACACTCACAGACCAACTGGACAGGATGTGTCCGGATAGCACGGCACACTGGACGACGTGCCCACCACCTCCTCCCGGCTCCTGACGCTCCTGTCCCTGCTGCAGGCGCGACGGGACTGGCCGGCGACCGTGCTGGCCGACCGCCTCGAGGTCAGCGACCGCACGGTGCGTCGCGACGTCGACCGCCTGCGCGAGATGGGGTACCCGGTCACCAGCACCCGAGGGCGCGAGGGCGGGTACCGGCTCGAGGCCGGTGCCACCCTGCCGCCCCTGCTCTTCGACGACGAGCAGGCCGTGGCCCTCGCCGTCGCGCTCCGGACCGCGGCAGGGACGGGCGCGGACGTGGAGGAGGCCGCGACCCGCGCGCTGGCCACGGTCCGCCAGCTCCTGCCCGCCAGGCTGCGGCACCGTGTCGACGCCCTCGACGTCCGGGCGGTGCCCGGTGCGGCCGTCGCCGACCCGGTGGACCCGGACGTCCTGACGGCGGTGAGCGCCGCGATCCGCGCGCACGAGGTGCTCCGCTTCGACTACCGCAGCCCCGGCGGCCAGCGGGCCGAGTCCCGCGGGCCCCGTCGCGCCGAGCCCCACCACCTGGTCACCCGCGCCGGCCACTGGTACCTCGTGGCCTGGGACCTGGACGTGGACGACTGGCGCACCTTCCGCCTCGACCGGCTCGATCCACGCACCCCGGGTGGCGCGCGCTTCTCGCGGCGCGAGGTGCCCGGGGGCGACGTCGTGGACTTCGTCACCGGGAGGTGGCGCGGGGCGACCGCCCCGTCGACCGGGCCGGGAGCGTGGCCCTGCGAGGGCGAGGTGATCCTGCACGCCCCCCTCCGCGACGTGGTGCCCTACGCGTACGACGGCGTGGTCGAGGACCTGGGCGACGGACGCTGCCGGGTGGTGCTGGGCGCCTGGTCCTGGGTGGGGCTCGCGGCGACCCTGGGAAGGTTCGACGTCGAGATCGAGGTGATCGGCCCTGCGGAGCTCACGAGGGCGTTCGGTGAGCTGGCCGGGCGTCTCGCACGCGCAGCCGCCAGCGCCGGCGGCGTGGGCTAGGCCCCAGGAGACTCAGCCTCGGGGCCGTGCGACGGACCCCGGTCGGCCGTGCCCAGCAGCAGCTCCGCCGCGTGATCGGCGAGGGCGGTGCCCGCTGAGCCGTAGAGGTGGAAGACGGCGTCAGCCCCGTGCCGCCTCAGCTCGGCGACGTCGTCGTCGTACCGGGCCACGGCGGCGACCGTCCCTGTGAAGCCTGCCGCCTGGAGGCGGTTGAGGGCGATGAGGTTCGCGTTGTGGAACGGCATGGCGAGCACCGCCACCTTGATCTGCCCGGCGCGCTCGACCCGGTCCCAGAACTCGACGTCGGTGGCGTCCGCGCGGAGGACCTCGAACCGATCAGCCCCGAGCTCGGCCACCCGCACCGCGTCGTGCTCGACGCCGAGGACGGACAGGCCGTACCTGTCTCGCAGCTGGGAGTAGGTGGCCGCGCCGATCCGACCGAGCCTGATGACCAAGGCGTCGGCCCTGCCGACGTCGACGAGCCTGTCGTCGGGGTGGAGCTGCTGGGTGCTGTGGTGCGGGAGCAGCGGGACCATCCTGGTGGCGAGCTCGACGCCGCGGCGGTTGAGCAGGGCCGAGACCGCGAAGCTGATCGCCACGGCGAGAGAGATCACGACCACCCACCGTGCGTCGAGGAGGCCGGCCGAGGCCCCGACCACCGCGACGATGATCCCGAACTCGGAGAAGTTCGCCAGGACGAGCCCCGCGAGGAAGGCCGTGCGGCGCCGCAGCCTCATCACCCAGAGGAGCACCGCGTAGAAGGCGACCTGGAAGGGCAGCACGGCCAGCAGCGCCACAGCAAGGCGGGCCTCCTCGAGCCCGGGGCGCCCGTGCAGACCGATCTCGAGGAAGAACGCGACGAGCATGAGGTCCTTGAACGTCATCAGGGACCGGTAGAGCTCGGAGGAGCTGGGGTGCTTGGCGAGGAGCGCACCCATGACGAGGGCACGGAGCTCGCCGTTCACGCCGAAGGCCTCGAAGACGCCCCACCCGAGGGCGACAGCGACCGTCACCCCGAACAGGGCCTGCAGCTCGCCGTGCCCGATCCGGTCCCAGATGCGGTGCAGCGGCCAGGCGGCGGGGATCACGAGGACCAGGAGCAGCGCCCACGGGCTCGGCACGTGACCGCCCGCGGCAGCCATGAACGCGACGGCGGCGACGTCTTGGAGCACGAGCAGCCCGACGGCGATGCGCCCGTACAGAGAGGTCGCGTCGGAGCGGTCCTCGAGCACCTTGACGACGAACACCGTCGAGGAGAACGAGAGGGCGAACCCGACGAGCGCCAGGGCACCGAAGGACTCCCCGGCGACCAGGGGGACACCGATCACGACGAGCAGTCCGAGGAATCCGAGCCCGACGGCGGTCGAGAGCGCCATGTGGACGCTCGCGGTGAGCCAGATCTCGCGGCGCAGCAAGGTCCGCGCGTCGAACTTGAGCCCGATCGTGAAGAGCAGGAGCACCACGCCGATCTCGGCGATCTGCTCGAGGCCGGCGGGGGCGGGAGAGTCCAGGGCACCCAGCGCGAACCCCGCTGCGAGATACCCCACGAGGGGAGGGAGCCGGATCGCCGAGGCGAGCAGACCCCCGACGACTGCGGCCGCGAGGTACAACGCGAGCTCCATGCGCATGCCGCCACGGTGTGGCCGTCGTCGGTCAGGGCTTCGCCCCTGCCCAGGGCACGACCGTAGGTCAAGGATCGCGATGGCCGCATCGTCGACGGCCGGGCCCGAGATGCGGCTAGACACTATACGTAGACGTATGCATATACTCGGTGCCATGCCTACGATGGCCTCATGCCGAACAAGACGATCTACGTCTCCGACGCCGACCTGCCCGTCTTCCAGCGCGCGCAGGAGCTCACCGGCGGCAACCTCTCCGCGGCCATCACCAAGGCGTTGCACCGGCTCGTCGAGGTCGAGGAGGGGCGCCTCGCGGGCTTCGACGAGATCACCGTCGGCGTGGGCCCCGGTGCCAAGAAGCTGCAGCGCTTCCAGGGGGTGCAGCTGGCGGAGTGGTCCCGGTCCACCAGCTACGGCAACGAGGAGCACCGGGTCTACCGCACCCGCACCGGCCGCTACGCCCTGCACGTCACCCACCCCCCGGAGTGGGTCCACACGGCCGGCAAGGACGGAGACCTGACCGGCTGGCGCAAGCACCTCAGCAGCGAGCAGCAGTGGGGCACGACGAGCACGTCGGCGACCCTCAGCGTCTTCGAGAGCTTCGACGAGCTGCGCGCGGCCGTCCCCGCCGAGCTGGCCGCCCTGGTGGAGCCCTACACCACCGAACCCGAGGTCGAGGACCTCGACATCTGACGCTCCCCGCATCGCCGGGAGCCCCCGGCACTGCCCAGAGGAGTCAGCATGCCCACCACCCCTGCCCCCGCGATCGAGGTCGCCGGGCTCCACAAGCGGTACGGCGACCAGACCGTGCTCGACGCGCTGGACCTCACCGTCCCCGTCGGCACCGTCACCGCCCTGCTCGGCCCCAACGGCGCCGGCAAGACGACCACCGTCTCGATCCTGTCCACCCTGATCCCGGCCGACGGCGGCACCGCCCGCGTGCTGGGCCACGACGTCGCCCGTGAGCCCCAGGCCGTGCGGCGGCTGATCGGCGTGACCGGTCAGCTCTCGGCCGTCGACCCGCTGCTCACCACGGTCGAGAACCTGCGTCTCATGGCCGACCTGCTCCACCTCCCTCGCCTCGAGGGCCGACGTCGCGTCACCGATCTTCTCGAGCGCTTCGGCCTGACCGACGCAGCACGCAAGCAGGGGCAGCAGCTCTCGGGGGGGATGCAGCGCAAGCTCGACCTGGCCATGACCCTCGTCGGCGGACCGCAGGTGGTCTTCCTCGACGAGCCCACCACCGGTCTGGACCCGCGGGCCCGACGCGACCTCTGGGACCAGGTCCGCACCCTCGTCGCGGGTGGCACCTCGGTGCTGCTGACCACCCAGTACATGGAGGAGGCCGACCAGCTCGCCGACCACGTCGCGGTGCTGCACGAGGGCCGTCTGGTCGCCCACGACACCCCGACCGGCCTCAAGGCCACCCATGACGCCGGCTCCCTCGACGACGTCTTCCTCGCCCTGACCGACCCTGACCGGGCCGGCTCCGCCCGCGCCGGGCACGACTCGACGGAGGTGGCGTGATGACCGCCGCAGCTGCTCCTGCTCCCCCGCTCACCCGGACCGCGCCGTCGGGGTTCGGCGGGGCCACGCACGACCTGGTCACGATGACGCGACGCAGCCTGCTGCGGATCCTGCGCAACCCGTCCATGACGGTGCTCCTGGTCGGCACCCCGGTGGTCCTGCTCCTGCTGTTCGTCTACGTGTTCGGCGGAGCCTTCGGGGCTGGCGTCGCACCCGGCATCACCCCCGGGGCTGCCGGCCGCGAGGTCTACCTGGACTACATCACCCCCGCGGTGCTGATCCTGACCGCCGCGAGCATCGCCCAGGCCACCGCGATCGGCGTCGCGATGGACATGACCGGCGGGATCGTCACCCGGCTGCGGACCATGCCGGTCGCCTCCGTGGCCGTGCACGGCGGGCACGTGGTCGGCGCCGTGGTGCAGACCCTCCTGGCCACGGCCGTGGTGCTCGGGGTGGCCGTGCTGCTCGGGTACCGGCCCGGCGCGAACCTCCTTGGGTGGCTCGGGCTCGCAGGCGTCTTCAGCCTCGTGGCCCTGACCCTCACGTGGCTGTCCGTGGCGATGGGCGCAGCCGCGCCGAGCGTCGAGACCGCCTCCAACACCCCGATGATCCTCATGCTGCTGCCGTTCTTCGGCAGCGGGTTCGTCCCGGTGGAGACCATGCCCACCGCAGTCCGCGTGTTCGCCGAGCACCAGCCCTTCACCCCGATCATCGAGGTGGTGCGCGGGCTCCTCGCGGGAACGACGGTGCCGACCACGACGGCGTGGACGGCCCTCGCCTGGTGCGTCGGGCTCACGGTGCTGGGGTGGCTGTGGGCCCGGGCCTCCTACCGCAAGCCACGGGTCACTCGTTGATCGCCTCGACGCCCTCCTGCCGAAGCTTCTCCAGGTGGTCCAGCATCCCCTGGAGGACCTCGGGCGGGTGCCCCTCCCAGTCGAGGACCTCCTCGAGCACCCGCAGCGGCTCGCGGGTGCGGTAGGAGCGGGTGGGGTTGCCCACGAACCTCGTGTTCGTCAGGTTGGGGTCGTCCTCGAGGGCGCCGGTGGGTTCGACGAGGTAGATCCGACCGGGCCCCTCGCCGACCGCGAGCTCGGCTCCCCAGATGGCCGCGTCCATCGTGGCCGTGAGGTACACGAAGGTCGCGGAGCGACGTGCCCCGAAGTTCGAGCTGCGTCCCGGCTCGATCAGGTCACCGGTGCTCAGCGCCGCTTTGGTGCCGTGGAAGAAGGGCCCCGGGTCGTCGACCGAGGAGGCCGCCGTGCTCATCGCGCACCACCGGCGAGGCGCACCTTCTCGGCGGTGACGACGAACATCGCCAGGGTCGCGACGAACGGCCCCTGCCGCAGGGCGGCGACCCACTCGCGCGCCTCGGTGGCCAGGTGCCCGGAGGCGATGGCGCGCTCGACGTTGCGCTCGATCCCCAGGATCGTGTCCGCCAGGGCGAGGTCTCGGAACACCCCGGGCACGACGTCGACGCCCGTCACCTGCAGCCCGACGGCGTGCGCGTGGCCGGCGAGCTGACGCCCGATGTGACCGTTCCGGACGACGACGTCGCGCACGTGGTCGCGGAAGCGCCGACTCGCCTCGACCTCCTCGGCGGCGATGGCCAGGGTGTCCCAGTCCGGCTCGGCGAAGACCGCCCGGCCACCGGGACGGAGCACCCGGCGGACCTCGTCGACCGCGCGGCGCGGGTCGACCACGTGCTGGAGCACGCGGTCGGTGCGCACCCTGTCGACCGTGGCGTCGGCCAGCGGCAGGTCGTGGGCGTCGCCCTGCCGCACCTCGACCACCGACCCCTCCGCCACGGCGCCGGCGCGCTCCAGCATGGTCGGGTCCCGGTCGACGCCGAGGACCGATCCGGTAGGCCCGACGGCGTCGGCCAGGGCCCGCAGGTCTGTCCCCGGGCCGCAGCCGACGTCCACGACGTCGAGCCCGGGCCGCAGATCGAGGGCGTTCCTCGCGAAGGCCTTGTACTCACGACCGGGTGCGCTGCCCGCGACCACGCCCATGTACGACGCAGCGTCGAGCACCAAGGGCTCGGGTCCTGCCACCATGTGCCCCAGTAGACCAGATCGATCAAGACCCGTAGAACAGCAACTAGTTGTTGACTATCGATATGTCGTCGTAGGGTGGGCCCATGGAGACCAAGATCCTGCGACTGCTCTTGTTCGTCCTCGCCGGCGGGGTCGTCGCCGCGGCCGGGGTCCTGTACCTGCTCAGCCTCGAGTCGGCAGCGACGTTGCCCGAGTACGCGCATCTGCGCCTGCCGACCTACCTGGGTGCGGTCGCCGGGTTCCTGCCCGTGCTGGTCGGGATCGGTCTGCTGCTGCGCTTCCTGCGGCTGGTCGACGCTGGCGAGGCCTTCTCCACCCCGACGGTGCGGGTCTTCCGGCAGGTCAAGCTGCTCATCGCCGGGGTCGCCGTCTACTACCTGGTCGGGCTGGTGGCCTTCAACCTCGCGTTCGGGCAGGGACACCCCGGGGTGTTCCTCGCCTGGCTCGGGCTGGAGATCGCGATCCTGCTGCTGCTGGGCGGCTTCGCGCTGCTCGAGCGGCTGTTCCGCGCCGCGCACGCCCTGCGTCAAGACGTCGAGCTGACGGTCTGAGCATGGCGATCATCGTCAACCTCGACGTCGTGCTCGCCCAGCGCAAGATGCGCCTGACCGAGCTCAGCGAGCGCGTGGGCATCACCCTCGCCAACCTCAGCAACCTCAAGACGGGCAAGGCCCGCGCCATCCGCTTCAGCACCCTCGAGGCCATCTGCGAGGTCCTCGAGTGCCAGCCCGGCGAGATCCTCGAGCACCGGCCCGACGCGGGGGACGACGACTCCCCCGCCGCACCTCAGGCGGCAGACCGGGGCTGAGTCAGAACAGCGGCCACGGCACCGCGGGCATGTCGCCGTCGGGCCCGGGGAACTGGCCCGCGGCGAGCAGGCGGTCGCAGCGCGCGGCGAGGGCTGCGACCTCCGGCGCGCTGAGCAACGCCGAGAGCTCCTCCCCCAGGTCACCGCCCAGCCCGGAGCGCACCAGCTCGACGCCGGCCACCTCGTCGGGGTCGAGTGGATCGCCGAGCCACCCCCACAGCACGGTGCGGAGCTTGGGCTCGACGTGGAAGGTGACGCCGTGGTCGACCCCGTACCGGTGGCCGTCGGGCAGCGGGAGGATGTGCCCGCCCTTCCGGTCGGCGTTGTTCACGAGCACGTCGAACACGGCCATGCGTCGCAGGGCGGCGGTGTCCTCGTGGATGACGGTGACGGTGCGCCCGCTCTCGTCGCTGCCCTCGAGCACGGTGCGCCAGCCCTCGTCCGGGACCTCGGCCGAGGGGACGACGTCGACCGGGTCCTGCGCGGGGTCGGGCTCCTGCCACAGCTGGACCATGCCGACGCCGAGGGGCCCGTCGCGCAGCCAGGTGCGGGGGACGATGTTCCACCCGAGCGCCTCGGACACCAGGTAGGCGGCGACCTCGCGGCGGGCCAGGGTGCGGTCGGGGAAGTCCCACAGCGGCCGTTCCCCGGCCTCAGGCTTGTAGACGACGGCGACCTCGCCGATCGTGCCGACGAAGGTCGCGTTCGAGGCGACGGTGATCCGCCCCTCGAGGTGCAGCTCGCCGCCGTCGAGGTCGACCTCCGGGACCGTCACTCCTCGGTGAGGTCGCAGACGTGACCGTCGGGGTTGACGGGCTGTCCGCAGAGCGGGCACAGCGGGCGCCCCGAGTGGACGACCTTCCGGGTGCGCTGGGCGAAGGCACGGGCGGTCCCGACCGGGATGCGTACACGGAGCATCTCGCTCGGCTCGTCGTCCTCCTCGTCCGGGGCGAGGCCGTCGTCCTCACGCGGCAGCTCGACGGGGAAGGCCTCGAGAACCACCTGTGCCGTGCGCGGGTCCCAGGCGAGGCGCATCGCACCAGCGCGGAACTGCTCCTCGACCGGCTGGTCCAGGGGGTCGTCGTCGACGAGCTCGACGGGGATCTCCGTGGGGGCGTTGACGGGGTTGTCCTCGTCGGCCGTCAGCTCGTCGAGCAGCTCGTCCATCTTGTCGGCGAGGAGGAAGGACTGCTCCTTCTCGAGGGCGACGCTGGTGAACCGGGCGCCGGCGCGCGCCTGCAGGTAGAAGGTCCGTTCGCCGGGGCGACCGACGGTGCCGACGACGACGCGATCCGGCCAGTCGTACTCATGGACGAGGGTCCGCATGAGGTCAGTCTACGAGCGAGCCGACGGGCTGGCCTGCTCGGCGCCGTCCGCATCGCCCGTACCGCGCTCGTGACCTGTGCCGTCCTCGTGCCCGGCTCCGCCCCCGACGGGCGCGTCGGTGACCGGCCCGCTCGATCGCAGCCAGCCGAGGTCCCCGAACTCGGTGTTGGTCGAGACGACGTCGGGCCGGTGGGTCCCGTACCGGACCACGGAGATCGAGGCCGGGCCCACGGTGACGCGCTGGAAGAGGTCGAGGTGCATGCCCAGGGCGTCGGCCAGGACGGACTTGATGATGTCCCCGTGGCTCACGACGGCCCACACCGCGCCCGCGCCGTGCTGCTCGTGGACCGCGGCGTCGCGGCGCCTGATCGCCGCCACCGCGCGGGCCTGCATGGCCGGGAGGGACTCGCCGCCGGGGAAGACGACGGCTGAGGGCTGGCTCTGGACCACCGACCACAGCGGCTCCTTGGCCAGCTCGCCGAGGGCCCGCCCCTGCCACTGCCCGTAGTCGCACTCGGTGACGGCCTCGTCGATCTGCAGCTCCGGGGCGTCCTGCTGCTGGTCCAGGAGCGCCTGGGCGGTCTGCCGGCAGCGTTCGAGGGGGCTCGACACGACCCCGACCAGGGGGACGACGGCGAGCCGTTCGGCCGTGCGCTCGGCCTGCTGACGCCCGACGTCGTCGAGGTTCACCCCTGCGGTGCGCCCGGCGAGGACACCGTCGACGTTCGCCGTGGAGCGGCCGTGCCGGACGAGGATCACTGTGGCCATGGGGGCAGCCTAGGCAACGGCACGCGGCGGCCGTCGCCGTCGAGAGGGCGCAGCGCCTCCTCCCTACCCGGCGCGCGCCGGTCCCGGCGTCGTGAGCGGAGCCAGGCACCAGGGCGCAGCGACCCACACGGCGACGGCACCGAGGCCCCCGGCGACGAGCACCCCGACCCAGCCGAGCGCGGTCACCGCACCCCACCCGCCCCCTGAGCTCAGGATCACGTACGGCGCGAGCATGGCGCCCAGGACGGGCAGCGGCAGCAGCACGAGCCGCATCGCGGCGGGGCGCATCTCCGGGCGCAGAGCCCTGGCGATGTGCAGCACGCTCGCGTTGAGTACCTGGACCGCGAGCCCTGCGACCAGGCCGACCATCGCGGCCACCGGGGCGTACCCCAGGGCGAGGAGGACGTCTTCCGGACCGCCCGCCACGACCATCGTCACGCCACCGATGGCGAAGCCCGCCAGCAGCCCCGCCCACAGCAGACGCCCGAGGACGGCGAACCCTGGAACATGCTGCTCGCCGAGCGCGACGTCAGCCCGTGGATCCTCACCCGTACGCACAGGCCATCGTTGCACTCGCGGAACCCCGGTCGCAGGTCAGGGGCCGTACCGAACCGCGTCTCGCCCAGCGCACCCAGACAGCACTAGCCTTCTGGCAGCGGCGCACGTGCGCCGGCGGGGAGAGGGAACCCATGAGTCTCGACCAGAGCACCACGCCGTCCGTCGCGCGGCGCCATGGGGTCCGCTCGCTGGCCCGCGGACTGGCCGTCGTGGCCGCGGCCCTCGCCGTGGCCGACCTCTTCCGCTGGGGCAACCGCTGGTACGTCTCGACACAGTTCGCAGCCTCGGACGAGGCCTACGCGTCCCAGCTGCTCGCGAGCGCTCACGCCCCGCTCGTCAGCGCGGTGGTCTGGGTGCTCGTCGCCACCGCGGCGACCGCGATCGGGTGGCGCCTCCGCGTGGTGCGGGCCCGCGGCTGAACCCGCCGGTTGCGCCCCACCTACCCCGCGGCGACCATCGCCCGATGAGCTCCTCCCCCCGCGACCACGACATCGTCGTCTTCGGCGTCACCGGCTTCGTCGGTGCGCTCGTCGCCGAGCACCTCGCCGAGCACGCCCCGGAGGGCACCCGCATCGCCCTCGCGGGCCGCTCCCGCAAGAAGGTCGAGCTCGCCCGGGACGGTCTGCCGAGCCGCGCGCACAGCTGGCCGGTCCTCGTCGCCGACTCCACCGACCCGGACTCCCTCGCAGCCATGGCCGGCAGCACATGCGTCGTCGTGACCACCGTGGGCCCGTACCTGCGCCACGGACTGCCGGTCGTCGAGGCCTGTGCCCGCGCGGGCACCCACTACGCAGACCTCACCGGCGAGACGCCGTTCATCCGCCAGGCCATCGACCGGTACGGCGACGCCGCCCAGGCCTCGGGCGCGCGCATCGTCCACGGCTGCGGGTACGACTCGATCCCGTCCGACCTGGGCATGCTCACCCTGCACCGCCAGGTCCAGGGCGACGACGCCGGGACGCTCAGCCACGTGCTGGCCGTCGCGCGGGCCCGGGGCGGGGTGAGCGGTGGGACGATCGAGTCGATGCGCGGCATCGTCGAGCTCGCGGCGAGCGACCCCTCGGCGCGGCGCCTGCTGGGCGACCCCTACTCGTTGAGCCCGGACCGCGAGGCCGAGTCGACCACGCCCCAGCCCTCGGACTCCCCCGCACCGACCAGGCTGAGCGACGGCCGGTGGATCGCGCCGTTCCCGATGGCCTCGGTCAACTCCCGCATCGTGCGGCGGTCCAACGCCCTGCAGGGCTGGGCCTACGGTCACGACCTGCGGTACGGCGAGGCCATGGGGGTGGGCCGTGGCGCACGCGGCGCGATGCAGGCGGTCGGCCTCACGGCGGGCCTGGGCCTGGGCGCCGCCGCCTTCATGCTTCCCCCGACCCGCGCCCTGCTCGCCCGCGTGCTCCCCGCCCCCGGCACCGGGCCCGACGAGGACACCCGCCGCCACGGCTGGTTCCGCACCGACCTCCGGGCGATCACGACGACCGGCCAGCAGTACCTCGCCGTCGCCGCCGGCCGGGGCGACCCGGGGTACGCCGCCACCGCCGTGATGCTCGGCCAGTCCGCCTTGGCCCTCGCCCACGACGGCGACGCCCTGCCGGACCGCGCGGGCTCGCTCACCCCGGCCGCGGGGATCGGGGACGCGCTGATCGACCGGCTCCGCGCCGCGGGGCACACCTACGGCGCCGCACCTCGGTAGCCCGCCACCAGCCCGTGCTCAGGCCGGAGGCGGCGCCGTCGACTCACGGACCACGAGCTCGGCGGCGATCAGCTCCTGGCCGGTGGTGGAGTCGCCCTCGAGGGCGGCGAGCACCATCTCCAGGGCGAGGGCACCCAGCGCGGCGAAGTCCTGCCGCACAGTCGTCAGCGGAGGCAGGAAGTGCGCGGCGTCGGGGAGGTCGTCGAACCCGACGACGCTGACGTCCTGCGGGACGCGGATGCCACGGCTCGCCAGACCGTGGAGCAGCCCGAGGGCCATCTGGTCGTTGCCCACGAAGATGGCGGTGGTCTGCGAGAAGTCATGGGTCGCACCGACGTGGTGCCCGAACCCGGACGTCCAGTCCCCGACGACCGGTTCGACGACGGGCAGCCCGGCTGCGGTGAGGGTCTGGCGCCAGGCCTGCTCCCGCCCGCGGGCGTCGTACCAGTCCAGCGGGCCCGCGAGGTGCATGATGCGGCGGTGCCCGAGCTCGATCAGGTGCGAGACCGCGAGCGACGCACCGGCCTGCTGGTCGACGGCCGCCGTGTGCATGGCGGTCTCCGGCTCAGCCTTGATCACCACCGTCGGCATCCCCAGCCCCTGCTGCCGCAGCACGTCGAGGGACGAGGCTCGGGGCGCGATGACGCACAGCGCCTCGATCCCCTGCGGGACGAGCTCGACGAGGCCGCTCTCGATCTGGTGGTCCTCGTCCTCCGACAGGGAGAAGGCGCTGATCGCGTAGCCCGCACGCCGGGCGGCGCTCTCGAGGGCGCGCAGGGTGCTGTTCGGGCCGTACTGGACCGGGGCGTCGACGATGACGCCGATCCGCATGGTCCGCCGGGTCGCCAACGCCCGGGCGATCGAGCTGCGCGTGAAGTTCGTCTCCGCGATGGCCTGGAGCACCTTGGTGCGCGTGGAGTCGCGGATGTTCGGGTGGCCGTTCAGCACCCGGGACACCGTCATGTGGGACACCCCGGCGACCTTTGCAACGTCGTAGATGCTGGGCCGTTGCTGTCGGACGCTGCGCGTCGTCTGCTCGGCCATCCCCGGTCACTCCTGCCCTGGCGGGCGGTCCACCGGTGTGGCACCGTCCCGACGTGGCCGTTCCTCACGGCCACTGATCGCGACGCCACCCCACCACCGCTCCGAGCAGTGTAGGCAGGAGGGCGGGCATACGGGACAGGTGCGCGGGCTGTACGCACCACTTTCACCCGCCCGGCGACCAGGCTCGACGGGCGCGAGAGCCGTGGACCGCGGGTCATGGCGCGGGCACCGAGACCGAGCGACGCCCCTCGTCGCGGGCACGGGCCAGGAGGATGTCGAGCCGACGACGCCGACGCCGGCGGTTCCCGACCGCGGAGTAGGCCACGAGAGCCAGACCGAGCAGGACGAGCAGCTGGGGCCACGGCACCGCCCACATCCGGACCTCTGCCGTGACCGGGGTCATCTCCGGCGTCGACCCGTCGACGGTGAGGACGACGGGATCGAGCTCGACGGTGACAGGAAGGGACACCAGGGGCCACACGTCGTCCACCTCGACGGACACCGTCCGGGAGTCACCGGGGAGGAGCTCCTGGCGGCCCGCCTCCTCGCTGGGGAAGGCGACCTCCTGACCGCCGACAGCCACCGACCCCTCGGCCAGGAGCCGGGTGTTGCCGTCGTTGAGGACGTCGAACGTGACGGTCGCGCTGCCGGGGCGCGCGGGGTTCCAGCGGACCTCGTACCCGGGGTCCACGCCGGAGATCGTCGCCCCAGGCGCGATCTCGCCGTTGACGCGGGTGATCACCCGGAGCCCGACCCTGCTCTCGACGCCGACCTGCGCCCCGTCCCCGTCGGACTGCACCGAGGACACCGAGGCGGTGATGCCTGCTGCGTGGTCACCGGGCTCGGCGTCCTCCGGCACGGCGATCGCGAACGGGACGAGGGCCGTCTCCCCGGGCCCGACCGTGACCTGCTCGGGCAGGGTGACCCACGTCCCTGCGCCCACCGACTCCTGGTCGGCGGGCAAGATGTCGAAACGTCCGGTCCGCGTGGTGAACCCGTCAGCCGCGAGCAGCCGGAAGGTCGCGCCGACCCGGCTCAGGTTCCTGACGGCGAGAGAGTCCTCGACGCCCTCACCAGGATCGAGGGCATGCTCGATCGCGCTCCTCTCGTCCGCACCCGACTCGTCCGCGGGGCGCACCGACCAACGGATGTCGGCCGTGTCGTCCTCCGCGGCCGCAGACGCGGCTGCGGAGGACGACATCAGGGCACCTGACGCGACGGCCAGCACCATGAGGGCGCGCAGGGCGACGGCAGGGACGCAGAACCTGGGCACGGGCTAGTCCAGACGTGGGATCCGAGGCGGGCCGGGGGGCTCGCTCACCAGACGTCGTCCCACAGCGTCAGCGTGAGGGTCGCGGAGTAGCTCCCCGGGGTGACGTCGACGGGCGTCTTGAGGAAGAGGTCGGCGTTCGCCTCCCAGGTCCCGACGGGCCGCGCCTCCCCGGCGTCGAGGGCGAGGGCGAGCAGCTCCTCGCTCACGAGTCCGACGTTGGGCGCGGTCTCGTCGAGCACCGTGTTGACCTGCTCGCCCTCGGCGACCTCGCCGTCGGCCTCGGTCAGGAGGCGTGGGGTCCACCCGAGGTGGCCCGCGGCGATCGACTCACCCCCGGCACCGGTGAAGGCCGAGGACTGGCCGACCACGTACCAGTAGGACTGGTCCGGCACCTCCTCGCGGTCGTCGGTGACCGTGACCGTCGGGAGCACGCCGCGGAACTCGCGGACGTCGAGCTCGCCGGAGTCGACCTCGGTGAGGGTGGCGGAGTCCGAGGCGACCGTCATGGCCAGCTCCCCGGCCGGGGCCAGCTCCTCGATCTCGACGTTGACGTCGACCTCGTCCTGCCCGAGCTCGTCGGCCATCGCCGCTCCGCCCACACCGACCAGCAGCAGACCTCCAGCAGCCCCGACAGCCGTGCGGGCCAGCACGCTCCTTGTGTCCATCGCTTCTCTCCAATCCCCGGTCCCGCGCCAGTGCGGGACCGAGTTCGCTGACGAGCGGACGTTCCGATCGTCGAGGTGGTCAGCGTCTCGCTCGTGGGCTCGTGCCCGGAGAACGCCGCTGCGGCGAGGTCGTCGTCATGGCCGGGCACCGCGACCGAGAGCGAGCTCCGGGCACCGCGGCCCCGGGCTCGCGGACGGCGAGATGGGGTGCGTCTTCAGCATCAGGCACCTTTGCGCTGGATCCGACGTGGACGTGTCGCCGTCAGCGAGGTTAGCGCTACCTGTTAGCGAGAACAACCCCTACGGGCCGGACGCCCGCCGCCCGCCAGAAAGCGGCCTCACGCACGGCCGTGGTCTGCGACGACGGCCGTCGCTCGCCTGGTCGCCACCCTTGTGACCTCTGGTAGTGAGCGCTAACATCCACCTGCCGGGTCCGCCCGTGCGGGACGTCCGGCGCTCGACCTCCCGCCGCGGTCGGCGGGCGCCTCGCGCCGGTCGGCACGTGCCACACACAGCAAAGGAGCTGACGTGACAGGCCACCCCTCACCACCCTCCCGGGGCCGTCCGAGGACCGCCCGCGCCGCCGCGGGGACCGTCGTCCTCGTCGCAGCCCTCCTGCCGCTCACCGCGACGGGCGTCGCGGCCGAGCCCTCCGACGCCCCTCGCGCCGGTCTGGTCGCCGAGTACCTGTTCGACCAGACCTCGGGCACCAGCGTCCCGAGCAGCACGGGTGACGCGATCGGCCCCGCCACCGTGGTCAACGGCACCGACGAGCTGTGGACTGGGTCCTCCCTCGTCCTGACCGGCGGGGCAAAGAGCGGCCCCGGCAGCTGGGTGCGCCTGCCCGAGGACCTCCTCGAGGACCGCTCCTCCGCCACGGTGACGATCGAGACCAGGCTCGACGCCTCGATGAAGACCAGCTGGAACTTCCTCTGGAACATCGGCAGCGACTCCACGACCGAGTACTACTTCGCCTCGGTCCGGGACGCTGCGCGCACCGCCATCACCGCGAGCGGCGGGGGCGGGGAGGCCAACGCGCGCTCGGGCAGCGCCCTGGACGCCGACCGCTGGTACAGCCTCACCTCCGTGCTCGACGGCGAGGCGGGCCGCCTGACCTTCTACGTGGACGGCGAGCAGGTCGGCTCGACCGCGACGACGCTCACCCCGGCGGCGATCACCGACCAGTCCCTCAGCACGATCGGGCGGGCGCCCTACGACGACCCTCTCTACCGTGGCGAGGTGTCCACCTTCCGCGTCTACGACCGGGCGCTGAGCCCCACCGAGGTCGCCGCCGTCTCGACCG
Organism: Actinotalea soli; assembly: GCF_017565425.1. Taxonomy (GTDB): domain Bacteria; phylum Actinomycetota; class Actinomycetes; order Actinomycetales; family Cellulomonadaceae; genus Actinotalea; species Actinotalea soli. Next base: position 115,358 of record NZ_JAGEMK010000004.1, read on the forward strand.
CTGACGCCACCATCCATGCCGCGACCCACGAGGCTGCGGCGCAGGCCGTCCTGGACCGGGTCAGCCCCGTGACGATCGACGAACCCGTCACGACGCTGCCCAGCTACGGCGGGCGCGTGACCTGGACCTCGACCGACCCCAGGCTGACGATCGGCCAGGACGGCGTGACGGTGACCGCGGAGCAGCCGGCCCCGGGGACCGACCCGATCTCGACGACTCTCACCGCGACGGCGACGGTCCGTGGCACCCAGGCGACCGACGAGGTCTCCGCCACGGTGCGCGCGACCCCCGCGGCCGACGAGCCGTTCGGCTACGCGATGGTGCACTTCATCGAGGACTCGGCCGGGTACGCCGAGAAGATCTACCTCGACGTCTCCCGAGGCGACGACCCCGAGCGGTGGGACCCGCTCAACGGTGGCGAGCCGATCCTCGCCTCGCACCTGGGCACCACCGGGGTGCGCGACCCGTACCTGACCTACAACCCCGAGACGGGGACGTACTACATCATCGCCACGGACCTGCGGGTCTTCGGCGGGGACCGCGGCGCGGGCAGCTGCGTCGAGTGGTGCCACTGGAGCTCGCAGGGCAGCACGAAGCTCAACGTCTGGGAATCGCCCGACCTGATCACCTGGAGCGGCGTGCGCCAGGTCGACGTGGCCCTCGACGTCGACGGCACCACCCCGGCCGAGCTCGGCATGGCCTGGGCCCCCGAGGCCACCTGGGTCGAGGACTACTACCCGGACGGCAGCGGCGCCTTCGTCCTGTACTGGTCCTCGAACGTCTACACCGACGCCCAGCACACCGGGCCGACCTACTCTCGGGTGCTGTGGGGAGCGACCTCTGACTTCACGCAGGAGACCTACGAGTACGGCGGGGTCTTCATCGACGAGGGTGGCAACACGATCGACACGACGATCACCCAGCACGACGGGACCACCTACCGCGTCACCAAGGACAACTCGGCCGGCAGGGGCCTGTACATGGAGTCCACCACGGCCCCCCGGTGGTGGGAGCCGTCGGCGACGTGGTCGACGATCCAGACCACCATCGGCGCGTCCTGGGCGGGCGGGGACCCCGGCGGCGTCGAGGGCCCAGCCATCTTCAAGGCCCACGGTCAGGACCGCTGGTACCTGTACGTCGACGTCATCCCCACCACCGGGTACCGCCCGATGGTCACGACCGACCTGGACGCCGGCTGGACCGTGCTGGACAGCCCGGGCTTCTTCATGGCGCCGAGCACCAAGCACGGCGGCATCATCCCCCTCACCGGCGAGCTCTACGCGGACCTCCGAGCAGCCGACGCGACCGGAGCGGTCACCACCGACCTGGGCAGCGTCGAGGTGCCCGAGGGGGCCGACGACGACGTGCTCCGGGCCGCCCTGCCCGGTTCGGCCGAGGTGACCCTCGCCTACGGGCGCGGCACGGCCGAGCAGCCCGTCGACTGGGACCTCGCCACCGTGGACCGCACGACCGCCGGGACCTACCCGGTCACGGGGACCGTGCGCACCATCGGCGCGAACCTCAACCAGTGGGTCGGGGCGGGCGGATCGACGGCCTGGGACGCCGCCGGCCGTGAGCCGTACAGCTCGACCGCCGTCGTCGTCGAGGCCGAGGTGGTGGTCGTCGACGCCGCGGCGCCGGAGGTGGGGGTGGCGGCCCAGACGCGGTGCGTCGCCGGGTCGGTCGTCCTCGCCGTCCGGGTGACGAACGAGGGGGAGGTCCCGGTCAACGCCACGGTCACCACGGACCACGGTGCCCGCACGGTCGGCTCGCTCGAGGCCGGGAGGAGCGCGTCGGTCGCCATCTCGACCCGTCAGCCCGCGATCACGGCGGGGAGCGTCACGGTGACCGCGGAGGCCGACGGCAGGACGGCGTCCGGGACCAGCCCGTACGCCGGGGCTGACTGCGGCTGACCTGCAGGGTTCGAGGGCCCGCCGGGCACCCCCGGGCGGGCCCTCGAACCCCGCGGCGGCCGGGCTCCGGCCGCCGCGGGTCCGTCGAGGGAGGCGACCTCCCCCATCAGCTCGGGACGCTGCGCGTCACCCGAGCCTCGCCCCACACCTCGTCCGCACCGGAGACGTCGCCATCGTGGACGTGCTCTCCGTCCTGTCCTGGGTCGCGACCACCGCCCGGTCGGGGTCCTCCTCCGTGGCCAGGGCCGCGCAGCGGAACATGCCCGACGGCGTCCGTGTGGAGCTGGCCGGCCGGGGCGTCCTCGTCCAGGACGTCCACCTCGGGGCCGCCGACACGGACATGACCGCGGGGAGCGACGGGCCGAAGATCGATCCGGGAGAGGTCGCGCGGGCCAGCCTCGGCCAGGCCCGGCTGGACTGCTGAGCAGACCCGTCGGGGGGGGGGGGGGGCCGCGGGCCCCCCCCCCCCCGGGGGGGGGCCGGCCCCCGCGCGCCCCGCCCCCCGACGGGTCATCGGATGTGCGAGACCTGGCGTGCCCTCACGAGCAGGTCACCGCGTCGAAGGCCACCTCCTGCGAGGTCGAGACGCTCTGGCCGTCGACCGTGGCCTCGGCATCGATCGTCACGGTGCCCGCCTCGACGGACGGCAGCCGGCTGCTGAACGCGTGGGTGACCCCCGCGCCCGGCTCGAGGGACGAGGTTCGCGTCCCGTACGGCGAGGTGCTGGTCACCGAGGCGGGCACGTCGTCCTCGTTGCGCAGCGTCACGGTCTGCACCACCCGGCCCACCACGCACCGAGCACCCACCGAGGCGACCACGTCGACGGTGGGACCGCCGGCGCCCGTCACGGTGACCGTCACCGTGACGGTCCGGTTCTCCGGGGCGACCTCCTCGTCGCTCTCCTGGTCGAAGACGGGCATGCCGTCCGCGGCCCAGTGCACCCGGCGCACGAAGGTGTCGCGCCCGCTCAGGCCACGGTTGTCGGTCCGGGCGTGGAACACGTAGAGGAGGTTGTCGTCCTCGTCGTAGGACCACATGCCGTGCCCGGTCCCGAGCTGCCACTCGCCGTTGAACACCCCGGACTTCTGGACCGGGTAGTTGAGCTTGGTCCACGCCTCCGGGTCCGTGAGGTCCACACCCTCACCGGCCGTGGCGGTCGCCAGACCGGTCGTGTAGGTGTCACCCACGAGGGAACCCGAGTAGATCATGTACAGGGTGCCCTCGTGCGCGATGACGTTGGAGCCCTCGGCGATGGTGTTGTCCCAGGCGTACTCAGGGACGACGATCCGCACGGGCGGCGAGGTGAGCCTCGTGGGGTCCGCCGGGTCCATCCTCGCGATGAAGACCGCGCCGAGCATCTGCCACGAGTAGTACGACTGACCCGAGTCCTCGAAGTAGGTCATGTCCAGGGAGATGTTCTGGATCGGGTTGAGGATGCTCCCGTCGGCCCGCAGCACCTTCTCGGCCTTCGTCCAGTTCTCCGGTACGGCCGGGTCGAGGTCGTTGCCCTCGGCGTCCTGCTCGAGCTGGATGATGCTCGCCCGCCCGGTCCACATGTCGGGCTGCCCGTTCGACCCGTTGTAGCAGGGCATGAACAGCACCGACAGCTTCCCCCCGATGACGTGGAACTCAGGTGCCCAGAAGCACCCCGTCATCACGCCGCCGTCGGCGTCCGTGTCCCCGGCCACCAGCAGGTCGATCTCGGTGTTGCGGCCCTCACGGATCGCGTCGTCCGAGAGGTCGTCGATGGTGTCGGCGACCCGGATCGGCATGTGCGGGCCGTTCGCCGGGTTGACCGGGTTGAGGTTGAGGTCCTCGGTCGCGATCATCAGGAACTTCGTCTGACCGTTCCAGTCGAATCGGAAGATCGACGGGTCGGCCCGCTCGTCGGCGAACGGCGTCGGGTACTCGGGCTGCTTGACCGTCCCGGTGACCTCGTAGGTGCCGGGGGTCGAGGTGTCGACGGCGGCGATGGAGCTCTCGTCCCAGGCGATCGCGCGGGTCGACGTCGAGCCGTCGCTGTAGGCGAGCTCGGCCCGTCCGGGCAGTGCTCCCGCGTCCAGGGTGGTTCCCGCAGGGATCTCGACGCCGTCGAGGTCCCCGATGCCGGTGTTGACCGCACGACCGAAACGCACGTCGAGGGCCTCGGCCACCTCGGCCGTCACGGGCAGGGCGTTGCCGGTGGCGTAGTTCGGCACAGCCGCCTCGCTGACACCGGCCGTCGCGGCGACCGTGCCCCCCAGGACTGCTCCGCGCGTCGCGGGGTCGGTCAGGTCGGTGAAGGTGGTTCGGCTCGGCCGTCCGGCGTCGGAGGTCCACGTCACCACGTACCTCTCGGCCGCGGAGTCCCACACCACCGCCGGACCGTTCACGCCACCACTGACTCCCAGGTCGACCATCCCGATCTCCTCGTACGAGAGCAGGTCGGCGCTGCGGGCGAGCAGCATCTGCCCGGCCTGGGTGCCGTCCGAGCCACCGCCCCGGGCGGTCCTGGTCGCGACGAGGCCGAAGCTCCCGTCGGCGAGGTAGAACAGGTGCGGGTCACGCAGGCTCCGCAGGATGTTCGCTGTCGTCCCGCTCGCGGCCGGTGTGGTGGCGGTGCGCGGGAAGAAGATCCCGTAGTTCTCGTTCAGCGGGGTCCACCCGTCCTCCTGCTCGAGGGCGAGGTGCATGCTCAGGGCGATGTCGGCGTTGTTGGCCTCCGCCGCGGTCGTCGGGGTGCGGTGGTAGGCGAGGAGCAGGGGCGAGCCCTCGGCCGGGAGCACCCGGACCGCGAACTCCCTCTCCGCGGCGAGTCCCGACGCGCTGTCCGTGAGGCGCACCGTGACGCGACCGTCCACCGTCTCGGCGGAGGAGGAGACGATCGCGTCACCGACCTCGAGGTCGCCGCTCACGCCGATCACCTCGAGGGTCGCCCCGTCAGGGGCAGCCGGCAGGGCGTCACCCGACCGGACCACCGGTGGGATCACGAAGCGCTCCGCGAGGCGGTCGGCCCGGTCCTGCGCGGTCTCGTCCGAGGGCTGCACGGTCACCGTGATGTCGGTGCTCGCGCTGACGCCGCGGATGGTCACGGTCGCCGTCAAGGTCACCTCGGCCGCGGGCTCACCCTCCAGCGGCGGGGTCACCAGTCCGTTCGGTGCGACGACCTCCGGGGCGCTCGAGGTCCAGGTGACTCGCCCTGAGGCCGTGGGCAGGTCGATGTCACCGCTGGTCTCCAGGTTCGTCAGACCGAGCCCGTCCAGCACCGCCTGGGCCTGGGCACCGAGCTCGGCCTGGTGGGGCAGCGCGTCCTGGGCCGCGAGGGCTGCGACCTCCTGGGCACCGAGGGCACGGTCGTAGACGCGGAAGGCAGAGATGGCCCCCTGGAAGAGGGTGTCCGGCCACGGGGACCGGGCGATCGTGTTGAGCGATTGGTCAGAGATGTCCGCCGGCGTGGCGGCGACGGCCCCCTGGGCCGCGAGGACCCCGTCCAGGTAGAGCGAGGCGGTGCCGTCGGCATCGACCACGGACGCGACGCTGACCCACTGGTTCGCCGTCACCCCGCACGTGCCGGACTGCACCAGCTGCTCGACCCCACCGGCCTTGATGCCCACCAGGGGGGTGCGGCTGTTGCCGCAGTTCAGGGAGGCGAAGAAGTACTCCGTGGCTGAGGACTCGTTCCCGACGTTCCACAGGAAGTGGAAGGTGCTGAGCATCGCGGTGGAGGCCTTGACCTCGGCGACCACCGTCGCGGTGCTCGCCCCGCTCAGGATGTCGTCCGGGAGCTCGACCCAGGTGCCGTTCGAGGTCTTCGCGCCGCCGCGCAGCGTGAGCGCGGTGCCGGTCCAGTCCGCGGCCTGGACGTTGCGGACCACCGCGGCGTCGAGCTCGGAGCCGTCCGCGGTGTTGGGCACCGTCGCGCCCGAGGCCTGGTCGAAGAGGTACTCGGCGACGAGCCCGTCGGGGGGTACGGCGGCCTGGACCTCGGTGGGCGCCGTCGCCTGAGCGCCGGTCACTCCCAACCCGAGGACCATGCCGCTCAAGGCGGTGAGCGCCGCTACCGCGCGCCGTGGGGTGGACAACTGCATGTCACTCTCCTCCAGATGAGGTCTGAACGTCGTCGGTCAGAGACCGCCGTCGGCGGTCGATGCTCACGAGGGGTCGAGGGCCGCCCGGTCGGGGCAGCCCTCGACCCTCCGCCGCGGTCTGCGTCGTCAGGCGCAGGTCGTCGGCGAGGACGAGGCCTCGGCCGAGGTCGTGGAGCCGTCCGCGGCGGTCGCCGTCGCGCTCACGGTGATCGCGGGCAGCGTGCCCTCCCGCGAGCTGAACGCCGAGGTCACCGTCCTGCCCGCCTCGAGCACGGCGGTCCGCTGGCCGAACGGGGTGCGGACGACCGTGTCGAGCGGGCCGTCGGAGGAGCTCGACACGGTCACGGTCAGCACCACCGCGCCCCGCACGCACCGGGTGGCGGTGCTGAGGGACATCGGGGTACCGGCCTCGACGAGGACCGTGACCTCGACCGTGGCCCTGGACGCGTCCTGGGCCACACCGGTGACGGTGAAGCTGCCCGGTGAGGCATAGGCCGCGGGGTCGATCTCCGCCCAGTCGACGTCCACCGTCTGCGCGGACCCGTCGGCCATGGTCAGCTCCGCCCGAGGGAGGGTCGGCGCGACCCCCGGGGAGGTCGTCACCTCCATCGCCGCGACCGAGGTCACCGCGATGTCCGGGGCGTAGGCCTCGAGGACCTTCTGGTACTCGGCCCGGGTCACGGGAATGACGGTGCCGTGGCGCGGCTTGCCGCCGTCGGCGTTCTGCGGCAGGTTCTCGCGCAGCTTGGCACCCACGGGCTCCCACGAGTCGCCGTCGTCCAGGTCGTCCGAGCCGAAGGGGATGTAGTAGTTCGGCCCACCGTGGTAGTCGGGCTGGTCGATGAACAGGAACCAGTCGTGGTCGTTGACGTCGCCCTCGTTGGCGCGGAACAGGTTGGGGCCCTCACCGCTGGTGAAGGTCCCGCCGGGCTCGCCGTTGGGCAGCCCCGTGGCGATCCGCTCCTTGATGAGCGTCCACTCGTCGGCCGCCCCGGTGGTGCCGGGCAGCGAGCCGCTCACGGTCGCGAGCAGGTCGGTGGACTTCTCGGCGCGGATGGTCATCGACGCCTCGTCCTTGGTGAAGCGGTAGTACGTGTCGTCGATCTGGGCGACCGTCGAGTCGATCATGCCGCGACCGTTGCCCCGACGGACGTCGATCCACGGCCGGGCCTCGGAGAAGGTGACGAAGTCGTCCGTGGTGGCGTACATCATCCGGTTGTAGGTGACCGCGCTGCGCTCGGCCGGGTTGGTCGTCGGGTACAGGTTCGACGCCCAGAACACCACGAACGTGTCGAGCTCGTCGCTCCAGAACGCCTCGGGGGCCCAGGTGTTGCCCGCGTAGTCCGAGGAGACCTTGACGTGGCGCTGCTCGGACCAGGTGACCAGGTCGTCGGACTCCCAGACCTCGATGTGCAGGGAGCCGGAGAGCTGGGCCGTGGTGAAGCCACCGGGCAACCCGGCGACCTTCAGGTCGGTGGCGATCATGTAGAAGCGGTCGCCCTCGGGGGCGCGGATGATGAACGGGTCACGCAGGCCCTGGGTCCCCTCGTCCGAGACGAAGAGGGGCTGCCCGTCGTTGAGCGTGTTCCAGGCCAGAGCGTCGTTGCCGCGCGAGGCCGCGAGGCTCACCTGCTCGGCCCCGTCGCCCTCGCCGGTGAAGAACGCCCACACGTAGGCCTCGGTCTGGTCGGTGCCGCTGGGCATCGGACGCAGGCGGAGCACGAACTCGCGGGTCTGCGTGGCATCACCGTTGGTCGCGGTCGCCGTGAGGACGACCTCCACGGGGTCCGTCCCTGCGGCCGGCCGCTCGACCGCGATGGTGCGCGAGGTCGGCGTCACGCCGTCCCGCACGGTCACGTGGTCGGCGTCCTCGGTCCTCACCGACCAGGAGATGGACGAGCCCTGCTCGCCCGTGGTCGGCACGGAGAAGTTGGTCCGGACGTCGTCGAGGCCGTCGAGCTGCAGGGCGGCGAGGTCCTGAGCCGCCTTGTCCGACGCGGCGGCGTCCTCGGGGACCTCGACCGCGTAGGTCACCGTCCGGGTGGACTCCCCCGCGGTGAACGTGGCGGTGAGGGTGACCGTCGCGGCACCGCTGCCCGCGGCGGGACGCGTCACGACGCCCGTCCCACCGTCCACCTGGATCGCGGGGTCGTCCGACTCCCAGGTCACGGTCGTGCCGTACACGAGGGTGGGGAGGGTCAGGTCAGCGGTGGTGCTGGCCGGAAGGACGAGGGAGGCGACGGCCTTGTCGATCGCCTGGCCGGCGAAGAGCTCCCCGACCTGCGCTGCGTCGAGGGCCTGCCCGTAGACGGCGAGCTCGTCGACCGTCCCGTTCCACCCGGCGTCGGCGTAGGTCGAGCGGCCGAGGTAGGCGACGAGGTCGCTGCCGAAGGAGGCGACGTCGCGGTCGATGGCCACCTGCCCGACGGGGGCACCGTTGACGTAGACGCTGAGCTGGCGGCTCGTCCCGTCGATCACGGTCGTGTACAAGGCCATCCCGGCAGGGGTGCGGATGCCGCTCGTCGCGGCGTTGGTGCTGCCCGGGCCCACCTCGGTGGTCCACGGCGAGGTGGCGTTGACCGTGTTGGTGACGACGGACTTCACGTAGCCGCTCGGGTTGGTCGGGTTGAGCAGCCAGTAGGCGGTCGAGTGCTGCGCGCCGCTGGCCACCGGCGCGCCGATGAAGGCTGCCGCGGTGTTGCCAGCCCCGGACCGAGGGCTCAGCCAGGTCGAGATCGTCAGGTCCTGCTGGCCGACCAGCCCTGCCGTGGGGATCTCGAGGTAGGGGGCCGCGGTCGCACTGCCGCCCGGAAGGCTGAGCACACCACCGGCGACCTGGGCGCCGGTGCGTCGGAGGGTGGCGTCGTAGCCGTTCCCGCTGGTGTCGGGGATGCTCGGGCCGGTCGCGTCGTCGAACGTGTAGTGGATCAGCGGCGCGGGGCCGTCGTCCGCAGCGGAGGCTGCCGCGGGCGTGAAGGCTCCGAGCAGCGCCACGGCGCCCGTGACCGCCGCTGCGATGGCCCGCCGTCGCGGTGCGGGGCCGCGGGGCCACGTGGGCGGAGCCCCGGCACGGCGCTGGCCGCGCGATGAGCTCTCGTCGTGGTGCGGCTCCGCCCCACGACGTCGGGTGCCGGTCGCCACGTGCTTGAGGTGCCCCATTGCAGATCCCTTGCGTCGCGCACCGGTCACCGTTGACCGACGCTGGCTCGGCGATGTTAGCGAGAACATGCCGTTCGCCAGGCTATGAGGGGGCAGGTGCGCCGTCAAGGGATCCGCGGGGTGCGAGCGGCTTCTCCCCGTCCCCGCACCGACCTGACCGGGTCGCTCGTCTGGCCGATGCGCACGGCCGAGTCACGCTGCTGGGCGGGCCTACTCCTCGGGGAACGTCACCGGCAGCCCGAAGGCCTCGACGTGCTCCCGCCCCAGGAACGAGGTCACCTGGCAGATCCGTTCACCGCTGATCGTGAGCACGTTGATCGACCAGGCCTCGAACGGTCCACCGTCCGGGGACAGGTAGCTCACGACGGCGAGCTGCCCGTTGGCCGTGGTCGGCAGGTGGCGCCACTGCCCGCAGGTGCTCAGCGGGAGCGCGCGGGCGAAGTTCATGACGGCCTCCTGGCCGCGGTACCAGTGCGGCAGCGGCGGCATGGACCAGGTGACGTCCTCGGTGAGGAGCGCGACGAGCGCACCCGCGTCACCGGCTTCCATGGCGGACATGAACCTCTCGACGACGTCACGCCGCCCGACGTCCCCGAGCTGCTGCAGGGTCTGCTGCTGCGCGCCGGCGGGCACCTTCTGGTCGATGAGGCGGCGGGCCCGTTGCAGTGCGCTGGTGACCGAGGCGGTGGTGGTGTCCATGAGGTCGGCGATCTCCCGGGCGGAGAAGCCCAGCACCTCGACCAGCAGCAGGACGGCGCGCTGGTTCCCGGGCAGGTGCTGCAGGGCAGCGACGAAAGCGAGCTCGACCGCTTCGCGCTGCTCGTAGCGCGCGGCCGGGCTCGACGCCCCGCCCTCCATCCCCACGTCCGAGTACGGCCCGAGCCAGGCGACCTCGGTGAGGGGCGTGTCCCCGACGACGGCGTCGTGGCTCGGGCTGGTCAGGTCCATCGGCAAGGCCCGACGCCCCCGCGCCGCAACCGCGTCCAGGCAGGTGCGGGTGGTGACCCGGTAGAGCCAGGTGCGCAGGGAGCTGCGCCCCTCGAAGCGCGGGAGTGCTCGCCAGGCGCGCAGGAGGGCCTCCTGGAGCGCGTCGTCGGCGTCGTGCGTGGAACCGAGCATCCGGTAGCAGTGGGCGTGCAGCTCCCGGCGCAACGGGTGGACGAGGCGGGTGAACGCGGCGTCGTCGCCGGTCCGGGCGAGAGCGAGGTCGTCGGCCACCGAGTCGCGCACGAGCTCAGGCTCGATCGGCACCTCGCCCTCGAGCGATGAATCAGACCTGTTCTCGCAGTCTCCCCTCGGAGACATCGCCACCGACCGCATCACAGGAGGACACCATGCCCGAGCCCGCCCCCGCTACTCCCACGGCGCATGAACCCCAGCCCCTCGACCACCGCTTCACCGCCCCGATCGAGAAGGACGGCTCCTTCGCCACCTACCTGACGGTGCACGGGTCGGCCGAGCTGCTCGGCACCGGCAAGGCCGTGAAGATCACCGGGACCATCGACGGGCACGAGTTCGCCGCGACCCTCATGCCCTCGGGCCACGGACCGCACTGGCTGCCGCTGCGGGCCGCGATCTGCAAGGCGATCGGGAAGGGCCGGGGCGGGGAGGAGGTCGAGGTCCACCTGCTGGGGCGGACCACCTGAGCGGCCCGGCTCGCCGGCTACCGTCCCCGCGCCCCCTCCGGTGCGGGCGTCCCAGCCTCGACCCCGCGCCCCACCGCGCCCTGCGTCGACTCCCGCACCACCAGCTTCGTCGCGAGCGGGGTGTCCGTCGTCTCGTCCTCGCCGTCCTCGAGGGTCACGAGGACCTTCTGCAGCATCAGCTCGCCGAGCGCCGCGAAGTTCTGGCGCACGGTGGTCAGCGGCGGGTACAGGAAGGCCGACTCGGGGATGTCGTCGAAGCCGACGATGCTGATGTCCTCCGGCACGCTCAACCGGCGCTCGCGCAGGGCAGACATCAGTCCCAGCGCGGTCTGGTCGTTCGAGGTGAACACCGCCATGCCGGGCTCGAGGTCCATCTCGAGGCCCAGCGTGTACCCGGCCTCGGCGCTCCAGTCCCCGTAGACGAGGTCCACCACGGGCAGACCCCGCTCGGCGAGCTCGTCACGCCAGCCGCGGATCCGCTCGACGGCGTCGGCCGCCCGCGCAGGCCCGGCGATGTGGGCGATGCGGGTGTGCCCGGACTCGGCGAGGTGGCGCACCGCGGCCCGGGCCCCCCGGTACTGGTCGATCTGCACCAGCAGCGGGCTGCGCCGGGAGGAGGACGCCGCGGCCACCACGGGCACGGACAGGTCCAGCTCGCGCACCATCTCGAGCACGCCGATGTCCATGACGATCAGCACGATCCCGTCGACCCGCTGGCGCAGCAGGCCTTCGATCGCGGCGCGCACCGCCCCGGGGTCGTCGTCGACGGTGTTGACCGTGTCCACGCTGTAGCGGGCCGCGCGGGCCGCCATGGTGAACGTCATGCCGATGCGGGTGGGGCCGTAGTCCGCGACGGCCGGGGCGATGAGACCCAGGGTGCGGGTGCGGCGGGAGACCAGGGACCGCGCTGCCGGGGAAGGGCTGTAGCGGAGCTGGGCGATGGCGTGCTCGACACGCTCCCGGGTCGCGGGACGCACGTTGGGCAGCCCGTTGATCACGCGGGAGACGGTCTGGTGCGAGACCCCGGCCAGACGAGCGACGTCGAAGATGTTCGCGGCGCGCGGGGCCTTGTCGTCGGTCACGCTCAGCCCTCCTGCTCGTCCGGGCTCGCGACGAGCGCCAGGAGGGAGTCGACGGTCATGTCCGCCGAGGCGAGGGTCTCCACGATCCGGCCCTCACGCAGGATCGCCACCCGGTCCCCGACGCGCAGCACCTCCTCGAGCTCTGCGGAGATGAACACTACCGACAGGCCGTTGTCGGCGAGCTCCCCCACCAGGTTCTGGATCTCGACCTTGGCGCCGACGTCCACCCCGCGGGTCGGCTCGTCGAGCACCAGCACCCGCGGCGCCAGCGCCAGCAACCGGGCCAGGAGCACCTTCTGCTGGTTGCCGCCCGAGAGGGTCCCGGCCGGGCGGTCGAGGTCTGCGGGGCGGATGCCCAAGGCCTCGACCCAGCTCTGCGCGAGCTCCCGCTGGCGCGCAGGCCTGATGCGCCGGAACACCCCGCGGTGGGCCTGGACGGAGAGGGTGATGTTGTCCAGCACCGACAGGTCCTGGAGGACCCCCTCGGAGCGCCTGTTCTCGGAGGAGTACACGACCCCCAGCGAGATGGCCTTGCGCGGGGAGTCGAGGTCCACCGCCTGGCCCTCGATCCGGATGACACCGGCGTCGAGGCCGGACACCCCGGTCAGGGCCCGCGCCAGCTCGGTACGTCCCGAGCCGAGCAGCCCGGCGACGCCGAGCACCTCCCCCTCCCCCAGGTCGACGTCGGCCCCGCGGATGCCTGGAGCGGCGTCCACCCCGCGAGCACTGAGGAACACCGGGGCGTCGGGCTCCTCGGCGGCCTCGCGGTGACGGGTCTTGAAGTCGGAGGCGTCCCGACCGAGCATCTTGTGGACCAGGTCGATGCGCAGCAGCTGGCGGGTCAGGTACTCCCCGACGAGCTTGCCGTCGCGCAGCACGGTCACGCGGTCGCAGATCTCGTACACCTGGTCCAGGAAGTGCGACACGAAGAGGATCGCCACGCCCCGGTCCCGCAGCTCGCGGATGATGCGGAACAGCTCGGCGACCTCGTCCAGGTCCAGGCTCGAGGTCGGCTCGTCGAGGACCAGCACCCGCACCTCGGTCGAGATGGCCCGCGCGATCGCCACGAGCTGCTGCACGGCGACCGGGTGGCTGCCCAGCAGGGAGGCGGGGTCGACGTCGAGCCCCAGGTCGCGCAGGACCTCGCCCGCCCGGGCGCGCATCAGTCGCTGGCTCAGCACCCCCCGCGAGCGCGGCTCACGCCCCAGCAGGATGTTCTCCGCCACGGACAGGTTCGGGAGGAGCTCGACCTCCTGGTACACGGTGCTGATGCCGGCCCGCTGCGCCTCCTGCGGCGTCGCGAAGCTCATCTCGCGCCCCTCGAGCCTGAGCGTCCCGGCGTCGAGGGCCAGCACGCCCGTGATGGCCTTGATGAGGGTGGACTTGCCCGCACCGTTCTCCCCCATGAGGGAGTGCACCTCGCCGGGGAACATCCGGAAGGAGACGTCGTCGAGGGCCGCGTCGGCCCCGAAGCGCACCGTCGCGCCGGTCAGCTCGAGCAGCGGCTGCGCACCGACGGCCCCGTCCATCCCACCAGTATCGCGGGACGGACGGGGCGCGGCCTGCGCCGCGCGCGGGGCGGCTATCGCCTTCGCTCCGACCGGGCGACGATCACGCGCTGCACGACGATGAACAGCAGCAGCAGAGCCCCGACGATGATCTGCATCCAGGCCTGCTCAGCACCCATGAAGGAGATGATCGTCTTGATCGTCCCGAAGACCAGCACACCGATGAGCGACCCCAGCACGTAGCCGCGGCCACCGGTCAGGAGGGTGCCGCCGATCACCACGGCGGCGATCGCGTCGAGCTCGGTGCCGATGCCGTTGCGGGGGTAGCCGGCCCCGGAGTAGGCCGTCAGCGCGAGCCCCGCCAGGCCGCCGCAGAACCCGCTGATCACGTAGGCGGCGACCTTCGTACGGGCGACGTTCAGGCCCATGAGTCGTGCGGACTGCTCGTTGCCACCGATGGCGTAGATGGTGCGACCGAACCTCGTGAGGTGCAGCACGAAGACCGCGACCGCGACGGTCAGCAGGGCGATGATCCCGGTGGGGGTCAGGTACCAGTCGCCGAGGCGGAACCGGGTCTGCTGCAACCACAGGACCCCGGGCTCCTCGACCCGGATCGAGGACAGGCTCACCACGAAGGCCAGGCCACGGGCGAGGAAGAGCCCTGCCAGGGAGGCGATGAAGGGCTGCACGTTGAAGTACTGCACCAGCACCCCGATGAGCAGGCCGATCGCCGCGCCCCCCGCGAGCATCGCCGGGACCGCGATCCACACCGGTATCCCTGAGACGAGGAGCTGCGCGCCGAGGATCCCGGTGAAGGCCATGACCGACCCGACCGACAGGTCGATGCCCGCCGTGAGGATCACGAAGGTCATGCCCACGGCCAGGATGAGCAGGTACGCGTTGTCCAGCAGCAGGGCCGACATGTTCCGTGCGGTGATGAAGTCCCCGCGCAGGAAGGCCTCAGCACCGGCGAGAAGCAGGACGAGGATGACCACGGCGGCGAAGGACGGGATCATCGCCGCGTGCCGGGCCAGGAAGCTCTCCACCGGGGAGGAGGCGCGCTCGACGCGCACCGCTGGGGTCGTCGTCGTCGTGCTCATGCCGCCACCTTCGTCCGCTCCTGGTCCGGGGCCGTCGTCGACGGCCGTCGTCTGGTCATCGACCCGAGGGCGCGCCGCACCCGCGGGGACTGCACCACCACCACCACGACCACGACCACCGCGAAGAACACCGGGCTCTGCGCCGAGGGCACCCCGAGGAAGAGGATCGTCGACCCGAGGGTCTGGATGATCAGCACCCCCACGACCGTGCCCGCGATGGAGAACTTGCCCCCCGCGAGGGACGTGCCACCGAGGACGACGGCGAGGATCGCGTACAGCTCGATGAACAGCCCCGCGGCGTTCGCGTCGGCCGCCTTGATGTTCGAGGCGTAGATGACCCCCGCCACCCCGGCGAGCACGCCGCTGAGGATGTAGGCCCCCCACACGATCCCCCTGGACCGCACCCCCGCGAGCCTGCTGGCCTCGGGGTTGATGCCCACGGCCTCGGTCAGCACGCCCAGGGCGGTGCGCCGCTCGACGAGGGCCAGGGCGGCGATCGCGGCGACCGAGATGAAGAAGGCGAAGGGCAGCACCGTGAGGTAGCCGCTGGCGATGTAGGAGAACGGGGCCGAGTTCACCGTCGTGATGAACCCTCCGGTGATGAGGAGCGCGACACCCCGCCCGGCGAGCATGAGGACCAGGGTCGCGATGATCGGTTGGATGCCCAGCACCGCCACCAGGAACCCGTTCCACGCCCCCAGCACGAGGGCGACCAGCACCGCGACCACGACGGCCACCAGCACCGTGCCGAGGTTGCCCGGGTCGTTGGAGCCGTCGATGACGGTCAGGGCCACGGCCCCCGAGACCGCCATGATCGCCCCGACCGAGAGGTCGATGCCCCGGGTCGCGATGACGATCGTCATGCCGAGGGCCACGAGCATCAGCGGGGCGCTGTTGCGCAGGATGTCGATGAGCGCCCCGTAGAGCTGGCCGTCGCGCACCGTGATGGTGAGGAACCGGGGTCGGGCCACCGAGTTGACGACGATCAGCGTGATCAGGGCCGCGAGGGGCCAGAACAGCCGGTGCTTCCAGATCTGCGTCATGCCGCACTCCCCTTGCCCTCGTTGGCCAGGTAGTCGATGAGTCCGTCCAGGTCGGTCTCGCTCGAGTCGACCTCGCCGATCTTCCTACGGTCCCGCAGGACGGCGATCCGCTGGGCCAGTCGAAGCACC
Source organism: Actinotalea soli (assembly GCF_017565425.1). Taxonomy (GTDB): domain Bacteria; phylum Actinomycetota; class Actinomycetes; order Actinomycetales; family Cellulomonadaceae; genus Actinotalea; species Actinotalea soli. Next base: position 131,005 of record NZ_JAGEMK010000004.1, read on the forward strand.
TCCTCCAGCTCGGAGGAGATGAAGATGACGGCAAGGCCCTGCGCGGAGAGCTCGGCGACCTTGCGCTGGATGTCGGCCTTGGCACCGACGTCGATCCCGCGGGTCGGCTCGTCCAGGATGATCAGCTCGGGCGAGGTCGCGAGCCACCGCGCGAGCAGCACCTTCTGCTGGTTGCCGCCCGAGAGGTTCCCGACGACGGCGTCCGGGTTGGCGGGACGCACCCCCAGGGCCTCGACGTACTCCGCGACGATGGCGTCCTGCTCGCTCTTGCGGATCGGACGGGCCCACCCGCGGCGCGCCTGGATGCCCAGCACGATGTTCTCGGCCACGGTCAGGTCCGCGACCACGCCCTCACCCCGACGGTCCTCGGAGGAGAAGGCGATCCGGTGGTCGATCGCATGCCGTGGGGAGGTCATCTTCACGGGGGTGCCGTGCACGGCCACCTGCCCGGCGTCGGCGCGGTCGGCCCCGCACAGCAGGCGGACCAGCTCGGTGCGGCCCGAGCCGAGCAGCCCCGCGAGGCCGACGACCTCCCCGGGGTAGATCTCGAGGTCGGCGGGTTCGAGGACGCCCCGCTTGCCGACGCCCTCGGCGCGCAGCAACGGCTCACCCGAGCGGTCGACGGTGCGGTGGGCCGTGCGGGACAACGCGTCCAGGTCGTCCAGAGCGCGTCCGATCATCTTGGTGACCAGGGCGTCGCGGGGCAGCTCGGCGATGGGGTGCTCCCCCACGAGGCTGCCGTTGCGCAGGACGGTGATGCGGTCGGAGATCTCGTAGACCTGGTCCAGGAAGTGCGAGACGAAGAGGATCGCGACGCCCGCGGCCCGCAGCTCGCGGATCACCGCGAACAGCTGGTCGACCTCGTCGCGGTCCAGGCTCGAGGTCGGCTCGTCGAGGATCAGCACCTTCGCCTCGGTCACCATGGCGCGGCTGATCGCCACGAGCTGCTGGACCGCGATCGAGTGGGTGGACAGCAGCGAGCGCGGGTCGATCGACAGGCGCAGGCTCTGCAGGTGGCGCGCGGCCTCGGCGTGGGTGGCGCGCCAGTCGATGGCCCCGCCGCGGCGCGGCTCGTGACCGAGCATCACGTTCTCGCCGACCGTGAGGTTCGTGCAGAGGTTGACCTCCTGGTAGACGGTCGAGATGCCCGCCGCCTGGGCGTCGGCCGTGGAGGTGAAGGTCCGCGGAGAGCCGGCCACCGTGATGCTCCCGCTGTCCACCTGGTACACCCCGGTGAGGGCCTTGATCAGCGTGGACTTGCCGGCACCGTTCTCCCCCATGAGGGAGTGCACCTCGCCGGGGCGCAGCACGAAGTCGACATGATCGAGGGCGAGCACCCCGGGGAACCGGATGGTGATGCCGCGCATCTCGACGATCGGGGGGACGTCAGGGGTGAGTGGGACGTCCACGATCGGTGGGACGTCGGTGTCCGCAGTCATCTCGTTCCACTGCTTTCTCGTCGGTGCCCGAGGGGACGACGCCGGGGCCCTGGGGCCCCGACGCCGTCTCCCTCGCTGGCTACGTCAGGCGGGTGACCGTGCGGATCAGTAGGTGCGGTCCGGCAGGGCGGCCTCGGCGGCCGCCTGGTCGAACGCCTGGTCCTCGACGATCGTGGTCTTGGCGACCTCCTCGCCGTTCAGCACCGCCTTGACCAGCTCGGCGGCCGCATCACCGAGGAGCGGGTTGCACTCGACGATGTAGTTGATCTTCCCGTCGACCAGGGCCTGCATGCCGTCGCGGACGGCGTCGATCGTGATGATCTTGATGTCCTCCCCGGGCACGGCGCCCGCGGCCTCGATCGCCTCGATCGCACCGAGACCCATGTCGTCGTTGTGCGCGTAGACCAGGTCGATGCCGTCGGCCCCGTGCTTCTGCAGGAAGCCCTCCATCACGGACTTGCCGCCGTCACGGGTGAAGTCCCCGCTCTGGGAGTCGATCTTCTCGATCGGCGTGCCCTCGATGGCTGCGTCGAAGCCCGCGGCGCGGTCGTTGGCCGGGGCCGATCCGGTCGTGCCCTCGAGCACCACCATGTTCGTCGGCTCGGTGAACTGCTCGGCCGCCCACTCGCCGGCCATCTGGCCCTCGAGCTCGAAGTCCAGGCCGACCCAGCTGGCGTACAGGTCCTCCGAGGCGCTGACCGTGCGGTCCTCGAGGATCACCGGGATCTCGGCGTCCTGGGCCTCCTGCAGGACGTCGTCCCAGCCGTCCTCGACGATCGGCGCGATGACGATGGCGTCGACGCCCTGGTTGATGAAGGAGCGGACGGCAGCGATCTGGGCCGCCGGGTCGTTGTCCGCCGAGTTGAACACCAGCTCGAAGCCGTTCTCCTCGGAGAACGCCTCGTTCATCGACTCGGTGTTCGCGCTGCGCCAGCCGCTCTCCGCGCCGGTCTGCGCGAAGCCCACGGTGATCAGGTCGCCGCCGCCACCGCCACCACCGCCGGGGGCGGCGACGTCGTCGCTGTCTGCGGTGTCGGTGGAGCATCCGGCCGCGGTGAGGGCCACGACCCCCACCAGTGCCAGCGTGGACAGAATCTGCTTCCGCATCTCCAAAACCTCCTTGTTCTGGTCCGGCGTCATCGCCAGCGTCGGGTCCCCCTGCGAGCCCGCGCGGCGGGCTGTGTGACGAATGTTAACCCTCACATGCCACTCCATGACCAGGTGGTGTGAATCACATTTGGGTAACGTCTCGGAGCCCTCACCTGCGCGACACCTCCTCGACGCCGGTGATGTGACGGCGCACCACGCTCACATCCGTGCAGGTCAGGGACGGAGCAGCCCTGTCCGAGATGTCGCTCTTCCCCCGGCGCGCGTCCAGGCGTACCGTCAGAACGGTCTCCAGGGACGCCCCGGCAGTGGAGCCGGGCCCCCGTCCCCCCCTCTCGCGACGGTCTGTGGCATGGCACTCCTTGACGCTCTCGAGGTCGCCGGCCGGGCATCCGGCACCGTGCTTCCGCCTGCCGTCCACCGGGTCCTGGCAGCCCTCCCCGACCCTCCCGGTCCACTCACCGGCGCGCAGTCCTTCACCGGGCCGCTGGCCGCCGCCGTGACCGTCCCCGGTCTGCTCGGGGCCACGATCAGCGGCGAGGTCGCCATCATGGTCGCGTCCCCGACCGGGCCCGGCGCTCCCGGGTTCGCCCTCACGGTCTCCCTCGACCAGGCGACCCTCACGCTGCCCTCCGGGGTCCAGGCCGCGACCGTCACCGCCATCGGCACCGGACCCCGTCATCGGCTCATTTTCGCGGGGACCGGTGTGCCGCCCACGGTGACCGCCCGTGGCTCCCTGACCGTGCGGGGCTCCCAGGACCACGCCGCCACGGTCACCGTCGACGACGGCCTGGAGCTGACCTTCACCGGGCCGGACCTGCTGCTGCCCGGCGGCGTCGGCCTGCGGCTGCCCGCGACGGTCACCGCGACGGGCGGGGTGCTCCACCTGCCGGGCGCCACGCTCGTGCTGCCCCCGAGCGCCCCCGTCGTCGGTGGCCTGCCCTGCCGGGCTGACCTGACCTGCGGCCACGGGCGCCTCGACCTCGAGCTGGCCGTGCAGCCCGCCGGGGCCGACGGCGAGGCCCCAGCCCTCGGCGGCACCCTGTCCTGGCACGTCCCGGAGGCGGACTCCCTCACGCAGCTGGTGCCCACGGGCGGGTCGGTGATCCTGGACCTGCCCGAGGGCCCAGGGCTGCTGGGCGCGGCCGGGCCCACGGTCGACCAGCCGCTCCGGCTGCGGTGCACCCTCGCCCGCCCGCCGGACCGCCCCGGGGACCTCAGCGTGACCGTGACCGTGGAGTCCGAGGCCCCGCGCGGTCTGCTGCACCGTGAGGGCCCCGGAGCGGGAGAGGTCGCCGCGGGGGTGGCCGTCACCCTGGCCCCGGCCATCCGCGCGGGCTCGGCCGCCGCCACCACGGCAGCCCTGCTCGGGGCGGCCGCCGTCGTCGGCCGACTGCTCGTCGCCGAGGGCGGGTTCACGGTGCACGGCGTGACCCTCGACGCCTCGGCCGGCTCGGGACCGACCATCAGCGCACGCGTGGACCTCGAGGGCTCGATCCGTGCGCGGCTGTGGCGCACGGGTCCCCTGGGGATCGGCATGACCGCGGAGGACCGACCGATGCGGGTGCGCTGGCGCGACGTCCGGGTCACCGTCGACCCCACGGCCCCCGCGGGCGAGCAGCTCATCCTGGACTACTCCCGGGCACGGCCCGACGTCGTCGACCCGGGCACCTGGACGGTCCAGACACCGGGCTCCCTGCTCGACGTGGTCGGCACCCGCTCGGGGCACGGCTCCACCTGGTTCGAGATCGACCTGCGGTTCGTCGTCGACCTGGGGCCGGTGCGGGTCAGCGGGGCGACGGTGCGGGCCACGGTCGAGCACGGGGCGGTGGCCCTCGGGCTGCGGGGGCTGGCGGCCTCGGTCGAGATCCCTGGGGTGATCCACGGGGAGGGCGACGTCTCCCTCACCAGCACGGGGTTCGCCGTCGTGCTCGGCATCGAGCTGCTGCCGGTGATGCTCGCCGCGATGGGACTCGTCCGCTACGACGGCACCGGGGACAAGGTCGAGATCGGCTTCGCGGTGGACCTGCCGGGCCCGATCCCCCTCGGGCCCACCGGGCTGGGCCTCTACGGTGCGCTGGGCACCTTCGCCTCGAACGGTGCCCTGCCCGAGCTCGACCCCGACGACCCGTTCACCGACCTGCGCCGGTGGAAGCCGTGGCAGCCGCTCGAGACCCGGGCCGGGGCCATGACCATCGGCATGGGCGTGCAGATCGGCACCGTGCCCGACGGCGGCTTCCTGGTCAACGCCCTGGGTGTGCTCGGCATGACCCTGCCCGACCTCGCCCTGCGCGTCGGCCTCGACGGCACCCTGCTGACGCCACGGACCGGGATCAGCAGGACTGCCCTGGACGACCTCGCCGACCGCGCGGAGGACGACGTCCCCGGGGTCGAGCTCGAGGTCTTCGGCGGCCTGTCGGCGACCCCCGAGGCGATCGACCTCGTCCTGGAGGGCCGCTACCGCATCCCGTACCTCCTGGACGTGCGGATCCCCGTGGGTGGGCACTTCCCCGTCGGCAGCCAGGGCTGGTGGTTCCGCGCCGGGAGCGACGACGGCGTGCTCGGGCCCACCGGCCGACCGCCCGGCCCCGTCTCCGCGCGGGTGCTGCCCGAGACGCCCTTCGCCTGCGACGGGTGGGCCTTCCTCATGGTCGCCGGGGACGGCATCGCCGACCCCGGCCTGCTCCGGACGGCCCCCGAGGTCCAGGGGTTCGCGGTCGGCGTCGGCGCCGGGATCAGCGTGGTGCTCGGGGCCAAAGGACTGCTCTGGGCCGAGATCTCCGCCTCCCTCGCGGCGCTGCTGAGCACCCGCCCGATGCTCGCCTGGGTGCAGGGCACCGTTTCCGGTCGCCTCGGGCTCGGGCCCTTCCGGGTCGGCATCTCGGCGACCCTCACCCTGCAGATCTGGCAGGACCAGTCCGACGGCAGCCAGCAGTTCGCCTTCGCGGTGCAGGTCTGCGGGGAGCTCGACCTCGTCTTCGACACGGTCCGCCGGTGCATCACCCTCGACACCCTCGACCAGTCCGACGCCCTCGAGGCCCCCGTGCCGGCCCCGGAGGACTGGCCCTGGCCGCAGGTGCGACTGGCTGACGGCCTGGCCCGCTCGCTGCCCGCGGTCGACACCGCCGTGGGCGAGGACCTCGTGGGCCTGCCCCTGCAGCCCGCCCCGGGCGGCGCGTCGGGGCCCTCGGGCGGGTGGGGTGAGGCCCCGGAGGTCTGGCCGGACGTCGTGCCGATCCTGGGGTTCCCGATCGCGCCGCGGGTCACCCTGCCGCAGCCCACGCCGAGCACCAACCTCGGGGTCGTGGCCTCGGGTGGGGCGCAGGTGGTGTGGAGCCTGACCAGGCTGTCCTTGGAGGACGTGACCGACCCCGACGCCCCGGTCGCGATCGCCCTGCAGAGCACGGCTCGCTGGCAGGTGCCTGCGGGGGTCGGGGCGTGGCCCGCGGGCACCTCCGGCCAGCGCGAGCTCGTGCTGCTGCGCCGCTCCCTGACTGCGTGGGCCGCGCACCTCGCCGGGGACGGCAGCCACCTCGAGCCGATGATGAGCCCCGCCACCCTGATCGGCGGCGCCTGCCGGTGGGAGGCACCAGCGGGGCCCGGCTGGGCCCTCGGGGGTGACGCGACCGCTGTGACCGGCGGCGGATGGCACGTGCCGCCCGAGCACGACCCCTGGGCCGGCACCACCGTCGCGAGCTTCACGGGCGGCACGGGGTTCACGGTGGCCACGGCCCCCGAGGCCGGTACCGCCGGGGAGGACCCGCTCCCCGGGGCCACGGCCTACGGCGGACCGACGCCCCTGCCCGCCCCCGTGCCGGCCGGGGACCGCGGGCACCCCGACGGGCTGCGGCTGCGAGGGTCCCACCTCGGGGTGCCGGGTGAGGCCGCCACGACGATGCGCACGGTGCTCACCCTGGACCGTCCCGTGGTCGGCGGCGAGCTCTACCTGCTGCTGGCCGCCGGGCACGACGACGACAGGTTCCTCGGGGTCAACGGCCTCGGGGCCCGCGCCCGCGCCGCCTCGGGCGGGTCTCTGGCCCTGCTCGTCGAGGACCTCGGACTCGTCGAGGACGGCGCCTGGGTGCTCGCCCGGGTGGCGCTCCCCACGGCGGCGGGGTCGGCCGCCGTCGTGCGGATCGAGGTGACCGTGCCGTGGCTGCGCCCCGCGGTGCTGCTCGGGCTGCACGCCACCGCCGCGCGGGACGCCGAGGCGGCCGACGCGGGCGCGGCAGGCAAGGCCGCCGCGGCTGCGGCCGACGTCGAGTCGAGCCAGGACTACACCCAGACCTACCGGCTGCTGCGGCCCGGGCACCGCTACCGGCTGAGCGTGAGCCTGGGGTGGACCAGCAGGCTCTCGGTGCCGGGGCAGCCCGAGCTCACCGGTGCCTCGGGCCCCGACCCGGTCACCAGGCACTGGTACTTCGCCACCGCGAGGGCCCCGGCCGGGCCGCCCCCGACCCTGCCCCCCGCCGAGGAGGCCACCACCGGGACAGCCGTCGGGTGGGGCGCCCCCTGGAAGGTGTACCCGAACGCCCTGGTCAGCGCGACGACGGGCGCGGAACCGGTCGGTGGCGGGCCGGGCGACACGATCGCCGAGATGACTGAGCACCTGGCGACCGCCCTGGTGGTCGCCCAGTTCCGGCCCGGCTACCTGACCCGGTACGTCAAGGGCTTCACCCTGCCCGACCGCGCCGAGCTCGTCTTCGTCACGGACGCGCTCGACCGGCCCGGCATCGAGTTCCTCGCCCTGCACCCCGTCGAGCTCGCGGCCCTGTACGAGCGCGAGATCGGGCTGCTGCTGCGGCGCACCGACCGCCAGGCCACCGACGTGTACCGGGTGCCGCACCCTCAGCCCGCCGCGACCAAGCCGAAGGTCGCCCTCTCCCTGGCCGTGCAGCAGGCGGCCCAGCTGGTCGGCTGCGCGGTGCCGCCCACCGAGCTGGTGCTGCGCTGGCCGGAGCCACTGGCGCGGGGCGCGAGCTACGAGCTGTCCTGCGTGACTCCCCCGGCCGGCGAGCTGCCCCGTCGCTCGACCCCGGCCCTGGCCGCGATGACCTTCACCACCTCGCACTACCTGACTCCCTCGCACCTGATCCGCAGCTTCGGGTTCACCAGCGGGGGCGCCCGCACCACCCGCACCCACGGGGACCTCCCCGTCCGGGCGGTCAGCCGTCCGCCCGGCTGGCGGCAGGAGGACGGCGAGGTCGAGCTGCTCCTCCACCAGCTCGGGCTGGCGCCGCTGCGGCCCACCCCGCAGAACCGGTCGAGCGTCCTGTGGGCCCGCGCCGGGGACTCGTGGGGCGTCGTCGGGATCCTGCTCGAGTCGACCGAGCCCCTGGTGCGCGACGGCGGGGCGCGGATGGGACTGCGCACCTGCGTGGTGGGTGGGGCCGAGCTGGCCGTGCGGCGCGCCAACCGGGCGGGCACGGTCGCCCTGTGGCTCACCCCGACGCCGGTATCCCTCACCGCCGCGACCACGGTCACCCTCGGGGTCACCGACCGGACCACGTGGCTCACGCGGCGCACCACGATCGACCCGGTGCCCCGGTTCACCGCGACCACCCTCACCCCGCTGGAGGCCTGATGAGCGAGGGGTTCTGCCGGCGGGACGTGGCCTTCGGCGACCTCGCCTGGGCCACCGGGGCCGGAGCCGACGACCAGGTGCCCGAGGGGCTGCACTGGCACGTCACCCTCGGGCCCCGGGGCGGGCTGCCCGCCGGGCCGACGATCCTGCTCGAGGTCCCGGTCAACGAGGACAGCTTCCGCGCCGTCGGCCCGCTCCAGACCTCCCCCATCGGGACAGGACCCTGGGAGATCGACGAGGACGACGGCCGGCGGCTCACCCTCGCGTACCCGCCTGCCGTCGAGCCCCTCGAGGTGCTGGGCTGGGCGTGGCTGCAGGCCGACGGCGACCTCCGCCTGACCGCCACCGACCGGCTCCGCACCCCCGCGGGCACCGGGTCGGTCATCGCCGAACGCTCCGAGCCGCTGCCCGGGGATCACCAGCACGCCGTCGCCGCGGCCGGCTGCGAGACCGTCGAGGTGACCGGCCGCGGGGCCGTGCACGAGGCCTACGCCGAGGTCGGGACATGGCACCTGGACCGGGTGGACCCGAGCTGGGTGGTCGACCGCGCCGGGCTGGCCACCGAGCTCGCGCAGACCCTCCCGCTCTACCTGCCCGCGCCGTGGGCGGAGGACTGGCGCACCCGCGTCGAGCTGAGCGCCCCGCTGCACCGCCTGCCGCACGATGCCGTCGACCCCGGACTGCTGCAGCCCGACGGTCGACGGGAGGTCGACCGGGTCCGCCAGCTGGTCGAGCCGCGGCGGTCAGCGGGAGGCGGCGAGGAGGTCGACGGCGTCGGGGCGTGGGCCGAGGCCGCGTACGGGTCGGTGGTGGCCGGCGGGGTGGGCCGGCTGGTCGGGCAGTCGGTCGCGGCCGAGGGCGTGGCCGCCTCGCAGGTGTCCCAGGACGCGGTGCAGGCCTACCTCCAGGCGGCTGTAGACCCCGGGGTCGCACGGTGGATGGGACTGTCCGGCACCCTCGAGCGCGAGCCCGAGCACCTCCACCACGGGCGAGGCCTGCTGGTCGCGCTGCTGCCGACCCTGATACGACGTCAGCCGTGGGAGCGAGGCCGGGGGCGGGGGCTCAGTCGGCTCGACCGTCTCGAGCAGCTCTACGACGAGGAGCTCGGGGGCGGGTACGCGGACCTCCAGGGCCAGGTCGCGCAGCTGGCGCCACTCCTGAGCGGCGACTGGTGGGACCTCCGGCTCCTCGCCGTGCCCATCCCCTACCTGCGCGAGGCGCCCTCCGACCGGCCCCGCGCCCCCGGCCTGACCGTGCGGCGCCCCGCCTGGGCACCGGTGGCCGTGGACCGGTGGTCGGCCAGCGTCGCGGTCGAGGAGGTCGTGCCCCGAGGGCTGGTCTCCTTCGTCCAGACGGCGCCGACGCCACGGACCCTGCACCCCGGGCCGCCCGGAGCCCCCGCGCCCATGCTCGCCGGGTGGTCGAAGGTCGACCTGCGTCACGTGCTGCACGTCGACGAGCTGGCCGGCACCGACCCCGCGGTCGAGCTCACCGTCCGGCTCGGTGACTGGCTGGGCCGGTGGGGCGGGGCCGGGAGCCTCACGGTGCCCCGGCCCGACCGACCGCTGCCCCCTCAGCCCCGCCTGACCACGGGACTGGTCCTGGCTGAACCTGCCCCGACCGGGGACGGAGCTGCGTCCTGCGGCGCGGTGCGGGTCGAGGTGCTGGCGGCGGGGGCCCGCGCGCCGGGCTCGATGCCGGTCACTGCCCTGGTGCTCGACCTGCCGCGCGGGGGGCCGCAGGTCCTGGACCTCACCGCGGCCGAGGGCCGGAGCGCCGCACCGGTCCGCCGCGTGGTCCATCACCCGGCCCCGATGACCGTGCCTGGCCAGGTGGTCGACGAGAGCGTCTCGGTCCGGGCCCGGGACGCCGACGGCCGGGAGTCGGCTGCGACCACCGTCACCGTGCGGGTCGTGGACCCTCGTCCGATCCGAGCACCCCGCGTCGGCCCGCGCCTGATCCCGACCACGCGCCGCAGCGGCGCCCCGACCGTGAGCGTGACCCTGGCGATCGAGGCCGCCCCGCACGCCCGGGCGTACCGCGTGCTCATGGCCGGGGAGTCGGCGCTCCGACGCGCGTTCGGGATGCCGGCCGACACCGCAGGGTCCCGCGCCGAGCGGGCCAGGGCGGTGCGCGCCCAGATGGGCGCGCGTGACCGACGGTCCCACTACTCGTGGGCCAGCACCGCGTCCTTCCCCGTCAAGGGTTCGACCTGCTACGCCACGCTCGAGCTGCCCGCCGGGATCGACGGCGTGGTCTTCGTCCGGGCCGTGGCGGTGACCGCGACACCGAGCCGGCACCCAGGTGGGCCGCCGACCGAGACCGTGACCACGCCCTTCTCCGCGACCGACCCCGTCGCCCTGGTGGTCCCGCTCAGCGAGTTCCCGCCGGTGCCCGACCTGGTGCTGCGCGCCGAGCCCGAGGGCGTGGTGGCCGCGACCGTGCGGGTGACCCGGCCGCCGTCGGGCCTGCTCGGGTCCCTGCCCCGGGACGGGATCGAGGCACGGCTGGTCGAGCACCTCGGGTCGCAGGTGCAGCCCGTCTACTGGCCCGAGCTCGCGACCGTCCGGCTCGCGCCGCGACCCGAGGAGCCTGAGGTGCACGAGGGGACGGTGCGGCTGCGCGGCGTGCCGTGGGTGCGGTCCGCCCTCGCCGCGTGCGTGCGCTACCCGGCCGAGGCCACGCTGGCGCCCGGGGCGACCGAGCTGCCGACCGAGATCCGCAGCACCGGACCCCAGCTCGAGCGCATCCCCTCCCCCTGGGGGCCGTACTCGACCCCCGCCTGGGTCGACACCACCGGGCCGCTGCCGACGCTGGGCTCGACGGCGACCGGCGGGAGCATCGAGGTGACGGTCGCCGGACTCACCCCGATCCCCGAGGGCCGGCCGAGGTGGACGGCCCAGCTGCTCGCCGGGGCGGGGGCCCTGGTCCCCCGCGGGACGCCGGTCGCGGCCGAGCAGGGGGTGACGATCCCGGTGGTCGAGGGCGAGCGGTACGCCATCCAGCTCCGGGACCCCTTCGGCGCCGAGCACGAGCCCTGGCTGGTCCCCGCCCCCTGACCCGCCCCTCCTCCCTCTCCCGCTCCTCCCCCTTACCCTCCTCCCCCTCCTCCCGCTGAGGTCGCACATCTGCACCCAGGACGCACCTGCGCATGGGCGACCTCGGTGCAGAGGTGCGACCCCGGCGGGGAGCCGGCACCGGGTCGTCGTCCTCGGAGCCCAGGGCGGACGAGACCTAGGGTTGGGCTCGTGCTGATCCGGGACTACGCCGAGACCGACGCCGCGACGACCCTCGACGTCTTCGAACGAGCGATCACCACGACCGGACGAGCGCGCTACACCCAGGAGCAGGTCGAGGCGTGGCTGGGCGCCCCGCGCGAGCTCGCCCGGTGGGGCGCCGAACGCCTGGAGGTGCGCACCTTCGTCGCCGAGCACGACGGTGTCCTTGCCGGCTTCGCGGACCTCGAGGAGGGCGGCTACGTCAACCGGCTGTTCGTCGATCCACGGTTCGGTCGACGTGGAGTCGCCCACGCTCTGCTGGACCACGTGCGCGCCGCGGCGGTGCTCGACGGCCTGCCCGAGCTGACGACGCACTCCAGCCTCGTGGCCAGGCCGGTCTTCGAGCGGGCGGGCTTCCGTGTGGTGCACGACGAGGTGGTACGACGCGGAGACGTGACGCTGCAGCGATTCTTCATGCGTGCGCCGCGCCCCGTGGACGACCGCCCTCTGGTCGAGCCAGCCGACTGAGCCCCTCGCCGGTGAGGGACGACCCGTCGCGCGACAAGGCGCTTCGCCTGCGTCTCTCCGGCCCCCGCTAAGCCCCCGGTGGTCGCGGGCAAGTGGCGAGCACGCCCCCTGCCCGCCCAAGTCGCACGTCTGCACTGGGGACGCACGTGCGCAGGTGCGACCTGGGTGCAGATGTGCGACCTCGGGAGCAGGGGCAGGCAGCGTCAGGGAGTGATCAGCGCCGGTACCTGGTCGGGGTCGGTGACGATGCAGACCGCGAGGTCGCACGTCTGCCCCGAGGACGCACGTGCGCAGGTGCGACCTGGGTGCAGATGTGCGACTTGGGGCGCGGGGCGGCGGCCCGACGGCGATCGCGTACGGGCCGGGGGAGGATGGGCCCGTGCTGAACCGTGCGAGGCCGCCGGCGACGGTCGACGTCTGGCTGGCCGAGCCGGCGGACCTCACCTCCAGCTGGCTCGCCCACCTCGACGCCGTCGAGCGCTCCCGCGCCGCCGACCTCCCGGGCCCTCAGGCCTCCCGCTTCATCCAGGGGCGCGCGCTCCTCCGGGCGGTTCTCGGCGAGCATCTCGGCTGCGCCCCTCGCGAGGTTCCCCTGCACGTGCGGTGCCCCACCTGCGCAGGTCCGCACGGCCCGGTCTCCCTCGCCACCGGCACCGGCACCGGCCCGCACCTGAGCCTCACGCGCGCCGGGGCGCTCGTCGCCGTCGCGGTCAGCGAGGCCGGGCCCGTCGGGGTCGACGTCGAGTCCCACGCGGCCATCTCGGCCGCTCCGCTGGGCGCCCTGCCGCCGTCACGCCGGGGCGTGACCGCCCGCACTCGCCAGCGGCGGGCCGCCCTCACCTCTGCCGTCGCCCGGTCCTGGGTCAGCGCCGAGGCCGTCCTCAAGGCGACCGGCGCCGGGCTGCGCACCGACCCGGCAGACCTGGTGATCAGCTCCCGACGAGGACGCCGCACAGCCCTCACCCCCGACGGCACCCGCGCGGTGCTCGCCGACCTCGACCTGGGGCCCGGGGTCGCGGGAGCGGTCGCCGTCGTGCCGCACGCCCCCGGCCCCACCGAGCCCGGCGGGCCCAGCCGTCTGCCCCGGCTCTCCGTCCACCAGCACGACGGCGACGCCGTCCTCGCCGCGCTCGGTACCCGCTGACCGCAGCGCCCGCCTGCCCGCGGCGCCCGCCCACCGCAGCGCCCGCCCGACCGCAGCGCTGGCCTCCGCGCTCACCGACTCACAGCGACAGCGCCGACCGCACGCCCTTCCACAGCTCGCCGTAGGCCTTGGCCGGCACGCTGCGCGGCGCGAAGGTCGAGATCGGTGCGCGCTCGACGCCCATCTTCTCGACCATGCTCGAGGCCGGCACGGCCACGTCGATGACGTGCTTGGACTCCTGGGGCAGCCTGTCGGCGACGTCACGGTGGATGGTCTTGCGACGGTCGACCATGGAGAGGAAGCCCACGATCTTCGGGCGTCCCTTCTTCATGTCGGTGACCATGTCCGTCACCTGGTCGAGGGACCGCATGGCCAGCGGGGACGGCACCAGCGGCACCACCACGACGTCGGCCGCGCGCAGGATCGCCTCGGAGAGCAAGGACATCCCGGGCGGGCAGTCGAGGACGACGACCTCGTGCTTGCTCAGGGAGGCGAGCATCTTGTCGAGCTGCCGCTCGGGCCGCTTGGTGCCGTCGAGCTCGACGTCCAGGGCGCTGTAGGAGTCGTGGGCGGGGATGACGTCGAGCTTCTTGTCCTCGGTGGACCGGACGACGTCGGCGAGGTCGGTCTTGCCCTTGACCAGGGCGTGCACGTCAGCCTTGGCCTTCTGCTTGGGCTTGACGCCGAGCAGGAACGTCGCACCGCCCTGCGGGTCGAGGTCCCACAGCAGGGTCCGGTGCTTCTGGGAGGCGTGCCATGCGAGGTTCACGGCGGCCGAGGTCTTCCCCACCCCACCCTTGACGCTGTAGACGGCGACGACCTTCATGCACGCTCCTGGTGGCTCGGCTGGGTGGCTCGGCTCGTGGTGGTCGGTTGACCGTGATCACGACGCTAGGTGCGGACCAGGTTCTCGTCTACCGGCGGAGCGCATCGAGCCAACCCCGGCCCGAGGCCCCGTCCAGGGGCGGCAGGGCGGCGCCGTCGATCCAGGCCTCGAGCAGGCCCTGGACCTCCCCGGCGAGCTCGGTCCCGCCGGTCTCGGTCGCGTGCTCGAGGGCGTGCTCCCGGAAGTCCGCCGTCGTGACGCTCCCGCCGGCGTACCGCGAGGTCCAGCCGCGCACCATCGCGACGAAGGCCTCGTCCCCCAGGGCACCGCGCAGGGCGTGCACCGTGAGCGCCCCGCGCTTGTAGACGCGGTCGTCGAAGATCCGGCGGTAGCCCGGGTCCGCGAGCACGAGGTCCTGGTCGAGGCGGGACAGGCGCCGGTGCCAGGTGCTCGCGAGGGCGTCGGCGCTGCGTCCGCCGGACTCCTCGGACCACAGCCACTCGGCGTAGCAGGCGAACCCCTCGCTGAGCCAGATGTGCTGCCAGGAGGACGGCGACACGGAGTTGCCGAACCACTGGTGGGCGAGCTCGTGCGGGATGAGGCGCTCGTCCCCGTCGGTGGAGCTGAGGTGGTTGGCCCCGAAGATCGACAGGCCCTGCGCCTCGAGAGGGATCTCGAGGTCGTCCTCGGTGATGACGAGGGTGTACGTCGCGAACGGGTACGGACCGAAGATCCTGGCGAAGAAGGTCATGAGCTGGCCGTGGTGGGCGAGCCGGTCCCGGGCCGCGGTCCGCAGGGCGGTCGGCACCAGCACGGCCTGCCGGACGGGCTCGGCGACGAGCTCGTGCTCCTCGTACTGGCCGATCTGCACGGTCGCGAGGTAGGTCGACGTCGGGCGCTTCTCCTCGTAGACCCAGGTCGTCGCGCTCGCCCGGCGCTTCGAGGACACGAGGGCGCCGTGGGCGAGCACCCGGTAGGGGTTGTCGACCGTGATCGAGGTCCGGTAGGTGGCCTTGTCCGCGGGCCGGTCGTTGCAGGGGAACCACGACGGCGCCCCGGTCGGCTGGCTCGCGACCACCACCCCGTCGGTCAGCTCCTCCCAGCCCACAGGTCCCCAGGGACTGCTGATCGGCGCCGGGTTCCCCCCGTACCTCACGACGACGGTCAGCTCGGTCCCGGCCGTCACCTCGCCGCCGAGCCGCAGCACCAGGCGATCGGCGCGGTGCACGTAGCGGGCCAGCCGGGCGCCGGTCAGGGTGACCTTCTCGACCGTCAGCCCGGCGAGGTCGAGGGCGAGCTCGGTGAGGTCCTCGAGGGTGCGGACCCGCAGCGTGGCGGTCCCGTGCAGCCGGTTGAGGTGCGGCCGGTAGGTGAGGTCGAGGTCGTAGTGCTCGACGTGGAACGCGGTGCTGCCGTGATCGGGTTGGTAGGGGTCGACGTCGCCCTGCCCGCCCGCCGTCACGCGGGCACCGGGTCGGTGACCGCGCCGGCCGCCGGCTCGCGCGCGGGCCGCGCGGCCCACGGGGCGATCGGGTTGCCGACCCACCGGGTCCCCGAGGGCACGTGCTCCCCGCGCAGCACCAGCGAGGCCGGGCCGACGCTCGATCCCGCGCCCAGACGAGCAGCGGGGAGGACCACACCGTGCGGGCCGAGGGTTGCGCCCTCGTCGAGGGTCACGGTGTCCAGGCTCATCACGCGGTCGTGGAACAGGTGGGTCTGCACCACGCAGCCGGGGCCGACGGTCGCCCCGTCCCCCAGCCGGACCAGGTCGGCCTCGGGCAGCCAGTACGTCTGGCACCACACGCCGCGTCCGATCCGCGCACCCATCGCTCGCAGCCACCACACCACCGCGACAGTACCGTTCGCGACGTCGGCGAAGAACGGCGCCGCGACCATCTCGGTGAAGGTGTCGGCGAGCTCTCCCTTCCACACCGCCGAGCTCCACAGCGGGTGCTCCCCCACCCGGAACCGGCCCACCAGCGCCCACTTCGCGGCGACCGTCACCCCGGCCGCGACCACGCCGGTGGCCAGCAGCACCACCCCGCTGAGCGCGGCGGCCGCTGCCCAGCCGGCCGCGAGGACGACGCCCTGGAGCGCCAGCAGGGTGGCGAGCCCGAGCAGCCCGACGACCAGGGCCGGGACCACGCGGCACAGCTCGACCAGCCCGCGGGCGACCTGCAGCCGGCGGGGCGGGTCGTAGGTGCGGCCCGGGTCGTCGAGCACGGGGGCCCGGGGCAGGCGGACCGGGGGGCTGCCGAGGTAGCTCGAGCCCGCGCGGGTGCGGTTCGGGGTCGCCGACAGCACCGCGACGAGGCCGTTCTTGGGAACGGTGCGCCCGGGGGCGGTCATGCCCGAGTTCCCGACGAAGGCCCGTCGTCCGACCTTGGCCGGGGCCACCCGCACCCAGCCGCCGCCGAGCTCGTAGGGCGCGACCATCGTGTCGTCCGCGAGGAAGGCCCCGTCCTTGATCCGCATCATGCTGGGCAGGCCGATGACCGTCGAGATCTCCGTCCCGTGGCCCACCCGGGCCCCGAGCAGGCGGAGCCAGGCCGGGGTCCCCACCGAGGAGTACAGGGGGAAGAGGGCCGTCCGTGCGGCGTCCATGAGGCGCTCGACCGACCACGCCTGCAGGCCCGCCCGCGAGCGCACCGGGTGGTAGCCCTCGGCCAGACCGTGCGACAGGAAGCGCACGCCGACGACGACCAGCACCGCGTACACCGCGAAGGCGACCAGGGTCGCGACGGGCGCGAGCAGGAGGGCGTGCCCGACGGCGGCGCCCAGGGTCATGGTGTCGCGGACGGCCCGGCCCAGCACGAGGAGCCCTGCGCCCACGGCCACGACCGGGAGGCCCGCGAGGGCGATCCCGGCCAGGGCGTAGCCCAGCAGCCAGGCTCCTTCGCGCGGGCCGGACGTCGGGCGCTCGGCGGGCCACGGGTGGCGTGCCTCGTGGACCTTGGCCGCCGGGGACCCGGACCAGTACTCGGCCTTGCCGGTGGCGCCGTGCACGGCCGATCCGGCCGCGACGTCGGTCCCCGCGCCGACCTTCGCCCCCGGGTACAGCACGCTCCGGGCGCCGATGGTGGCTCGCTTGCCGACGCTGATACGCCCGACGTGCAGCACGTCGCCGTCCACCCAGTGCCCGCACAGCTCGACCTCGGGCTCGACGGCGCACTGGTCACCCAGGGTGAGCAGCCCGGTGACCGGCGGCACCGAGTGCAGGTCGACCCCCCGCCCCATCCGCACGCCCAGGGCCCGCGCGTAGAGCCCGACGTACGGGGCGGTGGCCGAGGTGATCGCCCCGAAGCCCTCGACCAGCCGTTCGGCCGCCCACAGCCTCAGGTGGACGCTGCCACCTCGCGGGTACTCCCCCGGCCCGACGCCGAGGAGCAGCGCCCGAGCGCCCAGCGCGCTGACTCCCATCCGCCCCAGGGGGCTGACCGTGAGCACCCACCCGGCGAGCACCCACCACCACGTGACCGGCACCGCCCAGGGCACCCCCCACAGGCCGTCGAGCACGGCGTTGATCGCGGCGAGGGCCGTGAGCCAGCGCAGCCCGACCAGGGTGCGCAACGGGACCAGGGCGAGGAGCTGGACGGTCTGGCTGAGGACCGGCACGGGGCGGACCGGGGGGCCGGGGGCCTCGGGGGTCGAGTCCTCGGAGATCTCGGGCCAGGTGGTGCGCAGGTGCTCGGCGAGGTCGCCGACGGCAGGGTGGTCGTAGACCTCGGCGACGGTGACCTCGGGGTAGCGGACCCGCAGCGCCGAGACCAGCTGGGCGGCGGTCAACGAGCTGCCTCCGCGGGCGAAGAAGTCGTCGGCGTCGTCGGTCGGGTGCACCCCGATGACCGCGGCCCACTGCTCGCCCACCCAGGCCGCGGTGCCCTGCAACGTCGACTCCTCGCGCATGGCGTCCTCGAGGGGCCACGGGAGGGCCGCGCGGTCGACCTTGCCCGAGGTACGGGTCGGGATCTCCTCGACCTGGGCGAGCATCGGGACCATGGTCGCCGGCAGCCGGTCACGGAGCTGGGCGAGGGCGGCGGGGAGGTCGACGGCAGCTCCGCTCGGCACCACGTACCCGACCAGCAGGCTCGCGCCGGTCGCCGAGCGCTGGACCGCTGCGGCCGCCGCACCCACCCCCGGAAGGGCCAGCAGAGCTGCCTCGACCTCGCCGAGCTCGATCCGCTGGCCGTTGACCTTGACCTGGTCGTCGGCGCGCCCGACGAAGGTGAGCCCCTCGCTGTGCCGCTCGACCAGGTCACCTGTGCGGTAGGCCCGCTCCCAGCCGAGGGTGTCCATCGATCCGAACTTCACGGCGTCGAGCGCGGGGTCGAGGTAGCGGGCCAGGCCCACGCCACCGATGATCAGCTCCCCGGGCTCCCCCTCGGCGACCTCGTTGCCCTCGGCGTCGACGACGGCGAGGTCCCACCCGTCCAGGGGCAGCCCGATCCGCACGGTCTCCCCCGGCTGCAGGAGGGCCGCGCACGCGACGACGGTCGCCTCGGTGGGGCCGTAGGTGTTCCACACCTCGCGGGTCGGCGCGCAGAGCCGGTCGCCGAGCTCCCGCGGGACGGCCTCCCCGCCGAAGATCAGCAGCCGGACGGCGTCGAGGGCCTCGACCGGCCACATCCCCGCCAGGGTCGGGACGGTCGAGACCACGGTGATCTCGCGCTCGACCAGCCACGGGCCCAGCTCGGTGCCCGCGCGCACCAGGGCGCGCGGGGCCGGGACGAGGGTCGCGCCGTGCCGCCACGCGAGCCACATCTCCTCGCACGAGGCGTCGAAGGCCACGGACAGGCCGGCGAGCACCCGGTCCCCGGGGCCGATGGGCGCATCGCGGAGGAAGAGCCGTGCCTCGGCGTCGACCAGGGCCGCGGCGCTGCGGTGCGTGACGGCCACACCCTTGGGGGTCCCGGTCGAGCCCGAGGTGAAGATGACCCAGGCGTCGTCCTCGGGCGTCAGGTCGTCGGGCGTGGCGTCGTCGTCGGGCGTGGCCGTCGAGTCCGGGACGACCGTCCCGTCCGGCGCGCGGAGCTCGAGCCCGTCCCCCAGGACGACGCGCACCCCGGCCTCGGCGAACACCTGGCGCGCCCGCTCGTCCGGGTCGTCGGCGTCGACCGGCACGTAGGAGGCCCCGGCGCGCAGCACCGCGAGGATCGACAGGTACAGGCCGACGGTGCCCGAGGTCGCCCGCACCCCGACCCGGTCCCCGCGCCCGACGCCGGCTGCCGCGAGGTGCTCGGCGCGCTGCCGGACCGCCTCGTCGAGGGCCGCGTAGGTGAGCTCCTCGTCGCCGTCGTCGATCGCGACCGCCTCGGGCCACTGGGCGACGGTCGTGGCGAACACGTCCATGAGGGTGCGTACCGGGGCGGCCCGGTCACCGGCGCGCAGAGGGTCCTGCGCGGTGACGTCCTGGGTGATCACAGGCGGAGGCGCTCCTGCTCGATGTGGTCCGGTGGTGGCGTGATGGTGGCACGCCACGGTGAACAGCAGGTGACCGTCCGCCCTCCGCCCGGCGCCCGACCTCCCCGCTGCGGCCCCCTCCCCCTGTCGAGGTCGCACACCTGCACCGAGGACGCACCTGCGCATGGACGACCTGGGTGCACATGTGCGACGTGGCCAGGGCCGTGGCGGACGCCGATGAGTTCCGACCGGTGTGCCGGTCTACCTGGGGAGCGGACGACGGCCCGCGACGCCACCGGCGTGCACCACCACGGAGGGCACCATGACGACCACACCCATCAGCACGTCCACCGCACGTCCCGGCCGACCACCCGTCGTCGACCTCGCCGCCTGGCAGGCCGCCCGCGACGAGCTGCTCGTGCGGGAGAAGGCGCACACCCGCGCGGGCGACGCCCTGGCGGCGGAGCGACGTCGACTGCCGATGGTCGAGTTCGACGGGTCCGTCGAGGTCGTCGGGCCGGACGGGCCGGTGCCGTTCCTCGCGCTGTTCGAGGGACGCGAGGAGCTCGTCGTCTACAAGCACATGTGGCACGACGGCGCCCCGCACCAGGGCCAGTGCGAGGGGTGCACCCTCTGGGCCTGGCACCTCAAGGACGCCGTCTACCTCAACGCCCGGGGCGTCTCCTTCGCCATCCTGACGACGGGGCCGTGGGAGGAGGTCGCGCCCTTCGTCGAGTTCATGGGGTACACGCAACCCTGGTACTCGGTGCGCGGCGCCCCGGCCCCGGTCGGCGACGATATGGGCTCGATCGCCTGCTACCTGCGCGACGGCGACCGCACCTTCCTCACCTACGCGACCACCGGGCGAGGCGTCGAAGGTGCCGCCGGGTCCTTCGCCCTGCTCGACCTCACGCCGTACGGCCGCGGCGAGGCCTGGGAGGACACCCCCGACGGTTGGCCCGAGGGCCGCGGGCAGTGCTGGTACTGGCGGTCCGACGCCGAGGGGAACGCCGGCTGGTCCGAGAGGAGCCGCCCCGTGCCGCAGTGGACCCGCGCCGGCGCGACGCCCGTCGACACCCTCGGTCGGGTCGGGGAGCACCACTGACGCGGCAGGGGTCGGGGGCCGGGCGCTCAGCTGGCGTCGTCGGGCGGGAGCATCACAGCGCGGGCGCGGAGCTGCTCGACGTCGAGCCCGCCGGCCTTCCAGCGGAAGGTCGCCCGCAACCGCTCGCGCGTGCCGATCAGGTGCTCGACCTCCGTGCCGGCGAGCGGCGGCTCCCGCAGCGGATCGGTCATGGCGCTCTCCCTGCGTCAGGCGCGGCGGCTGATGGGTCGGAGGCTACGCCGGGGTGTGACAGGTGTCTCCAGCCTGCTCCACCTCCACCGGCCGCCACGGCGGGCCGGCCCGCCCAGCTCGCACGCCTGCCACCCGACCGCGCCTCGGGGTGGGGCACCGCTGGGCCGTTCGGGTGCTCTCGATCGGATTCGTCACCGAATCGGCCACGTGGACGCGTCGTCCGCCAATACTCTGCATCGTCGGTCATGGCGACGGGGGGACCGCTCCCGGCCTGGGGGCCGCTGAGCATGATCGGACACGCGATGACGAACACCCTGAGGTCCAGCGTCCTCACCTCCTCCGGCAGGGCCAGGCGGCGCAGCTCGGCGCTCGGTGCGCTGCTCACGACCGCCCTCGCTCTCACCGCCTCGGTCGCGCTGGTGGCGCCGGCCCAGGGCACCGACGGTGGGTTGCCCCCCGTCGAGGAGGCCGATGCCGGTGAGGGAGCCGACACCGGCGAGCCGGACCCGATCGTCGTCGTCGCGCCGGAGACTGCCGCGATCGAGGGCGACGTGCAGGTCGGCGCCACCGTGCAGGTCACGACGGGCGAGTGGACCCCCGCCGACGTCGAGCTCACCTACACGTGGTCCGCCGACGACGTCGTGCTCCCGGACGAGACCGGCGCCGAGCTCGCCCTGACGGCGGACCACCTCGGCACCGAGCTCACCGCCACGGTCACCGGCGCCCTGGGCGATGCGGCCGACTCCGTGACCGCCACCGCCGGGCCCGTGCTCGCGGGGGACCTCGATCCCGCCCCGACGCCGACGATCTCCGGCGCGGTGCGCGTCGACGCCGAGGTCACGGCCCTCCCCGGGACCTGGGACCCGGAGGCATCCCTCTCCTACCAGTGGCAGATCAGTGGTCAGCCCGTCACGGGCGCGACCGGTTCGACCTACACGCCGACCACCGCCGACAAGGGGCAGACGCTGACCGTCGCGGTGACCGGTACGCGCTACGGCTACACCAGCGTGACCACCGTGAGCGAGGGCGCCGTCGTCGGCGCCGGGACGTTCCCCTCCTCCCCGACACCGACGATCTCCGGCACGGTCCGGGTCGGCTCCGCCCTCCAGGCGGTCCCCGGCACCTGGTCCCCCGACGCGACCCTCACGTACCAGTGGCGGACCGACGGCAAGAGCATCAGCGGCGCGACCGGGTCCACCTACACGCCCCAGGCCGCCGACAAGGGCCGGACCCTCAGCGTCGTCGTCACCGGGAGCCGTGAGGGCTACGCGACGACGAAGCGTGCGAGTGCGGGCACGGTCGTGGCTGCCGGGCGGTTCACGACGGTCCCGACACCGAAGATCTCCGGCACCCCCCACGTCGGCTCGACCCTCAAGGCCACCGCAGGCACTTGGTCGCCGGGAGCCCAGCTGACCTACCAGTGGAAGCGCGACGGCAGGTCCATCAGCGGAGCGAACCGCAGCACCTATCGGCTCACCGCGAGCGACCACGCCCGGCGGATCACGGTGACCGTGACCGGCAAGCGCAGCGGCTATGCGGCGGCGTCCAGCACCAGCTCCGCCACCGGGCTCGTCGCGAAGCCGTTCCCCCGGACCGTCGCCCCGACGATCTCCGGGACCGCACGGGTGGGGAGCACGCTCAAGGCCACGGTCGGGACGTGGAGCCCGGCAGCGAGCCTGACCTACCAGTGGCGCCGGGACGGCGTGAGCATCCCGGGTGCGACCCGGCCGAGCTACACCCTGGTGGGCGCCGACTACGGCAAGACGATCACCGTCAAGGTCACCGGCGCGCGGTCCACGTACATCACCGCCTCCCGGTTGAGCACGGCGACCGCCAAGGTCGGCAAGCCCGCTCCGACCCTCACGAAGAACGGCGCGTACCGCGTCGGCATCGACATCAAGGCCGGCACGTACATCGCCAACCCGAGCGACTACTGCTACTGGGAGCGTCGCGACCGGCCTGGGACGTCCTTGGCGGGGGTCATCAGCAACGAGTTCACCGAGCACCAGACCATCGTCACGATCCGCGCGAGCGACAAGTACTTCGTGACCGACGGCTGCGGGTCCTGGACCAGGTTGGTGGCCCTCGGCGCGGCACGCACCACCTTCAAGGACGGGTCGTGGGCGGTCGGCTCGCAGATCAAGCCTGGTCTCTACACCGCCCCCGGCGGCCGCGAGGGCTGCTACTGGGAGCGTCGATCGTCCTTCTCCGGTGAGTTCAGCGCAGTCCTCGAGAACAACCTCACCTTCGGCGGCAGGACCTCCGTCCGGATCTACCCCGGCGACGCCGGCTTCCTCACCGACGGCTGCGGGACCTGGACCCGGCAGTCGAGCTAGGCCCACCCGCTCACCCCCCGCCCGCGAGCGCCACCACGACGAGGAGGGCGAAGGCCGCCGCTGAGGACGCGGTCCTGACGAGGTTCCAGCCGCGCCAGGTGCGGTCGAAGTCGGCACGCCGGGTGGCCACCTCCGCCTCGCTCATGGTGTCGAGGTCGACGCCGCGCAGGCTGTTGTTGAAGGGCAGGATCGTCGTGAGGGTCGGCACCAGGAAGCCCAGGTTGTAGACGGCCGCCGCGGTGACCGCGAGGGTCCGTGTGGTGGTCGAGAAGTGCGGCCAGCCGAGGATCGCCGCGGCGACGGTCAGGACCGCGGCGCCGCCGAGGGCCGCTCCGAAAGCCGGCTGCCCGTCGATGGACGGCGGGTCGGGCTGCAGCCGTCGGTCGATGGCCTGGAAGCTCTGGAGGGTGGACCGCGGGTCCATGTCCCTGAGCCCGGGCACGATCAGCGTGGTGAACGTGAAGAACACGCCCGCGGCCAGCCCGACGGCGAGCACCGCGACGGCGAGGACGATCTGGTGGAGCTCCATGGTCGGATCCGTTCGTGGGACTCGCCGTCGACGCGGTGACGAGGTCCGCCCGCGTGGAGGAGGCCCGTGCGGGCTTGGTCCGAGCCAAGTGCACCGCGGTGAGCCGGTCCATGCCTGATCGGCTCCGTTCCTTGCCCCAGCGTCCACACCACCCAGCGCCCCCCCTGTCCACCCACCCACCCCTCACCGGGCCGTCCTGGCGGGCCTGCCCCTCCCCCGCCGAGGTCGCACATCCGCAGTCAGGACGCACATGCACGGGTGCGACGTGGGTGCAGAAGTGCGACCTCGGCGGGGGCTCGCGTGGGGTGGGGGGACGGGGGCGCAGGGGGTGGGGTTGGGGTGGGTCAGGTGCGGTGGAAGCGGAAGTCGACGTGGTGGAGCACCCCGTCGCGGAACCTGCCGTAGGCCCAGAAGCCCAGGTCGTCGCGGTAGACGATGTGGTCGCCTGCGATCCAGAACGCGCCGTCGTAGGCGTGGGCGCGGCCGCCTCGGGCCTCGGCGTACCTGCCGTCGGGGGTGAGGTCCTGGACGACGTCGGCCGCCGGGTCCGTCCACCTCCCCAGGTGCGGGCTGTCGACCGTCCGGGCCGCGGCCCCCCGCCTCCCCCCGCGAGCCCGTCCGCCGTCCCGTCCCGCCTCCCCGGTGAGAACGCCGTCGACGACCAGCGCCGCAGCCTGGTGCGGGTACCAGACGACCGACTCGAGCGGCCGCTCCGTCCCCTGACCGCGCAGCACCACGAAGGTCGCCGCGCTCCCCGGCCCCACCGTGCCGAGCCGCTCCTCCCCTGCTCCCCCACCCTCGCCCTGCTCACCGTCGCTGACCTGCACCCCTGCCCCTACCCCGGCCCCCGCCGCGGGCAGCACCGACATCCCGGCGCAGTCGACGACGGCGGCGCGCGGGGTCCTCGAGGCGAGGCCCGGCCCGACGCCGGTCACCCTCCCGTCCTGGACGACGACGTCGGCCCTCGCCAGGTCACCGACCGCGGGGTCGAGGCTGCGCACGGTCGCGCCCGCGAGCACCATCGGCGTGCCGGGCCGGTCGATCACCGCCCCGAGCTCCTGCTCGAAGGTGGCAGAACCGCGACGACTGACGGGCATGGGTCCTCCAGAGGGCGACGGGCGGCGGGTCCCGGGCGCGGGACGTGCCGCGAGTCCTCCGAGTCTGAACCCCGCGCCCGCACCGAACCAGGCCCCACGACACCCGGCCCCATGACACCCGGCCCTGCCACACCCAGGCACCTCTGCCCCCGGAGCCCGACGGCGCCGGGCGCCCCCACCCTCAGGCCGGTCCCCCACGCAGCGGCAGGCCGGTCGCCATCCGTCGCTCGTTGTCGCGGAACCGCGGCTCGTAGTGCGCGAAGAACACCGTGGCGACCAGCTCGCGGCGGCTGCGCACGTCGGTCTTGTCGAACACGCGCTTGAGGTGCTGCTGCACGGTGTGCGGGGACAGGACGAGCTCCTGGGCGATGGCCGCGGTGGAGGCACCCCGAAGCACCAGGCTGGTGACCTCCTGCTCGCGGGCCGTGAGCTGGTAGGCCGCCATGAGCAGCGGCGAGATGCGGTCGGGGGTGGCGGGCTCGACGATCACCGCGACGCGTCGGCTGCCTCGGTCCACGAGCACCGTCCCGTGCAGCACCACCCACACCCCGCTGCGGGCCCGGACCCGGGAGACGACCACCCCGCCCGGCGCCGAGGGCTCTGCGGCCGCCCGGGCGCGAGCCGCCACGGCGAGGACGGCTGAGGGCATCCGCCCCTGGTCGACGTCGCCGTCGGGCAGCTCGCGCAACCATGCCTCCACGCCGGGGGTGGTGGAGCTGACCTCCCAGTGCTCGTCGAGGATCACCAGACCGGGGGCGTCGGGGTGCTCCGGGGCGGTCGCCTCCCCGAGGAGGAGGGCCCGCCGGGCACCCTCGGCGAGGTGCGGTGAGATCGCCTGGAGGAACCTCGTGTCCCGCTCGTCGAACAACGGGCTGCCGGGCTCGCGGTACAGGCCCACCGCGCCCCAGACGTCACCCGACCCGGTGCGCAGCCGGCTGATCACCTCCTGGTCCCCGCCGAGGGTCATGTTGAAGTGCCACCGCGGGCTGCTCTCCGGTCGCCCGCCCGTCGCCTCGTGCAGGGTGGAGACGCCCGACGACGAGGTCGCGACGTCGGCGATCCGGTTGACGTCCTGGCCGCAGTACTCGGCGACGAGCCACTCGTCGGGCATCCGGTCCAGGCCCTCGTGGACGTGGCTGGTGACCAGCAACGAGGCGGGGTCGACGGTGAACCAGCACGGCGTCCAGTAGTGCGGCACGACCGTGGCGAGCACCTCGGTGCACCCGCGCCACAGGCTCACGAGGTCGGTGGGCTCACGCACCAGCCTCGCCACCCGGTCGAGCGCCCGCTCGTGGGCATCGATGGCCACCCGTCCACGGTAGGCCTGCCGACCGCGACGCGGAATACCAGCTTTCTGGGATACCCCCGAGAGGGAGGCGCTCCTAGCGTCGGGGGGACCACGAGGGAGGCGGTCGAGATGAGACTCGCAGTGTTCGGCGCGACAGGGATGGTCGGCTCGTCGGTGGTCGAGCGAGCCCTCGCCGAGGGCCACGAGGTGCGCGCTCTGGTGCGCGACCGACGACGGCGCTCGGGTCGGCTCCCGGACGCGGTCCACGCGGTCCTCGGCGATGCCCGAGACGCCGAGGCGGTGCACGAGACGGTGGTCGGCACGGAGGCGGTGCTGTCCAGCCTCGGCGGCTTCCAGGACCCGGAGAGCATGAGCATCGGCACGGGCCACATCATCACCGCGATGCGCGACCAGGGGATCCGCCGGCTGGTGGTGATGCAGGGCTACCACCTCGACATGCCGGGCGACCCGCACAACCTCGGCAAGGCGGTCATCCTCCCGATGCTCTGGGTGGGCAACCGCAGGCTGCTGCCTGCCTCCCGGGCGATGGCCGCGACCCTGCAGGCCAGCGGCCTGGACTGGACCCTGGTGCGCAGCCCGCGGGTGACCGCCGGAGCCCGGACCGGGCAGGTGCGGACAGGGCACCTGCGCCTGAGCCCGGTCAACCACGTGCGCGTCGGCGACCTCGCCGAGGTCATGCTGGGATGCCTGACCGACCCGACGACGGTCGGCACGGCGCCGATGGTCAGCGCCGCCCGTTGACCGGGGCGCACGTGGGCGGTCCCGCCCGCACCTCGCCCTCGGGCGCGGACCCGTCCCGGTCGGGCGCTGCCCCCGCGCCCTGGCTAGGGTCAGGAAGGTCCCACGCCCCGGCCGAACAGGACGTCACCGATGACCACCCCTCTCGAGGACGTCGCCCTGAGCGACGCGCTGGACCCGCTCGTGCTGGCGATCGACGTCGGGTCGACGGCGAGCCGCGGCGGTGTCTACGACGCGACGGGTCGACCTGTTGCCGGCCTCAGGCACAAGGTGCGCCACGCCTTCACCGTCGCCCCGGACGGCACCTCCGAGATCGACCCCGACCAGGTCACCGCCGAGGTCGTGGAGATCATCGACGCGGTCACCGAGGAGGGCTCCCTGGGTACCCGGATCGCGGGCGTGGCCATGGACACCTTCGCGGCCTCCCTCATCGCGGTCGACGCGGACGGTCGGCCGCTGACCGCCTGCCTGACGTACGCCGACTCGCGGTGCGCGCAGGACGTGACGGCCCTGCGGGCCGAGCTGGACGAGCCCGCGGTGCACGAACGCACGGGCACCCGGATCCACACCAGCTACCACGCGCCCCGGCTGCGGTGGCTGGCCCGGTCCGCCCCGCAGACCTTCGCCGCCGCGGCCGGCTGGTGGTCCCTCGGTGAGTACGTGTACCGGCAGCTCATCGGGGTCGACGCCGCAGGCACCTCCACCGCCGCGTGGACCGGGCTGCTGGACCGCCGCACGGGCGAGCTCGACGCGGAGCTGCTCGAGGCCGTCGGCGTGCGCGCCGAGCAGTTCTCGCCGATCCACGACCTCGCCGACACGGTGCTGCCGGCGGTCGCGCCGCGGTGGCCCGCCCTGGCCGAGGCCCGCTGGTTCCCCGTCATCACCGACGGCTTCGCGAGCAACGTCGGTGCCGGTGCGACCGACCCGACCACCATGGCCGCGGCGACAGCGACGAGCGGCGCGCTCCGGGTCCTGCTCCCCCACGCCGCGCACCCCGTGCCCCTGGGCCTGTGGAACTACCGGGTGGACGGGGACCGGACGCTCCTGGGCGGGGCGCTGAACGACGTCGGGCGGGCCTTCGCCTGGGCGACCAGCACCTTCCGGCTCGAGGAGGACCTCGACCCCCTGCTGACCGCGCCGCCGTCGACCGCCACGCCCCTGGTGCTGCCGTACCTGACGGGCGAGCGCGCCCCCCACTGGGCCGGGGACGCCCAGGCCACCATCACCGGGGTCACCGCCGCGACGGACAGCGCGGCCATGCTCCGTGGGACGGTCGAGGGCATCGCGATCACCTACGCCCGGGTGGTCGCCGAGCTCGGCCCCGCGGCGCCCGAGGCGGTGCGGATGACGGCGTCGGGCCGGGTCAGCAACGACCACCCGGACTGGCTGCAGATCCTCGCCGACGTGCTGGGCCGTCCCGTCACCCACGTGACCCTCAAGCGGTCGACCCTGCGCGGCACCGCTCTCCTGGCCCTCGACGTGCTCGCGCCGGACGCGCTCCGGGCCCCGCGACCGACCGGCACCACCTACGAGCCTGACGGTGGCCGTGCCGACTACTACGCGGACCGCCAGCGCCGCTTCGCCGAGATGTACGACGCCGTCGTCGGCCCTGGGGCGTAGCGGCGCGGCAGAGGCTGGAGGGTCGGCCGGCGAGGGGTGAGGGGGGCGTGGGACGCCGAGGGGGTGGAGCCACGGACGGGCCCCACCCCCTCGGCGTCCGGCGCTGGGCTGTCGGTGGTCAGCCCTCGGTCAGCGGCCCGAGCGTCGCGTCGTCCGCGTAGACCTCGGCGGCGTTCTCCTGCGTGACGATCTGCGGGTCCAGCAGGTAGGAGGGGACGACCTTCACACCGTTGTCGTAGGACTCGGTGTCGTTGATCTCCGGCTCCTGACCCTGCTGGAGCAGCTCGATCTCCTTGATCGTCTGGGCGACGAGCTGGCGGGTGTCCTTGTAGATCGTCGAGTACTGCTCACCGGCGACGATCGACTTGACCGACTCCACCTCGGAGTCCTGGCCGGTGACGACCGGGGTCTCCTTGCTGGCCTGGGCGACGGCGGTCAGAGCCGCACGCCCCAGCGTGTCGTTCGGGGACAGGATGCCGTGCAGCTCGGTCTCGGTGTAGGTGCCGGACAGGATGGTGTCCATCCGCTTCTGGGCGTTCTCCGCCTTCCAGCCCTGGGTGGCGACCTGCTCGAAGGTGTCCTGGCCGGAGACCACCGTCAGCGTGCCGTCGTCGATCTTCGGCTGCAGCACGCTCATCGCGCCCTCGAAGAAGGGGGTGGAGTTGGCGTCGTCGGGCGAGCCGGCGATGAGCTCGATGTTGTACGGCCCCTCGCCCATGCGCTCCTCGAGGCCCTGGAGCAGCGCCTCGCCCTGCAGCACGCCGACCTCGTAGTTGTCGAAGGCCACGTACATGTCCACCGCGTCGGTGTTCTTGACCAGGCGGTCGTAGGCGATGACCTGAGCCCCGGACTGCACCGCCGCCTCGAGCTGGGTGCCCAGCTGCGAACCGTCGATCGCGCCGACGACGATGACCTCCGCGCCCTGCTCGACCATCGCCTGGATCTGGTTCTGCTGCTCGGTGACCCCGCTGTTCGCGAACTGGACGATCGGGTCGAAGCCCGCCTCCTCCAGGCCCTCGATGAACAGCTGCTCCGCGAGCACCCAGTTCTCGGAGGTCTTCTGCGGCAGGGCCACACCGATCGTCGCGTCCTCGGCGAAGCCGGCGGTCTGCTCGGTGGAACCTCCCGGCTCCTCCTCGCTGCCGCCGCTGCTGCCGCCGTCCCGCTCGGAGGCGCCGCACCCGGTGAGGGCGAGCACCCCGGCCGTCCCCGCTGCGAGCATCGCCGCTGTCATCTTCTTCATGGATCGTCCCCATCTGTCAGGCACCCGTCATTGGGTGCGAGGTAGCTGCCCGCCGGGGAGTCGGCGGGCGTCAGGTGTCGAGCCGGGGGACCCCGGCGGGCTGGAGGGGTGGGGCAGCGAGCGAGGTCAGCGACGGGCGAGCGTGTCCGCCTTGGAGCCCTTGACCGGGCCCGCCTCGGGGCCGTCCGGACCGCCGGGGATCTCGCTCTGACGTCGCGAGCGCATCAGCAGCCCGATGATCGAGGGCTTGCCCTGGACCTTGTTGTAGACGTCGAAGGCCACGGCGGCGAGGAGCACCAGGCCCTTGATCATCTGGGTGCTGTCCGAGCCGACGCCCATCAGCTGCAGCCCGTTGTTGAGCACCGCCATGACGAGCCCACCGATGAGGGACCCGATCACGGTGCCGACGCCGCCGGAGACCGCCGCCCCGCCGATGAAGACCGCCGCGATGGCGTCGAGCTCCCACATCGTGCCGTCGAAGGGGCCTGAGGCGGTGGACCGCCCGACGAAGACGATGCCTGCGAGCGCCGCGAGGATCGACATGTTCATCATGACGAGGAAGTTCGTCCGACGGATGTTGACCCCGGACAACGAGGCCGCGATCTTGTTGCCGCCGACGGCGTACACGTGCCGACCGGTGATGGTGCGGGTCGAGACGAACCCGTACACCAGCACCAGGACCACGAGGATCACCCCCGACACGGGGAAGGACGTACCCACCCGCCCGCTGCCGAAGAGGAACGTCGCGGCGGCGATCACCGCGACCAGCGGGCCGAGGCGTGCGATCGACACCCACGGCGCGATCGACTCCCCACCCAGGCGCTGCGCCGACTGCCGGCGCCGCACCTCGGCGTGGACGACGGCGGCGACGGCGAGGAGTCCCAGGAGCAGGGTGGAGTTGTTCAGGCCCGTGCTCGGCCCCCACTCGGGCAGGTAGCCAGCCCCCAGGAACTGGATCTCTGCGGGGACGGGCACGGTGTTGGACTTGCCGATGTACTGGTTCGCACCGCGGAAGAGCATCATCCCCGCGAGGGTCGTGATGAACCCGGGGATCCCCACGTAGGCGACCCAGAACCCCTGCCAGGCACCGATCACGGCGCCGACGGCGAGGCCGAGCACGATGCCGAGCCACCACGGGATCCCCCAGTCCCGGATCGCCAGGGCGACGATGATGCCGACCACGGCCGCGACCGAGCCGACCGACAGGTCGATGTGCCCGGCGATGATGACCAGGACCATGCCGATGGCCAGGATCAGCACGTACGAGTTGCCGTTGATGATGTTCTGCACGTTCGTCGGGGTCAGGACCTTGCCGCCGGTCGCGACGTGGAACACGATGATCAGCGCGACGAGCGCGAAGACCATGCCGAACTGGCGGGCTCCGCCGCCGAACACCTCTTTGAGTGACGTCATCGTCTCGGTTCGTCCTTTGAACGGTCAGTGGGTGGGTGCCGGGCTGGTGCCGGTCATCAAACGCATGAGGCTCTCCTGGGTCGCCTCGGACCTGTCGAGCTCTCCGGTGATCCGGCCTTCGAAGATCGTGTAGATCCGGTCGCACAGGCCCAGCAGCTCGGGGAGCTCGGAGGAGATCACCACGACCCCCTTGCCCGCGTCGGCGAGCCGGTGCACCAGACCGTAGATCTCGTACTTCGCTCCGACGTCGACGCCGCGGGTGGGCTCGTCGAGGATGAGCAGGTCCGGTTCGGAGAACATCCACTTGCCCAGGAGCACCTTCTGCTGGTTGCCCCCGGACAGCTTCGCCACACCCTCGCGCACCGACGGCGTCTTGATGTTCAGCGAGGTGCGGTAGCCCTCGGCCGCGCGCACCGCGGCCTCGGGGTCCAGCACGCGGTAGCGCGTGATCCGGCGCAGGTCGGAGGCCACGATCGTGTCGGCGATGGTGTCCAGGAGGTTCAGGCCCTGGACCTTCCGGTCCTCGGGGACGTAGGCGACCTTGTGGTCGATCGCCTGCTGCACGGTGCGCAGGGTGACCGGCGTGCCGTCGATGGTGATCTGGCCCGCGAGGTGGCGGCCGTAGGACCTGCCGAAGATCGATCGGGCGAGCTCGGTCCGCCCGGCGCCCATGATCCCGGCGAACCCGACGATCTCTCCGCGCCGGACGTGGAAGCTCGAGCTCTTGCAGACCAGGCGTCCGGGGACCTGCGGGTGCTCGACGGTCCAGCCACTGACCTCGAAGAAGGTCTCCCCGATGGTGGGGGTGTGGTCGGGGAACCGCGCCTCCAGGGAGCGGCCCACCATCCCGCGGATGATCCGGTCCTCGTCGATGCCACCCCCGGCGGCGCTGAGGGTCTCGACGGTGCGGCCGTCGCGCAGGACGGTGATGGAGTCGGCGATCGCGGCGATCTCGTTGAGCTTGTGCGAGATCATGATGCTGGTCAGGCCCTTGGTGCGCAGCCCCCGCAGCAGGTCCAGCAGGTGCTCGGAGTCCTCCTCGTTGAGCGCGGAGGTGGGCTCGTCGAGGATGAGCAGCCGCACGTTCTTGGACAGGGCACGGGCGATCTCCACGAGCTGCTGCTGGCCCACGCCGAGGTTCTTGATCTGCTCGTCGGGTGAGGCGGTCAGGCCCACGCGGGCGATCAGCTCGGTGGCCCGACGACGGGCCGCGCCCCAGTCGATGCCGACGGTGCCGGTCGGCTCGTTGCCGAGGAAGAGGTTCTCGGTGATCGACAGCTCGGGGATGAGCGCGAGCTCCTGGTGGATGATGACGATGCCGGCGCGCTCGCTGGCCTTGATGTCCTTGAAGCGGACCTCCTCGCCCTGGTAGACGACCTGCCCCTCGTACGTGCCGGCCGGGTAGACCCCGGAGAGGATCTTCATCAGGGTCGACTTCCCGGCGCCGTTCTCGCCGCAGATGGCGTGGATCTCACCGACCTGCACCGTCATCGAGACCTCGTCGAGGGCCCGGACGCCGGGGAAGGTCTTGGTGATCGACCTCATCTCGAGGGCGACGGGTGTGTCCGTCATGGTCTCCGCTCTCCGTGCCGCGCTGCACTGCTGGCGTCGTCGCCAGCCTCAGGTGAACCGCGACCGACACTAGGGACCGCCACACCTTGCGGTCAACCTCCGAAGCCAAGGCTCTCAGCGGCGTTACTTGATCGTGACCAGCCGTGCGGAAGGCTGGCCCTTCTGGCGGTCCCGGCACCTTGTCGCCGGATGCTCCCTGGGAGGAAACGGGCATTGACCACGACTAGTGAAGCCAAGCCCCGATGGGGTCAGCGGCGCGCCCAGCTCGGCATGGCCACCCGTGTCGCCCCGGCGATCGCGGCGATGATCTCCTCGGGGGCGGCCGTGGCGGCGTCGAAGGACCCGGCGTTGCGACCGTGGCGGAGCACCTCGATCCGGTCAGCCACCGACCGCAGGTCCGCCAGGTTGTGGCTGATGAGGATGACGCCGAGCCCCATCGCCCGCAGCCGTTCGACGAGCATGAGGACCTCGGCCGTCTGCACGACCGACAACGCGGCCGTCGGCTCGTCGAGCACGAGGATGCGCGGGCGGGTGGTGAGCGTCCGCGCGATCGCGACGGCCTGCCGCTGACCGGCAGACAGGTCCCGCACCGGCGCGAGGACGGACGGGACGCCCACCGTGAGGTCGCGCAGGATCTTCGTGGACTCGAGCTCCATGCGAGCCAGGTCCATCGGCCCGCTCGCGGACACCCGCAGCTCGCGGCCGAGGAAGATGTTGGCCGCCACGCTGAGGTTCTCGCACAGGGCGAGGTCCTGGAAGACCGTGGAGACCCCCAGGGCGTGGGCTGCCGCCGGGGACCCGATGGTCACCGGCTCGCCGGCGATCCTGACCTGCCCGCTGTCGGGCTGGAGCACCCCCGAGACGATCTTGGCCAGCGTCGACTTCCCGGCCCCGTTGTCCCCCACGAGCGCGACGACCTCGCCCGCGTGCACGTCGAGATCGACCCCGATGAGGGCCTCGACCGCGCCGAACCGCTTGGTCACCTGACGGACGGCCAGCACCGGCTGGCGCGTCCCTGCGTTCTCGCCGGTCATCCTGGCCTCCTCGTCGAGCGCCATCGTCCAGTCGCCCTGGTGGGTGGTCATCCGGGCACCCGGTCGCGGTCGGGGTGATCGACCCGGTGCGTCAGCAGGGTCGTGCCCTCGAGGGCCAGGAGCACCGCACCCATGACCTCCGCCCGGGCCCCGAGCTCTGCACCGACCACCTCGAGCGGCGCGATGTGGTTGAGCGGCACGCGTCGTCGGATCGCCTCACGCAGCGGGGCGAGCAGGGTCTCCCCTGTCTCGGCGAGCTCGCCGCCGACCACCACGCACTGGGGGTTCACGCTGATCGCCAACGCCGCGACCACGCCCCCGATCGTCGCCCCGGCGTCCTCGACCACCTGCCGGCAGCCCGGGTCCCCCTCGGAGGCCAGGGTGACGATGTCCCGCAGTGACAGCGGCCCGCGGCTGGCCCGGAGCACGTCGATCAGCGCGGGCACCCCCACCACCGTGTTGAGGCATCCTCGGCTCCCGCACAGGCAGACCGCCCCGCTCGCGTCGACCTGGACGTGGCCGATCTCCCCGGCGGTCCCGGCGAAGCCGCGGTGCAGCTGGTGCCCGAGCACGACGCCCGCGCCGGTCCCGTGCGAGACCCGCACGTAGACCGAGTCCTGGAAGTGGCGCGCGGCGCCCAGCCGGCTCTCGGCGAGGGCGCCGAGGTTGGCGTCGTTGTCCACGAAGACCGGGACACCCAGGCGCCGGGACATGACCTCACCGACGGGGACGTCGTCCCAGCCGCGCAGGATGCCGGGGACGGAGATGGTGCCGGTGGCGACGTCCACGGGGGCCGGGACGCCGATGCCGATGCCCAGCAGCTCCTCGGGCGAGGAGCCGACCCGCTCGAGGAGCTCGACGATGAGCAGGGCCGCGCGGTCCAGGCTCGTGTCGGCCCGGTGCTCGTGGGGCAGGGGCAGGGTCTGCTCGACGAGGACCTCCTGCGCGGAGTCCGCGAGGGTCATGGCCATGTGCCGCGTGCCGATCCGCACGCCGACGACCAGCCCTGTGCGGTGCAGCACCGTGACCAGCAGCGCCCGCCGTCCGTTGCGCACGGTGGTCCGCACGTCCACCGCCCCGGCGCCCTGCAGCTCGCGCACGATGCTCGAGACGGTGGCGGCCGAGAGGCTCGTCGCGGCCGCGAGCTCGACCTGCGTCAGACCGCCGTACCGCCGGATGGTGTCCAGGACGGTGGCGCGGTTGGCCTCGCGAAGAGCAGTCTGCGAACCAGCCATCGCGGCCAGCCTCCTGTCTCTCCCCAGCGAGTCCCCTGCTGGACGAAGGCTACCCGCGGTCCACGCACCGTGGCCGATCCTGTGCCCCCGAGGTGCTCGCCCGACCTGCTGCGGACCCGTCCGGGTGCGATGCTGGGCAGAGTCGGCCCGGACGGCGGGCCACCCCGATGCGGAGGTCCACCGTGCAGCACCGCAAGCTCGGCCCCTACACCGTCTCCGCGATCGGCCTGGGCGCGATGCCGCTGTCGATGAACCAGAAGAAGGAGTACCCGGAGCCTGCCGAGGCGATCGCCACGATCCACGCCGCGCTGGACGCGGGCGTCACGCTGATCGACACCGCAGACATCTACGCCCCCTCCTGGGACGCGGTGGGGCACAACGAGCGACTCGTGGGCGAGGCCGTGCGGTCCTGGGGCGGGGACACCTCCCAGCTCCTCGTCACCACCAAGGGCGGCATCACCCGCGGCGACGGGGAGACCTGGGGACGGGACGGCTCGCTCGGGCACCTGCGCTCCGCGGTCGAGGCCTCGCTGCGTGCCCTGCAGGTCGAGACCATCGACCTGTACCAGTACCACCGGCCTGACCGGACCATGGTCTACGCCGACATCATGGAGAACCTCGCCGAGCTCAAGCGCTCGGGCAAGGTCCGCGAGGTCGGCATCTCCAACGCGAGCGTCGAGGAGATCGAGATCGCCCGCGAGGTCCTGGGCGACGGGGGCCTCGTGAGCGTGCAGAACGAGTTCTCCCCGCGCCACCCGGGCAGCTACGACGAGCTCCGCTACTGCGAGGAGCACGGGATCGCGTTCCTGCCGTGGAGCCCTCTCGGTGGCACGGGCGGTGGGGCGCAGGCGGTCGGCGAGCGGTTCGCGGTGTTCGCCGAGATCGGCGAGCGCCACGGGGTGAGCCCCCAGCAGGTGGTGCTGGCGTGGGAGCTGGCCCTCAGCGAGGCGCTCATCGCCATCCCCGGCTCCCGACGCGCGACCTCCATCACCGACTCCGCCGCCGCGGCAGACCTGACCCTCGACGCCGACGAGGTGGACCGCTGCTCGCAGGCCGTCAACCTGCCGGTGGGCTGACCCCGCTCAGTCTGCCCACCTGTCTTCCCACCCCAGCCCCAGCTCAGGTCGCACATCTGCATCGAGAACGCACGATCACCGGTGCGACCTCGGTGCAGATGTGCGACCTCGGCGAGGGGGCGGGGCCCCGGGGGACCCCGGGGCCTCCCGCCAGCCGAGGGCCCCCGCGAGGACGGCCAGCCCGGCGGCGATCAGCACGTGCCAGACGGCGTGCCCGAACCACCACTGGCTCTCGGGGTCGCACAGCGGCCACCCCGGGCTGGAGAGGATCTCGATGACCCCGCCGGTGGCGAGCAGGGCTGTGCTCGTCAGGATCGTCCGCCGCAACGCCGGCCGACGCCAGGCCCGGTCCAGGCTGATGATCACGGTGACTGCCGCCACGACGCCCTGGGTCAGGTCCCCCGCGGTCGGCCAGAGGTGGATGACCGGCGCGATCGCGACCGTGGGCAGCACCCACCACCACCACTCCCGCGCGCGCCCGGCGAGGTCGGCGACGGCGTCCGCGGTGATGAGCAGCAGGGCGGCGAGCAGCGGCAGGTCGTGCGCGAGGTCAGCCCAGGCGGGGTTCGGCCCGTGCTGCACCACCGACCCCAGCCCGATCCCCGCGACCAGCACGGCGTAGGCGGTCGACGGCGGTTCGACGATCCCTCCCGCGACCGGCGCACCCAGGGCGCGTCGCCGTCGTCGGGCCATGACGACCACCACCACGCCGGCGAGGACGAACGCGAGGCTCGACCAGGTCGAGACGGGCTCGCGCAGGAATCCCTCGGCGAGGGGCTCGCAACCCGGGCCGACCTCGTCGACCGGGAGGGGTGACGTTCCCACGCCTCTGACGATAGGCGCCGCGGCGGGCGCGTGCGCGGCCTACGGGGCCGGCGTCGACGGGGCGGCGGGCGCGGGCGCCGGCGCCCACACGGAGCGCTCGTCCGGCATGAAGATCCACAGGATCGGGTAGATGAGGATCGGGGATCCTGGCACCACGAAGAGGATGAGGATGAAGAGCCACCGCACGCTCCACGGGGTCATGCCCCAGCGGCGGCCGAGCCCGGCGCACACGCCTCCGAGGATCCTGTCCTGGTGGGGCCGGTAGTAGCCCTCGGCGTACAAGCTGTCCTGGATGCCCACGTGACTGTTCCCTTCTGGTCCGCTGCTCGCGGGGGGTGTCCGCTCGGGGTGAGGAGCGGCGCCCGCGTCCTGCGGGCATGGCACCAGCCTCGTCTCACGGGGGTGCCTGACACATCGGGGAGGCACCTGAGGAGTCCCTGATCCCTGATCGGCGGGAAGGGCGCGCACCTCAGGGGCCGCTCAGGGGTCGCCGTCGGGCGCCACGGGCCGCCCCGAGGCCTACCTACGCGGCGCGGTCCCGCCTGACCGCGGCGGGCACGGAGCCTGTGGTGGGTGCCACGTCCTGGTCCTCGGGGATCCTGGTGTCCGGCTCGAGGGCGACGTCCGCCGCGACATGGGCGCGCGCGCCGATCTCGGTCCGGTCGCCGACCCACGCCCCCGCGCCGACGACGGCGTCACGGCCGACGTGGACGTCGCGCCCGAGCCGGGCCTGCTCGCCCACGACGGCTCCCTCCTCGACCCAGCCGTAGGACCCGATGCGCGCACCAGCCAGGACGCGGGCCCCGGGGTCGACCCACGTCTCGCGGCC
Source organism: Actinotalea soli (assembly GCF_017565425.1). GTDB lineage: Bacteria > Actinomycetota > Actinomycetes > Actinomycetales > Cellulomonadaceae > Actinotalea > Actinotalea soli. Next base: position 168,404 of record NZ_JAGEMK010000004.1, read on the forward strand.
GAGCGTCGCGTCCTCGGCGACCTCCGCCCTGACGGCGACGACGCCCCCGGTGTCCCGACGCCGGTACCGGACCCGGCGGCCCGCCGCGTCCTCGAACTCCTCGTATCGATTCAGTCTCATCGTGTCTGGTTCAACGAGTCCCGCCGAGAGGATGTTCCAGCGTGCACGCCGACATCGCCGCACCCCCCAGGGTTCACGCGGAGGTCTCCTCCCTGTCTCCGGGGGCACACCCTCAGTGAAGATCACCTTGATGGGGTTCGAGCGTGAAGATCGCCGTCGTCTCCGAGACGTTCCTTCCTTCGATCAACGGAGTCACCGGGTCGGTGCAGCAGGTGCTCCGCCACCTGAGCCGGACCAGTCACGAGGCGCGGGTCTTCGCGCTGGGTGACCCACCCCCGGAGTGCGAGGGGTTCGACGTGGTGAACCTCCCGTCGGTCGGCCTGCCCGGCCACCGCCACGTGCGCGTCCCGGTGCCCGTGCCGGCGGTCGCCTCGGGCTCGTTGCACCGCCGGCTCGCGGAGTTCCGCCCCGACGTCCTGCACCTGGCGTCTCCGTTCACCCTCGGCGGGCCGGTGATGCGGGTCGCCGGGTCGCTCGGCATCCCCGTCGTCGCCATCTACCAGACCGACGTCGCGGGGTTCTTCCGCCGGTACGGGCTCACCGCCGCGTCGACCTCGGCGTGGCGGCACATCCGGTCCGTGCACGGGCGCGCCCAGCTCACCCTCGCGCCGTCACCGACCTCCGCCCAGGAGCTCGTGAGCCACGACATCCCTCGCGTCGAGGTGTGGCCGCGCGGGGTCGACACCGCCGCCTTCTCCCCCACCCACCGCGACGCCGACCTGCGGGCCAGGTTCAGCCCGGACGGTGAGGTGGTCGTCGGCTTCGTCGGCAGGCTCGCGGCCGAGAAGCAGGTCGAGGACCTCGCCGTCCTGTCGGACCTGCCCGGGGTGCAGCTGGTCGTCATCGGCGACGGGCCTGAGCGCGAGCGCCTCGAGCGGCGGCTGCCCGGGGCGCACTTCACCGGATCGCTCTCGGGCCTGGCCCTCTCACGGGCCGTCGCCAGCCTCGACGTCATGGTGCACACCGGCCCGTTCGAGACCTTCTGCCAGGCCGCCCAGGAGGCGATGGCGAGCGGGGTGCCCGTGGTGGCGGTCGGCGCGGGTGGCCTGCGCGACCTCGTCGACCACAGCCGGACCGGCTGGCTCTACCCCCAGGGGGACCTCGCCGCCTTGCGCGCGCGGGTGGTCGACCTGGTGGGTGACCAGGCCAAGCGCGTCGCCATGGGGGTCGCCGCCCATCAGGCGGTGCGGGCGCGGACCTGGCCCGTGGTCTGCGACCGGCTGCTGCGGCACTACGAGCAGGCTGCGTCCGTGGCCGCGGTGCGGGGAGCCTGAGCACTGGCGCGACCGTCGCGCGCGACGGCCTCGCGGCGGTGCAGGCTCAGCGCAGCCAGGCGCGCAGCTTCTTCTTGCGCGCCGCGGCCCAGGCCTCGCCGACGAGCTCGCCCGAGCGCTGCGCCCTCGCCTCCTCGAGCGCGTGGAGACGCCCGTAGGTGAAGGCCGTGCCGGGCTGCTCGGTACCGGAGGCGAGCTCGCGGAGCCGGGCACGGGTGGCCACCGCATCCAGGTGGTCGCCGAGCGCCTCCTGGACCTCCTCCATGGCTGCCGCGAACCGTCGCGCGTCCTTGCCGAACACCGACGCCACCGACTCGGCCGAGTAGCGCGCCTTCTTGGCCGCCTTGCGGGCGCGGTGGAGCTGCGTCTCGCGCTCGGCCTCGTCACGCGCCGTGTGCGCGGCTCGCATGGCGGCGCCGACCCTCGCGTCGCTCTTCGCGACGAGTCCCGGCAGGACCTTCTGCGCCGAGCGCCCGGCACGGTCCGTGAGCGGCGGGTGCTCGACGAGGGCTCGGAGCGCGTCGAGCAGGGCCCGGTACCGGTCGCTGCTCAGCTGGGCCACCACGTCGTCGTGCGCTGCCCGGTAGGCGCTGTCGAGCTCACCGTCCACGCCCTCGGCGACGGCGGGGTCGAGGCGCGCGTCGGGACGTTCCTCGTCGACGGCCGCGCCGATGCGGGCTCGCATCACCTCGGCGTCGCGGGCCTCCCCGAGGACGCGGGCCAGCCACCTCAGCTCCGTGCCCAGCGGCTTCGTGACCTTCCGGTCGAGGAGGGGCCCTAACGTGGTGAGGGCGCTGCGCAGCCTTCTGGTGGCGACGCGCATCGCGTGCACGGAGCCCTCGGCATCCAGGCGCACGGGCATGTCCTGCGCGCGGATCGTGTCGACCTGGGCACCGATGTAGGCGAGCGCGACCTCCCCCGCCCGGGCCTTCTCGCCCGAGGCTGCCTTCTTGCCCGAGGCTGCCTTCGTGCGCGCTGCCACCTTCGTCGTCGAGGCCTTGCGCGCCGTGGTGCCGCCCGCAGCGCGTAGCGACCCGCGGCCGAGCGCCCGGGCCAGCTTCGAGGTGGTCCTGGCCGGGACCAGGCCGCTCGCCCGGAGCACGGGGTCGAGGGAGTCCAGCAGGCTGGTCGGGCCGTCGACGAGCTCGACCTCGATCTCGCGCCAGGACGTCGCGGGCGGGCTCTCTCCCGAGCCCGACGACGGCACGGGGCGGGTGGTGACCAGGTCGTCAGCGACCTCGACGGCGAGATTCCTGGCCTCGTCGACCAGGTGCCGCACCGTCCGGTCGGTGTCGATCTTCACGACGGGGACCAGCTCTCGCCCGTCGGTCACCGCGTAGAGCATCGCGACGAGGCGAGCCGGGACGGTGGTGGCGCCGCGTCCCAGCGGGAGCCGGATCTCGGAGCGCGAGCCGTCGGCCATCGGGACCTTGAGGTGCCAGCCCGCATCCGAGCCACCGGTGCGCCGCCGCAGGGTCAGCCCGGCCGCGGCGAGGTGGAAGTCCGCGGTGTCGAAGTAGGTGGCGCGGAGGCGCTGCCGTTCCACGCCCTCCTCGGCCCAGGACGACTCCTCCGAGCTCGGCGCCTTCGTGCCGCGGGGCACGGACCCGAACAGCTCGACCAGGTCCGGCAGCTGGAGCTCCGCGACCACCTCGTACTTGGTCTCGACCTCACGATGCACCTCTGCCATCAGCGCATCCTATGGCGTGAGGTGATCATCGGCTCTGTCCCTCTCCTCGCCGTCACCCCTTCACGGCCCCGGCCATCACCCCCGAGACCAGCTGCTTCCCGACGACGACGAAGACGACCAGCAGCGGCAGGGCGATGAGGAGCACGCCGGACATGACGAGCGCGTGGTCGGCGGTGAACGCGCCGCGCAGCTGCGGGATGACGAGCGGCAGGGTCATCTGGGAGCGCAGCACCACCGACGGCCAGAAGAAGTTGTTCCACGACCCGACGAAGGTGAACAGGGCCAGCGTCGCCGCGGCGGGCCGGGCTGCGGGCATCGCGATGGACCAGAACGTGCGGAACATCGAGGCACCGTCCACGCGCGCTGCCTCGATGAGCTCGTAGGGCAGCGCCTCGGAGAGGTACTGGGTCATCCAGAACACACCGAAGGCGACCACGAGGTTCGGCACGACCAGGGCGGTCAGCGAGTCGATCCAGCCGAAGGTGTTCATCATGATGAACATCGGGATGGTGCCCAGCTGCATCGGGATCGCCATGGTCGCGATGATGAAGACGTACAGCGCGGTGCGGCCCCGGAAGTTCAGCTTCGCGAACGAGAACCCGGCCAGGGTCGAGAAGAACACCGTCGACGCGGAGACGAGCACCGCGACGAGCAGCGAGTTCCCGAAGGACATCCAGAACTCGATCTGGTGGTGGCTGACGATGTCGCCCAGGTTGTGCAGGAGCTGCACGCCAGGCACCAGCCGTGGGATGGGCGACTGCGCGATCTCCAGCCGGGTCGAGGAGCCCAGCAGCGCCGTGTAGTAGAGCGGGAACACGGACACCATGACGACGATGCTCAGGAACACGTAGGTCGGCCACGCGGGACGTCGGTTGGCCGGGTTGTGCGACTGGGTGCCGAGCTTGATGGGCCTGCCCTGGGCCGCCCTCTTCTGGGCGTACTTCTTGGCGCCCTTGCCGGAGATGTTCTCGATCAGTGCGGTGCTCATCGCTCGGTGTCTTCCTGTGCGGAGGAGAGGGCGTCCGGGTGACCGCTGCGGCTGGTCGTGCCGACCAGGGTCGGCACCCCGGCGTCCCGTGCGGCGCGCGAGGAGGCCTCGGCCCTGGCCCTGGCCTCGGCGATCAGGCGACGCGTGGTGGCGGGCGGGACCTTCGAGCGCGTCGACCTGCTCGAGGCGATCGATCTGGTGAGGGCGAAGTTGATGAGCGTGAACGCGATGATCACGAGCGCGAAGAGCCAGGCGACAGCCGCGGCCTGCCCCAGGCGGTCGGCCCAGTCACCGAACCCCAGGTTGAACAGGTACAGCACCGTGGTGAGCCACTCGTTGTTCGACCCACCGGTGCCGGTGCCGTCGTACATGCGCGCCTCGTCGAAGATCTGCAGGCCACCGATGGTCATGGTGAGCACCACGAAGATCATGGTCGCGCGGATGTTCGGGATGGTGATCGAGAAGAACTGCCGCAGGCGCCCCCCGCCGTCGATCGTGGCGGCCTCGTAGAGCTCCCGGGGCACGGCTTGCATCGCCGCGAGGAAGATCAGCGCGTTGTAGCCGGTCCAGCGGAAGTTCACCATGGTGGCGATCGCGACGTGGGAGAGCAGCCGATCCTGGTAGAACGGCGAGCTCACGTCGGTGAACAGCCCGAGCTCCTGGATCACCGGCGTCACCAGGCCGAACTGGCCGAAGATCTGCGCGAAGATCAACGCCGTCGCCACAGGCATGACGACGAAGGGCACCAGCACGCTCATCCGCCAGAACGTCTTGGTGCGGAGGTTCTGGTCGAGGAACGCCGCGATCGCGAGGGCGAAGACCAGCTGCGGGCCGATCGACAGCAGGAAGATCGAGAAGGTGTTCTGCAGCGAGGTCCAGAAGGCCGGCTGCTCGAGCACCCACCGGAAGTTGTCCAGGCCCACGTACTCGCCCTGACCGAGCCGGCGGTGCCAGGAGTGCATCGCGACGACGACGTTGAAGGCGATCGGGAAGATGCCGAAGATCGCGAAGCTGATGAAGAAGGGAGAGATGTAGAGGTAGGGCGAGACCTTGACGTCCCACCTCGACATCCTGCTCCTGAACCCGATGCGGCGAGGAGCCGCGGCGGCAGTGGCCACGAGGGTGCCTCTCTCAGTCGGTCGTCAGGCCGAGCCCGTCGAACTCGGCGACGACCGAGTCCCAGGCCTGCTCCGGGGTCTGGCTGCCGTCCTCGACGCGGCGGATCCCGTCCATGACGAGCGTCTGGATGCCGGCGAAGCTGACTCCGCGGTACCCGCCCGCGGCGGCGTCACCGGCCTCCGCGGCGAGCTGGCCGTAGATCCCGCCGACGTCCTGGCCGCCGAAGAACTCGTTCGCCGACTCGGCGACCACCGGGTCCTCGATGGCATCGAGCTGGGAGGGGAACTGGCCGTTCTCGAGGAACATCGCCACGGCCGCCTCGGGGCTGGTGAGGTAGTCGGCGAGGGTGGTCGCCCACTCGACGTTCTCGCCCGAGGCAGGCACCGAGAAGAAGGACCCTCCCCAGTTGCCACCGCCCTCGGGGAAGGCGTCCGGCGCGATCATCCAGCCGTCGATCCCTGCCGCGTTCTCCTCGATGATCCCGGTCATCCACGCGGGGGTGATCACGGTGGCCCACTGCTGCGCCTGGAAGCCGGCGCCCCAGTCCGCGTGCCCGATCGCGATACCCGCCGAGACCCCCTCGTCAGCAGCGGTCGCGAACTCCATGAAGGTGTCGCGGATCGCGTCGTTCTCGGCCAGCGGGAGGGCGTTCCCCGAGTCGGGGTCCTCGAACGCGGCGGGCAGCAGGTTGATGGCGGCCTGCATGGGGGTGGTCATGGAGTCGACCCAGCCGGCGTCGGAGGCCGTGGTGAACTCACGCCCGGCCTCGACGAAGGTCTCCCAGGTGGCGTCGTCACCTCCGATGAACTCGGCGAACTCCTCGGGCTCGGAGGGGAGCCCGGCCTCGGCCAGCAGCTCGGAGTCGTAGGCGATGGCCAGGGGGCCGATGTCGGTGCCGTACCCCTTGATCTCGCCCTCGACCGAGCCCTGCTCGGTCTTCCAGTCGACCCAGCGTCCCTCGACGGCCGGCAGGGTGGCCCAGTCCTCGGGGACGGCCATCATCTCGGTCCACCAGTCGAGCTCGACGAGGTGGACGTCGGACAGGCCCGCCCCGCCGGAGCCGAGGCCGTTGCGCAGCACGGTCTGCGCCGAGGCGCCGTCGGGGAAGGACTCGATCTCGACGGTGATGCCGTGCTCCTCCTCGAAGCCGTCGAGCAGCTCCTGGGGGAAGTCCATCCACGCAGCCACGGTCAGGACGTCCGGGGCGTCGCCGCTGCCCCCTCCGTCGGTGGCGCCCCCGTCGGTGCTGCCGCCGCTGCATGCGGTGGCGACGAGGGCGGTGGTCATCGCCAGCGCTGCGATCGAACCCGTTGTGCGCGTGATCCTCATCGTTGAGGCCCTTCTTCTGTGTGGTGGGGTGGAGAGTCGTGAAGGTGGGTCGTGAAGCTCGGTCGTGATGGAGCGGTCGTTCAGGGGGCGGTCGTTCAGGACGTGGTGGTCGGCTCGGTCTGCTCCACGAGGGACATCACCGCCCACGGGGCCAGCTCGACGTCGATCTCGAGGACCCCGTCCGCGGAGGCGGTGAGGACGGTGCGGTCCAGACGGTCAGCGACCTCGCGGAGCTCGGCGGTCTGCGTGCGGGAGAGGTTGAGCGGGGACCCCATGGCGTGCCAGGCCTCGGCGACGTTCCCGTGCTCCCAGTCGAGGACCTCGACGGCGACCCGGGCCCCCGCAGGGAGCCCTTCGACGGTGTGCTGCACGCGGAGGGCGGGGCCCACCTCGGCCAGGTGACGCGTCTCGGCGTAGCTGCGTTGCGACCCGACGCCCCGGGTGCCCATGCCCTGCGGGTAGTTGAAGAACAGGGCGGTCAGCCGGCCGTCGGACGAGGAGCGGGTGATCGCACCGTGCGGGGCCTGCAGCAGCAGACGGTCACCGAGGCGGGCGAGCATGGCCATGGCGTGGAAGGTCGGCTTGTGGATCCCCTGCTCGTTGACCAGCCCGAACCCGCCGTGGAAGGGGCCGATCCCGCCGCCGCCCTCCTCGAAGACGTCGGTGAACGTCCAGTAGGCCACCGAGTCCGCGAGGGCAGCGGCGTTGAGGAAGGCCCGGGCGATGTAGCTCGCGGCGAAGAGGGTGTCGTGGATCGCGTCGCGGCTCGAGGGCGAGCTCGACCACTCGGTGATGTGGAGCTCGGCCTCGGGGAAGGGGCTCGCGGCGATGATCTTGCGCATCGCGACGAGGTCGTCGTGGGTGGCGTCGACGTGCCGTTGGATCGGCCGCCCCTTGCCCTGGGCGTCGAAGGCGAAGTCCGTGGGGTAGAGGTGGGTGGTCAGGAAGTCGACCGGGACGTCCCGGGAGGCGCACCACTCGATGAACTCGTGGATCCAGACCGGCTTCCAGTCCAGCGCGTCGGGGTCGGGGGCCGCGGCCGTGGGGGCCTCAGCCGCCTTGTCCTGCGTCTCGCCCGCGTACCGGTCGTCGGGGACGAACACGCTCGTGGAGGGGCCACCGACCTTCAGCTCCGGGTCGACAGCCTTGATCGCCCGCGCGGTGGCCTCGTAGAGCTCGAAGTACTCCGTGCGCGTCCCGGTCCAGAAGTGCGGGACGAGGTTGGGCTCGTTCCACACCTCGAAGGGCCACCGGCGGACCTCCTCGAGCCCGTAGCGCTCGATCCAGTGCTCGACGGTGGTCCTCACCAGCTCCGTCCACCGCGCCATGTCCTGCGGGGGGCTGCAGTGGGCCTTCCACCAGAAGAGCGTCTCGGTCTGGGTGGCGAGGGCGCGGGGCATGAAGCCGAGCTCGACGAAGGGCCGGGCCCCGGCGTCCAGGATCGCGTCGAAGACCTTGTCCACGTACGCGAAGGTGTAGACCGGCTCGGGCAGCTGGCTCGGGGGGCCGAAGCCGCCGCCGTCCTCGACGCGGTACACGAACATGTCGTCGTGGAAGACCCCGTGGAAGCGCACGTACCGCGCCCCGAGCACCTCGACCGCCTCACGGAAGTGGGCCTGCCAGTCGGCACGCAGGGCCTCGTTCGCCCGACCGGCCCCGAGGCACCGGTTCCAGACGTGACGGAGCTCTTGGTCGGCAGGGGACCTCCCGTCGATGATCAGGGGGGTCGGCACGACGTGATGAGACACAGAGAGCTCCTTTGGTCCGCTGCTTGCACGTGATAGGCTCGAAATAGTTTCGCAGTGCCGTATCGCTCGCACACGGTACGACAAGCAGGCGCGCCAGGGGAAGAGGCTGGACCGGACGAGTTGTGCCCCGACCGCTTCTCGTTGAGACCGAAATTATTTCGAGGCAGTGAGGGCCCCATGACCAGCCGTTCGCCCCGCCGGAGAACCACGCTCAGCGACGTCGCCGAGGCCGCCGGCGTCTCCAAGGCCACCGTCTCCAAGGCCCTCAACGGGCGCGACGACGTGTCGGGGAGCACCCGCGAGCGCGTCCTCGCCGCGGTCAGCGAGCTGGGCTACCGGTCCAGCACCCACCCCGGCCCCGCCGACCGCACCGGCGCGCTGGCCGTCGTCTTCGACATCCCCGCCTCGCCGTACATCCTCAACGTGCTGCAGGGGGTGCTGGCCGCGACCACCGACGCGCAGCTGAACCTGCTCACACGGCTGGCCCCCGACCGCGCCGCCCGCACGCAGCGCGCCGCAGCCCGGGCCTGGGTCGCCGAGCAGCAGTCCGCCGGGGTGATCGGCATCGTGGGGCTGACCCTCTCCGAGCCCGATGCCCTGCTGGACGCGGCGGCGGAGGCAGACCTTCCGTTCGTCATGGTCGACCCGGTGGACACCCAGCACCACCGGATGGTCAGCGTCGGCTCGAGCAACTGGGCCGGTGCGCGCTCCGCGGTCGAGCACATGATCGGCCTCGGCCACCGGCGCATCGCCTGGATCGGCGGACCGGTGGCCTCGAGCGCGGCCCGCGACCGCTTCCACGGCTACCGCGCAGCCCTCGACTCTGCCGGCATCGAGCTGGACCGTGACCTGGTCCGCGCCGGCCAGTTCGACGTCAAGGCCGGAGCCCAGCACGCGCGTGACCTGCTGACCCTGCCCTCTCCCCCGACAGCCATCATGGCCGCCGACGACGAGCTCGCCGTAGGTGCGCTGGCCACCGCGCACGAGCTCGGCGTCCAGGTCCCCCAGCAGCTGAGCGTCATGGGCTTCGACGACACCCCGCAGGCCGCCTGGACCACGCCTCCGCTCACGAGCGTGCACCAGCACCTCGACGGCATGGGACGGGTGGCCGTCCAGACGGTCGTCGCGATGACGGCCGGCACGCGCCCGGCGTCACGGCACGTCGAGCTGGCCACCTCGCTGACGATCCGGGCGACGACGGGGCCCGGGCCGGCGGAGCTCTCGGGGGACTGAGGGGGCGCCCGACGGCGCTGACGACCAACCAGCGGGCCGTGGTTGAGGCCTCACCGAGGGAACCGAGCAGCTCGACCACGAGGCCGTGCGTTCACGTCAGGAAGGCCGCCACGACGTCGTCTGCGCACCCGTCGCGCAGGAACACGGGGATCCTCTCGAGCGACGTCGGGACGGACACCCGCCGGCCGCCGTCGTGCTGCGCGCCGGTGTGCACGTCGAGCCATCGGCTCCCCCGCGGCAGGTACACCTCACGGCTGGTCGCACCCGGCTCGAGCACCGGCGCGACGAGGACGTCGCCGCCGTACATGTACTGGTCGTCGAGGTCCCACGCGACGGGGTCCCCGGGGAACTCGTGGAACATGCCACGCATCACCGGCTGACCGGCGGTGTGGGCCTCGGCCATGAGCCGGCGGGTGTACGGCCGCAGGCGCTCGCGCAGGTGGACGTGCGCAGCGAGGATCTCGTAGATCTCCTCGCCGAAGCTCCAGAGCTCGTTGGGCCCGCCGGAGCGCAGGCGGCGGGAGCCGTCCGGCCCGGTGATCAGCTGGTAGGGCTTGCGGTCTCCGTGCAGGCGCATGACGGGGCTGAACGTGCCGAACTGGAACCAGCGCACCAGGAGCTCGTGGAAGGCGGGATCCTCGCCGTCGCCGCCGTGGAACCCGCCGATGTCGGTGGTGAACCAGGGGATGCCCGCGACGCCCATGTGGATGCCGGCGGTGATCTGGCGGCGCAGGTCCTCGAAGGTCGAGTGGATGTCACCGGACCAGACCAGGGCCCCGTAGCGCTGGCTGCCTGCCCAGGCGCAGCGGACGAGGTTGACGACGTCGTCCTGGCCGCTGGCCTGCTGCCCGTCGAAGAAGGCGCGGGCGAACATCTGGGGGTAGATGTTGCCGACCTTGCTGCCGGAGCCGAGGTGGTAGCGGTAGTTGTCGTAGTCGTAGACCCCGTACTCGGGCTCGGCCTCGTCCAGCCAGAAGGTCCGGACCCCGAGGTCGTGGTAGTTGCGACGGCAGACGTCCCACAGCCATCGCCGGGCGGCCGGGTCGGTCACGTCGAGGAAGGCGCTCGGCCCCTCGAAGGACATGTGGACGTCCATCCCCCGTTCGGCGCGGACCAGCATGTTCTGCCGGGCGAGGTCGGCGTAGTTCTCCGAGGCGTAGGCGATCTGCGGCCAGACGGACACCATGAGGTCGGTGCCACGGTCGGCCAGCTCGGCGACCATGGCGCGCGGCTCGGGCCAGAAGTCCGGGTCGAAGCGGAAGTCGCCCATCTGCGGCCAGTGGAAGAAGTCCGCGACGATCACGTCGAGCGGCAGGCCGCGCCCGGTGTGCGCGGCGGCGACGTCGAGCAGCTCCTGCTGGGAGGCGTAGCGGAGCTTGCACTGCCAGAACCCCAGCCCGCGCTCGGGCATGACCGGCGCGTGGCCGGTCGCGTCGGCGTAGGCGGCACAGATCGCGGCCGGTGTGCCCCCCGCGGTCACCCAGTAGTCGAGCTGGTCCGACGTGCTGGCGAACCACTCGGTGCGGTTCGCGGCGAAGGTCGCCCGGCCGACGGCGGGGTTGTGCCAGAGGAACCCGTAGCCGGCGCTGGACATGACGAAGGGCACGGTGGCCTGCGAGTTGCGGTGCGCGAGCTCCAGGGTGGAGCCCTTGAGGTCCAGGACGTGCTGCTGGTACATCCCCATGCCGTAGAGCTTCTCGTCGCGGTCGGCCTCGAAGGCGGCGGTCACCTCGAGGTCACCGCCCAGGTGCCCCCGGAGCCGGCGTGCCTGGAGCGCCAGGGAGCCCCCGGGGTCGAGCTCCCGGAACAGGAGCGTGCCGTCGGGCTTGTGGAAGCTGACCGCGCACCGGAAGCGGTGGTGGCCGAGGACCTCCGCCACCTCCTCGGAGTGCCGGAGGACCACGTGGAGGTCGCCGTTGACCAGCGTCGCGACCGTCCCGTCGACCGTGACCTCACCAAGGACCGGCTCCGGGGGCAGCAGCGCCCACTCGGTGTCGAGGATCTCGCCCTTGAGGGTCGCGCGGACCCGCACGCTGCTCGGACCCCAGGCCTCGACGACCAGGGTCTCCCCACCGCCGCGCCACACGACGCGCTGCCCGTCGACCTCGAAGGGGGACGTCGACTGCTCCGGTCCGGTCATGCTCGCTCCTCTGACGTCGGCAGGAAGACCCTCATGGTGCTGGGGGCACGCTGGGCCCACTGGTGGTAGGGCACCAGGGGCAGCTCCAGCGACTCGGTCGCGATCTCCGGTGGCGGCTCGCTCCGGTAGGTGCCCGTGAACCCGGAGGCCGCCGCGGGCGCTGCGCCGGGCACGACGACGGCGTCGATGCGCGCCCCGGGTGCGTCGTCCCGCACTCCCCCGGCTGTCCGCACGCGGACGTCCTCGACGGCCACCCCCTGGGGCAGGTCCACCGACTCCAGGCACAGCACGACCGGCCCTCGCTCGACCGCCACGCAGCTGCGGACCGCGTCGATCCGTGGGTCCGGCCACGTCAGTCGCGGGAGCACGGGCAGGGTCAGGTCGATGCCGTCGCCGGGACGGAAGACGGCTGCCACCACAGCCCACCCCGGTCCGACGGGGCGGGGACCGGGGTCGGAGTCGGACTTAGAGTCGGAGTCGGAGTCGAGCGTCGCCCCCGTCGCCCACTGCGGGACGCGGAGGCGCAGGGTCACGGGGCGTTCCGGCGCCTCGAGCACCTCGACGTGCACCTCGCCGTCGACCGGGTACCCGGTCACCACGCGTAGCGCGAGCGTCCCTCCCCCGCCGAGCTCGACCCGCACCTGGCCTGCCGCGTACTGCAGCAGGTCCACCGTGTCGCCGTCGACCGCGACCGCGTACGTGTTCCAGCTCGCGAGGGTGCGGGCCACGTTGGTGGGGCAGCAGGAGACGTCGAACCACGGGGCCCTCGTGCCGCCCTCCGCGCGCGGGTTCTCCACCCCCGGGAGCACGTCCACGCCGGCCACACGCTGGTGGAGCGGGTTGGCGTAGAAGAAGGCGGTGCCGGCCTCGTCGGGGGAGGTGGCGAGCACGTTGACGAAGGTCCGCTCCATGAGGTCGACGTACCTGGGGTCCCCGGTGGCGAGGTACAGGCGCCAGCTGACCATCGCCGACGCGATCCCGGCGCAGGTCTCGCAGTAGGCGCGGTCCGCCGGCAGCTCCCAGTCCTCGCCGAAGCCCTCGTCCTGGTGACGCGACCCCATGCCGCCGGTGATGTAGGTGCGGCGCTCGACGGAGCGGCCCCACTGCCGTCGGATCGCCTCGAGGAGGTCCTGGTCGTCCAGGTCGACTGCGACGTCCACGGCGGCCGCGCTGAGGTACAGGGCGCGCACGGCGTGCCCACGCCACGCGTCGGCCTCCCGCACGGGCACGTCGTCCTGGAAGTAGGAGGGGCCCAGCAGCGGGATCCGGCCGAGCAGCCCACGCCCGCGACGCTCGACGAACAGCCGTGCCTGCTCGACGTACCGGGGCTCGTCGAGGGCCCGGCCGAGCTCGACCAGTCCGAGCTCGATCTCCGGGTGGCCGCAGATGCCCTCGCGGCCGCCCGCGCCGAAGGTGTCGCAGACCTCGTCCGCTGCTCGCCGCGCCACGTCGACCAGGCGGTCGGGGCCGTGCGTGCGCAGCCGGGCGACGGCGGCCTGCAGCAGGTGGCCGGTGCAGTAGAGCTCGTGCCCCATCTCGAGGTCGCTGTACCTGTCGGCCTGGCCGGGATGACCGAAGCAGGTGTTGAGGTACCCGTCGGAGTCCTGCGCGGCGGCGATGCGCTCGGTCAGCTGCTCGAGCATGGTCGCCGCCCGAGGGTCGCCGGTACGACCGATCTCCCAGGCCAGCCCCTCCATGAGCTTGTAGACCTCGGAGTCGGAGAACTGCCAGCCGGGGCGCTCGTGGCCGGTCGACCCCTCGGCCACGCGGTCGAAGTTCGCCAGCCACCCCAGGCGCTCCATCCAGTCCAGGCAGTGCTGGAACGTGGCGGCGGCGTTGGTGGCCTGGCGACGGCCCCAGAAGCCGGCCGGGTCGAGGTGGACCTCGGCGATGCCGGATCCGCGTCGGGAGGAGCGGGCGGGCACCACCGGGCGGGCGCGGGTGGTGGACTCCGCAGCGCTGGGGGGTGCCTGCGAGAGGAGGTGTTCGGTCACGGGTCAGTCCTTCACGGCGCCGGCGGTCACGCCGGCGGCCACGTAGCGCTGGGCGACGACGAGCAGCACCGCAGCCGGGATGGAGGCGACCACCGCGGTGGCCATGATCGAGTTCCACTGGGTGGTGTTGTTCCCGATGTACGCGTAGATGCTCAGCGTGATGGGGATGAGGTCACCGTTGCGGTTCAAGGTCGACGCGAAGATGAAGTCCGACCACGCCCACAGGAACGCGAACAACGACACGGTGAGGATGGAGTTGCGGCTCAGCGGCAGCACGATCGACCGGAAGGTGCGCCAGGCGCCGGCCCCGTCGATCCGCGCGGCCTGGAGCATCTCCTTGGGGATGCCGGACATGAACGCCGTGAACAGGAGCACCCCGAACGGGACGGCGATCGTCGAGTCCGCGACGATCAGGCCCCAGACGGTGTTGAGCAGGTCCAGCCGGACGTACACGGCGTAGAAGCCCATGGCCATCACGACGGCCGGGATCATCTGCGCGACGAGCAGCACGAAGTTCAGCGTCCCGCCGCCCCGCAGGTGGAGCAGCGCCAGGGCGTAGCCCGCGGGGGCGGAGACCAGCAGCGTGAGGAGCACGCAGCCCCCGCCGATCAGCAGGCTGGTGCCCAGGGCGGGCAGCTGCTGGTCGAAGACCGCGGCGTAGCCCTCGAACGTCGGGTCCCACGGGAACCAGTGCGGTGGGTTGCGGCGCAGGTCGCTGGTCCGCGTCAGCGAGACGTTGATCATCCAGTAGACGGGGAACAGCATCAGTGCGGTGAACACGAGGCCCAGGGCGGTCCGCCACCAGCTGCGGGTCGGGGTCATGACTCCTCCTGACGTCGCTGGAGGTAGAGGTAGACGAAGCCGAAGACCAAGGCGATGAGGATGAGCAGGTTGCCCACCGCGGCTGCTGGCGAGAAGGCCGGCTGACCGGTGCCGAAGGCCTCGCGGTAGGACCACACCGCCAGGGTCGTCGAGACGTTGCCCGGTCCGCCTGTCGTCATGATCCAGATGACGTCGACGACCTTGAGCGTGTAGATGAGCCCGAGCAGGATCGTGATCGCCGAGACCGGCCGCAGCAGGGGGAAGGTGATCCGCCAGAACTGCTGCCAGCCGGTGGCGCCGTCGAGGGACGCCGCCTCGTACAGCTCCCCGGGGATGTTCTGCAGCCCGGAGTACAGGATCACCAGGTTGAACGGGATCCCGAGCCAGATGTTCGCGATGATCACCGAGGTCAGTGCGAAGTCCGGCGAGGTCAGCCAGTTGATCTGGCCGATGCCGAAGGACTGCAGGACCGAGTTGATGATCCCGCTGTCACTGTTGAGCATCCACGACCACGTCGAGGCCGAGACGATCAGCGGCAGCAACCACGGGACGAGGAACATCCCGCGCAGCACCCCGGAGAGCCGGAAGCTCTTCTGGAAGAAGACCGCGAGCGCCAGGCCGATCGTGTACTGGAAGGCGATCGACACGAATGTGAAGAGCGCGGTGTTGACCAGCGCCGTCGGGAACGCCGAGGAGGCGAAGACGTCGGCGTACTTCTCGAAGCCGATGAACTCCGCGTCCCCCTGGACGAAGGCGCGGATGGTGTAGTCGTGGACGCTGAGCTCGATGTTGCGGAACAGCGGGTAGGCGTAGAACACCACCAGGTAGACGATCAGCGGTGCCGCGAACGCCACCGCCGCCCACTGGGTGCTCGGCGTGCTCCGCCGCGGGGGCCGGGGCCCCGCGGGGGCAGCCGACCGTCGGGCGGCCACCCCCGCTGCGCTGCTCGCAGTCCCGACGGCTGCCGGGCTGGATGTCATGACGTGATCCCTTCAGGGCTCGGCGGGCAGGTCCGCTCGGCTCAGCTCGTGGCGGCCTCGGCGTTCTGCTGCGCCTGCTCGAGCGCCTCCTGCGGGGTCATCGCCCCGGACAGCGCGTTCTGGACGGCGGTCCAGAGCTGCTCGGAGATGACCGGGTAGTCGGTCCCGAGGTCGTCGCTGGTACGACCGCGGGCGTCACCGACCGCCTCGACCCACGGCTCGAGCTCCGGGCTCGCCTCGAGCAGCGCCTCCTGGCCCTCCTCGGTGGGCGGGATGTAGTACGCGAAGGTGGTCGCCGTCTCGACGAGGCCATCGGGCGTCGTCATGCACTCGACGATCTGCGAGGTCACGTCGTAGCGGGCCTCGTCGCCCTGGACGGGAGCCACGATGAACTCGCCGCCCGTGGGGGCTGGTGCGCCCCCGCCGTCCTGCGCGGGGATCTGGACGATCCCGACCTCGAAGTCTGCCTCGGCCGCGCTGTTGACCTGCCAGGTGCCGTTCTCGACGAAGGCGAACTCACCGGTGAGGAACTCCTCCCAGGTGGTGTTCTGGGAGTTGTTGATCACCGAGTTGGGTGCGTAGCCCTCGTCGAGCCAGCCCTTCCACAGCTCGACGGCAGCCAGGGCCTCGGGCGAGTCGAGCTCGCGCAGGTCAGCCCCGGCGCCCCAGAACCAGGGCAGGAACTGGAAGGAGCCCTCCTCGGTGCCGATGCCGGCGAAGGTGATGCCCCGGCTGCCTGCCGCGTCGACCTGCTCGAGCGCTCCGGTCAGCGAGGCCCAGTCGGTGATGGACGCCGGGTCCACGCCGGCCTCGTCGAGGATCGCCTGGTTGTAGTAGAGCGCGAGCGTGTTCGCCCCGATCGGGATGCCGTAGGCGGCGCCGTCCATGACCCCTGCGGCGAGGAGGTTCTCGTCGAAGGCCGCGGTGTCGAAGCCGAGCTCGTCCATCGTGGTGAGCATCCCGGTCTCGGCGAGGGTCGAGACGGCCGGGTTGTCGAGCAGGATGATGTCCGGGGAGGTGCCCTCCTGCGCCGACAGGAGCGCCTGGTTGGTCAGCGCGGTCGTGTCGTACGCGGTGCGCTCGATGGTGACGCCGGCCTCCTCGCCGCACACGGCGACGCGGTCGGCCCAGTCGGAGCCGTCGGTGTGCTGGGGGTACGGGTCCCACCAGGTGTAGGTGCCCGAGGCGCCGGCGTCCGAGCCGGTCCCGTCGCCCGAGGGCTCGGTGCTGCCGGACGAGCCGCAGGCGGCCGTTCCGACGAGCACTGCGGCGGTCAGGCCGAGCACTCCGGCACGGCGTGAGGTGAGGTGTCGCGTCATTGCAGGTCCTCTCTGGTGTGACCGACGACTTAGGGGGTGTCGTCGGGCGGGTGCTGCAGCACGGGGGTCAGGGACGACCTCCGTGCCGTGGTGACGTGGGGCGGGGAGAGGCGACGCTCCCCCGGTCCACGAACTCAGGGGACACGAACCGCACCACGTGCGGTTCGGTGGCGGCGCCGGAGTGCTCGATCCGGCGTACGAGCTGGCGGACGGCCATGCGTCCGAGTCGGTCGGGCGCGCTCTCCACCGAGGAGAACGGCAGCGAGAAGGTCCGCGCGAACTCGTCCGAGTACCGCCCGATGACCGACAGGTCCTCCGGGGCGGTCAGTCCGCGGGAGTGCAGCACCGTGGGCAGCGCGGCGGCGGCGGCCTCGTTGTTGATGAGCAGGCCGGTGGCCTCCGGGTGGGCGTCCAGCATCGCGTGCAGCTGCTGACCGACCTCCGGCTGGCCGGAGGAGCCGAAGACGGCGTGCAGCGTGATCCCGCGGTTCTGCGCCTGCTCGACGGCGGCGTTCTGCAGCCGCCAGACGTAGGCGCCGCCGCGCTCGACCACGTGCTCGGGCTGGGAGACCAGGATGAGCTCACGGTGGCCGAGTCGGTGCAGGCGCTCGACCATGAGTCGCCCGGCCTCCTCGAAGTCGAGGTCGAAGACGTCCACACCCGTGCAGTCGGCGGGGAGCCCGACGAGCGCCCCGGGCTGGGAGGCAGCGCGCAGGATCGGCAGCCGGTCGTCGTCCTCGGCGACGTTGAGCAGCACGATCCCGTCGACCATGCGGGAGTCGGTGATGCGGCGCAGCGCGCGGGTCCCGTCCTCCTCGGTCACCAGGAGGATGTCGTAGCCCAGCTCCCGGGCGGTGTTCGAGACGCCGAGGATGTACTGCAGCATCGCCGGGGCGAACTCGTCCTCCATGAACTGCGCGAGGAGCCCGATCACCATCGTCTGCGACGTGGCGAGCGCCCGGGCACCGGCGTTGGGGGTGTACCCCAGCTCGCGGACGGCGGCCGCGACCCGCTCGCGGACCTCCTCGGAGATGGCGCGCTTGCCCGACAGGGCGTAGGACGCCGTGCTGCGTGACACGCCCGCGATGCGGGCGACATCTCCGATGGTGGCCACTCTGCCTCCCGTGTCGTGCGAACCGGTTCGACGCTAGCGCACGGAATCCTGCGAGATCAAGAGGTGTGGGCGGGTGTGCCCCTCCGTCGACCCATCGAACCGATTCGCACGCCGTACGCTCGCATCGCGGCGGCCGGCAGCGCTATTAGGGGGCGCTACCGGCCGTCGCCCTCGTTCGACGGCGTCGCGCCGCGGGCTGTCGATCAGGGCGGGCGCCGCGCCCCCCACGGGCAGCGAGCTCCAGGGCGATCTGACGACGAAGGCCCCCACGACCGCGGTGAGGCCTCGCTGCACCGACGGTCACGAGACCGTTGACCGAAGCCAAGACCCCACGTAGACTCCTCTCTACATCGATGTAGACGCAGGAGACCTCCGATCGACAACGCCGTCGACGTGACCGGGAACGGGCTCGGCCGAGGGCAGACAGACAGCAACGGGGCTGATCCGTCCAGATGATCGCCCCCCGATGCACAGATGGGGACACACTCATGCCGATCACGACCCATGACCACGCCCGCTGGACGCTCAGAGGAGCGTTCATGCTGGTGCTCGCCCTGGCCGTCAGCATGGTCGCCGGGATCTCCGGTGCGCAGGCCTCCGCTCACCAGCAGGGTCCGCCCCCGTCGGGCTGCCTCGCCCTGACCGGAGACACCGGCTCCACCACACCGGTGGACGACCCGGTGCACGACCCCGCGATCTTCAAGGACCCGTCCACGCAGACGTACTACGTCGCCTCGACGGGCATCCTGCAGTCGCCCGAGGACCCGGGCGGCATCTACCTGCGCCGTTCCGTGGGCTCCTTGGTGGGCCCCTGGGAGTCGCTGGGTGCGCTGCCGGTGCCCGAGTGGGCGCTCGAGTACGACTCGAACCACCTCTGGGCGCCGGACATCGTGCGCACCGGCGACACGTTCTGGATGTACTACGCGGTCTCCCAGCTCGGGACGCAGAACTCGGCCATCGGCGTGATGTCGACCACGACGCCCGCCGACCTCGCCAGCTGGCAGGACCACGGCCCGGTGTTCACCTCGGAGCCCGGGGACCCCTACAACGCGATCGACCCGCAGGTGCTCAAGGACCGGGGCACCTGGTACCTGGCCTTCGGGTCGTGGTGGGAGGGCATCCACCTCGTCGAGCTGACGGACATGACGTCGGTCACCGGTGAGCCGGTGCAGCTGGCGGAGGTGACCGGGGCCCCGTCGCTCGAGGCGCCCACGATCGTCGTCCGGCAGGGCAGCTACTACCTGTTCACCTCGCGCGGCTTCATCGTCAGCGACAGCTACCACGTCCAGGTGGGTCGCTCCACGAGCCTCACGGGCCCGTACGTCGACCGTGACGGCGTGCCGCTCCTCGAGGGCGGCGGGACCGTCGTGCTCGAGACCGAGGGTGGGGCCGGCGGCCAGGACGTCATCAAGGACCGGGGCCGCTACTACATGGTCAACCACGTCTACGAGTGGGAGCCGGACCTCCAGATCCGCCTGCAGATCTGCGAGCTGCAGTGGGACGAGGGCTGGCCGCAGATCCCCGAGGACGACGGACCGACGACACCTGGACGGAAGGGACCGCGCTGACCCGGTGAGCACGGGCGCTGCTAGCGTCCGGCAGGTGTCCGCCGACGAGTACCTCGAGCTGAACCGCACCAACTGGGACGCCCGCGCGCAGGTCCATGCGCAGGGCTACGGGATCGACCGGCTCCTGGCCGACCCGGAGGCTCTCTCGTCCGTCGTCGCGTTCGACCTCCCGCGCCTGGGGGACATCGCAGGCCTCGACGTCGTCCACCTGCAGTGCCACCTCGGGACCGACACCCTGAGCCTGGCCCGCCTGGGCGCACAGGTGACGGGCGTCGACCTGTCAGGCACCTCCCTCGACGAGGCGCGGAGCCTGGCGCAGCGCGCCGGTGCGGAGATCGAGTACGTCCAGTCCGACGTCTATGCGGCACCCGAGGCGCTCGGCGGCCGACGCTTCGACCTCGTCTACACCGGCATCGGCGCGCTGTGCTGGCTGCCGAGCATCGGTCGCTGGGCGCAGACGGTCGCCGAGCTGCTGCGCCCGGGCGGCCGGCTGGTCGTCCGGGACGGCCACCCCGTGCTGCTCTCGGCCGTGGCCCTCGAGGTGGGCGCGGAGCACCCTGACCGCGAGCAGCAGCCGTGGATCACCGGGCCGGGCAGGGTGACGCCTGCGCTCGAGCTCCCCTACTTCGAGCAGCCCGTCCCCCTCGTGTGGACCGACGAGTACAGCTACGCAGGTGCGGACGCGGTCGCGCAGCCGCGCTCGATGGAGTGGAACCACGGCCTGGGCGAGATCGTGACCGCGGTGCTCGACGCCGGCCTGGAGCTGACCTCGCTCACCGAGCACGACAGCGCCCCGTGGGAGGCTCTGCCCGGCCTGATGGTGCTCGACGAGCAGATCGACGAGTACCGCCTGCGCGACCGCCCCGAGCGCTTTCCGGCGACCTTCACCCTGACGGCCCGGCGGCGCTGACCGCTCAGGCCCTGACCTGCTCAGCCCTCGCGCGAGACGGCGTCCCGGAGGGCGGCGACGTCCTGGCTGGGCGGTGCCCCGAAGTAGCGGCGGTACTCGCGGCTGAACTGCGACGGGCTCTCGTAGCCGACCGCGTAGGCCACCCCCGCGACGTGCCCCGGCTGGGCGAGCAGCTGCAGGCGGGCCTCCTGCAGGCGGATCTGCTTCTGGTACTGGATGGGGCTCATCGACATCACCGCCTGGAAGGAGCGGTGGAAGGTCGACGGGCTCATGCTCGCCTGCCGGGCCAGGTCCTCGACGCGGACGGGCTCGGCGTACCGCTCGCGCATCCACCGGACCACGTGGCTCACCCGGTTCAGGCTGCTGTCGGCCAGGCCCACCTGGCGCACGGTGGCCCCCTGGTCGCCCGACATGATCAGCCACAGGGTCTCGCGCTCGATCAGCGGCGCCAGCACCGGGATGTCCCGCGGGTGGTCGAGGAGCCGGAGCATCCTCGCCGCGGCGTCGATCAGGCGGTCCGAGGCGCTCCCCACGGCGACGGCCGGGGCCGTGCCCTCTCCGCTCGACGACGGGCGAAGGCTGGCGGCAGCCGGGGTCAGCATCAGCTCCGCCACGGTCTCGGCCCGCAGCTCGAGCCCGAATCCGAGGGCAGGCTCGTCCGCCGTCGCGTCGAGGAACTGCCCCGAGACGGGCAGGTCGACCGACACGACCAGGTACTGCCCTGCCCCGTAGTCGTGCACCGTTCCACCGACCGAGAGCCGCTTGGCGCCCTGGGCCACGAGGGCGAGCACGGTCCCGGTGGTCGACGCCTCGCGGCCGCTGCCGGTCATGCGCGAGACGAGGACGCCGGGGATCGCCGTCCGGGCCGTGCCGGCGCGCACGTGCCGGCCGATCAGGGCCCGCAGCTCCACCAGAGACATGCCTCGAGTGAACCAGCACGACCACGGATCGGCGTCCTCACCGCGACAGGGGTGGCGGCCGTGCTGGGCGCCACGACGTTCGCTGTGCTGGGCGTTCGTGAGAGGAGCCGCGCACCCCGGCGGGGCCCGCTGCTCCGACCGCTCGACGTCTCGCGGGACCCGGTCCTCGGCGATCCCACGGTCGCCGTCGTGAGCGTGGTCGAGTACGGCGGGTCACGAGCCCGTACGCCCCGGCCGCCGCCGAGATGCGCGGCGAGATGGCTCACCGGTTCGGGGACGAGATCGTCTACACGTTCCGGCACCTGCTCCTCGACGGCCCGCTGGACCGCTCGGCCGCGCTCGCCACCGAGGCGGCCGGGGCCCAGGGACGCTTCTGGGAGATGCGTGACGCGCTGCTCCTCGAGGCACCCCTCACGACCGAGCGGCAGGTGATGCGCGCGGCCGTCGCCGCCGGGCTGGGCCTGCACAGCGCCCCGAGCTATGTCATCGCCAACGAGCTCTACGAGGGTCCGATCGACGCGAGGTCCGTCATCGCCGCGGTGACGGCTGCGCGAGACGCGGCACGGGGGGTGGCGGGGACGGCCCCATCGCGCACCCCGTGGCTCGGCTCGCCCCCTCGGCGACCCGCGCCTCGGTGAGGAGCCCGACTGCGGACGGGGGCCGACCCGCAGGTCGCCCCCCGTCCGCACCTCGAGGGTGGTCAGCCGCCGAGGACGGCCTCGATCTGCTGGTCGATGCGCTCCCCGGCCTCTGCGGCGGTGCTCTCGCCCCGCCACACGGCGTCGAGCTCACGGACGGCGATCTCGTCGACGGTCTCGGACCACTGCGGGTGGAACGGCAGCGGCTCGACCCGGTTCGTCAACGAGTCGAGGTAGACCGCCGCGTTGTCCTCCGACTCCCCCTCGAGCAGCCAGGACGGCCCGTCCTCGACGAGGGACTCGAGCACCGGCAGGCCGAGGCCCGTCGGCGAGTTGATCCGCTGGCCTTCCTCGCTCACCACGAACTTCACGAACTCCCAGGCGGCGTCCTTGTTCTGGGAGTTCTCGGGGACGGCGAGCGTGACGAAGAGGCTGGTGGTCTTGCCCTCCTCGAGCGAAGGCATCGGCGCCACGCCCCACTCGTCCTCGAGGTCCCGGATGAAGAAGGCGTTCCAGCGCCCGTTGAGCTGCATGGCCAGCCGACCGCTCAGGAACAGGTCGGTGCCGTTGAGGCCCATCTCGGCGAACGCGTCGGGGCTCGGCGCGACGGCGGGCTCGGTGAGCCACAGGTCGGCGATGGCCTGGACCGCCTCAGCCGTGGCCGGGTCGGCGTACGTCGATGCGGTGCGGTCCTCGTTGAAGAGCGTGCCGCCGTTGGAGTAGACGGTCGGCATGTACGTCGTCCAGCCGGCGCCGTAGTCGATGCCGTACTGACGGACCTGGTTGCCCTCACGGACCGTCAGCTGCTCGGCCGCGGTCCGCATCTCCTCCCACGTCCAGTCGTCGGACGGGTACTCCACCCCGGCCTCGTCGAAGAGGCGCTTGTTGTAGTAGACCATCATCGGCGTGTTGTCCTTGGGGAAGGCGAACATCTCGTTCTCGGGCGTCACCAACGGCTGGACGGTCCCGTCGATGTAGGCCTCGAGGTCGACACCGTCCCGCTCGATGTACGGCATGAGGTCCTCGAGCACCCCGCGCTGACCGAAGCTTGACACCAGTGCCTCCCCGACGTAGAAGACGTCGGGAGCGTTGCCCCCGGCGATCTGCGTCAGCATGTTGGCGCCGAAGGCGCCCGCGTCCGAGACGTGGTCGAGCTCGACGGTGATCTCGGGATGCTCCGCCTCGAACGCTGCCTTGAGCTGCTCCTGGACCTCGACCTCCTCGGGCACCCCCCAGAAGGCGTAGCGGATCGTGGTCTCCCCACCGGCGGCGGCGCCGTCACCCGTGCCACTCGGCTCGTCGTCACCGCCTGAGCAGGCGGCGAGGACGGTGACTGCCAGGACGGCGCCGACGGTGCCTGCGGCGATGCGCCGCGTGAAGGGGGTGCGAGGGCGTGCTCTGTAGATGCTCATGATCTCCTCATCGAGATGTCCGCTCGGGTTGATGGCTGGAGGGCGCGGGGTCGGCGGGCCGCCGGGGAGGCCCGGGTGGGTGGGGGAGGCTCAGGCCTTCATGCCTGAGAGTGCGATGCCCTCGACGAAGTACTTCTGGGCGAAGAGGAACGCGATGAGCATCGGGATCAGCGAGACCACGGCACCGGCCATGAGCAGGCTGTGGTCGGTGGCGTAGAGGCCCTGGAAGGTCGCCAGACCGATCGGCAACGTCTTGAGGTCGTTGTCCTGGATGACCAGCAACGGCCACAGGAAGTCGTTCCAGACCCCCAGGATGTTGAAGACCGCCAGGGTGGCGACAGCCGGCTTGGTGAGCGGCAGGAAGATCTTCCAGAAGATGCGCAGGGGCCCGCAGCCGTCGATCGTCGCGGCGTCCTCGAGCTCCTGCGGCAAGGTCATGAAGAACTGCCGCATGAGGAACGTCCCGTAGGCGCTGCCGAAGAACTGCGGCACGATCAGCGCCCAGTAGGTGTTGATCCAGCCGAGCTCACGGATGATCGCGTACGCCGGGACGAGCGTGACCATGAACGGGACCATCATGGTGCCGAGGTACAGGACGAACAGCTTGTCCCTGCCCGGGAACTTGAGCCGGGCGAACGCGTACCCGGCGGTGCAGCAGAAGGTGACCTGCCCGAGCGTGACCGTCAGGGTCACGAACACCGAGTTGAGCAGCATCCGCGCCATGGGCAGCGCCTCGAAGAGGCGCACGTAGTTCTCCCAGCGCAGCGCTTCGGGCAGCAAGGACGGCTCGAACGAGAAGATCTCCGTCGAGCTCTTGAGCGAGGTCGAGAGCATCCACAGGAACGGGAGCAGGCAGGCCAGGGCGCCCAGGCTGAGCAGCACGTAGGCGATCACCCGGGAGACGGTCGAGCGGCGCGGGCGACGCGGCGGGGCCGCGGGGTCCATGGTGTCAGGGCGTACAGAGATCGTCATCGCGTCATCCCATCTCGTACTGGACGCGTCGGCCGATGAACCGCATCTGGATCAACGTGGCGACGAAGAGGATCACGAACAGGAGCCACGCCATGGCAGACGCGTAGCCCATGCGGAAGAACTCGAAGGCGTTCTGCCAGAGCCAGTAGTAGTAGACGCGGCTCGCGTCACCGGGCCCGCCGCCCGTCATGATGTAGACGACGTCGAACACCTGGAACGAGCCGATGATCGACATGACGGTGACGAAGAACATCGTCGGGGTGAGCAGGGGCAGCGTGACGTTCCGGAACTGCTGCCAGGCGTTCGCGCCGTCCAGCTCGGCCGCCTCGTAGAGGTGCCGGGGGATCGCACGAAGACCCGCCAGGAAGAGCACCATGTTGTAGCCCATGGACTTCCAGACCATGACCAGCACGAGTGACGGGAGCACGAGGTCGGGGTCGGTCAGCCAGTTCTGCCCCGGGATGCCGATGCTCTCGAGGAACTGGTTCAGGAGGCCGAACTCGGAGTTGTAGACCCACCGCCAGACCATCGCCACGGCGACCATGGAGGCGATGACCGGCAGGAAGAACGCCGCCCGGAAGATGTTGATGCCGCGCAGCTTGCGGTTCAGCGCGAGGGCCAGGCCCAGGGAGGCGGCGATGCCGAGGGGGATGCTCATCAGGGCCAGTGCGGCGGTGTTGCGCAGCGAGACCCACAGCTGCGCGTCGCCGGCCATGCGCTGGTAGTTGTCCAGCCCGACGAACTCGGGGTCGCTGACCATGTCCCAGCTCGTGAAGCTGAGCCCCAGCGAGATGACGATCGGCAGCAGCAGGAAGGCCGCGATGCCCAGGAAGTTCGGCGCGATGAACGCGTACCCCCAGAACGCCTGACGGCGCCGTCCGCGGTGCCGCCAGGTGCCGCGGATGGCCTTGGCCGGTGCCGGCGCGCTGGGCGCGACGGACGGCGGCTCGGTGACCTGTGTCATCGGAGATGCACCTCGAGCTCGGCGACGGTGGTGAAGGACTGGGCTCCGCCCGGCTCGCCGACGAGGCGGATCCCGTCCCCGACGACGTCGGGGAAGCTGAACGTGTAGCGGTCGCCCGCCGTGGCCGGGCCGGAGCCGTACCCGGGGCTGACGGAGACTTCGTCGACCGGCTGCCACCGTCCGTCGCGGCGGACCTCGACGGTCGGCTCGGCGACGAACCGGCCCCCGCGCGAGTCCGCCTCGCCGTGCACGAGCGTGACCTCGTTGACCCGGTGGGCGGAGGGCCAGGTGAGGCCCCAGACGTCCGTCGTCTTCGGCGTGCGGTTGTTGCTGTCTGCCACGGTCGTGAGCTCGCCGTCGTGGATGGCCCCGGCGAGCCCGAGGCGCGCGTGGGTCACGAGAGGCACGGCGCCGTCCTCCAGCGCCAGGTTGCGGGTCGCGTCGGGCGCGTTCTGGGCGGGGGCGTCACCACGCGGCTCGATCACCAGCCGGCGCAGAGCCAGGCGGTAGGTGTTCTCCGGCACGCTCGGGGCACCGACGAACCAGTTGCTCTGCGCCCACATGGTCCGTCCGTCAGCGCTGATGAACTTGGAGGGGACGACGACGCCGTACCCGCCGTGCACCCCGCCGTCCTGACCGGTGCCGGTCCAGGGGTAGGGCCCGAAGTCCTCTTGCGCGAGGTGCTCCCACGGCCCCCACGCGTTCGGTGCCTCGTAGATCTCCCAGGTGTACTCGGTCCACGAGGTGTAGAGGTACCGGTCGAGGCCCGGGTTGTACACCACGCTGCCCTGCGAGAGCACGCTCATGTCCGCGGCCCCGCTCACGGCCAGGCCCTCGTAGACCCGTCGGCTGTCGCTCAGCACCGGGGTGCGGTCCTCGATCGATGTGCTCCAGCGCGGGCCGTCGTCCCCCGCCCCGGCGAAGAACTCCCACGTGGCACGGTCCTGGACCGAGGCGGCCGGGACGCGGGCCAGAAAGAGGTCCGTGGGATCCGTGACGGTGTCGCTGAAGGAGTCTCGCCAGTTGTGGTCGAGCCCGTAGGCGTAGACGTATCCCTCGCCGCCCGCCTCCACCAGCGAGGCGTGCGCGTTGCTCTGGCCGAGGTCGAGGAACATGATCGTGGTGAACACGTGCCCGTCGAACATGGGGGCCTCGCGGTCCCAGTGCCACGTCCTGCCGTAGTCGTCGGACCGGACGATCGTCGCGGCCGGCGCCTCGTCGAAGGCCTGGGTGTCGGGCTTCTTCCGCAGGTCCTGCACCGCGAGGTACAGCTCGTCCCGCCCGTCCCCGTCTCCGTCGACCGCGACGATGCCGGTGGGCTTCCGGTTGAACAGCACCGTGTCGGACCAGATCGGCCCGACGACGGCCCCCTCGGCGAGCCTCTCGCCGGTCAGGCCCGTCTCGGGGTCACCGTCGACCCGGTTGACCACGATGTCGGACCAGGGCAGGTCAGAGAACCCGGTTCCGTCACCGTTCGCGGTGTACAGCGCGCCGTCGTCGGCCCACGTCATGGGCCACAGGTCGCCGTCGCTCTCGGTGAGCACGGTCGTCCTGGGCTCGACGCGGACGGTCGCGGCGAAGGTGCTGCCGAAGGCCTCCACGGTCTGGGCTCCTTCCGTCGTGGGGGCGGCGCCGTCCTGGGGGGCCCCCGCGTCGCACGCGGCGAGGAGCGCGACGGTCGTGGCCGCGGCCAGCGAGGCGACGGCGCCTCGCGGTGCGCGTCGGACGCCGGTGGCGGTGGCGGTCTCACGCCGGTCCGGGAAGGCCTGCGATGCGCCGTCCACCACGGTGTGCCCGGGCATGACCACCCTCCTCTCAGCGTCGAGAAATCGATTGCAGTAAGGTAGGTACTGCCGCGCGGGTCTGTCAACAGGTCCGGCGCGGTCGACCTCGTCGGGGGGTCGTACGACGACACGAAGGAGTTTCGTTCCATGGACCACGGACTCAGCTCGACGGCGCTGTCGGCGCTCCGACGCGTGCGGACCCGGTCGATCAGCCCCGAGAACTTCGACGGCTCGGTCGGCGGTGGCGGCAGGGCCACCGAGGGGACCGGCGCGGAGTCAGCACGCGATCTCGGACCGGGGTGGAAGATCTCCCCCAGCGTCGACGTCGCACCGGGCGAGACCTTCGACCTGGCCCGCATCGACGAGCCGGGGAAGATCACGCACATCTGGATCACCACGCACACCGACCACTGGCGCACCCTGGTGCTGCGGGCGTACTGGGACGGGTCCGCCGAGCCGGCGATCGAGGCTCCGTACGGCGACGTCTTCTGCAGCGGGTGGGGCAGGTTCGCGCAGGTGAGCTCTCAGCTCGTCGCAGCGAACCCGCAGGGCGGCTTCAACTCGTACTGGCCCATGCCGTTCCGCCGCAGTGCGCACCTGACGATCGAGAACACCTCGACCGTGACCGTGCGGGTCTACTACCAGATCACCTACGAGGTGGGCGGGGACTACTCCGACGAGGGCTACCTGCACGCCCAGTGGCGTCGCAGCAACCCGCTCGAGGACCGCACGCCGCACACCATCCTCGAGGGCGTCGAAGGCGCCGGGCACTACGTCGGCACGTACATCGCGTGGGGCGTGAACTCCCCCGGCTGGTGGGGCGAGGGCGAGATCAAGTTCTTCATGGACGACGACGAGGAGTTCCCCACGATCTGCGGCACGGGCACCGAGGACTACTTCGGCGGGGCCTGGAACTTCGACGTGCCCGGGGCGGGCTACACCGAGTTCACGACGCCCTACCTGGGGATGCCTCAGGTGATCCAGCCCGACGGGCTCTACGACAGCCAGCAGCGCTTCGGCATGTACCGCTGGCACGTGGCGGACCCGATCGTCTTCGGCGAACGGCTGCGGGTGACCATCCAGGCCCTGGGGTGGCGCAGCGGGTGGCGCTACCTCCCGCTGCGGGACGACATCGCGTCGACCGCGTGGTTCTACCTCGACCGGCCCGCCACGCAGCGCCCGCCCGCGCCCACCTTCGACGCCATGGAGGTGCACATCGGCACGGCACCGGTGCCCGACCTCGGCGCGAGCCCGCCGCGCTGACCCGGCGGCGCCGCCCGCAGAGGATGCGGGCGGCGCCGTGCAGGCCGGCTCAGGCCGGCACGGGCCTCACAGCTGCACGTCACCGCACAGGTGCACCCGGACGCCGAGCCCGTGGAACATCGCCGCCTTCGCCGCGAGCGCACGGTCGGCCGTCTCGGCGTCGGGCGCGTACGCCACCTGGACGTGGTTGGCCTTGTGCCGGGCCATGAACTGGTCCCGGGTGACGCCGTGGAGCACCGTGTGCATGATCGGCCACTCGGGGTTGGTGGCCTGCCAGCGCCGCTCGGTCTCCTCCTCGGGCAGCTCGACCGCGCTCGCACGGCCGAGGTCGAGGTGCAGCGTGCCTGCCTCGACGAACACCCGGCTCCAGACCAGCTCCCCGGGCTTCGACACCCCGCGGATCGTGCTGCCGCCGAGCGGGAAGTACATCGGGTTCTGCCGCCAGCCCTCAGCGCCCGCGTAGCCCCCCACGAGGTGGGACGGCGGCACGGAGCCCGAGATCTCGTAGACCCAGACGAACCGTCCCTCGTACTCCTCGCCCCACCGCACGTCGTGCAGGGTCGTCGCGGGGTCCAGGCCCATGCTCGTCCACACACGGTTGGTCACGAGCGCGTCGACCGCGACCCCCTCGTCGACCTCGTTGAAGTGCGGGAGCGCCTGGCCCTCCCACAGCACCCGGGTCCCGTCGGCGCTGCGCACCGGCGGCCGCTCCACGTTGTTCAGCAGGCCCTCGGCCAGGTCGCTCGCGGGCGAGAGGTCCTTGAGGCCCTGCTGGTACTGGATCCCCACGGCATCGAGGCCGAAGGCGTCGGAGATCCGCAGGGCGGCGACGTACATCTTGTACTGCCACCGCAGCTGGTCCTCGGTGAGCTCGCTGGCCTCGTCCGTGCCGGTGCGGAAGCGCATGCCCCGCGCGCGCAGCCACTCCCCGACCGCGTCGGCCTCGCCGTCCGGCACGCGCTGCATCTCGGCCCAGAGCGCGCTCTGCGAGAGGCGCTCCTTGAAGATGCCGATCGGGTTGAGGAGCTCGTCGTCGATGATGGCGTTGTACATCCCCATGCAGCCCTCGTCGAAGACCCCGATGATCGCCTTGTCCGTGATCATCTGGTGGGCGAGCGCCCGGCCCAGCTCGGTCTCGGCGCCCGCCGGGAGCTCGCCCAGCTCACGCACGTGCGACGCGTCGTGCTCAATGCGCCCGGTGCGCACCCAGGCGGCGAGCCGCTCGCGGAACCAGGCGTCGGTGAAGTCCACGCTCCACAGGGTCGAGTACGGCACCCCCATCTTGGTGAGGCCGGCGTTGAGGTTCAGCAGCCCCACCAGGCCCGGCGCCTCGCCGACGAAGTTCGCCACGGTGAGGATCGGCCCGCGGTGGGTGCGCAGGCCCGCGAGGACGTGATGGCTGTACTGCCAGACCGCCTCCGCCACGACCAGCGGCGCCTCGGGCGGGATCGACCTGAAGGTCTCCAGGCCCATGCGCTGGCTCGAGATGAAGCCGTGCCCCGTGCTGGGGTCCACCGGGTTGGCCCGTTCGACCTGCCAGCCGAGGTCCGCGAAGGCGGCCGAGAGGTCGGCCTCGAGCCGCTCCTGGATCGGCCACCCGACGGCGTTCGCGGACTCGCGCAGGTCGCCGCTCGCGATGAGATACGCGGTGTCCGGCGCTGCCGTCGGGCGCTCCGTGACGTGGGGAAGGGTGTATGTGGTCATGCGGGTGTCCTCGTCCTTCGGTCTCGCGGTCGGATCAGGGGGCCGTCAGCTGGAGCCGCGCCAGGCGGTGGCTGATGTCTCGGGTGGCCGGGTACAGGTCCCGGTACATCTGGTAGAGCTCGTCGTACCGAGCGGCGGCTGAGAGGTCGGGTGCGCGCACCTCGGCCGGGGGGTTCCACGCGGCGATGTCACCGACCCCCTGGCTCCGCGCGGCGAGGTGGGCCATGCCGTAGGCGGCGCCGGTCGTGGTCCGCGGCACCACCTGGGGCAGCCCGGTGACGTCCGAGACGATCTGCGTCCACAGCCCGCCCCGGGTCCCGCCACCGACGGCGACGACCCGCTCGACCTGGCCGCCCGCAGCGCGGATGGTCTCGACGTTGTGGCGCACCCCGAAGGCCGTCGCCTCGAGGGCCGCGCGGTAGAGGTCGCCTCGCGTGTGGTCGAGGGTCAGCCCCGCCAGGAGGCCGCGCGCGTGGGGGTCCATCACCGGTGTCCGCTCCCCGGCGAAGTACGGCAGCATGAGCAGACCGCGCGCCCCGAGCCCAGACTGCGCGGCCTCGGCGACCAGCGTCCCGTGGTCCGCACCACCGGTCAGGTGCCGCAGCCACGCCGCGATCGCCCCGGAGGTGGCCATGCCCCCGGCCAGGCTCTGCGTCCCGGGGAGCGCGCCGGCCGTGGTCCACAGCGACGGGCTCCTGAGGGGCTCGAGGACCGTGTGGACGAGGAACATGGTGGTCCCGTACATGAGCATGAGGTCGCCGGGGTTGTGGGCGTCCACGCTGATCGCCTCGGCCCACGCATCGATCGTCCCGGTCACTACCGGCGTCCCTGCGTGGATGCCGGCCACCGCCTCGTGGGTGGTCCCCGCGACCTCCCCGGCCCACGCGAGCGGCGGGAGCTCGAGGCCAGGGGCGACCCGTTCCGCCCAGGGCCGGTACCACTCCCCGGCCGCGGCGTCGTACATCGGGGTGCACTGGCTCGCGGAGTGCCGGTCCAGGACGTACGCCCCGGTGAGCCTGCGGACGAGCCAGGAGGCCGGCATGAAGAGGCGTCGCGCGCGGCGGTAGCTCTCGGGCTCGGCCTCCCGGACCCACAGGATCTTCGGACCGGCGGCCTGGCTCGACAGCTGCGAGCCGCAGCGCTCGTGGACCTGGTCGCCGCCGAGGGCCTCCTCGAGGCGGGCGATCTGGTCCGTGGCGCGCGTGTCGACCCCGTAGAGGACCGCCGGCCGCACCGGCACGTCGTCCTCGTCGGCGAGGAGCACGCACGGCCCCATGCCGCTCACCCCGACCGCCTCGATGCTCACGTCCCGCGGTGCGGTGAGCTCGGCCGCGATGGCCTGGAACTCGCTCCACCAGACGTCGGGGTCCATCTCGACGTGGCCCGGTCGGGGCCGGTCCACGTCGTGCTCACGCTGGGCGGCCCGCAGCACACGGCCCTCGGCGTCGACGACCACACCCTTGGTGCTGGACGTCCCCACGTCCACGCCCATCCAGGCAGCTTCCGCCATCGATCCTCCTCGATCGCCATGAGACGACGAGAATACAGTAATCGATTTCAGTGACAACCGGCCGAAGCCGTCGGGCTGCGCTCGAGGGTCTGGCCGGGCGCCTCAGGCGCGAATCTTGGTCTCCACGACGACCGTGCGGGACGCACCCTCGGCACCCTTGATGCGGGCCAGGAGGAGCGAGGCCGCGGCCGAGCCGAGCTCGCGCGCCGGCGTCTCGATGATGACGATCCCCGCCGGCACGATAGGCGCGAAGGCGAGGTCGCCGAAGACCGCCATCCCGAAGTCCGGGGGCGTCATGCCCCGGCTGGCCATGGCCTGGAGGGCACCGACGGCCATGAGGCTGTTGCCGACGACGACCGCGTCGGGCGGGTCGGCGCCGTCAAGCTGTGCCCGCATCGCCTCGCGGCCCGAGTCCATCCGGAAGTCCCCGTGCTCGAGCAGCCCGGCGGGGTCGCGCCCCGCAGTCAGGGTTGCTGCGCGCCAGCCGTCGGCGCGCTGGCTCGCGGTCTCGACGTCCTCGGGGCCGGTGATGCAGGCGATGCGCCGGAACCCGCGTTCGACGAGCACCGTGGTCGCGTCGAGCGCGGCCCGGTGGTTGTCCATGATGACGGTGTCGAGGTCCTGGTCGACGTGACGGTCGATCGCGACGACGGCGCGTCCGGCCTTGAGCAGCGGGCTGACGTCGCTCGTCGAGGAGGCCGGCGCGAGCAGGGCGCCGGCCATGTGCTCCGCGACCGCGAGGTCGAAGTACTCGCGCTCGCGCACCGGGTCGTCGTCGGTGTTGCACAGCACCACGGCGTAGCCGTCCTCGCGCGCTCGGTCCTGGACCCCGCGCGCGAGGGAGGTGAAGAACGGGTTCTCGATGTCGGGGATGATCAGGGCGATCACGTCGGCGTGCTGCAGGCGCAGGGAGCGCGCGGTACGGCTCGGCTGGTAGCCGAGCTCCTCAGCCGCGGCGCGGACGAGCTCGCCGTAGGGCTCGCGGACCTTCTTGCCGTTGAGCACGCGCGAGACGGTGGCGGCGGAGACGCCCGCGCGGGACGCCACGTCGTAGATGGTCACCATCGAATCTCTCCCGTACGTTGCGCCGCGAGCTGCTGCGACGCGCTCCGTGCGGGCAGCGTAGCCCCCGCCGTGCCGCCCCCGAGCCGCGGCCCGTGCGTCGACGTCGGCGGCGTGACGGCCCGGCGCCACAGCGCTCAGCAGTGGTCGACCCGAGGCTCTTGACCTGGTTGGTCCGGACAGCCTAGCGTCCCAGCAATCGATTTCACGACGGGAGACAACGATGTCCGCAGTCATGAGAGCAGTGCGAGGATCCACGATCGCCGGCCTGGTGCTCGCGCTCGGCACGACCCTGGGCGGGGCCGCCCCCGGCGCTCCCCAGGGCGCGGGCACACCGGAGGGGCACCCGGCCCCGAGCACCTGGGGCGGAACGGTCGAGATGGACCCGGACGTTCGCCACACCTCGGCGAGCGACGGCGACCTCTGGCCCTCGTGCTGGGCCGACGACGGAAACCTCTACAGCGCCTGGGGCGACGGGAAGGGGTTCGACCTCGCGGGCCCGTTCACCGACATCGGCGTCGCGCGGCTGAGCGGCCCGGCCGACGACATCCAGGGCGTCAACCTCGCGGTGGGCGACGAGGTCGGCCAGGTCTGGAGCGGCCCGGGCCACACCCGCAAGCCCACCGGCATGGTGTGCGTCGAGGACACGATCCACCTCGCCGTGCAGGACCTCGCCTGGAACTTCGACGCCGCACCGGCCGCGACGATCGCGACCTCGACGGATGGCGGGGAGACGTGGACCTGGGACACCTCGGGCCCGATGTTCGACGACGGCGTGTTCACGACGATGTGGTTCGCCGACCACGGCCAGGGCGGTGAGTGGTCCGAGGACGGCTACGTCTACGTCTACGGGATCGACCAGAACTGGCGCGACTCGTTCTCCGGGCGGGTCGAGGACCCGACGAGCGTCTACCTCGCCCGCGTGCCGCAGGACAAGGTCGGCGACCGCTCCAGGTGGCGCTTCTACGCCGGGACCGCGGGCACCAAGGGCAAGCCCAAGTGGTCCAAGAAGGTCGGTGACCGCGAGCCGGTCCTGCACGACGAGCGACGGGTCTACCCCGACGTGTTCGAGCCGTGGATGGCGCACGACATGACCACCCTGTCCCAGGGGCACGTGCTCTACAACGAACCGCTCGACCGATACCTGTACTCGTCCTGGACCGAGTTCACCCTGCACCTGTACGACTCCCCCACCCCCTGGGGGCCGTGGACGCGGCTGTCGGACCACGACTTCGGTGCCTACCCGTGGACGGGCGAGCAGTACGCAGGCTACGGCGCGACCCTGCCGTCGAAGTTCCTCTCCGAGGACGGCCGTACGATGATGCTCCAGGCCAACGTGTGCCCCTGCGCACCCACCGGTGGGGTCTCGGTCTACAACTACGCCGTGCGTCAGCTGACCCTCGCCCCGTCCACCGACACCCCCGCGGCCAACGCCCTCGGGGACGAGAACCTCGCGATGGGCCACGGGGCGGTCGCGATCTCGAAGTCCGTCAACCAGGGCAGCCTCGATGCCCTCAACGACGGCGCGACCGACGTCAGCCTCGACGACTCCGACGAGGAGCTCAAGCGTGACTCGTGGTGGGGGTACACCTGGCCGCAGGACATGAACCTCAACCGGGTCCAGTACACGACCGGTGAGGTCGGCGACCTGGGTGGCTGGTTCCTCAACGAGCCCCGTGTGCAGGTGCGCCGGGACGGCACGTGGACGGAGGTCGCGGGGCAGAAGATCAGCCCGCGCTTCGTCAACGGCAAGGCAGGCGGCTCTTTCCAGACGTACACCGTGAGCTTCCCCCCGGTGGTCGCGGACGGGGTGCGCGTCATCGGCACGCCCGGCGGGGACCGCACCTTCTCGTCGATGGCTGAGATGTCCGCCCACTACGACCTCCAGGTGGTCGACGGCGGCTTCGAGGAGACATGGAGCCTCGAGGTCTCACCGTGGGACTTCGAGGGTGACTCCCCGCGCGGGCTCGACGACGGCGGCGCGTTCGCCCGCACCGGCGAGAAGAACGCCTGGGTCCGCACCTTCGACCCGATCGGGGCCCAGGCGATCACCCAGCGCGTCGCAGTCACTCCCGGGTCGACGGTGACGATCTCCTCGTGGTCCCGCACCTCCCCTGCGGTGAGCACGGTGCGCGTCGGGGCACGGTGGGAGGGCGGCGAGCAGATCGAGACCTTCGCGGGCTCTGCCGACTACGCCGAGCGCGCCGTGACGGTGACCGTGCCGGCAGGGGTCTCCGAGCTCACCCTGCTCGTCGGCTACGAGGCCGAGGGCGGCGACGCCGTCCTCCAGGTCGACGACATCTCACTCACCGCCGAATGAGCCAGCGGTGGCGGGTCGAGCGTGGCGGGCGCTCGTGTCGCGCTCGTGGACCCGCTATGTCTCGAGGCCTCGGCGGTAGGCGTAGACGACGGGCTGCGCCACCCCGGCCCCGGCGAGCGCCCGAGTCGCCTCGATGCCGCCGAGCACGGGCCTCCGGACGTCCTTGTGCGGTCACGCGGCACCGCCCACGGGGATGCGCGCCCGCACGACGAACGCCTCCACGTGAAGGGCCGCTACCGGACCGGGCTCACTCCGACTGCAGCCCCTGCGACCGGGTGAGCCCGGCGAGCAGCGGCAGGCTCGCGGCGGTGACGAGCAGGACGACGAGGGCCGCCCCGCCCGAGATCAGGCCGATGGCCCACCAGTCGATGCCGATCGGCGCCGAGAGGCCCCCTTGCAGCACCACCGAGAGCGCGGTCCCGGTGACGATGGCGAGCGTGATCCCGACGGCCACGGGGATGGCCACCTGCCAGAGCACCGACAGCCCGAGGGTGCGCCGACGCGTCCCGAACGCCAGGAGCACCGCGAACGGCCTGCGCCGTTCGCGCAGCTGCTCGGCGACGTTGACCAGCAGGCTCGCGCCGACGACGACCAGGAGCGCGATCGTGCCCGCGAGCAGTGCCTGCCGCGCGGTACCGAGGACACCGGTGAGGCTCCCCTGCTCGGCGTCGGCCACGTAGGCGAGCATCTCGACGTCCGCCGCGGTCGTGCGGAGGCGGTCGACGGCGTCGGGCACGTCGGGATCGAGCGCGACCAGGACCGACTCGTACCCTTCCGCGACGTCGGCACCTCCGAGGGCTGTCGGGGTCACGTAGATCGTGGACGGCAGGCCCGAGAGGTAGAGGTGGAACTCTCCGAGGGTCGCGCTGCGGGCGTCCCCCGGCAGCTCCCAGGTGCCCCCGCCCGACCCTGGTTCGCCCAGGACGTAGGTCGTCCCGGGGGTGGGCAGCTCCGCACCCTCGGTGGCGACGACGATCACATCACCCTCCGCGCAGTCGGTGATGCCAGTCTCGTGCGTGAGCACCGAGCAGGGGCCCACCTCGACACCGATCAGCTGGTCGGGGTCGGTCTCGACGTGCGCCAACGTGAACGTCGAGGTCACGACGTCGCGCACCCCGGGGGTCCCGGTGAGGCCGTCCACCCATTCCTGGCCGACCGCCCCGCTGCGGGTGTCGATGACCTTCGCCTGGAAGACGCTCCCTTGCAGCTCACCGTCGCCCTCGGCCTCTGCCTGGATCGCGCCGAAGGTGCCCTGGATCGCGATGAGTCCTGCGACGGACACGACGATGGCCGTGATCGCACGAACGGCGGCCCCGCTCTCCAGCTGCAGGCGCCGCACAGCGAGCTCCCACGCCACCCCGCCGCGGCCGAGACGGCCCACGACGGCGTCGACGGCCCACGGCAGCAGCAGGGCGACGCCCACCAGCAGCAGGACGACACCGGCGGTGACCATGGCCTGGTCCCCGGAGCTGTCGTCGTCCATCCCACCGATCAGGGGATGGAGCAACGCCGCCCCGGCGACCGGCAGCAGGATGCGCCACCACAGACGGCGCCGGGTGACCTCCGAGCGGCGCACCACACCGAGCGGTTCGACGACGACGCGGCGCATCGCGGACAGCGTGACGAGCACCGAGGCGACGGGCACGCCGATGACCACCAGGGCTGCGAGCACCGGCGCGGGGCGCAGGTCCTCGGGGTAGAAGGTCAGCGCGGGCGGGACCAGCGGTGGGAGGACGTGCTGGGCGACGAGCAGCAGCAGCCCGCCCACGGCGATCCCGGCGGCCGCTCCGACCAGGGTCTCCCCCGCGGCGATGCGCCGGGTCGTCCCGACGTCGGCCCCCACCAGCCGCAGCGCGGCCAGACGGCGGTCGCGCGCCTCACCGCCGAAGCGGACGGCCGTCGCGATGAAGCTCGCGAGCGGCACGATCATCACGGCGAGGCCGACGAGGCCGAGCAGCAGCAGCTCGGGCCCGAGGCCACCACCCTGCTCGTCCGGGTTGCCGAAGGCGTTGATGCGGGTCGCGGTCTCCTCGTCGAGGTCGTCGGTGCCGAGGTAGAACGTCAGCTCCCCGGGGCCCGCGAGCCCTTCGGGGCCGATGGTCCCCACCACGGTGTCCCCCCACCGTCCGCGGATCGCCTCGCCGTCGGGCGAGTCCATCAACCTCTGCAGGGCGGGCGAGAGGACGATCTCGCCCGGGGCGAGGGCCCGGTCGACGCCGGGGGGCAGCGGGACCCGCACGCCCTCGGCCTGCAGGAGCCTGCCCTCGACCCCCAGGTCACGGAACCCGGACCGGACGATCTGGGTGAGGAGGGTGTTGTCCCCCTGCTCCTCGACCACGCCGCTGCCGATCGAGCGGGCGTCGGTGCGCTCGGTGCGCGCGTCGACCACCGACGGCAGGCTCGCGACGATGAGGAGCATCGCCACGCCCACCCCCACGCCGATCGCGATGAGGGCGAGCCGGGCCCACCCGCTGCGGCCCCCGCCGACGCTCATGCGGGCGCCGAGCGCGAGGTCTGCGGCCCAGCTGCTGCGCGGGGGCGTGCTGGCGCTCACGCGCGCACCTGCTCACGGACGCGCCCGTCACGGACGACGGCCTCGCGGTCGGAGTACGCCGCGACCCGCGCCTCGTGCGTGACCAGGACGACGGCGGCCCCCGTGTCCCGAGCGGCGGCGACGAACATCTGCATCACGCGCTCGCCGTTGAGGCTGTCGAGGGCGCCGGTCGGCTCGTCGGCGAAGACCACCCGCGGGCGGGTCACGAGAGCCCGGGCGACGGCGACGCGCTGCCCCTGCCCGCCGGAGGTCTGGCCCGGGCGCTTGTCCGCGACGTCGGGGACCTCGAGCCGCGTGAGCCACTCGCGCGCGGTGCCGAGGGCGTCGCGTCGACCCACGCCGGCCAGGCGCAGCGGCAGGGCGACGTTCTCGGCGCAGGTGAGCTCGGGCACCAGCTGGCCGAACTGGAACACGAACCCGAACTCGGAGCGGCGCAGCGCGCTGCGCTCGACGTCGGACATCGCGGTGAGGTCCCGCCCGCCGTAGGTGACCCGCCCCGAGTCGGGCCGCAGGA
Source organism: Actinotalea soli (assembly GCF_017565425.1). Classification (GTDB taxonomy): domain Bacteria; phylum Actinomycetota; class Actinomycetes; order Actinomycetales; family Cellulomonadaceae; genus Actinotalea; species Actinotalea soli. The sequence continues at coordinate 206,369 of NZ_JAGEMK010000004.1, forward strand.
TGCCGGCCAGGCAGTGCAGCAGCGTGGACTTGCCCGAGCCGGAGGGCCCCATGAGCGCGAGCACCTCACCGGGGTGGACCTCGAGGGAGGCCGAGGCGAGGGCCGTCGTCGGGCCGAAGGCGAGGTGCAGGTCGTGGGCGGCGAGCAGGGCGCCGCCGGGGGTCGTGCCCGGGTCGGCGGGCGCGGGGTGGGTGGACGCTGAGGCGGCCGGCGGTGAGGTGGTCATGAGGTTCCCCTGGTCTGAGGCGGAATGGTGGCGGGTTGCGTCGGGCGAGCCGGGTGGCTACCCGCGCACCGAGGTGGCGAGGTCGTCGAGCCGGGCGGCGGTGAGCTCGAGCCAGCGCAGGTCGGCCTCGAGGTGGAACAGGGCGTGGTCGCACACGAGCTGGTCGGCGAGGTCGCCCTCGCTCTTGCGCCGGGTGAGCTCGCGCATCAGGCGCAGGTGCTCGGTGCGCTGGGCGTCGAGGACGTCGGCCGCGTCACGGCCGGTGAGGAGCGCGAGGACGACCTTGGTGTACATGGCGCTCTGCAGGTAGGGCTCGGGCTTCTCGGGCGTGGCGAGCCACACGGCGACGTCGCTGACGCCTGCCTCGGTGATCGCGTACCGCTTGCGGTCCGGCCCGTCGCCGGGCTCGTGCTCGACCTCGACCAGGCCGTTCTTCAGCAGGCGGGCGAGGGTCGAGTACACCTGCCCGTAGGCCAGGGGCTTGTCCTGGCCGAAGCGCTCGTCGAAGGCGCGCTTGAGGTCGTACCCGTGGCGAGGGCCGGACTGGAGGAGCCCGAGGAGGGCGGGGGCGACGGTCATACGAGTGACTATACACACGAGGTATACACGCCGTACATACTGCTCTGGCACGGGGCATGCCGGCGTGCGGCACGCTCACCACGACGCTCCTGGCCCTGCCGACCGCCGTCAGCGCGGGCGCAGCGGTGCCCCTCCTCGGGTCGGTCGACACCCCGGTGCGCGACGGGTGGCCAGGGCGCCGAGGACCGCCGCTGCGTCAGCCGACCTCGCCGTTCTCCGCCCGGTGCGCGAGCACGTCGTCCATGTGGACCTCGGCCCAGGCCTTGAGAGGCCGGACAGCCTGCTGCAGCGATACCCCGAGGTCGGTGAGCGCATAGCTCACGGTCACCGGCACGGTCGGGGTGACCGTGCGGGTGACCAGCCCGTCGCGCTCGAGGCTGCGCAAGGTCTGCGTGAGCATCTTCTGACTCACCCCCGCGAGGTGCCGCTGCAGCTCGGAGTAGCGCAACGGACGGGGCCCGCCGTCCTCGGGCGTCCCCGCCCCGCCGAGCGCGCACAGCACGAGGGTCACCCACTTGTCGGTGATGCGGGCGAGCAGCTGTCTGCTCGGGCACACCGCGAGGAACGCGTCGTACTCGACCTTCGCCTGCGACCGGCGCTGCGCCGCGGTCGTCGTCATCGCCTACCTCCCGGTGCCTTACGCACTTCTAGGTGCCTACTTCCCGATGGAGCGTGCCCGTCTCATCCTGGTTCGGCGCCGGTCCCGGCGCAACCAGCCCGACACGAAGGCGGCACCATGACTACGTTCTCCACCACGCTCCCCGGCGGCACCTGGACCCTGGGCGACCTCACCGTCACCCGGGTCGGGTACGGCGCCATGCAGCTCGCCGGCCCCGGCGTCATGGGACCGCCGGCCGATCGCGACGGGGCCCTGGCAGTCCTGCGCGAGGCCGTCGAGCTGGGCATCACCCACGTCGACACCGCCGAGGCCTACGGGCCGCACGTGACCAACCAGCTCATCCGCGAGGCCCTGCACCCCTACCCGAGCTCGCTGCACGTCGTCACCAAGGTCGGCGCCACGCGCGACGCCGCCGGCGGGTGGCCACCGGCCCGGAGCCGCGACGACCTGCGACGTGCGGTCGACGAGAACCTCGACTCCCTCGGCCTGGACGTGCTCGACGTCGTCAACCTGCGGATGGGGGACGCCACCGGACCGCAGCCAGGCTCGCTCGCGACCGAGCTCGAGACGCTCGTCGACCTGCAGCGACAGGGCCTCGTGCGGCACCTGGGCGTCAGCAACGTGACGCGGGAGCAGGTGGCCGAGGCCCGCGCGATCGCTCCGATCGTGTGCGTGCAGAACATGTACAACCTGGCCGTGCGGCACGACGACGAGCTCGTCGACGAGCTCGCAGCGGCTGGCATCGCGTACGTGCCCTTCTTCCCGCTGGGCGGCTTCAGCCCGCTGCAGTCGGCGGCACTGACGGCGGTCGCCGAGCGGCTCGGGTCCACAGCCATGTCGGTCGCGCTGGCCTGGCTGCTGCACCGCTCGCCCAACATCCTGCTGATCCCGGGCACGCGGTCGGTCGCCCACCTGCGGGAGAACGTGGCCGGGGCGGGGCTCGCGCTGTCCGACGCCGACCTCGCCTCGCTCGACGGGATCGGGCGCGCCGACGTCCTCGCCGGGCCCCGCTGACATCGACCGATCGGTCGATGTGCGGATCAACCGACCCCGGTCCCGGCCGGTGGATCACCCCCGATCACGCCGGACCCAGGCTCGAGGCATGAACATCATCGAGGTCACGAACCTGCACAAGCGCTACGGCCCGACGACGGCGGTCGAGGACGTCTCCTTCACCGTCGAGGCCGGCGAGATCTTCGGCATCCTCGGCCCCAACGGGGCCGGCAAGACGACCACCGTCGAGTGCCTCACCGGCCTGCGCGCCCCCGACCGGGGCACGGTCAGCGTCCTCGGCCTCGATCCACGCCGTGACCGGGACGAGCTGCGGCAGCGCGTCGGCGTCCAGCTCCAGGAGAGCAGGCTGCCGGACCGGCAGACGGTGGGCGAGGCCATGGACCTGTACCGCTCGTTCTACCGTCGGCCGGCCGACGGCGGGCGGCTGCTCGAGATGCTGGGGCTCACCGACAAGCGCAAGGCCCAGTACCGCACGCTCTCCGGGGGCCAGAAGCAACGGCTCGCGATCGCCCTGGCCCTCGTGGGCAGCCCCGAGGTCGCGGTGCTCGACGAGCTCACCACGGGGCTGGACCCCCAGGCCCGGCGGGAGACCTGGGATCTCGTCGAGCACGTGCGGGACCAGGGCGTGACGGTCGTGCTGGTCACCCACGTCATGGACGAGGCCGAGCGCCTGTGCGACCGGCTCGCGCTGATCGACGGGGGGCGCGTGACGGCGCTCGACACCCCCGCGGGGCTGGTCGAGCGGGTGGGCGCCCAGCACCGGCTGCGGTTCCGGCCGGCGGAGGCCGTCGACGATCGGCTGCTGACCGACCTCCCGGAGGTGAGCGCGGTCCAGCACCAGGGCGCGCAGCTCGTGGTGACCGGCACGGGGAACCTCGTGCAGGCCGTCACCTCGGTGCTGGCCCAGCACCACGTCGTCGCCCACGACCTCCGGGTCGAGCAGGCCAGCCTCGACGACGCCTTCCTCACCCTCACCGACAGGAGGATCCCCTGATGCACGCTCTGACAAGACTCACGATCGCCGAGGTCAGGCTGTTCCTGCGGGACCCGGTCTCGGTCTTCCTCGGCGTGCTGTTCCCGGCCGCCCTGCTGCTCGGGCTCGGTGCCATCCCGGCGTTGCGCGAGCCGGCCGACGAGTTCGGTGGCGTGCCCTTCGTGGAGGCCTGGGCGCCTGCCGCCCTGGCCCTCGGGCTCGGCATCATCGCCCTCCAGCAGATCCCCGTCGTGGTGGCCACCTACCGGGAGCGGGGCGTCCTGCGCCGCATGTCCACCACCCCCGTCCACCCCTCCGCGATGCTGGCGGCCCAGCTGCTCGTGGCCCTCGGCGCCGCCGTCGTGGCGGGCGCCCTCGTGGTCGCCTCGGCCTGGCTGGTGCTCGACGTGCCCCTGCCGCAGCGGCCCCTCGAGTTCGTGGCCTCCTTCGTCGTCGGCTTCGGCGCGCTGCTCGCCCTGGGCACCCTCATCGCGGCCGTCGCCCCGAGCCTGCGGCTCGCGACGGGCCTCGCCACCTTCACCTACGTGGTGGCGATGTTCGCCGGTGGGGTCTTCCTGCCGCAGTTCCTCATGCCGGACGCGCTGGTCCGGGTCAGCGCCTACGTCCCGCCGGGCGTGCAGGCGCTGCTCGAGTCGTGGTCGGGGGTGGCGGCCGCAGGCGGGACGGCGGCGGGCCCACCGCTGATGCTGCAGGTCGGGATAATGGCGCTGCTGGCGGTGGTCGTCGGCGGCGCGGCGGCCACGCTGTTCCGCTGGGAGTGAGCCGGGAGGGGCGCGCAGCATGAGCGTGGACGTCGGTCGCGACGCGGAGCACTACCTGGCCGTGCTGCTCAGGGTGGTGCCCTGGGTCACGCTGCCGATCGCCACGGTGATCGCTGTGGCCCAGCCTGGCCAGCCAGGGACCGACCGCGCGGTCACCCTCGGCCTGGCCGGGCTCGCGGCCGCCTGGGTCTACGTGGCGTACACGCGAGCCTCGGAAGAGCGTCGGCGACGGACCGTGCCGATGCTGGTCTACGTCCTCGGGCTGCTCGTGCTGTGCGTGGCGCTCATGGTGCGGGACCAGGTGTTCCTGCTCTTCACCATCACGGGCTTCTTCCACGCCTTCCTGCTGCGCCCGTGGCAGCTCGGCGTCGCCGGGGTGCTCGCGACCTCGGTCATCCTCAACACCTTCACCATGGGTGTGCCGCAGCCGACGCTGCCCTCCCTCGGCACGTACCTGGGGGTCATCACCATCCAGACGGCGAGCATCGGCCTCGGGGTCGCGCTGGCGGAGCGCACCACCGAGCAGCACCGCCGGCGCAAGGAGATGATCGCCCGCCTCGAGGCGACCCTCGCGGAGAACGCCGGGCTGCACGCCCAGCTGCTGGCCCAGGCCCGGGAGGCAGGGGTGGTCGACGAGCGGCAGCGCATGGCCGGGGAGATCCACGACACCCTGGCGCAAGGGCTGACCGGCATCATCACGCAGGTGCAGGCCGCCCAGCGGGTGTGGGACTCCTCGGACCGGGCCCGCGAGCACGTGGACCGCGCCCTGGGCCTGGCCCGCGAGAGCCTGGCCGAGGCCCGCCGCTCGGTGCAGGCCCTGCGACCGCACCAGCTCGAGGAGGCGCACCTGCCCGAGGCCCTCGGCGACCTGGTCAGGCGCTGGGCGCGGGACGACGGCGTCGCGGTGCGGTTCGACGTGACGGGCGATCCGGTACCGCTCGGCCCGGCGGTCGAGGTGGCGCTGTTCCGGGTCGCGCAGGAGGCGCTGCACAACGTCTCGCGTCATGCCCAGGCCGGGCGGGTCGGGCTGGCGTTGTCCTACGTGACCGACGAGGTGCTGCTGGACGTGCGGGACGACGGGCGTGGGATGGCGGTCGACGGCGGGCACCAGGGCGAGGGGTTCGGCTTGCGCGGCATGGCGGAGCGGGTGCGGGGCGTCGGTGGAGCGATGCAGATCGAGAGCGCACCCGGGGAGGGCACCGCGATCAGCGTCCGGGTGCCCGCGGTGCCGGTGGCGGCGCCGTGATCCGCGTCCTGATCGTCGACGACCACCCCATAGTCCGCAACGGCCTGCGGGGCGCCTTCGTCGACGTGCCCGACGTCGAGGTGGCCGGCGAGGCCGCCGACGGCAAGGAGGGGGTGAGCGAGGCCGTCCGCCTCGGCGTCGACGTGGTGCTCATGGACCTGCGGATGCCGGAGATGGACGGGGTGCGGGCGATCGTCGAGCTCGGCCGGGCAGCCCCCACCGTCCGGGTCCTCGTGCTCACCACCTTCGACAGCGAGTCCGACGTGCTGCCCGCGATCGAGGCCGGGGCGGCCGGTTACCTGCTCAAGGACACGCCCCCCGAAGACCTCATCCGCGCCGTCCGCGCCGCCCACCGCGGAGAGTCGGTCCTGGCACCCTCGGCCGCGCGGCAGCTCATGGGTCGGGTCCGCAGGCCCGGCGGGCTCGCGTTGAGCGACCGCGAGGTCGAGGTGCTCCGCCTGGTCGCCGACGGCGCGTCCAACCGCGAGGCGGCCCGGCAGCTGTTCATCAGCGAGGCCAGCATCAAGACCCACCTGCAGCACGTGTACGACAAGCTCGGCGTCCGCGACCGGGCGGCCGCGGTGGGCGAGGGGTACCGGCGGGGGTTGCTGCGCTGAGGGGCCGCGGGCGGGAACCCGAGGGACTGGTTCCCGCCCGCGGGCGCCGAGAGTCAGCGCCTTCGTCAGCCCCTACCGGCCACCGGTCAGCGACCGGTGACGTTGCTGGACCCCCGCGGGCCCGTAGGGGTAGTCGTCGGCGCGGGGTGCGCTGACCTCGCTCAGCCGCTCGATCTCCTCGGTGGAGAGGCGAAGGTCGGCCGCGCGGAGGTTGTCGTCGAGCTGCTCGACGGTCCGCGCGCCGAGGATGACCGAGGTCACCGCCGGCTGCTCCCCGAGCCACGCCAGCGCCACCTGCGACATGGACACCCCGTGAGCGTCGGCGATCTCCCGCACGACGTCGAGCACCTTCCACGTCCGCTCGTCGGCGTTGCGCGCCGCCCACGCCTCCATCCCCCGCTCGGGGTTCTCCCCGAGGCGGGTGGCGCCGGTGGGGCTGACGTCGCGGCGGTACTTGCCGCTCAGCCACCCGCCGGCCAGCGGGGACCACGGCAGCAGACCCATCCCGGCGTCGAGGGCCGCGGGGACCACCTCGTGCTCGATGTCGCGAACCAGGAGGTTGTACTGCGGCTGCAGGGTCACCGGCGGGGCCCAGCCGTGCGCCCGGGCGACGTGCACCGCCTTGGTGACCTGCCAGCCGAGGTAGTTGGAGAACCCGTAGGCGGAGATCTTCCCGGCCGAGACGGCGTCGTCCAGGAAGCGCAGGGTCTCCTCGATGGGGGTGAGGGCGTCCCACGCGTGCATCTGGTAGAGGTCGACGTGGTCGACCCCGAGCCGGCGCAGCGACGCGTCCAACGCCTCGCGCAGGTGCCGGCGGGACAGGCCGACGTCGTTGGCGCCCTCGCCCATGGGGAACCGCCCCTTGGTGGCCAGGACCACCCCGCGGGCGTCGGTGGGGTGCTGGGCCAGCCAGCGGCCGATGATCTCCTCGGACACCCCGGCGCTGTACACGTCTGCGGTGTCGACGATGGTGCCGCCCGCCTCGACGAACCGGGTCATGATCTGGCCGGACGTCTCCTCGTCGGCCTCCGCACCGAAGGTCATCGTGCCGAGCGTCTGCGTGGAGACGACGGTGCCGCTCGCACCGAGCATGCGGTACTGCATGGGTCCTCCTGGGTGGTCGAGAGGTCGGGTGATTGAAGGACCCGACTCGATCACCACTATGGGTGCGGGGGCTGGGGTCAGCGACTCGCCGGCGGCTCGTTGCCGTGAACCACCCACCCTCCCCCGGCCTCAGCCGACGACGACGAACCCCGCCCGCACCTGGTCCTCCGCCCGGGAGGACCCTCCGACCCGCAGCTCGAACTCCCCGGGCTCGACCACCCGGGCCCCCGCGGCGTCGACGATGGTGCACGCGCTGACCGGAAGCTCGATCCGCACCCGACGCTCCTCCCCGGGCGCGAGCTCGACCTGCAGGAACGTCTTGAGCTCCTGATCGGCCCAGCTGACCGAGGTGATGCTGTCGCTCACGTAGACCTGCACGGTCTCGCGCGCCGGGCGGGACCCGGTGTTGGTGACCGTCACCTCGGCCTGCAGCACATCAGCCACCCCCAGGGTCGGCTCGAGGACCTGCAGGTCCCGGTACTCCACGGTCGTGTACGAGAGCCCCTGCCCGAACGCGAAGGCCGGACGCTGGGTCAGGTCGGCGTAGCGGTCTCCGTGCTGCCCGCGCACCTGGTTGTAGTAGGTGGGCTGCTGACCGACGTGCCGCGCGAAGGACAGCGGCAGCCGCCCCGAGGGCTCGACGAGCCCGAGCACCACCTCGGCGATCGCCCGCCCACCGGCCATCCCGGGGTTCGCCACCCACAGCAGGGCCGAGGCCTCGAGGGCAGCCGCCGGCAGCACCAGGGGCTTCGACGCGAGCAGCACCACGATCATGGGCGTGCCCGTGGCCGCGAGCGCCTCGAGCAGCGCGACCTGGCCGCCGAGCAGCTCGAGGGTGGCCGTCGAGCGGCCCTCCCCCACGAGCTCGATCCGGTCACCCACGACGGCGACCACGTAGTCGGCCTCGCGAGCAGCGTCGACGGCCCGGGCGATCGCGGCGTCGTCGGCCGGGGCGGAGAGCACCACGGGCGGGCGCGGCTGCCCGTCGGGGAACCGCTCGCCGTCGGGGTGAGGTTCGAGGGTGAGGATCTCGGCGCCCTGCTCGTAGGTGACGGTCCAGTCCGCCGGCACGTGGTCGCGGAGACCGTCGAGCACGGTCGTGATCATCGAGCGCGGGTGGCCGTCGGGGATCCACCCGGCCTGGCCCGAGCTCCCGGCCCAGTCCCCCAGCTGGGTCTGCGCATCGTCGGCGAGCGGCCCGACGACGGCGACCCGGGCGGGCCGGGTTCCAGCCTCCGCCACACCGCGCCCATCGGCCCCCGCCGTGACCCCGCCCGCGAGCGGCAGCACGCCGTCGTTCTCGAGCAGCACCACCGAGCGGCGCGCAACCTCGAGGTTCAGGTCGCCGTGCGTGCCGAGCACCGCGTCGATGCGCTCCGTGGAGGGCCGGCGCGGGTCCTCGAACAGCCCGAGCTCGACCTTGAGGGTCAGGATGCGCCGCACCGCCTCGTCGAACGCGTCCTCCTCGAGCAGACCACCCTCGACGGCCTCGAGGGCCCCCTCGTAGAAGCCCGGCGTCGTCATGATCATGTCGTTGCCGGCGCGGACGGCCGCGGCGGCGGCGTGGGCGTAGTCGGGCTGCACGCGCTGCTCCCAGACCATGCGGCCGACGTTGTCCCAGTCGGTGATGAGGGTGCCGGTGTAGCCCCACTCTCCGCGCAGCACGTCGTTGAGCAGCCAGTCGTTGACGGTGATCGGCACGCCGTCGATCGACTGGTAGCCGAGCATGAAGGTGCGGCACCCCTCACGGGCGACGCGCTCGAAGGGCGGGAGGAACCAGGACCGCAGCTTGCGACGGCTCAGGTCGGCCTCGGAGGCGTCTCGGCCACCCTGGGTCTCGGAGTACCCCGCGAAGTGCTTGGCGCTCGCGAGGATCGCCGTCGGGTCGTCGAGCCCGTCGCCCTGGTAGCCGCGCACCATGGCCGAGGCCAGCTCGCCGATGAGGTGCGGGTCTTCGCCGAAGGTCTCGTTGACGCGGCCCCAGCGCAGGTCCCGGGTGATGCAGAGCACGGGCGAGAAGGTCCAGTGGATGCCGGTCGCGGCGACCTCGACGGCGGTCGCCCGCGCGACCTTCTCGAGCAGCGCGGGGTCCCAGGTCGCGGCCATGCCCAGCTGGGTGGGGAAGATCGTGGCGCCCTCGAAGAAGGAGTGGCCGTGGATGCAGTCCTCCGCGATGAGCAGCGGGATGCCCAGGCGCGTCTGGGCCGTGAGGTCGTGGGCGCGCAGCACCCGCTCGGGAGACGTGTGCAGCACCGAGCCGACGTGCCGCCGCAGCACGTGGTCGTCGAGGTCGTCGCGCGCGTCGAGCTGGAGCATCTGGCCGATCTTCTCGGCCACGGTCATCCGCCCCAGCAGGTCCTCGACCCGCTCGGCGACGCCGAGGGTCGGGTCCAGGTACGGCGCGGTCGTGGTGACGGTCATCGGGGTCCTTCAGTGGTGGAGGCAGCGGGGGAGGTCGTGGTGATGCTCTCCCGGTCGGTGGTCACCGGGCGCACCGCAGTGGGACGGACGGCGGTCACGGGGTCGTTGACGTCCAGGCCGCGCTTGCGCATCGCGCGGGCCCGTTCCCCGGCGGACCGCAGGCGCGGGTTGACGTACTCGTCGATGCCGAAGTTGATCAGCGACAGCGCCACGCCGATGGCGGCGATGCACAGCCCGGGGGGCAGGAACCACCACCACTGGTTCTGCCGGAACGCCCCCTGCGCGCCGGCCCAGTTGAGGATCGTCCCCCAGTTGTAGGTGTTCACCGGGATCACGCCGATGTAGGACAGCGTCGTCAGGCCGAGGATCGCGGCGGTCACCGTCCCGACGAAGCTCGCCGCGATGAGGGCCATGAGGTTGGGCAGCATCTCGTTGCCGATGATGCGGTGCAGCGGCTCGCCGTTGGCGCGGGCGGCCTGGACGAAGTCGCGGTTGCGCAGCGACATGGTCTGCGCGCGCAGCACCCGGGCGCCCCACGCCCACCCGGTGAGACCCAGCACGGCCGCGATCACCACCAGCGGTGGGTTGTTGAACATCGAGGCCACGATGATGATGAGCGGCAGCCCGGGGATCACGAGGAACACGTTGGTCAGCGCGGAGAGGCTCTCGCTGCGCCAGCCGCGCAGGTACCCCGCGATCACCCCGACGACGACGGCGATGACCGTCGCCATGATCGCGGCGAGGAACCCGACGACGATCACCCCACGGGTGCCGTAGATGACCTGGCTGAGCACGTCCTCCCCGAGGTGGGTGGTGCCGAGCCAGTGCGCGCCCGACGGCGGCTGGAGGCGCGCGGTGCTGTCGACCTGGGTGGGCGAGAACGGCGCGATGACGTCGGCCAGGAGCGCGACGAGGACGAAGAACCCGAGGATCACCAGGCCGGTGATGGACTTGCGGTTGCGGAACATCGCGAAGGCCGAGCCCAGGCGGGAGCGGGCCGTCGTCGTGGGACGCGGTGCCGGTGCCGCGTGGAGGTCTGCTGCGGGCTGGGTGCGCAGGTCGGTGGTCATGGGTCAGGCCTCCGTCTGGCGGGTGCGCGGGTCGAGGAAGGCGTAGGCGACGTCGGCCAGGATGTTGGCGACGAGCACCGACAGCGTGATGACCAGGAACACGCCCTGCATGAGGGCGTAGTCCTTGGCGTTGGTGGCGTCCAGCAGCAGCTTCCCGACGCCGGGGTAGCTGAAGACCATCTCCATGACGATCGTGCCGCCGACGATGAACCCGATCGACAGCGCGAAGCTCTGGATCTGCGGCAGCACCGCGTTGCGGGCGGCGTAGCGCCACAGCACCCGACGGTTCGGCATGCCCTTGGCCTGCGCGACCATGACGTAGTCCTCGTCGAGCACCGTGAGCATCATGTTGCGCATGCCCAGCATCCAGCCGCCGAGCGAGGCGATGACGATCGTCGCTGCGGGGAGGGTGCCGTGGCGGATCACCTGGCCGATGAACTCGGCCGACAGCGCCGGCGTCATCCCCACGCCGTAGGCCTTGCCGATGGGGAACCACCCGAGGTTCACCGAGAACACGGCGATGGCCAGCAGCCCGAGCCAGAAGTACGGGATGGTGCTGAGGAAGGTGGTCACCGGGATGAGCCCGTCGAGCCTGCTGCCGCGGCGCCAGCCGACGACCGCCCCGCCGATGGTGCCGATCGCGAAGGAGACGATCGTCGCGAACCCCACCAGGCCGACGGTCCACGGCAGCGCCTGGCTGATCACCTCGGTGACGGGGCGCAGGCCGTGCAGCAGCGAGACGCCCAGGTCCCCCCGCAGCAGCAGGCCCCAGTAGTCCACGTACTGCTGCAGCAGCGACGCGTCGGTGTCCAGACCCAGCAGCGCCCGCAGCGCCTCGGCCGCCTCGGGGCTGACGTTGCGGTTGCGGGACAGGTACTGGTCGACCGCGTCGCCCTTCATCATGCGCGGCAGGAAGAAGTTGATCGTGATCGCGGCCCACAGGGTGAACAGGTAGAACGCGGCGCGCCCGGCGAGGAACCGCCACGGGACGCGCGAGTGGCCCTGGACGGTGGTGGTGGCCGTGGTGCCGACCTCGAGGGCGTCCCGCACGGGGGGCTCAGGCTGGGGCTGGGGCTGGACGGCGGTCACCGGGCACCTCCGTGCGAGCCGGACAGCGAGGCGAAGTGCTTCTCGGGGTCGGGGGACGCGGCCCGCAGCTCGCGGGTGTAGGGGTGCTGGGGGCGCAGGATCACGTCGTCGGCCGTGCCTCTCTCGACGACCTGGCCCTGGTTGAGCACCAGGATCTCGTCGCTGAAGTGCCGGGCGGTCGCCAGGTCGTGGGTGATGTAGAGGACGCCGAGGCCCTCGTCGCGCCCCAGGTCGGCGAGCAGGTTGAGCACGCCCAGGCGCAGGGAGACGTCGAGCATCGACACCGGCTCGTCGGCCACGAGCAGGCGCGGCCGGGAGGCCAGGGCCCGGGCGATCGCGACGCGCTGACGCTGCCCGCCGGAGAGCTCGTGCGGGCGGCGGTCGATCACGGCGTCGGGCTCGAGGCGCACCCGGTGCAGCAGCCGCCGCACCTCGTCCTCGAGCTCGGCCTGGGGCACGACGGCGTCCAGGCGCAGGGGTCGCTCGAGGTGGTACCGGATCGAGTGGTACGGGTTGAGCGAGGCGAAGGGGTCCTGGAACACCATGCGCAGGGTCTGCCGGTAGGCGCGCAGCCCGGCGCCGCGGCGTGGGATCGGCTGCCCGTCGAGGCGCACCTGCCCGCTGGTGGGCGTCTCGAGCTGGGTGAGGATCTTCGCGATGGTCGACTTGCCGCTCCCGGACTGGCCGACCAGCCCGATGGTGCGGCCGGACTCCAGGGTGAAGCTGACGTCGTCGAGGGCCTTGATCTGCCCTGCCCCGCGCACCGAGTACACCTTGGTGACGTGGTCGAACTCCAGGACCGTCATCGCACGACCACTCCTCGTTCTCCGGTGAGGCGGGGGAAGGACGACAGCAACGTCTTGGTGTAGTCGTCCTGGGGGTTGGTCCAGATGCGCTCGGCGGTGTCGAGCTCGACGATCTCGCCCTCGCGCATGATCGCGATGCGGTCGCTGATCTCGAGCAGCAGGGGCAGGTCGTGGGTGATGAAGACGACCGTGAAGCCGAACTCGTGGCGCAGCTGGGAGATCTGCCGCAGGATCTCGCGCTGGACCAGGACGTCCAGGGCGGTGGTCGGCTCGTCCATGACCATGAGCTGGGGGCGCAGGGCGAGGGCCATCGCGATCATCACGCGCTGGCGCATCCCGCCGGAGAGCTCGTGCGGGAAGGAGCGCGCCCGCTGCCGGCCCACCTTGACGATCTCGAGCAGCTCGGCGACGGCCTCGCGTCGCTCGGCGCGGGACATCTGGGGCCGGTGGACCACGAAGACGTCCTCGAGCTGCGCACCGATCGGGGCCACCGGGTTGAGGGCGTTCATCGCACCCTGGAAGACCATCGAGACCTTGTCCCAGCGGAACCGGCGCATCTGCTCGGCGTCGAGGCGGTCGACCTCGACGTCCTCCCCGGAGGCGTCGTGGAACACCACCGAGCCGCTGGTGATGACCGCGGGGGCCTTGAGCAGGCGTTGGACGCCGTAGGCGAGGGTGGTCTTGCCGCAGCCGCTCTCCCCGGCGAGGCCGAGGATCTCGCCCCGGCGCAGCTCGAGGGTGACGTGCTTGACCGCCTCGACGGGCGGGTCGACGTCGTAGGTGACCGAGAAGTCGTGGACGGACAGCAACGCATCACGCATCGGTGCGGGCTCGCTCTCTGGGGGTCGTCGGGGGGGGGGGGGGGGGGGGGGGGCGCCCCCCCCCCCCCCCCCCCCCCCGGGCCGGATCACTCGACGGGCTCGAGGTTCACCAGGACCTGGACGATCCCCGGCTGCGTCGGGTCGGCCGAGGCGTAGGCGTCCTCCTCCGAGGGCCAGCCGACGTAGCTGCGGGTGTTGAACTCGCCGAGCAGCGGGTGCGCCCCGAGCGGGATGGCGGGTACCTGCTCGACGAACGCCTCCTGCAGCACGGCCGAGGCAGCGGCGCGGTCCTCGTCGGTGGAGGCGGTGGCGTAGGTGTTGAGGGCCTCGGTGACCGCGGCGTCCTCGAAGCGGCCGAAGTTGAACTGCGCCCGGTCGTCGACGATCCAGCGCGGGTCCATGGTCGAGGTGTAGAGGCCGTAGGAGTTCCCGGTGTCCTCGAGCCAGTGGATGATCGCCTGGAAGGTGCCCTCCTGGCGGGCGGCGTCCCAGCCGCCCCAGTCAGGCTGGTCGACGGTCACCTCGATGCCCAGGGCCTCGTCGAGCTCCTCGGCGATCAGGGCCTGCTCGGTGTTCCAGTCGCTCCACCCGGCCGGCACGGAGATCGAGAAGGTGACGCGCTCGCCGTCGGGGTCGATCAGGGCGTCGCCCTGCCAGGTGTAGCCGGCGTCGGTGAGGATCTCGCGGGCCTTGTCGACGTCGACCGCGTAGTCCTGGCCCTGGTACTCGGGGATGATCTCGTCCTCCAGCACGCTGCTGAGGCCGGTCACGTTCCAGACGGGCTCGCTCGCACCCTCGCGGGCGATGTCGACGTAGGCGTCGCGGTCGATGGTCCAGGCGAGGGCCTGGCGCAGGGCGACGTCGTCGAAGGGCTTGGTCTGCAGGTTCATGAACAGGGTGCCGGCGCCGGCGGTGGGCGAGACGAGGAAGTGGTTGGCCTCGTCGGCGGCGAGGTAGCTGTCCTCGATCTGCGGGATGAAGGCCTGCGCCCAGTCGGCCTCGCCCGAGACGAGGGCGGTGGTGAGGGCGGCGTTGTCGCCGTAGGAGACGTAGTGCAGCTGGGGCACGGCCAGCTCCCCGCCCCAGTAGTCGGGGTTCGCGGCGAGGGTGACCGACTCGGTGGACCAGGAGTCGAGCACGTACGGGCCGGTGCCGACGGCCAGGCCGTCCTCGGTGAGGGGATCGGTGTTGGGGTCCTCGATGCCCTCCCAGAGGTGCTTCGGGACGATCGGGGTGTGCAGCACGCGGGCCTGGGCGGTGAACTTCGACTCGGCGAAGGTCAGGGTGATCGCGTCGCCGTCGACGGTCGCCCCCTCGTAGCCCAGGCCTGAGGTGTCGGTGAGCCGGCCGTCGAGGTACTGGTCGAAGGTGTAGACGATGTCCTCACCGGTGAACTCGGTGCCGTCGCTCCACGTCACGCCGCTGCGCGGGACGACGGTGAGCTCGGTGTAGTCGTCGTTCCACTCCACGGACTCGGCGAGCCACGGGGTGGTGGCGAGGTCGCCCGTGGGGTTCACCAGGGCGAGGGGCTCGAAGATCACCTTGGCGTAGCCGTACTTCGAGGCCGAGGAGTCGCCCAGGTAGGGGTTGTGGGACTCGGTGGTGATCGCGCCGTCGGGCTTGGCGATGGTCAGGGCGGCGCCTGGTGTGGCGGACGCGTCCGGGTCGGATGCGCTGGTCTCGCCCGACCCGCAGCCGGCGAGGGTGAGCGCCGCGACGGCGCTCAGGGTGACGAGGGAGGTCCGTAGCCTCATTGCTTCTCCTTCGATCTGCGGGGACGCGGTGCACCCGCCAGCCCCTGGCCGCCCTCGGCGATGAGGGAGCGACACGCAACTTACAGACCAGTCAGTAAGTTGTAAATAGTGGTGCGCCGAGAGGGCCGACGGCGTGACCGAGCGCGCCTCGGTGGGGGTGTCAGCGCCCTAGACTCGACCGCGCATGCCGTGCTCGCCGTCTACCTGCCGAGCCGTGGTGCGGACACCCAGGGAGAGCGAGGACGTGATGGCGGAACGACGCGCCCCGCGCGCCCGCGCCGGGACCCTCGTCAAGCGCACCGAGATCCTGCGTGCTGCGATGACCACCTTCGGGGCCAAGGGCTTCAACAACGGGCCGCTCACCGAGATCGCCGACCAGGTCGGCATGACGCACGCCGGTATCCTGCACCACTTCGGTTCGAAGGATCAGCTGCTCGTCGAGGTGCTGAGGTTCCGCGACGCCGAGGACGTCGCCGACCTCGAGGGCGCGCACATCCCCGAGGGCCTCGAGCTGTTCCGCCACCTGGTCCGCACGGCCTTCGCCAACGAGGCCCGCCCCGGCATCGTCCAGGCCTACGCCGTCCTGTCGGCGGAGTCCGTGACCGACGACCACCCCGGCCGCGCCTACTTCGAGGAGCGCTACCAGACGCTCCGCGGGGAGATCGTCGAGGCCTTCACGGCCGTCTGCACCGAGCGGGGGGTCACGACGCCGAGCACGGTGGGGCTGGCTGCCGCGAGCATCCTGGCGGTGATGGACGGGCTCCAGGTGCAGTGGTTGCTGTCGCCGGACGACGTGCGGCTGGCTGAGGCCAGTGCGTTCGCCATCGAAGCGATCGCGGCGCAGGTGCTGGGGGCGGAGGGGCTGGGGCTCGACGTGGGATCGGCCACGGACGCGGACGCACCCGGGGCCTGACCCGGCGCAGCCCCGCACCGGGGTCGGCGGTCACCGCCCGGTCGCGCCGTCGATCTGCTCCCGCAGGATGTCGGCGTGCCCCGCGTGCCGGCCGGTCTCCTCGATCATATGGACCAGCACCCACCGCCGCGACGGCGCGGCTGAGCGTCCGGGCACGCGCGGTGCCTGCGAGGACAGGTCGGTCCACTCCGCGACGACGGCGTTCGCCGCGCGAGTCGCCTCCCGGTACCCGGCGACCAGGCCGTCGACGCTCTCGCGTGCCGTCGGGCGCAGCGTGCGACGCAGGTTGGTGATCGGCTCGCCGAGGAAGTAGAACCGCTCGACCGCTGCGAGGTGCTTCACGAGGCCCAGCAAATTGGTGCCCGAGGTGACTCCCGCCGTCCTGAGTTGGGGTTCCGGTACCCCTTCGACACTCCGAACGACCGCGTCGCGCAGGTAGTCGAGGAACGCGACGAGGGTTTGCCTCTCGTCGTTGGCGCCGCCCGGCGGTAGGACGTCGCGCCTCATGCGACAGCCCGCCAGACGCGCGCGGCGAGGTCGCTCGTCGACGCGGTCCTCCCGTCCGGAACGCTCGTCGGGTGCGAGTACCGCTTCACGCACGACTGCTCCGACTCGGCCACGACGCACCACCTCCCTCCGGGTTCGAGCGTCGGGCACGCTCCCGCAGCACGGCAAGGTGCCTTGCGGGTTCGGCAAGCCGTGCCCGGCTCAGAAGGCAGGGCGGCCCAGCGACGACTTGGGTCACGGGGTGCGGCGAGAACCGACGTGGCACCTCACCTCCACACGGTGGCTCACCCGCAGGCGGTTGCCACCTCGAGGCGGACGAGCATCGACGACCCGTCGACCGGGATGAAATCGGCCGTGAGTCGGCTGCCCTGGGCGTCGCCGCTGTCGCTGTACCAGCCGATCTGACGGGTTACGGGCTCGTCGGTCGGGGTGCTCTCCCACGCCTGGTCGAGGTGGTCGGGGCCCAGGGGGTTCTGCGCGACGGCGCCACGGACCGCCTGGGCGGCGACGTCGAGCTGCGTGTCGGTGGCGACCGTGTCGGTGGCGACCGTGTCGGCCTCGGGGTTGGGGTTGGGCAGGCGCCCGACGGCGAGCCACCGGTAGTGCTCGCCGCCCTCAGCGCAGGGCACGGTCACGGAGGCGTCGTCCACGACGTCGACGTTGATCAGGCTGGCGAGGTCGTCGAGCGAGCCACGCACGTGCGCGGCGAGGGGCACGGCATCCTCGCGCTGGGCGCTGATGTCCGGGGCGCTCGAGCATCCCGCCAGGACGAGGACGGCCACCAGGGCCGTCGAGGCGAGGGCGCCGTGGCGCAGGGCAGGGCGTCGAGTGGCGGTGCGCCCGGGGACACCCTGCCGTAGGTGCCGGGCGCCCTGCCGTCGCGGACGGATCCCCTGACGAAGAGCCCGTCGCCAGAACCCTGCCCCCAGGGCAGATTCGACCTACCGACACGCGCCCTAGTCCTTCCATGTGGCTAGCTTGAGACCCGCTCACCTGCGGAAATACACGCGGGTAGTTCGTGCAACACCAATTTGAGGTGTGCTGACCACGCGCTGACTGCGCTGGCCGTCGCCCACCTTCGCAACCTTCCGTTCAAGGACAGGCGTGCCCCGGGCAATCGAACCTGTCCGGACCCGATGGCGACGAGACCTGCGACGCGCTGACGCGCGGGGACCCTCGCGAGCGTCAGCGCTCCGGGGGTTCTGGGTGCCGGTACGTTGACAACGCCAACGGGAAGATACGATCTTGGACTGTCCTCGTTCGAGGTGAACGCCGGTAGGGGACCTCCGCGAAGTGACGCACACCATGATCGATATAGGAGAGACGCTGCGGGGATGCCGCTCGACTGACACGCCAGCAGCCGGAACTCACATGATGCACTTCAGGAGCTGCCGTCGGGAGCGCATGTGCCTCGCTCAGCGCGTAGTCCAACGACACAGGCCCTGGCCTCGATACGGTACGTATGCCCGCGCATCGCTTCAAACGACTAGACAGTGGCAAGATCGAGGTTCTCCATGCCTGAGCAACAAGCAAAGCAGCCTATGCAGCCGCCGTTCCCACTCGACACGGTGGAAGTTAAAGACTTGGACCTCGACCTACGCAACTCGCGCTTCCCTCGCGACGCACAGTCTCAGGACGACGCGCTCCATCTCATGATGGTCACGGCAGGCGAGCAGTGCCTGCAACTGCTCCGAGACATCATGGAGTCTGGGCAGCTGAACAGTGCGGATCTCCCGATCGTGGTCGAGAGGGGCGGTCGGTTCGTCACGATGGAGGGGAACCGCCGACTCACCTGCCTGCGCATCTGGCACGATCCAGCGACCTTGTCCGCAGACGCCGAGATTGAGCAGACCTACCAGACCAGGGTTCGGCGCCTTGTCGCCGAGAGCGCCTACTCAGCGCCCACTCAGATCCAGGTCGCGATCGCGCCGTCCGAGGCAGCCGCAGATCCATGGATCGATCGCAAGCATGCCGGTGGCTCGGGAGGGGCAGGGACCGTCCAGTGGGGAGCGGCGATGAAAGATCGCCGCAAAGCGCGGAACAACCCCGCCTCAGCGTCGCGCGCAATGGCGTTCATCGAGCTCGTGTCAACCAAACTCGAGGACGAGCACGACATCCAAGCCGACCTGGAAACAGTACGGACCGAGCGCTACACAATGATCCAACGGTTCGTTGACCGCGGGATTGTGCGAGAACGCCTGGGCCTCGAGTTCGACGCGGGACGGATGACGTTCTCGCACGGAGCCGAAGCCACCGCGCCCATCGTGCGAGCCGTCCTGCACGACTTCGCTCAGCCCAAGGCCGAAAGTGGCAAGACATGGGCCCGGGAACTGGACACGGTCGCCGACTTCGCGAACTACCTCGATCTCTACGCACACCTCCTACCGGGCGCGACAGTACGCGCCGCAGAGTTTGGCGCTGAGCCAGCGTCGAGCTTCGCCAGCGCGGCGGGCGGCGTCGGTGCCGGTGACCGCTCAGGTGGCGACACCCGCGCGAAGGGAACCTTTGACTCAGCCACTGCCAGTGCAGGAGGCGAGCTGTTAGGCGGGTCGAACGGGGATTCACGGCCCCTGCGCCCAACCGCGCCTCTCGCCCATATCTTCCGCGGCCTCGTTCTCGACAAGTTCACCAATCGTATACAGGAGATAGTCCGGCAGACCTCGATGCTTAATGTGCAGCGGCAGACAGAAGTCGCCTCCGTTCTCTTACGCGTGATCCTCGACCTCACCACCTATCAGTTCCTCATGTCCCACGGCAAGACGCCCGAACGGCACCTCGACAAGAACTTGCGTACTGCGATCAAGCAGGTCGATCCACAAGCTTCGGATGCCTTGGGGCAGGCCGAGTCCACTTCACAGTTGCGAAAGGCATTCCACGAGACCAGCCCGGACAGCATCCGCTTGATCCAGTACGCGGTTCACGACGTCCACAGCGGACGCACCCCGAACGAAGTCTTGATCCTGGCGGAGCGATACCAACCGGTGTTGGTAGCCATGAACATGCACATGGGGAACAGACCAATAACATGAGATATTTGTCACCACTCCGCTACCCAGGAGGCAAGGCGCGTCTGGCGCCGTACTTGAAGCGCCTGATAGAGGCGCAACAGCACCGACCAAGCCAGTACGCGGAGCCTTTCGCTGGTGGTGCCGGCGCGGCGCTGCATCTTCTGAAGGACGGGACTGTCTCCAGCATCCATCTCAACGATCTGAACCCTGGAATTGCTGCCTTCTGGCGTGGCGCGCTCGACTACCCCAACGAGTTCTGCGACCTGGTCCGGACGGCAGCTCTCAACATTGACGAGTGGTACGTCCAGCGCGATATCTACAGCCATCCGGCTGGTCACAACGACCTCGAGTTGGGCTTCGCGACGTTCTACCTCAACCGGACCAACCGGTCAGGCATCCTCGATGCGCGACCCATCGGGGGATTTGACCAGTCCGGACGATGGAAGATCGACGCGCGCTTCAACCGTGAGTCGTTGTGCGCGCGGATTCAGGCTATTGCCGACATGCGACACGAGATATACGTCACGGAGCAAGAAGGGCTGGATTTCCTTGCTGCCCTGCAAGGTATCGCCGACGATGTCTTCGTGTACGCCGACCCACCTTACCTCGTGCAAGGCGAGGGACTCTACCTGCACGCCTTTGACGCGGACGATCACGTCGCGCTCGCCGAACTGCTCGCTGAAGCGGCCTTTCCTTGGATGTTGACCTACGACAATGATCCTCGAATCACCGAACGGCTATACGCGCGGGGCCGCTGTGCGACCTTCGAAATTGCACACACAGCACATCGCCAACACGTCGGCCAAGAGGCCGTCATCTATTCTCCCCGACTTAATGTTCCTGACCTCCTCATCACAAGAGGTCGCATCGCACGTTGGGTTGATGCTTCGTAGGCGTACCGTACGCGAACCCGCAACACCTGCCGGTGGCCCTCGAGTACGCCTTTGAACGACCTCACGTCCAGCAAGGGCGAGTTCTCATCCAGTGCCTCGCACCTCGCTCGGTGCGCACCAGTGCCCAACTGCGTGCGCGAGCCGGAGATCTAGGCCTAGGCGGCCAGAATCTGGTTGTCGATCTGATGCTGAATCACGACAGGATTTACCTGGAACCTTTTTGCGATACGCTTCACTGCTGCCTCGGAGTAGTCGCCGGCGGCCATTTCGCTGATACCCGCCGCAGGTGCCAGGAACTCAGCGGCGAAGGCCCGCTCGACCTTCTCTAGATACCTGCCCGAATGGGTCATGACCGAGAGCCCATCGGAGCGACTAGTCATCATGCGCCCCAGTGCTCTTGCCGCCGCGAACCTCGTCGCTGTAGGACCAACCTGGGGTAGCACCACGCCCGCTGAGTCATTGCCAACCGCAACGAGTCCGGCGAGCATCGCGGGCGCCTGGCCAGCGACGGCGGTGATGCCGACGAAGTCTTCGATGCTTACCGGCCTACTTGGTTCAGGCGCCAGGGCTCGCCGGAGTGCAGCCGCGTGCTCGTATCCATCAAGCCAGGGACGAGAGTAGGCCAGACGCGACATTTGCGACTCACGACTGTGCGGAACGCGAACGCCCATTCTAATGCGCCTGGAAGCGTCGAAAAGCCATGATTCGGTCGCACGAATATCCGACAGTTCCACCGCCCTGGCAAGCTGTGCAACAAGCGCAGAGTTGCCCAGTGCGTCAACTGCGGCGATTAGCACTTGAGTGTCGTCGGGAGGTGTGTTGTATGGATCAAGGCCCCACGCGGCAGCGACGGTACAGAACTCCACCTCGTCGGGCTCGGCACCTTGGATGGCGGCCCACTCTTGTTGGAGCAAAGTTCCGGTGATGCTTTGGTCTTCGAGCCGTCGCGCCGTCGCGTCGATGAAGCGCGCGATCTCTGACGTCACGTCCTGCGTCTCAAGAACGGCCCGCCCTTCGGACAGGAAGCGAACGAAGTCTGGGTCGCGATCTCGCCGTCGGATGTCGATCCAGACCGTTCCAAGATCCGTGCGCAACGTCATCTCCGGCCATGCGAAGCCATCGCCAGCCCTAGAAAGCTCAACGCCGTTGTCGGCGGGTCGGTGCGCCATGGTATTGAGGTTCCACCAGTTTAACGCAAGCCACTCCGCCAACGGGTACGTCGGCACGTCGAGACTCTTCCGGACACCGTGGGAGGCGCCTCGCTCCTCGACAAGCGTCGCGATCACATCATCTACGGTGATTGTCAGTCTGGACCATGTGGCTGCGAGTTCGGGTGCCCGCACATTTGGCGCAGCCTGCCACTCCCAGTTGATGTGTAGACCGGCCGCGATCTGGCTATCCATGGGACAACCGAGGGGCTTCATCGTCGTGCAGCGGGTAACCCTTGTACGTTCCCTGAATTGAGTTAACTAGTCGAGCTTCGAACCAAGTACCGTCTTGCTGACCCCAAACATATCGCGGAAACCCGGCGTCGGCGGGATCCTCACTAACGTTCCCGGCAAGAACGGCGTCGCGCAACCAACTGTTGATCAGCGCCTGGTCGTGCAAGTGTTTCGGGCAGCGGCTCGCGTCCGAACGCAGCCGAGGCGGACCGGCGAACGAAGGATAGGACTTGTGTTCGGGTGATCCGACGTATGCGACCGCGCTGGCGCAGTCCTCCAACGCGCGCTGGTCGACACCCTCCGCAACGCTGCGGGGGAGAGGGCGGCGTCTGCTTGGCGCTCTCATGGGACGATGGTAGCCGTTCCCTGCTCTGGCCAGTGCCGACGCGTGTGAGCAGACAGCCGTCGCGCCGACGATGGGGAGGACAAGATTGCTCTCGTCACTACCCTCGCAGCCGTTCTAGGACCGGTGCGTGTGCCCCGCCCGGAGTGCCTCCCGTGCGGCCCGGTGTCCTGCCGCCCAGTTGCTCGTGTGTGTCACGAGTTGCGCACAGCGTGTGTTGGTGGCGGTGGGTGGACGAGTGTCGGCGACAACCGCCGTTGCAGCGGCTGCCAGAGGTGGCCTGGACGCTTCGCTCTTGCTTCGACAACGGCCGCTGCCGGTCCGGTCGAGGTGGCGTCGGTCTAGGGTGGCGCGCCCGCGCCGGTTGGCTCGCGAAGAACTGTCGTTGGGGACTGCTGCAGGGCTGGTTGACACTCCACCTGCGGGACGAGGTCCCGCTGAAGGATGTCGCTGTGCCAAAGAAGCTTCCGCCTGAGTTCAAGCGTGACATCGTGCGGGCTGCCCGTCGCGGCGATCTGACCCACGCCAAGGTCGCCTCCGACTTCGACATCTCGGTCGAGTCGGTGCGGCGCTGGGTGCGCCAGGCCGACATCGACGACCGTGTCGTCGATGGCAGGCGACCAGCGTGCAGAACAAGCTGGTCTAGCCGCGCCGTGAGAAGCGCCGGCTGGAGCAGGAGAACAAGATCCTGCGCCGCGCGGCGGCCTACTTCGCTGCCGGCTCATTCCCAGAAATGAGCTACCCGCTGGTCCGTGACCTGGCTGCCGAGGGGATCCCTGCGGCTGACCTGCGGGGTGCTGGACCACTCGAGACAGGCGCAAGACGCCTGGCTCGCCGCCCCGGTCAGCGATCGAGAGCTGGAGGACACCTATCTCACCAACGCCCTGATCCACGCCCATAGTGACGACCCGGAGTTCGGCTACCGGTGCCTGGCCGAAGAGCTCGAGCGCGCTGGCCACGCCGCCGGCGAACGGCGGGTTTGGCGGCTGTGCTCCCAGCAGCGCCTGTGGTCGGCGATGGTCCGCAAGGGGCGCCGCGAGCCCGGGAAGTCGCCGGGTCCGGCGGTCCACGACGACCACGTCCAGCGCGACTTCACCGCCGCCGAGCCGGACCAGGTGTGGGTCACCGACATCACCGAGCACCCCACCGGCGAAGCGCGGTCTCCTGCTGCGCGATCAAGGACCTGTTCAGCAACCGGATCGTCGGCTACGCGATCGACGAGCGGATGACCGCCCAGCTCGCCGTCACTGCGCTGCGCACCGCCGTCGCCCGGCGCGGCCCGACGGGGGTCGTGGTGGTGCATTCGGACAGAGGGTCGCAGTTCCGAGCGCGGAGCTTCCAGGCGGTCCTGACCGCGGCCGGGCTGGAGGGTTCGATGGGACGCATCGCGTCCGCCGGCGACAACGCCGCCATGGAGTCCTGGAACGCCCTGCTCAACCGCCGCCGCTGGGCCACCCGCAACGAGCTCCACGACGCGATCGTCTTCTGGATCGAACGCACCTACAACCGTCGCCGGCGCCAGCGCGCACTCGGCAAACTCACCCCGGTCGAGTTCGAGCTCGCCTTCACCGCCCAGAACGCCGCTCTCGCGGCATGGTCACCACTCACCCGGTCTCAACCGACCCTGCAGCAGTCCCCCGGCTGACCGTAGACATCGCCCGGATGGTCTCCCTACACCGCGGCGGAACCAAGCGCGAACCTCGCTGGCTGCGTGCCGAGCGGCTCGGCCGGCTCGTGGTGGCGATGCCAGAGCTGTGGCCAGCCGGTGGTGCTGTTCCTCGGGCTGACCGGCTGCCGGTGCTCGGAGATGGCCGCGCTGTGCGTCGACGACGTCGTGCGACACCGCACGGACTCGGCGTGCGAGTGCACCGGGCGGCGACGCAGTTCAAGCGGACGAGCGGGGCGGTGTTCGAGCCGACGAAGACGCACAGACGCGGACGGTGCCAATGCCAGCGGCGCTCGACGGATACGTGCAGGAACGGATCGGGGCGACGGCGCCCGGCGGGTACCTGTTCTCTAGCCCGACGGGTGGTGTCTGGACAGACATAACTTCCGTGCGCGGTCGCGGTGGTTGGACGCGACGAAGCCAGCGGGCGTCGAGGGACGACGATCCACGACATGCGGCACACCGCTGCGTCGCTGCTGATCGCGGCCGGGGCGGACGTGAAGGCGGTCCAGGCCATCCTCGGGCACTCGACCGCGACCATGACGATGGGCCTGTACGGGCACCTGTTCTCCGAGGCAACGTGGCGGGCAATGGAGCGGCTGCCTGCGATTCCCCGACTGGAGGCGCGGGAAGCTGGAGGCGCGGGAAGCTGGACGCGCGGTCCGGGAGCGGGCCTACGGCGCCGATTGACTCCTGTCGACGCACTCACTCAGACCGGCACCGGACACGCCGAGGTCCGGCGCGGGGATCACGCCCCTGTCGCGCAGTCTCAAGAGGTACCTATCCGCAGCCCCACTCTCGACCCCACACCCGGACCGGCCGCTAGTCTGAACTTCATGGGTGACCTGCTTCCAGCCGTCATGGAGTGGTTCCGCTCCCAGTACGCGGGCGAGCAGATCAACTCAGTCGCCGCGATCATCGCGCTCGCCGGCGTCGCCATCTCCGGGAAATCGTTGGCGAACAGCCGCAAGGCGCTGAAACTCTCCGAAGAGCAGGAGAAGCGTCGCGCAGCAAAGTTCAATCTAACCGTCGGCCGTTCGTACTACGAGTCGCTCGATGGTGGACGATCCTATTTCCTCACACTACTTGTCGATAACCCCTCAGATTCACCTGGAGCAGTCTCCTCGGCAGAACTTTGGATTGCCTACCAGCGAGAGGGTATTCTAATGCGCCTCGCATTAGAGCCAGGCGGGGTCCCGTTGGGCGACCCGGGCGGCGAAGCGACACGCCCCCCTTTCGACGTGTCAGCGAGGTCCGCAGTCAGCGTCCAACTAGTCTTCGAGGCAAAGCCAGGTCTACTCAATGATCGTGGCCTCAACATCGAGGCGTATGAGCTCGTCGCGAAGGACGCTTTGGGCAACTCTTACAACCACCACTTTCCCGGCCTCATCAACAGAGGATCCAAACAATCGTGAAGCGCTTCGCGGCGTCGCCCCAAGATGTCACGCCAGTTCTTGATGCAGGCCTCGTCGCCGGCGCGGGGGTGCGTGAAGGAATCCTAATTCCCGCGATCCTGGTCGATGTTGCCGCCCGACCAGGCGTGAAGGAGTTAATCCGAGTACACGAACACTTCGACGAAGGCGACGTAGCAATTGCATGGGGACGAGGTGTCACCAGCAAGACCTTCCTTTATCTAAGCGTCCGCTGTGAGCGGCCGTTTCAGACCGCCTTTACACTGCGGTTCGCGATGCCTAAACAGGCTGGCATTGTGGACGCTATGCTACAGGCGCATTGCTTCTACCTTCAGAACGGGCCAACCGGGCACCTGAGCGCTCACCTCGACGAGCGGAAGCTACTGATAGACATTCCCGACACAGGGTTCGGCCACGAGTGGGACGGCATCTACCGCAGCGCTGCGGCGAAGATGGCACGCGCGGCTGGCGCTAGCCATTCCGAGTCGAAGGAGTCGGCTGGAGCGATGATTGCTGAGATGAGACGCTTGCTGAGGTTGCGCTTCCCAGATCCCTGATCACAGGGGACCGCAATCCTCGATTAGTCGCTAAGCGCAAGGCGCGTCGCCAGTACGAATTGGGCTGTGCGCGCTCATTCACCGCCGAGTGGAGCTCCGTCCTACGCTCGCGCCGATGTGCCATCACGAGCGCGGCGACCTGGGCACTGCCCTTGGTGGTGCACAGTTGTCGCTACTACTCCGTCAACTCACTAGGCCGAGGAGGCGCTTGGCCTCGGCTATGAAACGCGCCTCTGCTCCCTCGACGTCGGGGGTGGCGCACCTAGGATCCGGCCGCCAGTACCGCATGTAGTAGTGATCTAGCCAGTCGCGGCCCGCTCCATAAAGTTGGTCGTCGACCAGCAGCCGGAGGTCAGCCAGCGCCTGCTCGGCCTCGACCTCGGTGTCCCACGGGTCCGGTTCCGGCGTGTAATCGTCCCCGCGAAGATACTGGTCTAGCTCGAACCCCTCTGCCCGCAGCACTACGCGGCGCATCTCGGCAGCAAAGCGGACGTAAGCGGACTTCAGGTCGTCGTAGCGCTTCTCCGCCCGGGCATGGTCCTGGTTCGCGCGCGCGACCGCCAACTCGTGCTTTCGTTGTTCAGCGGCGAGCAGCGCCTCGTGTTTACGCCGCCGCCACTCGAGGAGCCCCTGGCCGACGATGCCCGCCATGGCGACCGTAACCGCAACGACACCTGCGATTTGGGCCCCCAGGATCACCGCTTGAGCTTCGTCCACGTCGGCCATCCTGCCGTGAGGGAGCCTGACGCGTCACCCCTCAAACGACCGGTAGCAGCGATACCCGCGTCGATCTCGGCTTTCGTGTGCGCCGGCGCGCTGGGCCTGCGCGCGTCGGGTTCATGGGCGGTCGATGGACTCTCTTTAAGGCGGGAAGGGGCGCACGAAAGCCCGGGACGGAGGGGTAGGAGTGCGGCGCCTCCCGACTTCCCCCGCGGCATGCGTCCGCCAGCGTCCGTTCCTGTTCTTGACAGGCCGTCCACCTACTGGGACGAGCCGCTGACCACACGCTGACCACGAGGTCCGTGACGGACACCGCAGCCCGCGCGATCGAGTCATCGAAGCGGCCCTTGACGTGCACAAACACCTTGTGCGCCTGTTTGGTTTCGCCTGATGCTTGACGGTTCTGTTTCGGGTGATGCTTGACGCTCTATGTCGTCAGTCTGCTCGTCTGGTCTTGGTCAGGGAACCTCCTAGGGGTCGCTTGTTGCGGACGGGTCCGGTGCTGGTGCGGGCGATGGTGCGCAGGAGCTCGTTGCCGATCCAGAACTGCAGGGTGTCGGGCCTGACGAGCACGTCGCAGCGCTCTCCGGCGCGGTGAACCCCGACCGAGACCTGCTGCCAGGACACGCAGACCACCCCGTTGGTCGCGACCTTGCGCGCGACCCAGTCCGGCCCGGACCGTCCGGGACGCTCACCGGCTCGCGGCGCTGCTCGGTGATGGACCGGGACGCGGGGGTGGCCATGTCCAACGAGTAGTGCGGTCGGTCGTGGTTGTAGTGCGCGACCCAGGCGTCGACCTCGCGCTGGGCGGTGGCCAGGTCGGTGAACAGCGTCCCGGTCACCAGCTCGGCGCGCATCGTGCGGTGGAACCGCTCGATCTTCCCCGTGGTCGTGGGCGACCTGGGCGCGGTCAGCAGGTGCTCGATGCCGTTGCGCCGACAGATCGCATCGAAGAGCACCTCGGTCGGCGGATGGTTGAGCCGCCCGGTGAACACCTTGCCGTTGTCGGTCAGGATCTGCTCGGGACACCCATGGCGGTCCAACGCCGCGCTCAGGGCGTCGCAGACCTTCTGGGTGCGCTCCCCGGGGCATCAGGACCGCGCTCACGCAGAACCGGGAATGGTCATCAACCCCGGTCAAACACTTCACGCTGGTCCCGTCCGCCAGCCCGATGCCGCCCACGACGTCCATCTGCCACAGCTCCATCGCCCGGCCCCGCTCCCACCGGCGCCAATGCTCGGCCCGGCGCCGTCGACCAACCGCGTCGATCATCCCCGCCCGGCGCAACGCCCGGTAGGCGGCCGACTCGGTGACCACCAGCCCGCGCCGACCCAGCTCGAACGCGATCCGCCGAGCCCCCCCACCCCGGATGGGCCCCGCGAGCCTCCAGCAACGAGAGAGCATCAAGCATCAGCCGAAGCACCGTCAAGGTTCAACCGAAGGCGATACGTCCAGCATCAGGCGAAGTACTACACACACCCTGTGCGCCTGGGCAGATTCGAACTGCCGACACCCGCTTTAGGAGAGCGGTGCTCTATCCCCTGAGCTACAGGCGCGAGGGACCGGTCAGGTCCCCTGCGTCGCCTGCGGGGGCCGGTCACCCACCGCGGACGCGGTCCCCAGCGTACCGGCTACGGGCTCCACCTCCTCCGTCACGCCGACCACGGGAGCGACCGTCCGTCGCGGATGCCCTGAGGTCCCCGTGACGACGAAGGTCACCCGCGGCTCCGTTCCCGCGCGAGCGGTGGCCCCCTCCCCGTCCCCACGCACCGCCGTCGTCCCGGGAGCCCTCTCGCTCAATGCGTCCCGCACGATGCGCCGTGGGTCGTACTGCCGCGGGTCCAGGGAGTCCCACCCCGCACGGTCGAG
This sequence comes from Actinotalea soli, assembly GCF_017565425.1. Lineage (GTDB taxonomy): Bacteria > Actinomycetota > Actinomycetes > Actinomycetales > Cellulomonadaceae > Actinotalea > Actinotalea soli. The sequence goes on from NZ_JAGEMK010000004.1 coordinate 234,820, forward strand.
CGGCACCTGCAGCTCCTCCTGCGCGCGGGTCAGCAGCACCTCGACGTAGGCCCGCCCCTCGCGCACCAGGCGGGCCAGCCTCTGGGCGTACTCGGGCAGCCTGGTGGGGCCGATGACGAAGGCCGCGATCACGGTGATGACGATGAGCTTGTCGACGGTCAGGCCGAGCATGGGGCCACCTCCTGGTCCGGTGTGCTGTCGAGGAGGGCGCGGGCGCGGCGTGCGGTGATGCCGTCGCGCGTGCGGGCGACCACGGCCGCGACGAGGTAGAGCCCCACCATGGGGATGGCGATGACGAACATCGAGAGCACGTCCGCGGACGGGGTGATGAGCGCGCTGAACACGACGATGGTGATCACCGCGACGCGCCACCCCCGCACGATCGTCCGGCCGGGCAGCACCCCGAGGACGTTCAGCAGCACCAGGCCCACGGGGACCACGAAGGCCAGGCCCGTGGCCAGGACGACCTTGAGGACGAAGTCCACGTACTCCCCCGCCGCCAGGATGGTCGAGTCCTCCTGGGAGGCGAACCCGGCGAGCATGGTCACCATCCGCGGGAAGGCCGTCACCCCCACCCAGCAGCCCGCCGCGAACAGGGTCACGCCCGCCGTGAGGAAGCCCAAGGTGTACTGCTTTTCCCGCCAGGTCAGGCCCGGCAGCACGTAGGCCAGCAGCTCGTACAGCAGTGCCGGGCTCGCCATGACGAGCCCCGCGTACAGGGCGATCTTGAGGGTGAGGTCGAAGGCGCCGGTGACGCTCTCGTAGTTGAGGCTCGCGTCCATGGTGCGCGCGAGCTCCTCGACCGGTGCGCGCAGAAGGTCCAGGATCGCGTCGCTCAGCCAGAAGCCGAGGACCAGCCCAGCGACGAGCACCACCGCCGCGCGGATCAGGCGCGTGCGGGCCTCACGCAGGTGCGAGGCCAGGGGCATCGTCTGGGGCGCGGCGGCGGCGGCGGTCACGGCGTCGAGCGCTCAGGGGCGGGAGCGGCCTCCGTCGCCGCAACGGGTTCCGGCTCACTGATCTCGGTCTTGAGGATGCGCATCGACTGCCCGACGCTCTTGGCGAGGGTCGGCAGCTTCGAGGCGCCGAACATGAGGATGACGATCGCCAAGATGATGAGCGCGTGCCATCCGGTGAGATTCCGCAGCATGGTCAGGTCCTTGTCTCTGGGTCAGGTCGGGGCGGTCGTCAGCTCGCAGGTGCGTCGTCGGGGGCCTCGCCACCCGGGCCGTCACCCCCGCGGTCCCCACCACCAGGCGCGTCCCCACCGGGGCCACCACCACCGGGCGCGCCACCACTCGGGGGCTCACCGCCGCCCTGGCCCCCACCGCCCTCAGGGGCGGCACCCGCCTGGGGCGTCGTCGTGGTGTCGACGCGGACGGTCAGGGAGACGGTGTAGCCGGAGTCGACGTCGCCGGTGACGGTGGCGAGCTGGAGCGCACCGCCGTCCTCCCCGAAGACGTTGTCGCTGTCCAGGCTCACCTGGGCGAGGTTGCTGGTCGAGCCGCTGTACCCCGCCAACGCGTAGACAGCGGCGGAGACGTCCTCGGGGATGGCGACCTGGGAGGTGGCGATCGCGTTGCTCGCGTCGTCGATGTCCTCGACGGTCGGGTAGACCTCGAAGTGGATGTGGGGCCAGCGCCCCGTGTAGCAGGCGGGGAAGATCGACGTGAAGCTCACGAGCCCCGCGGCGTCGGAGACCTGGACGCCACGCAGCCAGGTCTCGTCCTCGACCCCCTCGGAGTACATCGAGTACCGGCCCAGCGCGTCGCAGTGCCACACGTAGACCGCGGCGTCCTGGAACGGGACGTCGCCGTTCGCCATGTCGAGGATCGTCAGGTTCAGGGTCATCGGGACACCCTCGGCAGCAGTACCACCGTCGATGCTGGAGCGGATGTCGCTGCGCACGATGCCGGACTGCTCGAGGACGTCCGGCCCGTTGGACCCGTCGCCGGGGTAGGGGCCAGCGGTCTCGTCCGGGATCTCGCCGGCGGGCAGGCCGCCGGCCGTGGGCGTGGCCGTCGCGGTGGTGCTGCCGGAGGTGCCGGCCGAGCAGGCGGCGAGGGCGAGGGCACCGGCGCCGAAGACCCCGAGGGTCAGCACGCCGCGGCGGGACACGAGGGTGCGGATGTCGAAGGGAGCGCCCTGATCGACGACCTCCTCGTCGGCACGGTCGAGCAGGCGGCCCTCGTACGCGGGGCCGAGCAGGGTCTGCTCGGGTTCGGGGATGCGGGACACAGGAGTCCTCCGGGGAGTGGTGGGGTCGGGTCTCCCTGACTCTGCAGAACGCGCCTCGGTGGACCCTGTGGTTCGTCTGTGAGCTCCCTGTGTGCCGAGCCACGTGGTGGCCCGCAGCACCGCTCCCTCTCTGGCAGAATGATTCCCGTTCTCAACAACTAGAGAGGGTCGTCCATGCACACCCGTACCCGAGTCGGTACAGCGGCGGTGGGAGCGCTCGCACTCCTGGCGGCGTCGTTCACCCCGCTGGCTGCCGTGGCAGCCGAAGGACCACCACCGGAGAGCGCCGAGCTGCGCGTCCTGTCCCGCATCCACACCGACGCCGTCTCCACCTTCCTGCAGGGCGACACCTTCGAGCTGGGCACCAAGGCCGACGTCGCCGAGGGCAACGGCACCCGCTTGGACCCCACCGCCGTCCTGTTCCACGTGGACGACGCCTCGATCAAGACCGTCCCAGCCGGGTATGAGTTCATCGGCGCGGTCGGCTCGCAGTTCTGGGGCGCCCCGGAGTCCAACCCCTCCACCGGCTCGGGCTACTCCCAGCTGTGGCCCGGGTTCTCCACCGAGTCCGTCCCCGCCGGCGCGATCGTCGACGACGCCACCACCTTCACCCTGACCAACCTCGACGGCCCCGGGGACCTGGAGCTGTTCTCGGGCGGCGGCCTGGGCGGCGTGGACCGCATGTGGTCCAGCGACGAGGGCATCAACTCCTTCACCGTCGGCCGCACCCACAAGCACGCCAACTGGGCCTTCACCGCCCCCGGCCGCTACACCCTCGACGTCCGCGCCACCGCGACCACCACCGGCGGCACGCCCCTCGCGGCCGAGAACACCTACACCTTCGTCGTCGGCGAGATGCCCCCCGCGGTCACCACCGAGACCACCCTCACCGCGAGCGCCCAGACCGCCGTCCCGGGCGACGTCGTCTCCCTCGGCGCGACCGTCTCCCCCGCCGACGCGACCGGCTGGGTCGAGTTCCTCGACGGCACCACCACCCTGGGCCACGAGGCCGTCACCGGCGGCCAGGCCTCCCTCGACGTCGACTCCCTGCCCCTGGGCGCACGCAGCATCACCGCGCGCTTCACCCCCACCCTCCTCAACGACTACGAGCCCTCGACCTCGGCCGCGCAGGTCGTCACCGTGACCGAGGAGCCCGACGGCGACGTCTTTGGCATCGCCGGTCTCAAGGACACCTACGCCGCCGGCGAGATCATCTCGCTGCGCGCCGCGGGCGTGACTCTCACCGACGGCCAGTCCCTGCGGTGGTTGGTCCGTGAAGGCCCCGGCGCCACCGAGTACGTCGCGGTCCAAGGGCCTGAGTACGTCCGCGACGCCAGCGCCGCGGTCAACGGTGCCCAGGTCGCGGTGGCCCTGATCGAGCGGGTCGACGGGCGCAACGTCACCCGGCAGGAGTCGCCGTGGTCCACCATCACGGTGACCGGCCCCAACGTCGGGGCGGGCGCCCCCGTGACGCTCACCGGCATCGAGGACTCCTACTACGTGGGCGACCCCATGCGGATCGCCGCCGAGCACACCCCCCTCACCGCGGGGCAGACCTACCGCTGGGTCAGCCGCGGCCTGCCCTACGGCACGGCGTGGGAGGAGATCTACGAGCTGTTCCAGCCGACCGGAAACAACCCGTTCCTCGTCGAGGTCTCCCTCCTCGGCTGGAACGAGGTGGCCCTGCAGGTGCTCGATGCCGACGGCACCGTGCTCGGCCAGTCGCCTGCGATCGTCACGCAGGTCAGCGAGCGCGAGCTGCAGCTCTCGGGCGCGCGCTCGGTGTACCGCGTGGGCGAGACCATCGAGCTGACCTCTGACCTGTTCCCCGCCCGCCCGGGCGTCGACTACGCGTGGACGGCCGACTGGGAGCCGATCGACGGCGCGACGTCGTCCTCGCTGAGCCTCCCGGTGACCTCCGGCATGGACGGCACCACCCTCACCCTCTCAGCGACCGACGCCGAGACCGGGGCCAGCGTCGCCTACGCCAGCGTGACCGTCCGCGTCACCGATGCGGGAGCGGACGAGCAGCTCGTCCTGCTGGACTCCCTCTCCGGCCACTACCACCAGGGCGGCACCGTCACCCTGCGCGCGACGGCCGACCCGGTCGCGAGCGACTCCGACACCTACCGGTGGGAGTGGAAGCGCCCTGACCAGTCCGCCTGGTCCACCATCCCCGGCGCCGAGGCGGCCACCCACCAGGTGATCGCCGAGCAGGCCCTGGACGGCACCGAGGTCCGCGCCACCCTGCTCACCGCCGACGGCGAGGAGCTCGCCACCAGCGAGACCGTCACCATCTACGTCGACGACCACGGCGCCCCGCCGCGTCAGAAGGCCAGCATCACCGGCCTGCAGAACGGGTACACCGCTGGTGACCAGGTCACCCTGAAGGCGACCGTCGCCCCGGCCTCGGTCCTGGACCGCTGGGAGTGGTACGTCCAGCGCCCCGGCACCGACACCCCGGCCCTGGTCGAGGACACCGACGGCACGAGCCTGACCTTCGAGGCCATCGAGGAGCTCGACGGCGCCTCGGTCTTCGCCAGGCTCACCTTCGACGACGGCACGGCATACGTGGAGTCCGCGCCGGTGCTGCTCGCCATCCAGGCGGGCGAGCCAGGTGAGCCGGAGCCCGAGCCGACCGAGCCGGGCGACCCCAGCGAGCCTGGTGAGCCCGGCGACCCCGGCGACCCCGGCGAGCCCGGCGACCCGAGCGAGCCCGGCACGCCGTCGGACCCGTCCGACCCGGCTGACCCGTCCGAGCCCGGCACCACCAAGCCCACCACCGCCCCCGAGTCCCGCACCGCGGCCGACCTCGAGGGCATCCCGGCCGGCGGGGTCGAGCTGTCCACCACGTCCCCCCGTCAGGGGCAGGTCGTGACCATCGCGCTGGGCGCCGAGCACGCCAGCACGTGGAACGCCGCCTGGATGTTCTCCACCCCCGTCCTGCTGGGTGGGGACTGGATCCAGGCCGACGCCCAGGGCAACCTCGCGGTCCGCATCCCGGCCGACGCCCCCACCGGTGAGCACCGGATCGCGGTCTACGCCGCGGACGGCACCCTCATCGGCTGGACCACCATCGAGGTCGTCGCAGCCGCATCTGGCCCGACCCCGACGGACGACCTGGCCCAGACCGGTGCCACGACCAGCCCGATGCTCGGCCTCGCCGCGCTCCTGCTGGCCCTCGGCGGCGTCGCCGCGATGATCGCCCGACGCATGCGCACCCGCACGGGCGCACACCTGGAGGAGGGCCCAGCCACGACCTGACCCGACCCCACCGTCGCCTCACCACGGCACGGCCAGACCGCAGAACGACGGGCGCGGGGGCCCCCGCCCCCCCCCCCCGGGCGGCCCCCGCGCCCGTCGTCGTCCCAGCTGACGCGAGCCCGCGCTACGCCCCCGCGAGCGCTCCCCGCACCCGGCCCGACAGCTCCTTGCCGTCCACGCGCCCGACCGCAGCGGCCCGCGCGTTCGCGGCCTTCATGACCGCGCCCATGTCCTTCATGCCCGTGGCCCCCGTCTCCGCGATGGCCTCGGCGACCACCTGGTCGAGCTGCTCGGAGGTCAGGGCCTGGGGGAGGTAGGTCTCGATGAGGTCGGCCTCGGCGGTCTCGTTCTCGGCGCGGTCGGTGGCCCCGGCGCCGGTGTAGATCTCGGCGCTCTCGCGGCGCTTCTTCACCTCACCGGCCAGCACGGCCTGGACCTGCTCGTCGGTGAGCTCGCGCGCGACCTTGCCGGACTTCTCCGCCGCCCGGACCGCGCCGATCATCTGGCGCAGGGTGTTGGTGCGGAACGCGTCCCGCGCCTTCATCGAGGTGGTCAGGTCCGCCGTCAGCTGCTCGAGGGTGCTCATGGGTCCATGGTGCTGGATGGCGGCGCCCGGCGGGGCCTGCGGCTCACCGTGAGCCGGGGGCAGCCCTCTGCGGCGCGAGCACCCCGGCGGTGAAGGTCGCCATGAGCGCCTCGAGCACCTCGTGCCGGGCCATCTCGTCCTCGCGCACGGCCTCCCAGGCGGTGTAGAGCAGCGACCAGAACGCCCGGCGCACCCACGCGACGGGCAGGTCCGGGCGCAGGGCGGGCGCGGCGCGGTCGAGCAGGCGGTCCAGGGGGTCCTCGCCGCCCTCGAGCACGGCCTGGCACGCGGCGTCCTGGGCGATGAGCGGCTCGGAGTACAGGTACATGAGCACCGGGCCCAGGTCGAGCAGCGCCTCGGCGATGCGCCGCAGGGCCGCGACCGGGTCGCCGTCGTCGGGCCGGGCCTCGCGGTAGCGGCGATCGGTCTCGGCCACGGTGTGCTGGGCGAGGGCCCGCACCAGGTCCACGCGTTCGGGGAAGTAGCGGTGCAGGGTGGTCCGGCCCACCCCGGCGGCGTCGGCCACGGCGGTGAGGGACGCGGAGCCGTCCGCGGCGAGCACCGTCGCGGCCGCCTCGAGGATCGCCCGGCGCGTCCGGGCCTTGGCCCCGCGCTCGACCTCCCCCTCACCCTCCGGGGTCGTCACGCTCGCTGTTGCCACGGTCCAACGGTACAGCGTTCGCCCGCGGCGGAATAGCCGTTGACTTTTGTGGAACATGAGTGTTCCACTCGATCCATGGCCACCGACGCCGCCGAGGCTCCCCCCTCCCCGACCGATCCCGACGCCCCGCCCCCCGTCCCGCTGCGCTGGCAGAACATCGCGGTGCTGTGGGGGTTCGTCCGCCCGCACCTGCGCACCGTCGTCTTCGGCACCGTGCTGGGCCTGGGCACCACCGCGACCGCCCTCGCGATGCCCCTGGCCACCAAGTACGTGCTCGACACCCTGGGCACCGGCGTCTCCCTGGCGGGCCCGGCCATGCTGCTGGTCGGCCTGCTGATCCTCGGGTCCATCACGGGACTCATCCAGTGGATCGTGCTGGGGCGGCTGGCCGAGCACATCGTGCTGGACGCCCGGCAGTCCCTCGTCCAGCGCATGCTGCGCGGGCGCCTGGGCGACGTCCAGCAGCGCACCCCGGGCGAGCTCGTCACCCGCGTCACCTCGGACACCGTGCTGCTCCGCGAGGCAGCCTCCTCGAGCATCGTGCAGCTGGTCAACGGGCTGGTCTCCCTGGTGGGCACCGTGGTCCTCATGGCGGTGCTCGACGTGCCGCTGCTGCTGAGCACGCTGGCGGCGATCGTCGTCGTCGGGGTCCTCATGGGGGCCCTGCTGCCCCAGATCGGCAAGGCCCAGCGTCAGGCCCAGGAGTCCCTCGGCCACGTGGGCTCGACCCTCGAGGGTGCCCTGCGAGCGCTGCGCACCGTCAAGGCCAGCGGGGCCGAGGAGCGTCAGGCCGGGCAGGTCTCGCGCCAGGCCCACGAGTCCGCCCGGCACGCCATCCGCGCCGTCCGGGTCACCGCCGTGGCGTGGACCATCGCGGGCGGCGGCATCCAGCTCGCCATCATCGTCATCCTCGGCGTCGGGGCCTGGCGGGTCGGCGAGGGGACCCTCGAGGTCTCGACCCTGGTGGCGTTCCTGCTCTACGCCTTCAACATCGTCGACCCCATCACCACCCTCACCCAGACCTTCACCCAGCTGCAGTCCGGCGTGGCGGCCGCCGCCCGCATCCGCGAGACCGAGTCCATCCACATCGAGGACCTCCACTCGGGCCGCACCCACCCCGAGACCCTCACCCACCGTGCCGACGACGGCGCCCCGCCCGTCCTCGCCCTCGAGGGCGTGCGGCTCACCTACCCCGGGGCCACCGGACCCGCCGTCGACGGCGTGGACCTGGCTGTGCCCCGCCGCGGGCACACCGCCCTCGTCGGCCCCTCGGGCGCCGGCAAGACCAGCGTGCTCTCCCTGCTGCTGCGCTTCATCGAGCCCGACGACGGCGTGCTGCGGCTGGACGGGGTGCCGTACGACGAGCTGAGCATCGAGACGGTCCGGTCACGGTTCGCCTACGTCGAGCAGGAGACCCCGCTGCTCTCCGGCACGGTGCGGGACAACCTGCTGTTCCGCTACCCCGAGGCCACCGAGGAGGAGGTGTGGGAGGCACTGCGCGCCGTGCGGCTCGAGGCCACCGTCCGCGCCCTGCCCGAGGGCCTCGACACGCACGTCAACGCCACCGACCTCTCCGGGGGCGAGCGTCAGCGGGTGGCCCTGGCCCGCGCCGTCGTCCAGCGCCCCGCGGTGCTGCTCCTCGACGAGGCCACCGCCCAGCTCGACGGGCTCACCGAGGTCGCCGTCCAGGAGGTCATCCACCGCACCGCCCGCGAGGGCGCCGTGCTGACCATCGCCCACCGCCTCTCGACCGTGGTGGACGCCGACCAGATCGTCGTCCTGGAGGGCGGTCAGGTCCGCGCACGGGGCACCCACGCCGAGCTGCTCGCCGGGGACGAGCTGTATGCCGAGCTGGTGGCAGCGCTGCGCATCGCCGAGAGCGAACCGACCGCGACGGCGCCGTAGCTCGACGGCGGTCTGGCCCGGGCTGGCGGGGCCCCACTCCACGCAGGGCTGGCGTGGGCTACGAAGCCAGCCGACGCGAGTCCTCGGCGTCGCGCACCTCGCCCGACCCAGCCACGCCGTCGGGCCGGTGGATCTCGGCCCACACCGCGTCGAGGGACAGCCCCAGCACCCCCGCGATCGCGGCGACGGTCGTGAAGGCCGGGGTCGCGACCCGGCCGGTCTCGATCTTGCGGAGGGTCTCGGGCGAGAGGCCCGCGTCGAGGGCGGTGTCGAGCATCGGCCGCTCACCACGCGCGCGGCGCAGCAGGGCACCGAGGCGTCGTCCGCGTTCGAGCTCGGCGGGGGTGAGCGGCAGCCTGACCATGGGTCGATACTAATACCGGGATAGCATTCCCGGGATAGTTGTTGGACAGCCGAGGAGACGCCACCGCATGATCGAGATCCTGAACCCCGCCCAGCTGCCCCGAGCGCGGGAGGCGGGTGCCCTGGTCGGCACGATCCTGCACACCCTCCGCGACCGCGTCACGGTCGGCACCAACCTGCTGGACGTCGACCGCTGGACCAAGGCCATGATCCTCGAGGCCGGGGGGACGTCCTGCTACGTGGACTACGCACCGTCCTTCGGCAGCGGGCCCTTCGGCCACTACATCTGCACCTCGGTCAACGACGCCGTCCTGCACGGCCTGCCCCACGACTACCGGCTGGCCGACGGCGACCTCCTGACCCTCGACCTCGCCGTGTCCCTGGGCGGGAAGGTCGCGGACTCCGCGATCACCTTCGTCGTCGGCGAGGCCCGGTCCCCCGAGGACCTCGCGATGATCGACGCGACCGAGCGCGCCCTGCAGGCCGGGATCGCCGCCGCGCGGCCCGGGGCGCGCATCGGCGACCTCTCCCACGCCATCGGCACGGTGCTCAGCGAGGCGGGGTACCTGATCAACGTCGAGTTCGGCGGTCACGGCGTCGGGTCGACCATGCACCAGGACCCGCACATCACGAACACCGGCCGTCCCGGCCGCGGCTACAAGCTCCGCCCCGGCCTGCTCCTGGCCCTCGAGCCGTGGGTCATGGCCGACACCGCCGAGCTCGTCACCGACCCCGACGGCTGGACCCTGCGCAGCGCCACCGGCTGCCGCACCGCCCACAGCGAGCACACCATCGCCATCACCGAGGACGGGGCGGAGATCCTCACCGCGCCGACGGTCCCATGAGCGACAACAGCAAGCCACGCGACCGGGCCCTCCGTCTGCTTCTCGCGCTGGCTGGTACCGCGGCGGTCGCGACGCTGGGCACGCTCGTGTGGTCGGGGTACCTGGCCGACGAGGCCGCAGGGGCCCCCGTCGGGGCCGACGTCCCCGGGACGACCGTCGCCGGCGTGCTCCTCTGGTCGCTGGCTGCCCTGACGGTGGCCCTCGCGGTCACAGCCTTCGCCGTGCTCGGCACGAGGCGCCGGTAGGGACGGCTGCTCAGCGCAGCACCCGCCACCTGGGCGCCGGCCGCGACCGCAGCGGTCGGCGTGGCCCACCGGGACCGGAGCATCAGCAGCACCGGCGCCAGCAGACCACCCACCACGTTCAGGGTCCACAGGATCCGCGGGGTCGCGGGGTAGTCCGTGAAGTAGGCGACCCCGGCGTCGTCGTACCCCTGCGCGGCGAAGTAATCGGCGTCGAGGGCTGCGCTGAGCAGGTAGTCCCGTGCGCCCATGACGTAGAGCGCCAGTGCGAGGAGGCCGACCAGCCACAGGTGCCAGGGCCGGCCTGCCTCATCCACCACGGTGTCCCCCCTCCGTCAGCCCTCGTCCGCCGTCAGACCCTCAGCCCTGCGCGTCCCGCCACTGGACCCACTTCTCCACGAGCGACATGTCGAAGTCCGGACCGGAGGTGCTCACCGTGAAGAGGGTGACCCCTGCGGCGACCATCGCGTCGGCGACCTCCTCAGGGGCCTCGGAGACCCCGGCCGAGCGCTCGATCTGCGTGGCGTCGCGCCCGACGGCGGTGCCGTGCTCGTCGAGGATGCCGCTCTTGCGGGTGATGGTCTCGGCGTCGCCGAAGCCGTGCCAGATGTCCGCGTGCTCGGCGACGACGCGCAGGGTCTTCTTCTCGCCCCCGCCGCCGATCATGATCGGGATCTCGCGGGTGGGGGCGGGGTTGCCCGCGGCGAGGCGGGCGCGGATGCGCGGCATGGCCTCGGCGAGGTCGGCGATGCGCTTGCCGGCGGTGCCGAACTCGTAGCCGAACTGGTCGTAGTCCTTCTCGAACCACCCGGCGCCGATGCCGAGGATCAGCCGCCCACCGCTCATGTGGTCCACGGTCCGTGCCATGTCGGCCAGCAGGTCCGGGTTGCGGTACGAGTTGCAGGTGACCAGGGCACCGATCTCGATGCGGCTGGTCTGCTCGGCCCACGCGCCGAGCATCGTCCAGCACTCGAAGTGCTTGCCGTCGGGGTCGCCGTACAGCGGGTAGAAGTGGTCCCAGTTGAAGGCGACGTCGACGCCGATCTCCTCCGCGCGCTTCACCGCGTCGCGGATCTGGGCGTACTCGGCGTGCTGGGGCTGGATCTGCACCGCGATGCGGAGGGGGTGGGAGCTCATGGTCCGAGCCTATGGCCGCCCGACCAGGCTCGTAGGATGACTCGATGCCCTCCGCGTCGCGCCCAGCACGCGACGCGCGCCTCCCGTGGTGGGTGGTCGGCGGCGTCGTGCTCGCGGCGTTGTCCCTGCGTGGCCCGATGGTCGCGCCGGCCCCGGTCATCGGGGAGATCTCCCAGGACACGGGCTTCTCGACGGCGGCCGCGGGGCTGCTGACCACCATCCCGGTGCTGTGCTTCGCCCTGGGCATCCCGCTGGCCACCCGGGTGATCCGCCGCGCCGGGCCCGAGGTCGCCGTCCTGCTCTGCCTGCTCGGGGTGCTCGCGGGGACGCTGCTGCGGTCGGTCGGGCCGTCCTGGGCACTGCTGGGCGGGACGGTCGTGATCGGCATCTCGATCGCCCTGGGCAACGTGGTGCTGCCCGTGGTCATCCGCCGCGACGTGGAGCCGGCCCGGCGCGGGACCGTGACGGGCATCTACACCGCGGCCCTCAACGTCGGCTCGATGTTCACCTCGCTGGGCACCGCCCCGCTCGCGGCGGTGATCGGGTGGCAGTGGGCGCTGACGTCGTGGGGGCTGATCACCGTGGCTGGTGCCGCCCTGTGGGCTGCGCTGCTGCGGCAGCACCGACGTCGGGTCGCGGCCGAGGGCCTGCTGCCCCCCGCCGACCTGCCCGCCCCCTCCCCCGCCCTGCGGCGCATCGCGATCCTGCTGACCGTGGCCTTCGCGGGGCAGGCCTTCGGGTACAGCGTCACCTCGGCGTGGCTGCCCACCCTGCTCAACGAGGAGCGCGGGCTGGACCTCGCGGCCTCGGGGGCGGTGGCCTCCCTGTTCCAGATCGCCGCGGTGATCGGGGCCCTCGGGGTCCCCGTGCTGGCGAACCGCTGCCGGTGGTGGGTGCCGGCGGCCGTCGTCGGGGCCCTGTGGTGCTCGCTGCCCCTCGGCCTGCTCCTCGCCCCCGGCGGCTACACCGCGTGGACCCTGCTGGGCGGGATCGCTCAGGGCGCCGGGTTCGTCGTCATCTTCTCGATCGTGGTGCGCGTGACCCGCAGCGACCGCGAAGCCGCCGGCATGTCAGCGCGCATCCAGGCCGGCGGGTACCTCGTCGCCGCGGGCGGTCCCGTGCTCGCCGGGGCCCTGCACTCGGCCGCCGGCACCTGGACCGTCCCGCTGCTCGCCGTGCTCGGCGCGACCACCCTCTTCACGACGGCGGCGCTGCTGGGCGCACGAACGGCGCGGGACCAGCACGGGCACGGCTAGGAGGGCGGCCTAACGCCCTGTCACACTTTCGGGTCATGAGCGTCAGTCGAGTCGTGATCATGCCGATAGACAGGACATGAGACGCCCCCGGACCTTGCGTGCCCTTGCCCTCGCCCCGGTCGGCGCCCTGTGCCTGGGGCTCACCTGCGCGGTCGCCGCCCCGCACGCCGTCGCAGCACCGCCGGGCGCTGCGAAGAACACCGTCGAGGAGCCTCGCGGCGCGGTCAAGGGTCGCGGCAAGCCGGCCCCTGCGCCGACCGTCGAGCCCGCCCCCTCCCCGGCGCCGACCGTCGCGCCGGACCCCGTGGTCGAGCCGAGCCCCAGCCCCGCGCCGTCGACCCCGCCCCCGGCCCCCGCGCCCGTCACCGAGCCGACCCCCGAGCCCCCCGCCGAGGCCGAGCGTCGCACCGTGCCGATCGGCACGACCATCCCCTGGGGCCCCCTCGACACCTCCGCCCTGGCGAGCCGCACCGCCGGGTGGGGCGCCACGCCGTCGTACCTGCTCTGGTACACGGGCTTCGGCGAGCCCGCGGACCCCGCCAAGCTCGCGGCCGTGCGCGCCGCGGGGGCCGTCCCCGTCATCACCTGGGAGCCGTGGAACTACACCCGCGGCCCCGTGCAGCCCGAGTACGCGATGGACCGTGTGGTCGCCGGGGACCACGACACGTACATCAGGGAGTTCGCGCGCACCCTCGCGGCCGACGGCGGCCCGGTGCAGCTGCGCTTCGCGCACGAGATGAACGGCGACTGGTACCCGTGGGCCGCCCGGGTCAACGGGAACGACGCCGCCGACTACGTCGCAGCCTGGAAGCACGTGCACGGGCTGTTCGCCGAGCAGGGCGCGACGAACGTGACGTGGGTGTGGTCCCCGAACGTCGTGTACCCGGGGGCGACGCCGCTGGCCGACCTGTACCCGGGTGACGCGTTCGTCGACGTCGTCGGGGTGGACGGGTACAACTGGGGCACCTCGCAGTCGTGGAGCTCCTGGTACACCGGGTCCGAGATCTTCGCCCCGACCCTCGACGAGGTGCGGGCCCTGGCCCCGGGCAAGCCGATCCTCGTCGCCGAGACCGCCTCGACCGAGCTCGGTGGGGACAAGGCCGCGTGGATCACCGAGCTGTTCGCCTACCTGGCTGCGCAGCCCGACGTCGTGGGCCTGATCTGGTTCGACGAGAACAAGGAGACGGACTGGCGGGTCGACAGCTCGCCGAGCTCAGCCGCGGCCTTCCGCGAGGCCGCTGCCGGCTGAGCTCGCTTCCTCCTCCGCGGCCGCGCCGTCCCTCTCCCGCGGTCGTTCGAGGAAGTACGCGCCGAGCGCCCCCGCGAGGGTCGCGAACACGGCGACCGAGTACACGCTGAGCACCACCTCGAGCACCCGGGCCGCGCCGTCGGGGGACCTCAGGGGCTGGCCCGTGATGGTTGCGAGGGCCGCGCCGTGCAGGGCCTGGGCGTAGGAGTCGAAGGCCTCCAGGACGTAGAGCAGCTGGCTGCTCGCCAGGACGACGACGCCGGTGACGGTCGCCAACCACCCGACCCGTCCGGTGAGCAGCCGCCCCGCCGAACGCGACCCGCGCACCGCGCTCGACAGCACCCCACCCACGCGCGCCACCCGCGCGATGCGCAAGGACCGGGCGATCTGCAGCGCCCGGAACACCCGCAGGAAGGGCAGGGCGAGGAACAGCACCTGCCACCAGTTCCGTCGCCAGAACCTGCCCTGGTCCTTCGCGACGTAGGCGCGCAGGGCGAACTCCGCGACGAAGGCCCCCCACAGCACCCACCCGAGGACGGCGAGCACGTCGGCGAGCGGTGGTCCCTCGGCCAGGTTCTGCCCGAGCACCACGAAGAGGAAGATCAGCCCGAGGGCACCCATGGGGACGTCGAGCCGCTGGGACAGGGCCTCGGCCTCGGCCAGCCCGCGCCGGCGGAGGCTCGCTGGGGCCAGCTGCTCCACGCGTCCTCCTCGCTCGACTGTCCCTGACGGTAAGGAGCCCACGCAGGACGCGCACCTCGGGGCCGGGGCACGGGACCGGGGCACGGGGCTGCGAGCGGGCTCAGCACGAGTGAGCAGGTGCGGACGGAGGCCCACCGGCCCGCTCGCCGGTGGCCGCCACGCCGAGCACGCGCCACGTATCGGGTGCGCAACCCCGACCGCTGGCTACGCTCTCCCGGTGAGCGACACCTGGCTGACCCGCGCGACGGGCGACACCCCCACCGGTGCCCTGGCCAGGTCGATCGACTGGGCGGCGACCCCCATCGGCCACCCGGACACCTGGCCCACCTCGCTGCGCGTGGCCGTCGAGATCTGCTTCAGCACCCGCTTCCCCGTGCTGGTGACGTGGGGCACTGATCTGATCAAGATCTACAACGACGCGTACCGCGAGATCCTCGGCCGGGACAAGCACCCCCAGGCGATGGGTGCACGCGTGCGTGACATCTGGCCGGAGATCTGGCCCACGCTCGAGCCGTCCTTCCAGCACGTGTTCGACACGGGCCGCCCGACCTGGCACGAGAACCAGCTGCTGCTGATGGAGCGCAACGGCTACGTCGAGGAGGCGTACTTCACCTACTCCTACAGCCCTCTGTGGGACGACGACGGCGCGGTGCGCGGCGTGCTGGACATCGCGACCGAGACCACGGAGTACGTCCTGGAACGCCGACGTATGCGTCTGCTCGCTGACCTCTCCGAGACGTTGCAGCACCACGCCGGGGACCTCGCGGGCATCGGGCGGGCCACTGCCGACGTGCTGCGCGTCGGGCGGGCCGACGTCGCGGCCATGGACCTCTACCTGACCACCGGACCGGGGCAGACGTACCTGCTGGCCTCGACCCGCCCGGCCGACGACGTCGCTGCCGCCAGCATGGCCTTGGTGCGGGACGTCGCGGCGTCGGGCCGGCCCGCGGAGGTGGACCACACCGTCGTGGTGCCTCTCATCACGGTGGGCGAGCAGACCGCGGGGGTGCTGGTGCTCGAGGCGAGCGCCCGACGGGTCTTCGACGCGGGGTACCGGGCGTTCTTCGACCTGCTGGCCTCGACCGTCGGGACCGCCCTGAGCACCACCCTGCGGTACGTCCGTGAGGTGGGCGACCTCCGTGCGGTGAGCGACGCGCTGCAGCAGTCGATCCTGCCCCGAGGGGAGGCCGTCGCCGGGCTCGCCACCCGCTATCAGCCCGCCACGGGCAACCTCGCGGTGGGCGGGGACTGGTACGACGTCGTCGAGGTGTCCGCAGGGTGCCGCGCCCTCGTCGTCGGGGACTGCGTGGGCCATGGGCTCGGGGCGGCGGTGGTCATGGGTCAGCTCCGGACGGCGAGCCGCACCTTGCTCCTGGAGGGCAACAGCCCCGAGGCCGCGGTGACAGGGCTCGACCACTTCGCGCGGCGCCTGCCGGGGGCCGAGTGCGCGACGGTGTTCTGCGGGTTGATCGACCAGCAGGCAGGGACGTTGACCTTCTCCCGGGCCGGGCACGTGCCCCCGCTGCTGCTGCGCGACGGCCAGGCGCGGTGGCTGCGCGAGGCGGGGAGCACCCCGTTGGCGGTGACGGGGGACGAGCGGCGCGAGGCCGTCGTCGAGCTGCAGGACGGTGACCTGGTCGTGCTCTACACCGATGGTCTGGTCGAGCGCCGCCGCGAGATGCTCAGCGAGGGGATCGAGCGTCTCGCGGAGGCGGTGCGTCCCCTCGCCGGTGAGGAGTCGGTCGACGCGATCGCCGACGGCTTGCTGCGCGCGCTGGTCCCGTCCGGGTCCGAGGACGACGTCGCACTCGTCGTCTACCGGCACGAGGGATCGGCGTAGCCGGACGATCGGCGTAGCACGACGATCGTCGTAGCACGACGATCGGCGTAGCACGACGCTCGGCGTAACCGGACGATCGGCGAGCTAGAACGGGGGCGGTGGGAGCGCGGCCGTGAGCTCGGCGTCCTCCCTGCCTGGCTCGACGCGGTACCGCAGCCCGGCTGGCGTGAGCCACTCGAAGACGCCTGGTGTGATCTGGCTGAGCCGGAAGCCGCCGTCGGTCTTGATCGCGTGGTCACGGGGGCACAGCGGTGCCAGGTTGTCGTGCGACGTGGTGCCGCCGTCGCGTCCGAACTCGACGGTGTGGTCGAGGTCGCAGCTGTCCGCCGGGGTGCTGCACCCTGGCCGCACGCAGGCACCGTCGCGCGCACGCACGTGCTCCGCGAGGTCGGCGGGTGGTCGGTATCGGGTGCGTCCGACGTCGAGCACGGCGTCGGTCACGGGATCGGTGACGATGCGTCGCCAGGTCCCTCCCCGGGCGAGCGCCTGGGCGACCTCCGCGGTGATGGGCCCGTAGCCAGCGAGCTCGGCCGGCTCGCCGCCGGTCCCGAGGAGGCTCGAGAACGGGACCGTCACGCGGATCTGGGCCCGGGGCCGAGAGGGGCGTCGCGATCGGCCCCCGGCGACGGGGGTCTTGGCCGACTCGTCTCCCGCTGCCCGGCCTCTTGCAGAGACAACCCGTGCCGCACCGCACCCTTCGCCAAGGTCACCGGCGACGGCGACCGCGACGGTCAGGTCTCGTGCATCTGCCTCGTCGCTCAGCTCTCCCACGGTGAGTTCCACGAGGACGTCGGCTCGGAGCTGGTCGAGGGTGCGCGGGTCGCCAGCGGCGCGGGCCGAGCGGGCCAGGTGATCGATGCCGGCGTCGAGGCGTACGGCGTCCTGCGCGGGCAGGACTGCAGTGACCGAGGCCATCCCGTGCGGGAGGGCCCGTGGCCGGTCGAGGCGCCGACCCCGGGCCGCGGCGAGGTGACGCCGGTGCGCGCCCTCAGGGTCGAGGGAGATGAGCGCACGCTCGACGTCACGCGCGAGCTGGGTGCACGTCCGGCGTCGGGCACGCGGGAGCACCGCGTCCTGGACGTCGAGGGCGAGGGGTACCGGCGCCTCGTCGAGAGCTCGGACGAGCACCCTGGCGCGCGACAGGTCGATCTCACCGCGCTCGAGGGCCGCACCGGTGGGGGCGAGGGCTCCGTCGAAGGCGCGACCGTCCCGCACCAGCGCGCGGGCGGCCAGCCGGGAGCACCCGAGCCGCATCGCGAGCTCCTCCCCCGCGACGTTGAGCTCGCTGACCGTGCCTGCGGAGTCCGGCCACACGGGGTTCATCGACGGCCGGTCCGCGAGCCGGGCGGCCGCACGTGCGGCCCCGGCCGATGCCCAGGCCACCAGCCGTTGCCACGCGGCGACCTCGTCGACGAGCAACGCGTCGTCGTCCTCGGTCTCCGCAGCCGGCGCGTCGGCCGGGTGGCTGGATACCGCGTCAGCACGGTCTCCTGACGCAGGCAGATGACCACGCTGGTCGAGAAGTGCGGCGAGGACTGGGCCAGGAAGGACCGCGGCGAGGGCCTCGGCGGGACGCGCGCCGCCGGACAGGCTCCGCACCTCGTCGTCGATCCCCGGTGCGGGATCAGGGCGCCTGCGCTCCTGCCCAGGGCGAGGAGCGCTCGCTCCAACCGCGGATCCACCCGTGGGTGATCGCCGCTCCCAAGCCCCCGTGTCGAACATGTGTTCGACTCTAGTGGAGGGCACTGACACGCGACGAGGTCCCAGGCGGGTCAGCGCGCGCCCGCCCCACGGTGGCGTGCGACGATCGGCAGATGCCTCTGCGTCGCCGTAGGTCCGGCCCAGCCGACTCGCCCCCGGCCACGTCCGGGCAAGCCACCGCACCCGGCCAGGCCGCTCCCCAGAGGCAGGCCGACCCGACCCACCCGTCCCAGCCCTCGCCGCCTACCCAGGGCTCGACTCCGCCCCACAGCTCTCCTCCGACCCAGGGCTCGACTCCGCCCTACAGCTCTCCTCCGACCCACGCTCCCGGGCCCGCGCCCGCGCCCGCAGAGAGCCCTCGCTCGCGCCGCCGCGGGCTGATCCGCCGCGGCGGGGGATCCACAGCTGCACGCCCCGGCACCACCGTGGCGCACCACCCGGAGCTCGGCCCTCACGGCTCGGGCCGCTCGAGCCGGGGCCGCGCGACCGAGGTCCCGCCGGTCACCGGCTTCCCGTTCCTCGATGCCGCCTTCGACAAGGCCGTCTCGATCCCCTCGGCGGTGATCCATGCGCACGTCGATCGCATCCGGCGGCGGAACCCCCGTGCGACCCCGGCGGAGGTGGTGCGGCTCCTCGAGAAGCAGTACCTGCTCACCGTGACCACCTCAGGTGGGGCCGTCGGCGCAGCGGCCGCGACCCCCGCGGTCGGCACGAGCGTCGGCATCGCCCTCACCAGCAGCGAGATCGCGACCTTCTTCGCCGCCTCGGCCGCGTTCTCCCTCGCGGTCGCCGACGTGCACGGGGTCGCCGTCGAGGACACCGCACGACGACGCGCCCTCCTCCTCGCCACGGTCCTCGGCGACCAGGGCTCCAAGACCATCGGCGCGGAGACCGGGCTCAGCACCAAGGCCTGGGCACGCACCCTCCTGGTCAACATGCCGACCTCGACGATCAAGCGCGTCAACACCGCCCTCACCCGACGGATCCTCCGGCAGCAGGCCGGCAAGCAGGGCGCCCTCGCCTTCGGGAGGCTCGCGCCCTTCGGCATCGGCGCGGTGATCGGCGCGACCGGGGCTCGGGCGCTCGGGCGGACG
Organism: Actinotalea soli; assembly: GCF_017565425.1. GTDB lineage: Bacteria > Actinomycetota > Actinomycetes > Actinomycetales > Cellulomonadaceae > Actinotalea > Actinotalea soli. Next base: position 253,903 of record NZ_JAGEMK010000004.1, read on the forward strand.
GTGGTGACCGGGGCTCACCGGGCCTTCGGGCCGCCACCCGTGGCCTTCGCGCGGACCATCGAGGTCAACGCCCGCACCTCGCCCGACGCCGGGACCGGCAGCCCCGAGGGCGACCTCCGGCAGATCGCGGTCGACGCGGTGCACGCGCCGGGAGGCGCGCACGCCCCGGGTGGGCAGCAGATCGGCGCCGGGCCACACCCCGACGACGACCCGCAGTGGATCTCGCCGCGCTGACCCGCGGGTCGACCCGCTAGAGCCCTGCCGCGCTGACCCACGGGTCGATCAGCCGGGACCTTGCCGCGCTGACGTCAGCGCCTCAGCGCTGCCGCCAGCGCGGCGTGGCTCTCACCAGCGACCGTGCACGTGCTCCCGGATGCGCTCGTCGTAGATGCGCTGGAGCGCGGCCTGCTGCTCCTCGGTGAGCGGGGCGAGGTCCGCGGCGGCGGCGTTGGCGCGGGCCTGGTCGGGACGGCTCGCCCCCGGGATCACCGTCGTGACGCCCGGCTGGTCGACGATCCAGCGCAGGGCGAGCTGCGCCGTCGTCGCGCCCTCGGGGGTGAGGGCGGCGACCTCCTGAGCCGCAGCGACACCGACGTCGTAGGGCACACCGGCGAAGGTCTCCCCGACGTCGAAGGCCTCACCCTGCCGGTTGAAGGTGCGGTGGTCGTTCTCGGCGAAGGTGGTCGACGCACCGAACTTGCCCGTGAGCAGCCCGCTGGCCAGCGGCACCCGCGCGATGATGCCTACCCCGGCCTCGGCGGCCGCAGGCAGCACCTCCTCGAGAGGCTTGCGGCGGAAGGCGTTGAGGATGATCTGCACGCTCGCGACGTTGGGCCGGGCGATCGCCGTCAGCGCCTCGTCGACCGTCTCGACCGAGACGCCGTACGCGGCGATCCGGCCCTCGGCGACCATCGCGTCGAGCGCGTCGTACACCGCGTCACTCGAGTACACGGGGGTGGGCGGGCAGTGCAGCTGGACCAGGTCGAGGGTGTCGACCCCCAGGTTCTCGCGCGAGCGGTCGTTCCAGGCGCGGAAGGCGTCGGGGGTGAAGGCCTCGGGCACGTGCGGGTTCGCGCGGCGCCCCATCTTGGTGGCCACCGTGAGCCCCGCGTCGGGCCGACGGCGCAGCAGCTCGCCGACGAGCTTCTCGCTGCGGCCGTCACCGTAGACGTCCGCCGTGTCGAGGAAGGTGACCCCCGCGTCGACCGCGGCGTCGAGGATGGCCGAGGCCTGCTCCTCCGCGACGTCACCCCAGTCCGCGCCCAGCTGCCAGCACCCGAGACCGATGACACTCACGGGGCGCGCGGTCCGCCCCAGCACACGTGTTTCCATGCCTGCGACGCTACCCGCTCCCGCCCGCACGGGCTGGTCGACGCGGACTCGTCATGACGCCGGCACGCGCGCAGCCCTCACCCCAACGCCGTGAGCAGCCGGTCGAGGTCCTCCTCGGTGCTGTACAGGTGGAAACCGACCCGCGCCGCCCCGGCCCGCACGCTCGCCGCGATCCCGGCCTCCTCGAGGCGAGCTGCGGCGTCGGGCGCGGGGATCGCCACGATCGGCGACGGCACCGGCGCGAGCCCGAGGTGCTCCCGCACCCGTGCGGCCAGACCGACCGTGTGCGCCTGCACCGCCGCCCGGTCGAGCCCCGCGATCCACGGCATCGACAACCCGGCCCCGAGCACCGTGAACCACGCGGGCGAGGCGTCGAGCCGGCGCGCGCCCCTCGCGAGCCGCAGCGGCAGCCCGTAGACCGTCTGCCACGGGTCCTGGCCCGCGTACCAGTTCGCCGCGTGCGGGACGAGCCGCTCCTCGAGCTCGGGGCGCACCGCCATCCACGCCGCCCCGCGCGGGGCGAGCAACCACTTGTAGCTGCCCCCGACGACGACGTCGGCCCAGCCGAGGTCGACGTCGGCCCACCCGAGGGCCTGGGTCACGTCGAGCAGGACGACGGTGCGGGCCCGGCCCAGGGCCGCACGATCAGCCGCAGCCCCCTCGACCGCGCGGCGCAGGGCCGGGGCGTCGAGCACCGCGCCGTCGGCCGACTGCACCAGGCTCACCGCGACGACGTCGAACTCCCCCGCCCGCTCGACCAGCGCGGCAGGCGGGAGCTCGGTCAGGGACACCCCGCGGGTCTGCTGCGCCGCGAAGGGGAAGGTCACGCTGGTGAACTCCCCGGGCAGGGTCGCCACGCGCGCGCCGTCGGGCACCGCGGCCGCGACCAGCCCGACGAGGGTCGAGACGCTGCCCGCCATCGCGACCGACCCGACCGGGGCCCCGACCAGGTCCGCGAAGGCCTGACGGGCAGCCGCCACGCTCGCGTCCAGCTCGGCAGGCCGCAGCGTCCCCGCGGCCCACGTGCCCATGACCTCCGCGAGCGCCTCGGTGACGAAGCGCGGCGGCAGGCCGTACGTGGCAGTGTTGAGGTAGCCCTCGGGGTGGTCGAAGGTGGCGCCGAATGCGGTCCTCACCCCGGCACGCTACCGCGCGACCCGTCGAGCCAGGAGCAGGGATGACGAAGCCTTCCGACGCACCCGACGCACCCGACGACGCCGCCCGGGCGGCCGGGCCGCGGACGCCTCGCTCCCCCGACGTCGAGCCTCACGGCGCACCGCTCGGCGGAGCCTGCGGCGAACCCCGCGCCGCCGTGGCCCGGCGGGTGCTGCCGCTGCGTGCCGAGGAGGCGTGGGACCTGGTCACCGACGTCCACCACCACGAGCGGTGGGTGCCGATGACCAGGATCGACGGGCCCGCGGCGCTCGGGGTCGGCGACGTGTTCGTCGGGGTGACCGGGCCGGGCGCGCTGCACGGCGGGCCCGGGCTCGCCGACCGGATGCGCGTGGAGCGCCTCGAGCCGCCCGTGACCGAGCCCGCCGGCCCGGGACGCACGGGCGTGGCGGTGTACCGCAAGCTCGGTCCTGTGCTGCTGGGGACGGCCGAGGTCCATGTGCGTCCCCTCGGGCCCGGGCTCTGCGAGGTCGCATGGGTCGAACGCGTCCACCTGCGCGGCCTGCCCCGCGCCCTGACGACGGCGCCCCTGCGGCCCGTGCTCGGAGGCATGGGCTGGTACGTGCTGCGGCAGGTCGCCCGCGAGGTCGCCGCACGGGACGAGCACCACTGAGCACGCCACGCAACGATCCGTCGCCGTCGGGGGCTCTGACGCAACGATCCGCACCCCGACACGCAGCCTCCTGATGTACCCGCGGCCCACCGCCCGCACCTAGCCTCGGAAGCGAGCCGCCACCCGGCCGCCGTCGCACCGTCGCGCACCCCGTCGACCCGTCCCGGAGGCCACCATGAGCCGTACCGCCACCCCCCGCCGCTACCTGATGTGCCGCCCCGAGCACTTCGAGGTCTCGTACGAGATCAACCCGTGGATGGACGTCACCCGCGAGACCGACCGCGGCCTGGCCCTCGCCCAGTGGGAGACCCTCTACCGCACGTACCTCGACTGGGGCCACACCGTCGAGCTCATCGACCCGATCCCCGGCCTGCCCGACATGGTCTACGCGGCCAACGGCGCGACCGTCGTCGACGGCCTGGTGTACTCGGCGCGGTTCCGGTACCCCGAGCGCGCCGCCGAGGGCCCGGCCTACCAGAAGTGGTTCGCCGACGCGGGCTTCGTCACCCACACCGCCGCCCAGACCAACGAGGGCGAGGGCGACATCCTCATGGTCGGGGACCTGCTGCTCGCCGGCACGGGCTTCCGCACCGACCCCGCCGCGCACGCCGAGCTCGCCGCGCTGACCGGCCGGGAGGTCGTCACCCTCGAGCTCGTCGACCCGCGGTACTACCACCTCGACACGGCGCTGGCCGTCCTCGACAGCGACCCTGCCGCCCCGCTCATCGCCTACCACCCGGGCTCCTTCTCCCCCGCGGCGCAGCAGGTCCTGGCCGAGCGCTTCCCCGACGCCGTCCTCGCCACCGACGCGGACTCCGCGGCCCTCGGCCTCAACGCCGTCTCGGACGGGCGCCGCGTCGTCGTCGCCCCCGGGGCCGTGGACCTGCAGGCCCGGCTGCGTGAGCGGGGCTTCGAGCCGCACCCGGTGGACACCAGCGAGCTGCTCAAGGGCGGCGGCGGGGCCAAGTGCTGCACCCTCGAGATCCGCACGGCTCGGTGAACACACCGATGACCACCTCCCTCGTCCCGAGCCACCTCGCCCGCAACTACCACCCCCTGCCGGTGGTCCTCGCCGGTGGCGAGAACTCGTGGGTGCGGGACACCGCGGGCCGTGAGTACCTCGACCTGCTCGCGGGGTACTCGGCCCTCAACTTCGGCCACCGCCACCCCGCCCTGGTCGACGCCGCCCGCGCGCAGCTCGACCGCATCACCCTGACGTCACGGGCCTTCGAGCACGACCTGCTCGAGCCCTTCGCGACCCGCCTCGCCGCCCTGCTCGAGCTGCGCGACGACGACCTCGTGCTGCCCATGAACACCGGGGCCGAGGCCGTCGAGACCGCCATCAAGGCCGCGCGCAAGTGGGGCCACGAGGTCAAGGGCGTCCCGGCCGACCGCGCCACCATCATCGTCGCCGACGGCAACTTCCACGGCCGCACGACGACGATCATCTCCTTCTCGACCGACGAGGAGGCCCGCGCCGGGTTCGGTCCCTTCACCCCGGGCTTCCGCGTGGTGCCCTACGGGGACGCCGAGGCCCTCGCCGCGGCGATCGACGAGACCACCGTCGCGGTCCTCCTCGAGCCCATCCAGGGCGAGGCCGGGGTGATCATCCCCGAGGCCGGGTACCTGCCCGCCGTCCGGGCCGCCTGCGACGCGGCCGACGTCCTGCTCATCGCCGACGAGGTGCAGTCCGGGCTTGGCCGCACCGGCACCACCCTGGCCTGCGAGCTGGTGGGCGTGACCCCCGACGTCGTCGTGCTCGGCAAGGCCCTGGGCGGTGGCGTGGTGCCCGTCTCGGCCGTCGTCGGGCGCCAGGACGTGCTGGGGGTGCTGACCGCGGGCACCCACGGGTCGACCTTCGGCGGGAACCCGCTGGCCTGCGCGGTCGCCCTCGCGGTGGTCGGGCTCCTCGAGACCGGGGAGCACCAGGCCCGGGCGCGCGAGCTCGGCGCCCACCTCGCCGAGCGCCTCGGGGCCATGGTCACCGACGGGCGGCTCGTCGAGGCCCGCTGCGCGGGGCTCTGGGCCGGCATCGACCTGGACCCGCGGCACGGCACCGGACGCCAGCTCAGCGAGCGGCTCCTCGAGCGCCGCGTGCTCACCAAGGACACCCACGGGCAGACCCTGCGCCTCGCTCCCCCGCTGACCATCGCCCAGGACGACCTCGACTGGGCCCTCGACCAGCTGGGCGACGCCCTGCGCTGAGGCAAGGGCTCGCCCGGACCGGGCGGGCGGGAGTCCGAGGCAGGCGGGAGACAGCGGCAGGCGGGGAGGCAGGCGGCAGCCAGCCCGGACCAGGCCCAGCACCGTCCCCAGGCCGGGGGTCCCCGCAACGAGGCCGACACGCGCATCGGGCATGCTGTCCCCCATGGATCAGGACGGCGCTGGGCTCAGCGACGCGCGGGGCGCTGGGCTCGACGACGCGCGCGCGACAGGGCTCGAGGGACTCGACAGCACAGCACGCCGGGTGCGGACGCTCGACCCGCTCGACGCCGCGATCCTCGAGCACCTCGCGCAGGACGCGCGGGCGAGCTTCGCCGTCGTCGGGGCGCGGGTGAACCTCTCGGCCTCGGCGGTCAAGCGACGCGTGGACCGGCTCCGGGCCGACGGCGTGATCAGCGGATTCACGGCCCGCGTGGACCCCGCGGCCCTGGGCTGGTCGACCGAGGCCTACGTCGAGGTGCACTGCGGAGGCTCCACCAGCCCGCTCACCATGCGCGAGGCCTTCACCCGCTACCCCGAGATCGTCGCCGCCAGCACGGTGACGGGCGAGGCCGACGCCGTCGTGCAGATCCGCGCGCGGGACGTGCGGCACCTCGACGAGGTGGTCGAGCGGATCAACGCCGAGCCCTTCGTGCGGCGCACGCGGTCCACCGTCGTCCTGACCCCGCTCGTGCGACGTGCCGAGGAGTCCCTCAGTCCCCGACCGACGTCGGCGACCACTCGTCCTGCCGCCGGGTCGTGACCACGGTGACCGGGCACACCGCGTGGTGCAGCACGGCCTGACTGGTCGAGCCCAGCAGCAGCCCCGCGAACCCGCCCCGCCCGCGCGAGCCGACCACCACGAGGTCCACCGCGGTCGAGAACTCCGTCAGCAGGGCCGCCCCCGTGCCGTCCAGCACGTGACGCCGCACCTGCACCCCAGGGTGGTCCGCCAGGGCCCGGTCCACGACGACGTCGAGCCCCTCGGCCACGTCCCGCAGGACCGCCTCGTGGTCGACCGCGGCCGGCAGCCACGCCAGGATCCCGGCCCCTGAGCCGACCGGCACCCCCGCGACCGCGGTGAGCTCGGCGTCCCAGATCTCCGCCTCGTGGATCGCGTGGGCCAGGGCGGCCTCCGCGGCCGCCGACCCGTCGACGCCGACGACGATGCGTCGCACCCCGCTGGTGCCGCGCTGGGGACGGCCCGCGTCCAGGTCCGCCTGGCGGAAGGGCACCACGACCGTCGGGCAGTGCGCGTGGGCCGGGAGGGCCGAGGAGACGGTGCCGAGGAGCCGCTCGGCGAACCCCCCACGGCCACGCGTCCCGACGACCACCGCAGCGGCCCCGCGCGAGAGCTCGATCAGCACCGCGGCGGCGTCCCCCGTGGCCACGGCCGAGGTGGTGCGCACCCCGCAGCCCTCGACCCGGGCCACGGCCTCGTCGAGGACCGCGCGGGCCCCCTCCTGGATCGCGGTGTCGTCGATGGCCGCGTATCCGCCGTCGAGGGCCGTCGCGGTGAAGGAGGGCACCGAGTAGGTGCACACCAGGTGCAGGCCGAACCCGTGCACCTTCGCGTGCCGCACGGCCCAGTCCAGGGCGTTCAGGCTCGCCGGGGAACCATCCACTCCGACGAGGACCACGTCCTCCACCGTCATCGTCGTGCTCCCTCCGCGCTGCCGCCGTGGATCACCCCCAGTGTGCCTGAAAGCCAGGCACCACGGGGCGGGCCCCGCACGCGGACCTCACCTCAGGCCGAGGTCGCGACCTGCGGGGCGAGGTAGGCGGCCCAGGACGGGTCGGGGCGCACGCTCGCGGCGAGGAGCACGGGGCCGCCCCGGGGGGCAGCCGGGGTGACCAGCAGGTGCCAGCCGATCTCGGACAGCAGACGGTCGGCCTTGCGGTGGTTGCAGCGCGAGCAGGCGGCCACCACGTTGGTCCACTCGTGCCGACCGCCCCGCGAGCGAGGGTGCACGTGGTCGACCGTGTCGGCCGGGCCGGCGCAGTAGGCGCAGCGGTGGGCGTCGCGCTGCAGCACGCTGCGCCGGGTCGGGGGCACCGTGCGCCGGTAGGGCACGTGCACGTAGCGGGTCAGGCACAGCACCAGCGGGACGGGCAGGGCCGTGCGCTCGGAGTGCAGCAGGCGCCCGTCGGTCTCGAGCACCACGGCCTTGCCGCTCAGGACGAGGGTCACCGCCCGGTGGACGCCGACGAGGCACAACGGCTCGCGGCTGGCGTTGAGCAGGAGGGAGCGCCGCAGGGGCGCTGCTCGGTACGAGGGCACGCCGGTGGCGGTGGCGGCTTCAGACGACATCAGCACGGCAGTCTCCCTGACCAGAGCGGTCAGGCCCGGCTGGCTGCCAGGCCTGGCTGGTGGAGCAGCCCTGTCAGGGTACGCGTAGGTCCACGGGAGGACGACGAGTTACCCGCACCCTGGCGCGACACGCTGGCCGCTGGTGCCAGGCAGCACGTGCGAGGACGACCGGAACCCCGGACCCATGCGGGTCCGGGGTTCCGGTCGGTCGCGCTCCAGCTCAGGCGCGGTGCGTCGGGCTGGGTCAGCCGGTGACGCGGATGAACGTGGGGTTGCTCTGCCAGATGCTGCGGAACTGGATCGTCTTGCCCGGGCGGGGCGCGTCGATCTGCTGGTCGCCACCGGCGTAGATGCCGATGTGCCCCGGGGAGAAGATCAGGTCGCCGGGCTGGGCGTCGGCCCGCGAGACGACGTAGCCGGCGTTGCGCTGCTCACCCGAGGTGCGCGGCAGCGTGATGCCGAGCTGCGCGTACACGTAGGAGGTGAACCCCGAGCAGTCGAAGCCGCTCGGCGTGGTGCCACCGCTGACGTAGGGGACACCCACGTAGCGCGCGGCGACCTCGAGGACCGCGTTGCCGCTCACAGCGGCGGGGACGGCCGCGGCGGCCGGGGCTGCCTCGGCGACGGGCTGCTCGGCCACGGTCTCGACCGGCGCCTCGACCGCAGCGCGGTCGTTCGAGCGCGAGGCCGGGGCCTCGACGACGACCGGCTCGGGCTCGGGCTCCGGCTCCGGGTTCGCGACGACCTCGAACTCGGGGGCGTCGAAGGACCAGTCGGCGTCGACGGGGACCGAGACGACCGGGGAGGTCGCCAGGGCCGCGCGGGCCTGGGCGGTGAGGGCCGTGGTGTCGACGGCCGGCAGGGCGCTGGTCGAGCCGTCCGACGGAGCTGCCGCGGCGGGCAGGGCCATCGTCATGACCAGACCGCCCGAGGCGGCGACCACGGCGGAGCGACGTCCGACGGTGGCGAGGCTGCCCGTGGCGGCGTTCGCGAAGTCGTTGAGGGGGGTGGTGGGGCGACGCGCGGCGCGGTGCTTGGCGCGCTGCTGGGGGGTGACGGTCACTCGGTACCTCTCCGGACGCCTACGAGGTGAGCTGTCGGGTTCGGGTGGGAGATCACCCGGCCCCGGTCACGTTCGCACGTGCCCGGGACTTCACCCCAAGGACATCGGAGACCGATGCCCACGAAAGTGGTTCCCCCGTTCCTGCCAGCGGATCGAACGGACCTCATGCGGCGGCAGGACTCGGCGTTCCGCTTGAGGACTCCAGCGAGGAGGGTTCCCTGGAGCACCGCGAGACTACCCGAGGGTCCGCCCGTATGTCACGCCAAGGTCACGGCCGCCGCAGGAAGGTCTCGGGATGATCACGAGAACGCGCAGACGGGTGACATCGCGCAAGGCCACGACCTGCATGAACACACCTGTGCCCGGGTGGTGCTATCAGGTCTCCCGAGGTCACGGACGGGCATGGGTGTGGCACACGTCACATCGATCGGCCGCTGATCGAGCGTCCCCGGAGCTTCCGGGTGATCGGAGGTCACCCAGCCGGGCGACGAGGCCCCCGTGGGCGGCCCGGGTACGCCCCGGCGGCCCCGGGGTGCGACCGCCGGGCCCCGAGGCCCCAGGGCTCGGGCCTCAGGGCTCAGGCCCCAGGGCTCGGGCCTCAGGCCTCAGGCCCCAGGGCTCGGGCCTCGGGCCTCAGGCCTCGGGGCTCAGGACGAAGATGTGGCGCGCGACCTCGTCGGGCAGGTCGAGCACGATGTCCGCCCCGGGGGCCCCGACGGTCACGATGCCCTGCCCTCGCTCGACCGAGATGGTCGAGCCCGGCAGCACCCCGGCCGAGGAGAGCCGCTCGAGCAGGTCGGTGTCGGTCTGCAGCGGCTCCCCCAGGCGGGCGACCGTGGCCTCGATCGGGCCGTCGGCGACCTCCTCGGAGGCCACGACAGCCCGCGCGAGCACCACGAGGGACACCACGCCGTCGAGGAAGCCCTCGACGGTCCCGAGCTCCCCGAGCTCGGCCAGCCCCGGGATCGGGTTGCCGTAGGGCGAGTGGTGCGGGTGGTCGAGCAGCTCGACCAGCCGCCTCTCGACCCGGTCGCTCATCACGTGCTCCCAGCGGCAGGCCTCGTCGTGCACGTAGGACCACTCCAGGCCGATCACGTCGGTCAGCAGGCGCTCGGCGAGCCGGTGCTTGCGCATCACCCGGGTGGCCTTGAGCTGGCCCGCGTCGGTGAGCTCGAGGTGGCGGTCACCGCTGACGACGACCAGCCCGTCCCGCTCCATGCGTGCGACGGTCTGCGAGACCGTCGGGCCCGAGTGCCCCAGCCGCTCGGCGATCCGGGCACGCAGCGGGACGATCCCCTCCTCGGCGAGCTCGTAGATGGTGCGCAGGTACATCTCGGTGGTGTCGATCAGGTCGCTCACGCGGGGGCCTTTCGTCCGTCTGGGCCGACTGCCACCCAGGTTACGGTGCGCGACCCTCCGGCGGGCGCCCCGGGCCGCCCCTCGGGACCGGCCCGCCCCCTACAGTTGGCGCGTGGAGCCGCCCCAGATCACGATCCCCGCCCACCTGCTGCCCGCGGACGGCCGCTTCGGGTCGGGGCCCTCGAAGGTCCGGCCCGAGCAGGTCGAGGCTCTCGCCGCCGTCGGCCGGACCCTGCTGGGCACCTCCCACCGCCAGGCCCCCGTGCGCGGCCTGGTCCGACGGGTGCGCACCGGGCTCGCCGAGCTCTTCGCCCTGCCCGAGGGGTACGAGGTGGTGCTGGGCAACGGCGGCTCGACCGCCTTCTGGGACCTGGCCACCTTCAGCCTGGTGCAGGACCGCGCGCAGCTGTGCACCTTCGGGGAGTTCGGCTCGAGCTTCGCCCGTGCCGTCACCCGCGCCCCCTTCCTCGCCGAGCCTGAGGTCCGGGCCGCGGAGCCCGGCTCGCGCGCCCTGCCCGAGGCCACCCCCGGCACCGACACCTACGCCTGGCCGCAGAACGAGACCTCGACCGGCGTCGTCTCCCCCGTGCTGCGCCCCGCGGGGGCCGACGACGACGCCTTGGTGCTGGTCGACGCGACGTCGGCCGCGGGGGGCATGGCCGTGGACGTGAGCCAGACCGACGTCTACTACTTCGCCCCGCAGAAGTCCTTCGCCTCCGACGGCGGCCTGTGGCTGGCCCTGTGCTCCCCCGCCGCGGTCGCCCGGGCCGAGCGTCTCGCCGAGGACCGCTGGGCGCCGACCTTCCTGTCCCTGAGCACCGCGATCGCCTCCTCACGGCTGGACCAGACCCTCAACACCCCCGCCCTCGCGACCCTCGTGCTCCTGGCCGAGCAGATCGACTGGATGCTGGACCAGGGCGGGCTGGCGTGGGCCGCGGCCCGCACCCAGGAGTCCTCGAGCCACCTGTACCGCTGGGCCGAGGACCGCCCCTGGGCGCAGCCCTTCGTGGCGGACCCCGCGGCCCGCAGCAGCGTCGTGGGCACCATCGACCTCGACGCCTCCGTCGACGCCGCGACCGTGTGCCAGGTGCTGCGTCGGCACGGCGTGGTCGACGTCGAGGCCTACCGCAAGCTCGGACGCAACCAGATCCGCATCGCGATGTTCCCCGCGATCGAGCCCGCCGACGTCCGGGCCCTGACCGCCTGCGTCGACCACGTGGCCGAGCGGCTCGGGCAGGGATGACCCGACCCCTGGGGCGCAGCCGGCTGGTCCGCGACCGGCTCACCCTCACGCTCTACACCCCGTTCATCACCTGGGGCTGGTTCCTCTACGGCTTCTCCCCCGCCGTCCCGCTGATCGCCGAGGAGCAGGGCATCTCCCGGGCCCTCGCGGGGCTGCACGGCACGGGGATGGCCGTGGGCACCGTCGCCGCGGGCCTCGTCAGCGCCCGCATCGCGATCCGGTACGGGCGACGGGTGCAGACCCTGCTGGGCTGCGCGGTGCTCGTGGTCGGCATCCTCATGCTCCTGGCCGGCACCACGGTCGCGGTCACCCTGCCCGCCTGCGTGGTCGTGGCCGTGGGCGGGAACCTGGTCCTGGCGGCCGCCCAGCCGGCCCTCGCGGTCCACCACGGGGCCGCGGGTCCCGCGGCGATCACCGAGGCCAACGCCGTCGGTGCGACCTTCGGCCTGCTCGCCCCGCTCGCGGTCGGCGCCTCGGTCGGGCTGGGCTGGGGCTGGCGGCCCGCGGTCGGGCTGGTCATCGTGCTCGCGGTCACGGTCGGAGTCCTCGTGGCGTCCTTGCGCAACGTCCCCGCCCTCGGACGGGGGGCGGTGACCCGGGCTCCCGTCGCGGCACCGGTCCCGGCGGCGGCCACGACGACGGCGGCCCCCGGCGCGGACCAGGCCGCGGCAGCCCCCACCGGCGCGGTCGCGCGCGCCGAACGGCGGGCCGGCCGGGCGTTCTCGGGGGCCTTCTGGTTCTTCTGGGTCGCGATGCTGTGCGGGGTGGCGATCGAGTTCTCGACCACCTTCTGGGCCTCGGACCTGCTCACCCAGCGCACCGGCGCCTCCCCCTCCGTGGCCACCGCCTCGGTCTCGGCCCTGGTGGTGGGGATGGCGGTGTCGCGCTTCGTCGTCGGGCCGCTGTCGATGCGGAAGGCCCCGGAGAAGATCCTGCTGCTGGCCTACGCGCTGGCCGGGGTGGGGTGGGCCGCGTTCTGGCTCGCGACCAGCACGCCGGTGGCCATCGCGGGGCTCGTGCTCGCCGGCCTCGGCTACGGCGCCCACTACCCGTTGAGCGCGGCCCTGACCCTGCGTGCCTCGGACGGGCGACCCGACCAGGCCCAGGCCCGCGGCTCGATCGGCACCGGGGCGGCCGTCGGGATCGCGCCCTTCGCCCTGGGCGCCCTGGCCGACGTGGTCGGGGCCCACCAGGCCTTCCTGCTGGTGCCGGTGCTCGTCGTCGTCGGCGGGGGCGCGGTCGCCCTCGGGCTGCGCTCGGTGCACCGCGCCCTGCGCACGACGGCCCCGGCCCCCGGGACCCGCTAGCCCTGCTCAGTCGTCGAGGTGCACCCGGCGGCGGTTGCGCCCGACGGCGGCGAGCACGAGGCCACCGAGGACCAGGCCACCCGCAGCGCCCGCGAGGGAGGCCGCCGAGGTGCCGGTGCGGGCGAGCTCGGCCCGGGCCTCGCCCTGCTCGACGAGCGGGACCGAGACCGGCGTGACGCCGTCGCTGCTGGCCTCGCCCGAGGGCGCGCAGCCGGCCGAGGCCGGCGGGTAGCTGACGGTGACCGAGGCCGTCGGGTTGACCGTCACGAGGACCTCGACGGGCGACCGGGCCCAGTCGAACTCGTCCCCCACGACCCACTCGCCCGACTCGAGCCTCGTCCAGCCCGGCCAGTCCGTCGGGTTGCCGTCGGCGTCGACCATGGCCCCCGGCCACCGGACCACGCCCTCCATCGGGAGGCCGGTGTGGACGACGTCGGCCCCACCGGGGTTGACCCAGGTGACGCTCGCGCCCGTCGCCGACGCGTCCCCGGTGGCGCGGTAGGCGACCATCGGGACGTCGTTCTCGCAGAGCACGTCGACCTCGATCACGAGCTCGCACACCCCGCCCGGGACGTAGCCGGCGCCGTCGTCCTCGCAGCCCGCGTCGAAGACCTGGGCCGAGGCCACGGCCGGGGCGACCGCCAGGGTGCCGGTCGCCAGAGCGGCACCGGCCAGAGCGCGCAGTCCACGGTTCATGTCATCCTCCTCCGGGTCCCGACCGTCCCGCTGGTGCTGGACATACCGGGTCAAAACGGACATCTCGGGCCAGCATGCCACCGCACGCCCGAGATGACGCCGTCATCCCCAGGACTTCACCCATACGGCTGTACGCCCCCGCACGCCCCCACCCCACCCTCGTGTCAGAACCTCAGGGTGCTGGGGGTATGCCAGCGTCTGACACGACCTGAGGTGCGATCTCGTGTCAGACGCTCAGGGTGCTGGGGGTATGCCAGCGTCTGACACCAGCGCAGCGCGATCTCGTGTCAGAGGCTGGGGACGCCAGAGGTACCCCAGCGTCTGACACGAGGCTGGGGCGGGTGGGAGGGGGCCCGGTGGGCGGGGGTCAGGGGCAGGTGGGGGTGGCGGGGAGGCCCGTGAGGGTGAGGCTGGGGGTGGCCCAGACGGGGGCCTCGGTCTCGCCCGGGGCGAGCCGCACCTCGATCTCGAAGGACTCGGCCTCCCCCGGGGCGAGGGTCGAGGTCACCATGAGGAGCTCGCGGCCCGCGGACGTCCCCGGGTCCCCGCCGACGACGGCCCCGCCGCGGGTCACCGACCCGACGCTGCCGCCCACCGGGGCATAGACCGTCACGTTGGTGCGCATCGTCCCCGGCTCGACGCCGGTGAGCCCTGCCCCGACGACGTCCGGGGGCAGGGCCGCGATCACGGCGGGGTCGGTCGGCGCGGTCGACCGCAGCTCGAGGCCCAGGAGCAGGCTGGCCGCCTGGTCACCCGTCCCGCAGGTCGTGCCGAGGACCTCGAGATCGGCCTCGAGGAAGTAGCCGAGCTTGGAGCCCGTCGCGTCGTCGAGGAAGACCCCCGCGGCCGCGTCGGCGGCCCCGCTGAGGAACCCGCCGCCGAGGGTCGTGCCGCCCAGCAGCTCCTGCTCCTGGGCGCGGGTCGACCACAGGCTCAGCCGACGCTCGTCGACCGCCTGCTCGAGGGCCGAGACGAGCGCGGCCGGGTCTGAGTCCGCCGAGGCCAGGGAGCTGAAGACCGCAGCGGCTGCCCCGGCGAAGAAGTCGTCGGCCGCCGCCGGGTCGGTGTGCCGCAGGTAGGCCTGGAAGAGCAGCTGCTCGACCACCGTGTCCGCGGTGAGCACCTCCCCCGTCGGCTCGGTGACCGACCCGGTGGCCCCCAGCAGGTAGGACAACGCCACCGGGTCCACCGCGACCACCGCGTCGACCTGCTCCCCGGTCGCGCTCGCCCAGAGCTCGACGGCGAGCTCGGCGGTCCTCGGGAAGTCCGGGGTCATGGTGAGGTTCTGCAGGGTGAGGCCGAGCCGCCCGCCGTGGACGTCCTCCTCCTCCGCGGTCACCGGCAGGACCGGTTCGGTGAGGTTCGGCAGGTCCCGGCCCGCGATCTGCTCGACCAGGGCGAGGGCGCCGTCCTCGGCCTCGAGCACGATCCCGGCCCCCGCGATGCCCCCCGCGGTCCGCAGCTCGGCGGGGTTGAGGGCCAGGACGAGGTAGCGCCGCGGCCCGTCGGTGCCGAGCATCGGCGGGACCACCTGCGCGAGCTCGTCGGCCACCGCCAGGAGGTCCGCCGCCTCAGCCACGGGCCCCTGCACCTCGCGGACACGGTCGGCGAGGGGGTCGACCAGCTGGTCGGTGTCGATCCCGTCGACCAGGTCCCGGGCCTCGTCGGCAGCGGCGGCCGCCGAGGCCAGGCGCGGGGCGGCGGCGACGATCGGGGCCAGGTCGATCCGCCCGTCGACCACCTCCAGCTCGCCCGGGGAGACGGCCGTGCCGACCTCGACCAGCTCGGGGAGCACGCCCTCGGCCACCCGGTCGAAGGCTGCGACCACGTCGGTCACGGCGTCGAGCTGGGTCCCGACCCACGGGAGGGCGGAGGCCACCACCCAGACCGGGTCCGCGGTCGCAGCACTCGCCACGGCCGAGCGCTCGCGCACCTCAGGCACCCGCGCCGCTGCCGCCTCGACCTCGCCCCGGGCGAGCTCGGCCTGGGCGGCCGTCACCTCGGGCAGGGCCCCCTCGAGGGCCTCGACCACCTGGAGGCCCCGCCACACGAGCCATCCCGCCGCGAGGGCCAGGACCACGAGCACCGACAGCACGACCCACGGCCACCGCCGACGACGGCCGCCTCGACGCGCCTCGGCGCGGGTCGCGGCCACGGTCTCGGGCGGGGTCGGGGCAGGGTCGGCGGACATGGACGTATCGTCGCATCTCGGACATCGGTCGCACCGGGCACGCCGAGAAGATCACCCGTCTGCCAGACGCGGTGCCGCCGACCACCCAGGTAGCCACGGCGTCGGGAGGTGCGCCCCTCAGGCCGACGAGGCGCGGTCCGTGGCCTGCTGCGCCGAGAGGGCGCGGGCGGCGTCGGCCCGGGCGAGCTCCTCGTCGTGCTCGTGGTCGAGGTACCGGACCTGGAGGTGGGGCCGCGACCGGAAGCGGTACCGCACGCTCACGTTCCATCGTCGAGCCGCCCACAGCGCGG
This sequence comes from Actinotalea soli, assembly GCF_017565425.1. Taxonomy (GTDB): domain Bacteria; phylum Actinomycetota; class Actinomycetes; order Actinomycetales; family Cellulomonadaceae; genus Actinotalea; species Actinotalea soli. The sequence continues at coordinate 269,683 of NZ_JAGEMK010000004.1, forward strand.
CACCCACCGAGACGAGCAGGGCCGAGATCGAGCCGATGCCGATGGCCCACCGCGCCCCGTACGTCTCGGCGATCCACCCGACGATCGGCGACCCGACGGGGGTCGCCCCGAGGAACACGACCATGTACAGGGACATGACCCGCCCGCGCATCGCGGGGTCGGTGGACATCTGGATGGTCGAGTTGGCCGCGGTCATCATGGTCAGGGAGGCGAAACCCACCGGGATGCAGGCCACCACGTAGCTCGGGTAGGTCGGCATGAGGGCCATGACGCCCGTCGTGACGCCGAAGGCGAAGGCGGCCCCGATGACCAGCCGCACCCGGGGGCGCTCCCGCCGCGCCGCGAGCAACGCCCCGGCGAGGGAGCCGATGGCCAGCACCGAGCCGAGGATCCCGTACTCCTGGGGCCCGCGGCCGAACTCGGTGCGGGCCATCACCGCGCTGGTGAGCTGGAAGTTGAGCCCGAAGGTGCTGACCACCCCGATCACGACCATGATCACGACGATGTCGCTCCGGTGCCGCACGTAGGCGATGCCGGCGCGGATCTGCCCCTTGCCGCGGCCGGTCGGCTCCCGGGGCTGCAGCTCGCGCAGCCGCATCTGCGTCAGGGCCAGGATCGTCGCGGCGAAGGTGGCCGCGTTGATGACGAAGACCCACCCCGTCCCGACGACGGCGATGAGCAGGCCCGCGAGACCCGGGCCGATGAGCCGCGCGGCGTTGAAGGAGGCACTGTTGAGGCCCACGGCGTTGGAGAGCTTCTCGGCCGGGACGATGTCCGCGACGAAGGTCTGCCGCGCGGGGCCGTCGATCGCCGAGACGCAGCCCAGCAGCGCGGCGAAGACGTACACGTGCCAGAGCTCGGCACGACCGCTCAGGACCAGGGCGCCGAGCCCTGCCGCGAGCACCCCCTGGGCCGTCTGGGTCGCGATGAGCAGCTTGCGCCGGTCGACGCGGTCCGCGAGCACCCCCGCCCATGCGGACAGGACGAGGAACGGGGCGAACTGCAGGGCCGTGGTGATCCCCACCGCGACCCCCGAGTCGTCGGTGAGGACGGTCAGGACGAGCCAGTCCTGCGCGACGCGCTGCATCCAGGTGCCGATGTTGGCGACCAAAGCCCCCGCGAACCACAGGCGGTAGTTGAAGAAGCGCAGCGAGGCGAAGGTCGGGCTCACGGGGCGACGAGCTTGCGGAGCAGGACGGCGGCCTGGGCCAGGACCTCCCGCTCGGCCGGGTCGAGCTCGGCGAGACGGTCCGCGAGCCAGGCGTTGCGACGACGCCGGGTCTCGCGGACCTCGGCCTCCCCCGCCTCGGTGATCGACATGAGGACCTGACGACGGTCGGTCGGGTGCTCCTCGCGCTGGACCAGACCTGCGGCGACCAGGGCGTTGAGGGTGCGGGTCATCGGCGGGGGCTGGACGTGCTCGTGCTCGGCCAGGGCCGAGGGGGTCATCGCGCCGCGGTTGCTGAGCGCGGCGAGCACCGCGTACTGACCGTCGGTGATCGTCTCGTCGCTGCGCTCCATGCGGAGCCGGCGCACGGTGTGGGTCAGCGCGACGCGCAGGTCCCCCGCGAGGGAGGCGGGGCGGCAGGCGGCACCGGAGACATCAGGCATGTACCTATCTTAGGTCATGACCTTAGGTAATGAAAAAGGGAGCGCCGCTGCCCGCCGTCCCGGAACTACGCTCCGTGCCATGGCACCGATCCTGGCCGTCGCGGCCTGCGTCCTGTGGGCTGCGCTGGCCGTGTTCCAGATCTGCCTGGCAGCCGGAGCACCCTGGGGAGCCTTCGCCTGGGGTGGCCAGCACGACGGGCCGCTCCCCGGGCGGCTCCGGGTCAGCAGCGCCGTGTCGATGCTGCTGTACGCCGCCTTCGCCCTCATCACCCTCGACCGGGCGGGGCTCACCGACGCCCTGCCCCCGGCCGTCGTCGTGCCCGCCGCCTGGGTCCTGGTCGCCTACCTCGCCCTGGGCGTGGTGATGAACGCGATCTCACGCAGCCGGGCCGAGCGGCTGACGATGACGCCGACCATCCTCGTGCTGCTGGTCTGCACCCTGGTCGTGGCGCTCGGCCCAGCTCCCGCCTAGATCCCCAGGTCAGGGACGACTCAGCTCAGGGACGACCCAGGGCCCGGTACACCCAGCCCGCGGCGCGCCACTGGGCGGGGTCGAGCACGTTGCGGCCGTCGACGATCCGACGGTGCCCGACCAGGCGGCCGAAGGCCTCGGGGTCGAGCTCGCGGTACTCCGCCCACTCGGTCGCGAGGATGACGACGTCCGCGCCGGCCGCGGCCTCCTCGGCGGTGGCCGCGAAGTCGAGGTCGGGCCAGGCCTTCTCGGCGTTGGCGACGGCCTGGGGGTCGGTGACGACCACCCGAGCACCCTGCAGCCGCATCTGGGCCGCGACGCTCAGCGCGGGCGAGTCACGGACGTCGTCGCTGTCAGGCTTGAAGGCCGCACCGAGGACGGCGATCCGCCGGCCGACGATCGAGCCCTCGCAGACCTCACGGGCCAGGTCGACCATGCGGACCCGACGCCGCATGTTGATCGCGTCGACCTCGCGCAGGAAGGAGAGCGCCTGGTCCGCGCCGAGCTCTCCCGCGCGGGCCATGAAGGCACGGATGTCCTTGGGCAGGCAGCCGCCGCCGAAGCCGAGCCCCGCGTTGAGGAAGCGACGTCCGATGCGGTCGTCGTGCCCGATCGCATCGGCGAGCTTGGTGACGTCCGCCCCGGTGGCCTCGCACAGCTCGGCCATCGCGTTGATGAAGGAGATCTTCGTGGCGAGGAAGGAGTTCGCCGCGACCTTGACCAGCTGGGCGGTCGCGAAGTCGGTGATGACCTGGGGGGTGCCCTCGGACAGCGGGGCCGCGTACACCTCGTCGAGGATCCCCGCGGCGCGCTCGCCCGCCTCGCCCTCCTGGATGCCGTAGACGATGCGGTCGGGGTGCAGGGTGTCCTTGACCGCGAAGCCCTCACGCAGGAACTCGGGGTTCCACACCACGGTGGCCTCGGGCTCGACCTCGGCCACGCGCTCGGCGATCCGCTCGGCGGTGCCGACGGGGACGGTGGACTTGCCGACGACCAGGTCCCCCGGGGCCAGGTGCGGCAGCAGGCCCTCGATGGCGGCGTCGACGTAGCGCAGGTCCGCGGCGTTCTCGCCACGCTTCTGCGGGGTCCCGACGCACACGAAGTGCACGCGGGCCCCGGCGACGTCGGCGATGTCCGTGGTGAAGCTCAGGCGGCCCGTCTCGCGGGTCGAGGTCAGCAGCTCGGGGAGGCCGGGCTCGTAGAACGGGGCCTTGCCGTCCCGGAGCATCTCGACCTTGCGCTCCTCGACGTCGACCCCGACCACCTCGTGGCCCAGGTGAGCCATCGAGGCCGCGTGCACCGCGCCCAGGTACCCGCAACCGATCACCGAGATACGCACCAGATCCTCCAGACGAGACGACGCACCGGGTCGCCAGCACGACGCCCGGGGCTCGTCACACTAGACCACCTCGAGGGGTCCTTCCTGTCCGTTACGTCCCTCTTCGGGGGGATGTGACGGAACGTCCCCCCGATGGCCCAAGGACCCGTCGCGCTGCTCAGCTGATCAGACCGACGGCCTCGAGCAGCCCCTCGACCGAGTCGATCGCGAAGTAGACGACGAAGAGGGCCGCCGAGACGTACATCAGCGGGTGCACCTGGCGGGCCTTGCCCGCGGCCAGCTTGAGCACCACGTAGGAGACGAACCCGGCGCCGATGCCCACCGCGATCGAGAAGCTGAAGGGCATCAGGATGATCGTCAGGAAGGCCGGGATCCCGATCTCGTAGTCCTTCCACGAGATGCCGGTGACCTGCATGAGCATGAGGAACCCGACGACGACGAGCGCCGGGGTCGCGGCCTCGTACGGGATCATGTTGACCAGCGGGGCGAAGAAGGTCGCCAGCAGGAACAGCCCGCCGGTCACCACCGCGGCCAGACCGGTGCGTGCACCGTCCCCGACCCCCGCGGCGGACTCGATGTAGCTCGTGTTGCTCGAGACCGAGCCCGCACCGCCCGCGATCGCGCCGATCGAGTCGACCACGAGGATCTGACGGGTCGAGGGCGGGTTGCCCTCCTCGTCGAGCAGGTCGGCCTCGGCGCCGATGGCGACCATCGTGCCCATCGTGTCGAAGAAGTCCGCGATCATCAGGGTGAACACGAAGAGGATGACCGCGACGATCCCGATCTTGGGGATCGAGCCGAGCAGCGAGAACTGCCCGAGCAGGCCGAAGTCCGGCTGGGAGACGACGTCCCCCGCGCTGCCCGGCAGGGTCGGCTCGACCAGGCTCCAACCACCCGGGTTCTCGGCCGAGCGCGCCCCGAGGTTGCCGATCGCCTCGATGACCAGGGCCAGCACCGTCGCGACGACGACGCCGATGAGGATCGCGCCCTTGACCTTGCGCACCATGAGCGAGGCGATGAGCAGCAGCCCGACGACGAACACGACGATGGGCCAGCCGACGAGGGCCCCCGAGTCGCCGAGCTCGAGCGGGGTCGCGAGGCTCGCGGGGATCCGCACGAGCCCGGCGTTGAACACCCCGATCAGGGCGATGAACAGCCCGATGCCCACGCTGATGGCGAGCTTGAGCTCGACCGGGACGGCCTTGAAGACCGCCTCCCGGAAGCCCGTCAGCACCAGCACGAGGATGACGATGCCCTCGAGGACCACCAGACCCATCGCGTCCGCCCAGGTCATCCCCGGGATCGCCGCGACCGAGAAGGCCACGAAGGCGTTGAGCCCCAGGCCCGCGGCCATGGCCAGCGGGAACCGCGCGACCACGCCCATGAGGATCGACAGGAGCCCGGCGATGAGGGCCGTGGTCGCCGCGATAAGCGGGAAGTTCGGCTCGCTGCCGCCTCCGAGGAAGGTGCCGGTCCCGTCGGGGACCCCACCGATGATGAAGGGGTTGAGCACGATGATGTAGCTCATCGCGAAGAAGGTGACCAGACCGCCGCGCAGCTCCCGCGCGACCGTCGACCCCCGCTCGGTGATCTTGAAGTAGCGGTCGAGGGCACCGACCGAGGGGGCCGTCCCGGTCGCGGCAGGCGGAGGGGTCTGCGTCATGGCGCACAGAGTGGCAGACGCCAGGCCCGCACGGCAGAGGCTTCTCGCGATGAGATCACCGGGCGGGGAGGCGCCGACTACGCTGGCACGGTGAGCAGCACCCCCTCCCGGACCGCGCGCCTCCTGCGCCCCAGCACGCTCGCGCCGGTCGAGATCGACCTGCGCCTGGTCTTCGGCATCGGGATGGCGATGTGGGCCGTGGCCCTGGTCGTGCTGCTCGTCGTCCACGCCGCGGGCACGACGACGGGGCGCGGCATCCCGGTGTGCGCCACCGGGATCGCCCTCGGTGCGCTGGGGGTGCTCTGGGAGCAGCGTCGCCGACGCCGCCCTCGTCGCCCAGAGCACTAGTCCAGCAGTCCTGCCTCCCGCGCCCGACGACGGGTGGCCCCCGAGGCGTGCACCGACCAGCGCGGCGCCCAACGGGCGAGCACCCCGGCGCTCGCCACCCCCACCCCGCCCACGACCCAGATCCCCGCGGCGAGGGACCCCAGGGCCGCCCCGCCTGCCACGAGCAGGGGCCCCGCAGCGCCGCCCGCGTCCTGGCACAACCGCCAGAGCCCGAGGAACTGCGCCCGGCTGGTGGGTGGGGCGACGTCGGCCCCGAGGGTCATGAGGATGCCCGCGCCCATGCCGTTGCCGAGGCCGATGACCATCGCGACCACCGTGATCGAGCCGAAGCCGGTGGTGAACGGCAGCGCCACGAAGCCCGCTCCCAGCACCAGCATCGACGGGATGGCCGTCCACAGCCGACCCCGGCGGTCCATGAGCCGTCCCGCCGGATAGAAGAGCAGCATGTCCACGGCCCCGGCGATGCCGAAGACGATGCTGGTGGTCGCGGGCGCGAGGCCCAGGTGCTCCGACCACAGCGGCAGGACGATCTGCCGGCTGCCACGCACCGCCCCGACCATGAGCACGCCCAGGCCCAGGGTCCACAGCACCTGCCGGTGGTCGCGCAGCACGTGCCAGGTGGGGACGCGGGGCCCGGCCGGACGGCGGTGGTCGACGTCGGGCACCAGGGCCACGATCACCGCGGTCACCACCGAGGTGCCGACCGCGAGCCAGTACACCCCGCGCAGCCCCGAGAGGTGGATGACGCCGGCCCCCACGAAGGGCCCGATGAAGGTACCCACCCGCTGCAGGCCGCCCAGGGTCGAGAGCATCCGGGCCCGGCGCATCACCGGGGTGGTCTCGGTCAGGTAGGAGTGCCGGGCGAGCATGAAGACCGCGTTGATCGCCCCCAGGGCGAGCAGGCTCAGGCCCAGGACCACCACCGACGGCGCGAGGGCGGCCGCCGTGAGGGCGACCACCGCGGCGATCGAGGCGCCGAGCATGGCCCGACGGTCACCGAACCGCGCCGCGATCGCCCCGGCGGGGACGTCCCCGAGGATCTGCCCCACGGCCAGCAGCGCCACCACCACGCCGGCCGTCGCGACGTCGGCGCCCAGGTCCACCGCGGTGAGGGCGACCACGGGCAGGATCGCGCCGAGCCCGGTCTCGAAGACCACCACGGGCAGGAAGACGCCCAGGGCCAGGGTCCGCCGCCCCGGGGAGGCCGGACGCGCCGCAGGAGAGGTCACGGCGCGAGGTCCCCCGCCAGCTCGAGGAGCACATGCGGCAGGGCCCGGGGGTCGGCGAGCAGCCGCAGCAGCCGGTCGCGGTGCTCCCACCCGACGAGGGTCGCGAGGGCCGCGGCGAGCCCCTGGCTGGTCGCGGCGTGGACGGTGCCCGCGGCGTCGACCCACCCGTCGAGCTGCTCGCCGTCGACCCGCAGGTCCTCGTGCTCGACCCAGGTCCCGGGCAGTGCGACGAGGCCACCGAGCCCCGCGCGCAGGGCAGGGTCGAGGTCGAGCACCGTGCCCCGGGAGGTCACGGTCCCGTCCGCCCGCTCCTCGGCACGGTCGACGTCGAGGACCCTCGCCAGGCCGGTGGCCTCGGCGGGCACCACCAGCGCCGGTCGCGCCGCGGGGTGGGCGGACCACAGCGGGGTCGCGACCGTCACCTGCGGGGTCTCGACGATCCCGGCCGTGCCGTCGGCGAGGAGGGCGGGCAGCCGTGCCGGGTCGAGCTCGGCCTCGGGATGCCGGACCGCGAGCGCGGCCAGCCCCCGCCACACCGCGACCGCCAGGGTCAGCTCGACCGGGGTGCCCAGCGCGGGCAGGGCCTCGAGGACCTCGGTCCACCCGTCGGGCTCGAGCTCGGCGAGGTCCCGGACGGCCCCCAGGGCCCGCAGCAGCTCCTCGTCCAGGTCGGCCCAGGCCGTGGGCACGGGGGCCAGGAGACGGGTCGCCCCGCCCTCGACCCCGGGCAGGGCCATGGGGCGTCGTGGACCGAGCCCACCCCGGTGCCGGAGCCACCACGCCGTGTAGGAGGGGACCGCCCGCCCGTCGGGCCCACGGCCCCACGGCTCGACGACGGCGCGACGGGCCTCGCCCCGGGTCAGGGCGGTCATCACCTCGCCCCAGGCCTCCTCGCGGACCGCGTCGAGGTCGGCGACGACGACCAGGTCCCCACGGTCGGTGAGGTCATCCCCCTCGAGCACATCCTCGAGGTGCTCGAGGTAGGCGCCCCAGCCGTCGAGGGCGTCGGTCACGAGGGCGGCGTCGTCGTCGGGGTCGTCGAGGTCGGTGAGCGCGTCCGCGACCACCCGGGCGTCCAGACGCTCGACGGCGATCCCTGCGCGCACCCCGGCGAGCAGCAGACCCTCGCGGGAGTGCTCCGCGACGTGGTCGTCGAGCAGGGGCAGGACCTCGGGGTCGAACCAGTCGGCCGCCGGGGACCCGGGGAGCACCAGGCCGCGGGCCGGCAGCAGCTCGCCGTCCTGCGCGGGCAGCAGCACCTCGCCCCACCAGGGCTCGGGCCGGGGGGCCGAGGCGGAGAGGTGGTCGAGCAGGGCCAGGAGCACCCCGGCCGGGCTCTGCTCGGGGGCGAGGTCCCCCGGCTCGGGCGGACCGGCCAGCACCTGGTCCCGCAGGACGGCGTGCCGGGCCAGGGCCTCGGCGTCCGCCCGGGTGGCTCCGAGACGCTCGAGCAGCGGGTGGGCCGCGCGCGGGTCGACCACCCGGGCGCCCCACCGGGTCAGCGCGTCGACCAGCCCCGCGAGGTCGGCGAGGCCCTCCTCGGCCAGCAGGGCGCCGCGGGCACCCCGGACCACCCGCCCGTCGGCCAGGCGCACCGGCAGGGTCGCGAGCTCCTCGAGGGCGCTCGCCTCGACCCCGGCCAAGGCCTCGTAGAGGGAGAGCAGCTGGTCGGCGCTGCCCGCGGGGAGGCTGTCCGCGAGGTCCGCGAGGCGGGTCGGGGCCGCCCCGAGGGCGAGGGCCGCACGACGCCGGGGACCCGTGAGCCCCACGAGCTGCGGCACCCAGACCCCGAGGGCGGCGAGAGCGGCCTGGTCCTCCCCCACAGGGCCGTCCAGGACGAGGGCGTCGCGGGCGAGCAGAGCCGGGCCGGCGTCGACGGGGTCGAGCAGGGGCGTGCTGCGGGTGGCCCCGAGCACCGCCTCACGCAGGGCGGTGTCGAGGGGGCCGGCCGCCAGACCCGGGGGCAGCAGGTCGAGGGGGTGCGGGGCCTCCTCGGGGCCGGCCTCGCGGCAGGCCACGAGCAGGTCGGCCCAGACCGCGCCGGCCTCGGCGACCAGGCGGTCGGTCACCGGGCCCGGCGCGACGTGGCGGCGCGACGGGTCGAGGGGGAAGGTCGCGACGAGCAGGGCGGGGACCGTGCAGGGCTCGTCCGTGGGGGTCGGCGCATGCACGACGGCGGGCGTCGGGGCGTCGCCGACGGAGGGGCGGCGGACAGCCCAGGTGACCTCCCAGCCGGTGCGGTCGCGTTCCTCGACGGGACGGTCGGCGAGCAGGCTCGGTGGCAGCTCCCCGCTCCGGGTCGCGACGACCCAGCGCGTGCGGACCTCGTCGAGGCTCAGCACGGTGGTGCCGTCCACCTGGACCTCGACCCGCCCGAGGCCCGGCAGGGCGAGCAGGAGGGCGTCACCGACCTCGTCGAGCTGGGTGCGGACCTGCCGGACCGCGGCTGCGTCGCGCAGCCCGAGCACCACCACGGTGTCCCAGCCGGCGAGCCCGGGACGGTGGGGACCGGGCCCGTCGGCAGGGTGGACGCCCTCGGCGAGCGGCCCGGGGCCCGGGTAGGGCAGGCGCAGGGCCGGCAGCACCCCGGCCCTGGAGCGGGCCTCGGCCGCGAGCCCTCCCCCGCGGGCCTCGAGCTCGGCGGCGACCGTCGCGCGGGAGAAGTGCACCGCGCCGTCGTGGCTGCGGACGGAGACCTCGTCGGCCACCGAGCGCACCGCGGCGAAGCCCACCCCGAAGCGCCCGACGGTGCCCCCGGCCCGCTTGGCCGAGGCACGCAGGGAGGAGAGGGAGGCGACCCCGGCGGCATCGAGCGGGGCCCCGGTGTTCGCGGCCAGCAGGGTGCCGGTGCCCTCGGGCCCGGTGGTCAGGCTGAGCAGGAGGGCGCCGCGGGTGCCCGCACGGACCGCGGCGTCGGCGGCGTTCTGCGCGAGCTCGACGACCACGCGGTCCCGGTAGTAGCCGTGGGCGTGGTCCTCCTCGGCGTTGGCGTCCTCACGGAAGCGCGCGGGGGAGGCCGACCACGCGGCGAGGACCGCGTCCCGCAGGGCCCGGGTGCCGAACGGGTCCTCGGTCACTCCTCGTCGGCGGTGGGCGCGGGGTCGGGCTCCGCGGGCGTCTCGGGCTCGCGGTCCGCGGGCGCCTCGGGCTCCGAGCCCGCCTCGGCAGCCGGCTCCGGGGTGGCCTCGGTGGCGGGTTCCGTGCTCGTGGAGGACTCGGCGCTCGACGCAGGCGCGGCCTGGTCGGCCTCGTCCCCCTGGTCGTCGTCCTCGCCCTGGACCCGGACGATCTCGACGTCGTGCTCGTCGATCACGGGACTCTGGTCGGGCCAGTCGCTCGGGGGCGGGGTGACGTCGGTCTGGGAGTGGGCGCCGCAGCCGTGGTCCATGCTCACCACGCGGCCGTCGTCGGGGGCCCACTCGTTGGCGCACACGCCGAACTCGGTGCGCAGGGACCCGGCCATGAGCACCAGGAAGGCGCAGGTCGAGCAGGGGGCGCTCGCGGCGACCGCCTGGGCGGCGGTGGGCCCGCGGCTTCCGGTGTACCAGCGCTCGGCGGCCTCGGCGCGGCCCTCGCGGGACAGCACCCGCTCGCGGCCCAGGCCGAGCTCGAAGATCGCGAGCTCGTCGGCGTCGGCCTCGCCCGTGGCGGTGTAGCCCGGCTCGAGGCGGTCGTCGTCCTCGAGGTAGGGCAGCACGTCGCCCGGCCCGACGTCCCCGGGGCGCAGGCGCTCGGCCCACGGCACCCAGGTGGGGGCCAGCACGGCGTCCTGCCCGGGGAGCAGGTCGACCTCGCAGATGGTGGGCTTGCGTCCGCGCGGCACGCGCGCGACCGTCACCGACCAGTACCAGCCGCGGTAGCCGGGGGCGGTCGCCGCGAAGCGGTGGGAGACGAGGCGCTCCCCCTCGACCACGGGGCCGAGGTGCTCTCCGACGAGCGCGGCGTCCTCCGCGACCTCCTCGGCCGCGGCGCGCGCGAGGTCCACGGCCGAGGCGAGGACGGCGTCCTTGGTCGCAGCAGCCATCAGAGGTCGAGGTCGTCCGCGACGGCCCGCAGGACGGTCGCGACCTGGGTCGCCTTGCCCTTCTCGGGGTAGCGCCCGCGCCGCAGGCCGTTGCCCACGCCGTCGAGCAGCTTGATGAGGTCCTCGACGATGACGGCCATGTCGTCGGCGGGCTTGCGCTGGGCCTTGGCCACCGAGGGGGCCGGGTCGAGCAGGGTGACCGAGAGCGCCTGGGGCCCGCGACGGCCGTCGGCGACACCGAAGTCCACCTTGGCCCCGGGCTTGGGGGCGGCGGCGCCCGCGGGCAGCGCCGAGGCGTGCAGGAAGACCTCGTCGCCGTCCTCGCTGGCGATGAAGCCGAAGCCGCGCTCGGCGTCGAACCACTTGACCTTGCCGGTGGGCACTGGAACCTCTGTGTGATCGTGGGGAGACGTACGGGTCAAGGCTACCGGGCGCCTCGCCGTCCTGCGCTCACCAGAAGACGGCGATCACCACGTTGAGGATGGTGAGCCCGCCGATCGCGCCCCACACCCCCGTCGAGACGGCGTCCTTCCTGCGGTTCACGACGACCAGGGCGGTCACGGCGAGGAGCACCACGAGCTTGACGCCGATCTTGGTGTGGTTGACGTCCCCGTCCCCCGCCTCGGCGATGCCCACCAGGGCCAGGCCGGTGACGAGCACGGTCAGGGCGCCGTGGAGCATCCCCGTGCCGACCGTCTTGGTGGGGGCCTTGGCCTGGGTGACCCAGTAGCCGACGATCAGGGCCATCCCGAGCAGGTGCAGGACGAGGGCGAGGTTGCGGACGAGCTCCACGAGAAGGCTCCTTCGGAGGACGGGCTGCCGACGAGCGTCTGGTTTGCCGACGCTACTGTCGGGACCATACCAACGCTGGTGTCGTGAACGCACCCGGGGTGCGTCATGATGGCGCCATGCCCCGGATCAGCGCGCCGACCCTCGTCGAGCACCGCGCCAACCAGCGGGCAGCCGTGCTCGGGGCCGCCGAGGAGCTCGCGGTCGAGCAGGGGGCCGCCGCCGTGACCGTCGCGGCCGTCGCGGCCCGCACCGGCATCGCGCGACCCTCGGTCTACGCGTACTTCGCCTCGGCCGACGCGATCCTCGAGGCCCTGGTGCACGAGGGCTTCGAGCGGTGGCGCACCGCCCTGGACGCCGGGATCGCCGCGACCACCTCCCCCGAGGAGCTGGTGCGCGGCTACTTCGCCGCTGCCGCCGCGAGCGCGGCCCGCGGGGACCACCGCCTGGCCGGGACGCTGCGCGACGTCCGCCTCGCCCCCGAGGTGCGCCAGACCCTCCTGGACTCCCACCGGGCGACCGCCGCCCCGCTCGCCGAGGCGGCCCGCGCCCTCGGGGTGCCCGACGTCGACCAGGCCCTCGCCCTGCTGCTCACCGTGCTCAACCACTGCCTCACCCGGGTCGAGGCCGGTCACGAGGCCGCGACCGAGGGCCGGACGGCCGCCGAGTTCGCCCTGGGCGGGCTGGACCGCCTGGCCCGGGGCTGACCGCACCGCCGTATCGTGGTGCGGATGGCCACCTACACGCAGGCACTGCGCGAGCGCGGCGAGATCGGGCTCGCCACGCTGCTCACCCTGCGTCCCGACCTCGCCACGCCGCCCCCCGCCACCCTGCGCTCCCTCGCGGCACGCTCCTCGACACGGGCCAGCCTGGACCGCGCCCTCGGTGAGCTCGACGCCCTGTCCCTGCAGCTCGTCGAGGCGGCCCTGGCCCTGCACCACCCCGGGAGCACCGCGAGCCCGGCCCGGGCCGCCGACCCCGGCACCCTGGCCCGCGCCGTCGGGCTGACCGAGGCCGAGGCGGGGCCCGCCCTGGCCCGCGCCGCCGACCTCGCCCTGCTCTGGCAGGACGGCGAGACCCCCGGCCACCACCCCGCACCGGGGCTGGCCGAGGCCCTGGGTCCCTTCCCCGCAGGACTGGGGCCCTGGCTGTCCACGACCCTCGCGCGCCGCAGCGAGGACGGGCTCGCCCGGCTCGCGAGCGCCCTCGACCTGCCGACCACCTCCCTCGACGGCCTCGTCGAGCACGTCGGCGACGCCGCGACCGTGACCGCCCTGCTGGCCGGGGGCCCGCCCGGGGTGCGGCAGGTGCTCGACGCCCTGACCTGGGGACCGCCCGTCGGCCGCTCCCCCGAGCCCGCGTCGGCCGGGGTCACCTCGGCCGCCCGGGCGGCGGTCGAGTGGCTGCTGCGCCACGGGCTGCTCTCGATCCAGGACCCCCAGCACGTCGTCCTGCCCCGCGAGGTCGCCCTGGTGCTGCGCGAGGGGCGCACCCACCGCTCGCCCGCGACGGCCCCCGAGCCCGCGGGCACCCCGATCGACCCGCGCACCGTGGACGCCGAGTCCGCCCAGCACGCCGAGGAGGCCGTCCGCCTCGTGGCGGGCCTGGTGACGCTGTGGGGCGAGGAGCCGGCGACGGTGCTGCGCTCGGGCGGGCTCGGCACCCGCGAGCTGCGCCGGGTCGCGAGCCGGCTCGACGTCGACGACACGACCGCGGCCCTGGTCGTCGAGGTCGCCGGGTCGACCGGCCTCGTCGTCGAGGACGGCGAGGAGCCTCCGAGCCTGGCCCCGACCGCAGCCGGGGAGGAGTGGCTGCGCGAACCCGTGCCGCAGCGCTGGCAGGAGGTCGCCGAGGGATGGCTGACCGCCGAGCGCGCTGCCTGGCTGGTGGGGACCCGCGACGAGAAGGGCGCGCGCCGCGCCGCCCTGGACCCCGAGAGCCGGCGCCCCTGGGCCCCCCGGCTGCGCACGACCGCCCTCGAGGTGGTGGCCCAGCACCCGGGCGCCGCGCTGTCCGCCGCCCAGGTGCACCAGGTCCTGGCCTGGCGCGCGCCCCGCTCGGCTCCCCCCGAGCACGCCGTCGAGGCCGTCCTCGCGGAGGCCACGACCCTGGGCGTGCTCGGCGCGGGGGCCCTCAGCCCCGCCGGGCGGGCCCTGCTCGGCCTCGGGTCGCAGACCGACGACGCCGCGGCCCGTGGGGCTGCCCCGCAGGTGCCGGCCACCCACGAGCCCACCGCGAGCGCGCCCGCCGAGGCCCTCGCCGCCCAGCTGCCGCCCGCCGTCGAGGAGGTGCTGCTCCAGGGGGACCTGACCGGCATCGTCCCCGGGCGGCCGAGCCCCTCCCTCGGTGCCCTGCTCGACCTCGCGGCCCAGGTCGAGTCACGGGGTGCCGGTCTGACGGTGCGTTTCACCCCGGACAGCGTGCGCCGGGCCCTGGACGCCGGTCGCACCGCCGAGGAGCTGCTCGCCGAGCTCTCGCGGCACGCCCGCGCGGGGGTGCCGCAACCCCTCGAGTACCTCGTGCTGGACGCCGCGCGCCGCCACGGGCAGGTCCGGGTCGGCATGGCCTCCTCCTACCTGCGCAGCGACGACCCCGGGCTGCTCGCGGGCCTCGTCGAGGACCGGTCCCTCGCGGGGCTCGGCCTGCTGCGCCTCGCCCCCACCGTGATCGCGGCCCAGGCGACCCCCGCGGCCCTGGTCTCGGCCCTGCGGGCGCGCGGGCTGGCCCCCGTGACCGAGGACCAGTCGGGCGCGGTGCTCGTCGCAGGTCCGCGACGGCACGTGGTGCGGGGGGTGCGGGGGCGTGGACGGGTCCCGGCCGCACGGTCGGGGGCTGCGGCCGAGCGCGGGGCCACGACGGCCGAGGAGGCCCGCGAGCGACGGCTGCGCCGGCTGGTGGACGACCTGCTGCGCGGGGCTGCCCGCGAGGAGGCCGACGGCGCGGGGGTCGAGGGCGCCGGGCTCCTGGGCGGGCCCGACGCCGAGGGAACACCCGACCCCGTCATCGCGTTGGCCCTCCTGCGGGAGGCCGCCACCGAGGGCCGTGAGGTGTGGCTCGAGCTGGTCGGTCCCGGCGGGACCATCCAGCGACGACGGGTGCGTCCCGTGCGCGTCGACGGCGGCCGGGTGCGCGCGGTCGACGCCGAGCGCGAGGCCGAGCTGACCGTGGCCGTCCACCGGATCGCCACGGTGACCCCCGCCTGAGACCCGGACCCGCGCACCGCCCGACCCGCCTGACCTGCCTGACCCGCTGACCCGCCCGACCGAGGAGCTCGATGACTGACGGCCCGCTGATCGTGCAGAGCGACAAGACCCTGCTGCTCGAGGTCGACCACGCCGACTCCGACGCCTGCCGTCGGGCGATCGCGCCGTTCGCCGAGCTCGAGCGCGCCCCCGAGCACGTCCACACCTACCGGCTCACCCCGCTGGGCCTGTGGAACGCGCGGGCCGCGGGGCACGACGCCGAGCGGGTGGTCGCGGTGCTCCTCGAGTTCTCGCGCTACCCCGTGCCGCACTCCCTGCTGGTCGACGTCGCCGAGACGATGGCCCGGTACGGCCGCCTGCAGCTGGTCAGCCACCCGACCCACGGCCTGGTCCTGCACGCCCTGGACCGCGCCGTGCTCGAGGAGGTGCTGCGCTCGCGCAAGACCGCCGGCCTGGTCGGCACCCGCCTGGACGACGACGACGTCGTGGTGCACGCGAGCGAGCGCGGGAACCTCAAGCAGGTGCTGCTCAAGCTCGGCTGGCCGGTCGAGGACCTCGCGGGCTACGTCGACGGTGAGGCCCACCCGATCTCCCTCGACGAGGACGGCTGGTCCCTGCGTCCCTACCAGGAGCAGGCGGTCGACAACTTCTTCCACGGCGGGTCCGGGGTCGTCGTCCTGCCCTGCGGGGCCGGCAAGACCCTCGTCGGGGCCGGGGCGATGGCCCGCTCGGGGACCACGACCCTCATCCTCGTGACGAACACCGTCTCGGCCCGGCAGTGGCGGGACGAGCTGCTGCGCCGCACCACCCTCACCGAGGACGAGATCGGCGAGTACTCGGGCACCCGCAAGGAGGTGCGTCCGGTCACCATCGCGACGTACCAGGTGCTCACCACCCGTCGGAAGGGCGTCTACACCCACCTCGAGCTGCTCGACGCCCGCGACTGGGGCCTGATCCTCTACGACGAGGTCCACCTGCTGCCCGCCCCGATCTTCCGCATGACCGCGGACCTGCAGGCCCGGCGTCGGCTCGGCCTGACGGCGACCCTGGTGCGCGAGGACGGCCGCGAGGACGAGGTGTTCTCCCTCATCGGGCCCAAGCGGTTCGACGCCCCGTGGAAGGACATCGAGGCCCAGGGCTACATCGCCCCGGCCGACTGCGTCGAGGTGCGGCTGACCCTGCCCGAGCGGGACCGGCTGACGTACGCGACCGCCGAGCCCGAGGACAAGTACCGCCTGGCCGCGAGCGCGGCGGGCAAGAACCGCGTGGTCGAGCAGCTGGTCGCCCAGCACCCCGACGACCAGGTGCTCGTGATCGGCCAGTACCTGGACCAGCTCCAGCTGCTCTCGGACCAGCTCGACGCCCCGCTCATCACCGGGGAGACGACGATCCGCGAGCGCGAGCGGCTGTTCGCGGCCTTCCGCACCGGCGAGGTCAACCGGCTGGTGGTGAGCAAGGTCGCGAACTTCTCGGTCGACCTGCCCGAGGCGACCGTCGCGATCCAGGTGAGCGGCTCCTTCGGGTCCCGGCAGGAGGAGGCCCAGCGCCTCGGCCGGATCATGCGACCCAAGGCCGACGGGCGCACCGCGCACTTCTACGCCGTGGTCGCGCGGGACACCGTGGACCAGGAGTTCGCGGCGCACCGTCAGCGGTTCCTGGCCGAGCAGGGCTACGCCTACCGGATCGTCGACGCCGAGGACCTCACCACCGCGTGAGGGCCCGGTCGCGACGCCCGACGCCGGAGGCAGCCCCGCCTCTCAGCGCATTCCCAGCCGACTCCCAGGAACCCCGCGCACACTGAGGGCATGACGAGCGCCCCCAGCTCCCCCGAGGCCCGCCTCCTCGTGGTCGACGACGAGCCGACCATCCGCGAGCTGCTCACCACCTCGCTGCGGTTCGCCGGCTTCGAGGTGCACGGCGCGGCCGACGGCGCGAGCGCCCTGACCCTGATCCGTGACGTCGAGCCCGACCTCGTCGTCCTGGACGTGATGCTGCCCGACATGGACGGCTTCACCGTCACCCGCCGCATGCGTGACCAGGGGCGCCGCGTCCCCGTCCTGTTCCTGACCGCGCGGGACGACACGAGCGACAAGGTCACCGGCCTCACCGTCGGCGGGGACGACTACGTGACCAAGCCCTTCTCCCTCGAGGAGGTCGTGGCCCGCATCCGCGCGGTGCTGCGCCGGGCCCGCGCCGACGACGCCGAGCAGGACGACGGCGTGCTCCGCCTGGCCGACCTCGAGCTCGACGAGGACTCCCACGAGGTGCGCCGGGCCGGGCGCACCATCGACCTCTCCCCCACCGAGTTCGCCCTGCTGCGCTACCTGCTGCTGAACGCCGGTCGGGTCCTGTCCAAGGCGCAGATCCTGGACCACGTGTGGCAGTACGACTGGGGCGGGGACGGGAGCATCGTCGAGTCCTACATCTCCTACCTGCGCCGCAAGATCGACCGGCCCGGGGGCGACGGGGACGTGCCGCCGGTGCCCCTCATCCACACCAAGCGCGGTGTGGGCTACGTGCTGCGGCTCCCCCCGGGCACCGCGTGACCGCCGTCTGGGGGCGCCTGCCGCTGCGCACCCAGCTGACCGCCGTCTTCGCCCTGCTGCTCCTGGTGGGGCTCGGGCTGACCGGCGTCGCCGCCCAGGGGCTGCTCAGGCAGTCCCTGGTCTCCCAGGTCGACGCCCAGCTCGAGACCGCGGCCCCGGCCCTCGTCGAGGAGTTCACCAGCGGCCTGCCGAGCCGCGGCACGAGCACCGACGGCACCCAGCCCTCCGACTACCACGTCCGGGTGGCCGGGACCGACGGCGTGACCCTCAAGCAGTGGGCGGCCACCAGCAGCACGGCGGCGATCCCGTCGATCCCCCGGCTGACCGCCGAGGAGGTGCTCGCCCTGGACGGTGAGGCCTACACGGTCGCGTCGGCGGCGGGCCCCGGCCGCTGGCGGGTGCTCTCGCGCGCCCTGGTCTCGGGGGACACGGTCGTCGGCTCGGTCTCGGTGGCCCTGCCCCTGACGGCGGCGGACGCCACCCTGGCCCGGATGCAGGCGGCCCTGACGGCGATCGGCGTCGGGGTGGTCAGCCTCGGCGCGGTCGCGGGCTGGTGGGGGGTGCGCCGTGCCCTGCGCCCCCTGCGGGAGATCGAGGACACCGCGCAGGCCATCGCCGCCGGGGACCTCGCCCGCCGCGTGCCGGACGGCCCCACGAGCACCGAGGTGGGCCGTCTGGCCGCCGCCCTCAACGTGATGCTCACCCAGATCGAGCAGGCCTTCACCGACCGCACGGCCTCCGAGGAACGCATGCGCCGCTTCGTCGCGGACGCGAGCCACGAGCTCCGCACCCCCCTGGCCACCATCCGCGGCTACGGCGAGCTCTACCGGATGGGTGCTCTGCGCGAGCAGGCCGAGGTCGAGACCACCCTGCGTCGGATCGAGGACTCCGCGACCCGCATGGGTGTGCTCGTCAACGACCTGCTCCAGCTCGCCCGCCTCGACGAGAAGCGGCCCCTGCGCCACGAGGAGGTCGACCTCGCGGTCCTCGCAGGGGACGCCGTCGCGGACCTGCACGCCCTGGACCCCACCCGCCCGGCGAGGCTCGAGCCCGTCGGGGGCAGCGTGGCCGGTGCGGTGGTGCTCGGGGACGACGGACGGCTGCGCCAGGTCCTGGCCAACCTCGTGGGCAACGTGGTCCAGCACACCCCGCCGGGCACCCCCGTCGAGCTCGGCGTGGGGCGGGACGGGGACCGGGTGGTGCTCGAGGTGCGCGACCACGGCCCGGGGATCGACCCGGCCCACGCGTCGCGTGTGTTCGAACGCTTCTACCGGGTGGACGCCTCGCGCGGCCGCGAGACCGGGGGCGCCGGGCTCGGCATGGCCATCGTCGCGGCCATCGTCGCCGCCCACGAGGGGACCGTCGACATCACCCAGACCCCGGGAGGCGGGACGACCGTCCGGGTGTCCCTGCCCCCCGTCGCGGTCTGATCCCCGGGGCCGGCCGTCCCCCGTCCGGGTGGTGCTGATCACGGTCGCGCGGGACTACCATGATGAGTCGTTTCCCCCGGATGTGAGGCTTGTCGATGGGCGTCCACGACGCACCCCAGTGGCTGATCTCGGCCTTCGTCCGCGCCTGCCTGGGTGCCGGCGCGACCGCGACCCCCGAGGAGATCGAGAAGGTCGGTGACAGCCTCATCGACCGGTGGTCGGAGGAGGGGCGCCACTTCCACAACCTGCGGCACCTGACCGACGTGCTCGCGCGGGTCGACGAGCTCGCCGAGGAGACCCACGAGCCGGACCTCGTGCGCCTGGGCGCCTGGTACCACGGCGCGATCTTCGACGCCGCGGCCATCGCCTCGTACGCCCACCGCGGCGGGGAGGACGAGCAGGCCAGCGCGGACCTCGCCCGCACCGAGCTGACCGACCTCGGCGTCCCGCCCGCGGGGGTGGCCCGCGTCGCCCACCTCGTGACGGTCCTGGCCCGGCACAACCCCGACGCCGAGGACTTCGACTGCGCCGTGCTGTGCGACGCCGACCTCGCGATGCTCGCCTCGGAGCCCCAGCGGTACAAGGCCTACCTCGCGGACGTCCGGGCCGAGTACGCGCACCTGCCCGTCGAGGAGTTCGTCCGCGCGCGGATCACGATCCTGCGCAAGCTCGAGCGTCGCTCGGCGCTGTTCTCGAGCCCGTTGGGCGCAGCGTGGGAGGAGCCCGCCCGGCAGAACCTCGCCGCCGAGCTGCACCGCCTCGAGAAGGAGCTCCGCAAGATCGAGGCAGCCGCCCCGCCCCCCGAGGAGTCCACCGAGGCCGGCCCCGAGGCGGCCACCGACGGGACGACCGGCCCGGCCGCGACGGTACCCGAGACGGCACCGAGCACCACCGCGGGCTGAGGCCCGCGCGGAGCGACCAGGGCTGAGCCCGTGTCCACAGCTCCGGCACCGTGGTCGTCCTCCCCAGGACGAGCGTCCCTCCCTGCCGCGCCCCCTCGCCCCTTCGTAGGTTCGGGCCCCCGAGCAGACGAGGAGCAGCGATGAGCAGGTACGAGGTCGACAGCACCCAGGTGGCCGAGGCGAGCGCCGCGGCGCACCGGTCGATGGCGGTGATCCGCACCGAGGTGGGGGCGCTGATGCGCTACCTCACCGACCTGCAGGGGGCGTGGCGCGGTGCGGCGGCGAGCGCCTTCGGCGGGTCGATCACCACGTGGGCCGCGACCGAACGGCAGGTCGAGGCCAGCCTCGACGAGATCGCCGTGGCCCTCGGCACCGCGGCCCAGGCCTACGACGAGGCCGAGCACCAGGCCTCGCGCCTCTTCCTCCGCTGACCGCCGACGGCGTCGCACCCGCTCGGTGGGTCGCGGCGCCGTCCCTGCGGGCGGGGTGCTTGGATCGACCGGGTGAGCGTGCTCCTGGACCCCCCGCTGTGGCCCCGGCACGGCACCGTGTGGGGGCACCTGGTCAGCGACCGGTCCCTCGAGGAGCTGCACGCCTTCGCCGAGCAGGCGGGGATCCCGCGACGGGCCTTCGACCTGGACCACTACGACGTGCCCACCGAGCGCTACCCCGAGCTGGAAGCCCTGGGCGCTGAGCGTGTGGGCTCGCGCGAGCTCGTCCGTCGGCTGCGCGCCTCGGGCCTCCGGGTGGCGGCCCGCGACCGGCCCAGGCGCTGACGGGGTCACGGCGCCCGCGAGCGGGCAGACGAACGGCGGGCGCCCCCCGAGGGGGACGCCCGCCGTCGGCGTTCTGCGTGCTGGTCAGACTCTGATCAACGGATCAGAAGTCCATCCCGCCCATGCCGCCGTCGCCACCGGGGGCCGGGGCGTTCTTCTCGGGCTTGTCCGCCACGACCGCCTCGGTCGTGAGGAACAGGGCCGCGATCGAGGCCGCGTTCTGCAGCGCCGAGCGGGTGACCTTGACCGGGTCGTTGACCCCGGCCGCGAGCAGGTCCTCGTAGTCGCCGGTCGCGGCGTTGAGGCCGTGACCGATCGGGAGGTTGCGGACCTTCTCCGCCACGACGCCGCCCTCGAGGCCGGCGTTGATCGCGATCTGCTTGAGCGGGGCGTCGAGCGCGAACTTCACGATGCGCGCACCGGTCGCCTCGTCACCGACGAGCTCGAGCGACTCGAAGGCCGTCTTGCCCGCCTGGATGAGGGCCACGCCACCACCGGCGACGATGCCCTCTTCGACGGCCGCCTTCGCGTTGCGCACGGCGTCCTCGATGCGGTGCTTGCGCTCCTTGAGCTCGACCTCGGTCGCGGCACCGGCCTTGATGACGGCCACGCCGCCGGCCAGCTTCGCGAGGCGCTCCTGGAGCTTCTCGCGGTCGTAGTCCGAGTCCGAGTTCTCGATCTCGGCACGGATCTGCGCGACCCGCCCGGCGATCTGGTCGGCGTCGCCCAGGCCCTCGACGATGGTCGTCTCGTCCTTGGTGACGACGACCTTGCGCGCCTGGCCGAGCAGCTCCAGGCCCGCGTTCTCGAGCTTGAGGCCGACGGTCTCCGAGATGACCTGACCACCGGTGAGGATGGCCATGTCCTGCAGCATCGCCTTGCGACGGTCGCCGAAGCCGGGGGCCTTGACCGAGACCGACTTGAAGGTGCCACGGATCTTGTTGACGACGAGGGTGGCGAGAGCCTCGCCCTCGATGTCCTCGGCGATGATGAAGAGCGGCTTGCCGGACTGGATGACCTTCTCCAGCAGGGGCAGCAGGTCCTTCACGTTCGAGATCTTGCCCTCGACGAGGAGCACGTAGGCGTCCTCGAGGACGGCCTCCTGGCGCTCGGCGTCGGTGACGAAGTAGGCCGAGAGGAAGCCCTTGTCGAAGCGCATGCCCTCGGTCAGCTCGAGCTCGAGGCCCAGCGCGCTGGACTCCTCGACCGTGATGACGCCTTCCTTGCCGACCTTGTCCATCGCCTCGGCGATGAGCTCGCCGATCGCGGGGTCACCGGCGGAGATGCCGGCGGTCGCAGCGATCTGCTCCTTGGTCTCGACCTCGACGGCCGCCTTGAGCAGCTCCGCGGTGACGGCGTCGACGGCCTTCTCGATGCCCTTCTTGAGGGCGATCGGGTTGGCGCCGGCGGCGACGTTGCGCAGGCCCTCACGGACGAGCGCCTGGGCGAGCACGGTGGCGGTGGTGGTGCCGTCGCCAGCGACGTCGTCCGTCTTCTTGGCGACCTCCTTGACGAGCTCGGCGCCGATCTTCTCGAACGGCTCCTCGAGCTCGATCTCCTTGGCGATGGAGACGCCGTCGTTGGTGATCGTGGGGGCGCCCCACTTCTTCTCGAGCACGACGTTGCGGCCCTTGGGGCCGAGGGTGACCTTCACGGCGTCAGCCAGGGCGTTCATGCCCCGCTCCATGCCGCGGCGGGCCTCCTCGTCGAAGGCGATGATCTTGGCCATTCGGATGGTCCTCCGGTTGTGGCGGTGGTGCTGGCCCACGATGCCCGCGACGGACGGACCGGTCAGCGGCGGTCACGTCCCGCCGGGGGCCGGCCCTCATCGAGGGGCCAGATGGTTCTGTCACTCTCGGGTCGAGAGTGCTAACTCATTATTGGCACTCTCACCCCGAGAGTGCAAGGCAGCTCAGGCGCCCGGGCTGAGGTCCGGGGGCGTCAGCACGCCGAAGCGGTCGGCCAGCACCCGTCGCGCGGCGTGCCACCCCCCCATGCCGTGCACCCCGGGGCCCGGCGGCACCGAGGCCGAGCACAGGTACACCCCGGCCGGGCCCATGCGGTAAGGGTCGGGCGAGACCATCGGGCCGAGCACCATCCGGGGCAGCGTGATCGCCCCGGCCGAGATGTCCCCGCCGACGTAGTTCGCGTTGTGCTCGGACATCTCGGCCGCCGGGATGCCCCGCGCGGCGACGACGAGGTCGCGCACCCCCGGGGCGTGGCGCTCGAGCTGGTCCAGGACCGCCTCGGTCATGTCCCGCGGGGAGCCGGCGGGGACGTGCGTGTAGGTCCACACCGGCCGGATGCCGCCGGGCCCGAGGCGCGAGGGGTCGGCCACCGTGGGGTCGCTCAGCAGGATCACCGGCTCGGCGGGGTGCCGGCCCCGGCCGACCTCGTGCTCGGCCCGGACGAGCTGCTCGCGCGAGCCGCCGACGTGCACCGTGCCCGCCTCACCGATCGTCCGGTCGGTCCAGGGCACCGGCCCCGAGAGGACCAGGTCGACCTTGGCCGCGGCGTTCCCGTAGCGGTACCGGCTCAACCCGCGGCGCACCCGCACGGGCAGCCGGTCCCCCATGACCTGCTCGACCGTGCCCGGGGTCGTGTCGAAGACGTAGGCCCGGGCACGGCCGAGGTCCTCGAACCGACGCACCTCGCGGCCGGTCTCGACCACCCCGCCGTGCGCCAGCAGATCCGCGACCATGGCGTCCGTGATGGCCTGGGTCCCCCCCACCGGCACCGACCAGCCCGGGGCGTGGGCCAGCGTCCCCAGCAGCAGGGCGGTCCCGGCCGCAGCGAGGGAGGGCAGGGGGGTGATCGCGTGCGAGGCGACGCCGGTCAGCAGGGCAGGGGCCTGGGGTCCGGAGAACCGGCGGTCCCAGGTGACGCCCATGCCCTGCTCGAGGGTGCGCAGGCCGAAGCGCACCGCGCTGACGAGGTCCCGCGGCAGCCGCCGGTGGTCCCCCATGGCCAGCTCGACCACGGCGTCCACGTGCTCGACCAGAGGCTCGAACAGGGCGCGCCACGCGACACCGTCGGGCCCGAGGCCGGCGACGGTGCGCTCGAGCGAGCGGTAGGCCAGCCCCGCCGAGCCGCCGAGCAGGGGCTGCGCGTAGGAGACCTCGGGGGCCACGAGGTCCACGCCCCGCGCGCCGAGGTCGAACCGGCGGAAGAAGGGCGAGGCGAGGGCCAGGGGGTGGACCGCCGAGCACAGGTCGTGCGCCACCCCCGGCACGAGGCCCTCGACCGTGCGCGCCCCGCCGCCGATCGAGGACTGAGCCTCGAGCACGCGGACGGAGAGTCCCGACCGGGCGAGGGTGACGGCGGCGGCCAGGCCGTTGGGCCCGGAGCCCACGACGACGACGTCCACGGGGTCAGCAGGCACCGACGACCCCGCGGCGCTTCTCGGCGATCGACCGCGTCCGGGTGGCCTGGGGCATGCGTGCTCCTGTCCTCGGTGCCTCGACCCGTCGAGCCTACGCACCCACGGCAGAGGTCGACAGCCGAGACAGATCAGGCCTGGTAGTCGCCGCCCAGCACGACCACGATGCCGTCCGCGGCCTCGGCCGAGAGCTCGACCGCACCGATGCCCAGGGCGTCGGCCGCCGCCTGCGCGGTGACCCGGTCCTCCTCCGAGCCGTAGAGCACCGAGGACGCCTCAGGGCGGGCGCCGCTCCAGTTGCCGGCGGCCACGTCCGAGAAGCCTGCCGTCTCGAGCCGCGCCGCCGCACCCCCCGCGAGGCCGGTGACCGAGGTCGCGTTGAACACCTCGACCGGACGCGTCAGGTCGGGCTCGGGCTCAGGCTCGGGCTCGGGCTCCTCGGCCGGCTCCTCGGGCTCGACGGGCTCCTCCGGCTCGACCGGGACACCCTCCTCGGGCTCCTCGGCCGCCTCCTCCTCGGGGTCGACCGGGGCCGTGATGACGGCGTCGTCGGTGCCGGTCAGGCCGCGCCAGTCGGAGAGCCACGTCACCAGGCCGAAGGCCACGACGGGGAGGACGACGAGCACCACCGCGAAGGGCCACCACCGGGACCAGCGGGAGCGAGGGGCGCGGTGGGCGCCCCGCGGACCGACGGTCGACACCTGGTCGAAGTCGTCCGCCGGGTAGGGGTAGTCGCCGGATCTCACGGCGGACAGGCTAGCGGTCCCAGCCGGGGATCAGCCGTCGACGCCCAGACGACGCGCGGTCCGGGCCCGCTGACGCGAGGAGCGGAGCCGCCGCAGGCGCTTGATCAGCATGGGGTCGTGGGCGAGGGCCGCCGGGGAGTCGATCAGCGCGTTGAGCACCTGGTAGTACCGCGTGGCGGACATCTCGAAGAGCTCCCGGACCGCCTGCTCCTTGGCCCCCGCGTACTTCCACCACTGGCGCTCGAAGGCGAGGATCTTCTGGTCGCGCTCGGAGAGACCGTGGGGCGTCGAGGTCGAGCCCTCGGCCTCGCTCAGGGTCGCCGTGGCGTCCATGTGCCCTCCAGATCCGTCATGCGTGTCGATGCCCGTCGTGCATGCCCATGGTAGTCCGTGAATGACACGGGTGTCATTCGTCCCGGGGCTAGGGTCGTCCCGTGCTGCCCGCCGACCTCGACCAGCTCATGGCCCCTGACTGGGCCGAGGCCCTGGCCCCGGTCGAGCCTCAGCTCCGCCGCCTCGGCGAGAGGCTGCGCGCCGAGGTGGCCGCCGGGCGACGCTACCTGCCGGCCGGCCGGGACGTGCTGCGCGCCTTCGCCCGACCGATGTCCGAGGTGCGCGTCCTCGTCGTCGGGCAGGACCCGTACCCCACCCCCGGTCACGCGGTGGGGCTGTCCTTCTCGGTGGACCGCGAGGTCCGCCCGGTCCCGCGGTCGCTGACGAACATCTACCGCGAGCTGCGCGAGGACGTCGGCGTCGACCCCGGTCCGTCCGGGGACCTCACCGGGTGGGCCGACCAGGGGGTGCTGCTGCTCAACCGCGTCCTGACCGTGCGCGAGGGCGAGGCCGGCTCGCACCGCGACCTGGGCTGGCAGGAGGTCACCGACCACGCCGTGCGGTCCCTGGCCGAGCGGGGCGGACCCCTGGTCGCGGTGCTCTGGGGGCGTCAGGCGCAGACCCTGCAGCCCGTGCTGGGCGAGGTGCCCGTGGTCGCCGGGCCGCACCCCAGCCCGCTCTCGGCCTCGCGCGGGTTCTTCGGCTCGCGACCGTTCAGCCGGGTGAACGCCCTCCTCGCCGAGCAGGGTGCACCGCCCGTCGACTGGGGTCGGGCCGCGCCCCCGTCGTCGTAGCCTGGACGCCCACGAGCACGCACCCCGGAGGCAGCACCGCATGGCCTGGACCCGCTACGTCGCCCTGGGCGACTCGTTCACCGAGGGCCTGTGGGACGTGCCCGACGGCGAGCCGCCCGCGAGCGCCGAGACCGCCGACCCCGCGCTGCGCTGCCGGGGCTGGGCCGACCTGCTCGCCGCGCACCTGTCCGAGCGGGGCACCGAGCCGGTGCTCTACGCCAACCTCGCCGTCCGCGGTCGGCTGCTCACGCCGATCCTCGAGCAGCAGGTCCCCCAGGCCCTCGAGCTGGGCCCGGACCTGGTGAGCCTGGTCGGCGGGGGCAACGACATGCTGCGGCCCTCGGCCGACCCCGACGCCCTCGCCGCGGCCCTCGAGGAGGCCGTGGTCCGGCTGCGGGCCGCGGGCGCGGACGTGCTGCTCGCGACCGGGATGGACGCGAAGGACAGCCCCGTCATCCGGCGCACCCGCGGCCGGGTCGCCGTGCTCAACTCCCACGTGTGGACGATCGCGCGGCGGCACGGAGCCCACGTGCTCGACGTGTGGGGCATGCGCTCGCTGCGGGACTGGCGGATGTGGGCCCCGGACCGGATCCACCTGACCACCGACGGTCACCGGCGGGTGGCCCAGGGGGCCCTGGCCGCCCTGGGCCTCGAGCCCGACGACGCGCGCTGGGACGACCCCCTGGCCCCGCTGCCCCCGGTGCCGCGCACGGCCCAGGTGCGCCAGGACGTCGACTGGTTCCGCACCCACGCCTACCCCTGGGCCACCCGCCGGCTGCGCGGCAGGTCCTCGGGGGACCGGCGCGTGCCCAAGCAGCCCACCCTGGGGCCCGTCGGGCCTGCCCGGCCCTGAGACCCCGGGGCGACGGCGCCCCGGATCTCCCGGAGCGTCGCCGCCCCGGCCCTCCCGGGCGTCGCCGACCCACGGAGCCGCCTGTCGGATTCGAACCGACGACCGTCCGCTTACAAGGCGGGTGCTCTACCACTGAGCTAAGGCGGCCAGCCCGGTGCCCCGGGCGCGGCGACAAGTCTGCCAGAGGGCTCCCCCACCGGGACCGGCCGGGGAGCCCTCTCGCGCTCAGCCCAGCAGCGCGGGCCCGTAGCGCAGCCCGATGACAGCGGCCAGGAAGATGAGCCACAGCCACACCACGACGACGTCGACCTCGTGGTCGATCGCCCACCGTGCCCGCTCCTGGATTGGACGCGGCAGGTAGAGGTTGTCGTCGCGGACGTTCACGTGGGTGAGGGTCGTGAACACCAGGGTCGTGGAGACCGTCACGAGCAGGCACCACGGGCACAGCGAGCCGATCTCGAACATCGACTGCGCGAACAGCCAGTACGCGAAGATCAGGCCGAGGGTGTAGACGAGCTGCGCCGAGGCCATGAACCAGCGCGGGAACCTCACGCCGCCCAGCGAGGCCACCGCGATGGTGATGACCACGGGTTCGGCGACCAGCCCCAGGAAGGCGTTCGGGAAGCCGAAGAGCGAGGCCTGCCAGGACTGCGCCACGGCCCCGCACGAGAGCACCGCGCTGACGTCGCAGGCGAGCACGCGGTCGGGGTCCTCGGCGAGCAGGAGTGCGTCGATCGAGAGCACGAAGGACGCGACCAGGCTGATGCAGGCCGAGAGCAGCATCGTCGTGAAGATGAACCGGTTGTCGTGCCGGATCCGGAAGGCGCGGGCGACCAGGCCCTCCCGCGCGGGGGTGTCGAGACTCATCGAGGTTCCTGTCGACCGGGCCCGCGGCTCAGCCGCGGGCCTCCTCGACCGTGAGCTCGAGGGCACCCTCGATCCGCCAGTCGACCCCGAGGTCGGCCAGGTTCTGACCGTCGACGAGCACGGTCGGCGTGCCGAACTGCTCGAAGTCCCGCGTGGCCTGGGCCGTCGCGGCCGCGACCCACGAGGCGTAGGAGTCCTCGCCCCACGAGAAGTACGAGCCGTCGGCGATCTGGTCCGCCACGGCGTCGTCGACGCCGGACCCTCGGGCCAGGTCGGCGATCTCCTCGTCGGACAGTCCCGTACCGCCCTCGGTGGGCTGGTTGGCGAAGAGCGCGTCGTGGAAGGCGACGAAGGCCTCAGGGTCCTGGTCGGCCACGAGGGCGACCGCGGTGGCTGCACGGGTCGCGTACTGCGACCCGGCCGCGGCGCGGTCCAGGATCGAGACCGGGCGGTAGTCGACGACCACGTCCCCGGTGGCGCGGAGCTCCTCGAGCACCGGACCGTTGGTCTGCTCGAAGGTCGCGCACACGGGGCAGAGGAAGTCGGAGTAGATCGTCACCGTCACGGCGTCCTCCGCCGAGCCCTCGGTGCTGCCGGCCACGCCGTCGGCCCCCACGAGGATCCCGCCCTCGGCGGTCGAGCTGGCCGGGGCGCTGACCGAGCCCAGCGGGTCCTCGACCTCGCTGAAGTCGGGCGCGGGGTCGGGCTGGTTGCTGAGGATCCAGACGACCACGCCGCCGATGACGACGAGGCCGACCAGGACGAGGGTGATGAGCAGGACGCGCTGCCGGCTCGCGGCGCGCTCCTGCTCCTGGCGCCGGCGCAGGGCCTGGGCGCGGGCCTCCTCGCGGCGCTGCTGCTTGGACTGGGTGGACATGGTGCCTCCGGGATCGGGAGGACGGCCTGGGCCGTCCGGGTCAGGACGTCTGGGCACCCTGGCCCGGTCGAGCGAAGGTGCTCGGTCGAGCGAGGGGCGCGAGGCTCAGGCGAGGCCGAGCCCGAGCCGTCCGGGCGGCCCCCGTCGCCACGGCACCCCGGCCGCGACCGCACCGCCGCGCGTCGACCCGGACGCGGGCACGGCCCTCGCCCCGCGGCGGACGAGCGGGAGCACGGCGCCAGGGAGCCTGCCGAGCAGCCCCCCGAGGAGGGAGACCGCGCCGCGGGCCGCCCGGCCCAGGGCCTGCAGCGCTCCGAGAGCACCGAGACCGAGACCGACCCCCGCGAGGTGACCGAGGAGCACCGGCAGCGCCACGACCACGGCGACCCCGAGCACGTGACGACCGTCCCCGCCGACGGCGAGACTCTCCGTGGGGCACGTGGAGTCGGCGCGGAGCAGGGCCAGGCGCAGCCCGAGCCAACCAGCCACACCGTCCCCGGGCACGCAGTGGTGCACCAGGAGCGAGCCGTTGCGGCCGAGGGCCACCAGGCCGCTCGCCACGGCGAGCAGGGCGACCACGGGCGCGAGCACGGGCCAGGGCAGCCGTGGGTGCTCGCGGTTCATGCGCGCCACGATACGTGGCGCGCATGGCCAGGTGGTGGACCTAGTGCCCAGGCCACCTCCGTCAGCACACCTCCGTCAGCACACCTCGGTCAGCGGAGGTCGGGCGGCCCCGGCAACGGCCACCACACGGTCTCCGGGACACCCTGGGGCGCGAGGACCACGAGGAACACGATCGCGGCCGCGGCGCCGAGGCCCAGGACCACCACGGTGACGGCCCCGACGGTGCCGGGGGCCAGGGCGGCGAGGGTCCAGCGCGCACCGAGACGGGTCATCCGGCTCATCGGCCCGAACCAGAGCATGAGGAGGGCCACCAGCACCACCGCGCCCACCAGGGCGGGGGTGACCCAGGCGGCGTTCTCGGCGAGCTCCCCGGTCGGCTCGCCCGGGGCGGGCTCGGCCACCGTGAGCCGCCCCGTGCCCAGCAACCACCAGCCGACGCCACCGACCATCGCGGTGAGGGCAGCGGCCAGGAGGGTCGAGGGCAGCACTCCCAGCACCGCACGCCCCAGGTACCAGGGCCAGGTCACCACCCCGCGCACGGCCGCCCCGCGGGAGGTGCCGCGCACGGCCCGTCGTCGCAGCAGGGCCGAGACGTCCAGGCCCACGCTGCGCACCAGCACCGCGAGCACGACGGCGACCGCGAGCGCGACCCCGGGCCTGGTCGC
Organism: Actinotalea soli; assembly: GCF_017565425.1. Classification (GTDB taxonomy): domain Bacteria; phylum Actinomycetota; class Actinomycetes; order Actinomycetales; family Cellulomonadaceae; genus Actinotalea; species Actinotalea soli. The sequence goes on from NZ_JAGEMK010000004.1 coordinate 299,153, forward strand.
ACCGATCGCGACGAGCACCGACCCCAGGGCCAGCACCGAACCCACGCGCCGGCGCGGGCTGGTGGACACGGCAGGGTCGAGGAGCGGGGATCCCTCGGGCGGGACGGACCCGGGCGGGTGCCACCGGTCCTCGGAGCCCTCGGGGCCCTCCTGCGGCCACCCGTCCTCCTCGGACCACGAGCCGCCGAGCTCGGTGTCCTCCTCGTCCCAGGCGCCCTCCTGGGCGGGCATCACCTGGGTCGAGCCGTGCTCGAGGACCGCGGTCGCCGGGTCGTCGTCCTCGGGGCCCGGGGCCGGGTGGACCTCGGTGGGCCACCCCTCGTCGGGGCCGAGGGGCGGGACGGTCGTGGTCACCCCCGTCGCCCCCGCCGCCCCGGCCGGCCCTGCCGCCATCGCTGCGGGGGCTGCGAGCAGGGCGGGGTCACCCAGGTCGCCGTCGGCCACGCGGCGCAGCTCGGCGACCACCGCGGTCGGGTCGAGCCTGGTCGCCGGGTCGGCCGCGAGGGCCGCTCGCAGGGTCACCTCGGTGCGCGGCGGGACGCCCTCGAGGTCGGGGCGGCCCTCGCGGGCCCGAGCCAGGACGGACTGCACGGGTCGGTGGCCGAAGGGCGGCCGGCCGGTCGCGGCGAAGGCGAGGACCGCCGCCCAGCCCCACCAGTCGGCGGCCTCGGCCGGCTCGCCGCCCTCGAGGAGCTCAGGGGACAGGTAGCCGGGGGTCCCCACGACCATGCCCACCGAGGTGACGCGCGGGTCCTCGGCGGCCTGGGCGATGCCGAAGTCGATGAGCACGGCCCCGCGCGGGCTGATCAGCACGTTGCCCGGGGTCAGGTCGCGGTGCAGGACCCCGGCCCCGTGCACCTCGGTCAGGGCCTCACGCAGCTGCTCCGCGAGGTCGGCGAGCTCGGCCTCGGGCATCGGGCCGTGGCGGCGCACGTGGGCCGCGAGGTCCGGCCCGTCCACGAGTTCGGTCACGACGAAGGCCTCGCTCGACTCGATCTCGGCGTCCAGCACCCGCGCGACCCCGGGGTGCCGCACCCGCTGCAGGTGGGCCACCTCGCGGCGCAGCCGTTCGCGCGCGTCGGGGTCGGTGCCCAGGTGGGGGTGCAGCAGCTTGAGCGCGACCGGGGCACCGCCGCCGTCGACCGCGCGGTAGACCGCCCCCATGCCCCCCTGGCCGAGGGAGGACACCACGCGGTACCCCCCGATCTCCGTGCCGGGGGCGACGCCGATGCGCTCCATCCCGTCACGCTATCCGCCCCGGCCCTCCGGGGCCGGGTGGCGCACCGGAGGCCTGCTCCCGGCCGGACCGTCTCACGACGGCGCGATCCGCCGAGCAGGGCCCGCGGCCTCTCGGTAGCCTCGGGGCGGACCAAGGAGCTGAGGCAGTGGTGGAGCGCGCAGGGTACGAGCTCGTCGTGGTGGCCAACAGGTTGCCCGTGGACGTGACGGTGGACGAGGAGGGCGGCACGAGCTGGAAGCGGTCCCCCGGGGGGCTCGTGACCGCCCTGCAGCCCGTCATGCAGCAGGCCGACGGCGCGTGGGTGGGCTGGGCCGGCAAGCCCGACCTCGAGCACGAGCCGTTCGACGCCGACGGCATGCACCTGGTGCCCGTCGCGCTGAGCGCCGAGGAGATCGCGCAGTACTACGAGGGCTTCTCGAACGACACGCTGTGGCCGCTGTGCCACGACGTGATCAGCCCGCCCGAGTTCCACCGCACCTGGTGGGAGGCCTACCGCAGGGTCAACCGGCGCTTCGCGGAGGCCGCCGCGGGCCAGGCGGCGCAGGGGGCGACCGTGTGGGTGCAGGACTACCAGCTCCAGCTGGTGCCCGCGATGCTCCGCTCGATGCGGCCCGACCTGCGGATCGGCTACTTCCACCACATCCCGTTCCCCCCGCTCGAGATCTTCTCCCAGCTGCCCTGGCGGCGTCAGGTGATCGAGGGCCTGCTCGGTGCCGACCTGATCGGCTTCCAGCGCCCGGGGGACGCGTCCAACTTCATCCGCGTGGTGCGCCGCCTGACCGACCTCACGACCCGCGGGTCGATGGTCAGCGTGCCCACCGAGCACGGCCACCGGGGGGTGCGCGCCGCGGCCTTCCCGATCTCGATCGACTCGAGCAAGTTCGACGCCCTGGCACGCACCGAGGCCGTGAAGGCCCGTGCCCGGGAGATCCGCCACGACCTGGGCGACCCGAAGGTGCTGCTGCTGGGGGTGGACCGCCTCGACTACACCAAGGGCATCCGGCACCGGATCAAGGCCTTCGGCGAGCTGCTCGAGGACAAGCGCCTCGAGGTGCCCGAGGCCGCACTGGTGCAGGTCGCGAGCCCGAGCCGGGAGAACGTCGAGGCCTACCAGCAGCTGCGCGAGGAGGTCGAGATCCTCGTCGGGCGCATCAACGGCGAGCACGGCCAGATCGGCTCGGCGGCGATCTACTACATGCACCACTCCTACCCGCCCGAGGAGATGGCCGCCCTCTACCTGGCGGCCGACGTCATGCTCGTCACCGCGCTGCGCGACGGCATGAACCTCGTCGCGAAGGAGTTCGTGGCCGCCTGCACCGACGACACCGGCGTGCTGGTGCTGAGCGAGTTCGCGGGGGCCGCCGACGAGCTCTCGGGGGCCCTGCTCATCAACCCGCACGACATCGAGGGCATGAAGGACGCGATCGAGCGAGCCGTCCGGATGGACCCGCGCGAGGTCCGGCGCCGCATGCGCAAGCTGCGCCGTCGGGTCATCGAGGACGACGTCACGAAGTGGTCGCAGCGCTTCCTGTCCACCCTCACGGCCGTCCCGGACCAGCCCTCTCCCCCGCCTGCCCGCTCCGACCGCTCGCGGCACGAGCGATCCAGGTACGTCGAACCGGGCCACGAGGCCCTCGCTCCCCAGGACGGCGACCCCGAGGCGCAGGACGGCGAGCAGGCCGGTGGCGAGCCGGCGACCACCGAGCAGGCAGGGGGGAACCTGTGACCGGGCCGACGGCGGGCTTCCCGACCGATGAGCTCGTGGCGCGGCTGCGGGCCGGGGACCGGGTGCTGCTGGCCCTCGACTTCGACGGCACCCTCGCCCCCCTGGTGGACGACCCCGACGCGAGCCGCGCCCTGCCCGAGGCCGTCGTGGCCCTGGACCGGCTGAGCGGTGCCTCGGGCCTGGAGCTCGCCCTCGTCTCGGGCCGGCACCTGGACGACCTGTCCCGCCTGGCCCAGGTCCCCGACGGGACCTGGCTGGTGGGCAGCCACGGCGCCGAGCGCGGCCGCCGCGTCGCGGGGGCCCTCGAGCGCGTCGCCCTCGACCTGCCCCCGGAGGCGGCCGCCCTGCGGGACGAGATCGGTGACGACCTCGACGCCGCGGCCGGGACCGTGGGAGGAGCGCGGGTCGAGCACAAGCCGGCCTCGGTGGTGCTGCACACCCGGACGGCCACCCCCGCCGACGCCGCCCGGCTGACCGAGCTGGCCCTCGCCCTCGGGGAGCGCGAGGGGGTGGACGCGATGCACGGCAAGGACGTGGTCGAGCTGTCGGTGCTCGACGTCACCAAGGGCCACGCCCTGGCCGACCTGCGCGGCGAGCTCGAGGTCGCCGTCGTGGTCTACGTGGGCGACGACGTCACCGACGAGCGGGCCTTCGTGACCCTCGGCGCGCAGGACGTGACCGTCAAGGTGGGGCCCGGGGAGACCGCGGCCCGCCACCGGACCGACAGCCCGGAGAGCCTCGCCGAGGCCCTGGGCGCGCTCGCCACGGGCCTCGACCTCCCCTGAGGAGGGGGCGCCCGGAGGCGGCCGTCGTGGGAGCGGTGCTCAGACCTCCGACCCGCGGTCCGGCGCTCCGGACGTCGAACGTGTGGCAAGATGCAGACGTCACGCGCGAGACGTGGGTCACAGTCGACCATGCCTCGCGCGCCGGTGTCACAGAGGACACCACGACTCCCATCACGACGGATCGTCCGGCACGTACCTGCCGGTGAAGGGAAGTACCGATCATGGCTACGGTCACCTACGACCAGGCAACCCGCGTCTACCCCGGGACCGAGCGTCCCGCAGTCGACGCCCTCGACCTGCACATCGAGGACGGCGAGTTCCTCGTCCTCGTCGGCCCCTCGGGCTGCGGCAAGTCGACCTCCCTGCGCATGCTCGCCGGCCTCGAGGACGTCAACGCGGGCCGCATCCTCATCGGTGACCGCGACGTCACCGACGTGCAGCCCAAGGACCGCGACATCGCGATGGTCTTCCAGAACTACGCGCTGTACCCGCACATGTCCGTCGCGGACAACATGGGCTTCGCCCTCAAGATCGCCGGCACGCCCAAGGCCGAGATCCGCAAGCGGGTCGAGGAGGCTGCCAAGATCCTCGACCTCACCGAGTACCTGGACCGCAAGCCCAAGGCCCTCTCGGGCGGTCAGCGTCAGCGTGTGGCCATGGGCCGTGCGATCGTCCGCCAGCCCCAGGTCTTCCTCATGGACGAGCCGCTGTCGAACCTCGACGCCAAGCTCCGCGTCCAGACCCGCACGCAGATCGCCTCGCTCCAGCGTCGCCTGGGCGTCACCACGGTCTACGTCACCCACGACCAGACCGAGGCCCTCACCATGGGCGACCGCATCGCGGTCCTCAAGGACGGCCTCCTGCAGCAGGTCGGCACCCCGCGCGACATGTACGACACCCCGGCGAACGTCTTCGTCGCCGGCTTCATCGGCTCCCCGGCGATGAACATCGGCTCCTTCCAGGTGGCCGACGGCGTCGCACAGCTCGGCTCGACCCGCATCCCGCTCGAGCGCAGCATCGTCGGTGCCCTGACCCCCGAGGACAAGGGCCACGTCACGCTGGGCTTCCGCCCCGAGTCCCTCGACGTCGTGTCGCAGGGCGCCGAGGGTGCCATCCCGGTCAAGGTGGCCCTGGTCGAGGAGCTCGGCTCCGACGCCTTCGTCTACGGCGACCTCGACGTCCCCGAGTCCGCCGCCAAGGAGATCCACTCCGGCGCCGGCGACGCGCGCGTCATCGTGCGTGTCGACCCGCGCCAGGTGCCCGGCAAGAATGAGACGATCTGGGTCGCGATCCGCCCCGGCGAGCGCCACGCCTTCTCGGCCTCGACCGGTCTGCGCATCAACGCCTGACCCGTAGCAGCGCTACGGAGGGGCGGGGCGGCCGCCAGCCCGCCCCCCCCCCCCCGGGGCCGGCCG
>NZ_JAGEMK010000005.1 GCF_017565425.1 Actinotalea soli
CCGAGGTCGCACATCTGCGCCGAGGACGCACGTGCGCATGTGCGTCCTCGGTGCGGATGTGCGACCTCGCGGGCTGGGTCGGCGCGGCGCGGGGCCGGGCCGCGCCGGGGGCCCTGCCCGGGAGACGCGGGCGAGCTGGGGGCGAGAAGGGGGTGAGGGGGCGCGGTGAGGAGGCGGCGGCGAGAGGGCAGACGGCGGTCAGGGGTGGGTCATGGCGACGACGCGGGCGATGACCTGGTCGTCCTCCGCGGGGTCGAGGGAGCCGACCATGGCGTTGAGGTACAGGCCGTCCCCGACCAGCTGCACCAGGCGGGCGAGCACCGGGTCCGGGACGCACTCCTCGACGGCTGACCGGTACGCGGCCAGCACCCGCGCGACGGTCGCGGCGGCATCGACCTCGGGGGTCCCGATCAGGACCAGAGCACTGAGGAACGTGCGGGTGAAGTGGTCGTCCGTCACCGAGGAGACCCGCAAGAAGGTCTCGACCCCGTGGTCCGCCGAGGCACGCATGCGCTCGACCTCACCGGCCGTGGCCTCCTCGAGGCGGGCGAGGAACCCCGCGTACAGGGCCTCCTTGCTGCCGAAGTGGTAGAGCAGCCCACCCTTGGACACCTCCGCCCGGGCGGCCACCGCCTCGAGGGTCGCCCCGGCCGGGCCCACCTCGGGGAGAAGGGCCCCGAGGGCGTCGAGGATGCGGTCGCGCGTCTCAGCCATGACACCCACCCTAGCGATGCTGTACCGTCCAGCCGGTACAGTAGTCCGGTCGACGCAGCCCGGTCGGTCCGATCATCACCAGGAGAAGCACCATGCCCGCCCGCCGCGCCCCCGTCACCACCGCCCCGACCGCCCCGGCGCGCGCCGGTCGCCGGGAGTGGATGGCCCTGGGCGTCCTCATGCTCCCCGTGCTGCTCGTCAGCATCGACAACACGGTGCTCTCCTTCGCGATCCCGCAGATCGCCGCGGCCCTGAGCCCCACCGCCGCCCAGCAGCTCTGGTTCGTCGACATCTACACCCTGGTCCTGGCGAGCCTGCTGGTGACGATGGGCACCTTGGGCGACCGCGTCGGCCGCCGTCGCCTGCTCCTCCTCGGTGCCGCCGGGTTCGGCCTCGCGAGCCTCTTCGCCGCGTTCGCGTCGACCCCCGAGGAGCTCATCGCCGCCCGCGCCCTCAAGGGCCTGTTCGGCGCGACCCTGATGCCCTCGACCCTGTCCCTGCTGCGCAACGTCTTCCTCGACCACGGTCAGCGGCGGCTCGCCATCGCGATCTGGGCCTCGGCCTTCTCGGCCGGCACGGCGCTGGGCCCGATGGTCGGCGGGCTCATGCTCGAGCACTTCTGGTGGGGGTCGGTCTTCCTGCTGAACGTGCCGCTGCTCGCGGTGCTGCTCGTCGTCGGGCCCCGTCTGCTGCCCGAGTCACGGCGCGCAGGTGCCGGGCGCATCGACCTGCTGAGCGTCGTGCTGTCGGTCGGCGCGATGCTGCCCTTCGTCTACGGCATCAAGGGGCTCACCACGGGGGGCGTCTCGGTCGCGGCCGTGGGTGCCCTCGCGCTCGGGGCCGTCGTCGGCGCCGTGTTCGTGCACCGCCAGTTGCGCGCGACCGACCCGCTCCTCGACGTCCGCCTGTTCACGGTGCGGGTGTTCAGCGCCTCGGTGGTCGCCAACCTCATGAGCGTGTTCGCGCTGTCCGGGCTGCTGTTCCTCGTGTCGCAGCACCTGCAGCTCGTCGTCGGGCTCGACCCGATCGCCGCCGGGCTGCGCCTCATGCCGGGGGCCCTCGCCGCCGTCGTCATGGGGCTGATCGCCGTGGCCCTCGCCCGCGTCGCGCCGATCCGGCTGCTCATCCCCGCCGGCCTGGCCCTCTCGACGGCGGGCTACCTGGTGGGCACGACCCTCACCGCGAGCGACGGCGGGGGTGTGGTGGTCGCCGCCTTCGTCCTCGTCGGCGCCGGCGTGGGATTGGCCGAGACCCTGACGAACGACGCGATCCTCGCCTCGGTGCCCCCCGAGCGCGCCGGGGCCGCCTCGGGCATCTCCGAGACCGCCTACGAGCTCGGGGCCACGCTGGGGGTCGCGACCCTGGGCGGCGTGCTCTCCGGGGTGTACCGCGCCGGCGTCGACGTGCCGTCGCAGGTGCCCGACGCCGCCGCCGCGAGCGCCGGGGAGACCCTCGGTGGAGCGGTCGCCGCCGCCGCCGAGCTCCCCGCGCGGTACGCCGACCTGCTGCTCGAGTCCGCGCGCGAGGCCTTCACGACGGCGGCGGTCGGGACCGCGTGGATCGGCGCGACCGTGACCTTCGCGGCGGCCGTCGTCGTCGCGATCGCCCTGCGCTCGCACCGGGAGGAGCCCGACGACGGCGCTGCAGCTCAGACCGCTCCGGACCTGGTCACGGCCCCGCGGGCCTGAGCGATCCGCGGCCCCCACACGGCGTGCAGGGCCGCGAACCGCGCGTCCCAGGACACCCCCGCCGGCCGGTCGGGATCGACCGCCGAGGACGCCGCGACCGGCAGGTCGCGGTCCAGCTGCTCGAGGTAGGCCTGCCAGCCGGCGCCATACCCGGCGTCGGCGAGGTCGGTGTGCCGCAGGGTCAGCACGGCCCCCTCGGGGTGCTCGGTGACCGTCACCTCGACCGTGCTGGGGCTCTCGCCCGCGTACTCCCACGTGGTCGTGTAGCGGCGCGGAGGCTCGCACTCGGTGACCGTGCCGACGCAGTCCACGCCGCCGTCCTCGCCGGGCCACTGCCAGCGGCCGCCGAGCCGGAGGTCTCCGACGAACGGGGCCATCCAGCGGGCGAGCCGGTCGGGCTCGGTCACCGCGCTCCACACGTCCTCGACCGTGGTCGAGTAGACCCGCTCGAAGTCCAGGTCGAACCGGTCACCGCGGCGGGTGACCTCACCGAAGGTCGTCGTCATCTCGTTGCTCCTTGTGCTCGGCCGCGCGGCGGTCACGCGCGCCGCGGGCGATCTCGGTGTCGAGGGCGTCCAGGCGCTGGGCCCACAGCGAGCGGTACCGGTCGACGACGTGCTGCAGCTCGTCGATCACGGCACCGTCCAGCCCGTAGATGCGACGGGCACCCTCGGACCGCCGCGTCACCACCCCGGCCTCGCGCAGCACCCGCAGGTGACGGGCGACGGCAGGCTGGCTGATGCCGAACTCCTGCTCGACCGCGGCCGAGACCGCGCCGGCGGGCTTGTCTCCCGCGGCGAGGAGCTCGAGCACACGCCGACGGACCGGGTCTCCGAGGACGTCGAGTGCGCTCATGGAGCGAGCGTATAACCCTAACGTTATATGCGTCTAGGGCGCACGACATCCCACCGCCGACCCGGGACTGGGGAGCAGCTCAGGCCGGAGGCGCGACCTCGACGTCGTCGGCCGCGCCGACGATCTTGCGCAGGTAGGCGTAGGTGAGGTCGCCCGCGGTCTGGTCGTGCTGGTGGGTGTAGCCGTGCTTCTCGTAGAGGGCCACGTTGTGGACCGAGTCCCGGCCGGTGAAGACCCACAGCTCGGAGGTGTCCTCCGACAGGTGGGGCGGGACGGCGAGGAGCAGCTGGGTGCCGATGCCCTGGCCCTGGAGGTCGGGGGCGACGGCGAGCCGCCCGAGGGTCGCCTTGCCCGGCTCGAGGAGCACACGCACCGAGCCGACCAGGCGGTGGCCGGCCCAGGCGCCGAGCGTGACGACGCCCTCGGCGGCGATGTCCGCGCGGAGCTCGTCGAGGGTCTGGGTCAGCGGCGGGATGTTCGGGTCCCCGTACACCTGGGCCTCGCTCACGAAGGCCGCGCGTCGCAGCGTCAGGAGCTCGCCCGCGTCCTGCTCGGACACGCTGCGGATGGTCACCTCGAGGCTCATGGCCCCATCGTGTCACCCCCGCCCGCGCAGCCGCGACCGCGCCCCCACAGGTCGAGACGCCGTCCCGGGTCGGCCGGACGGGGGCGCACCCCCGGGCCACCCCGCGCCCCGGTGCGCGGACCGGCTAGCCTCGGGGCTCGTGAGCCACATCCGTACCGTCGCGACCCCCGGCACGAGCGCCGCCACCCGTGAGCACGGGGAGACGACCCACTGGGTGCTCAGCCTCTCCTGCCCCGACCGGCCGGGCATCGTCCACGCCGTGGCCGGCCTCCTGGCCGAGCTCGGCGGCAACATCACCGAGTCCCAGCAGTTCGGCGACCCGCTCAGCGGCCTGTTCTTCATGCGCGTGCAGGTCGAGGCGGCGACCTCGCGCGAGCTGCTCGACGAGGCCCTGGCCGTGCTGGCCGAGGAGTTCTCGATGACGTGGACCCTCGACGTCGCCGGCAGGCGCATGCGCACCGTGCTCATGGTCTCGACGGCCGCGCACTGCCTGCACGACCTCCTCTTCCGGCAGCAGTCCGAGGGCCTGCCGGTCGACATCGTCGCTGTCGTGTCCAACCACACCGCCCTCGCGGACGTCGCCGCCTTCTACGGGATCCCCTTCCACCACGTGCCCGTGACGCGGGACACCAAGGCGGAGGCCGAAGCCCGCCTGCTCGAGCTCGTCGAGGAGCTCGACGCCGAGCTCGTGGTGCTGGCCCGCTACATGCAGATCCTGTCGGACGACCTGTGCCGCACCCTGGCCGGGCGGATCATCAACATCCACCACTCGTTCCTGCCCAGCTTCAAGGGGGCCCGCCCGTACGCGCAGGCCCACGACCGCGGGGTCAAGCTGATCGGCGCCACCGCGCACTACGTGACCGGCGACCTCGACGAGGGCCCGATCATCGAGCAGGACGTCGAGCGGGTGGACCACTCCAAGAAGGTCGAGGACCTGGTCGCCCTCGGGCAGGACGTCGAACGTCGCGCCCTGGCCCGGGCCGTCCGCTGGCACGCCGAGCACCGGGTGCTGCTGGACGGCCACCGCACCATCGTCTTCCGCTGACGCCCTCGGCCCCTGACGCGCCGCCGGGGCGAGCCGTTCAGCGCTCGACGTCGGGCGCACCCACCTCGCCGGGCCGCGAGACCGCACCGCCGGCGGGCTCGAGGGCCCGCACGACGAACGCGGCCCCGATCAGGGCTGCCCCGATCGAGTAGGCGAGGGTCGTCGTCGTCGAGATCGCGTGCGCCACCTCGACGAGGATCGACTGCAGCCCGTCCGCCGCGACGCCGTTCGCGAGCCGCCACAGGATCCGGGTCGCGACGAAGGCCGCGAGCATCAGCCCGGCCCCCCACCAGAACAACGCGCGGGCACTGAGCCTGGGGGGCATGGCTTCTCCTCGGGACGACGGCGCGGCTCTCTGCCGAGCAGGGCCCTAGGCAACACGACTGTTACACCTCGACACAACCCGTTCACCGCTCCGCGCCGCTGCCGGAAACATGTACCCGGTTCTGTATACAGCCATGGGTACAACGACGGATGCAGCCCCGGACTCGGCTCCGGACCCTGGTGCTGCACGGCTCCCTCGCCGCGAGAAGGTGTACGAGGCGCTCCGCGAGGAGCTCATGGGTGGACGGTTCTCCCCGTGGGAACGCCTGGGCGAGGAGCGCCTGGCCGAGCACTTCGGCGTCTCCCGGACCCCGGTCCGCGAGGCCCTGGCCCGGCTGCACGCCGACGGGCTGCTCGAGAAGCGCGCCGGCGGGCTGTACCTGTACATGCCGACCTTCGAGGACCTGACCGACCTCTACGAGCTGCGGATCACCCTCGAGCTCCAGGGCATCCGCCGCGCGATCGACGACCCGACGGTCCACCACGACGCGGTCCGACTCACCACCGAGCTCGAGTCCTGGCAGCGCATGTCCGACGACGAGCCGGCCCCCAGCGCCGGGTTCGTCACCGTCGACGAGGGCTTCCACACCGCGCTCCTGGCCGCCTCGGGGAACCGTGCCCTGTCCGCCTCGCTGGCACAGGTGAACCAGCGCATCCGCGCCGTGCGGATGTACGACTACCTGACCGCCGACCGCATGCGGGCCACGATCGACGAGCACATCGAGATCGCCGAGCTCGTGCTCGGCGGCCGACTGCCCACGGCCCTCGAGGCCCTCGCCGACCACGTCGGGGCCTCCAAGGACGTCGTCGTCGAGCGAGCCGCCAACGCGCTGGCCATGGCCCGCGGCCAGGTCGGGGGCCAGCGATGACCACGACCGCACCCCGGCCCCTGACCAGCGAGCCCACCACCGTCGCGTCCCCGACCCCCACCCCGACCGAGCGCGTCCGCGCGGCCTACCGTCGCATCGCCGGGGTCGACCGCCCCGAGGTGTGGATCACCCTGCGTCCCGAGGCCGAGGCCCTGGCGGACGCCGCCCTCGTCGAGGCTCGCACCGCCCGGGGGGAGCAGCTGGCCCTGGCCGGCACGGTCCTGGCCGTCAAGGACAACGTCGACGTCGAGGGCCTGCCCACGACCGCCGCCCACCCCGCCTTCGCCACCGGCCCGGCCACCCGCACCGCGACGGCGGTCCAGCGGTTGCTCGACGCCGGGACGGTGCTGCTCGGCAAGACCAACCTCGACCAGCTCGCGACCGGCCTCACCGGGTCACGCACCCCGTACGGTCCGGTGCGCAGCGCGATCGACCCCGAGCGGGTGTCGGGCGGCTCGAGCGCAGGCTCGGGGGCCGCCGTCGGGCTGGGCATCGTCGACCTGGCGGTCGCGACCGACACCGCAGGATCGGGCCGGGTGCCCGCGGCCTTCAACGAGGTCGTCGGCATCAAGGCGACCGTCGGGCTGGTGCCCAAGGACGGCGTCGTCCCGGCCTGCGACTCGTGGGACTGCGTGACGGTCCTGGCCCCGACCCTCGAGCTCGCCACCCTCGGCACCAGGCTCATGGCAGGACCGAGCGCGCTGGACCCGATGTCCCGCACCTGGCCCGCGGACGTTCGCCTCGCCGCCCCCGCGGCCCCCCGGGTCGCCGTGCCCCGCACCGAGGACCTCACCCTGCTCGGCCCCGAGGCCCTCGCCCTGCTCACCCGAGCCCGCACCCGGCTCGAGGAGCGCGGCGCGACCACGACGGCGATCGACCTGCGGCCCTTCCTCGAGGCGGCCCGGCTGCTGTACGACGGCGCCCTGGTGGCCGAGAGGTACGCGGCCTACGGCGACTTCCTCGCGGCGCACCCCGAGGGGGCCGACCCCTCGGTCGCGCACATCGCCCGCGGGGCGGGCACGGTCACCGGACCCCAGCTCGCCCGGGACACCACCCGCCTGCGCGAGCTGCGGGCCGTCGCCCTGGCCTCCCTCGCGGGGGTGGACGCGCTGCTCCTGCCCACCGCCCCCGAGCACCCGACCCTCGCCGAGGTGGCCGCCGACCCCCTCGGCGTCAACGCGCGGCTCGGGACGTTCACGAACTTCGTCAACCTCTTCGACCTCGCAGCCGTCGCGGTGCCCGCGGGCCGCACCACGGCGGGGGCCTTCGGGGTGAGCCTCGTGACCCGGGCCTTCGAGGACCAGGTCGCGATCGACCTGGCCCGGCTCCTGGTCGAGGGCGGCCCGTGGGACGGGGCAGCCTCGGAGAACCCTGCGAGCGCCCATGCCCCCGCACCGCTCCCAGGGACGGGCATCCCGCTCGTCGTCGTCGGCGCGCACCTGCGCGGCGAGCCCCGCAGCGCCCAGCTCGAGGCCCTCGGTGCGCGCTTCCACCGCGAGGTCCGCACCGCCCCGGCGTACCGCATGCACCTGACTGCCGGCGGGGACCGTCCCGTGGTCACCCGCACCGGTCCGGCAGGGACCGAGGGGACCGCCGCCCCGGCCGGCGCGAGCCTCCCCGGCGAGGAGTGGCTGCTCTCCCCCGCCGCCCTGGGCGCCCTGCTCACCACGGTGGCCCCGCCCCTGGCCCTGGGGCAGGTCGAGCTCGAGGACGGCAGCAGCGTCCTGGGGTTCACCGGCTGGCTCACCGGCGCCGAGACCGACATCACCGACCACGGCGGGTGGCGCGCGTACCGCCGCTCGACCGGCTGACCCCGTCCACGGCCCGACCCGGGCCCCGACCCCCGACCGACCTGCCCGCCCGACCCCCGCCCCAGACGCACCGGATCCTGGAGACCCCCACATGAACCGTCACACCCGCACCGTCGGCGCCGCCGCAGCGGCCCTCGCCCTGACCGCCACCGTCGCCGGCTGCAGCACAGGGAGCGCCGGGGACGGCGACGGCGGCGAGACGACCACCGTCACCGTCGGCACCCTCAAGGGCCAGCCGCACCTCTTCCACCCGTTCTTCTACGAGGAGCTCGCGGCCGAGGGGGTCGAGTTCGACGTCATCCAGTTCGACACCTCCCCCGACATCAAGAACGCCGTGGTCAGCGGCAGCGTCGACTTCGGCGTCACCGGGGTGCCTGCGGCCCTGTCCGGTGTGGCGGTCGGCGAGGACGTCAAGGTCGTGGCCTCGGCCGCGGACGGTGGGACCGGCATCGTCGGCCTCCCGGAGATCGACGGGGTCGAGGACCTCGCCGGGCGGACCGTCGGCTACCCGCAGGGCGCCTCGCAGGAGATCCTGCTCCGCCTGACCCTCGAGGCCCACGGGATCGAGATCGACGACCTCGAGCTGGTGAACCTGCCCTTCTCCGACATGGCCAACGCGCTGGCCTCGGGTCAGATCGACGCGTTCTCGAGCGCGGAGCTCGGCCCCTCGATCGCCAAGCAGGACGGCGCGGTGGACGTCGTCGACCCGTACGAGACCCCCGTGGGCCGGGTCAACATCGGCCTGATCACCACCCAGCGCATGATCGACGAGGACCCCGAGACCGTGCAGGCCGTGGTCGACACCCACGTCGCCGCGACCGAGCACATGGTCGACAACCCCGAGGAGTGGGCCGACGGCGTGGTCGAGCAGTTCGGCCTCGACGCCGCCGTGGTCGAGACCGCGCTGGGCAACATCTGGCCGCGCTGGGAGCTGGACGCCGAGTACCGCGACCAGGTGACCGCCCTGACCGAGGAGATGCACGCCCTCGGCTACCTCGACGCCGCGCCGTCGGCCGAGGACGTCTTCGACACCACCTTCGTCGACGCGACCTCCTGACCCCCACGGTGCCCGGGTGGTCGCACCACCCGGGCACCGGCTCAGCGAAGGGACCCGCCATGAGCACCACGACCTCCGACACCCCGACCACCTCCGGCACGGGCACACCCCGCCGCCCCGAGGACGCCTCGACGGCCGGCCCGTCGACCCCGGGCGCCGTGCAGCCCCCCGCCGGGCGACGGCTGGCCACCGGCCTCCGTTCGCGCCTGCCCTCCGCCGCCGGCTGGCGTGGGACCGCGAGCACCCTGGCCCTGGCCCTGCCGGTGCCGGTCCTCGGCATCCTGCTCTGGCACGTCGGGGTCCAGCAGGGCTGGACCCTGCCCTTCGGCATCCAGATGGCCTTCCTGCCGACCCCCGCCGCGGTGCTGACCCGCATGATCGACATCAGCGTGGGTGGGCAGATCGACGACGCGTTCAGCGGCACCCTGATCGAGCACCTGACCGCCAGCACCGGCCGGGTGCTCACGGGCTTCGGCATCGCCGCGGCGACGGCCATCCCGCTCGGGGTGCTCATGGGCCGCTTCACGGTGGTGTTCCGGCTGCTCGACCCGGTGATCAACCTGGTCCGGCCCATCCCGGTGACCGCCTGGGCACCGCTCGCGCTGCTCATCATCGGGTTCGGTGACCGCTCGACGATCTTCCTGGTGTTCCTCGCGGCCTTCTTCCCGATCCTGCTCAACACGATCGCCGGCGTGCGCCGGGTGCCGGTCCGGCTGCTCGAGGCCGCCGCGATGCTCGGCACCAAGCAGGCCCAGGTGCTCTACAAGGTGGTGCTGCCCTCGGCGATGCACTCGATCGTCGGCGGCCTGAGGATCGCCCTCGGCCTGGCCTGGGTGATCCTCGTGGTCGGCGAGACCGTCGGCATCAGCACCGGGCTCGGCTCGATGATCACCCAGGCCCGGGACATGTCCAAGACCGACCTCATCGTCGCCGGGATGGTCGTCATCGGCCTCGCCGGGTTCCTCGCCGACCGCCTCCTCGTCCTCCTCGTCAAGGTCGCCACCCGCGGGCGCCCGACCCTCTCCTAGGAGCCCCCATGCCTCGCATCGGCAACGACCGCGCCCCTCAGCCCGCCACCATCCGCGCCGTGGACCTCGGCAAGCGCTACGGCTCCCCCGGGGCCGGCGGCGTCCAGGCCATGGCCGGCGTCGACCTCGACGTCGCCGCCGGGGAGTTCGTCACCGTGGTGGGGGCGAGCGGCTGCGGCAAGAGCACCCTGCTGCGGATCATCGCGGGCTTCGAGCCCGCGACCGACGGCACCATCACGGTGGCCGACGAGCAGATCACCGGGCCCGGACCGGACCGCGGCGTCGTGTTCCAGGACTACGGGCTGTTCCCCTGGCTCACCGTCTCGGAGAACATCGCCTACGGCCCACGGCAGAAGCGCTACCCCTCAGCCGTGGTCGGCGAGAAGACCACGCGCGTCCTCGAGGCCGTGGGCCTGACCCGCTTCGCACGCTCCTACCCGGGCCAGCTCAGCGGCGGGATGCAGCAGCGTGTCGCGATCGCCCGGGTGTTGGCCAACGACCCGGCCGTGATGCTCATGGACGAGCCCTTCGGCGCCCTGGACGCCCTGACCCGCAGCGCCATGCAGGCCGAGCTCTCCCGCATCCACCGCGAGACCGGCACCACGGTGCTCTTCGTGACCCACAGCATCGAGGAGGCCGTCGTCCTGGCCGACCGCGTGGTGGTCATGGCGGGCGGGGCCTCGCACGGCGTGCCCGGGCACATCCGCGAGATCGTCCCCGTGCCGCTGGCCCGCGAGCGCGACGCGACGAGCCCCGAGTTCAACGAGCTCAAGCGCCACATCGCGGCCCTGGTCCACGAGGGGGTCGAGGCTGCTGCCTGACCGCGGCGACCCGGGGGCGGCGTGCGAGACGCTCAGCGCCGGGTGCCGCCCCCCGCCTCGCTGCGGCGGCGCGAGACCGCGTCGATCGTGACGGCCAGGGCCAGCACCACCCCGGTCACGACGTACCGCACCGAGGAGTCGACGTTGAGCAGGGTGAGCCCGCTCGAGATCGCCTGGATGACGAGCACGCCGAGCACCGCGGACCACGCGCTGCCCCGCCCGCCGAAGAGGCTCGTGCCCCCGATGACCGCCGCGGCGATCGCGGTGAGGTTGAGGTCCGAACCGCCCGTCCCCTGGTTGGCGGCGGCGAGCCGTCCGGCCGAGAGCACCCCGCCCAGGGCCGCGAGCGCGGTGCAGGCCATGAAGCAGGTGACGTAGACCCGGCGCACGGCGATCCCGGCGCGGCGGGCGGAGTCGACGTTGGAGCCCACGGCCCGGACCGAGCGCCCCCACGCGGTGCGGCGCAGCAGCAGGTCCGCCACCGCGACGAGACCCACGAACAGCGCGACCATCGCGCCGACCCCGCGGTCGGTGTTGAGGTACCAGGTGGGCACCAGGAGCACCACGGCGAGGACCGCGGCGCGCCCCGCGACCGTCGCGAGGGAGGCGGCCGAGAGCTCGGCCTCGACCCGACGTCGACGCTCGAGCAGCCGCGACCCCACGTACGTGCCGAGCACCAGGGCGACCACCGCGTAGGAGGCCACCGGGTGCAGGAAGGTCTGCTGGGCGAAGCGCACCAGCCACGACTCGTAGGGCAGGTTGACCGACCCCGTCGAGCCCAGCACCCGCACCTGCATCCCGACCGCGACCAGGAGCCCCGCGAGGGTCACCACGAAGCTGGGCAGCCCGAGGCGGGTGGTCAGCAGCCCGTAGACCCCGCCGATCCCCGCCCCCAGCAGGACGGCGGCGAGCACCGCGACCCACAACGGCCAGCCCTGCTGCACGAACCCGACGGCCACGACCGCCGCGGCGAGTCCGCTCACGGCCCCGACCGAGAGGTCGATCTGCCCGACCAGGAGGACGAGCACCACCCCGAGGGTGATGATCCCCAGGCTGGCCGACTGCAGCGTCAGGTTGACGAGGTTGTCCGCCGAGAGGAAGTTGCCGTTGATCGCCTGGAACACCAGCGACAGGACCACCAGTGCGCCGATCACGGGCCACGGGCCCGGTTCGCCGCGCCACCGCCCCCACGGCGCACCCCCGTGACGCCAGGAGAGGTCCAGGGAGGTGCCGCTCATGCGTCCTCCCCCGGTGCCCGACGGCGGCGCGGAGGGCTGACCCCGGTGATCGCCGCGATGATGTCCTCGTAGCTGGCCCGCTCGGCGTCGAAGTCACCGTTGAGCCGGCCCCGCCGCAGCACCACCACGCGGTCCGCGACGGCCTGCACGTCGGCCATGTTGTGGCTGACCAGGACCACCCCGTGGCCGCTGTCCCGGACCCGTTCGATCGTGGTGAGCACCTCGGCGGTCTGGGTCACGCCCAGGGCTGCGGTGGGCTCGTCGAGCACGAGCACGCGGGGGACGCCGAGCAGGGCCCGCGCGATGGCCACGGTCTGGCGCTGGCCGCCCGAGAGGGTCGCGACCGGGGCACGGACCGAGGGCACCCGGGCACCGAGCCGGGACATCACCCGCCACGCCTCGCGCTCCATGGCGACCTCGTCGAGCACCCCGCCGCGCCGCAGCTCCTGGCCGAGGTAGAGGTTCTCGACCACGTCGAGGTCGTCGCACAGGGCGAGGTCCTGGAAGACGGTCGCGATGCCGAGCTGGCGGGCCAGCCCGGGCGAGGTGAGCCCGAGCTCCTGGCCGTCGACGACGAGCTCCCCGGCGTCGGGCACGATCGTCCCGGCCATGACCCCCACCAGGGTCGACTTGCCCGCGCCGTTGTCCCCGACCACGGCGACGACCTCGCGCGGGTGCACGTCGAGGTCGACGTCGACCAGGGCGCGGACCGCGCCGAAGCTGTGCGAGACGCCGCGCAACGACAGCACCGTGGTGCTGGGCGGGGACGACGGACCGAGGCCGTGATCGGTCTCCGCGGTCACCCGGCCTCCTCCCCGATCAGCTCGAGCCCGCGGCACGCGGCGGCGTACGCCTCGGTGCAGATCTGGTCCACGGTGAAGACCCCACCTCTCACGATCACACGATCGACGTTCTGCCTGGTCACGCCCACCGGGGCGAGCAGGACGGCCGGGACCCCCTCGACCTCGGCGGTCGCGGTCGGCTCCTCGCCGCGCAGCACCCGGACCGAGAGCTCGGCCGCGGTGCGGGCCTGCTGGCTGATGGCCTTGTAGACGGTCATGTGCTGGTCACCGGCGACGATCCGCTGGATCGCGGCCAGCTCGGCGTCCTGCCCCGTCACGGGCGGGACCGGGTCCAGACCGGCCGCGCGGAGGGCCGAGATCGCTCCCCCCGCGGTGCCGTCGTTGCCGGCGTAGACCCCCACGACGCGGCCCGCGTACTGGGTGAGCTGACCCTGCACCCACTCCTGGGCCTTGTCGGGGCTCCAGTCCGGGGTGTCGTACTCGGCGAGGACCTCGAGCCCTGAGTCCGCGAGGGCGCGCGCGAGCCCGGCCTTGTGCCCGGCCACGTTCGGGTCGGTCGGCGAGCCGTGCACCAGGAGCACGCCCTCGCCCTCCTCGGTCTCCCCGACGGCCTCGACCAGGGCCTGGCCCTGCACCTGGCCCACGCGGGCGGCGTCGTAGGCCACGAAGTAGTCGAGGGGGACGTCGGCCACGAACCTGTCGTAGGCGATGACCGCGACCCCGCGCTCGGCCGCCGTGGTCACGATGCTCTGCGCGGCGGCGGCGTCCACCGCCCCGAGCACGAGCACCTCGGCCCCCTGGGTCAGGGCGGACTCGGCCTGCTGCTGCTGCCGGGCGGCGTCCTGCTGGGCGTTGGCGTAGAGGACCGTGCACTCGGCGCAGCGCTGCGCCACGACCTGCTCGAAGACCGGCCTGTCGATCCCCTCGTACCGCGCGGTCTTGGACTCGGGGAGCAGCAGCGCGATCGTGCGCCCGTCCCCCTCGACGGCCCCCGGGTGCCCCGCCGGCGGGCCGGCCGGGTCATGGGTCACGCAGCCCGCGAGGGCAAGACCGAGCACGGCCGTCGCCACCACGGTGCGCAGCGCCACGGCGCGGTCACGGCCCGGGGAGCGCATGCTGACGGGCCCGCGCCTCACGTGCCGACCCCGACGGTCAGCGCCTGGCCCTGGTAGCTGTCCAGGGCCAGCGCCAGGGCGCCGCGCACCTCGGCCTGGTCACCGAGCAGCGAGGGCAGGACGGCGACCGGCCCGGCGGTGCTGGGCAGGGTGCGTCCTGCGATCGTGGTGCTCAGCGTCTCGAGGAACACGTCCCCCGCGCGCACGAGCTCGCCACCCACGACGACGACGTCGGGGTCGAGCAGGGTGCACACGGTCGCGATCGCGCGGCCCAGGTGGACGGCGGCCGCCGCGATCACCTCACGGCAGACCTCGTCCCCGTCGAGGGCCTTGCCGACGGCGTCGCGCAGAGCCAGGTGCCCGTGGGTGGGCTGCAGGCGTGCGAGCAGGGAGGCGGACCCGACGAGGGTCTCGAGGCAGCCCCGGTTCCCGCAGCGGCAGGGCGGGCCGTCGTCGTCGAGCACCAGGTGGCCGAGCTCGCCGGCACCGCCGCTGCGGCCGTGGTGCACGGCGCCACCGAGGACCAGCCCCAGGCCGACGCCGTGGGAGACCCGGAGATAGGCCACGTCCCGCAGCCCCTTGGCCGCTCCGAGCCGGGCCTCGGCCAGGGCCCCGAGGTTGGCGTCGTTGTCCACGTGCACCGGGACCCCGAGGCGACGCCCCAGCACGGCGGGCACGTCGGTACCGTCCCAGCCGCGCAGCAGCCCCTCGGCCGAGACCTCCCCCGCTCGCACGTCGACCGGGGCCGGGATGCCGACCCCCATCGCCAGCACCTCGCCGAGGGAGGCCCCCACCGAGTCGACCATCTCCTCGACCAGCATCGCGGCGCGGTCCAGGCCGTCGTCGGCGCGGTGCTCGGGGGGCAGGGGCAGGCGCTGCTCGGCGACGACGCGGTGGCTCACGTCCGCCAGGGCGACCCGCATCGACCGCTCCCCGAAGTGCACCCCGGCCACCAGGCCCAGGTTCCGGGCGAGGGAGACCTCCTGCGCGCGCCGACCGCTGCGGGAGGTGGGGGTGGTGGTCAGGACCCCCGCTCCGGTGAGCTCCTTGACGATGTTGGAGATGGTCGCGGCGGACAGCCCCGTGACGCCCGCGAGCTCGACCTGGGTGATCGAGCCGCGCTGCTGGACCACGCCGACGATGCGTGCCCGGTTGGCCTCGCGCAGGGAGGTCTGGGATCCAGGGGTCACCCGGTCCTTGGCCACGCTCGAAGGGTACCGGTCACCTGTTCGCCCATCACCCTTGACAGCGGCCAGGCTCCCCTCTTGGATGACGCGGTACCGCCGGGTGGGGCCTGCTGGCGCCCCCGTGCCATGCTCGTGCGCACACCGACGGAGGCCACGGATGCCCGCAAGGACGCGCTGCGCACCTCGCGCACCCCGTCGTCGTGCCCGCGGGCAGCACGGCCGTCCTGCTCGCCGGACCGTTCGCCGCACCGCCCCGGTCCTCGCGGCGACCCTGGTCGGCGCCCTGCTCGCCGCCTGCTCCCCCGGGGGCGACGCGACCCCCAGCGCGCCCGTCGAGCCGCACGTCGAGGTGTTCACGTGGTGGGCCTCGGGCTCGGAGAAGCTGGCCCTCGACGCGCTGTCCAGCACCTTCGCCGAGCAGCACCCCGGGGTCCGCTTCGACGACGCGGGGGTCGCCGGGGGAGCCGGGTCGGCCGCCAAGGACGTGCTCGACTCCCGCATGGCTGCCGGGGACCCGCCCGACACCTTCCAGGTGCACGGCGGGGCCGAGCTCGCCGACCACGTCGCCGCCCACGACCTGCGGCCGCTCGACGACGTCGTCGCCGACCTGGACCTGGCCTCCGTCGTGCCCGAGACCGTGCTCGCCGCGACCCAGGTGGACGGGGTGACCTACGCGATCCCCTCGAACGTGCACCGCGCGAACGTGGTGTGGGCCAACACCTCGGTGCTCACGGCAGCGGGGCTCCCGCCGACCACGGCCTTCGCGAGCCTCGACGAGTGGTTCGCGGCCCTCGAGACCGTCGAGGAGTCCGGGGTGACCCCCCTGGCCCTCGGCGCCGACTGGACCCAGGTGCACCTGCTCGAGACGGTGCTCCTGGCCCACCTGGGGGCCGAGGCGTACAGCGGGCTGTGGGACGGCAGCACCGACCCGAGGTCCGCCGAGATGACCGCAGCCCTGGGGTCCTTCTCCCGCCTGGTGGGCTACGCGGACCAGGAGCGCGCGAGCCTGGACTGGGAGGACATGACCTTCCGGGTGGCCGAGGGCGAGGCAGCCTTCATGATCATGGGCGACTGGGCGCTGCCTGCCTTCCGCGCGGCGGACATCCCGATCGGCAACGACGTGCTCTGGGCTCCGGCCCCCGGCACCTCGGGCAGCTTCGGCCTCGTGGTCGACGCCTTCGCGATCCCCGGCTCGGCCACCAACGTCGACGAGGCCATGAGCTGGGTCTCGACGATCGGCTCGGCCGAGGCGCAGACGGCCCTGAGCAGCGTCAAGGGGTCCATCCCGGCCCGGACCGACGTGAGCGTGCAGGCCCTGCACCCCTACCAGCTGCACTCGACCGCCGCCCTCGAGCGCGACGAGCTCGTGCCCTCCCTCGCGCACGGCACCGCGGTGGACGGGGCCACCCTGCAGGAGGTCACCCGGGCCGTGGGCGCCTTCACCGAGGGCCGGGCGAGCGTCGCGCAGCTGCAGCGCGCGCTCGCCTCGGCCCTCGACGAGGGCTGAGCTCCCGGAGCGACGACGAGGGCTGGGCCCCGGTCGTCGGCACCGGGCCTCAGGGCCGCAGCAGCCCCAGCAACCAGCGGAGCCACTCGGCGATCCGGTCGAGCAGGTCCCGGAACCAGCCTGACCCGCCGTCGCCCCCGCCGTCGCCCGGGTCCTCGCCGCCGTCCCCGCCCTGCGTGTCGACCAGCACCGTCGCGGTGCGGGCCGGCACGGTCACCTCGCCGGTCTGCGGTGCCCAGGCGGTCCCCCGCACCACGGGGTCCGCACCCTCGACGAGGACCGGGGAGAGCGCGTACTCGGCGCCCACCAGCTCGGGGATCTCGACGGTGACCTCCTCGTCCGAGGCGTTGATCACCACGAGCAGGCCGTCGAGTGCGGGGTCGACGTCCTCCCCCGCGGTGTCGTCCACGTGCATGGTGACCACCCCGGGCAGGGCCTCGGGCCCGCTGGCGGGGAAGGTGACCTTCTCCTGGATGAGCTCGGCGTCCCCGAGGCGGAACAGCTCGCTCGAGAACCGCAGCCGCAGCAGGTCCTGGCTCATCGCCGCCGAGGCCTCGATGTGCTCGGGCTCCGGGACCAGGGCCGGGTCGGCCAGGAGCGGTCGCATGAACGGCCACTTGGCCTCGTTGTGGCTGGCCGGCGGCAGGCCGCGGCCGAAGCCGTTGTCCTGACGGCTGAGGTCGAGCACGTTGAACCAGTCGCCCGAGTTGTAGCTGTCCCGGTCCAGGGACTTGCTGCGCAGCAGGTCCGTGCCCGCGTGCCAGAAGGAGGGCGTCTGGGCCAGGGCCGTCGTGGCGAGGGAGACCGTGTTCATCCGCACCCGGTCCTCCATGGAGGTGTCCTGCGGGAGCTTGTACGCCAACGAGTCGAAGAGGGTCTCGTTGTCGTGCGCGTCGACGTAGGTCACGACCTCCTCCGGGGAGGTGGCGTAGCCAGCCGGCTGCCCGTTGTAGTCGAGCTCGGTGCCCGCCCGGACCTCGCCGTCGCTCGCGAGCAGCTCGTAGTCGCGCAGGTTCCCGGCCATGCCCAGACGGACGAGGTCCGCCTGGTGCTGGGCCCTGGCGAGCTGCTCCGCCTCGGAGCCGTTGATCTCGGCGCCGTTGGGGTCGGTGGCCGCACCGCTGCCGAAGCCCTGCAGCCGCGGGTCGTCGTCGAAGGGCCCACCCCCGCGCACGGCGTCGCGCAGCCGGTCGCTGAAGGTCCCGATGCCGGTGCCGTCGAGCTGGCCCTGGGTGGCCTGGGTGAAGAGCCGGTTGTCAGCCACCTCCCCGAAGTTCCAGCCCTCGCCGTAGAGGTACACGGCCGAGCCGTCGACGCCGTCGCGCCGCGTGGTCAGCTCGTCGAGGGCCTCGCGGACGGCGAGCATGGTGTCCCGCGAGTGGTGACCCATGAGGTCGAAGCGGAAGCCGTCGACCTTGTAGTCCCGCGCCCAGGTGACCACCGAGTCGACCATGAGCTTCTCGGCCATCGCGTGCTCGGTCGCGACGTTCTCGCAGCAGGTCGAGGTCTCGACCTGACCGCTGGCGTCGAGCCGGTGGTAGTACCCGGGCACGACCCGGTCGAGGACTGACGCCTCGGCCTGGCCGCTGGCGTTGGTGTGGTTGAACACCTGGTCCAGGACCACCTGGAGGCCGTCGGCGTGCAGGGCACCGACCATGGTGCGGAACTCGGCGACCCGCGCCCCACCGTGCGGGTCGGTCGCGTACGAGCCCTCGGGGGCGGTGAAGTGCAGCGGGTCGTACCCCCAGTTGAAGCCGTCCAGGTCCCGGATCGGCTCGATGCAGGCCTGCTGCTCCTCGGAGTCGGGGGCGAAGGACGCGAGGTCGCAGTCGGGCACGACCTGCGCGCTGCGGTCCTCCTCGATGGTCGCGATGTCGAAGGTGGGCAGCAGGTGCACGGTGGTCAGCCCGGCGTCGGCGAGCTCGCGCAGGTGGGCACGACCGTCGCTGCCCTCCTCGGCGAAGGCCAGGTAGGTCCCGCGCACCTCCTCGGGCACGGTCTCGTCGTGGATCGAGAAGTCCCTGACGTGCAGCTCGTAGATCGTCTGGTCGACGGGACGCACCACGGGCTGCTCGGTGCGCTCCCACTGCCGGGGGCGGTGGTCGCGGTCGTCGAGGTCGACCAGCACCGACCGCTCGGAGTTCACGGTCAGGGCGACCGAGTACGGATCGGTGACCAGGTTGGTCTCGACCTGTCCCGTGGTCGGTGCGTAGACGGTCACCTCGTAGAGGTACTCGGCTCCCTCCCACTGCGGCCGGCCCCGGACCGTCCAGGTGCCGTCGGCCTGCCGGGTCATCGCGACCCGCTGCGGGTCCTGGCCCGCCCCGCGCCCGCGGCCCGCGCCCCACACCAGCACGTCGACCTGGTGGGCGGTCGGTGCCCACAGCGCCAGGGAGGGCCGCCGACCCTGCCACGTGGCACCGAGCTCGCGGTCCTGCGCGGCCCCGTACAGGTCGTCCAGGACCCCCGGGACCTGCACGCCGGTCGCCACCGTGAGGCCCGCTTCCGCCTCGCCGGTCACGAAGGTCTGGCCCCGGAGGGCCTCGGCCACCTGCGGCTCGGACGGCGCCTCACCGGCCTCGGTCCGTACCCGCAGCACCGCGTACCCCGCGAGGTGCGGGAAGCGGGCGGCGAGGTCCTCGTCGAGGCCGGCGTCGTCACGCTCGAGGGCCCAGGAGGTCGCCCCCTCGGGGAGGCCGAGGGAGCCGTCGGCCAGGGTGATCCCGCCCTCACGAGAGTGGTGGAGGGCGTAGGTCGCCCCCTCGGCGAGCAGGTCGGCCGGGAGGACGAGCACGTCGCGGGCGAGCCACTGCGCGGCGTCCTCCCCCTCCCCGCCCAGCCCCGGGGCCTGGTCGCCGATCGTCAGCACGTGGGTCTCGGGGTCGTAGCTGAACGTGATCACCTGGCCCTCGGTCACCGCGAAGGCGATGTTCTGGCCCCCGGGCACGCCGTCGGCCCCGTAGTTCTCGTCCCAGCTCATGCCGTGGGCGACCTTGGTCTCGTAGTCCCCGGCCGGGAGGGCGTCGGTCGTGAAGGTGAAGACCCCGTCCCCGTCGAGGTCCGTGAGCAGGGTGACCAGGCAGTCGGGCTGCCAGTCCCCGGGGCAGCCCAGCTCCTCCTGGTGGCTGCCGGGCAGGCTCATCACCGGGTGCGTCGCGGTGGTGAAGAAGTAGTTCGTCCTGGGGTCGAAGTAGAACTGCAGCGGGCCGCCCTCGTGGGTGTACGTCACGTTGGCGCCGCCGGGCACGCCGCCGGCACCGACGTTGACGTCCCAGCTCTCGTTCACCGCGATCTTGAACTCGTAGGTGCCCGCGGGCAGGTCGAAGCCGCCGGCCCACACGCCGTCGGCGCGGAGCTCGAGCTGGGCCTCGGCGCAGGCCGGCTGCCAGTCTGCGGCGCACCCCATCTCGCTGTTGTGGTTGCCGGGCACCGAGACGGCGTCGTAGGTCGGCGCAGGCTCCTCGCCGTCGTCCGGGACGGTGGTGACCGCGTTGCCGACCGAGGCGTAGGTCGAGGCCGCCGTGCGGGTGCCCGCGGCGTCGACGGTGACCGCCCGGTACTCGACCAGGGTGCCTGCGGACAGGCCGGCGCGGCCCAGGTCGTGGAAGACGCGAGGCTGGTCCGTCTCGGCAGTGCCGAGGGGGGTCCAGGCCTGGTCCCCGACCACGCGGTAGGCGAAGGAGGTCTCCTGGTAGCGGTCCTCGGTGACCGCGGCGCGCACCGGGACCATGCCTCGCAGGCCTGCGCCGGCGGCCGGAGCAGAGACACCACTGATGCCGTCCGAGGCCGCGACCTCACGGTCGGCCACCAGGACGATGGCCGACCGAGCCGGAACCTCCACCGCGAGGGCCCCGGCGTCGTCGGCCGCGGCCGTCGTCCCACCACCGAACAGGGCCGTGTACTGCGCCCCGGGGGTGAGGGTGGTCAGCTCGGCGGTCGCCGCGGCGTTGCCGTTGTTCGTGACCACCAGGTGCTCGACCTGCTCGTCGCGGTCCACCCGGGAGAAGGCGTACAGGCCACCGTCCGCCAGCAGCTCGACCTGGGCCCCCTGGGACAGGGCCGGGTGGGACGCGCGCAGGTCGGCCAGGGCCGCGATGTGCTCGTAGAGCGGGGCACCGGTGTCGAACCGGTCCACGGACCCGGCCTGCTCTCCGGTGAGGAGCGCCTGCTCGGCGTACTCCGCGACCTGGGTCGCGAAGAGGCTCTGGCGCGCATCCTTGTCGCTGCCGCCCAGGTCGCCGTCACCGATGAACCCCTGCTCGTCGCCGTAGTAGACCACCGGCTGGCCCCGCGTCAGGTACATCAGCGAGTGGGCGAGCATCGACCGCTCGAGGGGCTGCTCGCCGGTCCGCACGAAGTAGCCGATCCGCCCCATGTCGTGGTTGCCCAGGAAGGTCGGCAGGGCCGAGGCCGAGGTCGCAGGGGTGGTGTAGAGGTCGTCGCCGGCGAAGAGCCGCTGCAGGGTGCCCGCCTGGGAGCCCGAGACGTAGGCGCTCGTCGCCGACTGGTAGGTGAAGTCCAGCACGGAGCTCATGTCGGTGTTGCGCACGTACGGGGAGAGCAGGGCGGGATCGGCGTCGTAGACCTCGCCGAACATGAAGAAGTCCTCGTTGCCCTGGGCGTGGGCGTAGTCGAGGACCTCGGTGGTCCACTCGTCCCAGAACTCGGGGTTGACGT
Source organism: Actinotalea soli (assembly GCF_017565425.1). Taxonomy (GTDB): domain Bacteria; phylum Actinomycetota; class Actinomycetes; order Actinomycetales; family Cellulomonadaceae; genus Actinotalea; species Actinotalea soli. The sequence goes on from NZ_JAGEMK010000005.1 coordinate 21,326, forward strand.
GCTTGACCGTGTCGATGCGGAAGCCGTCGATGCCGAGGTCGACCCAGTCCTGGTAGACCTCGACGAACCCCTGGACCACGGTCGGGTGCTCGGTCATGAGGTCGTCCAGCCCGATGAAGTCGCCGAAGGTCACCGACTCCCCGCTCCAGGTCGAGTCCCCCCGGTTGTGGTACAGGGTGACGTCGTTGAGCCACTCGGGCACCAACGTCCCGGCGTCCTCCTCGGCGACCACCGGGGTGTACGGGAAGGAGGTCGCGGGGTCCATCTCGGGGAACTCCCCGGTGCCCGCGTAGTCACCCGGGTCGAAGGCGTTGCCCGCGGCATCCAGGTAGGGGCGGGTGGCCTGGTCGATGTAGGTGTACTCGCCCTCGGCGTAGTCGATGATGTCGGCCGTGTGGTTGGTGATGATGTCGAAGTAGACCTTGATGCCGCGGTCGTGGGCGTCGGCGATGAGCTGCTCGAGCTCGGCGTTGGTGCCCAGGTGCGGGTCGATCTGCGTGAAGTCGGTGATCCAGTACCCGTGGTACCCGGCCGAGGCGTCCCCACCCTCACCCTGGACCGGTCGGTTCTTGAAGGACGGGGTCAGCCAGATCGCCGAGGTGCCCAGCCCCTCGATGTAGTCCAGGTTCTCGATCAGGCCCGCCAGGTCACCACCGTGGTAGAAGCCCTTGTCGGTCGGGTCCAGGCCGTGGTCGAGTCGGTCCCCGTCGATGCCCGCCGTGTCGTTGGACTCGTCCCCGTTGGCGAAGCGGTCGGTCAGGACGAAGTAGAAGCGCTCGTCGCTCCCCGGCTGGCGGACGGGGGCCGCGACCAGGTCGGCGTCCTGCTCGGTGTAGCCCTCCGCGAGGTCGAGCGGGGCCAGGCCGAGCCGCTTGGTGGTGTCGTCGAAGGTGAAGCGCAGGGTGGTCTCCCCTGCGATGGTGAGCGGGATGTTGTCGGGGCCGCCGTCCAGGCCGTACGCCTCGTCCCAGCTGCCGTCGATCGCCGCCTTGTACTCGTACGTCCCGGCGGGCAGCGTCAGGTCGGCTGCGTAGAGCCCCTCGGTGCTGGTGGGCTCGAGCTGGGTCTCGGCGCAGTCGGGGGCCCAGTCCGCGGGGCAGCCCAGCTCGTCCTGGAGGTCACCGACCAGGGTGACCGTGCGGTCGGCCGCCTGGGCCGGGCTCGCGAGCGGGCCCGTCACGGTGACGGCTCCGGTGAGCGCGACGGCCAGCGTGGCCAGGGTTGCGGTGGCTGCGCGCGTGCGCGTCAGTCTCGACATCAGGGACTCCCTCGTCACCGATCTTCACCCGGGTGAAAGCCGCGGGCCGTCACGGACTGTAACGGCTTGCAGCAACTCTCAGCAATGGGATGACTTGGTGAGCGTGAACATCCCGGACACAGCAGCGACGACGACAGGGCGCGTCGACGGGGCGTGTCGACGGGGCGTGTCCACGGGGCGCCGTCTACGACGAGGACGTCCGCAGCTCCCCGGCGCGACGGTCGAGGTCCTCGGGGGGCAGGTCGAGCTCGAGGAGCTTCTCCCGGCTCGTGGCACCCCGCAGCAGCCGCACCTGGCGAGGACGCAGCCCGAAGGCCTCCGCGACCGCCACGAGGACCGCCTCGGTCGCGGCGCCGTCGACCGCCCGGGCCGTGACCGCCGCCGTCAGCGTGCCCCCGCGGGCCCCGCCCACCCGTGTGCGCGAGGCACCGGGGCGGACACGGACGACGAGCCGGGAGGGGTCAGGCACGGCCCGTGTGACGGGGCCGCAGGGCGAGGGTCGTGGCCGCGACACTCCCCACGGCGAGGAGGACGACGGCCAGCCCGACCATCCCCTGCCCCGGGGCGCTCGCACCGCTGACCATCGCGGCGTCGGCCACGGACATCGCCATCGACCACTGGGCGGCCGTGACCGCCACGAGCAGGACCGCGAGGCCACCCAGACCGATCGCGGCCGCACCGAGCACCCGACGGCCGCTCGCGGGCACCGCCCGGGCCGCCGCGAGGGCGAGCAGCAGGCATCCCAGGGCGAGGATCAGGCCGAGGGCCATGCCCAGCAGCTGAGCGCCGACGCCCGGAGCCGCAGGGCCGCCCAGCTGCTCCTCCACGGCGGCGTCCCCCGCCATGAGCGAGGTGCCGAAGAGGGCCGCCGTCGCGAGCACCCAGCACGCGACCGCCCCGACGGTGGGCCACAGGGCCGAGGGCCCCTTCGGGCTCGACGCCTTCGTGGGTGCCGAGGAGGTCGGGCGGTCGGATCCGGGGGCGGGGGGCTGCGGCGTGGGCATGGCGTCATCATCCTCCCGAGCGCACGTTTCCCGCTCGGCGAACCGCACCCGGCACCCCGGACACGCCGACGGCGCCGTACCCGTGAGGGGACGGCGCCGTCGACGGTGCTGCGAGCTCAGATCAGGCCGAGCCCCTGGACCGCGTCGCGCTCCTCGACGAGCTCGGCGACCGAGGCGTCGATCCGCTGGCGCGAGAAGTCGTTGACCTCGAGCCCCTGGACGATCTCCCACCGGCCCCCGGTCGAGGTGACCGGGAAGGAGGAGATGAGCCCCTCGGGGACGCCGTAGGAGCCGTCCGAGACGATCGCCGCCGAGGTCCAGGCGCCCTGCGGGGTGCCCAGGACCCAGTCGTGCACGTGGTCCACGGCAGCGTTGGCCGCCGAGGCCGCCGAGGACGCACCCCGGGCCTCGATGATCGCCGCGCCGCGCTTGGCGACCGTCGGGATGAACGTGTCCGAGAGCCACGCCTCGTCGACCAGCTCGGTGACGGGCTTGCCCGCGACCGAGGCGTGGAAGACGTCGGGGTACTGGGTGGCCGAGTGGTTGCCCCAGATCGTGAGCTTCTCGATGTCCTTGACGCTCGCCCCGGTCTTGCTGGCGAGCTGGGACAGCGCTCGGTTGTGGTCCAGGCGCGTCATCGCCGTGAAGCGCTCGGTGGGGACGTCCGGGGCGTGCGAGGCGGCGATGAGCGCGTTGGTGTTGGCAGGGTTGCCCACCACCAGCACGCGGATGTCCTGCGCGGCGACCGCGTTGATCGCCTCGCCCTGGGGCTTGAAGATGCCCCCGTTGGCCTCGAGCAGGTCGCCCCGCTCCATGCCCTTGGTGCGGGGACGGGCCCCGACGAGCAGGGCGACGTTCGCGCCCTCGAAGCCGACGCGCGGGTCGTCGGCGATGTCGATCGACTCGAGCAGCGGGAAGGCGCAGTCGTCGAGCTCCATCGCGGTGCCCTCGGCGGCCTTGACCCCCTGGGGGATCTCGAGGAGCCGCAGCCGCACGGGGGTGTCGGCCCCGAGCATCTGGCCCGAGGCGATGCGGAAGAGCAGGGCGTAGCCGATCTGGCCGGCAGCCCCGGTGACGGTGACGGTGACGGGAGCGTTCTGGGACATCGGTGTCTCCTTGGGTCGGAACCGGCTCAGGCCAGGCGCGCGGCGAGGTTCTCGTCGAGGGCCGCGAGGAACTCCTCGGTGGTCAGGTACGGCTGGTCGGGGCCGACGAGCATGGCGAGGTCCTTGGTCATCTTGCCGCTCTCGACCGTCGTGATGACGACGTCCTCGAGGGTGGTGGCGAACTCGGTGACCTCGGGGGTGCCGTCGAGCTTGCCGCGGTGGGCCAGGCCCCGCGTCCAGGCGAAGATCGACGCGATCGGGTTGGTCGAGGTCGGCTTGCCGGCCTGGTGCTGGCGGTAGTGGCGGGTGACGGTGCCGTGGGCGGCCTCGGCCTCGACGGTCTTGCCGTCGGGGGTCATGAGGACGCTGGTCATCAGGCCGAGCGAGCCGAACCCCTGGGCGACCGTGTCGGACTGGACGTCGCCGTCGTAGTTCTTGCAGGCCCAGACGTAGCCGCCCTCCCACTTCATCGCCGCGGCGACCATGTCGTCGATCAGGCGGTGCTCGTAGGTGAGGCCCTTCTCGGCGAAGGCGGCGGCGAACTCGGCGTCGAACACCTCCTGGAAGATGTCCTTGAAGGCGCCGTCGTAGGCCTTGAGGATCGTGTTCTTCGTCGAGAGGTACACGGGGTAGTCGCGCTGCAGCCCGTACGCGAAGGAGGCCCGGGCGAAGTCACGGATCGACTCGTTGAAGTTGTACATGCCCATCGCGACGCCCCCGGCCTCGGGGTAGGTCACGATCTCCTGGTGGATGGGCTCGGAGCCGTCCGCCGGGGTGTAGGTCATGGTCAGCGTGCCGGCGCCGGGGACCTTGAAGTTGGTCGCCTTGTACTGGTCGCCGTGCGCGTGGCGGCCGATGATGATCGGCTTGTTCCAGCCCGGCACCAGGCGCGGGATGTTGCTGATGATGATGGGCTCGCGGAAGACCACGCCACCGAGGATGTTGCGGATGGTCCCGTTGGGCGAGACCCACATCTTCTTGAGGCCGAACTCCTCGACGCGGGCCTCGTCGGGGGTGATGGTGGCGCACTTGACGCCCACGCCGTGCTCCTTGATGGCGTGCGCTGCGTCGATCGTGACCTGGTCGTCGGTCGCGTCGCGGTGCTCGATGCCGAGGTCGTAGTAGCGCAGGTCGATGTCGAGGTACGGGTGGATCAGGCGGTCCTTGATGAACTGCCAGATGATCCGGGTCATCTCGTCGCCGTCCAGCTCGACGACCGGGTTGACGACCTTGATCTTGCCCATGCGGAACTCCCGTTGCTCGGTGACTCGTGATCTCGTGCGGTGGCTCGGCGACCTCGGCGGTGATCTGCTGCGCCCGGTGCTCGTGCGGTGCTCTGCTCGTGCTCGGCACGTGCTCGGAACACAGGCGCCTGCGGCCACCCGCCCGGGGCCGCGCGCGACGCCGACGGCGGTCCGCGCGGCGCTGCGATGCTGCGTCGCCAGATTACTCGACATCGAGAGATCTCACCGCATACCTCGGCTGCGAGATCTCGACGCTGCGCTGTCGGGCAGGTGGGCCCGGAGTGCGAGCCCGGGAGGACCCGGTCGGTCAGACCCCGGGGGCGAAGACCAGCACACCCATCGCCACGGCGAGGCCGCCCAGGGTGACGGCGTCCTGCCAGGTCGAGCGCACCGCGACGCCCTCCGGGTGACGCCCGCGGCCCACGAGCCGCGCGACCGCAGCGGCGACGAGGGTGCCGATGATGACGGCGACCCCGACCTGGGCGTCGACCACCTCGGCCGCGACGCAGGCCAGGGCGATCGCCGTCGTCACCAGCCAGAGGGCAGGGGCACGGTGCCGCTCGTGCGCCTCGGCCTGCGGTTCGCTCACGCGGGGAGACTACCGTGAGGCCGTGCTCACCCCTGGTCCCGTCCCCCGGTCCGTCGTCGTCGTCGGGGCCGGGCTGGCCGGCAGCCAGACGGTCGCAGCCCTCCGTGCCCAGGGGTTCGACGGGCATGTCACCGTCCTCGGCGCCGAGGGCCTCGCCCCGTACGACCGCCCGCCGTTGTCCAAGGAGCTCCTCACCCGCAGCGAGCCCGCATGGCTGCGCGACGAGCTCGGTACCGACCTCGACCTCGCCGACGACGTCCGTCTCGACGAGCCCGCCACCGCCCTCGACCACGACGCCGACGGGGTCACCGTCCAGACCTCCCCGGGCGGCTCGGGAGACCCGCGCGAGGTGCGCGGGGACGTCGTCGTGCTGGCCACCGGCTCCGGGGCGTCCCGGCCGTGGCCCGAGGCGCTGACCCTGCACGCCGCGGCCGACGCGGCACGGCTGCGTGAGTCCCTGGTGCCCGGGGCGCGCCTGGTCGTCGTGGGGGCGGGGTGGATCGGGGCCGAGGTCGCGGGCGTGGCGGCCGCCGCAGGGGTCGAGGTCACCGTGGTCGAGGGCGCCCTGGCCCCCCTGTCCACCGCGCTGGGTGCCGAGGTCGGGGCCCTCACCGCAGCCTGGTACGAGCCCGCCGGGGTGCGCCTGCTCACCTCCTCGACGGTCGCCGCGGTCCAGGCCGACCACGTGGACCTGGCCGACGGGACACGGCTCGAGGCCGACGTCGTGCTGGCTGCGGTGGGCGCCCGGCCGCGGTCGGGCTGGATCGGCGCGGCCCTGCCCCTCGAGGCCGACGGCTCCCTCGCGGTGGACGACCGCTACCGGGTGCTCGCCCCGCAGGGCCCCCTCGACCGTGTGCTCGCCGTGGGTGACCTCGCCCGACGACGGTCCGCACGGCACGGCTGGGTGCCGGGCGGCCACTGGGACGGGGCCCTGCGCGGTCCGGCCGTCGCGGTCCGCGCGCTGCTCGAGCCCGAGGCCCCGGTCGAGGACCTGGCGCCGTACGTGTTCTCGACCCAGCTGGGCCACGAGCTGGCCTGCTACGGCCTGCCGGGGGCCGCCGACGAGGTCGTGCTGCGCGGCGCCCCCGCCGGGGCCGGGGACGGGTTCACCGCCCTGTGGTTCGCCCCGGGGACCGACCGGCTGACCGCGGTCCTCGCGGTCGACCGCCCTCGCGACGTCGCCGCAGCCCGCAAGCTGTTCGCCGGTCCCACCCTGCCCACGGTGGACCGTCCCCGCGCCGCGGACCCCGCCACCCCCCTGCGCACCGCCCTCCTCCCCTGACCCCCACTCTCGTGTCAGAACCAGGGATACCCCTGGCATCCCCAGGTTCTGACACGAGATCCGCCTGAGCTCGTGTCAGAACCTCAGGTACCCCTGGGTACCTGAGGTTCTGACACGAGGTGGGGTGGGGCGGGGGTCAGTGGGCGAAGTGGCGGGTGCCGGTGAGGTAGAGGGTCACGCCGGCGGCCTGCGCCGCGGCGACGACCTCCTCGTCACGCACCGAGCCGCCGGGCTGGACGACCGCCCGCACCCCCGCGTCGAGCAGCACCTGCAGGCCGTCCGCGAAGGGGAAGAAGGCGTCCGAGGCGGCGACCGCTCCCCGGGCCCGCTCGGACTCCCCCGCGTTGGCCCGCTCGACCGCGAGACGGCAGGAGTCCACCCTGTTGACCTGCCCCATGCCCACCCCCACCGAGGCGCCGTCGGCCGCGAGCAGGATCGCGTTGGACTTGACCGCGCGCACCGCCCGCCAGGCGAAGGCGAGGTCGGCCAGGGTCGCCTCGTCGGCCGCCGGGCCCGTCGCGAGGGTCCACGTCGACGGGTCGTCCCCACCGCCGTCGACCACGGCGTCGACGCGGTCCGCGCCCTGCATGAGCAGCCCGCCGCTGATCGGCCGCAGCTCGACCGGGGCCGTGTTCGCCGGTCCGGGCACCCGCAGCAGCCGGATGTTCTTCTTCTGCGTCAGCACCGCGACCGCGTCCGCGTCGAAGTCCGGGGCCAGCACCACCTCGGTGAACACGGGGGCCACCTGCTCGGCCATGGCCCGGGTCACCGTGCGGTTGGCGGCGATCACCCCGCCGAAGGCCGAGAGCGGGTCGCAGGCGTGGGCGCGGGCGTGGGCCTGGGCGACGTCGGCCCCGACGGCGATCCCGCACGGGTTGGCGTGCTTGATGATCGCCACGGCCGGCTCGGCGTGGTCGTGCGCGGCCCGCCAGGCGGCGTCGGCGTCGACGTAGTTGTTGTAGCTCATCTCCTTGCCGTGCAGCTGCTCGGCCTGGGCCAGCCCGGTGGCCGCCCCCGGCACGGTGGGGTGGACGAACAGGGCCGCGCGCTGGTGCGGGTTCTCGCCGTAGCGCAGCACCGACTGGCGCTCCCAGGTGGCCGCGGCGAAGGCCGGGAAGCCCGAGGCCTCGGCCTCGGCGTCGGGGGTGTAGGAGGAGGCGAACCACGAGGCGACGGCGACGTCGTAGGCCGCGGTGTGGGCGAAGGCCGCACCGGCCAGGGCCCGACGCTCGGCCAGGGTGAAGCCCTCGGCGGCGGCCGCGGCGACGTCGTCGTACCGGGCCGGGTCGACGACGACGGCGACGCTCGGGTGGTTCTTGGCGGCCGCCCGGACCATCGAGGGCCCACCGATGTCGATCTGCTCGACGACGTCGTCGGGGGCGGCCCCCGAGGCGACCGTCGCGGCGAAGGGGTAGAGGTTGACCACGACCAGGTCGAAGGCCTCGACGCCCAGCTCGGCCAGCTGCTCGACGTGCTCGGGCCGGCGCGTGTCCGCCAGGATCCCGGCGTGCACCCGTGGGTGCAGGGTCTTGACCCGACCGTCGAGGCACTCGGGGAACCCCGTGAGCTCCTCGACCCGGGTGACCGGAACCCCGGCCTCGGCGATCCGACCGGCCGTCGAGCCGGTCGAGACGATCTCGACCCCCGCGGCGTGCAGAGCGGTGGCGAGCTCGGCCAGGCCCGTCTTGTCGTAGACGCTCACCAGGGCACGGCGCAGCGGGCGCCGGGTCTGCGGGGCGCTCGGGTCGGTCACGGTGGGAAGGGTGGGCAGGTCGTGCGGCACGGGACCTCCTGGGTCGGCGCTGCCGGAGGACGCGCGACGGTGGTCACGCGGCTGCCGGCTCGGGCAGGGACCCAGGCACCCAGGCGGACGGTGCGCTGCAGGGGAACTCGGCCGCTCCCTGGTGGTCGGTTCCACCTCGGACGCCAGTCACGGCCGTGGCCGAGTCTAGCCCGCAGGCTCCAGGAGCTGGGCCCGGCGCCCGTCCAGGTGGATCCCGTGCCGCGCGGCCCGTCCGACCACGTCGACCAGCAGAGCACGCTCGACCACCTTGATCCGCTCGTGCAGGGTGGCCTCGTCGTCCTCGGGCAGCACCTCGACCGCCTGCTGGGCGATGATCGGACCGGTGTCGACCCCGGCGTCGACCAGGTGGACCGTGCACCCCGTGACCGTGACCCCGTAGGCGAGGGCGTCACGCACCCCGTGCGCCCCCGGGAAGGCGGGCAGCAGGGCCGGGTGGGTGTTGATGACCCGCTCGAAGCGCTCCAGGACCGGGGCCCCGAGGATGCGCATGAACCCCGCGCTGACCACCAGGCCCGGGTCGAAGACCCCGACGGCCTCGGCCATCCCCCGGTCCCAGGAGGGGCGGTCGTCGAAGTCCTTCGGCGACACGACGGCGGTGGGGATCCCGGCCGCGCGGGCGATCTCGAGCCCACCGGCCTCGACCCGGTCGCTCACCACGCCGACCACACGCGCCCCGTAGCCGGGGTCGCGATGGGCCTCGAGCAGGGCGGCCAGGTTGGAGCCGCCGCCCGAGACGAGGACGACGACGCGGTCCTGCGAGGGCACGACCGGGGAGTCGGGAGAGCTGGGCACGGGCCGACCCTATCCGCCGGTGCGTGCTCACGGCCCTGGGTGGGACACTGGGGTCGGCCCGACCACGCCGAGGAGCACCCGTGAGCAACCCGTACGCCCCGCCCAGCGGCGGTCCGCGCACGCGCCCGGAGGCCCCGACGGCGCCCCCCGGCCCCGAGGACGGCACGGCACCCGCTCCCGGTGGACCAGACGAGCAGGGACCCGCTCAGCACGGCCAGCCAGGGCACGGGCACCGCACCCCCGCGCCGCGCCCCCCGGTGGACCCCGAGGCCGCCCGCGAGGCGAGCCGGCAGGTCATGCACTTCGGGCTGATGATGCTCGCGACGATCATCGCGGTCTCCCTGCCGCTGCCGTGGCAGGCCGCCGCCCTGGCCTTCGCCCTCGGCGCGGTGGTGCTGGGCATCCGCGCGCTGAGGGCGGTCTGGCGCAGCGGGCTGCGGGGGGCCCTGGTCGCGATCCTCGGGTTCGGCCTCGGCCTCGCGGCGCTCCTCACCCTCTCCCTGGTGACGATGCTCGCGCTGTGGCCGGTGCAGATGGAGCGGCAGTCCTGCCTGCGCGACGCGTTGACCATCTCGGCGACCACGGCGTGCGAGGACCAGTTCCAGCAGCGCCTCGACGAGACCCTCGAGCGGGTCCCCGGGGTCGGCTCGGGCTCCTAGCGCCGATCCCCTCGCCCACCGGGCTGGTCCGCCGGCTCACCGGGCTGGTCCCCCGGGTCAGCGGTCGGGCTCCCCCGGGTCCCTCGATCGGTCGCCGCAGCGGGGTCGACGACGCCACGCCCGCGCACGCGGTCCCAGGTCCGCCGCGCACCTCGAGCCGAGGCCCTGCGCAGCACCGGGTCGGCAGGCAGCGCGACCAGGGCCGCGCCGAGGAGCCCCAGACCTGCCACGGTCGCACCGACCAGCAGGGCAGGGCCGCCCACCACCTCGAGGCGCCCGGGGCCTGCAGCGCCCCCGGCCAGCAGGGTCGCCGCCCCGGTGAGGGTCCCCGCCGCGAGGGCGAGCACGACCAGGGCGAGGGGGGTCTCCCGACGTCGACTCGCCACGAGACGGCCGTGCAGCCACCAGCCGGCGACGGCCCCCGACAGCACCACGACCACGGGCACCCACGTCACGAGCCCGCCGCCGGACCCCGGGGTCGGCAGGGCGCCCAGGAGGGGCAGCGCGGGCAGCGGTCCACTCACCACCTCGTTCGGCGCGTAGGACGTCCCGGCGCCGACCGAGAAGCCAGGGCCCGCGAGCCAGGCGAGCACCCACAGCACGAGGTTCGGCGCCACGGCGAGCTGGCCGACGGCCAGCACCAGGCCCCCGAAGGTGTCCACCCCGAGACCCTCGATGACATCGCCTGCGGCGGCCCGACCCGAGATCACCCAGCCGCTCGCGACCAGCCCCGCGACCCCCACGACCACGGCCGACAGGAGCAGCCCTCCCGCGGTGCCGGTGCGCACCAGCGCAGGGATACGGCTCCAGGCGGGGCGGGTCAGCTCCCGGAGCCGTCCGCGCCGGAGCATCCCCGCGCCGAGTCCCACCGCGGCGACCGCCGTGCTGCCGAGCGCGAGCCGCAGGACGGCCAGGGGTCCGGCGCCGAAGGGGCCCGCCTCCCCGAGCAGGGCGGCGACCACGAGGACGGCCACCACGTGGGCGACCGTCGCCGCGACCCAGGAGGAGAGCGCGGGGTGGGCCGAGCGGCGGGCCGAGGCGTAGGCGGTGAAGACCGCGAGGGCCGTGATGCCCAGCGGCACGAGCGTGATCGTCACCCCGTCAGCCGTGAGGGGTCCGCCGTGCCCGAGCAGCCACAGCGAGGACCCGACGGCGACCGAGCGCGGCCAGCCGATCTCGGCGTTGGACGGGTCGGCCGAGGTGACGACGTAGGCCGCGAGGGCGGGCATCACGACCACGAGGAGGGAGAGCAGCGCGCCCTGGACCCCGGCGAGGGCCCCGGACACCCATCGGGGAGCGCCGTCGAGGCCCGTGGCGGCCGAGGGGCCCACGGGCGCCGCCGGCGTCGCGGGAGTGCTGGTCCGACGCGCGCGGCTCGGACCTGCGGCGGCTGCCCCGGGACCGCGGGCCGCGCGCCCCGCGCGGGGAGCCCGCGGGGGGTGCAGGGTGGGCGGGCGCGTCATCCGACCATGGTCCCTGCTCCCCCTCGCGGGGGCCGTTCATCAGATGGTGTGTCGCCGATCAGGACAGGATGTGACGCATCAGCTCGGCGGTCGCGCTCGGCGTCTTGCCGACCTTGACCCCCGCGGCCTCGAGGGCCTCCTGCTTGGCCTGGGCGGTGCCCGAGGAGCCGGAGACGATCGCTCCGGCGTGGCCCATGGTCTTGCCCTCGGGGGCGGTGAAGCCCGCGACGTAGCCGACGACCGGCTTGGTGACGTTCGCCTTGATGAAGGCCGCGGCCCGCTCCTCGGCGTCCCCGCCGATCTCGCCGATCATGACGATCGCATCCGTGTCGGGGTCGGCCTCGAAGGCGGCCAGCGCGTCGATGTGCGTGGTACCGATGATGGGGTCACCACCGATGCCGATCGCCGTCGAGAACCCGAAGTCCCGCAGCTCGTACATCATCTGGTAGGTGAGGGTGCCCGACTTGGAGACCAGGCCGATGCGCCCCGGTCCCGTGATGTCCGACGGGATGATGCCCACGTTGGACTTGCCGGGGCTGATGATGCCGGGGCAGTTCGGCCCGATCAGCCGGACGCCCTTGGCCTCGGCCGCCGTGTAGAACTCGGCGGTGTCCGCGACGGGGATGCCCTCGGTGATGATGACCACGAGCGGCATGCCCGCGTCGATCGCCTCGAGCACCGCGGCCTTGGTGTGGGCCGGGGGGACGAAGATGACCGACACGTCGGCGCCGGTCTCGGTCATGGCCTCGGCCACGGAGCCGAAGACGGGGATGTCGACGGTGCCCTCCCCCTGGGGGAAGGTGACGGCGGTGCCCGCCTTGCGGGGGTTCACCCCGCCGACGACGGTCGTGCCCGAGGCGAGCATGCGGGTCGTGTGCTTCTGACCCTCGGAGCCCGTCATGCCCTGGACGATGACCTTGGATGACTCGGTCAGGAAGATCGCCATGTCTGTGAGTTCTCTCGTCTCTCGAAGTCGGGCTCAGGCGGCCGTGTCGGCGGCGTGGGCGAGGGAGGCGGCCGTGTCGGCGCCGCCGTCCATGGTGTCGGCGAGGGTCACCAGCGGGTGGCCGGCCTCGCGCAGGATCGCGCGGCCCTCGGCCACGTTGTTGCCGTCGAGACGTACGACGAGCGGCTTGGTGGCGTGGTCCCCGAGCATCTCGAGGGCCTTGACGATGCCGTTCGCGACCGCGTCGCAGGCCGTGATGCCGCCGAAGACGTTGACGAAGACCGCCTTGACCTGCGGGTCACCGAGGATCACGTCGAGCCCCGCCGCCATCACCTCGGCCGAGGCGCCGCCGCCGATGTCGAGGAAGTTGGCGGGCTTGACGCCGCCGTGGGCCTCGCCGGCGTAGGCGACGACGTCGAGGGTGCTCATCACGAGCCCGGCGCCGTTGCCGATGATGCCGACCGAGCCGTCGAGCTTGACGTAGTTGAGGTCGTGCTCCTTGGCCTTGGCCTCGAGGGGGTCGGCAGCCTCGGCGTCCTCGAGCTCGGCGTGGTCGGGGTGGCGGAAGTCCGCGTTCGCGTCGAGGGTCACCTTGCCGTCGAGCGCGATCACCGCACCGTCCTCGGTGCGGACGAGGGGGTTGACCTCGACGAGGGTCGCGTCCTCCTCGGCGTAGACCGTCCACAGCTTCTGGATGACGTCGGCGACCTGGCCCGCGACGTCCTCGGCGAAGCCCGCCTCGGCGACGATCTCTGCGGCCTTGGCCGCGTCGATCCCGACCTGGGGGTCGACGGCGACCTTGGCGAGGGCCTCGGGACGCTCGACCGCGAGCTGCTCGATCTCGACACCACCCTCGACACTGGCCATGGCCAGGTAGCGGCGCTCCGACCGGTCGAGCAGCACGGAGAAGTAGTACTCCTCGGCGATCTTGGCGCCCTCGGCGATCATGACGCGGTGGACGGTGTGCCCCTTGATGTCCATCCCGAGGATCTCCCCGGCGCGCTCGGCGGCCTCCTCGGGCGAGTGCGCGAGCTTGACGCCGCCCGCCTTGCCGCGCCCCCCGGTCTTGACCTGGGCCTTGACGACCACCGTCCCGCCACCGAGACGCTCGGCGGCCGCGCGGGCCTCCTCGGCCGTGGTGGCGACGATGCCGCCCAGCACGGGCACGCCGTGCTTCTCGAAGACATCCCGTGCCTGGTACTCGAACAGGTCCACCCTGCGCCCGCTTTCGTCGTGTCCGTCGCTCCGGCCGCGCCCGTGTGGCCGCGTCGCCCTCAGCGATGGTAGCCGCGAGGGCAGGGTCTCTTCACATCGAGAGATCGGCGCGACCGTCAGAGCTTGGTGACGGGCGAGTACCGCAGCAGCAGACGCTTGGTGCCGTCGGCCCCGAAGTCGATCTTGGCGACGGCGTTGGCTCCACCGCCCTCGACCGCGACGACGGTGCCGACCCCGTACGCGTCGTGGGTCACCTTGTCGCCCACCTCGAGGCTCGGGACCTCCCCCGCCGGCCGAGGGGTCGCCGACCCGAAGGTCGCACCCCCCGTGGCGGGCGCCGTCGTCGAACGCTTGACGGGCCCGGACCGCGGACCGGTGCTGCGGGAGCCACCACCACGGCCACCCCACGCCGAGGCGCCCCCGCCCCAGCCGCTGCCCGAGCCCCGCAGGGTGTCCATGCTCGACTCACGTCGCCGCCAGTCCACGAGCTCCTCGGGGACGTCGTCGAGGAAGCGGCTCGCCGGGAACTCGTTCGGCACTCCCCAGGCCGTCCGGACGGCCGCGCGCGAGATGTAGAGCCGTTGCCGCGCCCGGGTGAGGCCCACGTAGGCCAGACGACGCTCCTCGGCGAGCTGGTCGGGATCCGCCAGCGAGCGCATGTGCGGGAAGGTGCCGTCCTCCCAGCCGGTCACGAAGACGACCGGGAACTCCAGGCCCTTGGCCGTGTGCAGCGTCATCAGCGTCACGACCCCCTGGTCGGCCCGGGCCTGGGCCTCCTCGGCCCCGTCCTCGGTGGGGATCTGGTCGGAGTCCGCCACGAGGGAGACCCGCTCGAGGAAGTCGGCGAGGTCCCCCTCGGGCTCGGCCTGCTCGAACTCGGTGGCCACGGCGTGCAGCTCGGCGAGGTTGTCGACCCTCGAGGCGTCCTGCGGGTCCTCGCTCGCGCGCAGCTCGGCCAGGTAGCCCGTGCGGTCGAGCACCGCACCGAGCACCTCGGCCGGGCCCGCCCCCGAGTCGGCGAGCTCGCGCAGCCCGGACATCAGCTCGCCGAAGGCCCGCAGGCCGGTGAGCGCCCGGCTGCCGAGGCCCGGGGCCTCGTCCGCGCGGTCCAGGGCCGCCCCGAAGGAGATGCGCTCGCGCTCGGCGAAGCCCGCGACCATGGCCTCGGAGCGGTCCCCGAGACCGCGCTTGGGCACGTTGAGCACACGGCGCAGGTTCACGTCGTCGTCAGGGTTGGCGATGGCCCGCAGGTAGGCGACCGCGTCCTTGACCTCGCGCCGCTCGTAGAAGCGCGTCCCGCCGACGACCTTGTAGGGCAGCCCGACGCGGATCAGCACCTCCTCGAGGGCGCGGGACTGGGCGTTGGTCCGGTAGAAGACCGCGACGTCACCGGGCCGTACGCCGTCGGAGTCGCCCAGGCGGTCGATCTCCTCGGCGACGAAGCGGGCCTCCTCGTGCTCGTTGTCCGCGACGAAGCCCACGATTTGCGGCCCGGCGCCCGAGTCGGTCCACAGCCGCTTGGGCCGACGGTCAGGGTTCCGCGAGATCATCGCGTTGGCCGCCGAGAGGATCGTCTGGGTCGAGCGGTAGTTCTGCTCGAGCAGGATCGTGCGGGCCTGCGGGTAGTCGGCCTCGAACTCGAGGATGTTGCGGATGGTCGCGCCCCGGAAGGCGTAGATCGACTGGTCCGCGTCGCCCACCACCGTGAGCTCGGCGGGCGGGAGGGCACGACCGTCGCTGCCCTGCTCCTCGCCGTGCCAGCCGGCGAGCTCACGGACCAGGACGTACTGCGCGTGGTTCGTGTCCTGGTACTCGTCCACGAGGATCTGGCGGAAGCGTCGTCGGTAGTGCTCGGCCACCGCGGGGAAGGCCTGCAGCAGGTTGACCGTCGTCATGATGAGGTCGTCGAAGTCCAGGGCGTGGGCCTGGCGCAGCCGCGCCTGGTAGCGCGTGTAGACGGCGGCGAGGGTCTCGTCGAACTCGTTGGCGGCTCCCGAGGCGGCCCCCGAGGTCGAGGCGTAGGTCTCGGCGTCGACCAGCTCGTCCTTGAGGTTGGAGATCTTCGACGAGAGCGCCTTGGCGGGGTACTTCTTCGGGTCCAGGTTCAGCTCGCGCGCCACGAGGGTCAGCAGGCGCTGGGAGTCCGCGGAGTCGTAGATCGAGAAGGAGGAGCGCAGGCCCAGGGTCGAGGCCTCGCGCCGCAGGATGCGCACGCAGGCCGAGTGGAACGTCGAGACCCACATCGCACGGGCCGCCGGGCCGACCAGGGCCTCGACCCGCTCGCGCATCTCGGCGGCGGCCTTGTTCGTGAAGGTGATCGCCAGGACTTCTGGGGGCCGAACCCGGTGGGCCGCGAGCTGGTGGGCGATCCGGTGGGTGAGCACCCTGGTCTTGCCCGACCCCGCGCCCGCGACGATCAGCAGCGGCGAGCCCTCGTGGAGCACGGCCTCGCGCTGCTCGGTGTTGAGGCCGTCCAGCAGGGCAGTGGTGCGCTCCTCGGCCGGGGGCTCGCGATCCCCCGCAGGCTCGACGACGCTCCCCCGCTCACGGGGCGGGCCGGCGGCAGGCAGCCGCGCGGCGGCCGAGGGGCTGAGTCCGGGCAGGGGCAGGTCGGAGAAGAGCGTGTCCATGTCCCTCACAGCGTAGGCGCACCCACCCACATCCCGACCTGGCCACGACGCAGGGCAGGGCCCGGCCCGGACGCGGACGTGCCGTCACCCCAGCAGGGCTCAGGCGCGTCCGCGCCGCCTCACCGGCAGCGACCTCGACCCCGTCCGCGAACGGATCTGCTCGGCGGACCGTCGGTCCCGGTGCCGCGGGTCCGAGCGCCGGCCGTCCCGGGCGGCGGCCAGCGGGAGCCGCTCTCCGGTCACCGTGCGCGGGCCGGGCACGGGCCGGACGACCGCGAGGGCTCCGAGCAGGCCTGCGATCACCCGGAGCCACAGGAGCAGGGCCGCCGGGCCGCGCACCTCGAGGACGGTGGGGGGCCCGGCGGTCGAAGCCGTCGTGACTCGTGTCTCGATCTGATCTTGCACATGCGGACCATAACGGGCGAATCGGACACCCGGCTATGACCTTGGTCACAGAAGGGCCGGTCGACCTCAGTCGACGACCGCGGCTCGCAGCCGGCCCGCGGTCTGCGCCAGCTCACGCGCTGCCGCACGGATGTCGTCGATCTCCCCGGTGGTCCGACGCGTGGACTCACCCACGCCCTCGAGCGTCAGGCTGATCGCCCGGCCGCCGTCGGCCACCTGCGCGATGCTCTGAGCCATCGCCGAGGTGGTCGCCGTCTGCTCCTCGACGGCCCCGGCGATCGTGGCCTGGTAGTCGTTGATCCGGCCGACGATCTCGCTGATCAGCGCGATCTCCTCGGCCGAGCGCAGCACCGCGGCCTGGATCGACTCGACCTGCGAGGAGATGTCCCCCGTGGCCCGGGCCGTCTCCTGGGCGAGGTCCTTGACCTCCCCGGCCACGACCGCGAAGCCCTTGCCGGCGTCCCCGGCCCGGGCGGCCTCGATCGTGGCGTTGAGGGCGAGCAGGTTGGTCTGCTCGGCGATCGAGGTGATGACCTTGACGACGCTGCCGATCTCGGCGGAGGACTCCCCCAGCGCGCCGACCGTGCGGTTCGTGGCCTCGGCCGCGGCGACGGCCTCGGCGGCGATCTTCGCGACCGCGTTGGCGTTCTGGGCGATCTCCCCGATCGAGGCCCCCATCTGGTGGGTGCCCGCCGCGACGGTGTCGATGCCGGTGCTGACCTCGGCGGCGGTCCCCGCCACCGAGGTCGTCTGCTCGGCGGTCCCGTGGGCCGCCGCGGCGATCTGGTCGCTGCTCTCGACCAGCCGCGAGGCCGACCGGTCCAGCTCGGCCACCGCGCTCGCGACGTCGGCCGCGACGTCCGCCGACCGGTCCAGCGTCCCGTTGAGGGTCACCGCGAGCCGCTCGAGCTCGGTGCGTCCCGTCCCCTCGGGCAGGCGGGTCGCGACGTCGCCGCTCGCGAGCAGGTCGGTCGCCTGCCCCAGGGGCACCACGATGCTCCGGCCGACCACGTAGCTCAGCCCTCCGACGAGGACCAGGATGCCCAGGCCGCTCAGCGCCACCTGGAGCACGTCCCCCATGGCCACGCCGACGACGTCGTCCACGTAGATGCCCGAGCCGAGCACCCAGCCCCACGGCTCGTACCCCGCGACGTAGGAGATCTTCGGCTGCGGGGCGTCAGCCCCGGGCTTGGGCCACTGGTAGGCCACGAAGCCCGAGCCCTCGGTCTCGACGACCTCGACGAACTCCATGAACAGCAGCGTGCCGTCCGGGTCGGCGTTGGTGGAGAGGTCCTCACCGTCGAGCTCAGGCTTGGTCGGGTGCATGATCATGGTCGGGCCCATGTCGTTGATCCAGAAGTACTCCTCGCCCGAGTACCGCATGCCGTTGACCGCGGCCATCGCGGCCTGCTGCGCCTGCGCCTGGGTCATGCGGCCGGCCTGCTCCTCCGCGCCGAAGTACGTGATCACGCCCAGCGCGGTCTCGACCACCTGCCGCGTCGCGTCCTGCCGCTCCGCCATGATCCGGTCGTAGACCTGCGTCGAGGCGATCACCACCAGGCCGACGAGGCCGACGGCGAACACCGCGACGATCGCGACGAGTCGATGGGCGATGGAGAAGGACGAGATGCGACGCATGCGGACTCCGGGGGTGAGTACGGGACGAAGGTCCTAGACGCCTTCGTCACAGCCCCCTTCGGCCACGGGGCACCGCTGCTGAGTGGTCGGTGGGGATGATCTTCACGTCCACCCCCGCACCCACGGCCCCGCCGGCGGCCCCGGGTCAGAGCAGACGACGCGCGGCGGCCCACCGGGTCAGCTCGTGCCGCGAGGACAGCTGGAGCTTGCGGAGCACGGCCGAGACGTGCGTCTCGACCGTCTTGATCGAGATGAACAGCTCACCCGCGACCTCCCGGTAGCTGTACCCCCGGGCGATCAGCCGCATGACCTCGCGCTCGCGGGCCGAGAGGCGGTCGAGCTCGTCGTCCCCCGTGGCGACGTCCCCGGCCGCCGCGCCGAAGGCGTCGAGCACGAACCCTGCGAGGCGCGGGGAGAACACAGCGTCCCCTCCCGCGACCCGCCGGACGGCGTCCGACAGGTCCGGGCCCGTGATCGCCTTGGTCACGTAGCCGCGGGCCCCCGCACGGATCACCGCGACGACGTCCTCGGCCGAGTCGGAGACGGACAGCGCGAGGAAGCGCGTCGTGGTCAGGAGGTCCGCGCAGGCCGTGATGACCTCGGCCCCGCCACCACCGGCCCCCCCGGGCAGGTGGACGTCCAGGACGACGACGGGCGGCTGCAGGGCACGCACCAGGGTGATCGCGGCATCCACGTCGTCGGCCTCACCGACGACGTGGATCGAGCCGTCGAGGGAGGCTCGCACCCCCGCCCGGAACATGAGGTGGTCGTCGACCAGGACGACGTCCACGCGGTCCTCGCTCATCGTTGCTCTCCCTCGTCCAGGTCGGTCGGCAGGCACAGGTGCACCTCGGTGCCCCGGTCCGGTCGGCTGGTCACGCTCGCCGTCCCACCACGACGGCGGACCCGACCGATGATCGACTCACGGACGCCGAACCTGTCGACCGGGACGTCCGTCAGGTCGAAGCCGTCCCCATGGTCTCGCACGAAGACCTCGACCTGCCCGTCCCCCACCTCGAGGTAGAGCGAGACCGGGGGGCGCCCGTGCACGACGGCGTTGAGCAGGGCCTCCCGGGTGGCCTGGAGCAGGGCGGCGGTGCCCGCGTCCGGGACGAGGTCCCCGACCACCACGGTCTCGACCGGGACCGCCCGGGAGTCCTCGACCTCACCGACGAGCTCGCGCAGGTCGGCCGCGAGCGAGGTGCCCGGCACGGTCCGGTCGTCGTAGAGCCAGGAGCGCAGCTCACGCTCCTGGGCGCGGGCCAGCCGGGCGACGTCGTCGGGGTCGGTCGCGCGGGCCCGGATCAGGGCGAGGGTCTGCAGCACCGAGTCGTGCAGGTGGGCCGCGATGTCCGCCCGCTCGGACTCGCGTGCGCGAGCAGCCCGCTCGGCCCCGAGCTCCCGGACCAGACGCAGCCACCACGGCGCGAGCACCAGGGCCGCCCCCGCGAGGACCGCGACCGCGGCGACGGCCGAGCGGGCGAGGGCGTCCAGCGGCTCGTCCTGACCCACCAGGAGGAGCACGCCCAGCCCCGCGAGGACCGTGCCGCCCGTGAGCCGCAGGGTGCTCACCGGCGTCCGCCCCCCGGCATGAGAGAGGAACCGACCGCGCTGGACGGCGTCGAGCTGGCTCCACGCCAGGGCCGTGCCGGCGAGCAGCACGAGGGCTGGCACCACCCAGGAGTAGTCGATCGGCACCCCGGCCCGGACGGCGACCAGCAGGCCCGCCGCGAGCAGGAGCAGCAGCCCCAGGCCGATGTCCGTCAGCGGGACGCGACGGCTCGGGTCACGCAGCCTTGGGGCGAGGCGGCTCAGTGCTGCGGGCCGCTCCTCGGCCGCGGCCCGGACGGGGTCCCCCACGGGCACCGTGACCCAGAACCACACGTAGAGCAGCAGCCCTGCGCCGCCGAAGGGCACGAGCAGCCCCATGACGAGCCGCACGGTCGCCACCGGCATCCGCAGGTGAGCACCGAGCCCCACGCACACGCCGCCGACCCAGCGCCCCTGGGCCGGGCGGCGCAGGGGGAGCCGCACGGTGGTCCGATCGGTCGTCACCCGTGCATCGTCACACGTCACCGACGCGCACCGGGGCGTCCTGGGCCCCGTGCGGCACGGACCAGGGTCGATCTCGGGGCTCGGCTCAGGGGACCGGCCCCCAGGCTCAGGGTGGGATCAGGGGACCACCGGATACCGCGGCGCGGCCACCCGCGGCAGGCTCGAGCCATGAACTCGACCACACCCCCACCCCCGGGCCCCGGGCCGGCAGGTCCCGGCCCCGCAGGTCCCGGCCCCGCAGCCGGCGCCGCACCGGGCCCCACGCCGCAGCCCGAGCAGGCCCGTCCGAGCGGGGTCGACAGCTTCTTCGACAGCCTGCGCCGGTCGGGGCTGGTCCGCGCCCAGGACCGCTGGGTGGGCGGCGTCGCGAGCGGGGTCGCCCTGCGGCTCGGCGTCGACGCCCTGGTCGTCCGCGGCATCCTGGCCGTGTCGGTGCTCCTCGGTGGCCTCGGGCTGGTC
The DNA here is from genome assembly GCF_017565425.1 of Actinotalea soli. Classification (GTDB taxonomy): domain Bacteria; phylum Actinomycetota; class Actinomycetes; order Actinomycetales; family Cellulomonadaceae; genus Actinotalea; species Actinotalea soli. The sequence continues at coordinate 41,875 of NZ_JAGEMK010000005.1, forward strand.
CTCTACGGCATCGCCTGGGCCCTGCTGCCCGAGCAGCACGACGGGCGCATCCACCTCCAGCAGCTCTTCCGCGGCGACTTCGACATCGCCGTGCTCGGTGCCTTCGCGGTCTTCATCGCGGGCCTGTCCTTCCCCGACCGCTGGTACCCCGGGCTCTGGTGGTGGGGCGACGGCGGATGGGGTGGCCTGCTGTGGCTGCTCGCCGTGGCCGTCGTCGTGGTGCTGGTCGTCTCCTCCTACCGCGACCGTCAGAGCGGCGGGCCTCGTCCGTCCGGCCCGACCACCTCCTTGCCCCGCACCCCGGTGCCCCCGCCCCCCGCACCTCAAGGACCCACCATGCCGTCGACCGCCCCCACCAGCGCCTACGCCGCCCCGAGCAGCACCGGTCCGGCCAGCGGCTCGAGCGGTCCCACGGGCAGCTACGGCGGTGCACCCGCCGGCCCCCCGCCGGTACCGCCCGCACCGCCTGCCGCCTACCGGCCGGCCGCGCCCCCTCCCGGGCCGCGGACCCCGCTGCCTCGGACCGGACCGCGCGGCCCCGGAGCCGGGGCCGTCGGGGCCGTCGTCGCCCTCGGGCTGATCGGCCTCGCGGTGCTCATGTACGCCGAGCGGGTCGGCGACTACACGGGGCCCGTCCTGCTCACGGCGGGGGCCGGGACCGTCGTCCTGGCCGGGCTCGCGATCATCGTCTCAGGGCTGCGCGGCCGGACCAGCGGGTCGCTGGGCGCGCTCGCCGTCCTCGGGATCCTGGTGCTGCTCCCCCTGAGCGCCGTCCAGCGCTCGTCGTGGTCCTGGGACAGCTCGAGCACCGCGTTCGGCGACCTCGTCCACACCCCCCGCACGGTGGCCGAGGCCGAGGCCGGCTACTCCCTCGGGGCGGGCCAGGCCCGGATCGACCTCACCGAGCTCCCCTCCTCGCGCGACCCGATCGAGGTCGCCGTCGACGTCGGCGCGGGGGAGGTCACCGTCGTCGTCCCCGAGGGCGGGGACGTCCTCGGGGAGGTCCAGGTCTTCGCCGGCGAGGTCGACTGGCTGGGGCAGTCGACCACCCGGGTCGGCGGCGGCACCACCTCGACCTACGAGTCCGACTCGGTCGCGGAGGGCGCCGAGCCCGAGCTGGTGCTCGAGATCTCGGTCGGCGCCGGGAGCGTCCGTGTCATCGAGGGCTGAGGCCCCGGTGCGCCCGGTGCGCCCGCCACGCACCCTCCGCGTCCCACCGTCCCAGCCCGCCCCACCCGTAGCCATCGCCCCGCACGACCCGACAGCCCTGGAGGACCCCATGGACACCACCCCCCGCACCGCGGACGACAGCGCCGCCCGGGACACCGACACCGAGACCATCCCCGCCGACCCCGCGACGACCGAGGAGGTCGATGCGGCCGGGGCCACGACCGAGTACCCGACCACCCCCGGGGTCAGCACCGCAGGGGCCACCGAGCCGGCCTCCCCCGGCGCCTCGGCCCCCGCGTCGCCCCCCTCCCCCGAGCCCGACCGTCCCACGCTGCGCGTCGGCACGGTCGTGTGGGGCCTGGTGCTGGCCGCGATCGGCGTCGGCCTGCTCGCCATCGCGGCCGGGGCGGTCTTCGACGTCGAGCTCGCCGTGATCAGCCTGGTCGCCGTCGCCGGGGTCGGGCTGCTGGTGGGCTCGGTGGTGACCGGACGCCGACGTCGCGCCCGCTGAGCCAGGACGACCGCCCCGACCGCCCGTGCCGCATCACCCCGGAGCACGGTGCGCGCCCCGGACGACGAACGGCGGCCTCCGCGGCAGAGTTCTGCTGCGGAGGCCGCCGGGTGCGTCGCTGCGGTGGGGTGGGCGGTGCAGCGACGCAGCTCAGGGGTGCCGGTCAGACGGCCTGGACCGGGGTGTTGGCGGTGGTGACGGGGGCGGTGTCGACCAGCTTGCGCAGGGCCCATCCGACGAGGATGAACAGGATGCCCATGCCGGCGGCGAAGGCTGCGATGCCGAAGGCGATGATCGAGGTGAACAGCGAGGCCCGCAGGAAGGAGCCGTTCATGACGGTCGCGCGGATGGGGTCCTCGCGGTCGAGCTCGGCGTAGGTCTGGCCGCCGGCCATCTCCCGGGCGTGCATGTCGATGACCTCGGCCTGGAGGTAGGCGTCGATCGGGCCGTCGACGACGTTGCCCTGGAACATCGCGGCGTCCTCGCCGAGGGTGATGTTCTCGGCGACGAGCTGGTCGCGGACGACCAGGGCGGTGGCGGCGCCGGCGATGATCAGGACGGCGCCGGCGATCATGGCGATGAGGCCGATGATCTTGACGGGCTTGGCGTTCGAGACGGTGGCGTTCATGGTGGACCTCTCCCAGGACTGGCTTCCGGTGCGGACCGGTGCTGCCGGTCCGGTGAGCCCGTTCGCGTGAGCTCGTGGTGCCAGCCTCGCAGGCCCGGTCGGCCGGCTGGTGGGCCGATGGTCCCTGGGTCGGCGCGGACCCGTGGACGGGTCAGGCCGGGCCCGCCCGGAGCGCCGTGGCCCGCGCGTACTCGCGCTCGGCGGCCTCCTGGGCGTGCTGCCAGTCGAAGACCGGGCGCTCGGCCCGGGCCCGCGAGCGCAGCTCCTCGAGCAGCCGCGGCCGGGTCGCGAGGGCCACGAGCGCCCGGGACAGCCCGGCGTCGTCGTCCACCACGAGCCCGTCGTGGCCGTCGGTGACGAACTCCTCGATGCCGGTCCCGCGCCGCGCCACCACCACCAGGCCTGCGGCGCGGGCCTCGAGAGCCGCGATGCCGAAGGCCTCGAGCTCGGCGGGGGCCAGGAAGACGTCCGTCGAGCGGTACGCCTCACGCACGTCCTCCCGGGGGAGCCGACCACGCAGCCGGACGACGGCGCCCAGGCCGCGCCGGGCGACCCGTCGGGAGATCGACGCGCGCTCGGGCCCGTCGCCCACGAGGTCCAGGGTGAGGCTCCCCGGCGCGAGCTGCGTCATGGCGTCCGCGACCGCGTCCACCAGCGCCACGCCACGCTTGCGCGGGGCCAGGCGCATCGTCGCCACGCACCGCAGCGGGCCGGGCTCGTGGAGCGGGCCGGGCGTCCAGCGGTCGAGGTCCATGCCGTTGGGCACCACGGCGACGCGGGCCTCGAAGACCTCGCCGACCCGTCCTGCGGCCGCCGAGCTGACCGCGCTGAGCGCTGCCGGGGCGTGCGACCACCGAGAACGACGGACCACCGAGCGCAGGGCAGGCGTCACGCCGTCGAGCATGCAGTGCCAGGTGATCGCGAGGGGGACGCCGTGCCCGAGGGCGACCCGGGCGCCGTCGAAGGCGAAGGGGGAGACCACCCCCGCGTGCACGTGGACGACGTCGGGGCTCAGCTCGGTGAGCAGGGACCGCACCCGGGGCGGGGCGCCCGGGTTGACCGGCAGGCCCAGGGCGGCACGCGTCGCGAGGCGGTGCACCTGCACGCCGTCGTCGACCTGCACGGTCCCGGCCCGCTCCCCCGCGGGCCCGACGGTCGCGGTCAGGACGTGGACCTGGTGCCCTGCCCGCACCTGTGCCCGCGCCAGGTCGCGCACCTGGGACTCGATCCCCCCGGTGCGCGGCGCGTAGCAGTCCGAGACGTGGAAGATCCGCACCGGCTCAGGCTAGACCTACGTCCGGGGACGGCGGACGCGCCCGGGGAGGGCGCGCAGCGGATGAGAACGGTGCGAACCACTCGCACAACGCCCGTGTCTGACGATGAGGTGGTCGTGACGCGTGCCCCCCGTCCGGCCCCGCCGGAGCAGACGCGGCCGGCCGTCGGGCCGTCCGTCCCCCGGGCGACCTCGAGGCCCCAGGTCCACCGAGGTTTCGTGCTCGTCACGGCGCTCTTCCTCGTGGCCTTCCTCGCGCTCGAGGGTGCTGCACGGGACCTCGCCACGACGCTCACCTGCCTGCTGCCGACAGCGGCCGTCACGGTACGGCTGCGGCGCGCAGCCCCGGCTGACCGCCCACCCTGGTTCCTCGTCCTCGCCGGGCTGGTGGTCCTCTGCGTCTACAGCGCCGGGTGGATGGTCGAGCACCACCTCCTGGGCGCCGAGCCACCCACGAGCCCGCTCGCGACGCTGGGCCTCCCGGTCGGCTACCTCCTCCTGGTCGCCGGCATGGCGCTGCTCGTGCGCAGACCGGTGCAGCGCGACGGAGGCACGGTGGTCGACGCCACGATCATCGCCCTGAGCCTCGCCCTGCTGCTGTGGGTGCTGGTCGTCGAGCCGCACCTCGACCCCGAGATCCCGACCTTCGTCCGCGTGCGGACCATGGCGGTCCTGGTGGCGGTCAGCGCTGTCGCCGGCGCCGTGGCCCGGGCGGCGTACCTCGCCCGCTCGCGACGCCCCTTCCTCGTGTACGCCCTCGTCGTGGTCGCCGCGATCCTGCTCGGGACCCTCACCCGCGACCTCACGATGACCGCCGACGCCCCCACCGGGAGCACCTGGGCGGGCGCGTTCTGGATCGTCGCCTACGGGGCGGGGGCGGCCGGGGTGCTGCATCCCGCTGCCGCCACCCTGAGCCCGGACGAGAGCCGACCCGGCCGCCTGACCGTGGCGCGCCTCCTGGCGCTGGGGGCCGCCCTCGCCGTCAGCCCGGTCCTGCTGGGGATCGAGGAGGTGCGGCAGCTCGGGACGGACCCTCGGCTCATCATCGCCGCCAACCTGGTGCTCGTCCCCCTGGTCGTGGCCCGTCTCGCCCAGCTCGCCCGGTGGCACGCCGAGGCCGAGGACCAGCTCGCCCACCTCGCGACGCACGACGAGCTCACCGGTCTGCCGAACCGCCGCGTGATCGACGCCCGGGTGCAGGAGGCGCTGGCCCGGGCTGCAGCAGGGACGACCCGGGGCACCGTGGTCGCCTTCCTCGACCTGGACGACTTCAAGGAGGTCAACGACACCCTCGGGCACCGGGCGGGGGACGACCTCCTGGTCGTGGTCGCCGACCGTCTCCGCGACGCCCTGCGCCCGGAGGACCTGCTCGGCAGGTTCGGCGGGGACGAGTTCGTCGTCGTCATGGAGGGCGAGCCCGAGGTCCTCGTCGAGACCGTCCTGCCCCGCCTGGCCTCGGCCCTCGACGACCCCGTGCTCCTCGGGGACCACGTCGTGCACGGCGCGGCGAGCGTGGGGGCGGTGCAGGTGGCCCCGGGGGCCGGGACCACCGCCGAGGAGGCCCTGTCCGCGGCCGACGCGACGATGTACGAGCGCAAGGCGGCCCGACGGCGGTTGCGCACAGCCACGACCCTCGACAGGCCGTCCACAGGCTGACCGGTCCGCCCGGCCCCGGGCCGACCGGTGGGACAGAATCCCTTGCTGATGACCTCGACGCGCCGATGGGAGACCTGTGCAGCACCGTGGCTCGACAGGTGTGAACCTGGGCTTCGTCCTGCTCGCCGGGAGCCTGTGCCTGGCCTACGTGCTGACCGACGGCGTCCCCCGACGGGCCACCGTCGTGCTGTCCTCAGCCCTGGCCGCGGGGGTGCTGACCGTCGGGCTGCTGCGGCGCCGGGTCGTCCGCCCCGGTCCCTGGTGGTTCGTCGTGGCAGCGCTCGTCGCCCTCACGGCGCACAACCTGCAGTCCCTCGTCCAGATGGGCATCGAGGGCAAGCCGGCTGCGACCGGCCTGGGTCCGCTGCTCACCCTGCCGCTCGGCTACCTGGGCCTGCTCGTGGCGAGCGTCCTCATCGCCTTCCCGTACGCGCGCCGCGACGTCGGCGGGATTATCGACGCGGTGATCATCGCCCTCGGCGCGGCGAGCCTGATCTGGGCCTTCCTGCTGCACCCGGCCCTCACCGCCCAGGACGCAGCCACCGGCGAACGCCTCTACCGACTCATGATCATCCTGCTGATCAGCGGGATCGCCGGGGCCGTCGTGCGGGCGACCGCGACGACCCGCCGGGCCAAGCCCGCCCTGGTCTACCTCCTCCTCGCCGTGACCCTCACCCTCGCCGGGAACGCAGCTGGGGTGGTCACCGAGGACCCCGTCACCGGCGCCGGGGCCTGGTGGATCGGTCTGCTGTGGATCCTGGCCTACCTCGCCCTGGGCGCCTCGGCCGCGCACCCGGCGCACGCCCACCTGGCCGACCCGCCGGTGCACTCGCGCTCCGGACGACTGACCACCCGGCGGCTGGTGTTCCTCGGGGTCGTGCTCGCCCTCAACCCGCTGCTCGCCGGCGGCACCGAGGCCTGGGGCCACCCCGTGGACTGGGTCCTGCTCACGACCGCGAGCGTGGCCCTCGTCCCGCTGGTCATCCTGCGGATCGGGCAGCTCGCCCGGCTGCACGCCGAGGCCGAGCACAAGCTCGCCCATCTCGCGACCCACGACCAGCTCACGGGGCTGCCCAACCGCCGCGGCCTCGACGAGCACCTCGAGCTCGCCCTCGGCCGGGTCCGGGCCGGGACCAGCGCCGGTCTGGTGGTCCTCTTCTGCGACCTCGACGGGTTCAAGGCCGTCAACGACGAGCACGGCCACCACGTCGGCGACGGCCTGCTCGCGATCGCGAGCAGCCGGCTCCGTGGGGCCCTGCGTGCGCGTGACCTGGTCGCCCGGTTCGGCGGGGACGAGTTCGTCGTGGTCGTCGAGGGCGACCCGGACCTGACCGAGGGCGAGGCGCGCGACCGCATCCGGCGGGCCCTCGCCGACCCGATCCACACCCACGGCATCCTGTCCTCGGTGCGCGCCAGCGTGGGCAGCGCCTCGGTGCGCCGCGGGGAGGACGTGAGCGCGAGCCAGCTCCTCTCGACGGCCGACGGACACATGTACGCCGCCAAGCGCGCCCTGCGCACCTCGACGCCCGGACCGACCCCCGGCTGACCCCCCGCGGCAGCCGGGCAGGCCGCCCGGCGGACGGAGGGTCAGCCCGGGGCTACTCCCACTCGATCGTGCCCGGCGGCTTGCTCGTGACGTCGAGGGCGACCCTGTTGACCTCGGGGACCTCGTTGGTGATGCGGGTCGAGATGGTGGCGAGCACCTCGTACGGCACCCTCGACCAGTCCGCCGTCATGGCGTCCTCCGAGCTGACCGGGCGCAGCACCACCGGGTGGCCGTAGGTGCGGCCGTCCCCCTGGACGCCCACCGAGCGGACGTCGGCGAGCAGCACGACCGGGCACTGCCAGATCTGCCGGTCCAGGCCGGCCCGCGTCAGCTCCTCACGGGCGATCGCGTCGGCGGCCCGCAGCACCTCGAGACGCTCGGCGGTCACCTCGCCGATGATCCGGATGCCCAGCCCCGGGCCGGGGAAGGGTTGGCGCCACACGATCGCGTCGGGCAGGCCGAGCTCGAGGCCCACCGCGCGGACCTCGTCCTTGAACAGGGTGCGCAGGGGCTCGACGAGCTCGAACTGCAGGTCGTCGGGGAGCCCGCCGACGTTGTGGTGGGACTTGATGTTCGCGGCCCCCTCGCCGCCGCCGGACTCCACGACGTCGGGGTACAGGGTGCCCTGGACCAGGAACCGGACCTCCTCGCCGTGGTCACCACCCTCGGCGACCACCTCGCGGGCCGCCGCCTCGAAGGTGCGGATGAACTCGCGCCCGATGATCTTCCGCTTGGTCTCGGGGTCGGTCACGCCTGCGAGCGCGACGAGGAACTGCTCGCGCGCGTCGACGACCTTGAGCTGCACGCCCGTGGCCGCCACGAAGTCCGTCTCGACCTGCTCGGCCTCCCCCGCGCGCAGCAGGCCGTGGTCCACGAAGACGCAGGTCAGCTGGTCGCCGACGGCCCGCTGGACCAGGGCCGCGGCCACGGCCGAGTCCACCCCGCCGGACAGCCCGCAGATCACCCGGGCGTCGCCGACCTGCTGACGGACCCGCTCGACCTGCTCGGCCACGACGTTGCCCGCGGTCCAGTCGGCCGTGAGGCCCGCGCCGCGGTACAGGAAGTTCTCGAGCGCGTGCTGGCCCAGCGGCGAGTGCTTGACCTCGGGGTGCCACTGCATCCCGTAGAGCCGGCGCGAGCGGTTCTCGAAGGCCGCGACCGGGGAACCCGTCGAGGTCGCGAGGACGTCGAAGCCCTCGGGGGCCGCGTGCACGGCGTCCCCGTGGCTCATCCACACCGACTGCTCGGTGGGCGAGCCGGTGAGCAGCTGTCCCGCGTCGGGCACGTCGACGTGGGTGCCGCCGTACTCGCGGGAGCCGGTGTGCGCGACCGTCCCGCCCAGGGCCTGAGCCATGGCCTGGAAGCCGTAGCAGATGCCGAGCACGGGCACCTCGGCCTCGAACAGGGCCGGGTCGACCGAGGGCGCGCCCTCGGCGTAGACGCTCGAGGGCCCTCCCGAGAGAATGATCGCCGCGGGGTCCTTGGCGAGCATCTGCTCGACCGAGGCCGTGTGCGGGACGATCTCCGAGTACACGTGGGCCTCGCGCACCCGCCGCGCGATGAGCTGGGCGTACTGGGCCCCGAAGTCGACGACGAGCACAGGTCGGTGCTCGGTCTGGCCCGTGGGCCCTGCCTGGTCGGGCCCCGCCTGGTCGGGCCCTGACGGGTCGGGCTGTGCGGCGTCCGGCTGCGCTGGGGTGTCGGTCACGCCGTGGAGTCTAGTGAGAGGACGCGCCGGGCCCGCCATCCGCCGAGCAGGACGGCGAGCACCCCGGTGAGGGCGAGCTCGAGGGCCAGGAGGGCGCCGGCCCCCGGCCCCGGCGTCACGCCGTAGCGCGCGACGACGAGGGCGTCGACCGCCGCGGTCACGAGCACGACCGGCAGACCGACCACGAGCCAGGTCCACCAGCGCGCCCGACCGGCCAGCTCCGTGCGGGCGGCCCACAGCAGGACCGCGACCGCCACCCCGACCGCCCCCGCAAGGATCCCGGCGGTCACCTGCACCACCTGGACGACCACCAGCTGGTAGGGCCCGTCCATCGCCCCCGAGAGGGCGAGCAGCGCGACCCCGAGGCTCAGGAGGACCCCGCTCACCAGGGCCGCGACCGAGCCCCCGGCCCAGACGAGCAGCAGGCGCCCGGTGCTCACCCGCCGGTCCGGGACCTGTCGACGCCCTGCACCGGCACCGGGCGCTGCGCCGGACGCCCGACGACGACCTGGGCCATCCCCTCGGCGTGCACGCGCCGCTCCACGACGAAGGACATCACGGGCACGACCCCGCCCAGGACCATCGCCGCGAGGCGGCCGAAGCCCCACCGCATCGTCGACCACAGGTCGACCACCGTCACGAGGTACACCACGTAGATCCAGCCGTGCGCGAAGGGGATCCACTCGATCCACTGCAGGACCTCGGGCCCGGCCCGGAGCACGTACTTGATCAGCATCTCGACGACGAGGATGAGCAGCATCACCCCGGTGACCCACGCCATGACGCGGTAGCGGCGCAGGGCGCCCTCCGCCTTGGTGACCCAGCTCTTGCCCGCCACGTCGAGCCCTCCTGTGCTGCCTCGGGCGCTGTCGCGCTCCACCACCGTCCGGTCCATCCTGCCCCACCGAAAAGGCGTCGCCCGACGTCGGTGGGCGGGCCTACCGTTGTCCCTCGTGCGCTCCCTCCCTCTGCCCGACCCGGGCACACCTCCGCTGACCTCGGCTGCCGCCTACCTGTGGTGGGTCGCCCGTCGTCAGGGCAGCCTGCTGCTCGGGAGCGCGCTCGTGGGCATCGCCTCGGCGGTCTCCCTCGCGGCCCTGCCCCTGGTGCTCGGCATGCTGGTCGACGACGGGCTCGACCAGGGGCTGTCCCGCGAGCTGTGGTCGGGGGTCGGGCTGCTGCTCGGCGTCGGGCTGGTGCAGGTGGTCGCGAACGTCGTCGGGCACCGCCTGGACGTCGAGAACTGGCTGCGGGCCGCGTTCCGGACCTCCCAGCTGGTGGGCCACCACGTGAGCCGGACCGGGGACGCCGTGACGGCCGAGCTGCCGACGGGCGAGGTCGTCGCGACCGTCGCCTCGGACTCGCTGCGCGTGGGCGAGCTGTACTTCATCACGGCGCGGTTCGTGGGCGGGGTCGTGGCCTACGTCGCCGTGGCCTTCGTCCTGCTGTCGAGCTCGGTGACCCTGGGGGTCGCGGTGCTGGTCGGCCTGCCGACGGTCGCCGCCGTGCTCGCCCTGGTGGTCCGGCCACTGCAGCGGCGCCAGGCCGCCCAGCGCGAGGCCTCGGGCCGCCTCACGACCCTCGGGGCGGACACCGTCTCGGGGCTGCGGATCCTGCGCGGGATCGGCGGCGAGGAGGTCTTCGCGGGGCGTTACCACGAGCAGTCGCAGAAGGTCCGCCGCGCCGGGGTCCGCGTCGCGCAGACCCAGTCGCTGCTCGACGCGATGCAGGCCCTGCTGCCCGGGCTCTTCCTCGCCGCGGTCGTGTGGTTCGGCGCGCGCCTGGCGATCACGGGCGAGATCACCCCGGGCCAGCTCGTGACCTTCTACGGCTACGCGGCCTTCCTCACCGAGCCCCTGACCGCCGCGACGCAGTTCGTGCAGAGCATGACGAGGGCCCGGGTCGGCGTCCGCAAGATCCTGCGGGTCCTGCGGGTGCCCGTCACCGGTGCCGACCTCGTGCCCGGCTCCGGCTCGGGCTCCCCGGCCGCCGAGGGCACGGGCGGCACCTCGATGACCGACCTGGCCAGCGGCTTCACCGCACCGGCCGACCGCGTGACGGCCCTGGTGAGCGCCGACCCGGACGAGACCGCGACGATCGCGACCCGGCTCGGGCTGCTCGGGGCCGAGCACGCGGGGGCCGCCGGCCAGGTGCTCCTCGACGGACACCCGCTGAGCGCGCTGGGGCTCGCCGCCGTCCGCCGCCGCGTGGTGGTCGCCGAGTCCACCCCGCACCTGTTCACCGGCCTGCTCCGCGAGGAGCTCGACGTGCGGGGCACGGGGCTCGAGCGAGAGCTCCTCGACGCCCTCGAGGTGGCCGACGCCGACGACGTCCTCACCTCGCTGCCCGGGGGCCTGGACGGCGAGGTCGCCGAGAAGGGCCGGTCCCTGTCCGGGGGGCAGCGTCAGCGCCTCGCCCTGGCCCGTGCCCTGCTGACCGACCCCGAGGTGCTCGTGCTCGTCGAGCCGACCAGCGCGGTCGACGCCCACACCGAGGCGAGGATCGCGACGCGGCTCGCCCAGGCACGGGCCGGCCGCACGACCGTCGTCGTCACCGCGAGCCCGCTGGTCCTGGACCAGGTCGACCAGGTCGTGCTCGTCGAGCAGGGCCGGGTGGTCGCCGAGGGCACCCACCGCGGCCTGCTCGCCCACCCCGACCCGACGGTCGCGGCCCGGTACCGCGCCGTCGTGAGCCGGGCGGCGGCGGACACCGACCAGGCCTCCGACGAGGCCCACGCCCACCAGACCGAGAAGGAGGCCCGCCATGCAGCTGCCGGTCGCTGACAGCGGTGCGCTGCGCGCGCACACCGGCGCCCTCCTGCGGCGCCACCGCCGGGGTCTCGCCCAGGTCCTGACCCTGCACGTCCTCGCGGCCACCGCGGGACTCGCGGGTCCCTGGCTGCTGGGACGCATGGTCGACGCCGTCGCCCAGGGCACCACGACCGGGTACGTGGACCAGGCGGTCGGGATCCTCGTGCTCGCCGTGCTGACCCAGACGGTCCTGATCCGCTACGCCCAGCGCGGGGCGATGGTGCTGGGCGAGACCGTCTTCGCCGATCTCCGGGAGCAGTTCCTGGGGACGGTCACCAGGCTCCCCCTGTCGACGGTCGAGCAGGCGGGGACCGGGGACCTCGTCGCGCGCACCACGAACGACATCGACCGTGTGCAGCACACGGTCCGCTTCGGTGTCCCGCGGGTCCTGGTGACCTCGGCGACGATCGCGCTGACCCTGGTGGCGGCGGTCGTGGTCAGCTGGCAGGTCGCCCTGGCCATGCTGGTCGGGCTCCCGCTGCTCCTCGCGACGACCCGCTGGTACCTGCGTCGCGCGGCGCAGGGCTACCTGCGGGAGTCGGCGGCCTACGCGACCCTCAACGGGACCATCACCGAGACGGTCGAGGGGGCGCGGACCATCGACGCCCTGCGGCTCGGCGCCCGGCGCCGCGCCCGCGTCGACGAGGACCTGCGCACGGCCTTCCGGGCCGAGCGCTACACGCTGTGGCTCCGGACCGTGCTGTTCCCCGGGGTCGACCTGTCGTTCATCCTGCCCGTCGCCGCGGTCGTGGTCTGGGGCACCTACCTGGTCTCGACCGGGTCGGTCTCGGTCGGGGCGGTCACGACCATCGCGCTCTACGCGCTGCAGATCATGCACCCCATCGGCGAGCTGATCTTCTGGCTCGACGAGATCCAGGTCGGCGCGACCTCCCTCGCCCGGATCATCGGGGTCGACGCCGTACGTCCCGACCGCACCGTCCGTGAGGACGCCCGGCCCGACGGCGAGCACGTCGTAGCCCACGGGGTGCGCTACGCCTACCGGCCGGGGCAGGACGTCCTGCACGGGATCGACCTCGACCTCGGGGTGGGAGAGCGGCTCGCCGTCGTCGGGCCCTCCGGGGCAGGCAAGTCGACCCTCGGCCGGATGCTCGCGGGCATCCACCCGCCCACCGGCGGCCAGGTGACGGTGGGCGGCGCCCGCCTCGTCGACCTCCCCCTCGAGGAGCTGCGCGGCCACGTCGCCCTGGTGACCCAGGAGCACCACGTCTTCGTCGGGACGGTCGAGCAGAACCTGCGGCTGGCCCGCCCCGAGGCCGCCGACGACGAGCTGCGTCGCGCCCTCGAGGCCGTCGACGCGTGGGAGTGGGTCGACGCCCTGCCCGCCGGTCTCTCGACCGAGGTCGGGTCGGGCGGCACGACCCTGAGCCCGGCCCAGGCGCAGCAGGTCGCCCTGGCCCGCCTGGTGCTGCTGGACCCGCACACCCTCGTGCTCGACGAGGCGACCTCCCTCCTCGACCCCCGCGCCGCTCGACACCTCGAGCGCTCGCTGTCGGCCGTGCTCACCGGGCGCACGGTGGTGGCGATCGCCCACCGCCTGCACACGGCGCACGACGCCGACCGCGTCGCGGTGGTCGACGGCGGCCGGATCACCGAGATCGGTTCGCACGACGAGCTGGTCGCCGCCGGCGGGGACTACGCGCGCCTGTGGCAGTCCTGGCAGCAGGACTGACGATGGCCCTCGGTCCGCTCCACCTGCGCGGCGGTCTCGTCGTCGACGCCCGCGAGCTCCGCTGGCGGTTCTCGCGGGCGAGCGGGCCCGGCGGGCAGGGGGTCAACACCACCGACTCGCGGGTCGAGCTGAGCTGGGACGCCGGGGCCAGCCCCGCCCTCGACGAGCAGCAGCGCGACCGGCTCCTCACGCGGCTCGGGGCCCGGGCCGTCGAGGGGGTGGTCACGGTCGTCGCGGTCGAGCACCGCTCCCAGCTGCGCAACCGCGAGGCCGCCCTCGCCCGCCTCACCGCCCTCCTCGACGACGCCCTGCGTCCCCCGGACCAGCCACGCCGGGCCACCCGCCCGAGCCGCTCCTCCCGCGCCCGGCGCAGCGCAGCCGAGCGGCAGCGGCGGGACGTCAAGGCCCTGCGCCGTCGTCCACCCCGGTCCGGGGGCGAGTAGCCGACCCTCCGAGGACGTGCAGCCGGTCTGCCCGGCTACGCCAGGAGGTCGGTGGGCCCGCCGAGGACCAGCGCCTGCGGGTCCCCGACCTCGAGCCGTCGCAGCCCCAGCCGCCGGTAGAAGGCCTGGGCCGCGGTGTTGGTGGGCGAGACCCCCAGGTGGAACCCGGTCGCCCCGCCCTCGCGCACGGCGCCGAGGAAGGTCGCCACGAGGCCCCGTCCGAGCCCGCGCCCCTGGTGGCTCGGCAGCAGGTCGACGTGCAGGTGGGCCGGGTAGGCCCCGAGCTCGGCGTGCACCGTGCGCTCGGGGTGGTGGAGGGTGTCGACGAGGCGGTCCTCGCGGGTGCGGAGCACCGTCGGCAGCGGGTACCGCGGCGCGACCTGCGGCAGCCAGCGACGGCGGTGCTCGACGGCCCACCGCGCGGTGTCCGCGGTGCCGAGCACGTAGCCGACCACGGCACCGGTGCCGTCCTCCTCGACGACGAAGGCGAGACCGGGCTCGAGCTCGAGGTAGGGCCCCGCGTAGACGTCGGGCATGAGGTCGTCGCTGCTGAACAGGCCTCGCGCGTCGCCGCCGTCCTCCGCGGTCCGGACGCACACCGCGTAGACCGCGGCGCGGTCAGCCGGCCGGTACGGCCTGATGCTCGCCATGGTGCTCCCGTCGGGCCGGCTGGTCGTCAGGGTCCGCCCCGCGCTGGTCGGGACCCCCGGGCTGGTCGGGACCCTCGGGCTCGTCCGGACCGTCGGGCTCGTCGGGCTCGTCGGGCTGGACCGCGTCACGGGCACGGTCGCGCACCACCCGCAGCCACAGCACGAGGGCAAAACCGCCGAAGATCCACCACTGCACGGCATACGCCAGGTTCTGCAGGTCGAGCCCTCCACCGCTGATCGTCGGCGGGGGCAGCAGGACCGGCACCGCGTCGGTCGGCGGATCGGTCTCGGCGAGCACCAGGTACCCCGAGTAGATGGGCCCCGACCAGAGGTTGACGAGCTCAGCGGGGGACACCGCGTCGATCTGGCCCGCCGGCAGGCCGGTCTCCCCCCGGGACTCCCCCGCCTGGAGGTAGCCGACCACCTCGAGCTCGCCCGTCGGGGCCGGGAACGCCGCGGCCTCGTGCGGCTCGGCGACCCAACCCCGCACCACCGGCAGCACCGGCTCCGGGCCCTCGCCCCCCGTCACCCGGAAGGGGGTGAGGAGGAGGTACCCGGTCCGCCCGTCGACCGAGCGTCCTGCGACGAGCAGCTCGTGGTCCTCGAAGGTGCCGCTGACCTCGGCCTTGGTCCCGATGAGCTCGCCGCGGAAGCCGGCGCCGGGGTCGATCAGCTCGGCCAGCCGGGTCGGCGGGGCCGCCGCCTGCTCGGCGGCCAGCTCCTCGGCCGAGCCCTCCCCGCGGACCTCCGCGCGGTCGAGCTGCCACACGCCCAGCCGCACGCACACCACGGCGGCGCCGATCAGGAGGACCAGCAGCACGAGCATCCGCGACGAGAGCGCGGTGCGCAGGTAGGGCGGCGCGACGGGCTGCACCGGGGAGTCCACCTGTCCACGGTACCCGGAGCGTCCCGCGCCCCGGCCCTCGCGGTTCACGCGGTGTTCTCGTCGGCACCTGCTGCGCCCGCGGCCGTCCTGTGGTGCCATGGCACCCACGGGGCAGGTCCGTGCGGCCCAAACGTCCCATGTCTGGGACTGCCGGTGGTGCAGGCTGGTCCTGGCACAAGCAGCAGAGCAGAGCGTCGCGCAGAGCGCAGCGGTGTCCCCGCTGCCCGGCACCAGGAGGCACGCATGACCTCGACCCTCGACCGTCCCTCGAGCTGGATCACCCGTGAGGTGGAACCGCTCGACGACGGGACCCTCGCCCGCGTCGACGCCTGGTGGCGTGCGGCCAACTACCTCTCGGTCGGGCAGATCTACCTGCTCGACAACCCCTTGCTCGCCGAGCCGCTGCACCGCGACCACGTCAAGCCGCGCCTGCTCGGTCACTGGGGCACCACCCCGGGCCTCAACTTCCTCTACGCCCACCTCAACCGGGTGATCCAGGAGCGCAGCCAGTCGGCCCTGTACGTCACGGGGCCGGGGCACGGCGGTCCGGGGCTGGTGGCCAACGCCTACCTCGAGGGCACGTACTCCGAGGTCTACACGGACATCACCACCGACACCGAGGGCATGCGCAAGCTCTTCCGCCAGTTCTCCTTCCCCGGCGGGATCCCGAGCCACGTGGCCCCCGAGACCCCGGGCTCGATCCACGAGGGCGGCGAGCTCGGGTACGCGCTCTCCCACGCCTACGGTGCGGCCTTCGACAACCCCGACCTGCTCGTCGCGGCCGTCGTGGGCGACGGCGAGGCCGAGACCGGCCCCCTCGCGACGAGCTGGCACTCGAACAAGTTCGTCGACCCGGTGGCCGACGGGGTCGTCCTGCCGATCCTGCACCTCAACGGTTACAAGATCGCCAACCCGACGGTCCTGGCCCGCATCCCCGAGTCCGAGCTCCTCGAGCTCATGCGGGGCTACGGCCACACGCCGTACGTGGTCTCGGGCGGGTTCGACGGCGAGGACCCGACGACGGTCCACCAGCGGATGGCCGAGGTGCTCGACCAGGCCCTCAACCAGATCGCCGAGATCAAGGCCTCCGCCCGCGCGGGGACGCTCACCGAGCGACCCCGCTGGCCCATGATCATCCTGCGCACCCCGAAGGGCTGGACCTGCCCCCCGGTGATCGACGGCAAGCAGGTCGAGGACTCGTGGCGTTCGCACCAGGTGCCGCTCGCGAGCGCCCGGGACACCGACGCCCACCTGCAGGTCCTCGACGGCTGGCTGCGGTCCTACCGGCCCGAGGAGCTCTTCGACGCGACCGGTGCCCTCGTCGCAGAGGTCGCGTCCCTGGCCCCGGCGGGCGAGCTGCGGATGAGCGCGACCCCGCACGCCAACGGGGGGCAGCTGCTGCGCGACCTGCGCCTGCCCGACTTCCGCGACTTCGCGGTCGAGACCGCCTCCCCCGGGGCCACGATCGCCGAGGCGACCAAGGTGCTCGGGCAGTGGCTCTCCGCCGTGGTCGAGGCCAACCCCGAGAACTTCCGTCTCTTCGGGCCCGACGAGACGGCCTCCAACCGCCTGCAGGCCGTCTTCGACGTGACCGACAAGGCCTGGGCCGCCGAGATCCTGCCCGCCGACGACAACCTCGCCCGCGCGGGCCGCGTCATGGAGATGCTCTCGGAGCACCAGTGCCAGGGCTGGCTCGAGGGCTACCTGCTGACCGGGCGCCACGGCGTCTTCAGCTGCTACGAGGCCTTCATCCACATCATCGACTCGATGGTGAACCAGCACGCCAAGTGGCTCAAGGTGACCCAGGAGATCCCCTGGCGCCAGCCGCTGGCCTCGCTCAACTACCTGCTGACCTCGCACGTGTGGCGCCAGGACCACAACGGCTTCTCCCACCAGGACCCCGGCTTCATCGACCACGTGGTCAACAAGAAGGCCGAGATCGTCCGGGTGTACCTGCCGCCGGACGCCAACACCCTCCTGTCGACCTACGACCACGTGCTGCGCAGCCGCGACTACATCAACGTCGTCGTGGCGGGGAAGCAGCCGGCCCCCACCTTCCTGTCGATGGACGACGCGATCGCGCACTGCGCCCGCGGCCTCGGCATCTGGGAGTGGGCCGGGACCGAGGAGCGCGGGGACTCCCCCGACGTCGTGCTGGGCTGCGCGGGGGACGTGCCCACCCTGGAGACCCTGGCGGCCGCGGACCTGCTGCGCCAGAACCTCCCGGACCTCAAGGTCCGCGTGGTCAACGTCGTGGACCTGATGCGGCTGCAGGACGAGCGCGAGCACCCGCACGGCCTGTCCGACCGCGACTTCGACACCCTGTTCACGCGGGACAAGCCGGTGATCTTCGCGTACCACGGCTACCCGTGGCTCATCCACCGGCTGACCTACCGCCGGGCCGGGCACAGCAACATCCACGTGCGCGGCTACAAGGAGGAGGGCACGACCACCACGCCCTTCGACATGGTCATGCTCAACGACCTCGACCGGTTCCACCTGGTGATCGACGTGATCGACCGGGTCCCCGGCCTGGGCACCCGCGCGGCCGGGCTGCGACAGCAGATGGTCGACGCACGGCTGCGGGCCCGGGACTACACCCGCCAGCACGGCGAGGACATCCCCGAGGTGCGGGACTGGGTGTGGCCCGACGTAGGGGAGACTGGGGCTGCGGACGGTGGACCGGCCCGCGACCAGATCTCCGCGCACGCCGCGACCGGCGGGGACAACGAGTAGGCCGTCCACGTCCCAGCCCCGCGACCGCACGACGACTGGACAGCACGTGGCACGCAGCATCTACATCACCTCGGCCGAGGGCGACACCGGCAAGTCGACCGTCGCCCTCGGCGTCCTGGACCTCCTGACCCGCAGCGTCCAGCGGGTCGGGGTGTTCCGGCCCGTGGCCCGCTCGACCGACCAGCCCGACTACGTGCTCGAGCTGCTGCTCGCCCACGACGGTGTGGAGCTGGACTACGACGAGTGCGTCGGGGTGACCTACGAGGACCTGCACGCCGACCCCGAGGCCGCGCTGTCGAAGATCGTGTCCCGGTACCACGAGGTCGAGCGGCGCTGCGACGTCGTCGTCATCGTCGGCACCGACTACACCGACGTGGCCGGGCCCACCGAGCTGGCCTACAACGCCCGGATCGCGGTCAACCTCGGCGCCCCCGTCCTGCTGGTGGTCCGAGGGGCCGAGCGGCGCCCCGAGGAGATCCGCCAGGTCGTCGACGTCTGCGTCGGCGAGCTGCGCACCCACCACGCCCAGGTGGTCGGCGTGGTCGCCAACCGCTGCGCCCCCGAGGGGCTCGTCCAGGTCCGCAAGGCCCTGGGCACCGAGCTGCCCGCCTGGGCGCTGCCCGAGGACCAGCTGCTCAGCGCCCCCACCGTCGGGGCCCTCATGGAGGCCGTCGGCGGGACGCTGGCCGCCGGGGACGAGGAGCTCCTCTCCCGCGAGGCCCTCGACCTGCTGGTGGGCGCGATGTCCATCGAGCACCTCCTCGAGAAGCTCACCGACGGTGCGGTGATCATGACCCCCGGGGACCGCTCAGACATCCTCCTGGGCCTGCTCACGGCCCACGCGGCCGACGGCTTCCCCTCCCTGGCCGGCATCATCCTCAACGGCGGCTTCTACCCGCCCACGGTGGTCGCCCGCCTGGTCAACGGCCTGGGCCAGCGTCTGCCGATCATCCGGACCGACCTGGGGACCTTCCGGACCGCGAGCGCGGCGGCCGCGACCCGAGGGCGCCTCACCGCCGACTCCCAGCGCAAGGTCGACACTGCCCTGGCCCTGTTCGAGAAGCACGTGGACGCGCCCACCCTGCTGGCGAGCCTGGACGTGAGCCGCCCGACGGTCGTGACCCCCCTCATGTTCGAGTACACCCTGCTCGACCGGGCCCGCGCCGACCGCCAGCACATCGTGCTGCCCGAGGGGAACGACGACCGCATCCTGCGGGCGGCGAGCACCCTGCTGCAGCGTGAGGTCGCCGACCTGACCATCCTCGGCTCCGAGGGCTCGATCCGGGCCCGCGCGACCGAGCTCGGCCTGGACATCACCGCCGCCACCGTGATCGACCCGCGCGACGGCGAGCTCCACGACCGGTTCGCCCACGAGTACACCGAGCTGCGCAAGCACAAGGGCATGACCGTCGACCGGGCCCGGGAGATCGTGGGCTCGGTCTCCTACTTCGGCACCCTCATGGTCCAGCTCGGCCTGGCCGACGGGATGGTCTCGGGGGCCGTCCACACGACGGCCCACACGATCAAGCCGGCCTTCGAGATCATCAAGACGATGCCCGACGTCTCGGTGGTCTCGAGCGTCTTCCTCATGTGCCTCGAGGACCGCGTCCTGGTCTACGGCGACGCGGCGGTGAACCCCGACCCGACGGCCGAGCAGCTCGCCGACATCGCGATCTCCTCCGCGGCGACCGCCGCCCAGTTCGGCATCGAGCCCCGGATCGCGATGCTCTCGTACTCCACCGGAGAGTCCGGCACCGGCCCGGACGTCGAGAAGGTCCGCGCCGCGACCGCCCTGGTGCGCGAGCGACGCCCGGACCTCGACGTCGAGGGGCCCATCCAGTACGACGCCGCCGTCGACGCCTCGGTGGCCAAGACCAAGATGCCCGACTCCACCGTGGCCGGCCGCGCGACCGTGTTCATCTTCCCGGACCTCAACACCGGCAACAACACCTACAAGGCCGTCCAGCGCTCGGCCGGGGCCGTCGCGATCGGCCCCGTCCTGCAGGGCCTGCGCAAGCCCGTGAACGACCTCTCTCGCGGGGCTCTGGTCGGCGACATCGTGAACACCGTCGCGATCACGGCGATCCAGGCCCAGGGCCTGAGCGACGCCTCCTGACCCGCCGGCCCAGTCGGTAACCTCGTCCCACCTCCCCGCACCACCCGCAGCAGCAAGGAGCACGCAGTGAGCGAGCACGTCCTGGTCGTCAACTCGGGGTCGTCCTCGATCAAGTACCAGCTGGTCGACGTCGGCACCGGGGAGTCCGTGGCCGGGGGCCTGGTCGAGCGCATCGGCGAGGGGGGCGACGGCACGCTGCGCCACGACGGCCCGTCCGGCAGGACGGACCGCACCCAGCCCGTCCCCGACCACGACGCCGGGGTCCGTGCCGTGCTGGACCTCTTCGCCGAGGTCGGGCCCTCGCTCACCGAGGTCGGCCTGGTGGCCGTCGGGCACCGCGTGGTGCAGGGTGGGGACCGCTTCACCGAGCCCGTCCTGGTCGACGACGCGGTCGAGGCCGCGATCGAGGAGCTCTCGCCCCTGGCCCCGCTGCACAACCCGCCCAACCTGGCCGGGATCCGCGCCGCCCGGCACGCCTTCCCCGAGCTGCCGCACGTCGCCGTCTTCGACACCGCCTTCCACCACACCCTGCCCGCGGCCGCGCGCACCTACGCGATCGACCGCGACGTCGCCCGCGAGCACGGCATCCGGCGCTACGGCTTCCACGGCACCTCCCACGCCTACGTCTCGCGGCGTACCGCGGAGCTGCTGGGCAAGGCGACCGACGAGGTCAACCTCATCGTCGCGCACCTGGGCAACGGCGCGTCGATCACCGCGGTGCGCGGTGGGGAGTCGGTCGAGACCTCGATGGGCCTCACCCCCCTCGAGGGCCTGGTCATGGGCACCCGCTCGGGGGATGTCGACCCCGCCGTGATCTTCCACCTGCAGCGCGTCGCGGGCATGAGCACCGACGAGATCGACACGCTGCTCAACCGCCGCTCGGGCATGATCGGCATGGCCGGGGTCAACGACATGCGCGACGTGCACGACGCCGTCGCGGCGGGGGACGCCGATGCGCGTCTCGCCCTCGACGTCTACTGCCACCGCCTCAAGCACTACGTGGGTGCGTACTACGCCCAGCTCGGCCACGTGGACGCCGTCGTCTTCACCGCGGGTGTCGGCGAGAACGACGACATCGTCCGCGAGCTGGCCCTCGCCGGCCTGGAGCGGCTCGGCATCGTGGTCGACCCGGAGCGCAACGCGGGGCGCAAGAAGACCGAGACCGTCATCTCCCCCGACGGGGCCGAGGTGACCGTCCTGGTGGTCCCCACCAACGAGGAGCTCGAGATCGCGCAGCAGGCCGTCGCCCTGGTGGGGTGACCCTGCGCCGGAGCGACCTCAGCGCGTCCGACAGCTCCCCGCGCGAGGTCTTCACATCGGCTCGGTTCCTGCCGATGATCGGGGTATGAGCCACGCCGAGCGGTCCCCGGGCGCCGTGCCCCCGGGGTCCGGGGTGGAGGTGCTCGACCTCGACCTGCCTGCGCTCGTGGCCCTGGTCGAGGCTCGGTCGAACTCGCACCCGACCGCCTGCGTCGAGATCGGCGAGCAGGCCGTCGAGCGCGCCCAGGCCGTCGGGGACCCCCTCTCGGAGATGAAGATCCAGTACTTCCTGGGCTTCTCCCGGCACCTCCTCTCCCACGACCACGCCGCCCTCGCCGCCATGGAACGCGCCCTCGCCCTGGCCGAGGAGCTCGGCGACCGGCACTGGCAGGCACGGATCCGGGGGGGCCTGGGCGCGGCGCACAGCGGCTTCGGGGACAACGCGAGCGCGATCGAGCTGCTCGAGCAGTCCCTCGCGCTGCGACGCGAGCTCGGTGACACCTTCGGCATCGCGGCCGCGCTGAACAACCTCGGGGTGACCTTCGAGGAGATGGGCCTCTTCCCCGACCGTGCCCGTGAGCTGCTGACCGAGGCCTTCACGCTCTTCGACGAGCTGGGCAACGACCACGGCCGGTGCGCCAGCCTGACCCACCTGGCCTCCCTCGACACCACGGCCAGCGAGGCCCTGGCGGAGACGGACCCGGTCGCGTCCGCGGGCCTGGCCACCCACGCCCTGCGGACGGCTCGCAGGGCCGTGGCGCATGCCCGGGCGCTCGCGGACAACAACCGACTGCTCGGCGAGTGCCTCATCCGGCAGGCTCGCGCGCACCTGGCCTGCGAGGAGGTCGAGGCCGCCCAGGTGGTCCTGGACGAGGCCGAGGCCCTGACCTCCCTGGTGGACACGACGCACTTCCTCCTGCGCCTCGCCTCGACCCGGGGCCGGCTGCACCGCACCCGGGGGGACCTGCGCGCGGCGACCGAGGAGATCGAGCGCGGCCTCGAGATCAGCGACGGCGTGCTGCGCAGCTTCGAGCGGGTCGAGCTGCTCACCGAGCTCGTCGCCATCCACGAGGAGCGGGGGGCCTACGCGGACGCCCTCGCGGCGCACCGGCAGCTTCTCACCGCGACCCTCCAGCAGCGGCAGGACGCGGCCGAGCGTCGTGCCCGCGTCATCAACGCCCAGCTGGACGTCGAGCGCTCCCGGGTCGAGGCCGAGGTCGAGCGGCTCCGCGCGGCCCAGCTCGAGGTCGCCAACCGCGAGCTGGCCTACGACGCGACCCACGACTCCCTGACCGGGCTGCTCAACCGGCGCGGCTTCGACGCCGCCCTCGCCGCCCGCACCCACCACGACGGCGAGGCCGTGACCGTCCTGGTCGGGGACCTCGACAACTTCAAGGTGGTCAACGACAGCTGGTCCCACGCGATCGGCGACCGGGTGCTGCGCGAGGTCGCGCTCCTGGCAGGGGGCGCCGTCCGGGGCACCGACCAGGTCGCCCGGGTGGGTGGCGAGGAGATCGCCGTCATCCTCGCCGAGGGGTCCACCGAGGTGCGCGCGGTCTGCGAGCGCATCCGCGGCGCGGTCGAGGGGTTCGACTGGGGGTCGATCGCCCCCGGCATCACCGTCACGATCAGCATCGGCGCGGCGACGCGGCGCCCGGGCGAGAGCGTCGCCACCCTCCTGGACCGGGCGGACGGGCTGCTCTACGAGGCCAAGCAGGCGGGTCGCAACCTCGTCCGGACCGACGGCGTGGGCTGAACCCTGGCCCGAGGTCTGGCCCGCCCGTCACCACCGCGAGCACCGTCACCCCCGGGGTGCCGTCAGAGGGCGAGCACCTCGCGGACCTCAGGGTCGACCAGGGCCAGCGCGGCAGCCCTCGCCTCGGCTGCGGTGCGCCCGTCCCGCGCTGCCTCGGCGATCTCGACGCAACGAGCGCGGGTGTGCCGGGCCAGCGCGAAGCGGGCCGCGGGGACTGCCGCGGGGGACATCGACAGGCTGGTCACCCCGAGCCCGGTCAGCACGAGGGCCATCACCGGGTCCGCCGCGGACTCGCCGCACACGCCGGCAGGCTTGCCGAGCTCGGCGCCGGCCTGGGCGGTGAGGGCCACGAGGTCCAGCACCGCAGGCTGCCAGGGGTCGAGCAGGTCGACGAGCTCCCCCAGCAGGCGATCGGTGGCCATCGCGTACTGGGCGAGGTCGTTGGTGCCCAGGGAGACGAAGTCCACCTCGGCGAGCACGTCGCGGGCCCGGAGCGCCGCCGAGGGCACCTCGACCATGACCCCGACGGTCGCGACGCCGGACTCGCGGGCGATCGCGGCGAACTGGGCGGCCTCCTCGACCGTCGCGACCATCGGCGCCATGACCCAGGGCTGCTCGCCCGTCTCGCGGGCCGCGCGGCCGATCGCAGCGAGCTGGGTGCGCAGGAGGTCCTCGGCGGTCCGCACCAGTCGGAAGCCGCGGACGCCGAGGGCCGGGTTCTCCTCCCCCTGCCGCGTGACGAAGGCCAGAGGCTTGTCTGCCCCGGCGTCGAGGGTGCGGATGACGACCTTGCGTCCGGCCAGGGCCCGGAGCACGCGCGTGTAGACCACGGCCTGCTCGTCCTCGGTGGGTGCCGTCGTCCGACCGAGGAAGAGCACCTCGGTACGGAACAGGCCGACCCCCTGCACGGCGGCGTCGGTCAGCCGCTCGGCGTCCTCCGCGGTGCCGATGTTGGCGAGCAGCGCGACCTCGTGGCCGTCGGCGGTCTGTCCGGGTCCGCTGGCCTCGGCGAGGGTCGCCAGCGCCACCCGGCGCGTCTCGACGTTCGCGCGGACCGTCTCGTCGGGATCGACGAGCACGGTGCCGGCCGCGGCGTCGACCGCGACCTCGGTGCCGTCCTGCAGCGCGGCGGCGCCGCGCACCCGCACGACGCACGGGATGCCCAGCTGACCGGCGATGATCGCGGTGTGCCCGGTGGGGCCGCCCTGCTCGATGACGATGCCGAGGACCTTGTCGAGCTCGAGGGCGGCGGTGTCCGCCGGGGAGAGGTCCTCGGCGACGACCACGGAGGGACGCGCGAGAGCGGGGACGCCCGGCTCAGGCAGGCCCTCCAGGCGCGCGACGACGCGGTCGCGCACGCTGCGCAGGTCGGTGACCCGCTCGGCGAGGTACCCGCCCGCCGCGGCGAAGAGGTCCATGAACTCGGCCGTGGCGCGGTCGACCGCGACGGCGGCGGCCGCCCCCGCGTCGATCCTCGTGCGCGTCTGGTCGACGAGCTCGGGGTCCTGGGCCATCAGGGCCGTGGCCCCGAGGACCTCGCCGATGGTGCCGCCGGCCTGCTCGGCGCGCTGCTCGAGGGACGCCGCGACGGCGGCGAAGGCCTCGGTCACGGCGCGCTTGGCGGCCTCGCGGTCCTCGGGCCCGGGCTGGTCCTGCTGGACCCGCGGGGCCGGGTGCGCACGCGCGACGGGTCCGACGACGGCGCCGCGCCCGACCCCCGAGCCGTGCAGGACCTGCGAGGCCACGGCGGTCATGCGGGCTTCACCGCGTCGAGGTCGGTCGCGAGCAGCTCGGCCAGGCCGTCCAGGGCCTCGTCGGCCCCGTCGCCCTCGGCGCTGATCGTGACCTCCTCACCGTGCTTGACCCCGAGGGCCATCACCCGCAGGATGCTCGCCGCGTCGACGGGGGGGCCGTCGCCCTTCGCGATCGTGACCCCCAGGCCGGTGGCCGCGGCCGCCTGCGTGAAGAGCTTCGCCGGACGCGCGTGCAGACCGACCCCGGACGCCACGACCACTGTTCGCTGTGCCATGCCCACTCCTCCGCCACCGCGGTGGCTCGTTCGTCGTGGTGCCGATCGTCGTCGACCCGTCGCACCTATCCAACACCCAACCGTCCGGGGACGTCGGGCCCTCGGCCCGACGTCCCTGCCTGCACCTCAGGGCTCGATCGTGACCTTGATGGCCTCGCCCCGCTGCACGATCCCGATGCCCTCGAGCACCTGGTCGAGGGGCAGCAGGTGCGTGATCAGGTCCTTGACCGGGACCTTGCCGTCGGCGATCAGCTGGAGCGCCCGCTTGTTGTGCTCGGGGCTCGAGCCGTTGGCACCCACGATCGTGAGCTCGCTGTAGTGCACGAGGTTCGAGTCGAGGGTGATCGTCGGGTTGTCCTTGGGCAGCCCGCCGAAGAAGCTGATCCGGCCACCGCGGGCGAGCATCGGCAGGGCCTGCTCCTGCGCCGCGCCCGAGGCCGCCGCGGTGATCGCGACGTCCACGCCGCGTCCGTCGGTCAGCTCGAGGATCCGCGCGAGCGCGTCCTCGTCCTCGCTGCAGATCGCCGCGTCGGGGTTGACCAGGTCGGCGGCCATGTCCAGCCGCTCACGGCTCAGCTCGACCAGGAAGACGCGCGCAGCACCGAAGGACCGCGCCAGGCGGACGTGCAGGCAGCCGATCGGCCCCGACCCGACGACGACGACGTCGTCTCCCGGGTTGATCCGGACGAGCTCCTGGGCGTTGAGCGCGCAGGCCAGCGGCTCGGCGACGCTCGCCTCGGCGAAGCTCAGCCCCTCGGGGATCCGGTTGAGCCCGTCGACCTTGAGCACGTTCTCCGGGACGACCATGTACTCGGCGAAGCCGCCGTCGAAGTGGTACCCCATCGAGACCTGGTTCGGGCAGATGTTCATCTGGTCCTTGGCGCAGAAGGCGCACTCCCCGCACGGGATGGCGGCGATGACCTGCACGCGGTCCCCGACCGCCCAGCCGCTGACCTCACCACCGGTCTCGACGACCTCCCCGGCGATCTCGTGACCCATGACCCGTGGGGGGTGGATGTGGTGGTGCCCGAACCGGGAGATCTTGACGTCGGTGCCGCAGGTGGAGCAGGCACGGACGCGGATCTTGACCTCCCGGGGACCGGCCGACGGCTCGGGAGCCTCCTCCAGACGGACGTCACCGGGGGCGTGGAAGCGTGCGACTCTCATCGTTCTCCTTCTCGGGTGGGCTCCGGGGTGTCCTCCGGAGCAGGGGTGAGCATGGCGAGCACCGTCTCGACGGACTCCGCAGCCCGCAGGGCCTCGGCGCGCTCGGGGTCGAGCAGGATCTGCGCCAGCTCGGCAAGGATCTCGACGTGACCGTCGCCCTGGGCAGCGATCCCGATGCAGACGGTGACCTGTGCCCCGTCCCAGTCCACCCCGGCTGGGAAGCGCACGAAGCACAGGGCGTCCCGCAGGACGGCCTCCTTGCCGGCGAGGGTCGCGTGCGGGATCGCCACGCCCTCACCGATGTAGGTCGAGACCGACTCCTCGCGCTCGAGCATGGCCGGCACGTACGAGGCCTCGACGGCCCCGCAGTCCACCAACGCCTGCCCGCACAGCCGGATGGCCTCGGTCTTGTCGGCCGCCTGCTCGGCCAGGCGGATCGCGCCTGGCGCGAGCAGGGCGGCCGGGTCGACGTCAGACATCGATCGTCTGACCCTTCTGGATCGCGGTGACCACCTTGGTCACCGCGGGGTCGCCGAGGAAGAGGTTGAACGGCACCACCGGCGTGCTGCCGGCGACCCCCCGGGCGCGGTCGGCGAGCCCGGCGTGGGTCAGCACGACGTCGGCGTCCCCCGGGATCTCCTGGACCGAGGTGTGCTCGACGGTCACCCCGTTCTTGGCGAGCTGCTTGCGAACCGTGCTGGCCAGCATGACGCTGCTGCCCATCCCGGCGTCGCAGGCGACGACCAGCTTGCGTACCGCACTGCCGTCGATGGTGGTCATGGGGTCCTCCTCGGTGAGGTGTGGATCGTGCTGACGGTCCTGCGGGCGAGATGCCCGCAGGTCAGGCAGTGGCCGGCGGGGCGCTCTCTGAGGTCGCGACCCCGGCCTTGGAGGCAGCCTTGCGGTCGGCCACCTGGGCGCGGGCGGCGTCGAGGTCCTCCGAGCTCGACGGCGTCCCGTCCTCGTCCTCCTTGGGCTCCTTGCGACCGAAGCCCAGCAGCACGGCCGCGACGACGAAGCTGACGACAGCGGCCACGGCGATGCCCAGCAGCACCGCGAGGTGACCGCCTCGTGGAGTGACGGCCATGTAAGCGATGATCGAGCCCGGTGCCGGAGAGGCCACGAGACCGGCACCGGTCATGATGTTGGTGAGGATCCCGGCCGCCCCGCCGAGGATGGCCGCGGCGATGAGCTGGGGCTTCATCAGGATGTAGGGGAAGTAGATCTCGTGGATGCCGCCGAAGAAGTGGATGACGACGGCCGCCGGGGTCGAGGGACGCAGCAGGCGCGGCCCGAAGAACATGAACGCGAGCAGGATGCCCAGGCCAGGACCGGGGTTCGTCTCGAGCATGAACAGGATCGACTTGCCGGCATCCTCGGACTGCGCGGCGCCGAGGGGGGTGAGAACCCCGTGGTTGATCGCGTTGTTGAGGAAGAGCACCTTGCCGGGCTCGATGATGAGCGCCGCCAGCGGCAACAGGCTGTTGTCGACCAGGAAGCCCACGGCACCCTCGGCCCAGCCCATGATCGTGTCGACGATCGGGCCGATGGCGAGCAGGCCCGCGATGGCCATGGCCGCACCGACGATGCCGGCGGTGAAGTTGTCCACGAGCATCTCGAAGCCGGCCTTGGTGCGGTGCTGCACGGCCTCGTCGATCTTCTTGATGATCCAGGCGGCGAGCGGCCCCATGGCCATCGCGCCGAGGAACATGGGCGAGCCGGTGCCCACGATCACGCCGACGGTGGCGATCGCACCGACCACCCCGCCGCGGTTCCCGTGCACCATGCGGCCCCCGGTGAAGCCGATCAGCAGCGGGAGCAGGTAGGTGATCATCGGGCCGACGAGGCCGGTCCACGCCTCGCCGTCGGCGTTCTCGCCGAACCCGCCGATCTGCGCGACCGGGAACCAGCCGACCTCGATGAAGATGGCCGTGATGAGGCCCCACGCGATGAACGCGCCGATGTTGGGCATCACCATGCCGGCCAGGTAGCCACCGAAGCGTTGGACGGTCGCCTTGGCCCCCGTCCCGGTGACCGTGGGTGTGTACTCGCTCATCTCTGGAACTCCTTCGTCGCCAGTCGAACCTGCGGGGATGGTGCGGTGCTGCGGGGCGGGGTCACCCCGTCGCGGCGAGGGGCTCGGCGAGCCGCTCGTCGCTGAGGACGTCAGGGAGCAGGCGTACCGCTCCGTGATCGATGTCGTGCGGGCCGGGCATCTGGCTGCCGGGCAGGGTCACCGCGGCCGCCCCCCAGGCCAGGGCCTGGGCGAGGGCTGCGCGGGCAGGGGCACCGGTGGCCTCGGCAGCGAGGAAGCCGGCGAGGAAGGCATCCCCGGCGCCGACGGTGCTGCGCGGCGCGGCCACGTGGGACTCCCCCGCGACGACGCCCTCGTCGGCCACCAGGAGGGCGCCGTCGCCGCCGAGGCTCACCAGGACTCGTGCCGCTCCGAGCTGACGGAGCCGTTGCGCGGCCTCGACGACGTCGGCTCGCGAGGCGAGGGTCATCCCGGCGGCCTCGGCGAGCTCCTCGGCGTTCGGCTTGATCAGGTCCGGTCCGGCCGCGAGAGCCTCGACGAGAGCCGGACCGCTGGTGTCGAGGGCCACGCGGGCGCCGGCCTGGTGGGCCCGCCGCGTCATGGCCGCGTAGTGGTCGGTCGCCACCCCGGGTGGCAGGCTTCCGCACAGGACCACCCAGCCGTGCGGCTCGACGGCCGCCAGGGCCCCGTCGAGGAGCCGGTCGAGGTCCGCGGTGTCCAGCGCGGGGCCGGGCTCGTTGAGCTTCGTGACCGTGCCGTCCGCCTCGGCGATCGTGACGTTGGAGCGGGTCCGCCCCGCCACGGGCACCGTGGCGACGTCGACGGCCTCGGCCACGAGCAGCCCCACGAGCTGGTCGCCCTCGGCGCCCGCGACCGGCAGGACGGCGCGGCTCGCGACGCCGTTGGCCAGCAGGGCACGGGTGACGTTGACCCCCTTGCCGCCGGGGTGCAGGTGCACCCCACGGGCACGGAGCACCTCTCCCCGCACGAGGTCGTCGACCTCGACGGTGCGGTCGAGGCTCGGGTTGAGGGTGACGGTGATGATCATGCCCGCACCACCGTCGGCCCGGCGGCCTCGATCTCGTCGGCGAGCTCGGCGTCGAGGTCGCTGTCGGAGATCACCGTGTCGATCGCGGCGAGCGGGGCGACCTGGGCGAAGTCGGCTCGGCCGACCTTGGTGTGGTCGGCCAGGACGATGCTGCGCTGGGCGGCGCCGACGAGTGCCCGCTTGACGCCGGCCTCGGCGAGGTCCGGCGTGGTCAGGCCCCGTTCGACCGTGAGGCCGTTGGTCCCGAGGAACGCGACGTCGGCGTAGACGTCGGCCATGCACCGCTCGGCCCACGCTCCGACCGCGGCGAGCGTACGTCCACGCACCGTCCCACCCAGCAGGTGCAGGGTGATGTTGGGCCTGGTCGCGAGCACCATCGCCACGGGGAGGGCGTGAGTGACCACCGTGAGCTCGCGCTCGGTGGGCAGCAGCTCGGCGAGCCGGACCGTCGTCGTGCCGGCATCCAGGATGATCGACCCACCCTCGGGAACCTCGTCGAGGGCGGCCTTGGCGATCCGCTCCTTCTGGCCGGCCATGCGGCCTTCACGGTCCGCCACGGCGGGCTCGATGCCGAGCCGCTCGACCGGGATCGCACCGCCGTGCACCCTGCGGAGCAACCCTCGTCGCTCGAGCACCGTCAGATCCCGTCGGACCGTCTCGGGGGTGACGTCGAGGGTCTCGGCGAGGTCCTTGACCTCGACCCGGCCATCGGCACGGGCGGTGCTGATGATCTGCTGCTGACGCTCCGTCGCGTACACGCCTGCTCCCCGATCTCAGCCGGTCATCGATGACCCGCGCGGATGTTGATACCCCTTTGTTTAGTTCCGTTTGTGTCCGGTGTCAACCCTGAGAACGGACATCGGACCGCAAAGGCCGCTGCGGTCTCGCGCTCTGGCGCCCGACCCGGTCGCGATCGGGCCCTTGGTCCCGGGCGGGCGGACCGCCGAGGCGCCGGCCGCACGGCCACGGCCTCCGTGCGGCAGGGCCACGGTCGCACCGCACTCCGGACGCCGACGCAGACGACAGGACCCCGCGGCCCAGAGGGCTCGCGGGGTCCTGTCGTGCGGGTGGGTGCGGTCAGTGCGGCTGGTAGGGCGAGACGACGACCTCGACCCGCTGGAACTCCTTGAGGTCGGAGTAGCCCGTGGTCGCCATGGCCCGCCGCAGCGCACCCACGAGGTTGAGCGTGCCGTCGGCCTGCTGACCGGGACCGAAGAGGATCTGCTCGAGGGTGCCCGCGGTGCCGACCTCGACCCGCTCCCCCCGGGGCAGCTCGGGGTGATGGGCCTCGGGGCCCCAGTGCCACCCCTGCCCGGGGGCCTCGGCCGCCCGCGCCAGGGCGGCGCCGAGCATCACCGCGTCGGCCCCGCAGGCCACGGCCTTGACCAGGTCCCCGGAGCGGCCCACCCCGCCGTCGGCGATCACGTGGACGTAGCGGCCACCCGACTCGTCGAGGTAGTCGCGTCGCGCAGCGGCGACGTCGGCCACCGCGGTCGCGAGGGGGGCGTGGATGCCCAACGACACGCGGGTGGTGTGCGCGGCCCCGCCGCCGAAGCCCACCAGCACCCCGGCCGCGCCGGTACGCATGAGGTGCAGAGCGGCGGTGTAGGTCGCTGCGCCGCCGACGATCACGGGCACGTCGAGCTCGTAGATGAACCGCTTGAGGTTGAGCGGCTCGGAGCGGCCCGAGACGTGCTCGGCCGAGACCGTCGTGCCGCGGATGACGAAGAGGTCGACCCCGGCGTCGACCACGTGCTTCCAGTACTGCTGGGTGCGCTGGGGCGACAGGGCACCGGCGACGGTCACGCCGCTGCGCCGCACCTCCTGCAGACGCTGGGTGATCAGCTCGGGGATGATCGGCGCGGAGTAGATCTCCTGCATCCGGGCGGTCGCCTGCTCGGGGGACAGCTCGGCGATCTCGGCCAGCAGGGCCGTCGGGTCCTCGTACCGGGTCCACAGACCCTCGAGGTCGAGCACCCCGAGCCCGCCGTGCCTGCCCAGGGCGACCGCGGTCTCGGGGCTCATCACCGAGTCCATCGGGGCCGCGACGACCGGCAGGTCGAAGTGGTAGGCGTCGATCTGCCAGCCGACCGAGACCTCCTCCGGGTCCCGTGTGCGGCGCGAGGGCACCACGGCGACGTCGTCGAAGGAGTAGGCCCGGCGGCCGCGCTTGCCGCGTCCGATCTCGATCTCGTTGCTCACGCGGACCAGGCTACCGGCGACCGGCCACCCCAGGACGCCGGGCGCGGCCCGGCGGACGGGTCCCGGGCGCGGGCCCGGGACCCGGACGCCGCTACCCCAGCGTGCCGAGGGCCTCGCGGACGAAGGCGGGCAGGTCGTCAGGGGTCCGCGAGGTCACGAGCGGGAAGCGCTCGTGGCACACGACGACCTCGGCGTCCTGCCACGTTCCGCCCGCGTTGCGGATGTCGGTCTGCAGGCTCGGGTACGAGGTCAGCGTCTTGCCCGCCAGGAGGTCGGCCTCGACGAGGGCCCAGGGACCGTGGCAGACGGCGGCGATCGGCTTGCCGGCCTCGGCGACCGCGCGCACGAGGGCCACGGCCTCCTTCTCGAGGCGCAGGCTGTCGGCGTTGACCGTCCCGCCGGGCAGCACGAGCAGGTCGAGGTCCTCGGCACCGACCTCGCCCAGCACCCTGTCCACCGGGTAGGTCCCCGCCGGATCGAGATCCCCGACCACCGCCTTGACCTCACCGGCCTCGGGGGCCACCAGCAGCGGCGTGCCGCCGTGCTCCAGGACGGCCTTCCAGGGCTCGACCAGCTCAGGTTCCTCGATGCCGCGCATGGCGGTCACGAAGACCACGGTCCTGCCGTCCAGGTGGCTCATCACGCTCTCCTCCTCTGTCGGGTACTTCCGTCTCCGAGCCTGCGCCAGCAGGCCACGCCCCGCATCTCGGGCGGTGCCCCGGCGTGGCCCGACGACGGTGTCGGTGCCGACTGGCAGGCTGCTGCGCAGTCGTCAGGGAGGTCGTCATGGCATGGATCGAGGGTCCGGTGGTCGGGTTCGACACCGAGACGACCGGCGTCGACGTCGGTCAGGACCGGATCGTCACCGCCGCGGTGGTGCGGCGCGACGGCGACGAGACCTCGGTCACCTCGTGGCTGATCGACCCGGGGGTCGAGATCCCCGAGGGGGCCGCGGCCATCCATGGCATCACCACCGAGCACGCCCGTCGCTTCGGCCACGCCCCGGCCGGAGCCCTCGAGGAGATCGCGACCACGCTGAGCCGGGCCCTGATGAGGGGGGAGCCCGTGGTCGCCTACAACGCCTCCTTCGACCTGTCCCTGCTCGACGCCGAGCTCAGGCGGTACGGCCTGGCCACCGTGCCCGAGCGCATCGAGCGCGAGGTCCGCGTCGTGGTCGACCCGTTGGTCCTGGACCGGAGCCTGGACCGGTTCCGCCGCGGCAAGCGCAAGCTCGGGGACCTGTGCGCGTTCTACGGGGTGCAGAGCACCGCGGACCTCCACACGGCCGACGTCGACGTCCTGGCCACCCTCGACGTCCTCGCGGCGATCGCGCGTCGCTACCCCGAGGTCGCCGAGACCACCCTGGACACCCTCCACGACCGCCAGATCCAGGCCCACCGCGACTGGGCCGAGGGGTTCAACGCGTGGCGGTCACGCCAGGGGCTGACCGGCCCAGGGGCTGAGCTCACCTGGCCGGTGCGGCTCCAGGAACCCGCCCTGGTGTGAGCAGCGGGGCTCCTCAGCGGTCCAGGCAGAGAGGCCGGCGCACCCGGTCGTAGACCTCGGGGTCGGCAGCGGCGATCAGGCCGTCCTCGGGATGTCCCGGCCGGTAGTCGGCGGCGTCGAGCCGACGGCTCACCCCACCGACCTCACGGACCAGCACCGCCCCCGGCACGTGGTCCCAGGGCCAGGTGCGCCAGTACACCAGGGCGTCCCGCTCGCCCAGAGCGAGGCGGGAGTACTCGTACCCCGACCACAGGCGGCCGCTCGTGACGAAGCCCTCCTCGAGCCCACCGAACCTGGCGTCCACCGCCGCGCGGACCTCATCGGGCAGGTAGCCGGCGATCCCGACGCGCAGCGGTCCGCCCGAGGGCGTGACCGACCGGGTCAGACGCTCGCCGTTGCACCACGCCCCAGCACCCCGCTGCGCCACGAAGGTCTGCCCGTGCTGCGGCAGGCAGATCCAGCCGGCCACCGCCTCGCCGTGCTCGACCAGGCCCACCATGACCGCATGGTCGGGCGAGCCCTCGACGAAGGCCTGGGTGCCGTCGAGCGGGTCCACCACGAGGACCCGCGGCTCCCCGAGCAGGGCCAGACGTCCGAGGTCGGCCGAGGTCGCCTCCTCCCCGACGACCGGCACCCCCGGAAGGATCTCGGCCAGCCCGGCGGTCAGAGCCGCTTCGGCGGCGGTGTCCACGACGGTCACCAGGTCACCCGGGGACTTCTCGGACACCTCCCCGGCGGTGAGCTCGCGGAACCGCGGCGAGACCACCGTCGCAGCCACGTGCTCGACCAGGGCGGTCACCGCGTCGACGTCCACCTCCGGTCCCGGAACGCGCGCCCCGCTCATCGGGACGAGGAGTAGTTCGGGGCCTCGGAGATCATCTGCACGTCGTGCGGGTGCGACTCCTTGAGCCCGGCCGAGGTGATCCGCACGAACCGCCCGCGCTGCTGCAGCTCGGGGATCGTGCGGGCCCCCACGTAGAACATCGACTGGTGCAGGCCGCCCACGAGCTGGTGGGCGACCGCGCCGAGCGGACCCCGGTACGGGACCTGCCCCTCGATGCCCTCGGTGATGATCTCGTCGTCGGACAGGTCGCCCTGGAAGTAGCGGTCCTTGGAGTAGGAGCGACGGTCGCCCCGGGACTGCATCGCGCCGAGCGAGGCCATGCCGCGGTAGCGCTTGAACTGCTTGCCGTTGACGAAGACCAGGTCCCCCGGGCTCTCGTCGCACCCGGCGAGCAGCCCGCCGAGCATCACGGTGTCGGCCCCGGCCACGAGGGCCTTGGCGATGTCCCCCGAGTACTGCAGACCGCCGTCGCCGATCACGGGGACCCCTGCGGGCTTGCACGCCTTGGCGGCCTCGTGGATCGCGGTCACCTGCGGCACGCCGACCCCGGCGACCACGCGGGTGGTGCAGATCGAGCCGGGTCCGACGCCGACCTTGACGGCGTCGACGCCGGCGTCGACCAGGGCCTGGGCCCCCTCACGGGTCGCGATGTTCCCGCCGATCACCTGGACGTGGCGGGTCGCGGGGTCGGACTTGATCCGGCGCACCATGTCGAGCATCAGGCGTGCGTGCCCGTTGGCGGTGTCGACCACGAGGACGTCGACCCCCGCCTCGACGAGGGCCAGCACCCGGTCCCACGCGTCCCCGAAGAACCCGACGGCCGCGGCGACGACCAGGCGGCCCTCGGAGTCCTTGGTCGCCGAGGGGTACTGCTCGGTCTTGACGAAGTCCTTGACCGTGATGAGGCCCTGCAGCACGCCGGCCTCGTCGACGATGGGCAGCTTCTCGACCTTGTGGCGGGCGAGCAGCGCGGCGGCGTCCTCACGGGCGATACCCACCGGGGCGGTGATGAGGGGCTGCGAGGTCATGACCTCGTCCACACGGAGCCGCGCGAAGTCCTCCCCCGGCACGAAGCGCAGGTCACGGTTGGTGATGATGCCGAGGAGCCGTCGCTGCTCGTCGACCACGGGGAGCCCGGAGACGCGGTACTTGCCGCACAGCGCGTCGAGCTCGGCCAGGGTCGCCTCCGGGCTGACGGTCACCGGGTCGGTGACCATGCCCGACTCCGACCGCTTGACCAGGTCGACCTGGTGCGCCTGGTCGGCGATCGAGAGGTTGCGGTGCAGGACGCCGACGCCACCCTGACGGGCCATCGCGATCGCCATGCGTGCCTCGGTCACCGTGTCCATGGCCGCCGAGACCAGCGGAACCGCGACGGAGATCCCTCGGGTCAGGCGCGAGGTCGTGTCGACCTCGCTGGGCACGACGTCGGTCTCCCCGGGGAGGAGCAGGACGTCGTCGTAGGTCAGGCCGATCATCCCGAAGGGGCCGTCGGCGGTGGGCTCGGCTGCGGATGGGCTGGGCTCGGACGCGCTCACCCCGCGATAGTACGCACCGGGAGGCACCCCCCGGCACGCACCCTCAGCGGATGAGGCCGGTGCGGAGCCCGATGGCGACGGCCTGGGCCCGGTCCGCGGCACCGACCTTGCGGAACAGCCGGCGCGCGTGGGTCTTGACCGTGTCCTCGCTGAGGAAGAGGTCGGCCCCGATCTGGGCGTTGGAACGGCCGTTGCTCATGCCGGTGAGCACCTCGAGCTCGCGCTTGGTCAGCTCGAGGCCGTTCGGGGCGGTGGTGCGCAGCGGCAGGACGGGCGCGAGGCCCTCCGCACGCGGCCCCTCGGCCGACCCGGTGGGCGCGGCCACGGGCCCGCCCTGTCGGGGCACGACGGTCCCCGAGAGGCTGTGTGCGGCGACGGCCGCGAGCTCGGAACGATCGACGTCGGGGGCGAGGTAGCCCCGGGCGCCGAGGGCGATCGCCCGGTCGAGGGTGATCTCGTCACCGGGCACGGCGAGCATGATGACGACTGCCGAGGCCCCGAGGGTCCTCAGGCGACGCAGGGCCTCGATCGGGCCGGCGCCGGGCAGGTGGGAGTCGAGCAGCACGAGGGCCGGAGCGCTCTTGCGGGCGAGGGCGAGGAGCTCCTCGGCCGTCGCGGCGCCCCGGGCGGGACCGAGGGTGGGTACGCCGTGCGCGGCGGCGACGATCCGCTCACGGACGGCGGAGGACCCATGGCATACGACGACCCCTGCCATGATCTCCCTCTCTGTCGGTCCGGCGGGGCGAGGGCTGCGCCGCGACAGGGTCGCGGGCGGCCACGGGCCCCGGGCACGGAAGAACTCCGTGCCCCAGAGTCATCGGCTCGGGAGCCCCGGAACGTTAGCCCCTGTGACGGGTGAACCCCGTCAGCAGGGCACGGCCGCCGCCCGGCAGTCCGTCGCACCACCACCGAGGGGTCAGCGGACGACGGCGAGGATCTCGTGGAGGGCGCCGGTGAGGGTCCGGACCCGGTGCACGTCGGCCCCCGCGGGGAGGGCGATCCGTCCCGCACCCTCGAGGTGCACGAAGACCGGCATCTCGGACCGCGAGCCGGTCCGCGTGGCGAGACCGGCCCCGGCCTCGACCGCCGCGCTCACCGCCTCGACGCTCGGTCCGGCGGTGGTCCCGTCCTCGTCGGCGTGGATGTGCAGCAGGACGGCCTCGGGCCGCACCTGCGCGATCGCCTCGGTGACGGCCTCGGGGCGGCCCACCGACAGCACGCGGGCGCGGACGCCGTGCTCCTGCAGGGCCGTGGCCAGCACATGGACGAGGAGCTCGGCACCGGGGACGCACCCGACGGCCAGGATCGTCGGCCCGGCGGCGTCGGCGCCGAGCGGGGTCCGGGAGGCCGTGACGGCCGCCCGGCTGCGCAGCTCGGCGTAGGCGGCCGAGGTGAGCGCCGGCCCCGCACTCTCCCCGGGGCCCGCGACGGCGACCTCGTCCTCGAGGGCGTCGAGGGCCGGCTGGACGAGCTGGGTCCACCACGCGACGACGTCGCCGGGGTGCACGCGGGCGAGCATCCAGCGCACCGCCGCGTTGTCGAAGTGCACGGCTGCCGCGACCAGGCCCGGAGGGTCCGGGGCCATCGGGCCCGCGTCGGCGAAGGCGTCCACGACTGCCGCCGCCCGGGGCTCCCCGGACGCCCCGGGTGCGCCGTCGACGCCGGTCGGCTGCGACTCGAGCGCCGTCCGTGCCGCATCCGACGGGGCCACACCCTCGAGGGTGAGCCGACGCATCACCAGGAGCCGCGACACGTCGGAGGAGGAGTACCGACGGTGCGACCCGGCGAGGTGCTGCGACGGGCCGAGGCCGTAGCGCCGGTCCCAGGTGCGCAGGGTGGCGGGGGCGACGCCCAGGCGCCGGGCGACCGCCGCGACCGTGAGCGAGGGACCTGGGGCTGAGGAGTCCGTGGCCGTTCCCTTCGTGGGGAGGGTGGGGGTGGCGGGCCGGGGTCCGCCCGGGCCACCCGAGGGTTCGTGACGTCCTGCTGCAGCGGCCATGAAGCGATTGTGCCCAGCACCTGACGCGCTCCGCCACTCAGCCTCGGGGAACCACCCGGCCAGGCACGCCGATGAACCACATCGCTGGTGTTCGACGACCAAGCAACCGCGTCAGGTCGAAGAACTACGAGCAAGGGGCTTGACCAACTTCTGAAGCGGTTCTAAGTTAGTCGTACTGCACGGCCCGCCGGCCCACGCCGAGCGATCCGCCGATCCACAGAATGACCCTGGAGGAACCATGACGGAGATCTCGCGCCTGCCCGGACCGGTGATGGACCTGTGGGAGTGGCAGTACGAGGGCAAGTGCCGCGACGCCGACCCCACCCTGTTCTTCCACCCCGAGGGCGAGCGAGGCTCGGCGCGTCGTCGCCGCGCCGAGTCGGCCAAGGCGATCTGCGCGACCTGCCCCGTGCTCAACGAGTGCCGTGAGCAGTCGCTCACGGTCCGCGAGCCGTACGGCGTCTGGGGCGGCCTCTCCGAGGAGGAGCGCGCCGCCGTCCTCTCCGAGCGTCTCCGCAAGGCCGGCTGACCACCGGCCTCTCAGCCCTTCCGCAGGGCGATCACGTCGGACTCCCCGACGACCAGGCCCCGTCCGATCCCGGACGGGGCCTCGTCGTGCGTCGGCCGAGACCCCTCCCCGGACGTGGATCGGGCCGCCACGCCATGGGACGATTCTGTCCGCCAACGGGCGGACGACGGGAGCACACGTGACGAACGACGACCTGGCGGTCCTGGAGGGGCGCGGGTTGCCGCGCTGGCGCCTCGCCCTGGCCGGGCACGTCGAGTCGAGCCGCGTGCAGCGCTTCGTGGTCGCCGTGATCCTGGTGAACGCCGTCCTGCTCGGCCTCGAGACCGACGCGAGGGTCATGGCCTCGGTCGGCGGAGCCGTCCGCCTGCTCGACACGCTCTGCCTCGCGGTGTTCGTGGTCGAGCTCGTCCTGAAGATGCTCGCCTACGGGACGTCCTTCTGGCGCAGCGGGTGGCGGGTCTTCGACTTCGTCGTCGTCGGGATCGCCCTGGTCCCGGGGGCGGGCCCCTGGGCGGTCCTGCGATCCCTGCGCGTGCTGCGGGTGCTGCGCCTGCTGACCGTCGTGCCGTCCTTGCGCAAGGTCGTCGCGGCCTTCCTGCACGCGATCCCCGGGCTGCTCGGCGTCACGGCCGTCATGGCGATCTTCTTCTACACGGCGTCCGTCCTGGCCACGCAGCTCTTCGGGGAGACCTTCCCGCAGTGGTTCGGCGGGATCGGCGCGAGCCTCTACTCGCTGTTCCAGATCATGACCCTCGAGAGCTGGTCGATGGGCATCGTCCGGCCCGTGATGGAGGTGCACCCCTACGCGTGGGCCTTCTTCGTCCCGTTCATCATGATCGCGACCTTCACCATCCTCAACCTGTTCATCGGCATCATCGTCTCGACGATGCAGGAGCTCGCGACGGGGCCGGAGCCAGTCCCCGAGCACGGGCCTGGCACAGAGACCGCTGCGGCGACGGTGTCGCCCGCGGCACCAGCCGTCCCAGCGACCCTGCCCGCC
Organism: Actinotalea soli; assembly: GCF_017565425.1. GTDB lineage: Bacteria > Actinomycetota > Actinomycetes > Actinomycetales > Cellulomonadaceae > Actinotalea > Actinotalea soli. The sequence goes on from NZ_JAGEMK010000005.1 coordinate 80,611, forward strand.
CTCCCGCGGCCTGCTGCCACGCAGGACGACGCGGCCGCGGAGACCCTCGCCCTCATCACCAGGCTCGAGGACGACCTCCGCCTGCTCCGTGCGCGGGTCGAGCCGACGGCGGCCCCCGCCACCGGCCCGACCGTGCGCACCGACCACGCGGCCCCCGGGAACGACGAAGCCCCGGCCCCCGGCGTGAACCGGTGACCGGGGCTCCCAGGCTCCCGAGGGGACCTCAGGCGGTGACGACCGCCAGGATGTCGCGGGCCGAGAGGATGAGGTACTCCTCGCCGGCGTACTTGACCTCGGTGCCGCCGTACTTGCTGTAGATGACCTTGTCACCCACGGTGACGTCGAGCGGCACACGGTTGCCGTTGTCGTCGACGCGACCGGGACCGACAGCCAGGACCTCGCCCTCCTGGGGCTTCTCCTTGGCTGTGTCCGGGATGACCAGACCGGATGCCGTCGTCTGCTCTGCCTCGAGCGTACGGACGACGACCCGGTCCTCGAGCGGCTTGATGGAGACCGACACAGCGGACCTCCCCTTCGCAATCGTGGTGACGGATGGTGGACGTGCGCCGGTCACAGGGCCTGGACCGCCCGTCGTCGCGGGTGCCGGCCAGCCCGACCGTGTGACCGGTCAGTGCTGGCACCCTCCGAGGAGGAGTGCCAGCACTGAATCTAGGCTGCCGTTAGCACTCGGTCAACACGAGTGCCAGCGATCGGCCGCGATCCCCCGCCACGTGCGAGGATCGACCGCGTGGATGCCGCCGGTCTGACCCAGCTCCTGAGCCCTGACGGCTGGGCTCTGCTCGGCGCGCTGCCGCCCTACGACGAGTCCCGGGCGATGGTCCTCTCCGACCGGCTGCGCCGCGACGGGGTGAACCCGGACCTCGTCTCGGCCGCCCTGACCCAGTCCCGCCTGCGCGCGAAGGCGAAGGACAAGTTCGACGACTTCGCGGACGGCATGCTCTTCACCCAGGCGGGCCTCGAGCAGTCCACCCGCCTGGTCGTCGGCGCCCGGCACGCGCGCCGCTACGCCGCCGCCGGCTGCACCCGGGTCGCCGACCTCACCTGCGGGATCGGCGGGGACGCCATGGCGATGTCGGCCCTGGGCCTGCCCGTGCTGGCGGTCGAGGTCGACGAGATGACGGCAGCGATCGCCACGGTCAACCTGCGCCACTTCCCCGAGGCCGTCGTCCGCCACGGGGACGGCCTCGCCCTCGACCTCGCCGCCGAGGGGATCGACGGCGTCTTCTCCGACCCCGCCCGCCGCAGCGCGAGCGGGCGCCGGCGCCACGACCCCGCCGCCTACACCCCGTCCCTCGACACCGTGCTCGCCCTGCGCGAGACCACTCCCGCCCTGGGCGTCAAGGTCGGCCCGGCCATCCCCCACGCGGCCGTCCCCGAGGACGCCGAGGCCCAGTGGGTCAGCGTCGACGGAGAGGTGGTCGAGGCCGGACTGTGGTTCGGCCCCCTCGCCCCCGACGGACCGGGGCGCAGCGCCCTGGTGCTGCGCGGAGCCGCAGCCACGATGCTGCGCGCCCCCGAGGGTGAGCTCCCGGTGGCCGAGGTGGGTCCGGTGGGCGCCTACCTGCACGAGCCTGACGGCGCGGTCATCCGGTCCGGGCTCGTCTCACTGGTCGCCCAGGAGGTGCAGGGCCGGCTGCTGGACCGCACGATTGCCTACGTGACCTCGGACACCCTCGCCACGAGCGACCTCGCCACGAGCTACCGCGTGCTGGACGTGATGCCCTTCGGGCTCAAGCGGTTGCGCACGGCCCTGCGCGAGCGGGGCGTCGGGCGGCTGACGATCAAGAAGCGGGGCACCGCCGTCGTGCCCGAGCAGCTGCGCAAGCAGCTCGACCTGCGGGGGGACGCCGAGGCGACCGTGGTGCTGACCCGGATCGCCGGGAGCCAGCAGGTCCTCGTGGTGGAGCCGGTCTGATGGAGATCCCCTTCGCCCGCTCGGAGCGCTCCACGATCGGGATCGAGTGGGAGCTCGCCCTCGTGGACAGCGACTCGGGGGACCTGCGTCAGGTCGCCCAGACCGTGCTCGACGCCGTGGCCCCCCCGCAGGGCGGCGAGCACCCGACGATCCGCCAGGAGCTGCTGCTCAACACTGTCGAGATCGTCACGGGGGTGTGCCGCACCGTCGGCGAGGCCACCGCGGACCTCCAGCGCAGCATCGACGAGCTGCGGGCCGTGACGGACCCGCTCCGGGTCGAGCTCATGTGCGCCGGCACCCACCCCTTCGCCCGCTGGACCCAGCAGAAGGTCACCGACAAGGCTCGGTACGCGACGCTCATCGACCGCACCCAGTGGTGGGGCCGTCAGATGCTCATCTACGGCGTGCACGTGCACGTCGGCATCGAGGACAAGGCCAAGGTGCTGCCGATCCTGCGGGCCGTGCTCACCTGCTTCCCGCAGCTCCAGTCCCTCTCGGCCTCCTCACCCTTCTGGGGTGGCAAGGACACCGGCTACGCCTCGAACCGCGCCCTGATGTTCCAGCAGCTCCCGACGGCGGGGCTGCCCTTCCAGTTCGACACCTGGGAGCAGCTCGAGTCCTACACGGCGGACATGATCCACACCGGCGTGATCGACCAGTTCGACGAGATCCGCTGGGACCTGCGCCCCTCCCCCCGCTTCGGCACCCTCGAGATGAGGATCTGCGACGGCGCGTCCAACATGGCCGAGGTCGCTGCCTTCGCGGCCCTCATCCACTGCCTGGTCGAGCACTTCTCGACGATGATCGACGAGGGCGAGCCGCTGCCCGCCCTGCAGCCGTGGTTCGCCCAGGAGAACAAGTGGCGCTCGGCCCGCTACGGCATGGACGCGATCGTCATCCTCGACGCGGCGGGGCGCGAGGAGCTCGTGACCGACTCGGTCGAGCGGCTGCTCACCGACCTCGCTCCGACCGCCGCCAGGCTCGGGTGCACCGCCGAGCTCGACGGGGTGCGCACGATCCTGCGCCGCGGCGCCTCCTACCAGCGCCAGCGAGCCGTAGCCCGACGCAACGGGGGCGAGCTCGACGCCGTCGTCGCCTCCTTGGTCGCCGAGATGCGCGCCGGCAGGCCTCTCTAGCTCCCGGTCCCTCGTGGCGGTGCGGGTGGACCAGGCGCCGGTAGTTGGCAATGCCGAGTACCGGGTATAGCCTCGATCCATGGCCCGGGATCCGCAGCTGCTCAAGGGCGTGCTGCCCATGCTGGTGCTGCGGATCCTCGCCCGTCAGGAGTCCTACGGCTACGAGCTCGTGACCCGGCTCCAGGCCGCAGGCCTCCAGGACATCGCCGCCGGCACCGTCTACCCGATCCTGTCCCGGCTCGAGCGCGAAGGGCTCATCACCTCACGCCTCGTGCCCTCGACGAGCGGCCCCGCCCGGAAGTACTACCTGCTCACCGCCGCGGGCGAGGACCACCTCGAGAACGCCGTCGCCGGGTGGCACACCCTGAGCGCCACGGTCACGCAGGTGCTCGAGCGGCCACCGACCGCGGCCCGGGTGACCGCAGCCCCTCCGACCGACACGACCAGGGACCAGCCATGACCACACCCCTCGAGCGACGCCAGGACCGTGTGCGGCGCGAGTGGTACCTCCTGCGCTTCGACATGGCCATGCAGGGGTACCCCTCGGCCGCGCGCAAGGCGCTCCATGACGAGCTGCGCGCCGAGATCGAGGCAGCCACCGCCGACGTCGGGCCCAGCCGCGCCCTGCCCCAGCTCGGCTCACCCCGCGGCCTGGCCGACGCCTACTACGCCGAGCTCGGCCGCCCCTGCCCGCGCCCTCTCGACGGCGCCGTGGTCGCGGCGCTGGTCGGGTTCGCCATCGCGTTGTCGTGGCTCAGCTACGCCCTGGGCTCGATCGACACCCTCGGCGTCCAGGGCGGCGGGACGGCCGAGCTCAGCTTCCTCGCCGTCGAGCTCACCACCCGCGGCGGGCCGGGCGGCATGGGCCTCGAGAGCAGCTTCTCCTGGCCGAGCCTGATGCTCCTCATGACCGTCCTCGCCGGCGCCTTCGCCCTCGGCTCGCGATCGTGGCGAGCCCTCCCGACCTTCCACCCGCGACCCCACGAGGAGCACCCATGACGACGAGTCCGACCGCCCCGGCCCCGGCCCCCAAGCCGCGCCGCGCCTCAGCCTGACCGACCGCGCCCGACGCGAGGCCTACCTGACACGGGTCAGCTGGGCCATGCAGGACTACCCGAGCAAGGCCTTCACGGGCATCAAGCGCGAGCTGCGCGCCGAGCTCACCGCGGCCGCGGCCGACGTGGGGATGCGGCAGGCCACCGCCGACCTGGGGCACCCCCGGGTGCTCGCCGAGGGGTACACGGCCGAGCTCGGCCGTCGGCTGCCCCGCTACGCCACCGGGGCCGCAGCCGCCGTCCTGGCCCTCGGCGCCCTGGTGTACCTCGCGGGTGCCTACGCCATGGGAACCCTCGACGCGATCGAGGCCATGGGCGGCGGGACCCTCACCACGCACCCGCTCGGAGCCGTGACGACCTTCACGCACACCGCGACCGAGCTCTCGGTCCAGACCTCCATGAGCTGGCAGGGGGCACTGCTGCACGGGGCGACCGCAGCCGTGGCCTTCGTGCTCGGCTCGCGCCTGTGGCGCCTGCTCGGCTGAGGTGCCCGGGGCGCGCCGACGACCCGGTGCGGGCCCCGTGGGTCAGACCGTGACCTGGGTGAGCGGCATCGAGGAGTCGACCGCGAGATCGAGGGGGGAGGCCGGCAGCCCTCGCCGGACCACCGCCGCCCCGAGCGCGGCGATCATCGCGCCGTTGTCCGTGCAGTAGCGGATCGGGGGGATGCGGACCGTGATCCCCGCCTCGGCGCAGCGTCGGGTCGCCAGCTCCCGGAGCTGGGAGTTGGCCGAGAACCCACCACCGATCACCAGGGTGTCGACCTCGTGGCGGCGGCAGGCCGCGATGGTCTTGGCGGTGAGCACGTCGGCCACGGCCGCCGCGAACGAGGCGGCGACGTCGTGGAGCGGGATCTCCTGCCCAGCGTCCTGACGGGCCTCGACCCAGCGCGCGACCGCCGTCTTGAGCCCCGAGAAGGAGAAGTCGTCCGCGTGCCGGGCCTGGTCCTTGGCGGCCGTGAGGCCCCGCGGGAAGCGGATCGCCCCGGGGTCACCCTCCCGCGCGAGGCGATCGATGTGCGGTCCGCCCGGGTAGGGCAGACCCAGCAGCCGGCCCACCTTGTCGAAGGCCTCCCCCGCGGCGTCGTCGAGGGTGTGGCCGAGCTCGGTCACGTCGGTCGCGACGTCGTCCACGAGCAGCAACGAGGAGTGCCCTCCCGAGACGACCAGCGCCATGACCCGCTCGGGGAAGAGGCCGTGGACCATCTCGTCCACCGCGGCGTGACCGATCACGTGGTTCACCCCGTGCAGGGGGACCCCCAGGCCGACCGCGAGCGCCTTCGCCGCCGCGGCCCCGACGGTGAGCGGCCCCACGAGGCCGGGCCCTGCCGTGACGGCGACGGCCCCGACCTGCCCCAGGTCGACGTCGGCCTCGCCCAGGGCGCGCTGGATGGTGGGCACCATGGCCTCGAGGTGGGCCCGCGAGGCGATCTCGGGGATGATCCCGCCGAACCGGGCGTGCTCGTCGACCGAGCTCGCGACGGCGTCGACCAGCAGCTCGGTGCGGTCGTCGTGGATGCGGGCCAGGGCGACCCCGGTCTCGTCGCACGAGGTCTCGATCCCCAGGACCAGGGAGGCGTCAGGCATGGGACCAGCCTATTCGCCAGGCCCGGGGGTCGATGACCCCTCGACCACGCCGCGCCACGGGACCGGCGGCTGCTCAGGCTCGGCCTGCAGCGCGAGCTCCATCGTGAGGGCGTCGACGTCCTCGGGCTGGTAGTAGCGCCGACGGCGACCGATCGTGCGGAAGCCGGCCCGCTCGTACAGGCCGATCGCCGGGGCGTTGTCGACCCGGACCTCGAGCAGCACCGCCCGGGCACCGAGCTCCCGGGCCCGGTCGAGGAGGGCGTCCAGCAGGAGGCGACCCAGGCCACGCCCCTGCTGGGCCGGGGCGACGCCGATGGTCATCACCTGACCCACCTCGCCGTCGAACCAGAGCCCGGCATAGGCCGCGAGGGCCGGTGAGGGCCGGGCCCCGACAGGCCCTGGCGCCCCGGGACCCTCCGCGTCGAGGCCCACGTACCAGCGCCCCGGACCGTCGAGCTCCTCCCGCACCATGGCCGCCGACCAGGCCGAGGGGCCGAACAGCTCGCGCTCGAGACGCACCACCTCGGCGACGTCCGCCGGGAGCAGCAGGCGCAGCGCCGGGGCGGGGGGGCGCTGCGTCATCCGCTGACCCGCTTGCGCCCGGCCGAGGGCGTGACGTCGGGGCGACGCAGGTACAAGGGCTCGGTGGGCATCGACTCGCCACGCTCGGCGCGACGCAGCGCCAGGACCGCCAGCACGGCCGGGTCCACGACGACCTCGGGGTCGCCCGCGAGGTGCTCGGGGTGCAGGGCCGCCCCCGCCCCGACGACCGTCGCGCCCTGGGCCGCGCCGCGCTCCTGGAGGGCCACCGCGGAGTCGACCAGCGGCCCGTCGAGGGCCACGACCTCGGGCAGCTCACCACGGGGCGTGGCCGGGTCGCGACGCCGGTACCGGGCCGCGTAGAGCTCGCGCCGTCGCGCGTCGGTCACCACGAGCACCTCGGCGGCCGCGTCCAGGTCGGTCAGGGCCTGGGCCGCGACCGCCTCGAGGCTGCACACCCCGTGCACGGGCACGCCGAGGGCGAGGGCGAGGGTCCGCGCGGTCACCAGCCCCGCGCGCAGCCCCGTGAAGGGGGCGGGACCGGTGCCGACCACCACGGCGGTGAGGTCGCGCCGGTCGACCTCCGCCTCGCCCAGCACCTCCTCGATCATCGGCGCGAGGAGCTCGGCGTGCCGACGCTGCTCGACGACCCGACGTGAGGCGAGGGTCCCGAGGGTCGAGGCGAGCCACGGGCCGGGCCGCGGGTCGGCGACCAGGCTCACGCAGATGTCGGCCGAGGTGTCCAGGGCGAGCAGCGGCACGGTCTCATCCTCCCGTCGGGAGCTCGACGTCGGCCCACCGGGGGCCGACGGCACGGACACGGACCCGGCGGGTGCCGGCGTCAGCGGTCGCGAGGTCCTCCTCGGAGAGCCCGGCGCCACCGTGGGGCCGGTCGATGACCAGCTCGAGCCGGTCCTCGGCGAGCACCTCGGCCAGCCCTTCCCCCCACTCGACGACGGTCACCGAGTCCTCGAGGCTGGTGTCGAGGTCGAGGGCGTCGAGCTCCTCGAGGGAGCCCAGCCGGTAGGCGTCGACGTGGACGAGGGCGGGGCCGCCGACCTGCGAGGGGTGCACGCGCGCGATGACGAAGGTCGGCGAGGCCACCTGCCCGCGCACCTCGAGCCCTTCCCCGATCCCCTGGGTCAGGGTCGTCTTCCCCGCCCCCAGGGGTCCGGTCAGCACCACCAGGTCACCCGCGGCCAGGACGGTCGCCAGGCTCCGACCCCAGGCCCGGGCCGAGGCGGCGTCGGGCAGCTCGACCTCGTGCACGGCGCTCACCCTGCCACCCCTGCCGAGCCGACATGGACCCGGGGCAGGCGGGTGCCGACCCGGGTGACCACCTCGTAGGAGATCGTGCCCACCACCTCGGCCCAGTCCTGCGCGGTCGGGCCGCCGTCGGCCCCGGTGCCGAAGAGCTCGACGGTCTGCCCCGCCTGCTCGGTGGCGCCGGGCCCCAGGTCGAGGACGAACTGGTCCATGCACACCCGGCCGGCGATCCCGAGACGCCGCCCCGAGACCTGCACGGGCGCCCCTCGGCGTTCGGCCGTGCCCGAGGCGTGCCGAGGGATGCCGTCGGCGTACCCGATCGGCACGAGCCCGAGGGTCGTGGGCCCGCTCGTCACGTGCTCGTGGCCGTAGGAGACCCCGTGCCCGGCAGGCACCTGCTTCACCAGGGCGAGCTCGGCCTCGAGCCGCATCGCCGGGGTCAGCCCGTAGTCGGCGGAGGTACCGAGCTCAGGCACCGGGGAGAGGCCGAAGACCGCCAGCCCCGGGCGGACGAGGTCGTAGTGCACGGACGGGTTGGTCAGGGTCGCTGCCGAGTTGGCGAGGTGGCGCACCTCGAGCTGCGCGCCCCGGCGCTCGGCGAGGGCCACCGCCTCGGCGAAGACCTCCGCCTGCGCGAGGACGGTCGGGTGGTCCGGGGCGTCGGCCCAGGCGAAGTGCGACCAGATCCCGACCACCGCGCACGCTCCCTCGGCCTGAGCCCGCAGGGCCGTGCCGAGCAGGGCGTCGAGCTCGTCGGGCATGACGCCGTTGCGGCCCAGCCCGGTGTCGACCTTGATGTGCACGCGAGCGGTGCGGCCGGTGCTGCGTACCGCGGCGAGCAGCTCGTCGAGGGCCCACGCGGCCGAGACCGAGACGTCGATCCCCGCCAGGAGAGCCTGGTCGAGGGCAGCCCCGGGGGCGTAGAGCCAGGTCAGGAGCGGCGCCCCGATCCCCGCAGCCCGCAGGGCGAGGGCCTCGTCGACCTGGGCCGCGCCGAGCCAGGTCGCGCCACCGGCCAGGGCCGCCCGGGCGCTCGGCACCAGCCCGTGCCCGTAGGCGTCGGCCTTGACCACGGCCATCACCGCGGCCGGACCGGCACGGTCCGCGAGGGCGGTCACGTTGGAGCTGATCGCGTCGAGGTCGACGACGGCGCGGGCGGGGTAGGTCACGGCGCCCAGTCTTCCATCCCGCGGCGCCCTCCCGGGTGCCACCCCACGGTCACGGGACCAGGACGTGACGGGTCGCGCGCCCGCGGCCCCGGGAGATCAGCTCGGCGTTCGGCTCGTCGGTCCCGAGCACCCAGGCGAGGGCCGCCTCGGGGCTGCGGCCGTGGGCGACGTGCCGGGCCACGAGGCGCTCGCGGCGCGTGGCGGGGTCCAGGTCGAGGTACCAGCACTCGTCGAGCAGCGGGGCGACGCGAGCCCACGCCCCCTCGTCCTGCAGCAGGTAGTTGCCCTCGACGACCACGAGCGGCACCTCCGCCTCGACCGCGATCGCCCCCGCGACGGGCTCCTCGCGGTGCCTGTCGAAGCGCGGGGCGTAGACCGTCTCCCCCGTCGCACCGAGCCCGGGCCGCTGGTCGGCCAGGCGCCCCAGGAGGGCCACGAACCCCGGGGCGTCGAAGGTGTCCGGGGCACCCTTGCGCCCGGCCCGACCGAGCCGTTCGAGCTCGGCCTGGGCCAGGTGGAAGCCGTCCATGGGCACGAGGGCCGCCAGCCCGTCGAGGTCGGCCACGAGCTGCGCCGCCAGGGTCGACTTGCCCACCCCGGGCGGGCCGGCGAGCCCGAGCAGCCGACGGCGTCCCGGGACCGCGAGCCCCGCCGCGAGCGCCAGGAGATCAGCGGCCACCGAGGACCGCCGCCACGGTCGCGGGCAGGGCCTCGGCCACGGCACCTGCGGTCACCGGCCCGCCCCCGCTCGCCCGCTCCGCAGCCCTGCCGTGGACGAGGGCCGCGGCAGCCGCGCACCGGGCGACCAGCGCGGGCTCGTCCACCAGGTCCGCGGCCCGCCCGGCGAGCAGCGCACCGAGGGTCCCGGCGAGGACGTCACCGGCTCCCGCTGTCGCGAGCCAGGCCGGGGCCTCGGCCTGGCTCAGGACCCCCGAGGCACCGACGACGACGGTGGTCGCGCCCTTGAGGAGCACCGTCGCCCCGGTGCGGCGATGGACCTCGGCGGCCCACCGGACCGGCTCGGCCTCGACCTGCTCCCTGGCGACTGCGACCCCGCGCGCCACCAGGAGGGCTGCGAGCTCGCCGGCGTGCGGGGTCAGCACCACGAGCGGATCGAGCTGCTCGGGCAGCAGGGAGAGCCCTCCGGCGTCGACCACCACCGGGAGCCGCTGCACCAGGGCCTGGGCCAGGGCGACCCGGGCCCGCCCCGACTGCTCGTCCTCGGCGGACAGCCCGGGGCCCAGCACCCAGGCCTGGACGTGGACCTCGGCCGTCGAGGAGGCGACGACCTCAGGATGGGCCGCCACCACGGCCGTGGTCACTGCCTCGGGCCCCACGTGGCGCACCATCCCGCAGCCCGCGCCCTGGGCTCCGGCCACCGTGAGGACAGCGGCCCCCGGGTAGGCCGAGGTGCCGGCGACCACACCGACCACGCCGCGGCTGTACTTGTGGTCCGACCCCCGCGGCACGGGCCAGAGCCGGCGCACGTCCCCGACCTCGAGCCGCTGGACCGGACCACGGCTCACCTGGTCCGCGAGCACGGGCTCCAGGCCGAGGTCGACCACCTCGAGCCGACCGACCAGGGCGGTGGCCGGGGGCAGCAGCAACCCGGCCTTGACGGCCCCGAAGCACACGGTCCGGTCAGCCCGCAGCACGGGTCCCGGCAGACCGCCGTCCTCGACGCCGATGCCGCTCGGGACGTCGACCGCGATGACCCTGGGCCGGCCGGCGTCGGTGCCCGGGCCCTGGCCCTGCGGGTCGACGTCGCGGCAGAGCTCGTCGAGCCCCCCCACCAGCTCGGCGGCCGCACCCCGCAGCCCGCCCCGGCCCCCGATGCCGAGCAGGCCGTCCAGGACGACGTCGGCCGCGAAGGCCTGGGCCAGGGCCTCACCGGCCCAGGTGCGGTCGCCCGGGGCCCCGGGGTCCAGGGTCAGGAGCCGACCGCCGGCCGCGCGGACCGCGGCCAGCCCGGCCTCGTGGACCGAGGCCGAGGTCAGGACGGCCGTGACGCCCACCCCCCGGGCCGCGAGCAGGGCCAGGGCGTGCAGGGTGTCCCCGCCGTTGTTGCCCGGACCCACGAGACCGACCACGGTCGCGCCGACCACGGTGCCGCTGCCGGTGCCGTCCTGCCCCCGGGGCCGCCCGGCTCTGAGGGGGCGGACGGGGCGCCTCGCCCGCAGGGTGCGCAGCTCCTGGACCGCGGCCAGGGCGAGGGCCGTCGCGGCGCGGTGCATCAGCCCTCCGGCGAAGCCGCGCTCGACGGCGAGCAGGGGGGCCTCGGCGGCGCGGACCTGGTCAGCGGTGAAGGCCTCGATCACCACCCCATCCTGCCCCGTCCCGCGCCGTCCTGCGCCGTGCTGGGCCGTGCTCGGCCGTCCGGGGCCGTGCTGGGCAGTCCTGGGCGCCGCTGACCCCGTGCCGCCCTGCGGCGGGCAGCGCCGGCCGGTAGCGTGCGGGCATGCGCTTCGGACTCTTCATCCCGCAGGGCTGGCGGATGGACCTCGTCGGCATCGACCCCGCCCAGCAGTGGGCCACCATGCACGGCCTCGCCGAGCACGCCGACGCCGGCACCGCGTGGGAGTCGATCTGGGTCTACGACCACTTCCACACCGTGCCCGAGCCGACCCTCGAGGCCACCCACGAGGCGTGGACCCTCATGGCGGCCTTCGCGGCCTCGACCTCGCGGGTGCGCCTCGGCCAGATGTGCACGTGCATGGCCTACCGCAACCCCGCCTACCTCGCCAAGGTCGCGGCGACCGTCGACCTGGTGAGCGGTGGGCGCACCGAGATGGGCATCGGCGCCGGCTGGTACGAGCACGAGTGGCTCGCCTACGGCTACGGCTTCCCGAGCGCGGGGGACCGACTCCGCGCCCTCGAGGAAGGCGTGGAGATCATGAAGCAGGCCTGGGAGAAGGGTGAGGCGACCCTGGACGGCCGGTACTACCAGGTGGACGGCGCCCGCGTGCACCCGCAGCCCCTTCAGCCGGGTGGGATCCCCTTCTGGATCGCGGGGGGCGGGGAGCGCAAGACCCTGCGGATCGCCGCGCAGTACGCCCGGTACACCAACTTCGACGGCACCCCCGAAGGATTCGCCCACAAGTCCTCGGTCCTCGAGGGCCACTGCCGCGACCTGGGTCGCGACATGGACGAGATCACGCGCTCGGCCAACTACAACGTCGTGATCGGCCGCGACCAGGCCGAGGTCGACGAGCGTCTGGCCTGGATCGGCGAGCACTACCGCCGTTCGGTCCCGGCCAAGGCCGACGAGACCCTCGAGCAGTTCCGCACGGGTCCGCTGGTCGGCACCCCGGAGCAGATCGTCGAGAAGCTCACCGAGCTGCGCGGCCTGGGCATGACCTACGCGATCACGTACTTCGCCGAGGCCGCCTACGACCGCTCGGGCATCGAGCTCTTCGAGCGCGAGGTGGTCCCGGCCCTGCAGGGCTGAGGCCGACGGCTCAGGCGGGGTCCCGCTCAGCCACCACGACCGCCGAGGCGATCCCGGCGTCGTGGGACAGCGAGATGTGGAACCGGTCGATGCCGAGGTCCGCAGCACGTCGAGCGACCGTGCCACGGATCTCGACCACGGGCGGTCCGCCGACCACCCGCAGCACGGTCGCGTCGTGCCAGCTCATGGTGCCGGGCGCCCCGAGGGCCTTGGCCATCGCCTCCTTCGCGGCGAACCGCGCCGCGAGGGAGGTCGGCGGGACGTCCCGCTCTGCCGGGGTGAAGAGCTTCTCGATCATCCGGGGCGCCCTGTCGAGGGTCGCGAGGAAGCGCGCGACGTCGACCACGTCGATGCCGACCCCGACGATCACCGGCTCACTCGACCGTGACGGACTTCGCCAGGTTCCGCGGCTGGTCGACGTCGAGCCCCTTGGCCGTCGCGAGCTCGCAGGCGAAGATCTGCAGGGGCACCACCGAGACCAGCGGGGCGAGCAGCACCGGGGTCTGCGGGACGAAGAAGACCTCGTCCGCGAAGGGCAGCACGGCCTCGTCCCCCTCCTCGGCGATGACGAGGGTGCGGGCACCGCGGGCACGGATCTCCTGGATGTTGGAGATCACCTTGCTGTGCAGCGAGTGCCTACCCCGGGGGGAGGGCACGACGACGAAGACCGGCTGGCCCTCCTCGATGAGCGCGATGGGCCCGTGCTTGAGCTCCCCCGCCGCGAACCCCTCGGCGTGGATGTAGGCGAGCTCCTTGAGCTTGAGTGCGCCCTCCATCGCCACCGGGAAGCCGACGTGACGACCGAGGAAGAGCACCGAGGTCGCCTCGGCCATCGAGCGGGCGGTCTCCCGGACCTGCTCGGCTGCGTCGAGGACCTGCTGGATCTTCTCCGGGATGGCGCGCAGCGCGGCGAAGGACTCGGCGATCTCGTCGGGGAACTTGGTGCCGCGGAGCTGGGCGAGGTACAGGCCCAGCAGGTAGCTCGCGGTGATCTGCGCGAGGAACGCCTTGGTCGAGGCGACCGCGACCTCCGGCCCCGCGTGGGTGTACAGCACCGCGTCGGACTCGCGCGGGATCGTCGACCCGTGGGTGTTCACGATCGCCAGGACGGTCGCCCCCTGCTCGCGCGCGTGCCGCACGGCCATGAGGGTGTCCATGGTCTCCCCGGACTGCGAGACCGCGACGACGAGGGTCTTGGCGTCGACGACCGGGTCCCGGTAGCGGAACTCGTGGGCGAGCTCGACCTCGACCGGGATCCGGCACCAGTGCTCGATCGCGTACTTCGCGACCTGGCCCGCGTAGGCGGCCGTCCCGCAGGCGACCACGATGATCTTGTCGACCTGGCGCAGCACGGCCTCGTCGACGCGAAGGTCGTCCAGGACCAGGCGACCCTCGAGGTCCGTGCGCCCCAGGAGGGTGTCCGCGACCGCTTGGGGCTGGTCGTGGATCTCCTTGTCCATGAAGGAGGCGAAGCCACCCTTCTCGGCGGCGGCGGCATCCCAGTCGACCGTGAACCGACGAGGCTCGACCACGACGCCGTCGAAGCCGATCACGCTCACGCTGCCGGGCGTGAGGGTCACGACCTGGTCCTGGCCGAGCTCCATCGCCTCGCGGGTGTGGGCGATGAAGGCGGCGACGTCCGAACCGAGGAAGTTCTCCCCCTCCCCCAGGCCGACGACGAGGGGGGAGTCGTGCCGGGCCCCGACGACGGTGTCCGGCACGTCGGCGTGCACCGCCAGGAGGGTGAAGGTGCCCTCGAGCCGCTGGGCCACGGTGCGCAGCGACTCGGTGAGGTCGCCGGTGGCGCGGTACGCCGCGCCGACCAGGTGGGCGACCACCTCGGTGTCGGTCTCCGAGACCAGGACGACCCCAGCGCCCTCGAGCTCGGCGCGGAGCTGGACGAAGTTCTCGACGATCCCGTTGTGGATGACAGCGAGACGGCCGTCCTCCGACAGGTGCGGGTGGGCGTTGACGTCGTTCGGGGCACCGTGGGTGGCCCACCGGGTGTGACCGATCGAGGCGGTCCCCTCCGGCAGGGGCTCCGCCTCGAGGAGGGCTGTGAGGTTGGCCAGCTTGCCGGCCTTCTTGGCCGTCGCGAGGTCAGCACCTCCCAACGTGACGACCGCGACCCCCGCCGAGTCGTAGCCCCGGTACTCGAGCCGGGCGAGCCCGCCCATGGCCACCTCGAGCGGACGTCCGCTCGGCTGCTGGGCACCGACGTACCCCACGATTCCGCACATGGGCGGGAGTCTAGTGCGCCCCGGGGCAGGTCCGTGGCCAGCTGCGCCAGGTTCGCGGAGGGGGCGTCCCAGGCGGCAGACTGCTCGGGTGGCCCCAGACATCGCCCCGTCGACCCCGTACGTGGACCTCGACCGTGCGGCCTGGAGCCGGCTGTCCTCCTCGACCCCGCTGCCCCTGACCGGGGCGGACGTCGCTCGCCTGCGCGGCCTCGGCGACCCGATCGACCTGGCCGAGGTCGACGCCGTCTACCGTCCCCTGTCGCGGCTGCTCAACCTGTACGCCAACGCCACGGGCGCCCTGCACACGGCCTCCTCGACCTTCCTCGGCGAGGCCGCGGCGCGGACCCCGTACGTCATCGGGGTCGCGGGGTCGGTCGCCGTGGGCAAGTCGACCACGGCCCGGGTGCTGCGCGAGCTGCTGGCTCGCTGGCCCGAGACCCCTCGGGTCGCCCTGATCACCACCGACGGGTTCCTGCACCCCAACGCCGAGCTGGTCCGCCGCGGGATCATGCACCGCAAGGGGTTCCCCGAGTCCTACGACCGGAGGGGTCTGCTGCGCTTCCTCGCCGCGGTGAAGGCCGGGCGCTCTGAGGTCCGTGCCCCGGTCTACTCGCACCTGACCTACGACATCGTGCCCGACGAGCAGGTCGTGATCCGCAGGCCCGACGTCCTGATCGTCGAGGGGCTCAACGTGCTCCAGCCCGCCCGTCCCACCGCGGTCGGCGGCTCGAGCCTCGCGGTGAGCGACTTCTTCGACTTCTCGATCTACGTCGACGCCCGGACCTCTGACGCGCGCCAGTGGTACGTCGACCGGTTCCTCTCCCTGCGGGCGACGGCCTTCGCCCAGCCCGAGTCCTACTTCCACCGCTTCGCGGAGCTGGACGACCACCAGGCCATCGACCGAGCCGAGGAGATCTGGGACTCGATCAACGCCCCCAACCTCGAGCAGAACATCCTGCCGACCCGGGGCCGCGCGACCCTGGTCCTGCGCAAGGGGGCCGACCACGCCGTCGAGCGGGTGCGGCTGCGCAAGCTCTAGGCCCGTCCGCGGGCCTGTCCGCCCCGGTGTGTCCGCGCCGGCCCGTCCGCGCGGACCCGTCCGCCGCCCCCGTGAGACGGGCCCTCTAGACGCGGCTGGACTCGTGGAGCGGGCGCGGCGGCGTCCCGGGGACGGCGTCGGCCGCGGTGCGTGGCCCCCGGCCTCGCACCAGACGCCGCAGCAGCGCATCGAGCACCAGCCCGAGCAGCAGGCCACCCAGCACGCCGACCACCACCGCAAGCACCGGGTGGTCCGCGAACCAGACCCCTGCGCCCACGCCCAGCAGCACCGAGTACACCGACCACGAGATCCCCGCGAGGGCGGCCAGCCCCGTGAACCGCCGCCGCGGGTAGCCGACCGAGCCGGCGGTCAGGTTGACCGCCACCCGGCCCACCGGGACGTACCGGGCCGCGAGGATGAACGCGGCACCTCGGTGCGCCAGGGCGCGCTCGGCCCGGTCGACCATGCGCTGGGCGCGGGGCGAGGCGAGCAGCCGCATGCGTCGCACCGGGATGTGCCTGCCGATCGAGAACGCCAGCAGGTCCCCGGAGAAGGCCCCGGCCGCCGCGACGGCAGCGACGAGCCAGAGCGCGGGCTCCCCCGTGCTGACCGCGAGCGCCGCGAGGGCGATCACCGCCGACTCGCTCGGGACGGGCGGGAAGATCCCGTCGACGACGGTGAGGAGGTAGAGCACGACGAGGGCCCAGGGCGCCCCGGCCAGGGCCACGAGCCAGTCCTCGAGCACGGTCACGCACCTCCCGGGTGTCGACGCCTGGCCATGCTGGCAGGCCCAGATGTCCACGCTAGGACCAGAAGGTGACAGTTCGGTATGGGTTATCCCCCCGAGTCGACCCTGAGTCCGGGCCCGCCGACCTCAGGCGAGCGGGAAGCCGAGCTCCTGGGCGGCGCGCTCAGGGGTCGGGTCGGCCCAGCGCAGCGCATGGTCCGGCCCGGTCAGGGAGCGCATCTCGGCCTGGTCGACGTAGAGCCGGCCGCCGAGGTGGTCGGTCTCGTGCTGCACGATCCGCGCGGGCCACCCGTGCACCAGCTCGTCCAGGGGGTGGCCGTGCTCGTCGCTGCCGGTCAGGTGGACCGTGCGCCAGCGCGAGGTCACGGCCTGCCACCCGTGCACGCTCAGGCAGCCCTCGTAGAAGGCGACCCTCTCGGTGCCGTGCGGGGTGTAGGCCGGGTTGACCAGCACACGGAACGGCAGCGGCTCGCGCTCCCGGGCCCGGGCGTGCTCGTCGTCGACCGGCCAGCCGTCCTCGAGCACGGCGACGGCGAGGCTCAGCCCCACCTGCGGGGCGGCGAGGCCGACGCCGGGCGCCTCGCGCATCGTGCGCCGCATGGCGGCGAGGAGGAAGGACAGCCGCGCGTCGTCGAGCTGGCCGTCGTACCGGGCGGCCGGACGCCGCAGGACGGGATCCCCCGCCTGGACGATCGGGAGCGGACCGTCGACCTCGAGCAGGGCGTCCACCTGGTCCAGCAGGGCGCGGTGCGCGCTCACAGGGCGAGGCGGGCCTGGACGACCTCGGCGAGCCGCCCGGCCATGCGGTCGGCGACCTCCTGCTCGGCGGCCTCGACCATGACCCGCACGACCGGCTCGGTGCCCGACGGGCGGAGCAGCACACGCCCCTCGCGGCCGAGCTCGGCCTCGGCGGCGGCAACAGCCGCGAGGACCCCCTCGTCCGCGCCGGCACGCGTCCGGTCCACCCCGGAGACGTTCACGAGCACCTGGGGCAGGCGCGGCACCTGGGCGGCGAGGTCGGCGAGGGAACGTCCCGTCGCAGCCACCCGAGAGGCGAGCTGCAGGGCCGTGAGGGTCCCGTCACCCGTGGTCGAGTGACGCGCGAGGATGAGGTGACCGGACTGCTCGCCGCCCAGGGTGAAGCCTCCCGAGCGCATCTCCTCGAGCACGTACCGGTCCCCGACCCCGGTCTGCACGGTCCGCACCCCCGCGTCCGCCATCGCGAGCTGGAGGCCCAGGTTGCTCATCACCGTGGTCACCAGCGTGTCGTGGGCGAGCTCTCCCCGCTCACGCAGCGCGACCGCGAGGATGCCCATGATCTGGTCGCCGTCGACGAGGTGGCCCTCCCCGTCGACCGCGAGGCAGCGGTCTGCGTCCCCGTCCAGCGCGACACCGAGGTGGGCCTGGGCGGCGACCACCGCCGCCTGGAGCTGCTCGGGGTGGGTCGAGCCGCACTTCTCGTTGATGTTGCGCCCGTCGGGCGAGGCGTTGATCACCACGACGTCCGCACCGGCGGCGCGCAGGGCCGCCGGGGCGACCTCGCTCGCGGCACCGTTGGCGGCGTCGATGACGATCCGCAGCGCGTCGAGGCCGGCCGGGATCGTCGAGACGAGGTGCTCGACGTACTGCTCGCCCGCCGCGCCCACGTCCTGGGTGATGCGGCCGACGGCGGCCCCCGTCGGCCGCTCCCAGGGCTCGCGCATGCGGGCCTCGATCGCGTCCTCGACGTCGTCGGGGAGCTTGTGGCCACCTCGGGCGAAGAACTTGATGCCGTTGTCGGGCATGGGGTTGTGCGAGGCCGAGAGCATGACGCCCAGGTCGACCTCGCGCGTGCCGGTCAGGTGGGCGACCCCTGGGGTCGGGATGACCCCCAGGTTGACCACGTCGACCCCGGCGCTCGCCAGCCCTGCCGCCACGGCGGCCGACAGGAACTCCCCCGAGGCGCGGGGGTCACGGCCGATCACCGCTCGCGGCCGGTGCCCCGCGAAGGCCCCCGAGGCTGCCAGCACGTGAGCAGCCGCGACCGAGAGGTCGAGCGCGAGCTCGGCCGTCACGTCGCGGTTCGCGACCCCGCGCACCCCGTCGGTTCCGAACAACCGCCCCATCGCCAACCTCCTCGTCGTGCCCGGCCCTACACCTGCACCGCCCCCTGGCGGGCGCACAGATGCCGACGGCCCCGATGGTGTCCATCGGGGCCGTCGGCGCGCTGGATCAGCGCTTGGAGTACTGGGGCGCCTTGCGCGCCTTCTTGAGCCCGGCCTTCTTGCGCTCGACGACCCGGGGGTCGCGGGTCAGGAAGCCGGCCTTCTTGAGCGCCGGGCGGTTGTGCTCGGCGTCGATCTCGTTGAGGGCCCGGGCGATGCCGAGACGCAGCGCGCCGGCCTGGCCGGAGGCGCCGCCGCCGTGGATCCGGGCGATGACGTCGAAGCGTCCCTCGACGTCGACCAGCTTGAGCGGGTCGTTGACGAGCTGCTGGTGGACCTTGTTCGGGAAGTAGTCCTCGAGCGTGCGCCCGTTGACCTTCCACTGCCCGGTGCCCGGGATCAGACGGACCCGGGCCACGGCCTCCTTGCGGCGGCCGAGGGCCTGGGCCGGAGCGGTCAGGCTCTGGCCCTGCCCCGTGGGGGCACTGGTCTCGGAGGTGTAACTGGAGGGCGTGTCGTCGCCCTCAACGTCGATGTCGACGGTGGTCTCGGCCACTGGTGGTGTCCTCGCGTCCTGTATGGATGGTGGCAGCGGGCCGGGGCCTACTGCGCGACCTGGGTGATCTCGAAGGGCTTCGGCTGCTGAGCCGAGTGCGGGTGCTCGCTCCCGGCGTAGACCTTGAGCTTGCCCATCTGCGTGCGGGCGAGCGAGGTCTTGGGGAGCATGCCGCGCACGGCCTTCTCGACGGCCCGGTCGGGCTTGGAGGCGAGCAGCTCGCTGTAGGGGATGGCACGCAGACCACCCGGGTAGCCCGAGTGGCGGTAGGCGAGCTTCTGCTCGCGCTTGTTGCCGGTCAGGGCGACCTTGTCGGCGTTGATGACGATGACGAAGTCACCGGCGTCGACGTGCGGGGCGAAGGTCGCCTTGTGCTTGCCGCGCAGGAGGACAGCGACCTGCGAGGCCAGGCGACCCAGGACGACGTCGGTCGCGTCGATGACGTGCCAGGTCCGCTCGACGTCGCCGGGCTTCGGGGTGTACGTGCGCACGGTCGTAGCCTTCGTTTCGTGTAGCTGATGAGTGGCATCAGGCCTCGGGGCACGCCGTGCGGAGCACGCGCAGGTCCCCTCGTCTCCCGATGAGGTCGTCCGTCGTCGTCCTCCGCGGATCTCGGCGAGTGGGAGCGCACGAGAGATGCTGGGACGCACAACGACACGCCAGAGTACCCGCCCAGGGGCCAGGGGGTCAAAAGCGCCCGCGGCGCCCGGCCGGAGGACGAGGGTCGCTCACCGTCCGCACCCCCTCGGGCCTCTGGTCCGGGCGCTCACCGCGCACGCTCGACCCGGGCGACCTCCCAGACCGCCTCGTCGCGCTCGAGCACCTCGCCGTCCTCCCCGAAGACCAGGAAGCGGTCGAAGCCCCGGGCGAACCAGCGGTCGTGGGTCACCGCGACGACCGTCCCCTCGAAGCTCGCGAGCCCACGCTCGAGGGCCTCGGCCGAGTGCAGGTCGAGGTTGTCGGTGGGCTCGTCGAGGAGCAGCAGGGTCGCCCCCGAGAGCTCGAGCAGCAGGATCTGGAACCGGGCCTGCTGACCGCCCGAGAGGGTGTCGTACGTCTGCTCGGCGGCCGCGACCAGCTCGTAGCGGTCCAGGGCCTTGCTCGCCGGCTCGCGGCCGAGGCCGCTGCGGTCCCCCTCCCCCCGGTGGAGGATGTCCAGCAGCGTGCGACCGGCGAGCTCGGGGTGCGTGTCGTTCTGGGCGAACCAGCCCGGGCGGACCCGCGAGCCGAGCACCGCGCGACCGGTGTGCTGCACGGCCTGGTGCCCGCGGCGGTGGGCCTCGTCCAGGACCGGCGCGTGGTCCCGGCCCGGGTCGCTGCCGCCGGCCGCCAGGAGCCGCAGGAAGTGCGACTTGCCCGAGCCGTTCGCTCCGAGCACCGCGACCCGCTCGCCGAACCACAGCTCGGCGTCGAACGGGCGCATCAGCCCGGTGAGCTCGAGCGCCTCGACCACCACGGCCCGCTTGGCGGTGCGCCCGCCGACCAGACGCACCCGGACGTCCTGCTCCTTCGCCATGACCTGGGGCGGCCCGGCCTCCTCGAACTTGCGCAGACGGGTCTGGGCCGCCTGGTAGCGCGAGGCGAGCCCGTCGTTGAAGGCCGCCTTGTTCTTCAGGGCGCTCACCAGGTCCCGCAGTGCGGTGTGCTGCTCCTCCCACCGCCGGGTCATCTCCTCGAGACGGGCCTGGCGGTCCGCGCGGGCCTGGCCGAACGTCGAGAACCCTCCCCCGTGCACCCACAGGGTCGAGCCGGCCGGGGTCGGCTCGAGGCTCGCGACGTGCGTGGCGGTCCGGGCGAGGAGCTCGCGGTCGTGGCTGACGAACAGCACGGTCTTGCCCGAGTCCACCAGGGCCCGCTCGAGCCACCGCTTGGCGGGGACGTCCAGGTAGTTGTCGGGCTCGTCGAGCAGCAGCACCTCGTCCGGTCCGCGCAGCAGCGCCTCGAGGACCAGCCGCTTCTGCTCGCCGCCCGAGAGCGTGCGCACCTCGCGGTGCTGAGCACGCTCGAAGGGCAGCGAGAGCACGGCATCGGTCACGCGGTCCCAGCCGAGCTCGGCGTCGTACCCGCCGACGTCGGCCCAGTCCGCGAGGGCCTGGGCGTAGCGCATCTGCGCCGGGGTGTCGTCGACCTCCATGATCGCCAGCTCGGCCGCCGCGAGCTCGACGGCTGCCTGCCGCACAGCCTCAGGGGACAACGAGGCCAGCAGGTCACGCACCGAGCGGTCGTCGTCGATGCGGCCCACGAACTGCCGCATGACGCCCATGCTCCCGGTCCGCGCGACGGCTCCCTGGTGGGGCTGCTCGTCGCCCGCGACCATGCGCACGAGGGTCGTCTTGCCCGCCCCGTTGGGCCCGACCAGGGCCACACGACTGCCCTGGCCCACGCGCAGGTCGACCCCGGCGAGCAGCGGACGGCCGTCGGGCAGGACGTAGCCGACGCCGCTGATGTCGAGGTGTCCCATGCCCGGAGTCTCCTCTGCCCGCGCCCGTCCCGTCCACGCGATACCCCCGGATGCGGTCCCCGCACGGCGGTGCGACGGTGGAGCCATGAGCGAGAACTACGGCGACACCCCGGCCACCTCCCCCGACCCCGAGTCCGCCGCCGAGGGCGACACCGACCAGCTGCAGCAGGAGGACACCCTGCTCGACCGCGGGGTGGAGAACGTGCTCGACGAGGGCTACTCGCCGCCCGACCACCCGCCCAACCCCTACCGGCTCGAGACGGCCGAGGAGGAGCGCAAGGGAGACAGCCTGGACGACCGCCTCGACCAGGAGCAGCCCGAGGTGTGGGAGACGGTCGACGCGCCCGACGCCGGAGCGAGCGAGCCCGACCGGGCCGGGCGCCTCGCGGTGGACGAGAGCGAGCCCTCCGGAGCCTCGGCGGCGAGCCTCATGGCCCAGGACGTCGGGATCGACGGCGGGGCCGCGAGCGTCGAGGAGGCCGCCGTGCACGTGGTCGAGGACGAGTACCCCGTCTAGGGACCGCCCGACGCGGTGTCGACCGGGCTCCCCCGGGGCGGCTAGCCCTCCTCGACCAGTGCCCGGGCCACGACGCTCAACGGTGTCGAGGTCTCGCGCGAGCGGCGCCGCAGCTCGACGAACGCCTCGGCCACCGTGATGCCCTCGCGCTCCGCGAGCCGGCCCTTGGCCTGCTCGAGGACGATCCGCGAGTGCAGGGCGCCCTGGAGCTGGGTCGTGAGGCTCTCGGCGCGGTCGAGCACCCGGTGCTGGATGATGCCGACGGTCGCGACGTCAGCCATGGCCCGGGCGACGGCGACGTCCTCGGCAGCCAGGCCGTCGGTGCCGGTGCGGAAGAGGTTCAGGGCCCCCACCGTCTGCCCCTGCAGCCGCAGCGGGATGCCGTAGGCCTGCCGGACCCCGATGGCACGTGCCCCGGCCACCCACTGGGGCCACTCCTGCTCGACGGCGGCGAGGTCCTCCACCACGACGACGTCGTCCTGGTCCATCGCGGCCAGGCACGGCCCCTGCCCCGACTGGACCTGGACGAGCTCGAGGAGCTCAGCCTGGTGGGTGCTCGCGGCGAGCACCTTGGGGGTCGACCCCGGGTCGAGGAGGAGCAGACCGGCCGCCCAGACGTCCAGGAGGTCCACGGCGCGGTCGACCAGTCGCTGGGCGAGGTCGGAGACCTCGTACGGCCCGACGAGGGTCGAGGCGAGCTCGACGAAGACCCCGGCCAGGGTCACCCGGTCGGCGCTGCGGCGGACGTCGGTCATGTCATCTCCTGACTGGCCCCGGTCCTCGGTGCCCGGGCCTCCTCGGTACGGCGGGCCCGCGTCGTCGTCGCACGTGACGCGAGCCCTGAGTCCGGAGGGTACTCGACCCCCTCGAGGGTCAGACCGGCCGCCGGGGCGACGAGCACCCCGCGGCGACCGTTCGTCAGGAGCTCGGCGGGCCAGCCCTCGGAGCGACGCCCCTCACCCACGGCCAGCAGCGCCCCGACCAGGGAACGCACCATCGAGTGGCAGAAGGCGTCGGCCGTGACGCCCAGCACCACCAGGCCGGCGTCTGCCCCCGCGCGCGGCCGCCGGACCTCGAGCCCCTCGAGGGTCCGGATCGTCGTCGCCCCGGGGCGGGGGCGGCAGAAGGCCGCAAAGTCGTGCTGCCCGACCAGGGGCTGGGCGGCGCGGTCCATCGCCGCCTCGTCGAGCGGCAGCCGGTGCCTCAGGACGTGGTCACGGCGCAGCGGGTCCACCGCCCGCGGGTCGTCGGCCAGGCGGTACGCGTAGCGCCGGCGCAGGGCCGAGAACCTCGCGTCGAAACCTGCCGGGGCCCGGTCGGCGCGGTGCACCACGACGTCGGGAGGGAGCACCCCGGCGAGGCGCCGCGTGAGGGCGACCCCCGGCGGCGCGGTCTGGCGGCCGCGCACGGCGAACCAGGTCTCGGACTCGAGGTCCAGGTGCGCGACCTGGCCCCGGGCGTGCACCCCGGCGTCGGTGCGCCCGGCGACCGTGAGCCGCGGCTCGACGCACCGCAGCACGGTGCCCAGGGCCGCCTCGAGGGTGCCCTGGACCGTGCGCAGGGAGGGCTGGCTCGCCCACCCGGCGAAGCGGGTGCCGTCGTAGGAGAGGTCGAGGCGCACCCGCACCAGCCCGTCCTCGGGGACCGGTGGGGCCGCTGCGGTCGCTGTGCCCTCAGGTGCCGGGGTGGCCTGGACCGGGGCCGGCGGTGCTGGGTCTGCTGGGCTCACGGCGCGGTCCTCGTGGTCACGGGTCAACGCTACCCACCGTGCGGCACCCGTCGGGACGCCCCTGCCGCCCCGCAGGTCCGCACCGGCGTCGTACGCTCGGCCCATGACCGACCCGGCCCCGGCCACGCCGCGTACCCTCGCGGTCGACTGCGGGGGCGGCGGGATCAAGGCCTCGGTGCTCGACGCGGCCGGCACCCTGCACGTCCCCGCCGTGCGGGTGCCCACCCCGTACCCCCTGCCTCCCGAGCGCCTGGTCGAGACGGTGCTCGCGATCGCAGGGGACCTGCCCGCCGCACAACGGGCGACGATCGGCATGCCCGGGATGATCCGGCACGGCGTGGTCATCGCGACCCCGCACTACGTGACGCGGGCCGGTCCGCGCACCCGCGTCGACCCCGGGCTCGTGGACGCCTGGTCGGGGCACGACGTCGCGGCCGCGATGGGCTCCGCCCTCGGGCTGCCCACCCTGGTGCTCAACGACGCCGAGGTGCACGGTGCCGGCGTCGTCTCCGGCGCAGGGGTCGAGCTGGTCCTGACGCTGGGCACCGGTCTGGGATCCGCGCTGTTCGACGGCGGACGCCTCGCCCCGCACCTCGAGCTGTCCCACGCCCCGGTCCGCCGCGGCGTGACCTACGACGGCTACCTCGGCGAGCACGAACGACGTCGGCTCGGTGACGGGTCGTGGTCCCGGCGGGTGCGGCGTGCCGTCGAGGGCCTGCGCCCGGTGGTCCGCTGGGACCGCCTCTACCTGGGCGGGGGCAACGGGCGGCGGATCACCCCCACCGTGCTCGCAGCCCTCGGAGACGACGTGGTGGTGGTGCCCAACTCCGCGGGGATCGTCGGCGGGGTCCGCGCGTGGTCGCTGCCCGGCATCCGCACGGACGACGCCTCGGCCTAGGCGTGCCGGGCCTCGTGGCCCTCCCTGGCCCGCTCGAGCTCGTCGAGCTCGTCGAGGGCCTCGAGCAGGACGCGGGTGAAGCCCACGGGCCGGACGACGTTGACCAGGTGGGTGGCCCCCCGCACCGTGACCAGCCGCCCGTCCGGGCAGGAGTCGACCAGCCGTCGCTCCTGGGTACGGAAGTGGTCCCACCTGCCGTTCACGACCCAGACCGGGCACCGCGTGCGGGCGAGGTCCTCGAGGAGCCGGACCTCGCGGATGGTCCGCAGGAGGTCGACCATCACGTCGAGCGCGAAGCCGCCCTCAGCCAGCGCTGCGGCGCCCTCCTCGGGCAGCGCCCGCTCGACCAGGGTGCGGTTGAGCCACGCGCCGCGGTCCGGCAGGCGCGCGATCCCCCGGGCCAGCCGTAGCCAGGCGCCCGTCAGCCACGTGTCGGGGTCCGTGCTGCAGCCGGCGGCGACGAGCCCGGCGACCCGGTCACGGTGGCGGGCCGCGTAGGCGATGCCGAGGTAGCCCCCCAGGGAGAGCCCGACCAGCACCGCCCTGCCCCCCACCTGCTCGACGGCCTCGTCGATCGCGTCCAGACCGCGTCTGACGTCGAACCGTTCCTCGAGGCGACGGCCGTGACCCGGGAGGTCGATGGCCAGATGGGGCCGTCCGAGGCGGGTGAGGGCGTCGACCTGCGGGCGCCACATGGTCCGGGAGACCCGTGCCCCGTGGACGAGGACCACGGGCAGGGGGGATGAGGGCACTCCCGCACGCTACCGAAGCGCGGAGGACGCCGCAGGGCCCGGACCGTGACGGTCCGGGCCCTGCGGTGCCGGCGTGCCGGGGTGACCTGGGATCAGGCCTTGTCGGTCTCCGCAGCCTCGGTCGACTCCTCGGCCGGGGCCTCGGTGGTCTCCTCGGTGGCGGTCTCCTCGACGGGGGTCTCCTCAGCGGGAGTCTCCTCGGCCGTGGGCTCGTCCTCGACCGGCTCGGCGGTCTTCGCCGCGGACTTCTTGGTGGCCTTCTCGGCCTCGCGCACGGTCGCCTGCTTGGCGCTGACGGGCTCCATCACGAGCTCGATGACGGCCATGGGGGCGTTGTCGCCCTTGCGGTTCCCGACCTTCGTGATGCGCGTGTAGCCACCCTGACGCTCGGCCATGGCCGGGGCGATCTCGGTGAACAGCTCGTGCACGACCTCCTTGGAGCGCACGGTCGCGAGCACCCGGCGGCGCGAGGCGAGGTCGCCACGCTTGGCGAAGGTGATGAGGCGCTCGGCCAGCGGGCGCAGCCGCTTGGCCTTGGTCTCCGTGGTGGTGATGCGGCGGTGCTCGAACAGGCTCGTCGCCAGGTTGGCGAGGATGTGCCGCTCGTGCGCCGGGCCACCGCCGAGCCGCGGACCCTTGGTGGGCGTAGGCATGGTCTGTACTCCTCAGTTCTCGAAGATCTGCGGGCCGCTCGGTCTCACCGGACGGCCCTGCACGGGGTCAGGACGGCTCGTCCTCGGTGTACTCGCTGTCGTCGTAGTACGCCGCGGCGGTGGGGTCGAAGTCGATCGGGCTGTCCTTGAGGGACAGTCCGAGACCCTGGAGCTTCTCCTTGACCTCGGTGATCGACTTCGCACCGAAGTTGCGGATGTCCAGCAGGTCCGCCTCGCTGCGGGCCACGAGCTCGCCCACGGCGTGGATGCCCTCGCGCTTGAGGCAGTTGTACGAACGGATCGTGAGCTGGAGCTCCTCGATCGGCAGGGCCAGGTCGGCCGCGAGCGCGGCGTCCGTCGGCGACGGGCCGATCTCGATGCCCTCGGCCTCGACGTTGAGCTCACGGGCCAGGCCGAAGAGCTCGACGAGCGTCTTGCCGGCCGAGGCCAGCGCGTCGCGGGGCGAGATGGCCGACTTGGTCTCGACGTCGACGATCAGCTTGTCGAAGTCCGTGCGCTGCTCGACACGGGTCGCCTCGACCTTGTAGGTCACCTTGAGCACGGGCGAGTAGATCGAGTCGACCGGGATGCGGCCGATCTCGGAGTCGTAGGCCTTGTTCTGCGAGGCCGAGACGTAGCCGCGACCGCGCTCGACCGTGAGCTCGATCTCGAGCTTGCCCTTGCCGTTGAGGGTGGCGATGTGCAGGTTCGGGTTGTGGATCTCGACGCCGGTGGGCGGGGTGATGTCCGCGGCGGTGACCGTCCCGGGGCCCTGCTTGCGCAGGTACATCACGACGGGCTCGTCGTTCTCCGAGGAGACGACGAGCTCCTTGATGTTCAGGATGACCTCGGTGACGTCCTCCTTGGCACCGGTCACGGTGCTGAACTCGTGCAGCACGCCGTCGATGCGGATCGAGGTGACCGCGGCCCCCGGGATCGAGGACAGGAGGGTGCGGCGCAGGGAGTTGCCGAGGGTGTAGCCGAAGCCAGGCTCGAGCGGCTCGATGACGAACCGCGAACGGCTGTCGGTGAGGACCTCTTCGGTCAGGGTGGGGCGCTGTGCGATGAGCACGGTGGTGTTCCTCTCAGTGTGCGTCCGCCATATGACGCATCACGCTGTGCGGCCTGCTGGATCTCGGTCCACCCGGCAGGGTCGAGATGAGGGGTCTGCGGGAGCCGGGCTCACCAGCAGACCTGCTCAGGGCCGGACGAGGGGTGCCCTCGTCCGGCCCTGAGCCACGTCAGACGCGACGGCGCTTGGGCGGACGGCAGCCGTTGTGCGCCTGGGGCGTCACGTCCTGGATCGAGCCGACCTCGAGGCCGGCCGCGGTGAGCGAGCGGATCGCGGTCTCACGGCCCGAGCCGGGGCCCTTGACGAAGACGTCGACCTTCTTCATGCCGTGCTCCTGCGCGCGGCGCGCGGCGGCCTCGGCGGCGAGCTGGGCGGCGAAGGGCGTCGACTTGCGCGAGCCCTTGAAGCCGACCTGGCCCGAGGAGGCCCACGCGATCACGGCCCCGGCAGGGTCGGTGATCGAGACGATCGTGTTGTTGAACGTGCTCTTGATGTGGGCCTGGCCCACGGCGATGTTCTTCTTCTCCTTGCGACGCGGCTTGCGCGACGCGGTGCGGGTCTTGGGAGGCATAGCGGTTCTTCTCCTGGTCTGAGGTCGTCGGACCGTCCGGGTGCACGGCGAGCCGTGCTGTCCACGCAGACGGACTGCTACTACTTGCGGGCCTTCTTCTTGCCGGCCACGGTGCGCTTGGGGCCCTTGCGGGTACGCGCGTTGGTCTTGGTCCGCTGACCACGGACGGGCAGCCCGCGGCGGTGCCGGATGCCCTCGTAGCTGCCGATCTCGACCTTGCGGCGGATGTCCGCGGCGACCTCACGGCGGAGGTCACCCTCGAGCTTGAAGTTGCCCTCGAGGTGGTCGCGGAGGGCGACCAGCTCGGCGTCACCGAGGTCCTTGACGCGAAGGTCGGGGCTGATCCCCGTGGCGGCCAGCGTCTGCTGGGCGCGGGTACGGCCGACGCCGTAGATGTAGGTGAGCGCTACCTCGAGCCGCTTGTCGCGGGGGAGGTCGACGCCGACGAGACGTGCCATGTGCCAGGTGCTCCTGTACTACGTCGGAGGTCTTCCGCACGGTCTTCCCGCTGGTGCGGGCCCCGGCCTCCGACCGGGGGTTGCCTCACGCCTGAGGGCGATGAGCGCTGACCGTGCGCTGATGACTGCCCGCCGAGGCGGGCCGTCGGGTCGATCTGTCGACCTGGTGCACCCCGGGGTGAGCCGGGACGCCGGGGCTCAGCCCTGGCGCTGCTTGTGCCGCAGGTTGTCGCAGATGACCATCACGCGACCGTGCCGGCGGATCACCTTGCACTTGTCGCAGATCTTCTTGACGCTGGGCTTGACCTTCATTGCTCGTTCCTCCGCCGCCGCACGCGCACTAGCGTGCGACGGGCGACAGTGTCGTCGGGGCGCCCGGAGGGCGCCGGCGGACTACTTGTAGCGGTAGACGATCCGGCCACGGGACAGGTCGTACGGGCTCAGCTCAACAACCACCCGGTCCTCGGGGAGGATCCGGATGTAGTGCTGACGCATCTTGCCCGAGATGTGGGCGAGCACCCTGTGGCCGTTCGCCAGCTCCACGCGAAACATCGCGTTCGGCAGGGCCTCGACCACGCTGCCCTCGATCTCGATGACACCGTCCTTCTTCGCCATATCCTCCGCTAACTCTCTGGGACTCCTGCAGGACCGCGCCGCGGACGACCGGCCGGAGCCGTTCGACGAGACGTGGGGTGACGTGTGCTGCACCGGACGGACCGGACATGACCGAAGTCGCACACCCAACGGACCATCCTACGCCATCCTCAGCCTCATCGGAAACGGCCCCGGATCACCCCCGAGCGGGCCGTGAGGACCGCTCCGGCGGTCACGAGGAGCGCTGCCGTGAGGACGAGGCCGAGCATCCCGCCCGGCCCGGTCCAGGCCAGCCGACCGGCCGGGGCCGAGGCCTCGGTCTGCGCGCCGGCACCAGGGCGCTCGTCCCCGGAACCCGTCCCGCCGGGCACCTCCTCGTCCGTCCCGCCGCCGCCGTCGGGGGACCCGTCGCTGCCCGAGGTGTCGACGACGAAGCCGAAGTCCAGGGTCAGGTCCTCCTCTCCCCCGACGAGGGTCCGCGACCAGGCACGCCAGGTCGAGGAGTCGATCGCACGGTCGTCCCCCGCGTCGCTGCGCGTCGGGCTCAGGCCTGCGAGCGCCCGCGCCGAGGCCGCGGTGTCGATCGTGACGCGGTAGCGACCCGGCGGCAGCCCCTCGAACAGGTAGTCGCCGTTGGCGTCGGTGGTCCGGGGACCGACCAGCGCCCCCGTCACGTCGCGGACCTGCGTGCCGTCCGGGTTCCGCACGACCAGGACGACCCCGGCGATGCCGGGCTCACCCGGCCCCTGCAGGCCGTCGCCGTCGGTGTCGAACCAGACCCGGTCGCCGACCCGCACGGGCAGCTCGACCAGACCCGCGTCGCGCGTCGGGTCGAGGTGGTCCGCGGCGATCCCGTCCGACGGCGCCGCAGGACGCTGGAACGGGTTGGCCGCCCCGGGGCCGAGGTCGAAGACCGCGGTCCTGCTCACCCTGGGGGCCTCGGTCACGGCAGCGTCGGAGTCGGTGTGGCCGTCCGTCCCCTGCAGCGGCTGGGTGAAGCGGTAGCGCGCGGCCTGGTCCTCGTCGAGGACGAAGCCGATCGTCCAGCTCCCCGCGGGGACCGTGTCGAACAGGTACCGCCCGTCGGCACCGGTCGTCGTGACGGCCCAGGCCTCGGTCTCACCCTCGCGGAAGAGCAGGACCTGCACGCCCTCGACGCCGGGCTCCCCCGCGCCCTGCCGGCCGTCACGGTCGCGGTCGAGCCAGACCCTGTCGCCCACGGCGTAGGTCGGGGTCGCGTAGCGGATGCCGGCCTTGAGCGGCACCGAGGTCAGGGGCAGCGCACTGCCCTGGGGCTGGACGCGGAAGGCGAACGAGTTCCAGGCGTCGGTCCCGTTGGCCGCACCGCCCTCCGGGGCGAGCATGGACCACTCGACCCCCAGGCTCTGGCCCGTGAGCCAGAGGTTGCCGGGTGCCAGGTCGACGACGAACCGGAAGCCTGTCACCTGCGCGGCCGCAGCCGGAGCCAGGTCGGCCGTGACCTCGGTCCACGTCCCGGGGACGGGGTCGAAGGCGGTGGACCCGGTGGTCTGACCCGCGCGGTGCGGCTCGGTCGTCACCCACACCGTGAGCTCGGCACCGGGGTGCGCGGCCGACGTCGCGTCGAGCACCGGCAGCACGCCGTCCCACCGAGGGGTCCAGGCGCTCCCGCGCGATCCCGTCGTCAGCGGCGAGTAGTCGCCCGGGGTCGGCAGCATGTCGATGATCTCGAGGCGAGGCGTCGGTGCCGAGGCCAGGCTGGTGACCTCGACCTTCCAGTCGATCGTCCCGCCCGCGAGCACCTCGGCCGAGCACGGGAAGCGGAACCAGGTCGCGTCGGCCCCGGGGCCCCGGGGCGCGCAGGTGGCGGACGGGTCGACGGTGTGGACCGCTCCCCGACCCGTGCTCACCCACTTCTGCGAGACGAAGGTGTCCGCACCACCCAGCACGAGGGCGGCCGAGCTCCTGGTGCACGTCTCCGTGCCGGGGTCGTAGGTGGACGGCGCCGCGCACGAGGAGGCCGATCCCGGGTCGGACGAGTTCCCCGAGACGGGGCGGCCGGTCGCGGTCACGGACGCCTGGTTGACGACCTGGATGGTCGACAGCTGCTGCGAGAGCCGCAGGCTCAGGTCGATGGTGACGGTCTGCCCCGGCGCGAGGCGCGCGTCCTCGGGCCAGGTGAAGGTCACCGTCCGGGCCGTCGTGTCGTGCGTGACCACCGGCAGCCCGAGCTGGTCGGGGCCCGGGGAGACCGCGACCGCCCAGGTCGAGGAGTCGACGAAGTCGAGGGACTCGTCCGCGGGCAGGTGGTCGACGACCACCAGACCCAGGACGTCCGCCCCCGTGGCGACCGGGGCACCGTTGGCCACGGTGATCGTGTAGTCGACCATGTCCCCCGGGGCGTAGCCGCCCGAGGGAGCCGCCTGCTTGTCCATCGACAGCTGGGCGCGGCCGGCCCGGACCTCGAGGGTGTCGGTGTGCTCGGTCCGCGTCCCGGAGGTCACGCCCGTCCGGTAGGCCTGACCGGTGACCACGTTCGTCACGCGGCCCGTCACCGTCTCCCCCGGGTTGGTCGCGGACTCGTCGGCCCAGTCGGCCGGCGCACCCACGGCGCTCGGCAGTCCCCCGCTCAGCAGGGCAGGGCGCAGCCGGCCCGCGAGGACCACGACACCCAGGTCGGTGCCCGGGCTCAGGATCAGCTCGCCGTCGGTGTCGACCATCGTCACGCGCACCGCGATGACGTCGGACCAGGCTGCCCCGGCGGTGTCCTGCCCCAGGACGAGCTCCCCCGGACCGGACCGTACGTCCGCCTCGACCCAGTTCAGCGCCCCCGAGTACTCCCCGGCGGTCGTGACGGTGAGGCCCTCGTCCCGCAGGACGACCTCCAGACGCGCCTCCTCGGCCCCGCCCACCAGGGCGTCCAGCCGGGCGCCGGTCAGTCCCACCGCGTTGTAGAAGCGCGGATCGGCGTCGACCAGCTCGAGGCTCTCGGCGGCGCTGTTGCCGAAGCTCTGGACGTCGAGGCGCACCTCGAGGTCATGGTCGGCGTCACGGTGCACGGTCGCCCGGTCGATGCTCTTCGTCACGAAGGCCTTCACCTCGGCGTCGGCGATCGTCAGGGTGTCCTGCGCCGTCGCGGAGGCCGGGTCCATCGCGCAGTCCGGCGTGGCAGTCGTGCCGTCGTCGCCGTCGTTCTCGGCCACGCACACCCGCTGGTCACGCACCTCTGCTCGGACCTGGTTGTCGATGGCGAGCCCCGGCCCGGGCGCGACGCCGGTCACCCGGTGCTCCGCGCGGAGCTGCGTCACGAGCTCGAGACCCACCTGGGCCGTGAGCGACCGCGGGATGCGGCCCTCGTACTCGACCGTGATGCCGACGACGTCGGCGAGCTGCTCGGTCGACATCGCCAGGAGCTCGTCCCGGGTGACCTGGCGGCTCACGACGTCGTCGGTCGCGGGGACGTGCTCGTGCAGCTGCACCGTCAGCCCCGTCGCGCCGGGGACGTCGCCCACGGGGGTGAGTCCCACGACGTCGGTCACGTCGAACCAGCCGAACGGCGCGCCCTCGGAGACGAGGTCGTCCAGGTCGGTGAGGGCCGGCTCGTGCAGGGTCAGGAGGTCGACCGGCACGGGGCTCGCGTTGCGGCCCGTCACGGTGAGGGTCGCCGTCGGCCACACCGGCGCGTCGGCGTCGACGGGCAACGGCAGCTCGCGGACCTCGGAGTTGTCCGCCCCGCCCGCGGAGTTGTCCGCCGCGCGCCGCCAGTCCTTGGTGGTGGCGGCCGCGAGGACAGCAGGGGTGATGTCCACGGTCCGGTCCTCGACGTGACCGACCGGCCCGCCCAGGCGCGTCCCGTCCCCGGCGACCTCGGCGTCGTTGACGACCCTGCCCGGCTCCCCCGGGACGTTGTACTCGAGGGCGTCGTTGATCACCGTGCCGTCGGCCCGCGAGACGTCGCGCAGCGACACCGCGAGGACGATCCCCCGCGCGGGATGGACCGAGCTCGCGACCTCGCCGGTCACCAGGCTCGGGGCGAGCGAGGCCCGCCAGTCACCCTGCGCCGCGAGGGCGCCGACGACGGCGGCGCGCTCGACGTCGGAGAGCGGCGAGTAGACGAGCCGGACCCCTCCCGCGACCTCCCGCTCGGCGGGACTCAGGTCGATCCGAGGCATCACGACCCAGTCGTTGCCGGGCCCTGCAGCTGCACCCGCGTACGGGACGGCGGCCGCCCCGACCGGCTTCCAGCTCGCGTCGGTGGTGTCGAAGTACTCGACCGCGGTGATCTGGTCGAACACGAGGTACGGGTCGTAGGCCCCCGTCCCGGCGGCGGGCCCGGAGGTGATCCGTCCTACGGCGTCCAGGTCGAAGCTGTCCCAGAAGCTGCTGCTCGCCCCCGTGGCGGGGTCGCCCGCGGTGAGGTCGTTGCCGTCCGTCACCGTGACCGAGCCGTGGCCGGTCCCCCGCGTGCCCCAGGTGAGGCGCGCGGCGAGCTGCCCCCGACCGCCCTCGGTGACGTCGCCGGCGATCCTCTTCACCAGGGCGGCGGGGCCGCCGGCGCCCGCGTCGTAGGCCTCGACCTCGTCGCAGGCCGGCCCGCTGCGGTCGGAGTACACCTGGCCGCCGTACTCGACCGAGCCGACGGCGTGCGCGCAGTTGACCAGCAGCTCACCGGGAGCGACCGCCGCGCCCGAGGTGGGCGACGGCCGCACCGCGAAGGTCACGAGGGCCTGCACGCGGCTGGATCCCTCGAAGCCCGCGGCCCGACGGTGCTCGACCCGCAGCCCGGTCCACGCCGAGGTGTCGCCGAGGGCGACGTCGGTGGTGTCCGTGTAGGTGCCGTGCACGTTCCAGTCGCCGGCCGCGTCGCGGAAGGAGACGGTCGCCTCGTCCCCGGCCGCGACCTGCAGGTCGATCGAGGTCGGAGCCATGACGGCCCACCAGCGCGGTGAGGCGTCGGCGCTCTCCTCGATGATCAGCGAGGTCGGGTTCGTGTTGCCCGGCACCGAGGTGGCCTGGAGCACGGCCAGCACGGTCGAGCCTGGCGCGGTCGAGACGTACCCCTGCGGGATCCGCTTGGTGATCTCGGCCCCCACGCTCGGAGCCTCGACCCCGAGGTCGGCCCGCGAGACGGGGCGGTTGCCGCTGTCCGGCGTGCGGGGCGCGACCCCGGAGACCTCGCCGCCGATCGACGTCGTGGCGAGGACGTGGTTCGCGTACACGCCCGGCTCTGCGTCCGCGCCCGGGGTGAGCAGGTACGGGAGCGAGGCCCGCGCACCGGTCGGGATCGGGTCACCGCCGCGGTCCACGAAGGTCGCGGTCAGGCCGGTGACGGCCGCCCAGGACCCGATGCTCTGGGGGGCGGTGAGCGCGCCCAGCCCCGGCAGCAGATCACCGGGGACGAGGGTCACCGTCGCTGTGCCGGCCGCCGAGGTCACGGTGAGCTCGAGCTCCTCCGCGTCGCTCGGCCAGACCAGGCCGGTGCCGTTCGGCCCCGACGCCGGGTCGCCGTCGACGAACCCGTCGCCGAACCCCGCGAAGACGAGGCCGGAGTCGGCGAACATGGCGCCGTCGATGTCCCCGAGGCCGAGGGCCGGCGGGTTGGCGTCGAGGTCGCCCTGGGCGGGGCGCTCGACCAGGCTGAGGGAGTCGACGCCCTGACGGGTCCAGTTGGTCCCCGTGATCGTCGCGACGGCGTACGAGCCGACGGGCACCTCGGTCAGGGCATCCCCCGACCCCGGCGCCGTGTACCGCTTCGTCGAGCTCGCGTACGGGCGCGGGTCCAGGATCTCGGCGAGGGCGGTGTCCTGGGAGGTGCCCGGCGCCTCCCCCGTGATGCCGGAGGTGGCCACGGTCCGTGCGGTGTTCTCGATCCTCAGCACCCCGAAGCTGTCCGACGGGCCACCGCCGGAGTCGAAGTCCACCGTGCCGTGACGGGCGAGGACGGACCCGGCGTCGTCCCCCCACTGCTCGGTGCTCAGCTCCAGCCCTGCCGCGGCCCCGGTGGCGATGTGGGCACCCTCCGGCGCGGCGAAGACCGCGCGCAGCCCGGTCACGTCCCGCGGGGACGCCAGGGCGGCGAGCCACGCGTTCGCCTCGGCCAGGTCGGCCAGCGCGGGAGAGGTCGCCTGCTCGACGCCGTCGGCCCACGTGGTCAGGACCAGGGAGGTGGCGCCCGCAGGCCACTGGGTGATCTCGGCCCCGGTCAGCGCGACGAGGTTGAAGGCCGCAGCGCCGGCGGGCACCGCCGTCGGGTCGGCCGGCTCGGTGATCGTCAGGGTCCGCGTCGGCTCGCCCGCGTTCGTCCCGAGGATCGATGCGGTGTCGGCCGTGCTCGCCCCCTGGCCCGACAACCAGGAGCCCTGGGCCCAGGACTTCGCGGTCTCCGTCGACAGCACGGGCACGAAGGTGGTCGTCACGCTGATGCCTGCGACGGGGCCGCTGCCGGTCTCGTCCTCGGGGGTCACGACCACGGTGCCGGTCTGCTCCCCCCCGCCCACCGGGGGGCGGACCACGGCGCGCAGCAGGAGGTTGCCGGTGGTGCCGCTCACCAGACCCGCGGTGCCCGCGACCTCGTCGGCGAACCGGATGCGGATCGCGGCGACGTCCGCCAGGACGCCGCTGCCGGCCGGGACCTCCACGCCCCCGGCGTCGAGGTGCGTCACCGTGTAGGCCCCCGGGGACGTGGCGCTCGGCGTGAGCCAGGCCTCCAGGACGAGGTCCTCGAGGCCCAGGGTGAACGCTGCGCCCAGGCAGCCGTCGGCGCCGTCGGCCGGGCAGGTGTAGGACAGCGCGAACTGCTGCGCGTCGCGCGCGCGGTCGCTGTCGAGGGTGTAGACGCCGTCCTCGCCGGTGAGCCCGGGCGCAGGGATCATGCCGCTCGCCGTGAGCTGCAACCGGGCTGCCGGGTCCGCGGCCGCGGGAGCCGCGACACCCACCGTCGCCAGGCCCATCGTCACGACCGCGACGAGGAGGGCGGCGAGCCCGCGGGCCGCCCCACGCCTCGAGTCGCGTCGGGCACGGGAGAACGGCAGCAGAGCAGCGCGGGTCATCGTCACGTCCATCAGGAGTCGGGGTCACGTCCAGGGCCCCGACCGACGGCCGGGTGCTCCTCGTGACTCCTCGTCGCGCCGTGGGGGAAGCACGAGATGAAAGCCGAGGTGAACCGAGGAGGCGGCCTGGTGCGCCCGGACGCCGAGCCACGGCCACCGTCCTCGGACCGAGGGCGGTACCCCCGGTGGGTCGGCTCAGGACGCGTCGGAGGTGAGGGAGAACCCGTGGGCGAGGGCCGCAGCGAGGGTCTCGGACCGCGTCCTCGTGCCGAGCTTGCGGTAGATGCTGCGCACCTGCGTCTTGACGGTGTTGATCGACACCACCAGGGTCTGGGCGATCTCCTGGTGAGAAGCGGTGCGGGCGAGCTCGATCAGGACCAGCCGCTCGCGCTCGCTGAGCTGGACCACCGCGAGGTCGGGCATCGCCTCGGGGGCCCGCACCACCCAGTCGGGCAGCGGGACGTCCCCCGCCGCTCGTGCCAGGGCGAGGACGTCCGCCCGAGGCGCGGTGGCGATGCCTCGCCAGCACTCGTCACGGCGCGCCCGTCCCACGGCGTCGGCGAAGTGCTCCACGCCGCCCCGGGGATCGAGTCGACGTTCCGCCACGGCGAGGGCGACCAGCAGGTCCACCCGGCGGAACCCGTAGGCCTCAGGGGACACCAGCCCGGCGGCCGCCTCGACCTTGGCTGTCTCGGGGTCCCCCACCGCCAGGGCGAGACGCGCGCGCGCAGCCCGGAGCAGGTGCCCCTCCCCTGCCCCGTCGAGTAGCTCCTGGGCGTGGGCCGACCGTCCCAGCCGGAGGTCGAGGTCCACCGCCACCGACGTCAGCAGCCCGTGGGCCAAGGAGCCCACCTGGCCTGTCTCGGGCTCCGCCATGGCGTGGTTCGCGAGCTCGGCCGCGACCTCGCGGGGACGCGAGCCGTAGACCGCAAGATGGGCGCGGACGTAGGCCTCGACGATCCACCCGGGGTGTGCACCCTCCAGGGACGTGAAACCCGCCAGCGCCACGTCCGCCTCGGCCAGCTCCCCCGCCTCGCTCGCCAGCAGTGCCTCGACCAGGGGGTCCCACTCCTCGACGAACTGCCGCAGGAACCCCTCCGCCCGCGGGAGGCCGGACGCCCGGTCGAGCCACCGCCGAGCCCGGGCCCGGTCTCCGTGCAGGGCGTGGACCAGGGCGGCGTTGGTCGCGCCGTTGCGGGCGACGTAGGACGTGTCCGTGGACCGGCCGGTCCAGTACCCCTCCTGGAAGTCGCGCACCGCCTGGGTGAGGTCCCCCGCCAGCAGGCTCACCAGGCCCCACTGGACGTACAGCAACGACCGCAGGTCCGGGGCGAGCGCGACCCAGCCCTCGGGCTCGTCGCGGGCGAGGGCCCGCTGCTGGTCGACGACAGGCACCGCGAGCAGGGGCTGGCGCGCGGAACGGAGTGCGACGAGGAGCGCGACGCCCTCGGTCAGCGTGTCCTGCATGGGCCGGTCCACGAGGCCGGCCCCGAGCGTGCCCGCGAAGGCCTCGGCGCCGACCGCGTCGGAGGGGAACTCGACGAGCAGGGTCCGGACGAGCGCGATCGACGGGCGCGCCAGGAGCAGCTCCTCAGGCACCCCACCGATCCAGGTGCCCAGACGGTTGCCGTGGTGCACCGCGAGGCTCGGCCAGTGCAGGTCGAGCACGGTCACCATCGTCTCGTGGTCCTCGGCCAGCCAGGCGGCCTCGGCTGCGGCGTCCGGCAGGCCCTGCTCCAGGTACCACCGCGCGGCCCACCGCAGCAGGGCGACCTCCTCCGCACCGAGCGTGGCGTCCGCTCGCGCTCCCTGGAGCGCGTCCCGGACGCCCGGGGCCTGCTCGAGCGGGGCGTCCGCGTCCGGGCCGACCGCGACGCACAGACCCGAGTCGACCAGCTGGCCGACCACGTCGTTCTCCTGGTCGAGGCCTGCCTCCGCCGCGAGGGCGACCACGATGCCACGGTGCAGGCGCGGGAGGAGCGCGAGCTGCGACGCCAGCCTCCGCAGCGGGACCGGCTCGAGCGTGCTGAGGACGTACCGCACGAAGTCCCGTGCCGCGACGCCCCCGGGGTCCCGCACCAGCGCGACCGTCGGTCCGGTCCACCCGTCGTAGGTGCGGCGGATCTCCTCGGCGTCGGCGAGGCCCGCGGCGTCCTCGTCGGGGTCGCCCTCGGGGCCACCGGGCAGCGCTCGCGCCGTGCCCTGCAGGGCGGACGGCCCCTTCTGCAGGGTGCGCACCTCCGCCGCCGAGAGGGCGAGGTCGGGGGCTGTGAGAACCGTCGCGGCGTGCTCGACCCGACCGAGCACCTCGACCGGGCGCAGCACCTCGGTCGAGACGAGCACACGAGTCGCCGGGCACCGGCGCAGCAGGGTCATCAGGTCCCGGTCGAGGGTGTCGTCCGCGAGCAGCTCGGCACGTTCCACGACCAGGACGGCGCGGACGGTCTGGCGCTCGAGGACGTCGAGGACCTGCCGCGCGACGCTGCGCCCTGGGTCGCTCTCGACGCCGAGCCGGGACAGGACCTCGGTCCACACCTCGGCCGCCTCGGCGTGCCCCGGGTCGACCTCGACGCGGAGCACCCGGCGCTCACGGGACCGGCACGCCGCGACCCACTGGTCGACCAGGACCCTCTTGCCCGAGCCCCTCGGACCGCGGAGCACCGTGAGCCGCGACCCGTCCTCGACCCGCGCCAGGAGGCCGGCCCGCTCGATCAGTTCGTCGTCCGATCCGACCTTCCCGGCCTCGCGCGGCACGGCGCCTCCTCCTCGATCCTGGCTGCCGCAGCAGTCCGGTGCGTCCCTAGGGCTCCCACGGCGCGATGGTCACGCCGAGGGCGGCGAGCCGCTCGGCGCCGCCGTCCGGGGCGGTCAGGACCCACACGCCCTCGGGCCCGATGGCCACGGTGTGCTCCCAGTGCGCGGCACGCTGACCGTCCATGGTCACGACCGTCCAGTCGTCCTCGAGCACCTGCGTGGCCCGCGATCCCCGGGTCAGCATCGGCTCGACGGCCACGCAGAGCCCGGCCCGGAGCCGCGGGCCCTTGTCGCGGGTCCGGTAGTTGAGCACCTCCGGTGGCTGGTGCATGGCGCTGCCGATCCCGTGTCCGACGTACTCCTGCACGATCCCGTAGCCCGTGCCGGAGGCCGCCACCACGTCCTCGACGGCATCGCCCACGACGCCGAGCCGGTCGCCCTTGGCCAGGGCCGCGATCCCGGCCCACATGGCCTGCTCGGTGGCGTCGCTCAGTGCGAGGTCACCGGGATCGGCGTCGGGGAGGACGGTGGTGAAGGCTGCGTCGCCGTGCCACCCGTCCACGACCGCGCCGCAGTCGACCGAGACCACGTCGCCGGGCCCGAGCACCCGCGGACCGGGGATGCCGTGCACGATCTCGTCGTTGACCGAGACGCAGATCGACGCCGGGTAGCCGTGGTACCCGAGGAAGGAGGACGTCGCCCCGGCCTCGGCGAGGGTCGCGGCGGCGACGTCGTCGAGGTCGGCCGTCGTCACGCCGGGCCGCATCGCCTCGCGGACGGTGCGGTGGATGTCGGCCACGACGAGGCCCGCACGACGCATGGTCTGCACCTGCGCGGCCGTCTTGTACTCGATCTTCTCGCGTCCGAACATCGGCGGAGAGCCCTCAGGCCGCAGGGGTCGACGCGGCGACCACGCGGGCCGTGACCTCGTCGATGGTGCCGATCCCGTCGACGCGGACGAGGAGGCCACGCTCGGCGTAGGCCGAGGTGAGCGGAGCGGTCTGCTCGGCGTAGATGTCCAGCCGCCGGGCGATCGCCTCCTCGGTGTCGTCCTCACGGCCCTCGGTCTCGGCCCGCTGGCGCAGCCGGGTGAGGAGCTCGGACCGGTCGGCGGTCAGCTCGACCACGCGGTCGAGGGCCACCCCGAGGCTGGTGAGGATGTCGTCGAGCTCGACGACCTGCGCGGCGTTGCGCGGGTACCCGTCGAGGATGAAGCCGCCGGCCGCGTCGGACTGACCGAGCCGGTCCCGCACCATCGCGTTGGTGACCTCGTCGGGCACGAGGTCTCCCTTGGAGGTGTACGACTGCGCGAGGACACCGAGCTCGGTGCCGCCCTTGATGTTGGCGCGGAAGATGTCGCCGGTCGAGATCGCCGGGACGCCCAGCCGCTCGGCGAGCCGCTGGGCCTGGGTGCCCTTGCCGGCTCCCTGCGGGCCCATGATCACCAGACGTGAGCTCACCGCAGGAACCCTTCGTAGTGCCGCTGCTGGAGCTGAGACTCGATCTGCTTGACGGTCTCGAGGCCCACGCCGACGACGATGAGGATGGACGCCCCGCCGAACGGGATGTTCGCGCCGACCCCGAGCCAGATGAACACGAGCAGCGGGATGAGGGCGACGAAGGCGAGGTAGACCGACCCGGGAGCGGTGATGCGGGAGATCACGTAGTCGAGGTACTCGGCCGTGGGGCGCCCTGCCCGGATGCCCGGGATGAAGCCGCCGTACTTCTTCATGTTGTCTGCGACCTCGTCCGGGTTGAACGTGATCGCTGTGTAGAAGTACGCGAAGAAGATGATGAGGACCAGGTAGAGCGCGATGTGCAGCGGGGCCTCGGGAGCGGCGACGTAGGTCGACAACCAGATCACCCACCCCGCGGTCTGGTCGCCGAACTGAGCGGCGAGACCCGGGATCGCGAGCAACGAGGAGGCGAAGATGACCGGGATGATCCCCGCCATGTTGATCTTGATCGGGATGTAGGTGCTCGACCCGCCGTACATCTTCCGGCCGACCATCCGCTTGGCGTACTGCACGGGGATGCGTCGCTGGGACTGCTCGACGAAGACCACGAGGGCGATCACGAGCAGGATCACGAGCATCACGATCACGAAGTTCGTGAGGCCGTTCTCGCCACCGGCGATCGACCACATCGCACCGGGGAAGGTGGCCGCGATCGAGGTGAAGATCAGGAGCGACATGCCGTTGCCGATGCCCCGCTCGCTGATGAGCTCCCCGAGCCACATGATCAGCGCGGTGCCGGCGGTCATCGTGATGACCATGAGGACGATCGTGGTGACCGAGTCGTCCGGGATGAGCGGCACAGGGCACTCGGGGAAGAGCAGGTTGTTGCGGGCGACCGTGATGACGGTGGTCGACTGCAGGATCGCCAGCCCGATCGTCATGTACCGCGTGTACTGGGTGAGCTGGGCGGTGCCCTGCTGGCCCTCCTTGTGGAGGGCCTCGAAGCGCGGGATGACCACGCGCAGCAGCTGGGTGATGATGCTCGCCGTGATGTACGGCATGATCCCCAGCGCGAACACCGAGAGCTGGAGCAGCGCCCCACCGCTGAACAGGTTCACCAGACCGAGCAGGTCGTTGGTGCCGTCCATCGACGCGACGCACTGCTGCACGTTGCCGTAGTCCACACCCGGGGTCGGGATGAAGGACCCCACCCGGAAGATCACCATGATGGAGATCGTGAACAGCAGCTTGCGCCGCAGGTCGGGCGTCCGGAACGCCCGCACGAATGCGCTGAGCACTAGTCCTCCTGCTCCGCCCGAGAGCGGTGTGTCGTCATGCCGGTGCCCCGGCGTACGGGTTGATCACCCGCGGGAGGCCGCTTGGAACCCTAACCGACGTCCGACCCGGGACGGCACAGGGGCCGGGTCGCGCGTCGCGTCCCGGCCCCTGGTCCATCTCAGTCCTGGTCGACGGACCCGCCAGCGGCGAGGATCTTCTCCTTGGCCGAGGCCGAGACCGCCTGCACCTGGACGTTGAGCTTGACGCTCACGTCGCCGCTGCCGAGGACCTTGACCGGCGAGCCCTTGCGGACCGCGCCCTTGGCCACGAGGTCCTCGACCGTCACGTCGCCACCCTGCGGGTACAGCGAGGCGAGGCTGTCCAGGTTGACCACCTGGTACTCCACGCGGAACGGGTTCCTGAACCCACGGAGCTTGGGCAGCCGCATGTGCAGCGGCATCTGCCCGCCCTCGAACCGCTCAGGCACCTGGTAACGGGCCTTGGTGCCCTTGGTGCCTCGTCCGGCGGTCTTGCCCT
Organism: Actinotalea soli; assembly: GCF_017565425.1. Taxonomy (GTDB): domain Bacteria; phylum Actinomycetota; class Actinomycetes; order Actinomycetales; family Cellulomonadaceae; genus Actinotalea; species Actinotalea soli. The sequence continues at coordinate 122,233 of NZ_JAGEMK010000005.1, forward strand.
TGGACGCCTCACCACGACCCACACGGGTCTTGGCGGTCTTCGCGCCGGGTGCAGGCCGCAGGTGGTGCAGCTTGAGCGTGCCGCCGGCACCTTCGGTGGTCGACGACCCCTTGGTGGCCGAGGACTTCGTCGTCGATGCCTTCGCCGCGGGGGCCTTCGACGCCGACGCCGTGGGCTCGGAGGCCTTGGCTGCGGACGTGCTCGGCTTCTCGGCCTTGGCGGCCGAGCCCTCGGTCTTGGCCTTGCTGGCCGTCCCGGCGGACTTCGTGGTGCTGCTCTTGGCCTTGGCGGGCTTGTCGGCCGCCGCGGTCTTCGCTGCAGCCGTCTTGCTCGCGGGCTTCTTGGTGGGAGCCGCGGCCGAGGTGTCCTCGGACGGGTCCTTGGTGCTGTCTGCCATGGTCAGTCGACCTCCTCGACGGTGACGAGGTGCGCCACCGTGACGACCATGCCGCGGATCTCAGGACGGTCCTCCTTGACGACGACGTCGCCGATGCGCTTGAGGCCGAGGGTCCGCAGCGTGTCGCGCTGGTTCTGCTTGCCGCCGATGGCGGACTTGGTCTGGGTCACCTTGAGACGAGCCATCAGGCACCTGCCTTCGCGGCGACGCCCTTGGCACGGGCACGCAGCATCGAGGCCGGCGTGACGTGCTCGAGGGGCAGGCCACGACGAGCGGCCACGGCCTCGGGCTCCTCGAGCCCGCGCAGAGCAGCCACCGTGGCGTGCACGATGTTGATCGCGTTGGTCGAGCCCATCGACTTGGAGAGCACGTCGTGGATCCCGGCGCACTCCAGGACGGCGCGCACCGGTCCACCGGCGATCACACCGGTACCCGGGGACGCGGGCCGCAGGAAGACGACTCCGGCCGCGGCCTCACCCGTGATGGGGTGCGGGATCGTGCCCTGGATGCGGGGGACGCGGAAGAAGCTCTTCTTCGCCTCCTCGACGCCCTTCGCGATCGCGGCGGGCACCTCCTTGGCCTTGCCGTAGCCGACACCGACGGTGCCGTCGCCGTCGCCCACGACGACAAGCGCCGTGAAGCTGAAGCGTCGACCGCCCTTGACGACCTTCGAGACGCGGTTGATGGTCACCACGCGCTCGAGGAAGGCGCTCTTGTCGGGCGCGTCGCCGCGGCGACCGCCGCCGTCCCGACGACCGCCGTCACGGCCGCCGCCGGCCTGACCGCCGGTGTTGCTGCGCTGAGGTGCAGCCATCAGTGAATCCTCTTCTTCCGAACGGGAGTGGTGGTCGTCGTCACAGGGACAGCCCGCCCTCGCGGGCGCCGTCGGCGACCGCTGCGACCCGGCCGTGGTACTTGTTCCCACCACGGTCGAAGACGACGGCCTCGACGCCGGCGGCCTTGGCGCGCTCGGCGATGAGCTCGCCGACACGCTTGGCCTTGGCGACCTTGTCGCCGTCCAGGGCGCGCAGGTCGACCTCGAGGGTCGACGCGGAGGCGACCGTGCGGCCGACCGAGTCGTCGACGACCTGGGCGACCATGTGCCGGCTGGACCGGCTCACGACCAGGCGGGGACGCTGCGGGGTGCCTGAGACCTTCTTGCGCAGTCGCAGGTGACGGCGGGCGCGGGCTACTGCCTTGCCCTTGCCACGAATGGTGAGTGCCACGTTACTTACCAGCCTTTCCGGCCTTGCGGCGGACGACCTCGCCGGCGTAGCGCACGCCCTTGCCCTTGTAGGGCTCGGGCTTGCGGATCTTGCGGATGTTCGCAGCGACCTCGCCGACCTGCTGCTTGTCGATGCCGCTCACCGAGAAACGGGTGGGCGACTCGACAGCGAAGGTGATGCCCTGCGGGGCCTGCACGACGACCGGGTGGCTGAAGCCGAGGGCGAACTCGAGGTCCGATCCCTTGGCGGTCACGCGGTAGCCGGTCCCGACGATCTCGAGCTTCTTCTCGTAGCCGGCGGTGACGCCGGTGACGAGGTTGGCGAGCAGCGTCCGGGTGAGGCCGTGCAGCGATCGCGACGCACGCTCGTCGTCAGGTCGGGCGACCACGAGGGTGCCGTCCTCCTGCACGACCGTGATCGGCGCGGGGATGGTGTGGGACAGCTGTCCCTTGGGGCCCTTGACGGTCACCGCGGCGCCGTCGATGGTGACGTCCACGCCGGTCGGGACCGGGACGGGGACCTTGCCAATTCGAGACATGGTTCTCTCCTCTCGGTCTCGGGCTACCAGACGTAGGCGAGGACTTCCCCACCTACGCCCTTCGTGGCGGCCTGCTTGTCGGTCAGGAGGCCGGAGGACGTGGACAGGATCGCCACGCCGAGGCCGCCCAGCACACGGGGCAGGTTGGTCGACTTCGCGTACACACGCAGGCCCGGCTTGGACACGCGGCGCACACCCGCGAGCGAGCGCTCACGGTTCGGGCCGAACTTGAGCTGGATGGTGAGGTTCTTGCCCACCGGCGCGTCCTCGACGCTCCAGCTCGCGATGTAGCCCTCGGCCTGGAGGATCTCAGCGATGTGAGACTTCAGCTTCGAGAACGGCATCGTCACGGAGTCGTGGTACGCGGAGTTCGCGTTACGCAGACGGGTCAGCATGTCTGCGATCGGGTCGGTCATCGTCATCGGGCTTGTGCCCTTCCTCGCCGGGGTATCCCCGCGCTAGTGCGCAAGGGGACCTGCGACGTAGTTGTTACCAGCTGCTCTTGGTGACGCCGGGAAGCTCACCACGGTGCGCCATCTGGCGCAGGCAGATCCGGCAGAGGCCGAACTTGCGGTAGACCGAGTGCGGACGGCCGCACTTCTGGCACCGGGTGTAGGCGCGCACGCTGAACTTGGGCTTGCGTGCCGCCTTCTTGATGAGGGCAGTCTTCGCCATGTCAGTTCTCCTTGAAGGGGAAGCCCAGACGGCGGAGCAGCGAACGGCCCTCGTCGTCGGTGGTCGCGGTCGTCACGATCGTGATGTCCATGCCACGCACCCGGTCGGTCTTGTCGGGGTCGATCTCGTGGAACATCACCTGCTCGGTCAGGCCGAAGGTGTAGTTGCCGTGCCCGTCGAACTGCTTGGGCGACAGACCGCGGAAGTCACGGATGCGGGGAAGGGCCAGCGAGACCAGGCGGTCTGCGAACTCCCACATCCGGTCTCCGCGCAGCGTGACGTGCGCACCGATGGGCATGCCCTCACGGAGCTTGAACTGGGCGATCGACTTGCGGGCCTTGGTGACCTGGGGCTTCTGCCCCGTGATCGCGGTCAGGTCGCGGATCGCGCCCTCGATCAGCTTGGAGTCCTTGGCGGCGTCCCCGACACCCATGTTCACGACGATCTTCGTGAGCCGGGCGACCTGGTTGATGTTCTCGTGGCCGAACTCCTCACGCAGGCCGGGGAGGATCTCCTCGGCGTAGCGCGTCTTGAGGCGCGGCGCGACCTTGGTCTCAGTCGTGGTGCTCATCAGATGTCCTTACCGGAGCGCTTGGCCACGCGGACCCGCACGGTGCGGGTCCGGCCGTCGCGCTCGATCTCCTCGGTGCGGTACCCGACCCGGGTGCCCTTCTTGGTCTCCGGGTCGACCAGCATGACGTTGCTGACGTGGATGGCGGCCTCGACGGTCTCGATGCCCCCGGTCCGCGTCCCGCGGCTCGACTGGCCCGCCTTGACGTGCTTGGTCACGCGCTGGACACCCTCGACCACGATGCGGTCGGTCTCCGAGAAGACCTCCAGCACGCGGCCCTGCTTGCCCTTGTCGCGGCCCGAGATGACGACGACGAGGTCGCCCTTCTTGATCTTTGCCATGGTCAGAGCACCTCCGGCGCCAGCGAGATGATCTTCATGAACTTCTTGTCGCGCAGCTCGCGGCCCACCGGGCCGAAGATGCGGGTTCCGCGAGGCTCGCCGTCGCCCTTGAGGATCACGGCGGCGTTCTCGTCGAACTTGATGTACGAACCGTCGGGCCGACGGCGCTCCTTGGTGGTGCGCACGATGACGGCCTTGACGACGTCGCCCCGCTTGACGTTTCCGCCCGGGATGGCGTCCTTGACGGTCGCGACGATGACGTCGCCGATACCGGCGTAGCGACGGCCAGATCCGCCGAGAACACGGATGCAGAGAATCTGCTTCGCTCCCGTGTTGTCGGCGACCTTGAGTCGCGACTCCTGCTGGATCATCTACCTACTCCTGTCGTCTGCTGGTTCTCGCTGCGCTCATCGCTGCGAGCCTGGCCGAACGGATCGCTGTGGTCGAGCTGCGGACCGGTCGTGGCGCGAGGCCCGATCGGTCGGACTACTTGGCCTTCTCGAGGATCTCCACCACACGCCAGCGCTTGGTCGCCGACAGCGGACGGGTCTCCATGATGAGGACGAGGTCGCCCGCGCCGGCCGCATTGGCCTCGTCGTGCGCCTTGACCTTGCTCGTGCGTCGCATGACCTTGCCGTAGAGCGGGTGCTTGACCCGGTCCTCGACCTCGACCACGACGGTCTTGTCCATCTTGTCGCTGACCACGTAGCCGCGCCGCGTCTTGCGGTACGGCCGGTGCTCGGCCACCGACGCCGCGGCGTCGGTCTTGTTCGTGTCGGTGCTCATCTATGACCTCTCGCTCACTCAGCGCTGGCGCTGGGTGCGGTACGGATGCCGAGCTCGCGCTCGCGCAGGATCGTGTAGATCCGCGCGATGTCGCGACGAACGGCCTTGAGGCGCCCGTGGCTCTCGAGCTGGCCGGTAGCTGACTGGAAGCGGAGGTTGAACAGCTCCTCCTTGGCCTTCTTCAGCTCGGCGACGAGCGCGTCGTCGTCCATGCCGTCGAGCTCGACCGGAGCAAGCTCCTTGGAACCGATAGCCATCAGCTGCCACCACCCTCGCGAACCACGAAACGGGTCTTCATCGGGAGCTTGTGCATCGCACGACGCATGGCCTCTCGGGCCAGGGGCTCGGGCACACCCGCGAGCTCGAAGAGCACGCGACCCGGCTTGACGTTGGCGATCCACCACTCGGGGGAACCCTTACCCGAACCCATACGGGTCTCCGCCGGCTTCTTGGTCAGCGGGCGGTCGGGGTAGATGTTGATCCAGACCTTGCCACCACGCTTGATGTGGCGGGTCATGGCGATACGAGCAGCCTCGATCTGCCGGTTGGTGACGTAGGCGGGCTCGATGGCCTGGATGCCGTAGTCGCCGAAGGCGATCGTGGTGCCACCCTTGGCCGCGCCGGAGCGCGAGGGGTGGTGCTGCTTGCGGTGCTTGAGCCTGCGCGGGATCAGCATGCTCAGGCCTCCGTTCCGGACTCGGTCGCCTTCTCGGCGGGCGCGGCTGCAGGAGCCTCGGTCCCCGCGGCAGGCTGAGCGGGGGCGTCGGACCGCTCGGGACGACGTGCGCCCCCGCGGGCCGGGCGGTCACCACGCGGGCCACCGCGCGGCGAGCGCGGACCGGCAGCAGCCTGCTCGCGAGCAAACTCCTTCTCGGTCATGTCGCCCTTGTAGATCCAGACCTTCACGCCGATCTGGCCGAAGGTCGTGCGGGCCTCGAAGGTGCCGAAGTCGATGTTCGCGCGGAGGGTGTGCAGCGGCACGCGCCCCTCGCGGTAGAACTCCGACCGGCTCATCTCGGCGCCGCCGAGGCGGCCGGCGCACTGCACCCGGATGCCCTTGGCACCGGCGCGGAGGGCGGACTGCATGCCCTTGCGCATCGCACGGCGGAAGGAGACACGGCTCGCCAGCTGCTCGGCGATGCCCTGCGCGACCAGCTGCGCCTCGATCTCGGCGTTCTTGACCTCGAGGATGTTCAGCTGCACCTGCTTGCCGGTGAGCTTCTCGAGCTCGCCACGGATGCGGTCGGCCTCGGCGCCGCGGCGACCGATGACGATCCCGGGGCGGGCGGTGTGGATGTCGACACGGACGCGGTCACGCGTTCGCTCGATCTCGACCTTGGCGATACCGGCACGCTCGAGCCCGGTGGACATGAGCTTGCGGATCTGGACGTCCTCGCGGACGTAGTCGCGGTAGCGCTGTCCGGGCTTGGTGCTGTCGGCGAACCAGCGCGACCGGTGGTCGGTGGTGATGCCGAGGCGGTACCCGTGCGGGTTGACCTTCTGTCCCACTATCGGGTCCTCTCCTTCTTCTCGACCGGGGCGACGACCACGGTGATGTGGCTCGTGCGCTTCAGGATCTGGCTGGCCCGCCCCTGGGCGCGGGGCCGGAACCGCTTGAGGGTCGGGCCCTCGTCCACGTACGCCGCGGAGACCACGAGCGCCGAGGCGTCGAAGGCCTCGTTCGCACGGTCGGCCTTGACCCGGGCGTTCGCGATCGCGCTCTCCACGACCTTGCGAACCGTCTCGCCAGCGGCCTGCGGCGCGAACTTCAGCGTCGCCACGGCCTCGTCGGCCTGCTTGCCACGGATGAGGTCCACGACGCGCCGGGCCTTCTGGGGCGTGACACGGACGAACCGCGCCTGCGCCTTGGCTTCCATTGCTGTCCTGCCTTCTTCTGTCGTCATGGGAAGTCCTTCCCGCACTTGTCCTCGTCGCGACCGGAGGTCAGCGACGACGACCCTTGCGGTCGTCCTTCTCGTGGCCGCGGAAGGTCCGCGTCGGGGCGAACTCGCCGAGCTTGTGGCCAACCATCGACTCGGTCACGAAGACCGGGACGTGCTTGCGGCCGTCGTGCACGGCAAGGGTGTGGCCCAGGAAATCGGGCGTGATCATCGAACGACGGGACCAGGTCTTGATGACCGTCTTGGTGCCCTTCTCGTTCTGGACATCCACCTTCTTCTGCAGGTGGTCGTCCACGAAGGGGCCCTTCTTCAGGCTGCGTGGCATCTGTCAGGCTCCTTCTCAGCGCTTCTTGTTCTTGCCGGAACGGCGACGACGGACGATGAGCTTGTCGCTCGGCTTGTTCGGGCGACGCGTGCGGCCCTCGGCCTGTCCCCAGGGGCTGACCGGGTGGCGACCACCCGAGGTCTTGCCCTCACCGCCTCCGTGGGGGTGGTCGATCGGGTTCATCGCGACACCGCGGACGGAGGGACGCTTGCCCTTCCAGCGCATCCGGCCGGCCTTGCCCCAGTTGATGTTCGACTGCTCGGCGTTGCCGACCTCGCCGACCGTCGCGCGGCAGCGCAGGTCGACGTTGCGGATCTCGCCCGAGGGCAGCCGCAGCTGGGCGTAGGGCCCGTCCTTGGCGACCAGCTGGACCGAGGCACCCGCCGAGCGGGCCATCTTGGCCCCGCCGCCGGGCCGCAGCTCGACGGCGTGGATGACCGTACCGGTCGGGATGTTGCGCAGCGGGAGGTTGTTGCCGGGCTTGATGTCGGCGCCGGCACCGTTCTCGATCATGTCGCCCTGCGACAGACGGTTCGGCGCGATGATGTAGCGCTTCTCCCCGTCGGCGTAGTGCAGGAGCGCGATGCGCGCGGTGCGGTTGGGGTCGTACTCGATGTGAGCGACCTTGGCCGGCACGCCGTCCTTGTCGTGGCGACGGAAGTCGATCACCCGGTAGGCGCGCTTGTGGCCCCCACCCTGGTGACGCATCGTCACGCGGCCGGTGCTGTTGCGTCCACCGGTCTTGTGCAGCGGGCGCACCAGCGACTTCTCGGGCTCGGAGCGCGTGATCTCGACGAAGTCGGCGACGCTCGAGCCGCGGCGCCCGGGCGTCGTCGGCTTGTACTTACGGATTCCCATGGAGGTCAGTCCTCAATCTGTCTCGTCGGTCCGGCCTCAGCCGACCGGTCCGCCGAAGATGTCGATGGTGCCCTCGCGCAGCGTGATGATCGCGCGCTTGGTGTCCTTGCGCTTGCCCAGGCCGAACCGCGTCCGCCGCGACTTGCCCTTGCGGTTGATCGTGTTGACCGAGGCGACCTTCACACCGAAGACCTGCTCGACCGCGATCTTGATCTCGGTCTTGTTCGCCCGAGGGTCCACCACGAAGGTGTACTTGCCCTCGTCGAGGAGCCCGTAGCTCTTCTCGGAGACGACCGGCGAGACGAGGATGTCGCGCGGGTCCTTGTTCACGGTGGTCACTTGGTCTCCTCCGTGTCGAGGACGGACGCCTCGGTCGAGGTGGCGACACCCTTGGCACCGCGGCCGGCAGGCCGGGTCAGGAACGCGTCGAGCGCGCCCCGGGTGAACACGACGTCGTCAGAGACGAGCACGTCGTAGGTGTTGAGCTGGTCGGCGAGCAGCAGGTGCACCTGCTCGACGTTGCGCAGCGACTTCCACGTGAGGTCGTCGCCCCGCTCGAGGACGACCAGCACGTGCCGACGCGGCGACAGGGTCGCGAGGGTCGAGACGGCCGTGCGGGTCGAGGGCGCGCCGTCCACGGCGAAGCCATCGACGACATGCACGCGGCCGGCGCGTGCCCGGTCCGAGAGGGCCCCGCGCAGGGCGGCAGCCTTCATCTTCTTCGGGGTGCGCTGGCTGTAGTCGCGCGGCTGCGGTCCGTGGACCGTACCGCCGCCGGCGAACTGAGGAGCGCGGGTCGAGCCCTGGCGGGCGCGGCCGGTGCCCTTCTGCTTGTAGGGCTTCTTGCCGCCACCACGGACCTCACCACGGGTCTTCGTGGAGTGCGTGCCCTGCCGCGCGGCGGCGAGCTGTGCCACGACGACCTGGTGGATCAGCGGAACGTTGGTCTGGACGTCGAACACCTCGGCGGGAAGCTCGGCGGTGCCGGACTTCTTGCCCTTGGCGTCCAGGACGTCGACGGTCAGCGTGCTCATGCTCACGCCCCCTTCACGGCGGAACGCACCAGGACGACGCCACCCTTGGGGCCGGGGACGGCGCCCTTGACGAGCAGCAGACCCCTCTCGGCGTCGACCGCGTGCACGGTCAGATTCTGGGTCGTCTGGCGCTCGTGGCCCATCCGACCGGCCATCCGCATGCCCTTGAAGACTCGCGACGGCGTCGAGGCGCCACCGATCGAGCCGGCCTTGCGGTGGTTGCGGTGCGCACCGTGGGAAGCGCCGACGCCGGAGAAGCCGTGACGCTTCATCACACCGGCGGTGCCCTTGCCCTTGGTGGTGCCCGAGACGTCGACGGTCTGCCCGGCCGCGAAGGCCTCGGCGGTGATCTCCTGGCCGAGGGCGTACTCGGCGGAGTCCGGCGTCCGGACCTCGGCCACGTGACGGCGCGGCGTGACGCCGGCCTTCTCGAAGTGGCCCTTGAGGGGCTGCGTGACCTTGCGCGGGTCGATCTGGCCGTAGGCCAGCTGGACCGCGGCGTAGCCGTCGACGTCCTCGGTCCGCACCTGCGTCACCACGTTGGTGCCCACCTGGACGACCGTGACGGGGACGAGGCGGCCTGCCTCGTCCCACACCTGGGTCATTCCCAGCTTGGTACCGAGCGCGGCCGTGATCGGCTTGGCGTTCTGGGGAAGCGTGGTCATCGTGATCTCCTCGCCAGCCTCAGAGCTTGATCTCGATGTTCACGTCCGCGGGCAGGTCGAGTCGCATGAGCGAGTCGACCGCCTTCGGCGTGGGATCGATGATGTCGATGAGGCGCTTGTGCGTGCGCATCTCGAAGTGCTCGCGGCTGTCCTTGTACTTGTGAGGCGACCGGATGACGCAGAACACGTTCTTCTCCGTCGGCAGCGGCACCGGACCCACGACCGTTGCACCAGCGCGCGTCACCGTGTCGACGATCCTGCGCGCCGAGCTGTCGATGACCTCGTGGTCGTAGGACTTGAGCCGGATGCGGATCTTCTGTCCCGCCATGGCGTCGTCTGACTCTCTCTCTCGAACCGCTAGCTGTCCGACCCCCGCACTCGGGCGTGTCGCCTGTTGCGACATACTCTGGCGCTGCGCACCGTGAGGCGCGAGGTCGTTGGATGCTGTGTGAACCGCCCCGCCCGAAGGCGAGTGCCGGTCCTCAACGTCTGTCGTACGTGGCTGCCGGCCTGTCTCAGCGCGTCCTCGTCGGCGCTCATCGAGCGCACGGTCGAGACGTGCCGGTACCGGGCAACCTGAACAGTGTGCCAGACACCCGCGTGGATTACCAATCGCGGGCGCCGTGACCACCCGGCCCTCCCCTGGGCCGCCGTGACGACGGCCAGCGCGAGGAGGACATGCCGAGGGCCCGGACGCCTGAGGCGTCCGGGCCCTCGGTCAGATCACTTGAGGATCTTGGTCACACGGCCGGAGCCGACGGTACGGCCACCCTCACGGATGGCGAAGCCGAGGCCCTCCTCCATGGCGATCGGCTGGATCAGCTCGACCGTCATCTCGGTGTTGTCGCCGGGCATGACCATCTCGGTGCCCTCAGGCAGCGTGATGACGCCGGTGACGTCCGTCGTGCGGAAGTAGAACTGCGGGCGGTAGTTCGAGTAGAACGGGTTGTGACGCCCACCCTCGTCCTTGGCCAGGATGTAGACCTGGGCCTCGAAGTCGGTGTGGGGCGTGATCGACCCGGGCTTCACGACGACCTGGCCGCGCTCGACGTCCTCGCGCTTGATGCCGCGGAGCAGGAGGCCGCAGTTCTCGCCGGCCCACGCCTCGTCCATCTGCTTGTGGAACATCTCGATGCCCGTGACCGTGGTCTTCTGGGCCTCGCGGATGCCGACGATCTCGACCTCCGAGTTGATCGCGAGCTTGCCGCGGTCGACCTTGCCGGTGACGACGGTGCCACGACCGGTGATCGTGAAGACGTCCTCGATCGGCATGAGGAAGGGCTTGTCCATGTCACGGACGGGCTCGGGGACGCTCTCGTCCACGGCCTCCATGAGCTCCTCGACCGACTTGGTCCAGGTCGCGTCGCCCTCGAGCGCCTTGAGGCCCGACACCCGGATGACCGGGGCGTCGTCGCCGTCGAAGCCCTGCGAGGACAGCAGCTCACGGACCTCCATCTCGACGAGCTCGAGGATCTCCTCGTCCTCGACCATGTCGGACTTGTTGAGCGCGACCAGCAGGTAGGGAACGCCGACCTGACGGGCGAGCAGGACGTGCTCACGCGTCTGGGCCATCGGCCCGTCGGTGGCGGCCACGACCAGGATCGCGCCGTCCATCTGGGCGGCACCCGTGATCATGTTCTTGATGTAGTCGGCGTGACCAGGGGCGTCGACGTGGGCGTAGTGCCGCTTCTCGGTCTGGTACTCGACGTGCGCGATGTTGATCGTGATACCGCGCTGCTTCTCCTCAGGCGCCTTGTCGATCTCGTCGAACGGCGTGAAGGGGTTCAGGTCGGGGTGCTTGTCGTGCAGCACCTTCGAGATCGCAGCAGTCAGCGTCGTCTTGCCGTGGTCGACGTGACCGATGGTCCCGATGTTGACGTGCGGCTTGGTCCGCTCGAACTTGGCCTTCGCCACTGGGGTCCTCCTCGGACTCGGGGTAGTGGTACCGATCTCCGCAGCTGCCGGTTGGCCGCTGCGGGATGCGGCTGTCTACAGGTTGATGGTTACTGGTGGGTCGACCTGTGGGACTACTCGCCCCGGGTCTTCTTGATGATCTCCTCGGCGACCGCGCGAGGAACCTCGGCATAGCTGTCGAACTGCATCGAGTACACCGCGCGGCCCTGGGTCTTGGACCGCAGGTCGCCGACGTACCCGAACATCTCGGAGAGCGGCACCTGCGCCCGCACCACCTTGACGCCGGTCGCGTCCTCCATCGACTGGATGAGGCCACGACGCGAGTTGATGTCGCCGATGACCTCGCCCATGTACTCCTCGGGCGTACGGACCTCGACGGCCATGACCGGCTCGAGCAGGACGGGGTCCGCCTGGCGGACCGCCTCCTTGAGGATCATCGAGCCAGCGATCTTGAACGCCATCTCCGAGGAGTCGACGTCGTGCGAAGCACCGTCGAGCAGCGTGGCCTTGATCCCGACGAGCGGGAAGCCGGCGAGCACGCCGAGCTCCATCGCCGACTGGATGCCCGCGTCGACGCTGGGGATGTACTCACGAGGAACGCGACCGCCGGTGACGGCGTTCTTGAACTCGTAGAGCTCCCCTTCCTCGGACTGCAGGGGCTCGAAGGTCATCTGGACCTTGGCGTACTGGCCCGACCCACCGGTCTGCTTCTTGTGCGTGAAGTCGATCTTCTCGACCTTGCGACGGATGGTCTCGCGGTAGGCGACCTGGGGCTTGCCCACGTTCGCCTCGACACGGAACTCGCGGCGCATGCGGTCCACCAGGATGTCCAGGTGAAGCTCGCCCATCCCACCGATGACCGTCTGGCCCGTCTCCTCGTCGAGGCGCACCCGGAAGGTCGGGTCCTCCTCGGCGAGCTTCTGGATGGCGACGGACAGCTTCTCCTGGTCGCCCTTGGTCTTCGGCTCGATCGCGACGTCGATCACGGGCTCGGGGAAGGTCATCGACTCGAGGACGATCTGGTTCTGCGGGTCGCAGAGCGTGTCGCCGGTCGTGACGTCCTTGAGGCCGATGAACGCGTAGATGTGGCCCGCCTGGGCCTCCTCGACCGGGTTCTCCTTGTTGGAGTGCATCTGGAAGAGCTTCCCGATGCGCTCCTTCTTGCCCTTGGTCGCGTTGTAGACCTGCGCGCCCGAGGGGACCTTGCCCGAGTAGACCCGGACGTAGGTCAGCTTGCCGAAGAACGGGTGGCTCGCGACCTTGAACGCCAGGGCCGAGAAGGGCTCGTCCGCCGACGGCTTGCGCGTGATGATCTTCTCCTCGTCCTTGACGTCGTGCCCCTCCATGGGGGGGACGTCGAGGGGCGAGGGGAGGTAGTCGATCACGGCGTCGAGCATGGGCTGCACGCCCTTGTTCTTGAACGCCGAGCCGCACAGGACCGGGTACGCCTCGCTCGAGATCGTGAGCTGGCGGATGCCGGCCTTGATCTCCGCGACGCTGATCTCCTCGCCGCCGAGGTACTTCTCGAGCAGCTCCTCGCTGGTCTCGGCGACGGCCTCGATGAGCTCCGCGCGGTACTGCGCGGCCTTCTCGGCGAGGTCGGCCGGGATCTCCTCGGTCGTGTAGGCCTCGCCGAGTGGGGTCTCCCCACGCCAGGTGAGGGCCTTGTTCTCGACCAGGTCGATCACGCCGATGAAGTCGTTCTCGGCACCGATGGGCAGCTGGATGACCAGCGGCTTGGCCTTGAGGCGGTTCACGATGGTGTCGACCGTGAAGTAGAAGTCAGCACCGAGCTTGTCCATCTTGTTGACGAAGCAGATGCGCGGGACGTCGTACTTGTCCGCCTGACGCCACACCGTCTCGGACTGGGGCTCGACACCCTCCTTGCCGTCGAAGACGGCGACCGCACCGTCGAGGACGCGCAGCGAGCGCTCGACCTCGACCGTGAAGTCGACGTGCCCCGGGGTGTCGATGATGTTGATCTGGTTGTCCTTCCAGTAGCAGGTCGTCGCGGCCGACGTGATCGTGATGCCGCGCTCCTGCTCCTGCTCCATCCAGTCCATCGTCGAGGCGCCGTCGTGCGTCTCGCCCATCTTGTAGTTGACCCCGGTGTAGAACAGGATCCGCTCGGTCGTCGTCGTCTTACCGGCGTCGATGTGGGCCATGATGCCGATGTTGCGGACCTTGTTCAGGTCGGTCAGCACGTCAAGTGCCACGGTGTGAAGCCCTTCGTCGGTCTGCAGTCCAGGAGGCGCCGGGAAGACGCCGGATTACCAGCGGTAGTGCGCGAAGGCCTTGTTCGACTCGGCCATCTTGTGCATGTCCTCACGACGCTTGACCGCGGCACCGAGGCCGTTGCTCGCGTCGAGGATCTCGTTCATGAGGCGCTCGGTCATCGTCTTCTCGCGACGCGCGCGGGAGAAGTCGACGAGCCAGCGCAGCGCGAGGGTCGTCGAGCGCACGGGACGCACCTCGACCGGCACCTGGTAGGTCGCGCCACCGACACGGCGGGACTTGACCTCGAGGGCGGGACGGACGTTCTCGAGCGAACGCTTGAGGACGACGACGGGGTCGCTGCCGGTCTTGTCACGGACGCCCTCGAGGGCGCCGTAGACGATCGCCTCGGCGACGGACTTCTTGCCGTCCTGCAGGACCTTGTTGATCAGCTGGGTGACGACCGGCGATCCGTAGACCGGGTCGATGATGAGCGGCCGCTTCGGGGCCGGGCCCTTGCGAGGCATCAGCTCTTCTCCTTCTTGGCGCCGTAGCGGCTGCGGGCCTGCTTGCGACCCTTGACACCCTGGGTGTCGAGGGCGCCGCGGACGATCTTGTAACGGACGCCGGGGAGGTCCTTCACCCGGCCGCCGCGCACGAGCACGATGGAGTGCTCCTGGAGGTTGTGACCGACGCCGGGGATGTACGCGGTGACCTCGATCTGGCTCGAGAGGCGCACGCGAGCGACCTTCCGCAGGGCGGAGTTCGGCTTCTTCGGCGTGGTGGTGTAGACGCGGGTGCACACACCGCGCCGCTGCGGGCTGCCCTTGAGGGCCGGCGTCTTGGACGACGTCTGCTTGGACGTCCGTCCCTTGCGCACGAGCTGCTGAATCGTGGGCACTGCATCTCCGTGTCTGCTCGGTACTGCTCGTCTGGTCGACCGGCGGTTGACCGGTCAGGAGGGCCGACTGGTGCCGACCCTGGGATCTTTCGTCCCCGCCGCCGGGCTCGACCCCCGCACCCGGGCGTGTCGCCCCGTCCTGAGCACGGCGCCGTCCGCCTGTTCGGGGCGGAGGAGCCGTGCGACGGCGGGTCGAGCACCCGGCACAGCGTCGCATGGGCCGACCCCGAGGGGCTGACGCTCCGTCGCTGTGCGCGCACGAGGGCCCGACGGCGCGGGCACAGGGACTTACGTTACCCGGCGATCCGTCACACCGTCAAAGCGTGGCGGGCCAGGACGCCTCGAGGGGCCCACCGTGCGGTGGGCCCCTCGAGGCAGGTCACGACGTCCGGGTCAGCGCAGGTCCCCGAAGTCGATGTCCTCGAGCGGGATGGCCTCGCCCGACCCCACGCCCAGGGGCGGGAAGTCGATCTCGTCGTAGCCGAAGGACGGGTACAGCTCGGCCTTCGCCTCCTCGGTGGGCTCGACCGTGACGTTCCGGTACCGAGGAAGACCGGTACCCGCCGGGATGAGCTTTCCGATGATGACGTTCTCCTTGAGGCCGAGCAGCGGGTCGCTGCGTCCGCTCATCGCGGCCTCCGTGAGCACCCGGGTGGTCTCCTGGAAGGAGGCCGCCGAGAGCCACGAGTCGGTCGCGAGCGAGGCCTTGGTGATGCCCATCAGCTCGGGACGGCCCGAGGCGGGCTGACCGCCCTCGGCCATCGTCTTGCGGTTGGCGTCCTCGAAGCGACCACGCTCGGCGAGCTCGCCCGGGAGCAGGTCGGTGTCCCCCGAGTCGAGCACGGTCACGCGCCGCAGCATCTGCCGGACGATGACCTCGATGTGCTTGTCGTGGATGTCCACGCCCTGCGACCGGTAGGTCTCCTGGACCTCGTCCACGAGGTGCTTCTGGGTGGCACGCGGGCCGAGGATGCGCAGCACCTTCTTCGGGTCGACAGCACCCTGGACCAGCTGGGTGCCGACCTCGACGTGGTCGCCGTCCTCGATCAGCAGGCGCGAACGCTTGGTGATCGGGTAGGCGATCTCCTCGGAGCCGTCGTCGGGGGTGAGCAGCAGGCGACGCGTCCGCTCGGACTCGTCGATGGTGACCCGGCCCGAGAACTCCGCGATCGTGCCCTCACCCTTGGGGGTGCGGGCCTCGAAGAGCTCCTGGACGCGGGGCAGACCCTGCGTGATGTCGTCCGCCGAGGCCACACCACCGGTGTGGAAGGTACGCATCGTCAGCTGCGTGCCGGGCTCGCCGATCGACTGGGCCGAGATGATGCCGACGGCCTCGCCGATGTCCACGAGCTTGCCGGTCGCGAGGGACCGGCCGTAGCACTTGGCGCAGGTGCCGACCCGCGACTCGCAGGTCAGGACCGAGCGGACCTTGATCTCGGTGACACCGGCCTCGAGCAGCTGGTCGATGATGACGTCGCCGGCGTCGTCCCCGGCGTGCGCGACGACGGTGCCGTCGGCGCTCACGTCGGTCGCGATGGTCCGGGCGTAGATGCTCGTCTCGACCTTCTCGTGACGACGCAGCGTGCCGTCGGGAGCCTTCTCGGCCACGGGGAGGGTGAGACCACGCTCAGTGCCGCAGTCCTCCTCGCGGATGATGACGTCCTGCGACACGTCGACCAGACGTCGGGTGAGGTACCCGGAGTCTGCGGTCCGCAGGGCGGTGTCCGCCAGGCCCTTACGGGCACCGTGGGAGGCGATGAAGTACTCCAGGACCGACAGGCCCTCGCGGTAGTTGGACTTGATCGGGCGCGGGATGATCTCGCCCTTCGGGTTCGCCACGAGGCCGCGCATGCCGGCGATCTGACGGACCTGCATCCAGTTACCACGCGCACCCGAGCCCACCATGCGGTTGAGCGCGTTGTGCGTGGGGAAGTTCTTCTGCATGGCCTTGGCGACCTCGTCGGTCGCCTGGGTCCAGATCTCGATGAGCTCCTGGCGGCGCTCGTCGTCGGTGATCAGACCCTTGTCGTACTGGCCCTGGATCCGCGCGGCACGACCCTCGTAGTCCTCGAGGATGTCCTTCTTGATCTCAGGGGTCGCGACGTCGGAGATGGCGATCGTGACGCCCGAGCGCGTGGCCCAGTGGAAGCCGGCGTCCTTGAGCGCGTCGAGGCTCGCCGCCACCTCGACCTTGGGGTACCGCTCGGCGAGGTCGTTGACGATCGAGGACAGCGCCTTCTTGTCGACCACGCCGTTGACGTACGGGTAGTCGACCGGGAGGAGCTCGTTGAACAGCGCCCGCCCCAGCGTCGTCTCGAAGACGATCGGCTGGTCGCTCGTCCACCCCTCGGGGGCCTCGAAGCCGTCCGGCGGCACGAGACCGTCCAGGCGCAGGTCGATCACCGCGTTCAGGTCCAGGGTCTTCTGGTCGAAGGCCATCGTGGCCTCGGCGACCGAGCTGAAGGACCGCCCGTGCCCGAGGGCCTCCTCCTTGTCCGCCGTCAGGTGGAACAGACCGATGATCATGTCCTGCGAGGGCATGGTGACCGGGCGGCCGTCCGAGGGCTTGAGGATGTTGTTGCTCGAGAGCATGAGGATGCGGGCCTCGGCCTGCGCCTCGGTGCTCAGCGGCAGGTGCACGGCCATCTGGTCACCGTCGAAGTCGGCGTTGAACGCGCCGCAGACGAGCGGGTGCAGGTGGATCGCCTTGCCCTCGACGAGCTTGGGCTCGAAGGCCTGGATGCCCAGGCGGTGCAGGGTGGGCGCACGGTTGAGCAGCACGGGGTGCTCGGTGATGACCTCTTCGAGGACGTCCCAGACCTGGGGCCGGGCGCGCTCGACCATGCGCTTGGCGCTCTTGATGTTCTGCGCGTGGTTGAGGTCCACGAGGCGCTTCATGACGAAGGGCTTGAACAGCTCGAGGGCCATCTGCTTGGGCAGGCCGCACTGGTGCAGCTTGAGCTCGGGGCCGACGACGATGACCGAACGGCCCGAGTAGTCGACGCGCTTGCCGAGCAGGTTCTGCCGGAAACGCCCCTGCTTGCCCTTGAGCATGTCCGAGATCGACTTGAGCGGCCGGTTGCCCGGGCCGGTCACCGGTCGCCCACGACGGCCGTTGTCGAACAGCGCGTCGACGGCCTCCTGGAGCATCCGCTTCTCGTTGTTGACGATGATCTCGGGGGCGCCCAGGTCGAGCAGGCGCTTGAGCCGGTTGTTCCGGTTGATCACCCGGCGGTACAGGTCGTTCAGGTCCGAGGTGGCGAAGCGGCCACCGTCGAGCTGGACCATCGGACGCAGGTCCGGCGGGATGACCGGGACGGCGTCCAGGACCATGCCCTGCGGCGTGTTGGTCGTGGTGAGGAAGGCGTTGACGACCTTGAGCCGCTTGAGGGCGCGGGTCTTGCGCTGCCCCTTGCCGTTCTTGATCGTGTCGCGCAGCGACTCGGCCTCGGCGACGAGGTCGAAGTCCTCGAGGCGCTTCTGGATCGCGGCCGCGCCCATGGCGCCCTTGAAGTAGTTGCCGTACCGGTCCATGAGCTGGCGGTAGAGCATCTCGTCGCCCTCGAGGTCGGCGACCTTGAGGTTCTTGAAGCGGTCCCAGACCTGCTCGAGGCGGTCGAGCTCGGCGTCGGCGCGCTTGCGGAGCTGAGCCATCTCGCGCTCGGCCGAGTCGCGCACCTTGCGGCGTGCGTCGGCCTTGGCGCCCTCGGCCTCGAGCTCGGCCAGGTCGGCCTCGAGCTTGCGGGCACGCTTGTCGATGTCGACGTCGCGCCGCGAGGTGATCTCCTTCTTCTCCAGGTCGATCTC
The DNA here is from genome assembly GCF_017565425.1 of Actinotalea soli. Taxonomy (GTDB): domain Bacteria; phylum Actinomycetota; class Actinomycetes; order Actinomycetales; family Cellulomonadaceae; genus Actinotalea; species Actinotalea soli. The sequence goes on from NZ_JAGEMK010000005.1 coordinate 140,386, forward strand.
GTTCTGGAGGTTGGGAAGGTCCTCCTGCCGGCCCTCGTCGTCGACCCAGGTGATCATGTAGGCCGCGAAGTAGATGACCTTCTCGAGGTCCTTCGGCGCCAGGTCGAGCAGGTATCCCAGCCGCGACGGCACACCCTTGAAGAACCAGATGTGGGTCACCGGGGCGGCGAGCTCGATGTGCCCCATGCGCTCACGGCGCACCTTGGAGCGGGTCACCTCGACGCCGCAGCGCTCGCAGATGATGCCCTTGAAGCGCACGCGCTTGTACTTGCCGCAGTAGCACTCCCAGTCCCGGGTGGGACCGAAGATCTTCTCGCAGAAGAGACCGTCCTTCTCAGGCTTGAGAGTCCGGTAGTTGATGGTCTCGGGCTTCTTGACCTCGCCGTGCGACCAGGTGCGGATGTCCTCCGCGGTCGCCAGGCCGATGCGCAGCTCGTCGAAGACGTTGACGTCGAGCAAGGTGTCCTACTTCCTTCGTCAGTCCGTGTTCACCGTGTGTGGCCGGTGAGAGCCGGTGGTCGGGCCCCCGCGTCGCTGTCGCGTGGCAGGGGCCCGACGAGATCAGATCTCTTCGATGCTGGAGGCGTTGGGGCGGCGGGACAGGTCGATGCCCAGCTCCTCCGCCGCGCGGTACACCTCGTCGTCGTTCTCCTTCATGTCGATCTGGACGCCGTCCGCGGACAGCACCTCGACGTTCAGGCAGAGCGACTGCATCTCCTTGAGGAGAACCTTGAACGACTCCGGGATACCCGAGTCGGGGATGTTCTCGCCCTTGACGATCGCCTCGTAGACCTTGACGCGACCAGGAACGTCGTCGGACTTGATCGTGAGCAGCTCCTGGAGCGTGTACGCGGCGCCGTACGCCTCGAGGGCCCACACCTCCATCTCGCCGAACCGCTGACCACCGAACTGCGCCTTACCGCCGAGCGGCTGCTGGGTGATCATCGAGTACGGGCCGGTCGACCGCGCGTGGATCTTGTCGTCGACCAGGTGGTGGAGCTTGAGGATGTACATGTAGCCGACGGCGATCGGGTCCGGGAAGGGCTCCCCCGAACGGCCGTCGAAGAGCCGCGTCTTGCCGGTCGAGTCGACCAGCCGCTCGCCGTCGCGGTTCGGGTGCGTCGCGTCGAGCAGGCCCGTGAGCACGCCCTCGGGCACGCCGTCGAAGACCGGGGTCGCGACCGGGGTGCCCGGTGCGCTCTTGACCGCGGCCTGCGGCACGTCCTTGATCCACGACGCCTCGGCGTCGGCCAGCTCGATGTCCCAACCCTGCTTGGCGACCCAGCCGAGGTGGGTCTCCAGGACCTGACCCACGTTCATGCGTCCGGGGACGCCGAGCGGGTTGAGCACGATGTCGACCGCGGTGCCGTCGGGGAGGAACGGCATGTCCTCGATGGGGAGGATCTTGCCGATGACGCCCTTGTTGCCGTGACGGCCGGCGAGCTTGTCGCCGTCGGTGATCTTGCGTCGCTGGGCGATGTACACCCGGACCAGCTCGTTCACGCCGGCGGGCAGCTCGTCGCCGTCCTCACGGTTGAAGGTGCGGACCTCGATGACCGTGCCGGACTCGCCGTGGGGCACCTTGAGGGAGGTGTCACGGACCTCGCGGGCCTTCTCGCCGAAGATGGCGCGCAGCAGGCGCTCCTCCGGGGTGAGCTCGGTCTCGCCCTTGGGCGTGACCTTGCCGACCAGGACGTCGCCGGCGCCGACCTCGGCGCCGATCCGGATGATCCCGCGCTCGTCGAGGTCCGCGAGGACCTCCTCCGAGACGTTCGGGATGTCCCGCGTGATCTCCTCGGGGCCGAGCTTGGTGTCACGCGCGTCGACCTCGTGCTCCTCGATGTGGATCGAGGTCAGCACGTCGTCCTGCACGAGACGCTGGCTGAGGATGATCGCGTCCTCGTAGTTGTGACCCTCCCAGGACATGAACGCCACGAGGAGGTTGCGGCCCAGGGCGAGCTCGCCCTCGTCGGTCGCCGGCCCGTCGGCCAGGACCGAGCCGACCTCGACGCGCGCACCGTCGTCGACCAGCACGCGCTGGTTGTACGAGGTGCCCTGGTTCGAGCGACGGAACTTCGCGACGCGGTAGGTCGAGGTCGTCGCGTCGTCGTTGGCGACCGTGATGAGGTCCGCGGAGACCTCGGTCACGACACCGGGCTTGGTCGCCACGATCACGTCACCCGCGTCGACGGCAGCGCGCCGCTCCATGCCGGTGCCGACCAGCGGCGCCTCGGAGCGGACCAGCGGCACGGCCTGACGCTGCATGTTGGCGCCCATGAGGGCACGGTTGGCGTCGTCGTGCTCGAGGAACGGGATCATCGCGGTCGCGACCGAGACCATCTGCCGCGGCGAGACGTCCATGTAGTCGACCATGTCGCCCGGGACGATCTCGACCTCGCCGCCCTTGACGCGGACCAGCACGCGGTCCTCGGCGAAGGCGCCGTCGTCCTTGAGCTCGGCGTTGGCCTGGGCGATGACGTAGCGGTCCTCGTCGTCGGCCGTGAGGTAGTGGACGTCGTCGGTGACCTTGCCCTTGATGACCTTGCGGTACGGGGTCTCGACGAAGCCGAAGGCGTTGATGCGGCCGTAGGTCGCGAGCGAGCCGATCAGGCCGATGTTCGGGCCCTCAGGGGTCTCGATCGGGCACATGCGGCCGTAGTGGGAGGGGTGGACGTCGCGGACGTCCATGCCGGCGCGGTCGCGGGACAGACCACCCGGGCCGAGGGCAGACAGACGCCGCTTGTGCGTCAGGCCCGCGAGCGGGTTGTTCTGGTCCATGAACTGCGACAGCTGCGAGGTGCCGAAGAACTCCTTGATCGACGCCACCACGGGGCGGATGTTGATCAGGGTCTGCGGGGTGATGGCCTCGACGTCCTGCGTGGTCATCCGCTCGCGGACGACGCGCTCCATCCGCGACAGGCCCGTGCGGACCTGGTTCTGGATGAGCTCGCCCACCGCACGGATGCGGCGGTTGCCGAAGTGGTCGATGTCGTCGGTCTCGACGCGGACGTCGACCGGCTCGCCGGCGCGGGTGCCGGACAGGCTCGTGACCTCGGCGTGCAGCGCAGCCATGTACTTGACCGTCGCGACGATGTCGCTGACCGACAGCACCGAGTCCGTCAGCGGGGCGTCGATGCCGAGCTTCTTGTTGACCTTGTAGCGGCCGACCTTCGCGAGGTCGTAGCGCTTGGGGTTGAAGTAGAAGTTCTCCAGCAGCGAGCGGCCGGCCTCGATCGTGGGCGGCTCACCCGGGCGGATCTTCCGGTAGAGGTCGAGCAGCGCCTCCTCCTCGGTGGACACGTGGTCCTTCTCGAGGGTCTCCAGGACGGCGGGGAACTGCGCGAACTCCTCGCGGATCTGCGACTCCGTCAGGCCGAGGGCCTTGAGGAGGACCGTGACCGACTGCTTGCGCTTGCGGTCCACGCGCACGCCGACGGCGTCACGCTTGTCGATCTCGAACTCGAGCCAGGCGCCGCGGCTGGGGATGATCTTCGCGGTGAAGATGTCCTTGTCCGAGGTCTTGTCGGCGGTGCGCTCGAAGTACACGCCCGGGGACCGCACGAGCTGCGAGACGACGACGCGCTCGGTGCCGTTGATGATGAAGGTGCCACGCTCGGTCATGAGCGGGAACTCGCCCATGAAGACCGTCTGGCTCTTGATCTCACCGGTGGTGTAGTTCACGAACTCCGCCGTCACGAACAGCGGGGCCGCGTAGGTGAAGTCCTTCTCCTTGCACTCCTCCCCCGTGTACTTGGGGGGCTCGAAGCGGTGGTCCCGGAACGAGAGCGACATGCTGCCGCCGAAGTCCTCGATCGGGGAGATCTCCTCGAAGATCTCCTCGAGGCCCGAGGTCTCGGAGATGTCCTGCCGGCCGGCCGCGAGGGCGGTCGCCACTCGCTCCTGCCAAGCAGCGTTGCCGAGGAGCCAGTCGAAGTTCTCCGTCTGGAGCCCGAGGAGGTCCGGGACCTCGAGGGGCTCGTGGATCTTGGCGAAGGAGACGCGGCGCGAAGCGGTGCGGTTCGCGATAGCGTCGGCGGACGGAGCAGAAGGGGTGCGCGAGGCAGCCAAGAGGGGTCCTTCCCTGCGGATCGAGTGCACACGCGCCGGTCGAGGGTCGTCCCGTACCCCACCAGCCCATGGCGATCGGTTCGGCTACCGGGCAGAGCTCGGACCGAGGGGCGGGTAGAGGGGGGCAGGCACAAGCCAGCGCAAAGCGCTAGCGTAGCCGGTCCGACCAGGCCTGTCTACTGGCCCTGTGGACGGCTGCGCTGATGAGTGATCGCGGGGACGTCTGCGGCCCCTCGACGGCACGAGGCCCGTACCCCCGCGGGGGGACGGGCCTCGCGTCGAACCGTGGCGCGCGGGAGCGCGCCGTGGTGTCAGAGAACCGAGGTCACTTGAGGGTGACGGTGGCTCCGGCGCCCTCGAGGGCAGCCTTGGCCTTGTCGGCGGTCTCCTTGTTGACGGCCTCAAGAACGGGCTTGGGCGCGCCGTCGACGAGGTCCTTGGCCTCCTTCAGGCCGAGGCTCGTGAGGGCACGCACCTCCTTGATGACCTGGATCTTCTTGTCGCCGGCAGCCTCGAGGACGACGTCGAACTCGTCCTTCTCCTCGGCAGCAGCGGCCTCACCGGCACCGCCGGCGGCAGCCGGGGCAGCAGCGGCGACGGGGGCGGCAGCGGTGACCTCGAAGGTCTCCTCGAAGGCCTTCACGAACTCCGAGAGCTCGATGAGGGTGAGCTCCTTGAACGCGTCGAGCAGCTCGTCGGTGGTGAGCTTCGCCATGGTGGCGTTCCTTCCTGTTTGCCCTGCGGGGACCACGGGTCTCCAGCAGGTGGGGTGGTGTGTCGAGGGACGGGCGGTACCGCCGGGCCGGAGCCCGGAGGATCAGGCCGCCTGCTCCTCGGTCGCCCGCTTCTCTCGCAGGGCATCGATGGTGCGCACGGCCTGGGCCGAGGGCGCGGTGAAGAGGTACGCCGCCTGGTAGAGCGACGCCTTGAACGCGCCGGCCAGCTTGGCCAGCAGGACCTCACGGGACTCGAGGTCCGCGAGCTTGGTGATGTCCTCGGACGTCAGGGCGCGTCCGTCGAGGACACCACCCTTGATGACGAGCTGAGGGTTGGCCTTGGCGAAGTCACGCAGGCCCTTGGCCGCCTCGACCGGGTCACCGGTCACGAAGGCGACGGCCGAGGGGCCCTTGAGCTGGTCGTCGAGACCCTCGACGCCGGCCTGCTTGGCCGCGATCGCGGTCAGCGTGTTCTTCACCACGGCGTAGCTTGCGTTGCCGCTGAGCGCGCGCCGCAGCTGCTTGAGCTGGGCGACGGTGAGCCCGCGGTACTCGGTCAGCATGACGGCGTTCGAGTCGCGGAACTGGTCCGTGAGCTCTCCGACCGCGGCTGCCTTGTCCGGCCTCGCCATGGCAATCCTTCCGGTGGTGGTCCCGCAGATCGGTACGGACCCCGGACATGAGAAGAGCCCCGCGCAGGCGCGGGGCTCACAGGGCGAGATGCGGACGACCGCACTTCACGATGGAGACTCTCACCTGCGCCGGCCCCCGCTCAGTGCGGAGCTTCGGTCGGATTCCCACGTCCTCGGACGCGGTCGGCCGACGACCTGCGGTCTTGGGCTCTTGCAGAGTACGCGACGCGAGGCGTTCGACCAAATCACCGGAACCGCCCATCCCCGGGTGCGTCCGCTCCGAACCTGGTGCAGCGGGTCGCCACCTGGGCGGTCCGGCGATCGGAAGGTCCGTCGAGATGAGCATCTCACCGCACCGTCGCCTCGCCCCGCCGGCGAACCTCCTGGCCCTCGACAGGGCCGACGACGTGCTCCACCTCGCCAGCGCCCTGATGCTGCTCGGCGTCGCTCTGACCGCCGACCGCCGACCCCGTGCCCGCACGCGCACCGGGGTGGTGGCCGCGTGACGGCGCCGAGCGGCACCGCGCCCGACCTCCAGGTCGCGTCCGGCAGCGGGCGTCCACCCAGGCGACGGTCAGAGGAGGACGACCCGCCGTCCCCGCTGCTCGGAGCCGTGGCCTTCGCGGTGCTCGGCGCCGGGTTGGTCGACGTGGCGCTGGCAGCCGGCCACGGCGGCCACGCCGGATGGGCCTGGGTGCTGCTCGCGCTGGGAGTGCTGCAGGTCGGCTGGGCCGTCGCGGCCCTGGCGGTACGCCGACCGCCCCTCCCCCACGTGACCGCCAGGGCGCTGCTCCTGGCAGCCGCGGGCTGGACCGTCGTGGTCGCCCAGGGGATCGCGGCCACGGCGCCAGGTGTGCCGATGACGGCGGCCGACGCCGGGGTGGTGCTTCTCCAGCTGGTCGCTGCCGGGGGGATCGGGCTCGTGGTGCGCACCGCTCCCCGACGGCCCGCGGTCGGCGCGGCCCGCGCCCTCACGGGCTGGGCCCTGGCGGCGATCCTCACCGCCGCGGTGGTGACGCCGGCGCTGGCCTCGACCGGGGTGGGCGAGCAGGCGGTGCCGGACGGCGGCGCCCACCACTCCGAGGACACCCGGCTCCCCGAGGACACCGACAGAGGTCACGCAGACCACTGAGGGGATGACCCGCTCCGCCGGCGCGGACCCGGTCGGCTCGTCACCCCGTCGACGGGGCGCCGGCCTGGCCAGCAACGCCGCGAGGCCCGGCACCCCTGGGGGGCCGGGCCTCGCGGTGACTGCGGTGGGAGCGACGTCAGGCGGCGTCGCCCTCGTCCTCGGTGAGGTTGCGCGTCTTGTTCTGGTCGAGCGGGATGCTCGGGCCCATGGTGGTCGTCACGACCGCCTTCGAGATGTACCGCCCCTTGGAGGAGGCCGGCTTGAGCCGCAGGACCTCGTCGAGGGCCGCGGCGTAGTTCTCGACGAGCTGCACGTCGGCGAAGGAGACCTTGCCGATGATGAAGTGCAGGTTCGCGTGCTTGTCGACGCGGAACTCGATCTTGCCGCCCTTGATCTCGGACACGGCCTTGGCCACGTCCATCGTCACCGTGCCGGTCTTCGGGTTCGGCATGAGGCCGCGGGGCCCGAGGACCTTGCCGAGGCGACCGACCTTGCCCATGAGGTCAGGCGTCGCGACGGCCGAGTCGAAGTCGGTGTAGCCGGCGGCGACCTTCTCGATCAGCTCGTCGCCACCGACCTCGTCGGCGCCGGCCGCGCGGGCCTGCTCGGCGCGCTCACCGGTCGCGAAGACCAGGACGCGGGCGGTCTTGCCCGTGCCGTGCGGCAGGTTGACCGTGCCACGGACCATCTGGTCCGCCTTGCGGGGGTCGACCCCGAGGCGGAAGGCCACCTCGACGGTCGCGTCGTACTTGGTGGTCGACGTCTTCTGGGCCAGCCGGATCGCCTCGAGCGGCGCGTAGAGCCGCTCGCGGTCGATGGCCTCGTCGGCCTTGCGGTACGCCTTGCTGCGCTGTGCCATCTGCGGTGTCTCCTCGTGTGCAGTCGTGGTCCTAGGGCCAGCGCCTGGCCCTGCCACTGGGTGTCCGGGACCGGTTGGTCCCGCGACGGTCAGTCCTTGACGGTGATGCCCATCGACCGCGCGGTGCCCGCGACGATCTTCATGGCGGCGTCGATGTCGTTCGCGTTGAGGTCCTCGAGCTTGGTCTGCGCGATCTCGCGGACCTGGTCCTTGGTGAGCGCGGCGACCTTGGTGGTGTGCGGGGTCGGTGAGCCCTTGGCCACACCGGCGGCCTTCTTGATGAGCTCAGCGGCCGGCGGGGTCTTCGTGATGAAGGTGAACGAGCGGTCCTCGTAGACCGTGATCTCGACCGGCACGACGTTCCCGCGCTGCGACTCGGTCGCCGCGTTGTACGCCTTGCAGAACTCCATGATGTTGACGCCGTGCTGACCCAGGGCAGGGCCGATGGGCGGTGCCGGCGTGGCAGCCCCAGCGTTGATCTGGAGCTTGATCAGGCCGGAGACCTTCTTCTTGGGGGGCATGATGCCTTCCGTTCGTTGAGTGGGCCGACGCCGTGGGCGATGACCCGGTTGCAGTGCTGTCGCACGGACCCGCTGGTGCGGGACCGGTCAGATCTTGGCGACCTGGTTGAAGGACAGCTCGACCGGGGTCTCCCGGCCGAAGATCGAGACGAGCACCTTGAGCTTCTGCTGCTCGGCGTTGATCTCGGAGATCGTCGCCGGCAGCGTGTCGAAGGGCCCGTCGGTCACGGTGACGGACTCGCCGACCGTGAAGTCGACGGTGATCTGCGGGGCCGAGCTGCCCGTCGGGGCGGACTTCTCCGTCGCCGGGGCGAGGGTCGGCGCGAGCATCGAGAAGACCTCGTCGAGGGTCAGCGGCGGGGGCTGGTGGCTGTTGCCGACGAAGCCGGTGACCCCCGGGGTGTGCCGGACGGCGCCCCAGGACTCGTCGGTCAGGTCCATGCGCACGAGCACGTAGCCGGGGATCCGCACCCGGCGCACGACCTTGCGCTGGGCGTTCTTGATCTCCGTGACCTCCTCCATGGGGACCTCCACCTGGTGGATGTAGTCCTCCATGTTGAGGCTCTGCGTGCGGTTCTCGAGGTTGGCCTTGACCCGGTTCTCGTAGCCCGCGTAGGAGTTGATGACGTACCAGTCACCGGGCTGACGCCGCAGCTCGGCCTTGAAGGCCGCGACCGGGTCCTCCTCCTCCTCGTCGTCCTCGTCCAGGACGGGGGCGACGTCGGGCTCGTCGTCGGTCACCGGGATCTGCAGCTCGTCGACCTCGGCGCCCTCGGGCTCCGTGGACTCCTCGTCGACGAGGACCTCGTCCGTGCCGTCGGCCTCGACCGGTGCGTCGACGACGGCCTCCGGGGCCTGCGTCTCGTCCTGCTCGGTCGGGTCCAGGGGCTCCTGCGACACGGGGTGAACCTGCTTTCTGCTGAGGGTGATGCTCGGACGGGCCGGGATCGGGCGGCGCTAGCCGCCGAAGATCCAGCCGGTGGCCAGGCCGATGCCCAGGTCGATGACGGTCACGAAGGCCATCACCACGGCGACGAACACCAGCACCACCGTGGTGTAGGTGATGAGCTCGGACCGGGTCGGGCGGACGACCTTCTTGAGCTCGGCGAAGACCTGGCGGACGAAGAGGGCGATGCGTCCGAAGATGCCGCGGCGGCTGGTCCGGTCACCCGGGCGCGAGCCGTCACCGGCGCCCTCGGCACCTGCGGCGGCCGCTCCTGCGGATTCGCTCACGCTTCGTCCCTACCTACGTCTCGCGGTACCTGCTCGGTCCCTGCTGCGCCCGCTCGTGCGGGCCGTCCCGGCCGGGGACCGGCCGTTCACGCAGGGCAGGCGGGACTCGAACCCACAACCGCCGGTTTTGGAGACCGGTGCGCTACCAATTGCGCCACTGCCCTTCGGTGCACCGACGCCCACGACCGAGGCGGGCACGCCGCATCATGGTGGACGTCAACCACCAGCGGTCGAGTGTACGTGGTCCTGGGCGATGGGTCGAACCGCCCGCCGCGCTGCGGTGCCAGGCGCCTGCCCACGGCTCCCCCCGCGACGGCCGGCCCGCGCACCCTCAGGCACCTCTGCCAGTATGGACGGGTGAGCCAGACACCTTCCGCCGCCCCCAGGATCTCCCGCCGCGTCGGCGCCATCGCCGAGTCCGCGACCCTCGCCGTCGACGCCAAGGCCAAGGCGCTCAAGGCCGCCGGCCGGCCCGTCATCGGCTTCGGCGCAGGTGAACCCGACTTCCCGACCCCGCAGTACGTCGTCGACGCCGCCGTCGCCGCCTGCTCGGTGCCCGCCAACCACCGCTACACCCCCGCCGCTGGCCTGCCCGACCTGCGCGAGGCCATCGCGGCCAAGACCCTGCGCGACTCGGGGTACGAGGTCGCCGCCAACCAGGTCCTCGTGACCAACGGAGGCAAGCAGGCGGTCTACCAGGCCTTCGCGACCGTCGTCGACCCCGGCGACGACGTGCTGCTCCCGGCGCCGTACTGGACCACCTACCCCGAGGCGATCCGGCTGGCCGGGGGCAACCCGGTCGAGGTCTTCGCCGGGGCGGACCAGGGCTACCTCGTGACGGTCGAGCAGCTCGAGGCCGCCCGGACCGAGCGGACCAAGGCACTGCTCTTCTGCTCGCCGTCGAACCCGACCGGGGCCGTGTACAGCCCCGAGCAGACCGAGGCGATCGGGCGATGGGCCCTCGAGCACGGCATCTGGGTCATCACCGACGAGATCTACGAGCACCTCGTCTACGACGACACGACCTTCACCCCGATCGTGCGCGCAGTTCCCGAGCTCGCCGACACGAGCATCGTCCTCAACGGCGTGGCCAAGACCTACGCCATGACCGGCTGGCGGGTCGGCTGGATGATCTCGCCGGTCGACGTGACCAAGGCGGCGACCAACCTGCAGTCGCACCTGAGCTCGAACGTCGCGAACGTGTCCCAGCGGGCAGCGGTCGCAGCCCTCACCGGGGACCTCACCGCGGTCCAGGAGATGCGCACCGCCTTCGACCGGCGCCGGCGCACCATGGTCGAGATGCTCTCCGCGATCGACGGCGTGCACTGCCCGACGCCGCAGGGCGCCTTCTACGCCTACCCGAGCGTCGAGGGACTCCTCGGGCGGACGATCCGTGGCGTCACCCCGACCACCTCGGCCGAGCTCGCCGCCCTCGTCCTCGAGGAGGCCGAGGTCGCTGTCGTCCCCGGGGAGGCCTTCGGCCCGAGCGGGTACCTGCGCCTGTCCTACGCCCTGGGCGACGAGGACCTGGCCGAGGGCGTCGGTCGCCTGCAGACCCTGCTGGGCGAGGCCCGCTGACCCCCTGGGGTCCACCGATCGGTGGACCCCAGGACCGGTCGTCCGAGGGCTCCCGCCGGGGGGCCGCCTGGGCCAGGCTGGAGCCATGAGCCCCACGACCGCGGTCCACGTCCGCGACCTGCACAAGCGCTACGGCCCCAAGCGCGCCGTCGACGGCCTCGAGCTGAGCGTCGAGCACGGCGAGATCTTCTCCGTCCTGGGCCCCAACGGCGCCGGGAAGACCACGACCGTGGAGATCCTCGAGGGCTACCGCCACCGGGACCGCGGCGAGGTCTCGGTGCTCGGCACCGACCCCCAGCGCGGGGACCGCCGGTGGCGCAGCCGCCTCGGCATCGTCCTGCAGTCGGCGGACGACCAGGCCGAGCTCACGGTCGCCGAGCTCGTGCGGCACTTCGCCACCTTCTACCCCGAGCCACGGGACCCCGAGGAGCTCGTCGCGGCGGTCGGGCTGACCGAGAAGGCGGGCACCCGCGTCCGCCAGCTCTCGGGCGGGCAGCGTCGCCGCCTCGACGTCGCCCTCGGCATCGTCGGTCGGCCCGAGCTGCTCTTCCTCGACGAGCCCACCACCGGGTTCGACCCCGAGGCACGGCGGTCCTTCTGGGACCTGCTGCGCTCGCTGCGGGACGAGGGGACCACGATCCTGCTGACCACCCACTACCTCGACGAGGCCGAGCAGCTGGCCGACCGGTGCGCCGTGGTGCGAGACGGGCGGGTCGTGGCCCTCGACACCCCGGCCGCCCTGGGGGGCCGGGCGGCGCGGCAGGTGATGGTCCGCTGGGTCGAGGACGGCGCCGCCCGCAGCACCACCACCGCGGAGCCGACCGCCCTCGTCACCGCACTCACCGCACGGCTCGGGCCGGGCGAGATCCCCGGGCTCGAGGTCCTCCGGCCCACCCTCGAGGACGTCTACCTCAGCCTCATCGGGAAGGCCTCCGACCACCACCTCGAGGAGGTCCCGGCATGAGCACCACCACTCCCCCGCCCGAGCACACCGCTGGGCCCACCGACCGGTCCACCGCTGAGCTCACCACCCGGCCCACCGACCGGCGCGCGAGCGCGGGCACGGGCGCTCTCCCGAGCCTGGCCCGCGTCTCCTGGGCCCGCACCGTCCTGGAGCTCCGGCAGTTCTTCCGGGAGCGGGACGCGGTCGTCTTCATCTTCGCCTACCCGCTGATCATGCTGGCGATCTTCGCGACGGTCTTCGGGCAGGGGGGCGCGACCGTCGGCCCCGAGCCAGGCATCCCCTTCGCGCAGTACTTCCTGCCCGGGATGGTCGCGACCGGGGTGATGCTCTCGAGCTTCCAGAACCTCGCCCTGTCGATCGCGGTCGAGCGCGACGAGGGCGGGCTCAAGCGGCTGCGCGGCACCCCGATGCCCCCGGCGGCGTACTTCCTCGGCAAGATGGGCTCGGTGCTGCTCACCAGCGCGATCCAGATGGTGCTCCTCATCGGGCTCGGTTCCCTCGCGTTCGGGATCGACCTGCCGAGCACCGCCGACCGGTGGCTGACCTTCGCCTGGGTCTTCGTCCTGGGGACGGCAGCCGGTGCGGTGTGCGGCGTGGCGTTCAGCTCGGTGCCGAGGTCGGGGCGCAGCGCCTCGGCGGTCGTGACGCCGATCGTCCTGGTCCTGCAGTTCATCTCCGGGGTGTTCTTCGTCTTCAACGACCTCCCGACCTGGATGCAGCGGGTGGCCGAGGTCTTCCCGCTCAAGTGGCTCGCCCAGGGCATGCGCTCGGTCTTCCTCCCCGAGGAGGCCGAGGCCTTCGAGGTCTCAGGCTCCTGGCAGCACGAGGCGACGGCGGCCGTCCTGGTCGCGTACCTCGTGGTCGGCCTGGTGCTGGGCGTGCGGACCTTCCGCTGGCAGCGGCGCGATGACGGCTGAGCAGCCCGACGGCGACGCCGTCAAGAGCCTCGACGCGCGGTGGCCGCGGGACGTCGTGTGGTGGGACGTCGCCTTCTACGCGATCGCCGTGCTCACAGCCGTGTCGGTAATCGCCCAGCTCGACAGGCTCGGACCCCGGGCGCCGGTCTCCCTCGCCGCGATCGCGGGGCTCGTCCTCGCCTACGCGGTGCTCGGGCGACGGGCGGCCCGGAGCCGCGACCAGGGCCTGGCCCTCGCCTACCTGCTGACCATGATGGTCCTGGTCTGCACCGCGATCGCCACGACCGCGGGCAGCAGCCTGCTGCTCTTCATCGGGTTCTCCCAGATCTGGATGCTCATCGAGCGCACCCGCACCGGGGTCGTCCTCGTCGTGCTGCTCGCCGTCGGCGCGACCCTGGCCATGTCCTTGCCGCACGGGCCGACCCTCGGGAGCCTGGCGCGGGTCGCCGCCGAGATGGCCGTCGTGCTCGTCTTCGCGATCGGCCTGGGCCTGTGGGTCGCGGTCACGATGCGGCAGGCCGAGCGGTACGCGGTGCTCGTCGACGAGCTGCGGGCCACCCAGGCGGCCCTCGCGGCCTCGCACCACGCGGCCGGGGTCACGGCCGAGCGCGAGCGGATGGCCCGCGAGATCCACGACACCCTCGCGCAGGGGTTCACCAGCGTCGTCATGCTCTCCCAGACGGCGCGCTCGAACCTCGAGCACGGGCGCCTCGACCAGGCTCGGGACCGGATGGACCTGGTCGAGCGGACGGCGCGGGACAACCTCGCCGAGGCGCGCGCCCTGGTCGCGGCGTTCGCGCCGGTCGGGCTCCAGGAGGGCTCCCTCGCCCAGGCCCTCGCCCGGCTCGCCGAGCGCTTCACGCAGGAGACGGGGGTGGTGGTCGAGGTCGTCGTCCCCGAGCAGCTGCCGCCGCTGGACCGCGAGCGCGAGGTCGTCCTGCTGCGGGCCGCGCAGGAGGCGCTGTCGAACGTGCGGCGCCACGCCGACGCCCACCGGGTCCGGCTGGTGCTGCGCGAGGGGCCGGGGCAGGCCGGGGCCGGGGGCGCCGTGCCGGGGTGCGCGACCGGGACCGGGGGCGCCCCGGCGCAGGCCCGGACCGTGCACCTCGAGGTGGTGGACGACGGCCGTGGCTTCGACCCGGTCGCGGCAGGCACCGGCCTGGGGCTGCGCGGCATGCGTGAGAGGGTCACCGCCGGGGGCGGTGACCTCTCGGTCGAGAGCTCGGTCGGGGACGGCACCCGGGTGCGGGTCTCGCTGCCCCTAGCGGTGAGGGCCGAGGACGAGGAGAGGACGGTCCCGTGATCAGGGTGCTGGTCGTGGACGACCACCCGGTGGTGCGCGCCGGGCTCGTGGGGCTGCTGGGCGACGAGCCCGACCTCGCGGTGGTGGGCCAGGCGGCCGACGGCGGCGCCGCGGTCGAGATGGTCGAGGACCTCACCCCCGACGTCGTCCTCATGGACCTGCGGATGCCCGGGACCGACGGGGCGACGGCCACCGGGCAGATCACGCGACGCTGGCCCGCGACCCGGGTCGTGGTGCTCACGACCTTCGAGACGGACACCGACATCCTGCGGGCCGTCGAGGCCGGGGCGACCGGGTACCTCCTCAAGGACACCCCGCAGCCCGACCTCGTGGCCGGCATCCGCGCCGCGGCCCGTGGGGACACGGTGCTCGCCCCGTCCGTCGCGAGGCGCCTGGTGCACCAGGTGAGCCGTCCCGAGGAGCGCCTGACCCCCCGCGAGCTCGAGGTGCTGGCCGCGGTGGCCCGGGGAGGCAGCAATGCGCAGATCGGTGCTCAGCTGTTCATCACCGAGGCCACCGTCAAGACCCACCTGCTGCGGGTCTTCGCCAAGCTCGGCGTCGACGACCGGACCCGCGCGGTGACCGTGGCCCTCGAGCGCGGTCTGCTGCCCCCACCCTGAGCCGACGCCCCCGTTCTCATCGTCGTCTCATCCGCGACCCGGATACTTGGTCCATGCCCGCCCGCCCCGAGGAGCCCGCGGAGGACGCAGCGCGTCCCGCGGGCCGGCGGCGTCCCCTCCTACGGCGGCGCCCCACCGTCCGGGCCCGCTTCCTCGGCGCCGTCCTGGCGCTCTCGGCCCTGGGGCTGACGATCGCCGGGGTGACCGCCTACGGGCTCCAGCTCCAACGGGTCGACGCCTTCATCGACGAGTCGCTGACCCGCAACGTCGAGGAGTTCCGGGCTCTCGCGCAGGACGGCGTGGACCCCGCGACCGGCACCGGGTTCGCCGCGGTCGAGGACCTGCTCTACGTGGCCCTGCAGCGCACCGTGCCCGCGACCCAGGAGGGGATGCTCGCCGTGGTCGACGGACGCGTCACCAACGTGGCGCCGACCACGGTCCGGCTCAGGCTCGAAGAGGACCCCGAGCTCCTGGTGGCCGCGATCGCGACACCGCGGGACCAGCCCGTGACCATCCGCTCGATCACGACCTCGACCCGCGAGTACCGCTTCGTCGTCGTGCCGGTGACCGTCGTGGGCGACGAGAGCGAGGGCGTCCTGCTGCTCGCCTTCGACCGCCAGGCCGAGCACGCCCTGCTCGTCCAGACGTACCGCACCTACGCCTGGGTGTCCCTCGCGGCCCTCGCGGTGACCGCCGTGGTCGGGTGGGCGATCGCGGGGCGGCTGCTCGCCCCGATCCGGCTGCTGCGACGCACCGCGCAGCAGATCACCGACACCGACCTCTCGGCGCGCATCCCGGTGACCGGGGACGACGACCTCTCGGACCTGACCCGCACCGTCAACGCCATGCTCGACAGGCTCGAGGGCAGCTTCGCCTCGCAGCGTCGGCTCCTCGACGACGCCGGGCACGAGCTGCGCACCCCGCTGACGATCATCCGCGGGCACCTCGAGCTGGTCGACCCGCAGGACCCGACCGACATCATCGCCACCCAGGCCCTGGTCGTCGACGAGGTGGACCGGATGCACCGGGTCATCGACGACCTGGTCGTGCTCGCGACCGCGGACCGGCCCGACTTCGTGCGACCCGAGAGCGTCGACGTCGGACGGCTGACCGACGAGGTCTTCGACAAGGTGCGCACCCTCGGGGACCACCGCTGGCGGGTCGAGGCCCGGGCCGACGTCGACGCGGTGCTCGACCCGCAGCGCGTGACCCAGGCCCTGGTCCAGCTGGGGGCGAACGCGGTCAAGTTCGCCCCGGCCGGGACCACGGTGCGGCTGGGCTCCCAGGTGGTCGCCGACCGCCTGGTCCTGACGGTCACCGACGAGGGCCCGGGCATCCCCGAGGAGCACGCGGAGCGGGTCTTCGAACGCTTCGCCCGCGGACGGGTGGGCCGAGGCGTCGAGGGCTCAGGGCTCGGGCTGTCGATCGTCCGCGCGATCGCCGAGGCCCACGGCGGGACCGCGACCGTGGACCCCCGCCACTCTCCCGGGGCCCGCCTCGTGATCGACCTGCCGTGGGAGCACGACCTGACCCTTCCCCTGGACCCCGACCTGACGGAGGAGCACCGATGAGCCAGATCCTCATCGCCGAGGACGAGGAGCGCATCGCCTCGTTCATCGCGAAGGGCCTGCGGTCCGCGGGGTACACCCCCGTGGTCGTCGGCACCGGTCGCGAGGCCTACGACCTCGCCCAGAGCGGTGAGGTCGACCTGCTCGTGCTCGACCTGGGTCTGCCCGACCAGGACGGCTTCACGGTGCTGCGCCGGCTGCGGGAGGCGCGCAACAGCCTGCCGGTGATCATCCTCACGGCCCGCGGCTCGGTCGACGACACCGTGGCCGGCCTCGAGGGTGGGGCCGACGACTACATGGCCAAGCCCTTCCGCTTCGAGGAGCTCCTGGCCCGGGTCCGGCTGCGGCTGAGGTCCGAGGCCACCGGGGAGTCCACGGTGCTGGGCAGCGGGAGCGTGACGCTGGACCTGCGCACGCGGCGGGCCCGGGTGGACGGGTCGGAGGTCGACCTCTCGGCCCGCGAGTTCGCCCTCGCCGAGGCCTTCCTGCGCAACCCTGGGCAGGTGCTCAGCCGGGAGCAGCTGCTCTCCCGGGTGTGGGGCTACGACTTCGACCCCGGCTCGAACGTGGTCGACGTCTACGTGCGGTACCTGCGCAAGAAGCTCGGTGCCGAGCGCATCGAGACGGTCCGCGGCATGGGGTACCGGCTCGCGGAGGGCGGTCGCCCCGAGGTGTGAGCCGGCGGTGGTCAGTCGGCGGACTCTGCCGACGGGGGGCTGTCCGGGGAGTCGACGCTCGCCGGGGACGGGGGCGTCACCGGGGACGGGGGGGTGACCGGGGACGGCGGTGTCACCGGTGTGGGGGCGCTCGCGGTCGGCGTGGGGGCGGTCAGCGCCGTGATCGCGCTGCCCGGGGTGAGGTCGGTCGGCGAGACCGACGGTGCGGGAGTCGCGGTCGAGGTGGGCGACGGCGAGGTGGTCGTCCCGGTGGTCACGGCGTCACCGATCTCGGCGTCGTCGGGGCCTGCGAAGGGACCAGCCCCCAGGGCGGCTGTCGCGCCGAGGCCGAGGGCGCCGAAGGCTCCTGAGACGACGGCGACGGTGCGCTTGTTCATGGTGCCTCCTGGTTCGCGGATGGTGCGGTGACGCGGGTGGTGCGGGGGATGTCGAGGTGGTGAGGGCCGGGGGCGGGGACGCGGGGGATGCCCCCGCCCCAGGCTCTGCGGTCCGGTGAGTCAGTCTGCCGAGTCCGCCGACGGCGGGCTGGCGGGCGAGGGAGCCGAGGCAGGGCTGGGAGCCGAGGCAGGGCTGGGAGCGGAGGCCGGGCTCGGGGGCGACTGCGGGGAGGGGGCCGACGCCGGGCTCTGCGGCGAGGGGGCGCTCGGGGCCGAGGCGGGAGAGGGAGCGCTCTGCGGAGACACGGGCGAGGGGGCCGAGGCCGGGCTCGGGGCACTGTCCGGGCTCAGCGGGCTCTGCGCCGAGGCCACGGTCTGCGCCGACACCGCGCTGCCTGCGCTCACCGTGGTGGGGGTGATCCGCGAGACGCCCTGCACGGCAGCGGTGCGGTCGGAGACCGAGCGCACCTGCTCCACCTCGGGCTCGACCTCGGCGGGCGCGAAGGGGCCGGCCCCGACCGCGGCGGTCGCGCCGACGCCGAGGGCGCCGAGGGCCCCGGTGACGATGAAGACGGTCCTGGTGCTCATGGTTTCTCCTTGCTCGTCCGGCTCGTCGCCGGTCTTCGTCCTGATACCCCTCACCGTGGTCTCCCGGGATGAGAGGTCGAGGACGTGGGGATGAGAGCTCTCTCAGACTCCTGGACCGCCCCCCTGGTCCCGCGTCTGGTCCCGACGCGGGACCAGGGGTGCGGTCATGTCCCGGGCCGCGTCCGCCCAGCGCTCCGCGGCGGCCAGCCGCCCCTCGGCGTCGCGCAGGCCGTCCTCGCGCAGGCCGTCCTCGGCACCCTCCCGACGCGCGCCCGCGACCAGGGACAGGGCGACGGCTCCCGCCCGCGCCCGCAGGGCGACGGGGTCGACGCCGGCCTCGAGGGCCTGCGTCCAGCGCCTCACCGTCGCGGGCACGTGGCGGTGCACCTCCGGGGCCATCGCCGGCAGCACGCTGAGGTGCCCCAGCAGGCAGGCGAGGTCGTCGACACGGTGCCCGGGCCCGACCGCGTCGACGTCGAGCAGACCGACGACCTCGGCGCCGGCCAGCAGCAGGTTGGCGTCGTGCAGGTCCCCGTGGGTGGGCACGACCGGTCCGGGGTCCGAGGCCGCCATGAGCTCGACGAGCTCGGTGGTCAGCCGGTCGACCCGCTCGGCCTGGCCCGGGAGCGCGGCCCGTGCTGCCGCGGCGTGGTCGCGCACCCGCTCGGCCCACGAGGGCCGCCGGGGCAGGTCCAGGAGCTGCGGGGGAAGGGTGTCGAGCAGGTCCAGGACCGCACGCGGTCCCACCGCCTGGGCCCCGTCCGCAGCCAGGGCCACGGTGAGCGGCTCGCCGGGTACCTCGTCGAGCACGAGCAGCCCGTCGGCGAGGAGTCGGGCGGGGGCCACGGGCAGTCCCGCGTCGAGCAGGAGACCGTGCCGGGCGTGAAGCATCGCGGCGGTGTGCGGACGGACGACCTTGAGGTACAGGGTGCGCTGGGCGAGCCTCGCGCGCAGCACCGCTCGGCGCAGGGGACGGTACGTGACCAGCTCGAGGGCGAGCACGGGGCTGCCCAGCACGGCACCGAGGTGCTCGGCCGAGCTCGCTGCGACCAGGCCGGGCAGGGCGGGATCGGCCGGGTGTCGCCAGACGTGCACGGTGCGGCCGTCGACCTCGACCCGCTGGACCCCGGCGGGCAGGTCGGTCGAGGCTCCGGCGTGGTGAGCCGACGCGGCGGCGGCACGTCGGGGGGCGACCGGCGCGGTCGTCCCGAGCAGGTACTCCTCGCCGCGGGTGGAGCCCTGGCGCCAGGTGACCGTCCACCCGACCGTGACGCCCACCCCGGGACGGTGGTGCACCGCGTGGCGTTCCCACGCCTCGAGCCCGACC
This sequence comes from Actinotalea soli, assembly GCF_017565425.1. Taxonomy (GTDB): domain Bacteria; phylum Actinomycetota; class Actinomycetes; order Actinomycetales; family Cellulomonadaceae; genus Actinotalea; species Actinotalea soli. The sequence continues at coordinate 159,466 of NZ_JAGEMK010000005.1, forward strand.
CCCTCGGCCGCGAGCACCGCGCGCAGCAGCTCCTCGGCTGCCGGGCCGGCGAGGAGGTCGAGGTCGGCCGTGCCGTGCACGTCGACGGCGGCCTCGGCAGACCCACGGGAGGCGAGCATGACCCGGAGCCTGACCCGCTCGTGTGAGAGCCGCACGAGAGGAGGATGAGAACTCTCTCATCCAACCACCTGCTGGCACACTGACCCGATGCGTGACCTGGCGGCCCTGCCCAAGGCCCACCTCCACCTGCACTTCACGGGCTCCATGCGGGTCCCGACCCTGGCAGCGCTCGCCGAGGAGCGCGACGTCCGCCTCCCGCGGGCCCTGCTGGACGGCGACCCCCTGCAGCTCCCCGCCGGCGCACGCGGCTGGTTCCGCTTCCAACGCCTCTACGACGCCGCCCGGGCCTGCGTGCGCTCCGAGGCGCACCTGCGCCGGATCGTCGCGGAGGCCGCGCAGGACGACGCCGCCGAGGGCTCGGGCCGGCTCGAGATGCAGGTGGACCCGACGTCGTACGCGCCCTTCGTCGGGGGGATCACCCCCGCGCTGGAGATCGTCCTGGACGAGGCACGGGCCGCGAGCGCCCGCACCGGCGTCGAGGTGGGGGTGGTGGTCGCGGCCTCCCGGATGCGTCATCCGCTCGAGGCCCGGACCCTCGCGCGCCTGGCGGCCCGGCACGCCGGGGACCAGCCCGGCCAGGTGGTGGGGTTCGGCCTCAGCAACGACGAGCGCCGCGGGGACACCGAGGCGTTCGGGCCCGCCTTCGCGATCGCCCGACGCGCAGGGCTGGCCTCCGTGCCGCACGGCGGCGAGCTCCTGGGCCCCGCCCACGTGACCGAGGTGCTCGACCACCTGGGTCCGGACCGGCTGGGCCACGGGGTCCGCGCCGTCGAGGACGCGCGGGTGCTCGAGACGGTGGTCGAGCGCGGCATCGCCCTCGAGGTCTGCCCCGCGTCGAACGTCTCGCTCGGGGTCTACGCCGAGGACCACCACGTCCCGCTCCGCCGGTTGGCCGAGGCGGGGGTGACGATGGCCCTGGGGGCCGACGACCCGTTGCTCTTCGGCTCACGCCTGGTCGCGCAGTACGAGGCGGCGCGGACCGTGCACGGCTTCGACGACGCGGCCCTCGCCGAGCTGGCCCGCGGGTCGATCCGCGCCTCGGTCGCGACCGACGAGACCCGGCGCCGGCTGCTGGCCGGGGTCGACGCGTGGCTGGCGGGCCCCGAGGGTCAGAGCGAGCAGCCGACCAGCACGGGCTCGGCCTCGAGGGTGATGCCGTAGGCCTCGCGGACGCCGTCCCGCACGCTGCGCGCGAGGGTCAGGAGGTCCTCGGTGCTGCCGCCGCCCCGGTGGGTGAGGGCCAGGCTGTGCTTGGTCGACAGTCCCACGACCCCGGGCAGGCCGTAGCCCTTGGTGAAGCCGGCGTTGTCGATCAACCAGGCCGCGCTCGTCTTGACCAGGGCCTCGCCGCCAGCCCCGCTGGCGGGGGCGGCTGCGGAGGTGGTCGGGCGCACCGGGTAGCGGGGCGCCCCCTCGGGCAGCATGTCGGCGACCTCGGCGGGGACCACCGGGTTGGTGAAGAAGGAGCCCGCGCTCCAGGTGTCACGGTCGGCGGCGTCGAGCACCATGCCCTTGCCCCCGCGCAGCTCGAGGACGGCGGCCCGCACCTCGGCAAGGGGCGCGCGCTCCCCCACCGCGACGTCGAGGCGCCGTGCGAGCTCGGCGTAGGCCACAGGGGCCGAGAGCGTGCCGAGCCGCAGCTGGAAGCCGACCTCGAGCACCACGTACCGCGGGGTGGGGGCCCAGCGGCTGGGTGAGCCGTCGGCCTCGCGCAGCGAGCGCTTGAGCAGCGAGGTGCGGTACCCGAAGGCCAGGTCCGTCAGGGCGAGGGTGCGGGTGCGCTGCTGCTCGCGGTCCCACACGCGCACCGTGGAGATCACCCCCGAGACCTCCTGGCCGTAGGCACCCACGTTCTGCACGGGGGTCGCGCCGGTCGAGCCAGGGATCCCCGCCAGGGCCTCGACCCCGACCCACCCCTCGGCGACGGCCCGGTCGACGACGTCGACCCACGGCGTCCCGGCGGGCACGGTGATCGACGCACCGACGCAGGACATGGCGTCGTCGAGCCGGATGCCCGTGCGGACATCACGGACCACCAGGCCCGGGAAGCCCTCGTCGGGCACCACGAGGTTCGACCCGCCGCCGAGGACGAGCACGGGCTGACCGGCGTCATCGGCTGCGCGGACCTCCGCGACGAGCTCCTCGGCGCTGGCGGCCTCGACGTAGCGTCCGGCAGGTCCACCCAGGCGCAGGGTGGTCAGGTCGGCCAGGGCGGGCACGTCGGCGGTGGTCGAGGTCGGTGCTGCGGGTGAAGTCGTCACGGTCCCAGGCTAGGCCCGGTCAGTCCTGCGGGCGCGCCCCGGCCGCGGTGGGCAAGGGCTCGGCGGCACGCAGCACGAACAGACCGATCACCACGGGGATCGTGATGACCAGCAGCGCCTCGCGGTAGCCGACGTGCTCGGCGAGGAATCCCAGCAGGGGCGGCCCGGCGAGGAAGGCGCTGTAGCCGATGGTCGCCACGACGGCGACCCGCGGGGCCGCGCGCAACGGGTCGTCCGAGGCGGCGCTCATGCCCACCGGGAACCCCAGGGCTGCTCCCGCTCCCCAGGCCAGGACACCGACGAGGGCCAGCCACATCCACGGCGACAGGCCGAAGACCAGGAGCCCGACCAGCGCGAGCCCTGCCGACAGGCGCAGCACCGCGATCCGGCCCCACCGGTCCAGCAGGCTCGTGCCGAGGAAGCGCATGCCCGTCATCGCGGTCACGAAGACCGCGAACCCGAGCGCGCCGACCGCGTTGGAGGTGCCGAACCCGTCGACCACGGCGAGGCTGACCCAGTCGTTGGCGGCCCCCTCGGTCAGGGCCGCGGCGAGCACCACGAGGCCGATCAGCAGGGTGCGGGGCTCGAGCCACGCCGCGAAGACGCTGCGTCGCGGCGCACCGTCGGCCGAGCTGGGGGTCTCGCTGTGCGTGCCCTCGGGCAGGAACCAGCGCGAGGAGACCACCACGCCCACCAGGCTCAGCGTCAGCGCGACGGCGAGGTGGGCGACCACCGGGGCGTGCAGCCAGGCCGCGAGCGCTCCGACCCCGGCGCCCGCGAGGGTGCCCAGGGAGAAGCCTGCGTGGAAGCGCGGCATCACGGCCTTGTGCAGCGCCTGCTCGACCGCGGCCCCCTCGAGGTTCATCGCGGCGTCCCAGACGCCGGTGCCGATGCCGAAGAGCACCAGGGCAGCAGCCACGAGCCAGGTCGTCCCGAGGGCGACGCCGGTGGCCGCGACGAGCAGCCCGACGACGTTCACCACCGCGAAGGTCAGGATGGTGCGGCGCGCCCCGAGCCGCTGGACCACGAGCCCCGAGAGGGGCAGGGCCGCGAGGGAGCCGATCGCCCCGAGGAGCAGCAGCACGCCCATCTCGTTGGGCCGCAGCTCGAGCTGGTCCCGTACCGCGGGAAGGCGAGCCGCCCAGTTGGCGAAGTTGAAGCCGTTGAGCACGAAGGTCGCGAAGACCGCGGCGCTCGCGAACCGGACCTGGCGCAGGGACAGGCCGGGGCCGGACGGCACCGGAGAAGGTCCGGGCCTGCCTGCGTCGTCATGGGTGGGCGTGCTCGTCATCGACCGACCTCGCTCGGGACCCGCTCGGCCTCTCCGAGCCCGGCGAGCGTATCGGGGACCACGACCTCGACGAGGAGGTCGTCACCGGTCACCGAGGCCGAGGGCGCAGGCACCGACCCGGCGTCGGGACCACCGGTGGGACGCACGCCGCGCGGGACCGCGGCGGGCGCCGTCGAGCGGACCTGGCCCGAGAGGACGATGCTCACGACCATCGCACCGAGGATCAGGAGCAGCGCCTGGCGGGTGCCCAGGCTCTCGGCAGCGAGTCCCAGCAGCGGCGGGGCGGCGAGCGAGGCCACCGACGCGAAGGCTGAGACGACGGCGACCCGACCGGCCGCACGCATCGGGTCCTCGGAGACGGCCACCATCCCGATCGGGACGGCGAGCCCCGCACCGAGCCCCCACCCGACGACGCCGAGGAGCGCGAGGGGCAGCGACGGCGCGGTGCCGAAGAGCGCGAGCCCCGCGAAGGACACCACGCCCGAGCCGAGCAGGACCCGCACGCGACCGAAGCGGTCGATCAGGCGGGTGCCGACCAGACGGGCGACCGTCATCGAGGCGACGAAGACCCCGAAGACGAGGGCCGCGACCGCCTCGCTCTGCGCGAAGCCGTCCACCACCGCGATGGCCAACCAGTTGTTGGCCGAGCCCTCCGAGAGGGCGGCGGTCATGACCACCAGGCCGATGAGCAGGGTGCGCTTCTCCCGCCAGGCGCCCAGGGACCTGCGCATCCCCGCACCGCGCCGACGAGGGCCGGCGTCCCCGGCCTGCGCCGCGGAGACCGGCTCGGGCGGCAGGGGCAGCACGGCGCCGGGCACGGCACGGAACCGCCACACCAGGCTCGCGACGCTCACGACGCCGAACTGGATCAGCAGCGGGACCTGGCCCCAGGCCGCCAGGGCGCCGATCCCCGAGCCCACCACCGAGCCGATCGAGAAGGCCGCGTGGAACTGGGGCACGACCGTGCGGCCCATGCGGCGCTCGATGACGGCCGTCTCGACGTTCATGGGCACGTTGCCCAGGGCGAAGGAGGCGCTCATCAGGACGATCCCGGCCACCAGGACCGCCACGCTGCCGAGGGTCGGGCCCAGCCCGAGGGCCAGGGTGGCGAGGCTGAACAGGACGGCTGCCACCAGCATCGTGCGGCGGCTGCCCCAGCGCACCACGATCGCCCCCGCCACCAGCACCATGGTCAGCGAGCCGACGGCGCCGATCAGGAGGATGACGCCGAGGTCGCTCGTGGTGAGGTCGAGCTGGTCCCGCACCGAGGGCAGTCGGGACAGCCAGCTCGACACGGTCAGGCCGAGCAGGACGTAGAGCCCCAGGAGGAGCCTGCGCGCGCGCAGGACCTCGGGGGCGACGCGGGCGTCGCGGGACGTGGGACGAGACGCGCGGCGCGCGCGGAGCACAGACATGCAGGCCGATCCAGGTGAGCAGAGCACGGGTGCCGGGGCTGCCGGCACGGGGAGGGATGGGCACGTCCTCGTGCCGTGACGCCCTGCTGTCGCCTCCGGGAGCGGCGCGGCCCTCGAGGGGCGTCCGGTCCGGGTTCGAATCGTTTCGAGGCGTCGCGACAAGTCTGCCGATAGGCTGCGGGAACGTCAAACGGATTCGACCACGAGGCAGGTGAGATGGGGCACAGTCGACCGACCCTGGCTGACGTGGCCGGTGCGGCCGGTGTCTCGGTCTCGACCGCCTCCCTCGCGTTCTCGGGCGCGGGCCCCATCGCGGCCGCGACCCGTGACCGTGTCCTCGCCGCCGCCGGCGAGCTCGGGTACTCGGGCCCCAACCCCCTGGGCCGTTCGCTGCGCAGCGGCCGCTCGGGCATCGCCGCCGTGGTGATCGGCGACCAGCTGCGGCGCAGCTTCCGCGACCCGGTCTCGGTGCAGGTGCTCGACGGCCTGGTGAGCACCCTGGGCCAGATGGGCCTCGGCGTCCTGCTCGTGCCGGGCATGCCCGCCACCGAGGGCACGACCGGGGTCGACCCGCTGCTCGAGACGGCACCCATGGACGTCGCGGTCCTCATCTGGGGCTCGCGCGAGGACGACCCCGCTCTCCTCTCGCTCCAGCGCCGCGGGGTGCCCGTGGTGATCGGGGAGGGCCCCTCGGTCGAGGGGGTGCCTGTCGTCGGCATCCAGGACCGGCGCGGGTCCGAGGAGCTCGCCCGGCACCTGGTGGACCTCGGCCACGAGCGCATCGCCGTCGTGAGCCTGCCGTTCGGCGGACCCCGCCGCTGCGCCGTGGTGTCCCCCCAGCGCATGACCGAGCTGAGGTGGACACCGACCAAGCACCGGCTCGAGGGGCTGCAGGACGCGGGGGTCGTACCCACGGTCGTGGTCGAGGCCGCGGCCTCGCTCGTCGAGGAGGGGCAGGCCGCCGGGCGCCTGCTGCTCGACGTCGAGGACCCGCCGACGGCCGTCGTGGCGCAGTCCGACCTGCTGGCCGCCGGGGTGCTGCTCGCCGCCCGCGACCTCGGGCTGCGCGTCCCTCAGGACGTCTCGGTCGCGGGGTTCGACGGGATCGACCTGCCGTGGCTCGCCCCCGACGTGCTGACCACCGTGGCCCAGCCCCTGGCGGCCAAGGGCGAGGCCCTCGGTCAGACGGTCGCAGCTCTCCTCGCAGGAGAGCAGCCCGAGCCCGCACTGCTCCCGGTCACCCTGCGCACCGGCACGACGACGGGGCCGCCACGCACCTAGGCGGTCGCGCGGGCAGGTCAGAGACGGACGAGGGCCTGGGCCTTGCCCAGCACACGGGTCCCGCCGCAGGTGACCGTGAGGTCGATCCGCACCGTGCCCTGCTCGGCGTCGACAGCACCGACCACGCCGCTGATCTCGACGGTGGCCACGCCCGGGTCCGGCACCGGGACGGGGCGGGTGAAGCGGACGCCGTAGTCCACGACCTTGCCCGGGTCCCCTGCCCAGTCCCCCACGAGGCCGACGGCGGTGCCCATGGTGAGCATCCCGTGGGCGATGACCCCGGGCAGGCCGACCTCGACCGCGACGCGCTCGTTCCAGTGGATGGGGTTGAGGTCACCGCTGGCCCCGGCGTAACGGACCAGGGCCCGCCGGTCGAGCTCGACGGTGCGCTCGCCGACCAGCTGCCCGACCTCGAGGTCGGCGAGGACGGGGCTCATGAGCCCTCTCCCCGGACGGCGAGGGTCGAGCGCACCGTGGAGACGGGGGCGCCGTCGGCCGCAGTGATCTCGCAGCGCGTGGTGACCATCGCGAGACCGGCCCGCTCGACGATGCCGTCGACGTGCAGGACCGTGCTGAGCTCGTCCCCCGCGTGGATGGGGCGGTGGTGGGTGAAGCGCTCGTCGGCGTGCACCACGCGCGTGAAGTCGATCCCTGCGTCGGGGTCCTCGACGAGCTGGGCCTCGGCCCGCTGGGCGATCACGACGGCGAAGGTGGGCGGGGCGATCACGTCGGGGTGCCCGAGGGACCGCGCCGCGTCCACGTCGTGGTGCACCGGGTGCTCGGCCCCGACCGCACGCGCGAAGTCGCGCAGGTGCTCACGCCCGACCGTGTAGGGCGCGGTGGCCGGGTAGGACCGACCCGCGTACTCGAGGTTGATACCCATGGGTGCGGAGCGAGCCCTCAGCGCGCGAGGCGCTGGATCAGCGGGTCTCGCGGTGCAGCGTGTGCTTGCCGTCGCGCGGGCAGAACTTCTTCATCTCCAGACGGTCCGGGTTGTTGCGCCGGTTCTTCTTGGTGATGTAGTTCCGCTCCTTGCAGTCCACGCAGGCGAGCGTGATCTTCGGACGGACGTCCTGACTCTTGCTGGCCACGGTCTTGCCACCTCTCGTGCTGCGCGAGCAGCACCTGGATCGTCGATCGCACGCCGCCGGAAGGTCGACCGGCATGCCGTTGTCACTGTGGTAGCGGGGGCGGGACTCGAACCCGCGACACCACGATTATGAGCCGTGTGCTCTAACCACCTGAGCTACCCCGCCGCATCGGCACCCTGACACCCAGGACGGCGAACCGTCCTGGGTGTCCAGGTACCAACAGAGCCCCGAAAGGGAATCGAACCCTTGACCTTCTCCTTACCATGGAGACGCTCTGCCGACTGAGCTATCGGGGCAGCGCGTGCCAGGGTACACGCGCTGAGCCCCGCCTGCGAAATCGTGGTTCAGACAGGCTCTGGCGCCAGGGGACCGAGCACCATCCCGCCGTCCACCGCGAGCTCCGCCCCCGTGATGTACGAGGCCTCCTCGCTCAGCAGGAAGGCCACCACCGAGGCGATCTCCCCGACCTCGCCGATGCGTGGGATCGCCTGGGTCGCGAACATCGCGTCGTCCACCCCGGCCGCCATCGGCGTGCGGATCCCCCCCGGGTGGATCGAGCTCACCCTGATGCCGTAGCGCCCCAGGTCCAGCGCGGCGCACTTGGTCAGCCCCCGCATCCCCCACTTGCTCGAGGCGTACGCCGCGAGCCCGGCCATCCCGACCAGCCCTGCCGCGGAGGAGATGTTCACGATCGACCCGCCACCGGCGGCCTTCATGTCCTCGACGACGGCCTGGATGCCCAGGAACGCGCCCGTGAGGTTGACCTGCAGCAGCCGCGTGACGTCCGCCTCCTCGGCGGTGTCCACCGGGCTGAAGGAGAGCACCCCGGCGTTGTTGACGAGCCCCGTGACCGTCCCGTAGGCCTCGTGGGCGGCCTCGACCGCTGCTGCCCACGAGGAGGCCGAGGCGACGTCCAGGTGCACGAAGATCGCGGCGTCCCCGAGCTCGGCGTCCAGGGCCTGCCCCTCGGCGTCGAGGACGTCCCCGATGACGACCTGCGCCCCCTCGCTGACGAGCCGGCGGCAGTCCTCCGCGCCCATGCCGCGGGCCCCTCCGGTGACGATGACCACCATCCCGTCCAGGCGTGCCATGGCGAGCTCCCCTCCGCCGGCTCCGTCGCCGGCTGCTGGGCCACGGGACGTCCTGGGGGTGCTCCCGCGGCGTCGATCCCTCCAGCGTGCGCCCGTGCGAGGCGGGACCGCCAGGGACGGACGTCCTGGGCCCGGGGACGACGAAGGCCCCGGCCGGCGAACCGGACGGGGCCTCGTGGTGGTGGCAGGTGAGGGATTCGAACCCACGTAGCTTGCGCGGCTGATTTACAGTCAGCTCCCTTTGGCCGCTCGGGCAACCTGCCGGGTCCACCCCTGGGCAGTCGTGCTGCACAGGTGCGGATGGAAGGATAGCAAGCCTGCGCGGCCTCTCGGGACACGAGCCCAGCCGGTACGGTGCCGAAGGCCCCCCACGCACCCCACCCCAGGAGGAGACATGGCTTCCGAGTCCTCGTTCGACGTCGTCAGCAAGGTCGACCGGCAGGAGGTCGACAACGCGCTCAACCAGGCCGCCAAGGAGGTCTCCCAGCGCTACGACTTCAAGAACGTCGGGGCCTCGATCGCGTGGAGCGGCGAGTCGGTCGTGATCATCGCCAACTCCGAGGAGCGGGCCAAGGCCGTGCTCGACGTGTTCCACACCAAGCTGATCCGCCGGGGCATCTCCCTCAAGGCCCTCGACACCGGCGACCCGGTGGCCTCGGGCAAGGAGTACCGGATGGTCTCGACCCTCAAGGAGGGGCTGAGCAGCGAGGACGCCAAGAAGATCGCGAAGATCGTGCGCGAGGAAGGCCCCAAGGGGGTCAAGACGCAGATCACGGGCGACGAGCTGCGGGTCTCGGCCAAGAGCCGCGACGACCTCCAGGAGGTCATCGCGCTGCTCAAGGGCTCCGACCTCGACGTCGCCCTGCAGTTCACCAACTACCGCTGACCCCCGGGCCCACCAGGGCCCCGCTCCCACCCCGCACCGATCTCGTGTCAGAACCTGGGATACCCAGAGCACCCTGGGCTTCTGACACGAGAGGGGTCAGGGGGTGGGGTGGCCGGCCATGCGGTGCAGGCGGGCGATGCGGTCGGCCATCGGCGGGTGGGTCGCGAAGAGCTTGGCCATCCCGGCGCCCTTGAACGGGTTGGCGATCATCAGGTGCGAGACGTCGACCAGGTCACGGTTGGCGGGCAGCGGCGCTCGCTGGGTGCCGCGCTCGAGCTTGGCCAGGGCCGAGGCCAGGGCCAGCGGGTCCCCGGTCAGCCGGGCGCCGTCCTCGTCGGCGTCGTACTCGCGGGTCCTGCTGATGGCGAGCTGGATGACCATCGCGGCCATCGGCGCGAGGAGGGCCATGGCGAGCATGGCGATCGGGTTGCCGCCGCGGTCCCGCCCCCCGCCGAAGAACATGAGGAACTGCGCGAAGGCCGTGATGATCCCCGCGACGGCGGCCGCGACCGACGAGGTGAGGATGTCGCGGTTGTAGACGTGCATCAGCTCGTGGCCGAGCACCCCGCGCAGCTCGCGCTCGTCGAGCAGGTCGAGGATGCCCTCGGTGCAGCACACCGCCGCGTTGCGCGGGTTGCGCCCCGTCGCGAAGGCGTTGGGCGCCGCGGTCGGTGAGACGTAGAGCCGCGGCATGGGCTGGCGGGCCGTGGTCGAGAGCTCACGCACGATCCGGTACATCGCGGGCTGCTCGATCTCGCTGACCGGCCGCGCCCGCATGGCGCGGATCGCGATCTTGTCCGAGTTCCAGTAGCTGTAGGCGGTGCTCGCCACCCCCAGGCCGGCGAAGAGCCAGAGGAAGCTGCCGCCGTCGACCAGCGCGCCGAGGCCGAGCAGCACGGCCCACATGAACCCGAACAGCGCGGCCGTCTTCAGACCGTTGAAGTGCCGCCGACCACCCACCGTGCCTCCTTCATGCGTCGATGCCAGGTCAACGCACCGATCGCGCGGAGCGTTCCCTCAGGCCTCGCCCCGGATGATCGCGAGCATCTCCTCACGCGGGACCACCTTGATGCGCTGGCGGCCGTGGGGCTCGCCCAGGGACTGCTCGTAGGCGTCCAGGAGCATCCAGCCGGACCACTCGACGTGCCCGACCTCGCGCTCGGCCAGCAGGGCCGTGACGGCCTCGGGGTTGCGCTCGGGCGCACGCTCCAGGGCCGGCACGTCGGCGACGAGGTGCTTGATGGTCTCGGTCGCGTCGGACTTGGTGTGGCCGATGAGCCCGACCGGTCCGCGCTTGATCCACCCGGTGGTGTAGATGCCCGCCATGGGCTCGCCGTCGGCCTGGACGACGCGTCCCTCGCGGTTGGAGATGACCCCGGCGACGTCGTCGAAGGGCAGCCCGGGCAGCGGCGAGCCGAAGTAGCCGACGGCCCGGTAGACGGCCTGGACGGGCCAGTCGTGCATCTCCCCCGTGCCGGCGACCGTGCCGTCACCGGTGAGGACCGTGCGCTCGGTCCGCAGCCCGGTCACGGCCCCCTCCCCGAGCACCTCGACCGGGCGGTGCAGGAAGTGCAGGTGGATCCGGCGGCTCGCGGTGAGCTCCTCGGGCTCCTTGAGGGTCCAGTCCGTGAGGGTCTTGACGACCTGCTTGGTCTGGTTCGACGAGTGGATCGAGGCCATCGAGCCCTCGTCGAACTCGAAGTCCTCGGGGTAGACGATGACGTCGACGTCCGGCACGTGGCCCAGCTCGCGCAGCTCGAGGGAGCTGAACTTGGCCTGGGCCGGGCCTCGCCGCGCGAAGACGTGCACGTCCGTCACCGGGTTGGCGAGCAGCCCCTGGTGCACGTTCTCCGGGATCTCGGTGGGCAGCAGGTCCTCGGGGTGCTTGGCGAGCATCCGTGCGACGTCGAGGGCCACGTTCCCCGCCCCGACGACGGCGATCTGCTCGGCCTCGAGAGGCCAGGTGCGGGGCACGTCAGGGTGCCCGTCGTACCAGGAGACGAAGTCCGCGGCCCCGTAGGAGCCCGGCAGGTCGATGCCGGGGATGCGCAGGTCCGCGTCGCGGATCGCCCCGGTCGAGAAGATGACCGCGTCGTAGAAGCGCCGCATGTCCTCGAGGTCGAGGTCGGTGCCGTAGTCGACGTTGCTCAGCAGCCGGATGTCCCCGCGGTCGAGGATCTTGTGGAGCGCGACGATGATCTGCTTGATCCGCGGGTGGTCCGGGGCCACGCCGTAGCGCACCAGGCCGAACGGGGCGGGCAGACGCTCGAAGAGGTCGATCGAGACCTCGACGTCGGCCTTGGACAGGATGTCGGCGGCGTAGATGCCGGCGGGACCGGCACCGACGATGGCGACGCGCACGGGAGTGCTGCTCACGGCGGGGAAACACCTTCCGGAGGAGGGGCGGGGACGCGCGGGCACGCCCCGGGACGCTCGGGCCAGTCTAGGCGCGACCCGGGGGTGGGCCGGGCCTCGACCACCAGCCGGTGCCTCGCCGTCCCCGGCACCGGGAGGGCGTAGGTTCACGCTCGTGGATCCGCGACCGGCCGCCCAGCCCTCCGCGCCGCTCGGTGTTCCCGGCCCCGACCGCTGGGGACTGGCCCTCGGGGTGAGCGCCTACCTGCTGTGGGGGTTCCTGCCCCTCTACTTCCCGTTGCTCGAGCCCTCGGCACCGATCGAGGTCGTGGCCCACCGGATCGTGTGGTCCCTGCTCTTCTGCGCGGTCGCCCTGCTCGTCACCCGCGGCGGACGCACCGTCGCGGCAGCGTTCCGCGACCCCCGTACCCTGGCGACCCTGGCGACGGCAGCCGTGCTGGTCGCGACCAACTGGCTGGTCTTCGTGCACGGGGTTCTCTCGGGGCACACGGTCGATGCGGCCCTCGGCTACTACATCAACCCTCTCGTCACGGTCGCCCTCGCGGTGCTCGTGCTGGGTGAGCGCATGCGGCGCGCCCAGTGGGTGGCGCTGGGTGTCGGCGCGCTGGCCGTCGGGGTCATCACGGTGGGCCTGGGCCGGCTGCCGTGGGTGGCCCTCGCCCTGGCCGGAACCTTCGGCCTGTACGGCCTGATCAAGAACCGGGTGGGCCGGACGGTCCCGGCCGTGACCTCCCTCGCGGTCGAGACCGCCGTGCTGACCCCGGTGGCCCTGGTCTACCTGCTGTGGCTCGGCTCGGCCGGCCTGGGGACCTTCGCCCAGCACGGGACCCCGCACGCCCTGGCCCTCGCGGGCACCGGGGTCATCACCGCGGTGCCGCTGCTGCTCTTCGGAGCGGCAGCGCGTCGACTCCCGCTGAGCGTGATCGGTCTGCTGCAGTACGCGGCCCCGACCGTGCAGTTCCTCGTCGGGGTGCTCGTGTTCCGCGAGGAGATGCCCGCGCTGCGGTGGTGGGGCTTCGGCCTCGTGTGGCTGGCCCTGGTGATCCTCACGACCGACGGGCTGCGCACCGGACGACTCGAACGCATCGCCCGACGGACGACGCCCGCCACCTGAGCCCGCGGCGCCAGCTCAGCTGGTCGGAGCGGCGGTCCCGGCGGCATCGCCGTCGACCTCGAGCCGCACGGTGAAGCCGTGGTCGCCGATCGCCACCGAAGCACCCACCGGGAGGCGGACCTGCTGGTCGGGGGCGCACAGGATCTGCTGGCCGTCGTCGAGGGTGACCACGGTGCCGTTGGTCGAGTCGCGGTCCTTGATCCACACCGTCCCGCGCTCGACCCCGACGGCGAGGTGGGTCTTGGAGACCGAGCGGGCGGGGTCCTCGATCGTGATGAGCTGGTCGACGTGCTCCCCGGCGCGGGGGGACGGGTTGCGTCCGATGAGCACCGACCCGGTCACGGGCATCCGCCGCCCGTCGGTCAGGTCGAGCACCACCGTCGGGCCTGCGGCGTGCGGGACCTCGGGAACCTTGCCCCGGGCGGGCCGCAGCCGCGTCATCTCGACGTCGTCGGCCAGCGGGCTCGTCGCCGCAGGGGCCTGCGCTGCCGGGGGCGGCGATGCGGGGGGCTCGACGGGCGGTGTCGGCGGGGCGGGGCGCTGCACGGGGATCTGACCCGTCGCGTCGTCCGCCTCCGCGGGGCCAGCCGCGGACGGGTCAGCACCCGTGGCGGGACGACCCGCGACCGGTCCCGGGCCCGCCGCTGCTGGCGAGGGCTCTGCCGTGCCCCGGCTGCCCGGGATCGACGAGATGAGGCCGTCGCCGGTCGGCTGGTCCCTCGGCGGCGAGGCCGGCACCGGCGACGCAGGGGCAGCCGAGGCCGGCGGGGCAGGAGCAGGCGGGGCGGGCGAGGCCGGAGTCGGCGCGGGGGCGGGGGCGGGGGGCGGCGGGGCCGGGGCCGGCGGCGGGACGGGCCGCGGCGGGGCCTCGGCGACCGCGCCGCTCTCCGGGGCGGTCGCGGTGAGCGGCGGGCCGGCCCAGACGGAGAGGTCGTCGGTGCTGGTCCGCTCGGCCCGGGCCGAGTCCTGCCGCAGGATCGCGTCGAGGCGCTGCTGGGCGTGCGCGGCGCCGACGCTCGTCGAGGCCGTCATCGGGTCCACCCCGGTGGCGACGTCGTAGACGATGGTCCCGGCGGCCTTGTCGTGCCAGCCCTGGCGGCGGCCCGAGGAGTCGAAGAACGGCGAGGCGTAGACCACCCACTGGCCCACGCCGCAGGCCAGCGAGCCCGCCGCGGGGACGAGGAACCGCAGCAGGCCGCGGCCCAGGCCCACGGGGCGTCCGGTCTCGGCCCCCAGGACGCGCAGGCCGACCAGGCGCTTGCCGATGGTCCAGCCGCGGGTGCCCAGGTACCACCACTGGAAGACCCCGAGGGCCAGGAGCAGCACCTGCCCGATCAGCATGAGGACCGAGGGGCTCTCGACGGTCGTGACCGGTTCGCCCTCGGCGAGGGCCTGCACGAGGGGCAGGGTCCCGGCCAGGACGAACCCGCCGCCGAGCAGGAGAGCAGCGACGGCGTCGATCACGAAGGCGAGCAGGCGCCGGGTCATCGTGGCCGGCAGCGCCCCGGGGGTCGGCATCAGGTCCTGGTTCCCTTCGGCTCGAGCAGGTGGCAGGGACCCGACGCACCGGGCCCTCCCAGGGGCATCGGCATCCTCAGCCCTGACCCTGAGCCGCGCACGGCGGGGATCGACCCGAGCTGCGATCGTCGCGCCCCCTCGGTCCCGACGATCAGGGGCAGGTTAGCGCGCCGCAGGTGCTGACCGCTCCGGCCCGCGACGGCGGACCCCGAGCAGCGAGGCGCCGACCAGGGCCCCAGCCCCGGCGACCACCCACCAGCCGGTGGCGGCGCGGGTCGGGCCGGTGGGGTCGGCGCGCGCGCCGAGGGCGAGGGTCTGGTCGGCCGGGCTCTCGGCAGCTGGTGGGCGCCCGTGCAGCGGGCTCGGCGGCCCGGGGGCGGTGCCGTCGTCGACCAGGGCCAGGGCCGCGTAGGGCCGGACGACGCCCCACCCGCTCTGGTCGTCGCGCTGGTCGACGGCGCCGCGGGCAGCGGTGGCCATGAGGCGGTGAGCCCACTGCTCGGGCAGCTCGTCGGGGTAGCGCTCGGCGAGCAGGGCCGCGGCGGCGCTCACGTAGGCCGTGGCGAAGCTCGTGGAGGCCTCCCCACCCGCGAGGATGCAGTCCCCCGCGGCGTGGAAGGTGGTCAGCACGTCGGTCCCGGGGGCGGCGACGTCCACGTGGGGGCCGTGGATCGCGTCGGTGGTGGGCTGGTCCGCCGCGTCGACGGCGGTCACCGAGAGCACCTCCGGGTAGGCCGCGGGGTAGCGGGGCGAGTCCGAGGTGTCCTCGGCGGTGAGGCGGTTCCCGGCGCTCGCGACGACGAGGGCCCCGCGCCGGTTCGCGAGCTCGACGGCGGCACGCAGGGCGGGGTCGTCGGTCGGGGAGCTCAGGGACACGTTGATGATCTGGGCCCCGGTGTTGGCCGCCGCGCGGATGCCCTCGGCGATCCGGTCGGTGCGCACCCCGTCCCCGGCCTCGGCCGCCTGGTCCTCGGTCGAGAGGTAGACGCGCACCGGCAGGATGCGCGCGTCCGGGGCGAGCCCCACCAGGCCGGACCCTTCGACCGCGCGGGCCGCGATCTGCCCGGCGACGGCGGTGCCGTGCCCGGCCGGGTCCGACCAGCCTCGCGGGTCGCCCTCGGTGCCGACGAGGTCGACGCCGTCGACGACGGCGTCGGTGAGGTGCTCGTTGCGTGCGTCGACCCCGGAGTCGACCACGGCCACGAGCACACCCTCGCCGGTCGCGAGCTGCCAGGACTCGGCGGCCCCGAGGCGGTCGAGGGCGACCGGGGGCTCGGCCACCAGGCGGGTCACCTCGGGGTCGCAGTCGGCGGCGACGGCAGCGGTGGCCGTGGTGGGCGCGGCCCCCGCGAGGATCAGGGTCGAGGCGAGCGACCCGCAGGCCGCGGCCGCACCTACGCGGAGGACGGCGCCCCCGCGCCCCTCCGGACGGCCACGCCGTGGCCTCACGCCGATCCCTCGGTGCCCTCGGTGCTCTCGGTGCCGTCGGTGCCCTGGGCGGTCTGCGCGCCCTGGGCGGCGCCGTCCACGCTCAGCTCAGGCCCGGTGGCCAGGAGGCTGAGCCACGGCTGGGGCACGCTCGCCACGTCGTCCTCTGTGTAGCCGAGGCGGGCGAGCTCGTCCCCGGCGAGGGGCACGGGGTAGGCGACGCCGGTCTGGTCCACGAGGTGCGCGACGCCGGCGGCGGCTCCTCCTGCCTCGGCCCGGACGAGGGCTCCCCCGGCGGGCTCGACGCGCACCTCGTCGCCCTGCTCGGGGACGACGACGTCGGGGTGCCCCACCAGGTGGACGCCCACACCGACGGCGCCGTCGAGGTAGACGCAAGGGGTGGTCGCCTCGGGCAGGGCTCCGGGGGCCTCGGTGGGCCAGTCAGCGGGGGCAGCCGTGCTGCTCGCGGTGCGCATGCCGGACACCTGGGAGGCGGTGACCTCGACCTCACCGCCGGCCTGCGCCCCCGAGCCCAGGGCGTACAGGGGGGTCGCGAAGGGGGTCAGCGGGGCGAGCTCGCCTCGCTCGTCGACCACGTAGCGCTGCGAGCCGCCGACGCTGTCGGTCACCACCAGGACGGTCCCGACGACGGTCCCGGGGGGCGCGGCGGACCCGTCCGGGAGGGGCTCCCCCGCACCGGGGACGACGACGGGCTCGAGGTCGGCGCCGGGCTCGAGGAGGTTGAGCCAGCGCCCGGTGACCGACCAGGGCAGCGCGGTGTCCTGGCCGATCGCGCGCAGCACCCCCGCGGTCTCGGCCCGGGGGACGAGGTGCCGGCGTCCGGCGGCGACGAGGTAGAGGTCGTCGCCGGCCTCGACGAGCAGGCCGGGCCCGACGTCGCCCGCGGCGTCACGCGCGGCGATCTCGGCGGCGGGGCCGTCGACGTCGGCGGTGAGGACGGTCGCGGTGGCGCGCTCGGGGCCGACGCACGCGAGCCACCCGGAGCCGATGAGGCGGCTGGGGGCGGGGACCGCGTCGGGGGCCGAGGGGATGCCGACCGTCTGCCCGCGCGGGCTCTCGGCGACCTGCTCGGCGCGCACCTGGACCACCTCGAACTCCCCGGGCGGCACGAGGAGCCGTGCGCTGGCGGCGTTGAGCACGGGGTAGAGGGTGCCCTCGAGGGCCACGTAGCGGGAGCCGTCCTCGGTCACCACGAGCCGGTTGTCGTCCCACCCGGCGGGCAGGCCCGGGCTGAGCAGCCCGAAGCCGAGGCTGCCGAGCACGAGCAGCACCGAGAGGGTCACCCCGCCGGCGACGGCACGCAGCGGCTTGGTCGGCTCGAGCTCGCGCCCCCCGGGCGTCCCGGAGACGAAGGCGGTCAGCAGGCGGCGCCGGCTGAAGGTCTGGGCCTCGACGAGGTCCTTCTTGGAGGCCACGGCTCAGACCAGCCCGGCGGCGGCGACGCCGAGGGGCAGCAGCACGGCGAGGGAGAGCAGCTCGACGGTGTCGGCGAGGCGCGCGAGCCCGAGCCGCCGCCGCGGTGCGACGAGGCTCAGGGTGATGACGAGGGCCGCGACGAGGCCGGAGATCAGCGCGAGGCTCGGGCGCCAGTCGGGGTGCGCGGCGGCGGCGAGCACCCCGGTGACGGTGAGCCCGACGATGCCGGTCCCCATGACGACCAGGACGTCCTGGCGTGAGTAGGTCTGGCGGACGCCGAGGAGCATCCCGGCGAAGGCCGAGGCCATGAGGACGGTCCCCGGCACCCCGGTGGCCACGACGGCGGGGGCGGCCGCGAGCGCGAGGAGGGCGACAGCCAGGCGCAGGGCGATCTGGAGCCGGTGACCGCGCCCGTAGTGGTCGCGCACGGCAGCGGGGTCGACGGGGTCCGGGTCGAGGAGGATCTCGGCGTCGCTGCGGGGTGAGACCACGCGCAGGGGGGTGCTGGCGAGGGCGAGCCACGGGATGCCGTTGCCGGCGGTCACGACGATGGCCACGACCACCGCGAGGACCGGTCCGGGCCGCACCTCGGCGGTCGCGACGACCACGCCGACGGTCGCGAGGGTCAGGCCGAGCACCCCGGGGGCCACGAGCAGCTCGCGGCCGCGGGCGATGGCGGGGACCGCCAGCAGGGCGACGGCGAGCATCCCGGCGCCGCCCCACACGGTGGGCCACCCCCAGCCCGGTCCCGAGCTGGTCGCGGTGAGCCCGGCGACGAGCCCGAGCGCGGTGCCGGTGACGGCGAGGGCCTGCGCACCGACCTCGTGGGACCCGACGCGGGCGACCACGGCCGCTGCTCCGACGACGAGGACGGCAGCGAGGGCGGCGACCACGGGCGGGAAGGTCGAGGTGGGGTCGGCACCCAGCAGGAGCAGACCACCGGTGAGCAGGAAGGCGGTCGCGGCGACGACGGCGGTGAGGGCTGAGTCCTGCGCGGTCCACGGGGCGTACTGGCCCTCGACGGCGTCGGCCACGGCCTCGATGACGTCGTCGTAGACGCGGAGGTCCTCGGGGGGCGCACCGGACTCGAGGGTGAGGACGGCACCGTCCTGGACGCCCTGGGCCTGCAGGCTGCGGTCGGTGTCGAGGACCACGCCGTCGGAGCGGACGAGGTGGTAGCCGCCGTGGACGGTCGCGGCGTCGAGCAGCCCGAGGGTCCGCGCGAGGCCGGGCACGAGCTCGGCGACGGGCACCCCGGCGGGGGCACCGAGGTCGGCGCCGCGGTCCCCTGCGCTCACCGAGACCCGGACGAGGGTCCCGAGGCCTGGGCTCGAGCTCGGCGCGGTCATCGTGGTCCTTCGGTCGTCGGGACGGGGCTGCTGGGGCGGAGGGCGGGCGTGCTCATGCGAACGGCTCCACCGTGAAGGTCCGGTCGCCGAGGCGCACGGCCCCGTGCGGCGGGACGACGGCGCGCTCCCCGGGGGCGAGCGGCAGGACGGTGCCGTCCGCGGTGAGGACCGCGGTGCCGTTGGCCGATCCGCAGTCCTCGACCCAGAACCCGGACCCGTCGATGCCGAAGCGCGCGTGGGTGCGGGACAGTGACCGGCCGGGGTCGGCGATGGTGATGAGGTGCTCGCAGGGCTCGCCCTCGGGCGGGCTCGGGCGGCGACCGACGTGGCCGGGGCCCGAGACGCTCATCGCCTCGCCGGTGTCGAGGGTGACGACGTAGGTCGACGGCGCCTGCACCGGCGCTGCGGACGCCCCCCTCGCGGGGTGGGGGAAGGGCCGCGCGGGCGGTTCGAGGGCCTCGACCGGGGGCGTGGCCTCGGGGACGGGGATCGGCAGGGGCTGCGCGGGCTGGTCGGGAACCTTGGCGGCGCGGCGCAGGGCCCGGACGTCGACGACCACGGTGCCACCGACGACGTCGTGCCAGCCCTGCCGGCGTCCCGACCGGTCCATCAGCGGGGAGAGCAGGACAGCCCACTGCCCGACGAGCAGCACGTGCCCGGCACCGAGCACGACGGCCCGCCCCAGGGAGCGACCGAGGCCGGGGGCGTAGGGGCGGGTGGTCTGGGCGACACGAAGCCCGAGCAGGGCGTGGCCCGGGGTGCGTCCGCTGCGCGCCTCCCACAGCACCAGGGCGACGGCGGTCTCGGCGGCGGCGAGGGCTGCGTAGACCCCGTGCGAGGTCAGGACGAGAGCGGCTGCGGCGACGAGGAGGACGGTCAGGGCGTCGAGGCAGTACGCGCCGACCCGTCGTCCGACGGTGGCGACGACGGCACCGTCGAAGGCGGGGCCGAGGGCCGCGTCGTGCGGGAGGCGCACCGCGGGGCCGCCCTCGACGGGCGCGGAGGGAGCGGCGCGGCTCGGGTCGGCGGGGCTGGACGCGGTGGTGGGGGCCAGGGCCCCGCACCGGGTGCAGAACGGGCTGGTCCGGGGCAGGGGGGAGCGGCACTGGGTGCACACGCCCGCGACGGTGGTGCTCACCGTGCCTCCCCCCGGCTCCGCCCGGAATGCTGACCGAGCACCTGCCCGTGCCCTGGGGCCGGGCACAGGGTAGCAACGGGTCGCGTCACCGGGACGTCACCTGCCGGAGCACCTCGACGGCCCCGGCGCCGGTCAGGGCGAGGGGCAGGGCGAGGACGACGGACAGGCCTTCGAGGGTGTCGGCGAGCCGGGAGAAGCCGACCGAGCGCCACCCGCGGCCCATGGGCACGGCGAGCAGCGGCACGAGCACCCCGAGGGCCAGGAGCACGAGGGGGACCTGGGTCTCGAGGGCGAGCCCCACAGCTCCCAGGGCGCCGAGCTGGAGCACGAGGGTCGCGGCCGCCAGGCGCGGCGCCCAGCGGGCCACGGGCCCTCGGGTGGCACGCGGCTGCAGGGCGAGGGCGAGGGCGACGGCGACGACGGCCCCGGCGGAGGTCCAGGCGGTCAGAGGGCCCCTGGGGGCGGTGACCAGCAGGACGGGGGCGACGACGACGGCGAGCACGCTGAGCAGGACCGTCCCGGCGTCGCGGCGGCGTTCGGCGGCCAGGACGGTGCGCCGCACGGCACGGTCGTTGACGCGGCCGCGGGGCCGTGGCGGGGCCTCCCGGACACCCGAGACCGTGCGGGCGACGACGCTCACGTCGACGAGCTGGTCCTCAGGCACGTCGAGGGCCATCGAGGGCAGCGCGCGGACTCCCAGGGGGACGAGCCCGAGGAGGGCACCGGCGGCGAGGGCCCCGGGCAGGCCTGCGAGGAGCACCACCGCGCAGGTGCCCCCGGTCACGCCGAGCACGACGAGCAGGGCGGCGGCGACGTCGCCGCCTGGGTCGCGGTCTCTGCTGAGGACCCCCCACCGGGCGGCGGTGACGATCGCCGCGGCGCCCAGCCCGGCGACGACGACGAGCCGCCCGGACCCGGCCAGCTGCGGGTCGACCGTGAGCGCCCCGGCCCCGGCCGCGACCACGGCGGCGACCGCCGCGGGCCACGCGGCACCTGTGGAGCCGGGTCGGCCACGGGTCACCGCGACGGCCAGGGCGGTGGCTGCGAGGAGGGCTGCCAGCGCCCAGCGCTCACCCGCGGCGAGGGCGCCCAGGGCGGGCCCGCCCCGCGGACCGAGCTCCAGGACGACGGTCGAGGTCAGGACGACGGCGGCGATCCCCGCGAGGCCGAGCCACCAGGGCACCGTGGTGGGCCGGGCCGCGACGCGGTCGGCCACCGGGGTCGCCGCGCCGCGCTGCCCGGACGGCGCCGGGGTGGTCGGTGCGCCGTGCGTGCCCCGGGTGGGTTCGCTCGCGGCGGTCCGCCGCAGCACGTGCAGCACGGCGCCGTCGAGCAGGCCGGTGTCACCGGTGCCGTAGAGGTCGACGTGCCGGCCGGTCGAGTCGACGACGGTGACCGAGGGGTCGGCGATCTCGATCTCGACCGCGCGCAGGGCCTCGTAGAGGGGGGCGCCGACGGGGACGGCGAGGTCGTACGAGCGGTCGCCGAGGACGATGCTGAGGCGGGTGCGAGCGTCGGGCACCGGCAGCTCCCCTCGGGCGTGGTGGGACGACGGGCACATGCTAGGCCGCAGCGGCCCGTCCCCCGATCGAGGGACCACCGAGGTGCCCCGATCGGGTGAGTCACACCCGTCGGCCCGAGGGGTCGATCCACAGCGTGACGCCAGGGGTGGAATGTTCGTTCTGAGCCGCTATCTTGATCTCGCGCCCGCGGGGCGCTCGTCCCGACAGTTGCCGGGGTGGTCGATGGGCTCCACAGGGGGCTGGAGAGAGGGAGGTGACCCATGGCGGCTGAGGTCTCAGCAGCAGATGGTGCGCTCAAGGCCGGTGCGCAGGCCGTGGCGCAGTCGCGGGGCGAGCTGCAGCAGCAGCTCAAGGTCCTCGAGGGCAAGCTCGCCGGCATCGGTGGGCAGTGGCAGGGTCAGGGCGCTGTGGCGTTCTCGACCCTGATGAACCGGTGGCAGCAGAACGCCACGACGATCATCAACTCGCTCAACGAGTTCGAGTCCAACCTGGTCTCCTCGCAGTCGACCTACACCGCGGCCGACGACCAGCAGTCCGCGGTCATGAACCGCCTCACCTCGCGCCTCGGCTGAGAAAGGACCACACCATGAGCAACCTGAAGGTCAACTTCGGCGCCCTGGCGACGGCCTCGGCCGACATCGTGAACGGCGCCAACCAGCTCGAGCAGACGCTGGCCACCATGGACCGGTCGCTCCAGCCGCTGCGGGCCAACTGGACCGGTGAGGCGTCGAACTCCTACGACGCCGCGAAGGCCAAGTGGACTGCTGCGATCAGCGACATGAAGCTCCTGCTCGCCGACGTGGGCCGCGCGGTCGACGCCTCGGGCCAGGACTACCAGACCACCGAGCGGGCCAACGCCGCCCGCTGGTGACCTGCCGCTCAGCATGACCAGCAGCACCGCATGACCTGCGGGTCCGTCCCCGGCTGAGGCCCGGGACGGACCCGCACCGCACGCATCGGGCCCGACGGCCCAGCAGACGAGAACACAGGCCTAGGGGGCACGACGTGGTCGGCATCATGGCTCTCACCCCGCAGATGGTGATGGCGAACGTGAGCAGGCTCGAGGGACTGCTGCGCGAGATCGGCACGCTCGCCGGTCCGCTCGCCGGTCCGCTCGCCGAGGCCCGCGCCCAGCAGGGCCCGGGCAAGTGGAGCGCCATCCCGGAGTGCACGCAGTTCGGCCAGCGCTACGCCCAGACCCTCGACACCCTCGCCCGCAGCCTCGACACCCTCAGCCGCGACGTCGGCACCGCCGCCCGGAACCTGCTGGACAACGCCCAGGCCATGGAGCGGGTCGACGACGACACGCGCGAACGGCTGATGGCCCTGGTCCGCTCGGCCGAGGCCTCGGCCCCCGCCCCTGCGGCGGTCTGCACGCCGTACGACATCCCGGCGGGGCAGGACGCCCTCTACAGCGCCTCCGGCACCGAAGGAACGACGAACGGCGCCGACACGAACGCGTTCGGCCGCTCCTCGTGAGGACCCGGCACCTCTCGGCCGCCCTCTCGGGGCCGAGGAGGTCGGCGCTCGCGGGCGCGGCCGCCCTGACCTGCGTGATCGGCCCGGGCCTCGTCGGGCCGGGCGCCGCCGTGGCCGTCGCCGCCACCCGGCCCGCCGCGCCACCGGCGAGCCAGGCAGCCGACTCTGCCGCCGACAGTCTGTGGTACGTCGACGCCGCCGGCCTCGACGAGGCGCACGCCACCGCCACGGGGCAGGGCATCACGGTCGCGGTCATCGACTCCCCCATCAACCCCGACGTGCCCGAACTGGTCGGAACCGACCTGACCGTCCACGAGCCCTCCTTCTGCGCCGACCCGGCCTCCCCGACGGGGCACGCCCCCGCCGTCGCCACCGACGACAGCGCGCTCCACGGCACGTCCATGGCCTCGTTGGTGGTCGGCACCGGCACGGGCGCGGACGGTCAGCCCGGCGTCCGGGGTGTCGCGCCCGGGGCCACGGTCCTCTACTACGCCCGAGGGCTGGGCGACGACGACGAGGACTGCACCGCTGAGGGCTCCTCGAGCATGGAAGCCGCGATCAGCCAAGCCTTGGACGACGGCGCGCAGATCATCTCCCTGTCCTCGTCGGGCAGCACGACCAACGCTGTGTTCGACCAGATCGCCCGGGCGCACCGCGAGGGCGCGATCGTGGTCGTTTCCCGACCGAACACGGCTACCTCTACCTGGCCCCACGACCTCACCAACGCGAACGGTGCCGTGACCGTCGAGACTGCGGACAGCGACGGTCGACTGCCCCGCAACGCGACGATGAGCCCCTCCAAGGACGTCGTGGCTCCTGGCGAGGACGTCCGGACCCTCTTCCCCGGGGAGGACGAGAGCTGGAGGACGTATGGGCCGTCATCTGGGACCTCGAACGCGACCGCGTTCACCTCGGGCGCTCTGGCCCTGGTGTGGTCAGCCCACCCTGAGGCCACCGGCAACCAGATCATCCAGGCCCTCCTCCGGCACACCTTCCAGAACAGCGGCGAGCTCACCCGTCAGAACGACTCCGTGGGCTACGGCTCGATCTCGGTCCTGAACATGCTCGACGCGGACCCCACGGCCTACCCCGACACGAACCCCCTGATCTCCGACGACCCCTACGCACAGCCCTCAGCCACGGCAATTGCCGGTGACTCCGAGCAACCCGCGCCCTCGCCCGAGGCGACCGACCAGACCGAAGGCACGGTAGAGGCCACCTCGCCGCCGACCGCCTCGGGCGAGGAGAGCAGCGGGCTGCCCGCCTGGGTCGCCCCCACCGCGGGCGCCCTGATCGTGCTGGTCGCACTCACCACGCTCGCCGCGGCCCTGGCCGCCCGTCGCCGCCGCACGCCCGACGCCACCTCGTCACCCACGCCCGGAAGTCACCCATGACGCGCCCGTCCGATGAGCTCGCCCAGGTCGGTGAGCTGCCGAGCACCACGCTGGGTGCGATCGATGCGGAGATCAACAACCTCAGCTCGACGACCGCGGCCCTGGGGGCCGCTGCCCAGCGACTGAACGGTGTGCTCTCCGACACCGGCATCGAGGGCCTGGCCGGCGACAGCGCCGCGATCGCCTTCGAGGGTCTGATCGCGCAGACCAAGAAGCAGATCGAGCTCATCGAGACCACAACCGCTGCCGCCCGGACCGCCAAGGGCGCACTGTCCGAGGCGCGGAGCGCGGACGCGGCGCGCCCGGCGCTCACCTCGCTGCGCGCGCAGGTGCGCGCCGCATCCGACGGGCTGCCGGCGACCTCCACCGAGGTCTACGCCAAGAGCACCCCCGGTCCCGGTCTCTCCGGGCCGAGGAGGTCGGCGCTCGCGGGCGCGGCCGCCCTGACCTGCGTGCTCGGCCTGGGCCTCGTCGGGCCGGGCGCCGCCGTGGCCGTCGCCGCCCCCCGGCCCGCCGCGCCACCGGTGAGCCAGGCGGCCGACCCTGCCGCCGACGGCCTGTGGTACGTCGACGCCGCCGGCCTCGACGAGGCGCACGCCACCGCCACGGGGCAGGGCATCACGGTCGCGGTCATCGACTCCCCCATCAACCCCGACGTGCCCGAGCTCGTCGGGGTCGACCTGACCGTCCACGAACCCTCCTTCTGCGCCGACCCGGCCTCCCCGACGGGGTACGCCCCCGCCGTCGGGACCGACGAGGGGGCTCGGCACGGCACGAGCATGGCCTCGTTGGTGGCCGGCACCGGCACCGGCGCGGACGGTCAGCCCGGCGTCCGTGGTGTCGCGCCCGGGGCCACGGTGCTCTACTACGCCCGAGGGCTCGGGCGCGAGGACGAGGACTGCACCGCTGAGGGCTCCTCGAGCATGGCCGCGGCGATCAGCCAGGCCCTCGACGACGGCGCGCAGGTCATCTCCCTGTCCGGCGGGGGGACCACGACCACTGCGGTGTTCGACCAGGTCGCGCGTGCGCAGCGCGAGGGGGCGATCGTGGTCGTGTCGCGACCGAACACCGCCGTGGTCCCGTTCAACGCCCTCGCCGACGCGAACGGCGCCGTGACCGTCGAGAGCGCGGGCGCCGATGGTCGGCTCCCCCCGGAAGCGGGAACGAGCCCTCGCAAGGCCGTGGTCGCGCCGGGCGAGGAGGTCCGGACGCTCTTCCCCGGTGAGGACGAGAGCTGGAACCGCTACGGGACGACGCGAGGCACGTCGAACGCCACCGCGTACACCGCAGGCGCCCTGGCGCTCGTGTGGTCGGCCCACCCCGAGGCCACCGCCAACCAGATCATCCAGACCCTGCTGCGGCACACGTTCCAGAACGACGGTGAGCTGACCCGTCAGAACGACTCCATCGGCTATGGCTCGATCTCGGTCCTGAACATGCTCGACGCGGACCCGACCGCCTACCCCGACACCAACCCCCTGGTCTCCGACGACCCCGGTGCGCAACCCTCGGCCGCTGAGATCGCCGGGGACGCCGAGGAGCCCGCGCCCACGCCCGAGGCGACCGACGAGACCGAGGCCCCCTCCGAGAACGCACTGCCACCGGCCCCCCCGGCCGACGACAGCGGCGGGCTTCCGGGCTGGGTCGTGCCCGCAGGGGCCACTCTCATCGTGCTGGTCGCACTCATCGCCCTCGCCGCGGTCCTGACCGAGCGTCGCCGCCGCACATCCGACGCCACCCCGTCACCCACGCCCGGAGGTCACCCATGACGCGCCCGTCCGATGAGCTCGCCCAGGTCGGTGAGCTGCCGAGCACCACGCTGGGCGCGATCGACGCAGAGATCAACAACCTCGGCTCGACGGCCGCGGCCCTGGGGGCCGCTGCCCAGCGACTGAACGGTGTGCTCTCCGACACCGGCATCGAGGGTCGGGCCGGCGACAGCGCCGCGATCGCCTTCGAGGGTCTGATCGCGCAGACCAAGAAGCAGATCGAGCTCATCGAGACCACAGCCGCTGCCGCTCAGGCTGCCAAGGGTGCACTGTCCGAGGCGCGGAGCGCGTACGCGGCCCTCCCCGAGGACCAGATCCCGACCTGGCAGCGCAGCGCGATCCTCGCCGGGTCCACCGTCATGGGGCCCCTGGGCGTCCTCGCCGGCAACGAGGCCACCCAGTACCTCGACCGGCGTCAGCGCGAGGCCCGTGACGACGCGGCGCGGCCGGCGCTCACCTCGCTGCGGGCCCAGATGCGGGCCGCGGCCGAGGCCCTGCCGGTAGCCCCCGGCCGCGAGGGCTACGACAACGGCGACTCCGGCTCGGTCCCGGGCCCCACCCCCTCGACCACCCCGCACACGCCCACGAGGGCCAGCGGCAGCTACAACCCGATCACGGGAGGCGGTCCCGCGCTCCCGGCCAGCGCCTCGGCCTCGATCGGCACGGGCCCGGGCGCCACGACAAGCCCGGGCGTCGTGCTCGGTGGCGCGGCCGGCGCGGGTGTCGGGGTCGGGGTCGGCACCGTGGCTGGCGGGCTCGCCGCCGGCGGCCGCAACACGCCCGGCACGGTCTCCTCGGGGTGGGCGGCGCCGACCGGGGGGTCAGGATCTGCCGATGGTTCGCTGACCGGTTCCGTCCCCGGCCAAGGCATGACCGGCGGCACGGGTGCGGCCGGGACAGGGGGCGGGACCACAGCCGGCGGTGTCGGCGGCGCCGGCGGCGCCCTGGCCGGCGGCGTCGCCGTGGGCGGGGCAGCCCTGGGGGCCGGGCTCGGGCGGGGTGGCGCCCTCGGCGGTACCCCTGTCGCGGGGGCCGGTGGAGCGGCCGCTGGCCAGGGCGCGGGCTCTCGTGGCGGCACGTCGGCCGGCCTCGGGGCGGGTCTGCGCCCGGGCACCGGCCTCGGCACACCTGGCGCAGGGTCGGGTGGCGCTGGCGGCGCGTCGGCGATCGGCGGGCGTGGCGGCACGTTCGTGGGGGCCCCGGGCGCAGTCGGCGCCTCGACCGGCGCCTCCGGAGCCGCTGCAGGGGGGACCAACGGCACCGGTGCCGGAGCTCGTACCGGAGCCCTGTCCGGGTCCACCGGGTCGGGCCTGACCGCCGGTTCCTCGACCCAGGCCGGGGCCGGCGCGACGGGTGGGCGCGGCTCGACGATGGCTGGCATGCCCATGGGCGCTGGCGGCGCCGCAGGGAGCTCGGCAGGCAAGAAGCGTCGCAGCGGTGCCGGCTACCTCGCCCCGCACCTGGCCGACGACAGCCCGAACGCCCCCGCACCGGCTGCTGCCGCGGGGTCCCGCGACCGTCTGCCCGACCTGGTCGCACCCCCGGTCACCGACACCGCCGACGAGGACTGGTAGCGAAGCGCCCCATGCCCCGCCCCACCCGCAGGCACCTGGCCGCCACAGGCCCGGGCCTGGCCCTGGCGCTGGCCGGGATGAGCGCCGCAACGGCACACCCGTCGCCGGCGTCCTGGTGATCAGGCGCAGCCGCACGAGGCGATCCACGTCCACCCCCTCGGTCGCGGATACCGCGAACGAGGATCGGTGACCTAGGTTGACCCCGTGACCTCACCGACCGTCCTGGAGCAGATCACCCCGCCGCCCCCGCCGTCGGGCCAGGTCACCGTCCAGCCACCACCCGAGCTCGCCGCCTCCGAAGGCATGAGCGGCACGCTGTCGATGATGGTGCCGATGCTCGGCAGCCTCGGGGGGATCGTCTTCGTGGCCGTCGCGATGCCCGGGCCCCGCGGCATGATCGGCGCCGGCATGTTCCTCGTCGCCACCCTCGGGTTCGTCGGGGTCAACATCTGGCGTCAACGCTCCCAGCACCAGTCGACCGTCGTCGGGGCGCGCCGCGAGTACCTCGCCTACCTCAGCGACCTGCGCGGCCAGGTGCGCAACGCCGCCAAGGCCCAGCGCCGCCACGCCCACTGGTTCCACCCCGACCCCCGCGCCCTCGCATCCGTCGCCGAGGAACGCACCCGGGTGTGGGAACGGGACCTCGAGCACGAGCAGTACCTCACCGTGCGCGCCGGCCGCGCCGACCAGCCGCTGTGCGTCGAGCTCGAACCCGCCGAGACCCCGCCCTTGGCCCAGCTCGACCCCGTCGCCGCCTCCGCGGCCCACCGGTTCCTCGTCTCGCACAGCACCCAGCGAGACCTGCCCCTCACCCTCGACCTGCGCTCCGCCGCACGGGTCGAGGTCGCCGGGGACGAGGACGGCGCCCGCGGCATCACCCGCGCCCTGCTCGCCCAGCTCGCCACCTTCCACTCCGCCGACGACGTCAAGATCGCCGTCCTCGCGGCCCCCACCGCGCTGCGGCACTGGGACTGGGTCAAGTGGCTGCCGCACGTGCAGTCCATGCGCTCGCGCGACGCCGTCGGTCCGGCCCGCATGATCGCCAGCTCCTACGAGGAGATCGCCGACCTGCTCCCTGAGGGCCTCACCGACCGGCCGCGCTTCGCCGTGGACGGCAGCACCGAGGTCCCGCACGTCGTCATCGTCGTGGACGGGGCCGACCTACCCCTCGGCCACCCCGTGCTCTCCCCCGAGGGCACCGCCGGGGTCACCGTCGTGCACCTGCCCGACCACTGGGAGGAGCTCAGCGACGCGCACACCCTGCGGCTGCTCATGGGCCCCCCGCCCCAGGCCTTCGACCAAGGCCACGACCGGCGCCAGGCCTTCCAGGTGATTCGCCTCGGCTGGGGCGCCCGGTCCGGGATCGCCGACCACATGGCCCTCGCCGACGCCGAGGCCACCGCCCGCCGCCTCGCCCCCCTGCACCTCGAGAGCGGCCCCGTCGCCGGTGAGGGCCCCGCGGTCTCCGCCGAGCTCGTGGACCTGCTCGGCATCGGCGACATCCGCGACTTCCAGCCCGCCGTCCAGTGGCGCCCCCGCCTGCAGCGCGACCGGCTGCGCGTCCCCATCGGCCTCACCAGCCAGGGCCAGCCCCTCTCCCTGGACATCAAGGAGTCCGCCCAGCAGGGCATGGGCCCCCACGGCCTCATCATCGGCGCCACCGGCTCCGGCAAGTCCGAGGTGCTGCGCACCCTCGTCCTCGCCCTGGCCCTCACCCACTCCTCGGAGGACCTGAACTTCGTCCTCATCGACTTCAAGGGTGGCGCGACCTTCGCCGGCATGGCCGAGATGCCCCACGTGAGCGCCATCATCACCAACCTCAGCGAGGAGCTCACCCTCGTCGACCGCATGCAGGACGCCCTCCAGGGCGAGATGACCCGCCGCCAGGAGCTGCTGCGCGCCGCCGGCAACTTCGCCAACGTCGCCGACTACGAGAAGGCCCGCCTCGGTGGCCGCACCGACCTCGAGCCCCTCCCCGCGCTGCTCATCGTCGCCGACGAGTTCTCCGAGCTGCTCTCCGCCAAGCCCGAGTTCGTCGACCTGTTCGTGGCCATCGGGCGGCTCGGACGGTCGCTGCAGATGCACCTGCTGCTCTCCTCGCAGCGCCTCGAAGAAGGGCGGCTGCGCGGGCTCGAGTCGCACCTGTCCTACCGCATCGGCCTGCGGACCTTCTCGGCAGCCGAGTCCCGCACCGTGCTGGGCGTGCCCGACGCCTACACGCTGCCGGCCGTGCCCGGCATGGGGTACCTCAAGCCCGACACGACCACCATGGTCCAGTTCCGCGCCTCCTACGTCTCCGGGCCGCCCTCCGCCCGCCGCGGCGCGAGCCGGCCCACCGACCAGCACCACGGCACCGGACGCATCGAGCTGTTCACCGCCGCCCCCGTCGAGGCCGCCCAGCACCCCGACGGCGACCCCCGCGAACCCGTCGAGGTCGAGGCCGCCGAGGACAGCACCACCTTCGACATCGGCGTCGCGCGCATGCGCGACCAGGGCCCGCCCGCCCACAAGGTATGGCTCGAGCCCCTCGTCGTGCCGCACAGCTTCGACCAGCTCATGCCCGACCTCGCCCCCGACCCCGAGCTCGGCCTCGTCTCGCGGACCTGGCGAGACTCCGGGGACCTCGTCATCCCCCTCGGGGTCGTCGACCGGCCCCTCGAGCAGCGACGCGAGAACCTCACCCTGTCCCTCGGCGGGGCCGGCGGGCACATCGCCATCGTCGGAGGCCCCCGCACCGGCAAGAGCACCGCCGCGCGCTCCGTGGTCACCGGCCTGGCCCTGACCCGCACCCCCCTCGAGGTGCAGTTCTACGTGCTCGACTTCGGTGGCGGCACGTTCAGCCCGTTCACCCAGCTCGCCCACGTGGCCGGCATCGCCTCCCGCGCCGAGCCAGACGTCGTGCGGCGCATCGTCGCCGAGATCGACGGGATCATCGACGCCCGCGAGCTGTACTTCCGCACCCATGGCATCGACTCGATCGAGACCTACCGGCAGCGCCGCGCCGCCGGCCAGGTCGACGACGGGTACGGCGACATCTTCCTCGTGGTCGACGGGTGGTCCACGGTGCGCTCCGAGTTCGACGAGCTCGAGGCCGAGATCCAGACCCTCGCCGGCCGCGGCCTCACCTTCGGGCTGCACCTCGTGGCCACCGCCAGCCGGTGGATGGACTTCCGCACCCAGATCAAGGACGTCTTCGGTACCAAGCTCGAGATGCGGCTCGGTGACCCCATGGACTCCGAGATCGACCGCAAGGTCGCCGCCAACGTCCCCGAGCACCGCCCCGGCCGCGGGCTGGCCACCACCAAGCACCACATCCTCACCGCGCTGCCCCGCGTCGACGGCTCCGGGGACGCCGGCACCCTCGGCGGTGGCGTCGAGCACCTGGTGCGGGCCGTCGCCGACGCCTGGCGCGGGCCCCGCGGGCCCAAGCTCCGGCTGCTGCCCGAGCACATCCACCTCGACGAGGTCCGCGCCATGGCGCCGCAGACCCCGCAGCTGCTCCTCGGCGTCGAGGAGTCCCGGCTCGGCCCCGTGGGCCTCGACCCCCGCACCACCTCCCACCTCATCGCCTTCGGTGACAGCGGCTCAGGCAAGTCCGCCCTGCTGCGCGGTGTGGCCGCCGAGGTCCAGCGCGTGCACACCCCCACCGAGGCGCAGATCTTCGCGGTCGACCTGCGCCGCTCCC
The DNA here is from genome assembly GCF_017565425.1 of Actinotalea soli. Taxonomy (GTDB): domain Bacteria; phylum Actinomycetota; class Actinomycetes; order Actinomycetales; family Cellulomonadaceae; genus Actinotalea; species Actinotalea soli. The sequence continues at coordinate 190,686 of NZ_JAGEMK010000005.1, forward strand.
TGCTCGGGGAGATCCCCGAGGAGTACCTCGCCGGCTACCTCACCACCCAGGACCAGGCCGCCACCGAGATCAACGACCTCGCCGACTACCTGCGCGGGCGCCTGCCCGGGCCCGACGTCACCCCCGAGCAGCTGCGACGGCGCTCCTGGTGGAGCGGTGCCGAGGTGTACCTGCTGGTCGACGACTACGACCTCGTGGCCACCTCCACCGGCAACCCCCTCATGCCCCTGGTCCCGCTCCTCGCCCAGGCCGGGGACATCGGGCTGCACGTCATCATCGCCCGACGCACCGGCGGCGCGGGCCGCGCCATGTACGAGCCCGTCCTCCAGGCCCTCAAGGACCTCGCCGCCCCTGGCCTGGTGCTGTCCGGCAGCCCCGAGGAGGGCGCCCTCGTCGGCGCCGCCAAGCCCGTGCCCGGCCCCCCCGGTCGCGGTCAGCTCGTCACCCGCGAGCGCGGCCTGCAGGTCGTCCAGCTCGCCCTGCTGCCCTCCCAGCACGAGGACGCGCCCGCCTGACCGCAGACGCCCCGAGAGCCCTCAGGGGGCGACCCGGACCGTGGACAAGGCCTCCTGGAGCTCCCCCGACACGAAGGCGCCCTGCGGCCCGCTGACAGACAGCAGCAGCAGGTGCCCGTCCGGGTGCTCGACCGCCAGAGCGATCTCACGGACCCCGTCCGCTGCCCGGGAACCCGTCCGGTGCGAGGCTGAGCCGCGCCAGGCGACGTCGACCGTGCCCGCCTCGTACGGCCCCGCGAGGCCGTCCACACCACGATGCGATCCCGCCTCGACGCTGAGCACGGTCAGGAGCAGGCCCCCGGGGGCGACCCTGCCCCACGCCCCGTCCAGGGCCAGCCCCTGCCCGGCCCCCGTGGACCGCAGGGCGTCCATGCGGTCATCCGGCACCTGCGCCCACGGGCCGAGGGCCTCGGGCAGCACCAGGCTCACCGGGCCGACCTCCGTCGAGCCCGGGTGCGGCTCACCGATCCCGGCCCGTAGCGCGCCGTCGGGCTCGCGGCTGATCAGGCCCGCGGCACCGGCACCCGCGGTGAGGGCGACCAGGGCGAGCGCGCCGAGCACGACCCGGGCCTGGGAGCGCGTCCTGCCCCGCCACCAGGCCGACCACCACGAGGGCTGCAGCACCTGAGACCGCCGCAGCTCGCGGAACCGCTGCGGCGCCTGGGACCGCTGCAGCACCCGGGACTGCTGCGTCGACGCCATGGCCTTACCGTACCGAGAGGGTCAGCGTGCCTGCGGTCGCGCCCTGCGCTGCTCCCGCCGTCGTGCACGCAGCGAGGCCAGGGACCACCGGGCCAGCCACCGCTGGCGTCGGGGGACGACCTCGTGCATCGCCGCGATCGCCGCGTCGACCTGCTGCCAGTAGGCCTCGACCTGCTCCGGGGCCGGCTCGCCCGGCCCGAAAACCACGGCGTCCGCCCCGGCGGCGAGACCGGCCACCGGTCCGCCGACCGTCGCGGCCCGGCGGGTGCTGACGTCGGGGTCCGCCGGTGCGGACCGACCGTGCGGTGCGGCGAACGCCGCGGTGAGCCCGACGGCGATCTCGCGCCGGGTCGAGGCCCGGGGCGCCGGACGCCGCAGGTCCCGCGCATGGTCGAGCACCTCCTCCCAGCCGCCCTGCACGCGGGCGACGGGCACCGCCGCGGTGCGACGACGCTCCCGACGGCGCCGCTTGGCCAGGGCGATCAGCAGCAGCGGGAGGACCAGCAGCACCACGGGGATGCCGACCGCGACCGCGACCGTCAGGACGGTGCGCCAGATCTGCGAGGCGAAAGCGTCCTCCTCGGTGTCCTCGGTGCTGGCCTGCTCGGGGTCGTCGTCGGGCGGGGTGACCGGGTCGGGCGGTGGGGGTGGGGGCTGCACCACCTGGGGCTGGGGCTCGGACTGCTCGGTGGGCGTGTCCTCACGCGGGGTGCGGGACTCGTCAGGGGTCGGGAAGAACGGCACCCAGCCGTGCCCGGCGAAGCTGACCTCGACCCACGCCTGCACGTCCTCACCGTGGATGGTGATCTCCTGCGCGCCGGCCTGCTCCTCGTCCGGCACGAAGCCCAGGACCACGCGCGCGGGCAGCCCCATCTCGCGGGCCATGAGGGCCATGGCCGAGGCGTACTGCTCCCCGTCGCCGACCATCAGCTCACCGGTCAGCAGGGTGGTCATGCGGTCCGCACCGTGGCCCGACAGGGACGGGTACTGCCCCTCGGCGGTCAAGCCGTGGGAGAACCAGCCGCGCTCGGCGAGCCCCTGCTCGAGGGTCCGGGCGATGAGCACGGGCGAGGTCGCGGTCCCGGCCACCTCGCCGGCGAAGAGCGGCACGGCGTCGGGCACGCCGTCGACCTCCGGGAGGCTGACGTTCCCGGTGCCCGCGTTGCCGATGGCCTCGTCGTCAGGCACCGAGGGGACGACGACGGTCGTCTGCCAGCGGGTGCCCGCGGCGACGCCCGCGGTCAGCACGGCGGTGCCGGTCGCGTCGTTGTAGCGCAGGTCTGCCGCGAGGTCGAGGGACCGGGGCCCGGCGAAGTCGAAGCGCTCGGCGTAGCCCACGGTCGGCAACCACACCAGGGGCAGCTCGTGCACCTCGAACTCGACCTCGGTGCGCTCACCCCGCACCGAGGTCTCGATGGTCTCCCCCACTCGGCGGAACTCCCCCGAGCCCTCGGCGGCCTCCGACCCTGCGACGTTCCACACCACGCCGTCGTAGGCGTCCAGGGTCGCCAGGCGCACCGGCGTGCCCTCGGGCAGGCCACGAACCGTCAGCAGCGCGGTCTCGTCCCAGTCCTTGACGAACCGTCGGAACCCCGCGAGGGGGCTGGGGTGGTCGCGCGGGTCGAAGGGCGGCACCATCTCGTCACGCAGCACGAAGCGCGGGCTCTGCTCGGCGACCACCGGACCGGCCACCGCCCCCGAGGCGAGGGCGACGGCCCCGAGGGACACCAGGGCCAGCACCCGGCGCGGCACCAGGTTCCCGCGACGCCACGCCGCCCAGCCCAGCAGCAGCACCGCCATCGCGATGCCGGCGGCGACGGGCAGCACCGTGTCCTTGGTGCCGAGCAGCACCGCGAGGCCGAGCACCGCGACGGGCACCAGCCCGGCCCACGCCCCGCCCCGACGACCGGCCCGCAGCGCGGCGCTCACCGCGGTGATGGCACCGACCAGGGCCAGCAGGTACGGCGCGGCCAGGAGGGTGCCGCTCGCCCCGAGGGAGGGGTCGAGGGTCAGCACCTCCTTCCACACCCGGATGATCGAGGCGAGCAGCTGGACGACGGTCTGCAGGCTCGGCAGCACCCCGAGGACCGTCGTCGTCGGGGCGGCGAGCGCACCACCGGCGAGCAGGTACACCACGAGGGACACCGCGCTGGTGACCAGGGCCGGCCAGCGCCAGCGCGCCCCGGCACCGGCGATCGCGGCCCCCAGCAGGAGGCCGCCGAGGATCGCAGGGGTGGCCGCCGGCCAGCCGTAGACAGGCACCAGGGGCAGCAGGGCCAGGCCCAGGGCGATCACGAGGACCAGGACGTCGACCCACGCCCGGCGGCCCTGCGGGCGCATCCGGGTCGAGCGGGGCGTCGTGGCCGGGGTGGGTGTGGGGGCAGAGGTCGGGGCGCTCATCCGGCCACCACCCGGCGCAGCACGCGCGGCAGGTCCGCGAGGGAACCCATCCGTGCGATCGACAGGGTCCCGTGCTGGGACACCTCGAGGGCCGCCCCCTCGGCGCACACGAGCACCAGGGTCCGCACCCCGGCGGGCAGGTGCCGGACCTGGGCGCGCATCGCCTGGCGGGTGGGAACCGAGCCGACCAGGAGGATCGCGACCGAGGCGTCGGCCGCCGAGCGCGCCACCCACGTGCCGAGCTGGTCCCCGCCGCGGCCCTCGAGGGCGAGCTCGATGGCCGAGCAGTCGTCGAGCAGCCGGGGCGGGCTGTCGGTGCGCAGCGGCCCGGCCCCCGCCAGGACCGTCAGCTCGCGCTCGTCCCGCAGGGCCTGGACACCGATCGAGGCGGCCGCAGCGACGGCCATCTCGAACTCGTCCTCAGTCGCGTAGTCCGCGAGGGCTGTCGACAGGGCCACCGCCGTGTGGGTGCGGCGGGTGTCCTCGAACTGGCGGACCATGAGCTGCCCGACGCGGGCGCTGGTCTTCCAGTGGATGTGCCGACGGTCGTCCCCGGCCACGTAGTCGCGCAGAGCGTGGAAGGACATGTCCGAGTCCGACAGCACCCGGGTGGCCTGCCCCTCGAGGTCACGCAGCACCCCCGAGGCGGCCCCCTGCAGGGACACCAGGGCGGGGTGGACGTACAGGTCGACCGGGTCGGTCCACCGGACCCGCCGCCGCAGCAGGCCCAACGGGTCCCCCCGCACCGAGCGGACCGGCCCGACGACGACGACGGCCCGCCGCGTGGTCGGCACCGCGAAGACCTCCTCGTGCTCGGCGTCCGGCCCCAGGGACGGCAGGTGGAAGTCGGCCGCGCCACGCCCCACCGGCATCTCGATCTGGGCGGGCAGGAGACGACGTCGTGAGGTGTTCCGGACCGTGATGCGTCCTGCGGCCCGCTCCCCGACGGTCACCCGGTTGCCCGAGAGGTCCAGGTCGACGGAGAAGGTCGAGCGGCCCACCGTCAGCGCCAGGGCGCACAGCATCGCCCCGAGCAGGGTCAGCGCCGGCACGGTCATCTCGAGCCAGCCGCGGTCCCAGCCCACCAGGGCCAGCAGCACGCCCAGCAGGAGGACGACCCACCCGACACCCGACACGGGGTGCACCAGACGGCGACCGGCCCTGGCGAGCCGGCGGAGGAGAGCACGCACGTCAGTCGATCCGCGCGGCCGGGGGCTCGGTGTCGGCGAGGATGCGGCCGACGACCTGGGTGGACGTGACGCCGGCGAACTCGGCCTCGGTGTCCAGGATGATGCGGTGCGCGAGGACCGGCTCGGCCAGCAGCTTGATGTCGTCGGGGATGACGTAGCCGCGCCCCTGGGAGGCCGCCCACACCTTGGCGCAGCGCACCAGGGAGATGCCGCCGCGCACGCTCACGCCCAGGGCGGTCTGCGCGTCGACCCGGGTGGCCTCGCACAGGCGCGCCACGTAGTCCAGGACCGCGGCGTCGGTGTGCACGGTCGAGGCGAGCACCGCCATGTCCGCGACGGCACCCGTGGTGATCTTGGGCGTGAGCCGCTCGGTGCGGTCCCGCGAGGCCGAGCCCGAGAGGATCTCGACCATCGAGGCGTGGTCCGGGTAGCCCAGGGAGGTCTTGAGCAGGAACCGGTCGAGCTGGGCCTCGGGGAGGCGGTACGTGCCGGCCTGCTCGATGGGGTTCTGCGTCGCGATGACCATGAACGGGCGACCCACCGAGTGGGACACCTTGTCCACCGTGACCTTGGACTCCTCCATGACCTCCAGGAGGGCCGACTGCGTCTTGGGCGAGGCACGGTTGATCTCGTCCGCGAGCACCACCGAGGCGAAGACCGGGCCCTGGTGGAAGGTGAACTCGTGGGTGTTCTGGTCGTAGATCGTCACACCCGTGACGTCCGAGGGCAGCAGGTCCGGGGTGAACTGGATCCGGCTGTGGGTGCCCTGCACGGTCGCGGCGAGGGCCTTGGCCAGCGAGGTCTTGCCCGTGCCCGGCGCGTCCTCGAGGAGCAGGTGCCCCTCGGCGAGCATCGCCGTGAACGCCAGGCGCACCACGTGGTCCTTGCCGAGCAGCGCCTCGCCCACGTTCGCCACGAGGGTGTCGAAGGTCTCGGCGAACCAGGCGCTCTGCTCAGGGGTGATCGTCACGTGCTGCTCTCCTGTGGTGGGTGGTGCGATGTGCTGCCGGGGGCGGGACGGGCGGTCATCCGCCGTCGCCGTCGCCGGGGTCGGGGTCGGGCGGGTCGGGGAGGCGGTAGTCCTGCGTCTTGGAGGCTCCGGTACCGACCTCGTTGACCGCGGACACACGGACCAGGATCGTCTGCCTGTAGGCGACCTGCCCCGCAGAGAACGGGTACTGGATGCTCGGCTGCCCCGGACGGCCGATCACCGACCACCCGCCGCCGGTGTTGAGCTCCACCACGTACTCGGTGATTCGCGAACCACCGTTGTCAGGCCTCCCCCAGCTCGCGTCGAGACGCGAGAGGTCGTCCGGGACAGAGATCGAGATGTCACCGACCTCACTAGGTTCGCTCGCCCGGGTGAGGGTCACCACCTGACTCGCTCGGACCGCCCCGTCACCGGCACCGGAGTACGCCATGACCTCCACCTGGACCGTCATCGAGCGCTTCCAGAAGTCGAGCTCCGGCAGGTTGGTGCACTGGCCAGATCGCGTCTCGGGGTTGTCCACCCCTTGCCAGCTCCTCGGGCTGCCGTCGACGATGCAGCGGTAGCGGAACCCCCGAGACGAGCCGCCCCCCCCAGTTGCCAGGGGCGTCCCACGTGACGTCGACCCGCGTCGGTCGGTTGCCGCCGTCGCGGACCGGCTCACCGAGGGAGACACCACCCACCTGCCCGGGCCGGGTCACCGGCGTCGCCGATCGTGACCCGCTCCACTCGCCCTTGCCCGCCTCGTTGACGGCGCGCACCCGGACCGACACGGCCTGGCCGCCGGTCAGACCCGTGAGCCGGTGGCTGGTGCCGCCGACCGTGGTCTGCACGCTGCCGTTGACCTCGACCTCGTATCCCGTGATCCGGGAGCCTCGGTCGCTCGGCGCAGGCCAGCTCAGGTCGATGGTCCCCGCCCCGGGGTCGGCGCTGGAGGACGGGTTGGCCTGGAGCCCCGAGACGCCCGCAGGCGCACCGAAGGCCGAGGAGCTCGCGCTGCCGGCGCTCCCCCGCCCAGCCTTGTTCGCGGCCCGCACGGCGAAGGTGTACTGCACGCCGTTGGCCGCGTCCGTGAACGCGTAGGACGTCCCCGTCAGGCCCCCGACGGTGCGTGAGTTCGGCCCGCCGGAGATGACGAGCTCGTAGTCCCGGATCGCGTCACCGTTGGTGGCACCCGGGGTCCAGCGGACGTCGATCTTGCCGCCCAGCGCGTCGTCGACCCGGGTCGCGGTGACGGAGGGGGCGGCAGGGACGCCCGCGGGGGTGTCCTCGGTCCATCCGCTCCACGGCCCGGGATCGGGAGCGCGGTTCTGGGCCCGCACGCGCACCGCGTAGCTGGTGCCGTTGGCGAGGTCGGGCAGGGTCGTGCTGGTGCTCGACGTCGTGAAGGAGCTCTGCCCGCGCTGGTTCGCCGGGCTGATCTCGACCGTGTAGGCCGTGATCGCCGAGCCAGGGTTGTCCGGGGCGCTCCAGCTGGCCGCGATCTGACGGTCGCCGAACACCAGGCTCGGGGAGCCGGGGGCTCCGGGGACCGCGTCGGGCCGGGCCGGTGCCGAGGCAGGGCTCGGGTCGGACCAGTCGATCGCGTTCCGCGCCGCGACGGTGAAGCTGTACTCGACGTCGTTGGTCAGGCCGTCGATGGTGCACGTGGTCGAGGCGCACTCGCGGACGTTGCCGCCTGGCTGGGCGGTGACCCGGTACCCCGTGATGGGTGACCCGTTGTTGGCCGGGGCGTCCCACGAGAGCACCACGGTGCGGTCGCGGACCTCACCGACCCGGGGCGCACGCGGGACGTCAGGCCGACCACGCACCGTCATCCTGATCCGTCCCTCGACCTCACGGTCCGGGTCGCCGGTGACGTCCCGCACCCGGTAGCGGGTGACCATCGTGCCGATGAAGCCCGCCGCGGGTCGGACCGCCACCCCCTGGCCGGAGACGCTCGCGTCGCCGGCACCCGGGGTCTCGACCACCGCGCCGACCACGGTCAGCGGCTCGCCGGGGAACGGGTTCGAGGCGCCGTCGAGCACCGCGACCGTGTGGGTGTTGCCCTCGACCCCCTCGAGCTGGTGGTCCACCACGTTGGCCAGGCGACGCGAGCTGGCCGTCACCTGGAACTCGACCTGCCCGGTCACCGAGCTCGAACCGCCGTAGGCGATCTGGACCCCGACGCCGCCGACCGTGCCCCGGGGCACCGTCGGGTCGGCCTGGACGGTCAGCTGCGTGCCGTCCAGGCTCACGCTGAACCCGCGCGGGGCCTGCGAGGTCAGGCTGTACGCGTAGCGCTCGAGGCCCTCGGCGGTGCCGACCGGGGTCGAGGTGAACACCCGCAGGTCGACCACGGTGACCTCCCCCGGGCCCACCGTGAGCGTGGACGGGCTGAAGGTCGGCGGGTAGGCCTCGGCGGCGAGCACCGTGATCGGCAGGGTCACCACCGAGGTGCGTCCCTCCGCGCCCGGCAGGGCGTCGGTGACCTGGACCGAGATCGACGCCGGTCCGGCGTAGTTCTGCTGCGCGGTGTACTGCAGCGTGCGGTTGTTCACCACGAGGGGGGACCCGTCCGCGCGGGTCGCGGTGACCCGGCTCGCGTCCTCGACACGCACCGACCGGCCGGGGGCGACCTGGATCTGCTCGTCGAGGGAGATCTCCAGCCGCTCCCCCGCGACCACCCGCAGCTCGGGGGCCCGTGGACGGCGCACCGGCGGGAAGTCCCCGAGGGCGGGCACCGTGATGAAGGCCAGGGAGTTCACGCCCTCGGCCTGCGGGTGGGTGTTGGTCAACCGGTACGGGATGCTCTGCGGCTGGGTCGTCAGCTGGACCAGCACGCGGCCGGCCTCGGTCACGCTGGCGACCTCGCCCGCCGAGCGGTGCACCGAGACCTCCAGGTCGGAGCGCGGGCCGCTCGGGTTGTCCGCGACCTCGAGGACGTCCACCTCGACGGTCGACCGGTTGATCGTGTCCACGGCGGGCACGACGACGTCGCGGGCCACGGGGGGCAGGAAGGGCGCGTCGTCGGAGACCGTCACCGTCAAGGTCGCGGTGTCCCGGCCACCGCGGTCGTTCGTCGCGGTGTAGCCGACCTGCACCACGCCCGAGCTCTCCGGGGTCTGGACCACGACGCGCCGGCCCTCGACACGGGCCTCGACCCCTTCCTCGACGTCGAGCTCCTCGGCGAGGGTCAGCTCACCGCCCGAGGTGTCCACGTCGTTGCCCAGCACCCGGACCTCGACCCGCTGACCCGGACGGACGGTGACGTCGTCGTCCCGGGCGACGACCGCAGCCGCCGTCGTCGGGCGCGGGGCGATCCCGACCCGCACCCGTGCGACGGCACGCTGGCCGACCCAGTCCTCGACCGCGTAGGTGAACTCGTCGGTGCCGAGCTCACCCGGCAGCGCCTCGTAGTCCATCCAGTCGGCACCGATCGCCACGATCCGGCCCTTGGACGGCACGACGTCGGGCCCCAGCAGGTACACCCCGTCCCCGTCGCGGTCGATGCCCACCAGCGGGACCGGGATCCGTACCGTCCCGCCCTCGAAGACACGGGCCGTGAGGTTCTCCGGACGCGGCAGAGCCTTGTCCTCCGGGTCGGAGGGGTGAACGCGGACGGTCACGCTCGCGGCCGTGGCGTTGCCCGACGGGTCAGTCACGACGAAGGTCGCGTGCACCTCCATGGGTGTCGCCGGGGCCTGGTAGCGCAGGGTGTCACCCGAGACGAACATCAGGCCCTGGCCGCTCGCGAGGGGCTCGGCGAGGGTCGTCTGCAGGGTCAGGGGGTCGCCGTCGGGGTCGTAGGCGTCCTGGAGCGCACGGATCGTCACGACCCCGCCCGTGCGCACCGTCGCCACGACGTCCGGCACGACCGGGGCCTGCTGGCCGGCCGCAGCAGGGACGGGCTGGACGAGGATCTCCCCCGTCACGGAGGCCACGCCGTTGGAGACGGTGTAGCTCGCGACCACGGGCCCCTCGAGGACGCGCGTCGAGGTGAACCGCACGAGCCGGTGGTTGAGCACGGCCGCGCGCAGCCCGGTGCCCTCGGGCACCTCGACCGACTGGAGCACCATGACGCCCCCCGCGGGGTCGACGTCGTTCGCGAGCGGGTCGATCGTCACCTCACCGCCCGGGGGCAGGAGCGCGACGTCGAGCACCGCGACCGGCGGCGGCGTGGTCTCGGGCTGCTCGAGCACGTCGATGCGCGCCAGGCCGGCGGCCTCCTGCGGGGAGGCCGTGACGAGGAAGCTCACGTAGTAGGTCCCGGGGCGCGGTGCCGTGAAGCTGAAGGTGCCGGCGGTCAGGTCGGGCTCGACCGTCGCCTCGGCGTGGTCGTCGACCCCCGCGAGCCGCACCGGCTCACGCGTCGCGCTGCGCACGCTGGCCAGGGGACGCACCGTGACGGGCTGGTCGACGTAGGTCTCGGCGTGCACCGGGTCGATCAGCGGGGCGAGCGAGCCCGCGGGACGGACGTCCACGTTGACGATCCCGTCGACCGTCTCGATGCCGTCGGAGACCTGCACGGTCACCAGCTGACGGCCCAGGTCGGCGCCGTCCGAGACGAAGGTCAGCTCACCGTTCTGGCGGGTGCGGACCGCGCTGCCCGAGTCGACCGAGGCCCCGACCAGCACCAGGTGGTCGCCGTCCGGGTCGCGGAAGTCCGGGAGCAGGTCGTAGGTCGCCGAGGCGCCCTGCTCGACCAGCACGGTGCCCGTGCGCAGCTGCACGGGCGGCTCGTTGAGGGAGTCGGGGCGCGCTGTCAGGCGAACCTCGGCCGTCGACGGCGCCGAGCTGCCCCGACCGTCGTTGATCGTGTAGGTGAGGTCGACGGTGCCCGTGGCCCCCGGCGTCGTCGTCAGCTGCAGGGCCCTGCCGCCGTACACCGGCACGAGGGTGCCGAAGTCCTCCGGGATCGGGTCGTGCTCGGAGATCGTCAGGATGCCGCAGTCGGAGGAGGTGTCGTTGTCGATCACCGAGAGGATCGTGGTCCGACCCGGCCGCACCCCGAACTCGTCGTCGGCCGCGAGGGGAGAGCTCGAGTCCGCGGTGCACTCGGCCTGGAGGTTCTGCGTGGCCTGCGTCGCGTCGGAGTCGTCGTCGTCCTCCTCGATCTCCTCGTCCGGCTCGATGTCCTGCCAGTTGGGCTCGCGCAGTCGCGGGTCCTCGAGGGGCACCCACAGGCGGCCCCGCGACGTGTCGTTCAGGACCACCACGTCACGGTTGACCCGGAACTTCAGCTCGTCGGAGGTGGTCATCTCCTCGAGGTTCTTGGCCCTGGCGTCCGAGCCGTCGCACAGCTGGAGGTAGTTCCCCGTGGCGGAGGCCCATGCGCCGTGCGCACAGCTGCCCACCCGCACCGGAGCCGCCGGGCGCCCTGAGCCGCCCGCCCGGTGCTCCCGCACGTCGCCGCCGTCCAACGGCACCTCGAGCAGGGCGTCCGGGGTGGCGACCAGCACCTGGGAGGCCTGCGGGCCCGGCTGCTGGACCAGGAGGTCCGTGCCGTAGGCCGCGAGGTCGGTCGACCCCGACGGGGTGTGCACCTGCGTGCCGACCAGCACCACGAGGTCGGTCCCCACCGTGGTCGCCTGGTCGAACCCGGGCACCCCGCCGTCGGGCAGCCCGGAGAGGGTGCCGTCCTCGGCATGGTCGACCGCGTCGCTGCCCTCGACGACCGAGACCTCGTGCAGGGTCCCGTCCACCGAGGCCCCCACGACCGTGCCGTCCTCCCCGACGACGGCGACCCCGCCCTCGCCGAGCTCCACGTGCGGGGTCTCCGAGCCCAGGGCCCCGACCATGGACACCGGCCCGACCCAGAGGCCGCCCGACCCCGGGACGCTGACCGCGACCGTGCCGGCAGCCATCGAGACCTGCGCACCGAAGGGCACCGCAGCCTCCCCGGCGAGCACCACGCCCGCGGGGTCGACCGCCGAGACCTTCCCGGGCTCGACGAGCAGCACGTCCTGCGCGTCCTGCAGCACGTCGAAGTCCGAGGTCGTCGCGACCAGCCCGGCGTTGAGCTCCTCGATCTGCATGTTGAAGCGACCGAGCTTCTGCTGCGAGGTGTTCGTCAGCCACACGGCCCCGTCGTTGAGGTCCACCTGGGCGACGGGCGCGCCCGGGTACATCAGGGCCAGCGTCGCGGCCACGACCGGGATCGTGACGGCAGCGCCCAGCCGCGTCCAGGACCGGCGTCCCTCGTGGGGCCCCGCGGCGGCCCTCCCCAGCACCTCAGCCACCGTTCACGCACCCCACCGCAGGCTGGGCCGAGGACCGGCGGTCGGCCCGCACGATCGCGACCTCGACGCAGACCTCACCGGTGGCCGTCGGGGCGAACAGGACCTGCGGCTCCTCGACGACGGTGAGGACCGTGGCCCCACCAGGGACGACCTCGCCCCACAGGTACTGGTCCCCGTCGAGCGGCTCGGGGTTGACCCAGGTGAACTCGACCTCCTCGCCCACGCGGCGACCCTCGAGCTCGGTCGGGGCCGGCACCGCGAGGACCAGGTCGACGGTCGGCGACGCGTCGGGCGAGGTCTCCTCGGGGGCTGCCTGGGGCTCCCCGCCGAGGGCCAGCACCCCGGCCAGGACGGCCGCACCCAGCACCAGGATCCCGCTCGCGACCAGCGCGATCACGCGGCCTGGCCCGCGGGTGGGCGCAGCCTCAGGGACGGCAGAGGGCACCTCCTGCGCCGAGCGGCGCCACGCCTCGAGCACGTCGTCCGGGTCGCCCTCGGCGAGCCCCGTGGCGACCGGCGCGTAGACCGGACCGGCGACCGACCCGAGCGGCTGCCCGACCGCCGGTGTGGGCCCCGGGCCCGTGGAGGCCGGGACCGGCACCAGCGGGCCGTCGGGCGAGACCGACACCACCGGGCGCAGCCGCGTGGCCTGGTCGCCCTCGCCGTCCCGCTCGCCGTCGGAGACCTCACGGTCCGTCCCGCCGTCGGGACCGCCCGGAACCTCCGAGGTCACGTCCTCCGGGAGGTCCAGAGGGGTCAGCGGCAGCAGCAGCTCGGCCTCGACCTGCTGCAGGGCCCGTGCGAAGGCCAGCGCCGAGTGGTGACGGCGCTCGGGGTTGCGGTCCATCGCCCGGGCCAGCACGGCCTGCAGGCTCTCGGGCACGTCACCACGCCCGGTCGCGCTCAGCGGGGAGCGCTCGATCCGCATGATCAGGTCGGCTGCCGTGTTCGAGCCGTCCGGCACCTCGAAGGGCGACCTGCGGGCCAGCAGCGAGTAGACCGTCGCGGCCAAGGAGTACACGTCCGAGCGGACGTCGCCGGTCGGGTCCTCGACCAGCATCTCCGGCGGGGACCACGGGATCGACATGCCCGTGGCCGCCCCCGAGGCGAGGGTCGTCGCCGCGATCCCGAAGTCGGTCAGGGCCGGCCAGCCGAAGTCGGTGATCAGCACGTTGGCGGGCTTGATGTCCCGGTGCAGGATCCCGGCCCGGTGCGCGGTCTCAACGGCCGAGGCCAGCCGGATGCCGAGTCGCAGCACCTCGGCCACGCCCATGCGCTCGGTGCGGTAGCGCTCCCCCAGCCCCGCCCGGGAGCAGTACTCCATCACCAGGTAGGGGCGACCGTCGGCCGCGACGTCGGCGTGGTAGATCGTCACGATCGACGGGTGGTGGGACAGCTGGGCCATGAGGTCGGCCTCGGTGCGGAAGCGCCCGCGGACCTCGTCGCTCAGGTGGCTCGCCAGCAGGACCTTGACCGCGACCGAGCGGCGGGGCATCTGCTGCGTGTAGAGGAAGACGTCCGCGAAGCCGCCCATGCCGAGCAGGTGAGCCGCCTCGTACCCGGGGATCGCTGGAGGCGCGGACGGTTCGCGGCGGCTGCTCATGTGCCCCGCTCCACGATGAAGGTGACGCCCTCACCGAGGTCCACGACCACGCCCGGCTCGACGACGGTCGGCTCGCCCGGGTGCAACCGCTGCGGACCTGCGTTCTGGCGCAGGAGCAGGACGCCGTTGGTCGAGCGCAGGTCCGTGACCAGCACGTCCTCACCGTCCATGCGGACCTCGGCGTGGGTGCGGGAGATGTCCTGGTTGGGGCTCGCGACGGTCACGAGCCGCGGGAGCTGGCTGTTGGTCACCCTCGAGACCTGCGGGGCGCGCCCGAGCAGCACGGGCCGGTTGAGGGAGACCACCAGGCCTGAGGACAGCTGGATCTTGGCCGGCGGCGGGGCCTGCGGGGCCGGCACCGCGAAGGGCCCGGGTACGGCGTCCCCCGCCCACTCGGGCAGCTGTCGGCGCAGGGCGACGACGTCCGAGCTGAGCACGGTCAGGCCGTCGTGGTCCTCGGCGGGCTCGATCGTGGCGGGGGCGGCAGGCTCGGGGGTGGCCGCGGCGGCGGGCTCGGGGGTGGCCGCGGAGACGGGAGCCGAGGTCGGGACGGGGGCGACCTGCTGCGCCGCGAGGTGGTCCGTCTCGAGCAGGTCGCGCGGGGTCAGCGCCTCGCCCCGGTGGGTCAGGCGGGCCGCGGGAGAGGCTGCGGCCGCGAACGGGACGCTCGCGAGGGCAGGCACCGGCTCGGGGGCGGCCGCCGGCTCGGGCGCGGCCGCCGGCTCGGGCGCGGCGTGCTCGGGGGCGGCCTGCGCGGGGGCAGGCTCGGGGGCAGCGCTCTCACGGCGCGCGTCCGCGCGGGCAGGCTGCTCCTCGCGCACCACCGGAGCGGAGCCCTCGGCGGGCCGACGGTCCTGACGACGGCGCCCCTCGGCCCCGCGCCCGGGCTGCGCCTCGGCCTCCACCTCGGCGCGGGCAGGCACGCCAGCAGCCGGGCGCTCGCCGCCTCGGTCTCTGCTGTCCCGCAGCTCGACCTCGACGCTCGAGGCGCGCACGACCCCGGACAGCACCGGGAGGAGCTCGTGGCCGCCGTCCTGGTCCTGCCCCGGCGTCCTCGCGGAGCCTGCGGCGGGCGCACGCACGGTCAGGCTGCGCGCAGCCCCGACGAGCTCCTCGGTCCAGGTCGCGACCTGTGCCGCGGACAGCACCCGGGTGCCCGACGCCGTCGCGACCTCCACCTCGACCTCGCCTCGCACCACCGCGTGCACCTCCCCGCCCTCGACCGAGACCAGGGCGAACGGGGGCAGCTGAGCGATCCCCGGGGCCAGCAGCACCTGGAGCTGCTCGGTGAGAGCGCCCCCGCCGCGCAGCGAGATCCAGATGTCGCGCACGGTCTCGGCCCGGGTGGTGCCCGGGAGGAGGACGACGCTGCCGTCGGTCACGACGGCGTACCAGTCACCGGCGGTGTAGGCGGGGACGATCATGGGGTCACCTCGGGCTGGGAACGGCTGGGGCGGGGAATGGTGGCACCGTCGATCTCCTCGTCCCACGCGTCCTCGGAGACGGCGGCGGACAGGACCGGTCGGTCCTCCGCACGGAGGGTGTCATCGGTGTCGGCTGCTGCGGCGACCGTGGCGACATCCACCACGACGGCACTGACGTTGTCCCTGCCGCCGGCCTCGATGGCTTGGGTCACCAGGAGCTGGGCGGCTTCCTGCGGGTCGGCGACCGTGTGGAGCACCACGGCGATCACCTCGTCGGGCAGCTCGGAGGTGAGGCCGTCCGAGCAGATCAGGAGCCGGTCGCTGCTCCCGGCGGGGATGAGCCAGTAGTCGGGGTCCGGGTCCGGGCCGGTCCCGACGGCGCGGGTGATGACGTGCCGCTCGGGGTGCTCGAGAACCTGCTCGGGGGCGATCTCACCGCGGTCCAGGAGCTCCTGCACCACCGAGTGGTCGACGCTGATCTGCTCGAGCACGCCGTTGGACCACCGGTACACCCGCGAGTCCCCGATGTTGAACACGAGCCAGTAGGAGCCGCCGTCGTGAGCGGCGATGGCCACCCCCGCGACGGTGGTCCCTGCCGTGCGGCCCGCCGCGACGGTCTCCCGGAGCCTGAGCGCCGTGCGGTGGAAGCAGTCGTGGACGTCGTCGGGGCTGGCCGAGGCTCGGCCGGCGAGCTGGGAGAACTCCTCGACGGCGAGACGGCTCGCGACGTCGCCGGCCGCGTGCCCACCCATGCCGTCCGCGACGAGGAAGACAGGGGGGTAGGCGAGGAGGGCGTCCTCGTTGAGCCGGCGCACGCGACCGCGGTCGGTTGCCGAACCCCACGACGTGCGCACTGAACCCCCATCCCTCCAGCCTCCCCCGGCGCACCTGGACCGTGCGCCACCAGCGGGCAGACTCCCGTCACTCCATCGGCCTAGTGGGGCCAGGACTTGAGCCTTCCGGGCGGACGAGTTTCAGGCGGCTCGGTCGACCAGTGCCTCGGCGAAGGACACGAGGGCGTCCTTGACGGCTCCCGAGGGAAGCGTACCGAGTGCGCGGACCGCATCCTGCGCCCAGGCCTCGGCCCTCGCCCGGGTCTCCTCGACCACGGGGTGGCCCCGCAGGCCGGCGACGGCCTCGGCGAGCGCAGCGTCGTCGGTGAGGTCCGCGTCGAGGAGGCGCACGAGCTCCCGGTCCCCCTCGGTGCCTTCGGGCCCGGCGGCCTGCGCGCGGAGCAGCAGGGCGGGCATGGTGGGCACGCCCTCGCGCAGGTCGGTCCCCGGGGTCTTGCCCGTCTGGGCCGGGTCGGCGCTCAGGTCGATCACGTCGTCGGCGAGCTGGAAGGCGACGCCCACCTTCTCGCCGTACGCGACCAGCGTGCTGACGACGTCGGGCCGGCAGCCCGCGAACATGGCCCCGAACCTCGCCGAGGTGGCGATGAGCGACCCCGTCTTGTCCGAGAGCACCTGGATGTAGTGCTCGACAGGGTCCTCGTGCTCGGCCGGGCCGACCGTCTCGTGCAGCTGGCCCAGGCAGAGCCTCTCGAAGGTGCTCGCCTGGATCCGGACGGCGTCCGGTCCGAGCCCGGCGACCACCGCGGAGGCACGCGCGAACAGCAGGTCCCCGGTGAGGATCGCGACGTGGTTGCCCCAGACCTCGTGGGCTGCGGGGGCGCCGCGACGTACCGGGGCCGAGTCCATGACGTCGTCGTGGTAGAGCGTCGCGAGGTGGGTCAGCTCGACCACGACCGCGGCGTCGACGACCTCGGGACGGTGCCCCTCGCCCAGCTGGGCGGCCAGCAGGGTCAGCAGCGGCCGCAGCCGCTTGCCCCCCGCGTTGACCAGGTGCCGGGAGGCGGTGTCGGCGAGCACGTCCGCGTGGGCGACCGCGCCGCGCAGGCGCTCCTCGACGAGGGAGAGCCGACCCGTGAGCAGCTCGGTGAGCTCCGGGTCGGCCACCGGCAGGGACAGAGAGCTCACGGGATGAAGACCGCCGCGTCGGCGAGCACGTCGAGCAGCGGTGACGGGAAGACGCCCAGCGCGATCGTGCCGAGCACACCGAGACCGATCGCGACCGTCGTCAGCCCCTCGGACCGGACCACGGTCGTCGACTCCCCGGCCGTGCCGATCGGGTCGGTGAAGAACATCAGCACGATCAGCCGCACGTAGAAGAAGACCGCCGCGGCCGAGGCCACCACGCCGACGACGACGAGCCAGGCGAGCCCACCGTCGATCGCCGCCGCGAAGACCGCGAACTTCCCTGCGAAGCCGGCCGTGAGCGGGATCCCCGCGAAGGACAGCAGGAAGAGGGTGAAGGCACCCGCGAGGACGGGGTGACGCTGCCCCAGGCCGGACCACTGCGACAGGTGCGTCGCCTCGGCGACGACGGCCCCACCCGGGCCCGCGTTGACCTCGCGGACCAGCGACACGATCGCGAAGGCGCCGATGGTGGCGAGCCCGTAGGCCAGCAGGTAGAAGAGCACCGAGCTGATCCCGGACTGGGTGAGCGCCACGACGCCGACGAGGATGAAGCCCGCGTGGGCGATCGAGGAGTAGGCGAGCATCCGCTTGATGTCGGTCTGCACGATCGCCACGACGGTGCCGACCACCATGGTGATGACCGTGACCCCGAGCAGCAGGGGCATGAGGTCCCACTCGAGGGGCGGGAGCACCACGTAGACGATCCGCAGCATCGCACCGAAGGCCGCGAGCTTGGTGCACGCCGCCATGAAGCCGGTGATCGGGGTCGGTGCGCCCTGGTAGACGTCCGGGGTCCAGGAGTGGAACGGCACGGCGCCGACCTTGAACAGCAGACCCACGAGCACCAGGACGAGCCCCGCCAGCAGCAGACCGTCCATGCCCACGACCGTGGTCGTGGCGACGGCGATGTCCGCGAGGCGCACCGACCCGGCGAAGCCGTACAGCAGGGCCGCGCCGAAGAGGAAGAAGGCCGAGGCGAAGGCTCCCAGGAGGAAGTACTTCATCGACGCCTCCTGGCTGAGCAGGCGACGACGGCGGGCCATGCCCGACAGCAGGTAGAGCGGCAGGGAGAGGACCTCGAGGGCCACGAAGAGGGTCAGCAGGTCCCCCGCGGCCGGGAAGATCATCATCCCGCCGAGGGCGAAGAGCACCAGCGGGTAGACCTCGGTCTGCTCGAGGCCCTTGCGCCGAGCGACCTCCTCGTAGTCCGAGCCGGGAACCGCTGAGGCCGAGGGCGCGAAGGCGTCCTCCCCCGACTCGGTCCGGTCGGCGATGACCAGGAAGGCCACCAGACCCAGCAGCGCGAGCATGCCCTGGAGCACGAGCGCAGGGCCGTCGAGGATGATCGAGCCGTCGAGCACCACGGTGCCGCCGGTCTCACGGACCCCGGACCACAGGGCTGCGACCGCCACGATCGCGGCCGCGGTCGCGGCCAGGGAGAGGGCGAGCTGCACGGGGCGCCGTACGCGCTGCGGGGCGAAGGCCTCGACGAGCACGCCGATCACTCCCGCGCCGAGCACCAGGAGCACGGGCGTCAGCTGGGCCCAGGCGATCTCAGGCGCCACGAAGGCCGCAGTCACTGGTCACTCCCGTCATCGGTGGTGCTGGTACTGGTCTCGTCGGCGTAGCTCGCGGTGGCGTCCTGGACCCCGACGTCCTCGAGGGTCTGCGAGGCGGGCTCGCGGACCAGGTCGAGGGCGGGGGCGGGGTAGAAGCCGAGCACGAGCATCAGACCGAGCAGCGGCGCGACGGCCACCTTCTCCCGCACCGAGAGGTCAGGGGTGGCGGCGAGCTCGGGGCGCACCGGGCCGGTGAAGACCTTCTGGTACGTCCAGAGGACGTAGATCGCTGCGAGCACCACACCGAGGGTGGCGACGATCGCCGCCGGGCGGTTGGCGCCGTAGGTCCCGACGATGACCAGGAACTCGCTGACGAAGGTCGAGAGCCCGGGCAGGGACAGGGCGGAGAGACCCGCGACCAGGAAGGTGCCGGCCAGGACCGGGACGACCTTCTGCAGGCCGCCGAAGTCCTCGATGCGCTGCGAGCCCCGCCGTGCGACGAGGAACCCGGCGATGAGGAAGAGCGCCCCGGTCGAGAGGCCGTGGTTGACCATGTAGAGCGAGGCACCCTGGACGCTCACCGAGGTGAAGGCGAAGATCCCCAGGACGATGAAGCCGAAGTGGCTGACCGAGGTGTACGCGATGAGGCGCATCAGGTCGCTCTGCCCGATCGCCAGCAGCGCGCCGTAGAGGATCGAGACGACCGCCAGCACGATGATCACCGGCGCCGCCCAGCGCGAGGCCTCGGGGAAGAGCGGCAGGCACAGGGTGAGCATCCCGAAGGTGCCGACCTTGTCCAGCACCCCGACCAGCAGCACCGAGGTCCCTGCCGGGGCCTGCTCGGCGGTGTCCGGCAGCCAGGTGTGCACCGGCCACATCGGCGCCTTGATGGCGAACGCCAGGAAGAAGGCCAGGAAGATGAGCCGCTCGGTGGTGACCGACATCTCCGTGCCGACGAGGTTGTCGACGAGGAATCCCTCGGGGCCGCCGGGGCCCTGCAGGTACAGGGCGATGACCCCCGCGAGCATCACGAGCCCACCGGCGAGCGAGAACAGCAGGAACTTCACCGCGGCGTAGCGCCGCTGGAGGCCGCCGAAGGCCCCGACCATGAAGTAGACGGGGATGAGCATGGCCTCGAAGAGCACGTAGAACAGGAAGACGTCACGGGCCGCGAAGACCGCGACCATGAGGGCCTCGAGCACCAGGACCAGGGCCATGTAGTGCCGGATGCGCCCTCCCGCGACGACCTCGCGAGCACTCGCCGTGCCCTCGGTCCCGGCGGCCGCGCGGTCGGGGTGCTCGCGCCAGGCGGCGAGGAGCACCAGGGGCACCAGCACCACGGAGAGCAGCACCAGGAGCAGGCCGACGCCGTCGACGCCCACGGCGTAGCTCACGCCGAAGGCCGGGATCCAGGAGGCCTGCTCGACCAGCTGGTGGGTGCCTGCGTCCGCGCTGTCGAAGCTCAGCGCCGCGAGGACGCCGACCAGGAGGGCCACGAGGGAGAAGCCGACCGCGATCGGCCGCGCGTGGCGGCGGGCGGCGCTGGGCAGCGCCCAGAGCACCGCGGCCCCGATGAGCGGCACCACGATGAGCGTGGTGAGCCAGGGGAAGGTCTGATCCTGCATGTGTGGTGTCTTCCCCTCAGATCCGGAATGCCAGGACGACCGCGACGAGCACGACGATGCCCGCGACCATGGTGGACGCGTAGGACCGGACGTACCCGTTCTGGAGCTTGCGCAGGACCTCGCCCGAGCTCGCCACCAGGCGGGCCAGGCCGGTCGCGGCGCCGTCGACGACCTGGCGGTCACCGTAGACGAGCGAGCGGGTCAGGTACTGACCAGGTCGCATGAGCAGACCCTCGTTGACCTCGTCCTGGTAGAGGTCGCGACGCGCGGCGCGGGTGAGCACCGATCCCCGCGGCGGGACGACCGCGACCGGTGAGGCCGCGTACTGACGCCAGGCCAGGAAGCCACCGGCGAGGACCAGGAGGATCGTCGCGCCCATGATGACCGGGATCGGCAGCACCGGGTCGTGGTGCTCGGTGTGCCCGACCACGGGCTCGAGCCAGTGGACGAAGCCGTCGCCGATGGCCAGGAGACCGCCGAGGGCGATCGAGCCGACCGCCAGGATGATCATGGGCCAGATCATCAGGGCCGGGGACTCGTGCGGGTTCTGGGCGTGCTGGCCCGCTGCCGGCGCACCCTCGGTGCCGGTCCAGCGGCGGGTGCCGTGGAAGGTCATGAAGTACAGGCGCGACATGTAGAAGGCCGTGATCCCGGCTCCGACGAGGGCGACCGTGCCGAAGACCCACGGCTGCCAGCCCTGGCCGTCAGCCGTCGCGAAGGCCGTCTCGATGATCTTGTCCTTGCTCCAGAACCCGGAGAAGGGCGGCAGGCCGAGGATCGCCAGCCAGCCGGCGGCGAAGGTGATCCAGGTGATCTTCATGTACTTGCGCAGCTCACCGAACCGGCGCATGTCGACCTCGTCGTGCATGCCGTGCATGACCGACCCGGCCCCGAGGAACATCCCGGCCTTGAAGAAGCCGTGGGTCACGAGGTGGAAGATCGCGAAGGCGTAGCCGATGGGGCCGAGGCCGGCGGCGAGCATCATGTAGCCGATCTGGGACATCGTCGAGGCCGCGAGGGTCTTCTTGATGTCGTCCTTGGCACAGCCGACGATCGCACCGAACAGCAGGGTGATCGCACCGATGATCGCGACGACGAGCAGGGCGTTCGGCGCCCCGGCGTACACGGGGGCCGAGCGCACCACGAGGTAGACCCCCGCCGTGACCATGGTGGCCGCGTGGATCAGGGCCGAGACCGGCGTCGGGCCGGCCATGGCGTCCCCGAGCCAGGCCTGGAGCGGGAACTGCGCGGACTTGCCGCAGGCCGCGAGCAGCAGCATGAGGCCCGCCGCGGTCAGCAGGCCCTCGTTGGCACCGCCCGCGAGGGAGAAGACCGTCTCGAAGTCGGTCGCGCCGAAGGCCCCGAAGAGGATCATGATCGCGACGAGGAGCCCGAGGTCGCCCACCCGGTTGGCCACGAAGGCCTTCTTGGCGGCGACAGCATTCGGCATCGAGTGGTTCCAGAACCCGATGAGCAGGTACGAGGCGAGGCCCACGCCCTCCCAGCCGACGAAGAGCAGCACGTAGCTGTCGGCGAGCACCAGCAGGAGCATCGCCGCGACGAAGAGGTTGAGGTAGGCGAAGAACCGCCGGCGCGACGCGTCGTGCTCCATGTACGAGACCGAGTACACGTGGATGAGCGTGCCGACGAAGGTCACGAGCATCACGAAGGACAGCGAGAGCGGGTCGATCCGCAGGCCGGCCGCCAGCTCGAAGGAGCCCGCCGTGATCCAGTCGAAGAGGTGCAGGTCCTGGACGCGCTCCGCGGCGGGGGCGCTCAGGGTCGCGACCATGAGGACGGCACCGACGAGGAAGGCCGAGCCCGAGGCCAGGACCCCCAGCCAGTGCCCCCAGCGGTCGGTGCGGCGGCCGCCGAGCAGCAGCACCGCAGCGCCGAGCAGGGGCAGGGCCACCAGCAGCCAGGCCACGGTGAACACCCCCGTCGCGGGGATCGCCGCCTCACCCACGGTGGCCGTGGGGAGGGAGACGAGAGCAGACGTCAGCACGGGCGCTCCCTCAGCTCTTCAGCAGGTTGGCGTCGTCGACCGAGGCCGAGCGGCGGGTACGGAAGATCGCGACGATGATCGCGAGGCCGATGACGACCTCGGCGGCGGCCACGACCA
The DNA here is from genome assembly GCF_017565425.1 of Actinotalea soli. Classification (GTDB taxonomy): domain Bacteria; phylum Actinomycetota; class Actinomycetes; order Actinomycetales; family Cellulomonadaceae; genus Actinotalea; species Actinotalea soli. Next base: position 213,014 of record NZ_JAGEMK010000005.1, read on the forward strand.
TGACGAAGAAGGCCACGACCTGACCGCTCAGGTCACCGTGGATCCGGGCGAAGGTCACGAAGGCGAGGTTCGTCGCGTTGAGCATGAGCTCGACGCCCATGAAGACGATGATCGCGTTGCGCCGCAGCAGCACCACGGTCGTGCCGATCGAGAAGAGGATCGCCGCGAGGACCAGGTAGTTCGTCAGGTTCATCGGTTGGGCTCCTCACCCGTGATCGACCGATCGGGGGGAGCCGCCCCGGTCGCGTCGGCATCGCCGGTGCTCTCCTCGGCCTCGGTGAGGTGCGGGGCGTCGGGTCCCTGGAAGGCGGCGACCTCGGAGACCGCACGCTCCTGGCCGCGGACCCGCAGCACGCGCGGCACCGAGCTGTCGAGCGGACGCCCGTCGGGCCCGAGGGCCGGGACGTCCATGGCGTTGCTCCGGGCGTAGACGCCCGGGGCGGGCAGCGGGGTCAGCACGGTGCCGGCGGAGACGCGGGCGTCCGCGCGCTCCTTCTGCCCCACGCGGCGGGTGAGCCGCTGGCGGTGGGTCAGCACGAGCGCGCCCAGGGCTGCCGTGATGAGCAGGATGCCGACGACCTCGAGGGCGAAGACGTAGTCGCCGAAGATGATGCGGGCGACGCCCACCGCGTTGGTGTCGGCGTTGGCGGCCTCGAGGCCGACCGGGGTCATGTCCGCCGCGGTCAGGACCACGCCGCTCAGCACCCCGGCGAGGCCCAGGCCCAGCAGGACGCCGACCCAGCGCTGCCCGGCGATCGTCTCGACGAGGGAGTCCGAGGAGTCCACGCCGACGAGCATCAGCACGAACAGGAAGAGCATCATCACCGCGCCGGTGTAGACGATCACCTGCACGACGCCGAGGAAGGGGGCCTCCTGCGCGACGTAGAGGATCGCGAGGCACACCATGACGAGCACGACGCTCATCGCGGCGTGCACCGTCTTGCGGGCGAAGAGCAGGCCCAGGGCCGCGAGGACCATCACGGGGGCGATGAACCAGAAGAGGACCTCCTCCCCCGTGCTCGTGCGTCCGGTCTCGGCCAGGGATGCCAGGACGGGGGCCGCGGGCAGCGAACCCAGGGCCACGGCGGACGCGCTCATCGGGCCTCGCTCTGCTCGTGCCCGGCGGGCCGCAGCGCCGCGAGCGACTCGTCCTCGGGGCGCCACTGAGCGACCCAGTCGATCTGCTCGGGGACGGGGCCCGCCACGTCGCCGCGGTAGTAGTCGTCGTCCTCGGTACCCGGGACCATCGGGTGCGGAGCGGCGAGCATGCCGTCGCCCAGGGGGGCGAGCAGGTCCTGCTTCTCGTAGATCATCCCCCGCCGCGTGGGACCGGCGAGCTCGTAGTCGTTCGTCATCGTGAGGGCACGCGTGGGACACGCCTCGATGCACAGCCCGCAGAAGATGCAGCGCAGGTAGTTGATCTGGTAGACGCGGCCGTACCGCTCGCCGGGCGAGAACTGCGCGTCCGGGGTGTTGTCCGCGCCCTCGACGTAGATGGCGTCCGCGGGGCAGGCCCAGGCGCACAGCTCGCAGCCGATGCACTTCTCGAGACCGTCAGGGTGCCGGTTGAGCTGGTGCCGACCGTGGTAGCGAGGCTTGGTCGGGACCTTCTCGTACGGGTACTGCTCGGTCACCGTCGGCTTGAACATCGACGCGAAGGTCACGCCGAAGCCGGCAGCCGGCGCGAGGATCTCGCCCAGGCCGGACTTGCCCGGCAGGAGCGACTCGTACTCGGCGGCCGGGCGCGGGGCGCCGACCTCGCCGGCCTGGTCGCGCCGGGTGATGTCGTCGTCAGCCACGGGGCTCCTCCTCCTCGCCGTCGGACGGCTGGTCGGTCGTGCTGGCGTCGGCCTCGGCCGTGAGGACTGCGGTCGCGGTCCTCTGCTCGGTCTCCTCGGCCAGGCGCGCTCGGCGTCGGGGCGAGGGGGGCAGGGTCTGCCCCGGCAGCGGCGGGACAGGGTATCCACCTGCGAAGGCGTCGAACTCCTCCGGCTCGCCCTCCGTGGCCGGTGGTGCCTTCTTCTCGGGGATGAGGAAGGAGAGGCCGATCGCGACCACCGCGACCACGCCGAGGGCGATGAGCAGCGTCTGCAGGTCGATGTCGGTGAACTGGCGGACGCTCTGCACCGCGGCGACCATGACGATCCACACGAGGGCCGCGGGGATGAGGATCTTCCAGCCGAACTTCATGAACTGGTCGTAGCGGAAGCGCAGCAGCGTGCCGCGGATCCACACGAACAGGAACATGAAGGTCCACAGCTTGGCGAGGAACCAGAGCAGCGGCCACCAGCCCTCGTTGAACATCCCGTCGTTGATGAGGTGCAGCCCGAAGGGGGCACGCCACCCGCCGAAGAAGAGGGTCGTCGCGATCGCCGAGACGTTGAGCATGTTGATGTACTCGGCGAGGAAGAACCATGCGAACTTCATCGAGGAGTACTCGGTCATGAAGCCCGAGACGAGCTCTCCCTCGGCCTCGGGGAGGTCGAAGGGCAGGCGGTTGACCTCACCGACCATCGAGATGAAGTAGATGACGAAGGCCGGCAGCAGCGGCAGGAACCACCAGATCTGCTCCTGCGAGGCCACGATCTGCGAGGTCGACATCGACCCGGCCAGGATGAAGACGCTGACCAGGGACAGGCCCATCGCGAGCTCGTAGGAGATGACCTGCGCCGTCGAGCGGACCCCGCCGAGCAGGGGGTAGGTCGAGCCCGAGGCCCAGCCTCCCAGGACGATCCCGTACACGCCGAAGGAGGCGGCGGCCAGGATGTAGAGCACCGAGACCGGGAAGTCGGTCAGCTGCAGCGGCGTCACGACGCCGAAGATCGACACCTCGGGACCCAGCGGGATGACCGCGAAGATCAGCAGCGAGGCGAAGACCGAGATCATCGGTGCGAGCAGGTAGAGCACCTTGTCCGCGGCCTTGACGTTGATGTCCTCCTTGAGCAGGAGCTTCATCGCGTCGGCCAGGGACTGCAGGAGCCCGAAGGGCCCGTGCACGTTGGGCCCGGGGCGGATCTGCATCCGCGCCACGACCTTGCGCTCGAACCAGATCGCGACGAGCACGCTCGTGAGCAGGAACACCACGACGCCGACGGCCTTGATCGCGACGATCCACCAGGTGTCGTTGCTGAAGTCCGCCCCGGTGGCCACGGCCACCTGGGTCGGCACGAGCGTCAGGCCCGGCATCAGAGCGTCCCTCCGTCGTCGGCGGCGGTCGTCGCCGTCGTCACCGTCGAGGCCGCAGCGACCTCGACCACGGCACCGGCGTCGACCCCGAGGGTACGGCGCACGGCCGACCCCACCGAGTTCGTCGGCAGCCAGACCACGCCGTCCGCCATCGGGGTCACGGCGACCGGCAGGGTGACCTGCCCGCGAGGCGTGCGCACCGTGATGCCCTGCCCCGAGGCGATCCCGAGCCGGTCGGCGTGCGTGGCCGAGACCCGCGCGACGGGGCGCTGGGAGGTGCCCGCCAGGAAGGCCTCGCCCTCCTGGCAGCGACCTGCGTCGAGCAGCAGGTGCCAGGTCGCCAGGACGGCCTGACCGGCACCCAGGGCGGGAGGCTCGACCGCGGCAGCGGCCGGAGCCGCGACGCGCCCGCCGTCCCAGCCACCGAGCTGGTCGATCTCGGCGTGGACCTCGGTCGTGGTCGCCAGGCCGAGCTGGACGTCCATCGCGTCGGCGAGGGCGTCGAGCACACGGTGGTCGGCCATCGAGGTCGAGGTGAGCGCCTGGGGGAACGGCCGCGGGCGACCCTCCCAGTTGAGGAACGTGCCGGCCTTCTCGACCGGGGGCGCCACGGGCAGGACCACGTCCGCGAGCTCGGTCACCGCCGAGGCGCGGACCTCGAGGGAGACGAGGAAGCCCACGGCCTCGAGGGCTGCGCGGGCCCCGGCGGGGTCGGGCAGGTCGGCCGGGTCGAGACCGCCGACCACGAGGCCGCCGAGCTCACCGGACCGGGCTGCCGCGAGGATCTGCTCGGCGTCACGGCCCGGCTCGGCCGGGAGCCTCTCGACGTCCCAGGCCGCGCCGACGTCGACCCGCGCCTGCGGGTCAGCCACGGGGCGCCCACCCGGCAGCAGGGTCGGCAGGGTGCCGAGCTCGACACCGCCGCGCTCCCCCGCGCGACGGGGGATCCACGCCAGGCGGGCCCCGGTGCGCTCGGCGAGGCGGAGCACCGCGCTCAGCCCGCCCGGGACCGTCGCCAGACGCTCCCCGACCAGGATCACTGCCTCGGGGCCCAGGGCCTCGGCGACCGCCGAGACCGAGGACTCGCTCGAGGTGCCGACCGCGTCGAGCACCTCGGGCTCGGTCCCGGGGACCGCCTGGACCAGGGTGCCGTCGAGGCGCTCGAGGCCACGGCTCGCGAAGGGGGCGACCGAGAAGACCTTCGTGCGACCGCCCTGGACACCCTTGCGGAGCCTCAGGAAGGTGATGCCGCCCTCGTCCTCGGCCTCGAAGGCCACCAGCAGCACCGTGGGTGCGTGCTCGAGGTCGGCGAAGGTCACGGACATCCGCGACCCGGCGACGTGGTGACCGAGGAAGGCCTCCTCCTCGGCCGAGGCCGGACGCGCACGGTGGTCGACGTCGTTGGTGCCGAGAGCGACCCGCGCGAACTTCCCGTAGGCGTAGGCGTCCTCCATCGTCAGTCGGCCACCAGGCAGCACGCCGACCCCGCCGGCGGCGCGGGCGGCCGCGAGGCCCTCGGCCGCGGCCTCGAAGGCCTCGGCCCAGCTCGCGGGGCGCAGCTCGCCGCGGGTCCCGTCCGCACCGGGCTCACGGACCATCGGCGCGGTGAGCCGGTCGGCCAGGCCCTGCCAGGGGAAGCCGAAGCGGTCCTTGTCGCTGATCCACTCCTCGTTGACCGCGGGGTCGTCCCCCGCGAGGCGGCGCAGGACGACGCCGCGTCGGTGGTCGACGCGGATGGCCGCGCCGTTGGAGTCGTGCTCCGCGATGCCCGGGGTCGAGACCAGGTCGAAGGGGCGCGACCGGAACCGGTACGCGGCGCTGGTCAGGGCTCCGACGGGGCAGATCTGCACCGTGTTGCCCGAGAAGTAGGAGGCGAAGGGCCGGCCCGAGGTGTCGACCGTGGCCATGCCCGCGGGCCCGGCCGGGTCGGCGGGGTCGGTCGAGGGCAGGCCCGTGGCAGCACTGATCGGCGTGCCGTCGGGCTGGACCCCGCGGTAGACCTCGGCCGGCTCGCTGCCCGCGAAGCCGAGCACGCCCGGGTCGAAGATGCCGATCTGCTGCTTGACCCCACGCTGCTGCAGGTCGATGAACGGGTCGCCGGCGATCTCCTCGGAGAAGCGGGTGCAGCGCTGGCAGAGCACGCAGCGGTCCCGGTCGAGCAGGATCTGGGTCGAGATCGCGATCGGCTTGGGGAAGGTCCGCTTGACGTCGTGGAAGCGGCTCGTGCCTCGCCCGTTGCTCATCGCCTGGTTCTGCAGGGGGCACTCGCCGCCCTTGTCGCAGGTGGGGCAGTCGAGCGGGTGGTTGATGAGGAGCAGCTCGAGCACGCCGTGCTGGGCCTTGTCCGCCACGGCCGAGCTGCGCTGGGTCTTGACGACCATGCCCGGGGTGGCCTCGAGGGTGCAGGAGGCCTGCGGCTTGGGCATCGGCCGGACGTTGCCCTCGCGGTCCGGGGCGGCGACCTCGACCAGGCACTGCCGGCAGGCGCCCACCGGGGCGAGCAGCGGGTGGTCGCAGAACCGGGGGATCTGGATCCCGATCTGCTCGGCGGCGCGGATGACCAGGGTGCCCTTGGGCACCGCGACCTCGACGTCGTCGATGGTGAACGTCACCTGGTCGGCCGGGGCGGGGGTGCTCCCCGAGGTCCCGGTCTTCGGTGTCGTCGTCGTCATGCTCCCACCGTTCCTGCTGCCGTCCCGGACAGCGCTCGGACGTCCGAGCGCCGGGGTGTGTACTCGAAGAGGGCCGAGGCGGCCGGGTCGAGGGGGCAGCCACCGCCGGTCACGTGGGCCTCGAACTCCTCGCGGAAGAGCGCGATGCCCGAGGTGATGGTCGAGGTGGCGCCGTCGCCCAGGGCGCAGAAGGAACGACCCAGGATGTTGTCGCACACGTCGAGGAGGGTGTCGAGGTCCTCCATGGTGCCCTGGCCGTGCTCGATCCGTCCGAGCACCTGCTTGAGCCAGTACGTGCCCTCGCGGCAGGGCGTGCACTTGCCGCAGGACTCGTGGGCGTAGAACTCGGCCCACCGGGTGATCGCGCGGACCACGCAGGTGGTGTCGTCGAAGATCTGCAGGGCCCGGGTCCCGAGCATCGAGCCCGCGGCCCCGACCGACTCGTAGTCGAGGGGCACGTCGAGGTGCTCGGCCGTGAACAGCGGCGTCGAGGACCCACCCGGCGTCCAGAACTTGAGCTCGTGGCCCTCGCGGACCCCGCCGGCCATCTCGAGCAGCTCCCGCAGGGTGATGCCGAGCGGGGCCTCGTACTGGCCGGGACGCTGGACGTGGCCCGAGAGGGAGAAGAGGCCGAACCCGGCCGACTTCTCGGTACCCATCGAGCGGAACCAGTCCACCCCGCCGGTGATGATCGCCGGGACCGAGGCGATCGACTCGACGTTGTTGACCACGGTCGGACGCGCGTAGAGACCCGCGACGGCCGGGAAGGGGGGCTTGAGCCGAGGCTGGCCGCGCCGCCCCTCGAGGGAGTCGAGCAGCGCCGTCTCCTCGCCGCAGATGTACGCCCCCGCCCCGGCGTGCACCGTGACGTCGAGGTCGTAGCCGCTGCCGAGGATGTTCTTGCCGAGGTAGCCCTTCTCGTAGGCCTCCTCGACCGCGCGGAGCAGCCGCCGGTAGACGTGCAGGATCTCGCCGCGCACGTAGATGAAGGCGTGGTCGCAGCCGATCGCGCGCGAGGTGATCGCGACACCCTCGATGAGCATCTGCGGGGACGCCATCATGAGCGGCGTGTCCTTGCAGGTGCCGGGCTCGGACTCGTCGGCGTTGACCACGAGGTAGCGCGGCCCGCCGTCAGGGGCGGGCAGGAAGCTCCACTTGAGGCCGGTCGGGAAGCCGGCGCCGCCACGGCCGCGCAGCCCCGAGTCCTTGACCGCGGTGACGATGTCCGCCGGGTCCATCTCGAGGGCCTTGCGCAGGCCCTGGTAGCCGCCGTCGGCCTCGTAGGTCGCCAGGGTCCAGGACTTCTCGGCGTCCCAGTGGTGGCTCAGGACCGGGCTCAGGGTGCTGCCCATCACGTCTCCTTGCTCGCGTCGCGACCGGTCGTGGTGTCGGACGTGCCACCCGAGGGCGGCGCGGACGGGGTGTCGACGCTGGACTGCTCGCCGCCGGCCTCCGGGGCCACGGGGGCGTCCTGCCCGGCAGCGGACGGCCCGCCGTCGGCCGCGCCCGCGCTGCTCTGCGAGGGGGCCTCCCAGCCCTGCTCGCGGGCGAGCCGGCGACCGACCAGGGTCGGCTCCCCTGCGCCCACGCCCTCGTCGGCGCGGCCGTCGTGGAAGCCCGCGAGGACGCGGGACATCGCCTTGAAGGAGCAGACCGAGGAGGCGCCGCGGGTGGGTGCGACCTGCTCGCCGGCGCGCAGCCGGTCCACGACCTGCTTGGCCGAGTCGGGGGTCTGGTTGTCGAAGAACTCCCAGTTGACCATCATCACGGGCGCGTAGTCGCACGCCGCGTTGCACTCGACCCGCTCGAGGGTGACCTTGCCGTCCTCGGTGGTCTCGTCGTGGCCCACGCCGAGGTGCTCGGAGAGCTCGTCGTAGATCGCGTCCCCACCCATGACCGCGCACAGGGTGTTGGTGCAGACCCCGACGGTGTACTCGCCGTTGGGGTGGCGCTTGTACTGGGTGTAGAAGGTCGCCACGGCCGAGACCTCGGCGGTGCTGAGCGCGAGGGTCCGGGCGCAGAAGGCGATCCCGTCGGGGCTCACGTAGCCGTCCTCGGACTGCACGAGGTGCAGCAGCGGCAGCAGGGCCGAGCGAGGGTCGGGGTAGCGCGCCGTGGCGGCCGCGGCGTCGCGCTCGAGGCGCTCGAGCTTGGCCCCCTCGTAGGGCTCGTAGGTCGTGCTCGCCATCAGCGGTCCACCCCTCCCAGGACGGGGTCCAGCGCGGCCACCGAGACGACGACGTCGGCCACCTGGCCGCCCTCGCACATCAGGGAGACCGCCTGGAGGTTGTTGAAGGACGGGTCGCGGAAGTGCGCCCGGTAGGGGCGCGTGCCGCCGTCGGACACGAGGTGCACCCCGAGCTCGCCGCGCGGGTGCTCGACGCTCTGGAACACCTGGCCCGCCGGCACCCGGAAGCCCTCGGTCACGAGCTTGAAGTGGTGGATCAGGGCCTCCATCGAGGTGCCCATGATCTGCTTGATGTGGTCGAGGGAGTTCCCCATGCCGTCCGCGCCGATCGCGAGCTGCGCGGGCCACGCGATCTTCTTGTCCGCCACCATGACCGGCCCGGCGCCCATGGCCTGCAGCCGCTCGACCGTCTGCTCGACGATCCGCAGGGACTGGTAGCACTCCTCGAGGCGGAGCACCACGCGGGAGTAGCTGTCGGCCTCGGTCGAGGTGGGGACCTCGAAGTCGTAGGTCTCGTACCCGCAGTACGGGTCGGCCTTGCGCACGTCGTACGGCAGGCCCGCCGAGCGCAGCACCGGGCCGGTGATGCCCAGGGCCATGCAGCCCGCGAGGCTGAGGTACCCGACGTCGACCATGCGGCCCTTGAAGATGGGGTTGGCGAGCATGAGGTCGCCGAGCTGGGCGAGGTAGTCGCGGACCTTGGGCAGCGCCTCGCGCACCGTGTCGAGGGCACCGGGCGGGATGTCCTGCGCGACGCCGCCGGGGCGGACGTACGCGTGGTTCATGCGCAGGCCCGTGATCAGCTCGAAGATCCGCAGGATCTCCTCACGGGCCGTGAACCCCGTGGTCATGATGGTCGTGGCGCCGAGCTCGTTGCCGCCCGTCGCGATCGCGACCAGGTGCGAGGCCACGCGGTTGAGCTCCATGAGCATGACCCGGATGACCGTGGCCCGCTCCGGGACGTCGTCGGTGATGCCCAGGAGCTTCTCGACCCCCAGGCAGAAGGCCGTCTCCTGGAAGAACGGCGCGAGGTAGTCCATGCGGGTGCAGAACGTGGGCCCCTGGGTCCACGTCCGGTACTCCATGTTCTTCTCGATGCCGGTGTGGAGGTAGCCGATGCCGCAACGCGCCTCGGTCACCGTCTCGCCGTCGATCTCGAGCATGAGGCGGAGCACACCGTGGGTCGAGGGGTGCTGGGGGCCCATGTTGACGACGATGCGCTCCTCGCCGAGGCGCGCGGCCTCCTCGGCGATGTCGGACCAGTCGCCGCCCGAGGCCTCGAAGGACGGGACGCCCTCGGCGGACTCGTCGACGATGTGCGCGCTCGCGCGGGGGGTCTGCGTGTCGCTCATCAGTTGTACGACCTCCGCTCGTCGGGCGGAGGGATGCTCGCGCCCTTGTACTCCACCGGGATCCCGCCGAGCGGGTAGTCCTTGCGCTGGGGGTGCCCGGGCCAGTCGTCGGGCATCTCGATCCGCGCGAGCCCGGGGTGCCCGTCGAAGACGATCCCGAAGAAGTCCCAGGTCTCACGCTCGTGCCAGTCGTGCCCGGGGTACACACCCGTGGTCGACGGGATGTGCGGATCGGCCTCGCTCACGGCGACCTCGAGCCGCAGACGGCGGCTGTGGGTGACCGAGACCAGGTGGTAGACGGCGTGCAGCTCGCGGCCCTCGTCGTGCGGGAAGTGCACCCCCGAGACGCCCAGGCCGAGCTCGAAGCGCAGGTCCTGGTCGTCGCGCAGGGCCTGGCACACGGGCACGATGTGGTCGCGACGCACGTAGAGGGTGAGCTCCTCGCGGTCCACCACGACCTGCTCGACGGCGGCCTCGAAGGACGACCCGCCCTCGGTGAGGACCTCGGCCAGGATGTCGACGACCTCGTCGAACCATCCGCCGTAGGGCCGCTCGCTCGCCCCGGGCATCGCCACGGTGCGCACGAGCCCGCCGTAGCCCGAGGTGTCCCCCGACCCCTGTACCCCGAACATGCCGGTGCGCACGTCCACGACGTCGAGCCGGGTGCGCTCACCCGGGCCCGCGGGCAGGTTCTGCGACCCGGCCTCGAGGGCTGCCTCGCTGGTCTTCTGCGGGGTCGTGGCGGCCTCGGTGCCGACCGGCGCGCTGCCCGCCTTGGCCGCGGCCGAGGCGTCCTTGGCCTCCTGCGGGGCGGCGGCCTGCGCCGCAGTCGTCTCCTCGGTCGGCGCCAGGGTGTCGTCCTTGGGCTGGTCCTGGGGCTCGTCGCTCACCGCAGCAGGCCCTTCATGTCGGAGGTGGGAGTCGCCTCGAGCGCGGCGGCCTCGGCGGCGCGGGCCGCCTCCTCACGGTTGACCCCGAGCGGCTCGGCCTGGATCTGGTCGTGCAGGGTGAGGATCGCGTTGAGCAGCATCTCGGGCCGCGGCGGGCAGCCGGGGAGGTAGATGTCCACCGGGACGACGTGGTCCACGCCCTGGACGATCGCGTAGTTGTTGAACATGCCGCCCGAGGACGCGCAGACGCCCATCGAGATGACCCACTTGGGCTCGGCCATCTGGTCGTAGACCTGTCGGACGACGGGGGCCATCTTCTGGCTCACCCGCCCTGCGACGATCATCAGGTCGGCCTGCCGCGGCGAGGCCCGGAAGACCTCCATGCCGAAGCGCGAGATGTCGAACCGCGAGGTGCCGGCGGCCATCATCTCGATGGCGCAGCACGCCAGACCGAAGGTCACCGGCCACAGCGACGCCTTGCGCATGTAACCGGCGAAGTTCTCGACCGTCGTCAGCAAGAAGCCGGACGGTGCGTCCTCGATACCCATGTCGTTCCTCCTCCCTCGTCCTTCGTCAGTCCCACTCGAACCCGCCACGGCGCCACTCGTACACGAAGGGCACCGTGATCAGGACGAGGAAGGTCATCATCGCGACGACCCCGAACAGGGCGAGCTCGCCGAACGCGACGGCCCACGGGTACATGAACACGACCTCGATGTCGAAGATGATGAAGGTCATCGCCACGAGGTAGTACTTGATCGGGAACCGGCCACCACCCACGGCGTGGGGGGTGGGGTCGATCCCGCACTCGTAGCCCTCGAGCTTGGCCCGGTTGTAGCGCTTGGGGCCGATGATCGCGCTCGCGCCGACACCACCGAGGGCCAGCACGGCGGCCACGCCCATGAGGACCAGGATCGGGACGTACGGGTTGCTCATCGGGCCCTCCGGTCGAGCGGTCGAGGTGTGGCGAGTCCGCGGGTCCGGCCCAGGCTCGGCCCCGGCGCCTTCGCCGAGTGTGGACGGGTCATGCTGCGGGCGCAATCCGGGTCAGCGCGGAGATGAACCGGTCCGACAGGTCCCCACCACGGGGCTCGTAGACGTCGGCCAGGAGCTTGAGGGTCAGGCGCATCAGCGCCGGGCGCGGCAGGCCGTGGCGGGTGCAGATGCGCATCACCTCGGGGTGCTCGATCAGCTTCACGAAGACCCTGCCCAGGCTGTAGTAGCCGCCGAGCTCCTCGGCCATGATCCGCGGGTAGGTGGCCAGCGTGCTCTCGCGGGCCGAGTCCGTGGTGCGCGAGCGGGCCTGCGCGACGACCTCGGCGGCACGGCGCGCGCCCTGCATGGCGTAGGCGATGCCCTCGCCGTTGAAGGGGTTCACCATGCCCCCGGAGTCCCCGACCAGCATGAGGCCGCGCGAGTAGTGGGGCTTGCGGTTGAAGCCCATGGGCAGAGCCGCGCTGCGCACGGGACCGACCTGGTTCTCCGGGGTGAACTCCCACGAGGCCGGGGTGTTCGCGACCCACCGCTGGAGCAGGTCCTTGTAGTCGATCTTGGTGGTGGTCGCCCGCGAGCTCACGCTGCCCAGGCCCACGTTGGCCGTGCCGTCACCGAGGCCGAAGATCCAGCCGTAACCAGGCATGAGGTTCGAGCGGCCGGGCTCGCCGTCCCAGAGCTCGAGGTGGCTCTCCATCCAGTCGTCCTGGTGGCGGGGGGTGCGGAAGTACGTCCGGACCGCGACACCCATCGGCCGGTTCGGGTTCTTCTCGATGCCCAGGGCCAGGGCCAGGCGACCCGAGACGCCGTCGGCCGCGATGACCACGGGGGCCCGGTAGGTCTGCTCGTCACCGGCCCGGCGCCCGTCGACGTCGACCGGGCGGGCGGTCACGCCCACCACGCGGCCCGTCCGCTCGTCGACCACGGGGCCGGTCACGCTGCGCTGCTCGAGGATCGTGGCCCCGGCCGCGACGGCGTGCTTGGCGAGGGTGTCGTCGAAGTCGCGACGGGTGCGGCTCACCCCGTAGCTGGGGAAGGCGTCGAGGTCGGGCCAGGGGAGCTCGATCCGGTGGCCGCCGCCGTAGACCCGCAACCCCTTGTTGCGGATCCAGCCGTCCTCCTCGCGCATGGGCACGCCCATCGCGACCAGCTCACGGACCGACCGGGGGGTGAAGCCGTCCCCGCACACCTTCTCGCGCGGGAAGGCCGTCTTCTCGAGCACGAGGACGTCGAGGCCCGCCATCGCGAGGTAGTACGCCGCGGTCGACCCGGCAGGGCCAGCACCGACGACGATGACGTCGGCATCGTCGCGCTGCGTCACAGTCCCCACCCCAGCCTCGTTCCCTTGTGAAGGGTTTCACGAACCAAACGTCCCAAGTCTATCGACGGCCTCGGGACGTGTCTGTTAAGGCTTGCCTTCCTTGGGACCCTCAGCCCTTGCGCGGGGCCTCGGTCCCCTCCCGCGGACGGGTCCCCCGGTGCAGCGCGACGATGCCGCCGCTGAGGTTGCGGAAGGCGACCTCGTCCCAGCCCGCCTCGCGCACGACGCGGCCCAGACCCTGCTGGTCCGGCCAGGCGCTGATCGACTCGGCGAGGTAGGCGTACGCCCCCTCCTCGCGCGAGACCGCCCGTGCGAGGGCCGGGAGGGCACGCATCAGGTAGCCCGAGTACAGGGTCCGCAGCGGGCGCCACACGGGGGTCGAGAACTCGCACACCACGAGCCGCCCACCCGGTCGTGTGACCCGCAGCATCTCGCGCAGCGCAGCCGCGGTGTCCACGACGTTGCGCAGGCCGAAGGAGATCGTGACCGCGTCGAAGGAGGCGTCCGCGAACGGCAGCCGGGTCGCGTCCCCCGCCGTGAAGGGCAGGTCGGGGCGGCGGGCCTTGCCGACCCCGAGCATCCCGACCGAGAAGTCGCAGGGCACCACGTGCACCCCGGCGTCCGCGAAGGGCTCGCTCGAGGTGCCGGTCCCGGCGGCGAGGTCGAGCACCCGCTGCCCGGGGACGGCGCCGACGGCCTCGATCGTCGCGACGCGCCAGCGCCGGTCCTGGCCCGCGGAGAGCACGTCGTTGGTGAGGTCGTAGCGGTGGGCGATGCCGTCGAACATCGCCGCGACCTCCTGGGGCCGCTTGGCCAGGCTTGCGCGCATGGGCCCAGTCTCGCAGAGCGCGCCCCGTGGCCCGCGCCGGAGCACCCCGCCGGCGGTCCTAGGCTTGTCCTCGATGAGCACCGACCCGACCGCGGCCGTGGGTGCGGGCCCGGCCCGCAGCCTCGCCGGACCGTTGGTCTCGCGCACCGTCGCCGTGGACCCCGGCTCCCTGCCGGCGGACCTCCTCGACCTGCTGCCCGCCGAGGGCGGTCTGGCCTGGCTGCGTCGTGGCGACGGGCTGGTCGCCTGGGGTGAGGTCCTGCGCGTCGAGACCCACGGGGCCGAGCGGTTCACCGAGGCCGACCAGGCCTGGCAGGAGGTCACCGCCCACGCCGTCGTCCGCGACGAGGTGCGGCAGCCCGGCACCGGGCCCGTGGCCTTCGGGTCCTTCGCCTTCTCGGCCGGATCCCCCGCGGGCGGCAGCCTCGTGGTGCCGCGCACCGTGGTCGGCCGCCGCGCCGGCACGGCCTGGATGACCGTGCTCGACGTCGGTGCCGTCACCGGGTCCCCCACGCTCCCGACCGCCGCGACCCCCGCCACCTCCCCGGGGGAGGTCGAGATGACCGACGGCGCCCTCGACGCCGCGGGCTGGCAGCAGGCCGTGGCCCGCGCCATCGGGGAGATCCGCGCCGGGCGCCTGGACAAGGTGGTGCTCGCCCGCGACGTCGTCGCGCGCACCAGCGCCCCCCTCGACCCCCGCTGGGTGCTGCACCGGCTCTCCGCGGGCTACCCGTCCTGCTGGACCTTCGCCGTCGGCGGGCTGCTCGGCGCGACCCCCGAGCTGCTGCTGCGCAGCGAGAAGGGCCTGGTCACCTCGCGCGTCCTGGCCGGGACCATCCGCCGCACCGGGGACGACGACGCCGACCTGGCCCGTGCCGCGATCCTCGCCCACTCCTCCAAGGACCTCGAGGAGCACGAGTACGCGGTCGACTCGTTGAGCCGGACCCTCGGGCCGTTCTGCTCCTCGACCAACGTGCCCGAGACCCCCTTCGTGCTGCACCTGCCGAACGTGCTGCACCTCGCGACCGACGTGACCGGGGTGCTCAGCACCAGCGGTGGCAGCGGGCAGTCCGCGGGGCAGACCCCGGGAGCGCCCTCAGGGCACCCCTCGAGCCTGAGCATCGCGGCGGCCCTGCACCCCACGGCCGCCGTGGCCGGGACTCCGACCGACCAGGCCTGCCGTCTCATCGAGGAGATCGAGGGCATGGACCGCGGCCGGTACGCCGGCCCGGTCGGCTGGATGGGCGCCGACGGCGACGGCGAGTGGGGCATCGGCCTGCGCTCCGCCGAGCTCGACCCCCTCGACCCGCACCGGCTGCGGCTCTTCGCCGGGTGCGGGGTCGTCGCGGCCTCGGACCCTGCCGCCGAGCTCGCCGAGTCCGAAGCCAAGCTCGAGCCCATGCGCCACGCCCTCGGCGACGACGGGTCACCGAGGGCGTAGCCGGTCATCACCCGGCCCCGGGCGGCTCAGCCGCGGTCGAACGGGTCCCACGGGTCGCCGGGGACGACGCCCTCGCTCCCCGAGCCGCTGCGGCCGCCCTCCTGGGAGCCCGAGTTCTCCGCCGTCACCTCGTCCCGCGCCGCCAGGACCGCCGTCAGGTCGCGGGTCTCTCCCTGCCGGACCACCGTGAGGCTCACCTGCTCCCCCGCGGTGTGCTCGCGGACGTAGGCGGTCAGGGACTCGGCCCCGCTCACGGCGTCGCCGTCGATCGCGACGACGACGTCCTCCGGGGCGAGCCCCGCCTCGTCCGCGGGGGACCCAGGGGTGACCTCGCCGACGACGGCCCCCAGGCGGGTGGTCCCGTCCGAGGTCGCGGTGCCGTCACCCAGGGTGACCCCGAGGAAGGCGTGCGAGGCGGTGCCGTCCTCGAGCAGCTCGGCGGCGACCCGGTCGGCCAGGTTCACCGGGATGGCGAAACCGAGCCCGATCGACCCCGTCGAGGAGCCCGACCCGCCGCTCGAGAGGCTCGCGATCGAGGAAGTGATGCCCACGACCTCGCCCGAGGCGTCGAACAGCGGCCCCCCGCTGTTGCCCGGGTTGATCGCGGCGTCGATCTGGATCGCGTTGGTGACCACGGGCTCGTCCGCGGAGTCCGAGGCGGTCGTGACCGGACGGTCCAGGGCCGAGACGATGCCCGTGGTGACGGTGCTGTCGAGCCCGAGCGGGTTGCCGACGGCCATCACCCCGGCGCCGACCTCGAGCGCATCGGAGTCCCCGAGCACGGCCGGGACCAGGTCCGTCGGCGGGTCCACGAGGGCGACGACGGCCAGGTCGGTGGTCGGGTCCGCGCCGACGAGGGTGGCCTCGAAGACCCGGCCGTCCGCCAGGGTCACCCGCAGACCGTCGTCGACCGCGTCGCCCACCACGTGGTCGTTGGTCAGGACGTGGCCCTCGGCGTCGACCACCACCCCCGAGCCCTCCCCTGATCCCGAGCCGGTCCGCACGTCGATCGCGACGACGGACTCGCGCACCGCGGCCGCCACGGCCTGCCAGTCGGGCTGCCCGGCGGCGGACCCTGCGACGGGCACCGTCTGGGACTCCTGCTGCTCGAGGGTGGCCGTGGTGGTGGCCTGGGAGGGCGACTGCTCGGGGGCGAAGGCACCGGTCAGGCCCGCGGTCGCGACGCTCGCCACGAGGGCCGCGGCCGTCGCGGTCGAGACCAGCGCGAGCCAGGGGGTGGGGCGTCGGTCCCGGACCTCGACCGGTCCTGGTCCCGCGGCAGGGGCGGCGGGGTAGGCGTCGGGACGCTGCGAGGGCTCGGGGCGCTGCGGGTGCGGGGGGTGCTGCGGGTGCTGCGGGTGCTCGGTGCTCATGGTGCCTCCTGGGTCGATGGGCACCATGAGACCTCGGCCCGCTTGCTGTTCCCTGGGCTCCACCTGGGAGCTTCCTGGGAGCCGGTCAGCCCTCCCGCGACCGGCCCGCGAGCGCGAGGTCGACCGCCTCCCGCACCGCGCGGGTGAGGCGCTGCCCCGCGGCGCGCCGGTCGGCGCGGTTCACCCGCACCTCGACCACGCTGACCCCCCGGACGGGCACGGCGAGCTCGGCCTCCAGGGCGGCGCGGTCGGCCACGAGGCTGTGCCGGACGCCGTAGCCTGCGCACAGCGCCCCGAGGTCGGCGCCGTGGGGGGTCGCGAAGACCCGCTCGAAGGTCACGGCGCGGTCGGGCTCGCCGTGCTCGAGGGTCGCGAAGATCGAGCCGCCGTCGTCGTTGGCCACCACGAGGGTCAGGTCGGGCCGTGCCTCGAGCGGGCCGACCAGCAGGCCCCCGACGTCGTGCAGGAAGGTCAGGTCGCCGAGCAGGGCGTGCACGGGCCGCCCCGCCCCCAGGGCGACCCCGGCGGCCGTCGAGACGGTGCCGTCGATCCCGGCGAGCCCGCGGTTGGCCAGGACGGTCGGCGGCTCGTCCCAGGCGGCGACGAGGTCGAGGTCGCGCACAGGGTTGCTCGAGCCCACCACGAGCAGGTCCTGCGGCCCGAGGGAGGCCGCGAGCGCCCGGGCCAGCCCCGTGCCGGTCAGCGCGGTCTCGGTCGGACCCGTGCCCGTTGCCGCCCGCTCGACGGTCTCGAGGGCTGCTCGCCCCGCCGTCTGCCACGCCCCGAGCCAGGCCGCGTGCCGGGGGTCGGCCGCCCTGGGCTCGAGCCACCCGTCGGGTACGGCGTCGAGCACCTCGGCAGCACCACGGGCCGCGTCGGGCCAGTCCCGCCCGGTGGGGGCGACGACCACCGTCTCGACGTCCTCGCGGGCCAGCAGGGCCTGCACGGGACGGCTCAGCGTCGGCCGGCCCAGCACGACGGCCCTCTCGACCGCACCACCGAGCTCGGGGTGGGCGAGCAGCAGGCGGTACGCCGCGACGGCAGCAGCTCCCCCGCGGGCCCCCGAGGAGGGCTCGGCGAGCAGGGGCCAGCCCCGCGCCTCGGCCAGACGTCGGGCGGCAGGGCCTGCCCCGTCCCCGGCCACGACCACGGTGCGCTCCACCGCCTGCCCCGCGTCCAGCTCCACCGTCGGGGGGCCCACCGTGGAGGGCGCGGACCCGGGGACGACGACCAGCCCCGCCCGGGACGGCGCGGGCCACGGGGCGCCGTCGGGCACCAACGGGTCTCGCAGGGCGATGTTGAGGTGGACCGGGCCGGGGTCCCGGGTGCGCGCCCCCTCGGCAGCGGCCACCGCCCGGCTGGCCGCGTGCCGCAGGTCGCGGTCCTCGCCCGGTCGCCCGGTCGGGGCCGGCAGGTCGAGGGTCAGACGGACGGGCTCGAGCAGGCCGACCTGCTGGGTGGTCTGGTTGGCCCCCGTGCCCCGCAGCTCGTGCGGGCGGTCGGCCGTGAGGAGCAGCAGGGGCAGGCCGGCGTGGTGGGCCTCGAGGACGGCGGGGTGCAGGTTCGCGACGGCGGTGCCCGAGGTCGTCACCACCGCGACGGGACGCGGATCGCCGGTCGCCCGGGCCCCCCGGGCGATGCCCAGGGCGAGGAAGGCCGCGTCGCGCTCGTCGATCCGGACGTGCAGGGCGACGGCCGGTGCCGCGGGGTCACGCTCCCGGGCGGGGCGCGCGGCCTCGGCCACGGCGTAGGCCAGGGGGGCGCTGCGCGAGCCCGGGGAGAGCACCACCTCGCGCACCCCCAGCGCGGCCAGGGCCTGCAGCAGGACGCGCGCAGCGCGGGTCGAGGCCCCGGCGGCCGGGTCCGCGGTCCCTGACGCGGTCATCGTTCCTCCAGAGCGCTCACGGACGCGGCGCGGGCACGCCAGCGCGCCGCCAGGTCGGGGTCCGCGGCATGCTCGACCAGCATCCCGGGCGAGGGGACGGGCCGGCGGACGGTGATCGCGCCGTCGACGGGGAGCAGCGGCTCGGCGACCACGTCATGGGTCAGGAGCTGCGCGGTGGCCAGCCCGCAGGCGTACGGGAGATCAGGCAGCGCGGCGGCGAGGGCCAGCCCGGCCGCGAGGCCCACCGAGGACTCGAGGGCCGAGGACACCACGACGGGCAGCCCGACCTGCTCGGCGAGCTCGAGGCAGGCTCGGACCCCGCCGAGGGGCTGCACCTTGAGGACCACGACGTCGGCGGCCTCGGCCCGCACCACCGCGAGGGGGTCCTCGGCGCGGCGGATCGACTCGTCGGCAGCCACCGGCACAGACGTCTGACGACGCACGGTCGCGAGGTCCTCGACGCTCGCGCAGGGCTGCTCGACGTACTCGAGCCCGCCCGCGGCCCGGTCCAGCACCTGGAGCCGCGCGACCGCGGTCTCGACGTCCCAGGCCCCGTTGGCGTCGATCCGGATCCGCCCACCGGGCCCCAGGGCCTCGCGCACGGCCTCGAGGCGCTCGACCTCGTCGTCGACCCCCTGCCCGGGCTCGGCGACCTTGACCTTGGCCGTGCGGCAGCCGGCCGAGCGCCCGACCACGGCCCGCGCCGTGACGCCGTCCACCGCGGGCACCGTGACGTTGACCGGCACCCGGTCGCGGACAGCCGCCGGCCAGCCCACGTCGGCGGCCTCGCGGGCCGCCCGCCACCAGGCGAGGGACTCGGCGTCCTGGTAGTCCCAGAACGGGGAGAACTCCCCCCAGCCGGCCTCCCCCTCGAGCAGGACGCCGTCGCGCGCCGTCAGGCCACGGAACCGGGTGCGCAGGCCGACCCGGTAGACGTGCAGCGCACGACCAGCCCGAGCGGGGCGCGCACCAGGGGGCGCGAGGTCGGTCACTCGACCACCGTACCGACGGGCTGCGCGGGCTCGGCACCGAAGACGTGCAGCCCCACGATCCCCGCGACAATGAGGACCAGGGAGAGGATCTTCCCGACGCTCACCACCTCCCCGAGGACCGCCATGCCGACCGTCGCCGTGACCGCCGCACCGATGCCCGTCCACACCGCGTACGCGACCCCGACCGGCAGCGTGCGCAGGGCCCACCCCAGCCCGAGCATGCTGAAGGCCAGCAGCACCACGAAGGCCGCCGAGGGCCACGGCCGCGTGAAGCCCTCGGAGGCCTTGAGGCTCAGCGCCCAGCCCGCCTCGAGCACACCCGACACGATCAGCACGGCCCAGGCCACGGCACACCTCCCGAGTCGGGCGGTCCCTCCGGCCGACGGGACGACCGTAGTCGCTGGCTAGGGTGGCGGCATGAGCGCACCGCCCCAGGTCTCGGCCACCTTCGACCCCACCGTCTGGCGCGAGGTCGAAGGCTTCGAGGGCCTGACCGACCTGACCTACCACCGTGGCGTCCGACGCTCCGAGGACGGCCAGCGGGACCTGCCGGTGGTGCGCGTGGCCTTCGACCGCCCCGAGGTCCGCAACGCCTTCCGCCCGCACACGGTCGACGAGCTCTACCGCGTCCTGGACCACGCCCGGATGAGCTCGGACGTCGGCACGGTGCTCCTCGCGGGGAACGGCCCGAGCCCCAAGGACGGCGGCTGGGCCTTCTGCTCGGGCGGGGACCAGCGCATCCGCGGACGCGACGGCTACCGGTACACCGACTCCCCCGACGGGGTGGGGGCCGACCGGATCGACCCCGCGCGGGCCGGGCGGCTGCACATCCTCGAGGTGCAGCGCCTCATCCGCACCATGCCCAAGGTGGTCATCGCCGTGGTGGACGGCTGGGCCGCGGGCGGGGGGCACTCCCTGCACGTCGTGGCGGACCTCTCGGTGGCCTGCCGTCAGCACGGCCGCTTCAAGCAGACCGACGCCGACGTCGGCTCCTTCGACGGCGGGTACGGCTCGGCGTACCTGGCCCGGCAGGTCGGGCAGAAGCGAGCCCGGGAGATCTTCTTCCTGGCCCGCGAGTACTCGGCCGAGGACGCCGAGCGGTGGGGGGCCGTCAACGAGGTGGCCGACCACGAGGACCTCGAGGCCCTGGCCGTCGAGTACGCCCTGACCATCGCCGGCAAGTCGCCCCAGGCGGTGCGGATGCTGAAGTTCGCCTTCAACCTGGCCGACGACGGGCTCATGGGCCAGCAGGTCTTCGCCGGGGAGGCGACCCGCCTGGCCTACATGACCGACGAGGCCGTCGAGGGACGCGACGCCTTCCTCGAGCGCCGGGCGCCGGACTGGTCGGGCTTCCCGTACCACGTCTGACGGGTCGGCCCGGGGCCCCGGTGCAGGTCAGGTGCTGCTGAGCAGCCAGACGCCGAGGTCGACCATGTCGCGCAGGGCCAGGGCCCCGACCCACAGGGTGCCGAAGAGCAGGGCGACCGCGACGGCCACCGGCACGGCCGTCCGCAACCGGTCGCGGGTGATCTGGTCGGGTCGGCCACGGTCGTCGTGGACGGGGCCGGGAGCAGTGATCTGAGCCATGGCACGAGCCTGCCGCGCGGACCCCGTGCTGCGGATCCACCTCACGGCTCGACCCTCGGCCCCGCTGCTCCCCCGCAGGTCTCATCCCGAGGGGCGGCCCTCATCCCCTGGTCGTACCCGGGTGGCCCGGGACGCCGCCGTCAGCCGACGGTGAGCGACCCCTTGCCCTCGGGGACGAGCTCGACCCAGGTGTTGCCCGGGGCGAGCAGCAGCGGGTCGCCGTCGGCGTCGACCAGCTGGAGCGGGGCGTCGATCGCCTCCTTGGTCCACCTGCCCTCGACGGTGCTGCCGCCGGTGGCCACGACCGCGGGCCCCTCCCCGACGAGGTCGTAGGTGGGGACCGCGGCGCCGCCCTGGGCCCCGTACGGCGAGTTCGGGTGCGGCGCGGTGATCGCGACCACGTTGACCGCGCTGAGCCGGTCCCCGCCCGAGGCGAGCGAGGCCACCGTTCCCTCCGAGCGCTGCCAGGTGCCCGTGGCCCCGTCCCAGGCCCACGACGGGCTCGCCTGGGCGGACAGCCGCAGGCTCAGGGTGGTGGCCGCCGAGCCGTCGACCACGGCGCTCGCCTTCTCGGCGCTGCGGGCGAAGGCGAACTGCTCCTCGGGGGAGGCCGCGTGCTCGGCGTCGGCCGCCGCCATGAAGGTCTCGACCGAGCCGTAGACGTTGTGCGGGGCGGAGCGTCCGCTCACACGGAACATGCCTCCGGTGCCCTCGTCGTGGCTCAAGGACTGCACCCCGCTCGACTGCACCTCGGCGAGGATGCCCGGCTGGCCCCCGGAGTACGCGATGAGGCCGTTGAGCGGTGCGACGATCAACGGGTCCATCGGTCGCACCGAACGGATCGGGCCGACCTCCTGGGGGACCTGCGAGTGGAAGACGGCGACCAGGCGCGAGACCTCGAACTCGACGATCGTCTCCCACACGACGTCGGCCTGGTCCAGGCCGGACTGCGGGCGCGCCGTGGCGGTGTTCTCGACCTTGACCGCGACCGCCGGCCGCTCGGGCACCTCGTCGACCTCGACCCCGGTCAGGGGCCAGACGGTCGGGACGTCCGGCGCCGGCGGGGCGCCCCGGGACGGGTCGACCGTCGGGGTCATGGTGACCGGGGCCGGGGCCTCGGGAGCGGGGGCCGAGCAGGCGGCGAGCCCGACCATGACGGCGGTCGCCAGGGAGAGCGCGGCGCCGCGGGGGCGTCGGGCGAGCCTGCGCGGGGCGGCCGGGCGCGGCACGGTGCTCAGGGTGGTCGAACGGCCCACTGGGGTACTCCTCCTCGTGCCGACGGGGGTCGGCTGCGGCGACCGACCTGGGGTCGGTGGACGGCACCGACCCGCGGATCGGCAGGATTACTGTACGGCGCGCCTAGGCTGGGACGGTGCACCGACCGCTGCTCCCGCTGCCGGTGGGCCCCACCGACCACGCCCTCGCCTCCGGGCTGCTCGGGCACGTGCACCGTGCCCTCGAGGGCACCGGACCCGCGATCGACCTGATGGGCCAGCCGTCCGCGACGGCGCCGGCCCCCGTGCCGGGAGCCGGCGGGGCCCCCGCCGAGGTGCCCGACGAGGTGGCCCTCGTGGTCCGCACCTCGGGCTCGACGGGGCTCCCGCGCGGGGTGATGCTCGACGCCGCGGCGCTGCGGGCCTCGGCCGAGGCCACGCACGCCCGCCTCGGCGGGCCCGGACGCTGGCTCCTCGCCCTCCCCCCGGCCCACGTCGCCGGGGTGCAGGTCCTGGTGCGCTCGGCCGTGGCCGGGCTGGACCCTCTCGTCCTGCCGGCGGGCCAGGGCTTCGACCCGGACGCCCTCGCCGCCGTCGTGCGCTCGGCCCCCGGCGACGCCCCCCTGTACACCGCCCTGGTGCCGACCCAGCTGCACCGCGTGCTCAGCGCCGGCGCCCCGACCCTGGACGCCCTGAGCCGCCTCGACGCGGTGCTGGTCGGAGGGGCCGCGACACCACCGGCTCTCGTCGAGGCCGCCCGCGAGCATGGCCTGCCCCTGGTCCTGACCTACGGCATGACCGAGACCTGCGGCGGCTGCGTCTACGACGGGCTCCCCCTCGACGGGGTCGAGGTGACCGTCGACCAGGACGGGATCCGCCTCGCGGGGCCGGTGCTCGCCCGCGGGTACCTGGGACGCCCCGACCTCGACGCCGCCGCCTTCACCACGGCAGCGGGCCGTCGCTGGTTCCGCACCCGGGACCTCGGCCTCCTCGACGGGGGACGTCTCACGGTGCTCGGCCGCTCGGACGACGTCCTGGTCACCGGCGGGCTCAAGGTCGCCCCTGCTGCGGTCGAGGCCGCGCTCGCCGGGGTGCCCGGGGTCGGCGAGGTCTGCGTGGTGGGGGTCCCTGACACCGAGTGGGGCCAGGCGGTGACCGCCGTCGTCGTGCCCCGGCCGGGTAGCCCTGCCCCCGAGCTGGCCGCGCTGCGCCGCGCCGCGCGTACCCTGGGGGTCGCCGCCGCGCCACGCCACCTGGTGCTGGTCGACGCCCTCGCGCAGCGCGGTCCGGGCAAGGTCGACCGCGCCGAGGTCGCCCGCGAGGCGGCCGCTGCCCTGGCCCGCACCCCCCGGACGGAGAACCATGACGACGCTGGCTGAGTGGGTCGAAGGCGCCCGACCGCGGACCCTGCCCGCGGCCGTGGCCCCGGTGCTCGTCGGCACGGGGGCGGCAGCCCAGCTGGGCCTGGCCTCGCCGGTGCGCGCCCTGCTGGCCGCCGGGGTGGCCCTGGCCCTGCAGGTCGGCGTCAACTACGCGAACGACTACTCCGACGGGATCCGCGGCACGGACACCGACCGGGTCGGTCCGCTGCGGCTGACCGCCTCGGGCACGGCCCCCGCGGCCGCCGTCAGGCGGGCCGCCTTCGCCGCCTTCGGGGTCGGGGCCCTCCTGGGCCTGGGCCTGGTGGGCCTGAGCGGTCAGTGGTGGCTGCTCGCCGTCGGCGCGGTCGCGATCATCGCCGCGTGGTCCTACACCGGGGGGCGGTCGCCGTACGGGTACCGCGGCCTCGGCGAGGTCGGCGTCTTCGTGTTCTTCGGCCTGGTGGCCGTGCTGGGCACCACCTACACCCAGGCCGGGCGCGTCTCGTGGCTCGCCGTCGCCGGCGCGGTGGGCATCGGGCTCCTGGCCTGCGCCCTGCTCATGGTCAACAACCTGCGGGACATCCCCACCGACGTCCTCGTCGGCAAGCGCACCCTGGCCGTGCGCCTGGGCGAGCACCGGTCACGTCGGGTGTACGCGGCCTTCGTCGTCCTGCCGCTGCTGCTCGCCGTCGCCTGCGCCCCCGTCGCCCCGTGGGCCCTGCTCGTCCTGCTCCTCGTGGTGCCCGCCGGGTTGCTCGTCGGGACCGTCCTGCTCGGCGCCCGCGGGGTGCTGCTCAAGCCGGTGCTCGCCGGCACCGGGCTGCTCGAGCTCGGCTACGGGATCCTGCTGGGGGTCGGCCTCGCGATGTGAGGCCTCGACCTCGGCGTCCTCGGCGTCGGCGTCCCCCTGGACCTCGGCCGAGAAGCGCTCCCCGGACTCGCGACGGCGCTCTGCCCGGGCCTCGAGCCAGCGCGCGGCCTCGTCCCGCGGCCCCTTGAGGAAGAGGTACGACAACGCCCAGGCCACGACGGTCGCCGCGACGACGAGGAGCCAGCCCCCGAGCCTCGCCCACCAGAGCACGAGCAGGGCCGCGCCGAAGAGGCCGAGGCGGAGGGCGGAGTACACGACCACAGGCATCCCCCCAGGGTAGGCGCCCTGGCCGGTGCCACGCGCCGGCGGCACTTAGGCTGGGGAGATGCTCCGCGCCATGGTCTACGTCATCCCGATCGCCCTGGCGATCTACGCGCTGATCGACCTCTCCCGGTCCCAGGTGGTCGAGCGCAACGGGCTGCCCGTCCCGGCATGGGTCGCCGTGATCGTGCTGCTGCCCGTGATCGGACCGGTCGTGTGGATCCTGCTCAGCCGTCAGCGGCGACGCGAGCAGGGCGCCGCCCGTCCGCCCGCCCCGGGCCGCCCTCCCGGCCCCGGGCGTCCCCGGCCCCGCCGGTCGGGCCCCGTGGCCCCCGACGACGACCCGGACTTCCTGTGGCGGCTCGAGCAGGAGCGCCGTCGCCAGCGTGCACGGGACCGGGACAGCAGCGGCGAGGCCGGCACCGAGGAGGGCACGACGACGGAGGACGACGGGGACACCACCGAGCGCTGAGGAGCCCGCCGGTCACCGTCCGGCCTCGGGCCGGCACCCAGGCGCCGGGGCCCGTCACGCCTGGACCTGTCACGCCTGGGCCTGTCAGAGCCCGCTGTAGCTGTGCAGCCCCTGGAAGAACAGGTTGACCCCGGTGAAGTTGAAGATCACCGTCGCGTAGCCGACCAGGACGAACCACGCCGCGCGGCGCCCGGACCAGCCGCGCGTGGTGCGGGCGTGCAGGTAGGCCGCGTAGACCACCCACACCACGAAGCTCCAGACCTCCTTGGGGTCCCAGCCCCAGTACCGGCCCCAGGCGTGCTCGGCCCAGACCGCCCCGGCCATGATCGTGAAGGTCCACAGCACGAAGCCCACGGCGTTGATCCGGAAGGAGAGCGCCTCGAGGTCCCGGGTGGAGGGCAGGGCGTCGAGCAGACGCCAGCGCGCCGCGGAGAGCCGCGCCGATCCCCGGTCCCGCGAGTCCTTGAGCAGCTGCAGCGCGCTCGCGGCGAAGGAGACGGTGAGCAGTCCCGTGGCGATCGTCGCGATCGAGACGTGGATGACCAGCCAGTAGCTCTGCAGGGCCGGCTCGACGGCGTCCGCCGGCACGTAGAAGGCCGCGAGGCCGACGCCCAGGGCGATCAGCACGAGGCCGACCACGAGGCTGCCGAGGAAGCGCACGTCCCGTCGCCGGCACAGGGCCAGGAAGGTCGCGACCGCGACCAGGGTGCCCACGAGGGTGAACTCGTACATGTTGGCCCACGGCACCCGGCCCGCGGCGATGCCGCGCAGCACCGCGGCGAGCACGTGCAGGCCGAGGCCCAGGGTGGTGGTGGCCATGGCGACGCCCACAGCTCGGCGCGAGCGTCCGGGGCCGCCGGCAGCCTCGGGGCCGTCGTCGCCGCTCGGGCCTGCGAGGTCGGCCGAGGTGGTGCCCACGGGGGTGGCGACCGGGGTCATCGTCGTCGTGCCCGCAGCTCCTGCGCCGGCCGCGACGGTGTCCCCCGCGGCTGCGGCCTGCCCTCGCCCGCCGAGGGCTTCGGCGGGGCGGGCCAGGCCGTCGGCCAGCCGCGCGAGGTCGATCGAGAAGGCCACGAGCGCGATCGCGTAGGCCGTGACCGCCCCCCACGCGAGGAGGGTGCTCAGCTCACCGGTGCCCATCGTCCTACCTTCCGTCCAGTGCTCGCACGGCGTCCATGACCCGGTCGAGCTCGCCGTCGAGGCCCAGGTCGTCGCCGCGTGCGAGGGCGGCGCCGTCGACCACTGTACGACCGTCCTGCTCGGTGACCCGGAGCCAGAGCCGTCGCCGCGGTGTGAAGAGGGACACCGAGAGGCCGACGAGGGCTGCGATCGAGAAGGCGAGGATCCACGGCAGGGCAGGGTCGTACCGAAGGTCCACCGCCATGAAGCGGGGCAGTCCGTCCCAGGTCAGGGTGCCGAGCCCGCCGGGCAGCTCCACGGTCTCCCCCAGCCCGACCAGGATCGTCGTCGGGGTGCCGTCCTCCTCGAGGACCTGGGTCATCTCCGTCGTCTCGAGCTCGTAGACGTTCTGGGGCACGCCGTCGTCGAGGCCCAGGTCCCCGCTCCAGACGGTCAGGACGAGCAGCGGGTCGAAGGGCTGGGGGTAGACCGACCGGGCGCCCGACTCGGTGACCTCGGCCGTGGGCAGCAGGTACCCGACCAGGCCCACCTGCTCCCCGGTCGAGACGTCGGGGACCTTGACCACCCCGCGGGACAGGTACTGCGCGTCCTCGGGCACGAAGGGCACGGTCCCCGCGAAGGCGAGCTCCCCGGCCGCGTCGTGCACCGTGAGCTCGGGGGCGTAGCCGTTGCCCATGAGGTAGACCTTGGCCCCACCGACCGTGAGCGGGTGGTTGACCCGGATGGAGGTGACGCTCTCCTCGGCCCCCGGCTCGGTGACCGTGACGTCGGCGACGAAGTCCCGCGGGCTCGCGGCCGCGTCGGTGGTGAACTCGGCCGTGAACTCGTCCAGGGTCAGGGTGAAGGGGACCAGGGAGCGCGGGTCGAAGGCGGTGCCCGCCTCGAAGGTGTCGTAGTCGGTCACGGCGTTGGCGAAGCCCCGCCCCTCGACCACCAGGGCCTGCCCGCGGTAGTGCAGCATCTGCCCGGTGGCGACCGAGACGAGGATCCCCAGCAGGGCCAGGTGGAACAGCAGGTTGCCGCTCTCACGCAGGTAGCCACGCTCGGCCGCGACCGTCCGCGCGCCACCGGCCTCGACCGCGTCGTCGACCCGGAACCGCGGCAGCAGGCCGACCGAGCCGGTCAGGGACCGCCGGGCCGCGCCCACGACCTCCTCGGGGGCGGCGTCGACGACCGCGCTCCCGCGGGCCGGGAACCTGTCGAACCGCCGTGGCGTGCGCGGGGGCCGGGCCCGCACGGCGCGCAGGTGGACGCGGGTGCGCGGCACGATGCAGCCCACGAGGGACACGAACAGCAGGATGTAGACCGCCGAGAACCACACCGAGGCGTAGACGTCGAAGAAGCCCAGCCGGTCGAGCCAGGGGGCCAGCCCGGGGTTGTCCGCCAGGTAGCGCGCGACGGCGGCGGGGTCCTGCGGGCGCTGCGGGAGCACCGAGCCGGGCACGGCCACGACGGCGAGGAGCATGAGCAGCATCAGCGCGACCCGCATGCTCGTCAGCTGGCGCCAGGTCCAGCGCAGGGTGCCGACGAAGCCCAGACGGGGCAGCGCCACGGGGGTGGCGGCCCCGGGCTCGGTCTCGGCGTACGGGCCACCCGCGTGCCCGTCAGGACGGTAGTCCTCGGACATCACACCACCGTCCGGAAGCCGCCGATGAGCCCTTGCAGGGACTGGGTCCACGCCCCCCAGATCCCTGACACCAGGGCCAGACCGACCAGCACCAGCACCCCGCCGCCGATCCGCATGATCGTCACCCGGTGCCTGCGCAGGAAGCCCAGGGCCCCGGCCGAGCGCTCGAAGCCCAGCGCGATCAGCAGGAAGGGCAGGCCCAGGCCCACGCAGTAGGCGACCGAGAGCACCGCCCCGCGCCCCGCGGAGGCCTCGTCGAGGGCCAGGGTGTAGACCGCGACGAGGGTCGGGCCGATGCACGGCGCCCAGCCGAGCCCGAAGACCACCCCGAGCACCGGGGCCCCCCACAGCCCGGCGGTCGGCGCGAGGTGCAGGCGCCGCTCGCGCTGGGCGAAGGGGATCCACCCGAGGAAGACCAGGCCCATGAGGACGACGACGAGCCCGAGCACCCGGGTCAGCACGTCGCTCCACTGGTTCACGGCCGCCCCGAGGGACCCGGCCAGCACGCCGAACAGCACGAAGACCACCGTGAAACCCGCGACGAACAGACCCACCCCCGCGAGCATGCGCCACCGCCCGACGGCGGCCAGCCCGCCCGGCGATCCCGGCCGGGCCCCCCCGGCCATGCCGGTCACGTAGCCGAGGTAGCCCGGGACGAGGGGCAGCACGCAGGGTGAGGCGAAGGAGACCAGCCCGGCGATCAGCGCGAACGGGATCGCGAGCAGCATCGAGCCGCTCAGCACCGTCTGCTGGAAGGTGTCGGCCAGACCGAGGATCACGCGGTGCCGGCCTGCTCGTCGAGGGCGTCGTCGACCAGGGCACGCAGGGTGCTGCCGTCGACCTGGCCGAGGACCCGGGCGTAGACGTTGCCCTCCCGGTCCAGGACCACCGTCGTGGGGACAGCCTGGATCGGCACCGTGCCCTGGAGCGCGGCGACCGCGGCCCCTCGGGTGTCCTCCAGGCTCGGGTACGGCACGTCGAAGGTGCGCTCGAAGGACTGCGCCGCCCCTGCGGCGTCGGTCGAGTTGATGCCCAGCAGGTGCACGCCCCGGTCGGCGTAGTCGTTGGCCAGCTCGACCAGGTCGGGGGCCTCGGCCCGGCAGGGCGGGCACTCGGCGTACCAGGTGTTCAGCACGACGACGTCGCCGCGCCAGTCCGCGACCGCGATCTCCTGGCCGTCGTAGTCCGTGCCGGTGACCTCGACGGGTCCGGTCCGGTCGCCGGCCTCCCAGGTGGTGACCGAGCTGTCCCCCGAGACGTACCCCGCCTGGGCGCCGCCCTCGGTCCAGCCGCCCCCCACGCCTGAGGAGCAGGCCGAGAGGGTCAGGGCCAGGAGGCCCGCGCCGACGGCTGCACCGATCCGCACGGTCATGCCCCCGGCACGGTCGGGCCGTCGGGCAGCAGGTCCCCGGCCGGCTCGCTGTAGGTGATGCCCTTCAGGCTGCTGCCGTCGAAGTGGAGGCTCGTGAGGGAGGCGACCGAGCACTCGCGGCGGCGCGGGTCGTGCCACAGGCGCTTGCCCT
The DNA here is from genome assembly GCF_017565425.1 of Actinotalea soli. GTDB lineage: Bacteria > Actinomycetota > Actinomycetes > Actinomycetales > Cellulomonadaceae > Actinotalea > Actinotalea soli. The sequence goes on from NZ_JAGEMK010000005.1 coordinate 242,192, forward strand.
CGAGGGCCTGACGGGTGACCCAGATCGGCAGCTGGTGGCTCACGATGACAGCCTCGTGGCCCTGCGCGGCCTCGCGGGCGGCGTGGACCCCGGCGAGCATCCTCGCGACCTGCTTCCGGTAGGGCTCTCCCCAGGAGGGCCGCAGCGGGTTCCACAGGTAGCGCCAGTGCGCGGGGCGGCGCAGCGACCCGTCCCCCACCCCGAAGGTCATGCCCTCGAAGTGGTTCTCGGCCTCGAGCAGGCGCTCGTCGGTCGCGAGCTCGAGCCCGAACGCGGCGGCGACGGGGGTCGCGGTCTCCTGGGCGCGCTGCAGCGGCGAGGCGACGACGTGCACGACGTCGCGGCGCGGCTGCCCGGCAGGTCCGGTACCGGAGAGGTGGGCGGCGATGCGCTCAGCCATCGCGACGCCGCGCTCGGAGAGCCGGTAGCCGGGGATCCGGCCGTAGAGGACGCCCTCGGGGTTGTGCACCTCGCCGTGGCGCATGAGGTGGACGGTCGTGGTGGCCATGGCACCAGTCTCGCTCACCCCGGCGCGTGGTCCCTCATCGCGCAGGTCGTGGGCCTGGCAGGCTCATGCGGAGGGCTGGCCCTTGCAGTCCCCCTCGATGCCGGCGGGGCCGCGCACGACGGCGGCCATGGCCTCGCCGAGCACCGCGAACTGCTCGTCGGTGAGCAGGTCGAGCAGGTGTGCCCGCACGGCGCGGACATGGCCCGGAGCGGCGTCGCGGAGCAGGTCGAACCCCTCGTCGGTCATCACGCAGTTCACGCCCCGGCCGTCGGCCGAGCAGGTACGCCGCTCGACCAGCCCGCGCCGCTCGAGCCGGGTGACGGTGTGCGTGAGGCGGCTGCGCGAGAACACCAGGGCGTCCGCGAGCTCGGACATCCGCACGGTGCGCCCGGGGACCTCCGAGAGCCGCACGAGGATCTCGTACTCGCTCAGCGAGAGGCCCGCCTCGGCCTCGAGCTGACGGGTCAGGGCCTCGTTGAGCCGAGCGCTGCCGAGCAGGTAGGCGCGCCAGTGCACCTGCTGCGCGGGGGTGAGCCAGCGGGGCTCGGCGTCGGCCTCGGGGGTGGCCTCGTCGTGGCGGCTGCTCGTGCTCGTCATGGTCCCAGTCTCCTTCATGCGCGGCCCCTGGCATGGGACCCGTGGTCAGCGGGCGGCACCTGCCCGCGCCGAGGCTCCCGGGCCAGGGGGGTTGCATCCCGTGGACGAGTGTAGTAGAAATCTCAACTACACGTTGCTTGAGCGTTCAACCACACGGCCCACCGCGGGTCTGTCACCAAGGGAGCCACCATGAGCACCACCACCACCGCCCTGCCCGCCGGCCTCACGAGCGGCACCTGGGCCGTCGACGCCTCGCACTCCGAGGCCTCCTTCTCCGTCCGCCACGCCGGGATCGCCAAGGTCCGCGGCACCGTCGCCATCACCGAGGGCACCATCCTCGTGGGCGAGGACCTCACGGTCACCTCGGTCACCGCCGCCCTCGACGCGACCACGATCGACACCCGCGACGCCAACCGCGACGGCCACCTCAAGAGCGCCGACTTCTTCGACGTCGAGAACCACCCCACCTGGACCTTCGCCTCGACCACGATCACCGCCGACGGCGAGGACTACGCCATCGAGGGCGACCTCACCATCCACGGCGTGACCCGCCCGGTCACCCTCAAGACCGAGTTCGGCGGCACCGCGACCGACCCCTTCGGCAACGCCCGCGCCGGCTACTCGGCCTCGACCGAGATCTCCCGCAAGGACTTCGGCCTCACCTGGAACGCCGCCCTCGAGACCGGCGGCGTGCTGGTCGGCGACACCGTCAAGATCGCCATCGAGATCTCGGCCATCAAGCAGGCCTGAGCTCCCCCAGACTCCGTGGCCGTAGCCCCCTGCCGCCACGGGGCGCACGCCGCCGGCACCCTCGGGTGCCGGCGGCGTCGTGCTGTCTGCGCTCAGCCGCGCAGGGCGGCCTTGCGCTGCTCGTGGAAGGCCAGGATCTGCAGCTCGGTCCCGAGGTCCACCGACCGCAGGTCGACCCCCTCGGGCACCTGGAGCACCCGCGGCACGAAGGTCAGGATGCCCGTGACCCCCGCCTCGACCAGCCGGTCGCACACCTCCTGCGCGACCGCCGAGGGGATCGCCAGGACGGCGACCGTGGCCTCCTCCCGCCGGACGACCTCCTCGAGCCCGGCGACGTCCTCGACCTCGAGCCCTGCGACGACCGTCCCGATCACCGTCGGGTCGGCGTCGACCAGGGCCGCCACCCGGAACCCCTGCCCCGTCCCGGCCACGTAGTTGGCGAGCGCGTGCCCGAGGTTGCCGACCCCGACGATCACCACGGCGAGGTCCGCCGTGACCCCCAGGGCGGTGGCCACCTGCTCGCCGAGGTGCTCGACGTCGTACCCGACCCCGCGCACGCCGTGAGACCCGAGGAAGGACAGGTCCCGACGCAGCTGGGCGGGCCCGACCCCGGCGAGCTCGGCCAGCTGGCCCGAGGAGGTGGTCGTCACCCCCTGCGCGGTCAGCTCCTCGAGGGCGCGCAGGTAGATCGGCAGCCGCGCGACGGTCGAGCGCGGCACGGGACGTGGGGTCATGCCGGTCCGGCCAGCGCCCGACGCACCCGGGCCGCGTCGATCCGCCAGTACCCCTGCTGCACCCCGTCCACCGTGACCACCGGGACCAGCTCGCCGTAGAGCTCGGCCAGCCGTTCGGCGTCCTCGTGCTGGTCGATGTCGACCTCGCACCAGCCCGTGCCCAGCTCGGCGGTCACCTCGGCGAGCACCACCCGGGCCTCGGCGCACAGGTGGCAGCCGGTGCGGACGTAGAGAACCAGCCGATCAGCCCGGACTCCTGCGTCGCGCTCCATAGGTCCAACCCTACGGGGATGGTTACAGTGACGACGTGGCCGAGCCGAACCCCAGCCAGAGCGGCGTGCCCGTCGAGGTCTCGGCCCGAGCAGCGGTCGAGGCGACGCACGCCGTACCGCCCCCTGCCCGCACCGCCGCCTTCTTCGACCTGGACAACACGATCATCCGGGGTGCCAGCGCCTTCCACCTGGCCGTGGGTCTGCGCCGACGCGGGTTCTTCGGGACGTGGGACCTGGTGAGCTTCGGCTTCCACCAGTCCCGCTACCTGCTCTTCGGCGAGAGTCTCCGGCAGATCGACACCGTGCGCTCTCGTGCGCTGTCGATCGTCGCGGGCCGCTCGGTGGCCGAGATCACCGCGATCGGCGAGGAGGTCTGGGACGAGGTCCTCTCGCTGCGGATCTTCCCGGGCACCCAGGCCCTGCTGCACGAGCACCTCGAGGCCGGGCACCAGGTGTGGATCATCACCGCGAGCCCGGTCGAGATCGGCGAGCTCATCGGCCGACGCCTCGGCGTGACCGGGGCGCTGGGCACGGTCGCCGAGCACGTCGACGGCTTCTACACCGGCAGGCTCGTCGGGGACATGATGCACGGCCGGGCCAAGGCCGAGGCGATCGCCGAGCTCGCCCGGGTCGAGGGCCTCGACCTCGAGACCTGCTACGCCTACGGCGACTCGACCCACGACGTGCCGATCCTCTCGGCCGTCGGCCACCCCGTCGCGATCAACCCTGACGGCCGCCTGCGTCGCCACGCCCAGGCCGTCGGCTGGCCGGCTCGTGAGTTCCGCGGCCGGCGGCGCGCCGCCGCCCGACGCAGCATGCACGCGGCCAGCTTCGCGGGGCTGGCCTGGGTCGCAGGGCTCGTCCTGCGCGCGGCGCGGCGGGGCCTGCGGGGCTGAGGAGCCGCCTCAGCCCTCCGCCTCGACCCGGACCGTGGGCCAGCCGTCCTGCCAGTCGATCTCGTGGATCGCGAGCCGGAACTGCCCACCGTGCCGCGCGTCGTAGTAGTGGAAGGCCAGGTGGTCCCGCGAGACCGACTGCCCGCCGGGGCCGACCATCCACCCCTGGGTCTCGAGCAGCTGCGTCCCGCCGTCCTCGAGCATCGGGCGGCCCTCGGCGTCGACGTACGGGCCGGTGACCTCGCGCGAGCGCCCGACGACGGCGTTGTACGTGCTGTCCGTCCCGCGGCAGCAGGAGTCCTTGGAGACGAACAGGTAGTACCAGCCGTCACGCTCGACGAGGTACGGGGCCTCGATCGCGTTGGGCGGCACCCCGCGTGAGGCGATGGTGACGGGCTCGGCGGCCGGGTCGGCCGGCATGCCCTCGGGCCACGTCAGCTCGATCATCTGGATGCCGCCCCAGAAGGACCCGAAGGCCATCCACGGAGTGCCCTCGGCGTCCTCGACGATGCCCGGGTCGATCGCGTTCCAGTCGTCCCGGCCCGGCTCGGAGGAGATGACCTCCCCCTGGTCGACCCAGCCGTACTCCGGGTCCTCGGGGTCGAGGGTCGTGGCGGTGTAGAGGCCGATCGCCGACCTGTTGGAGCCGAAGGTCGACGCCGAGTAGTAGAGGTAGAAGGTGCCGTCGTGCTGGTAGACCTCCGGCGCCCAGAAGTTCTCGACCCCCGGGACGGCCTCGTCGGTCCAGGCCGGCCGGTTCTCCTCCTCCCAGACGAATCCCGCGTCGGCCCAGGTACGCCCGGCGTCCAGCGAGCGCCGGACCTGGACCGCACCGTCCCCGCGGGTGTGGTCCCCCGTGGACAGGACGAACCAGGGCTCCTCCCCCGTGCCGGCGACGAGGGCGGGGTCGTGCACGTCGAGGTCGCCGCTGAGCTCCAGCGCCGTCGGCCCGCGGTCGGCCCGGCCGGGCCCGAGGACCAGGACGAGACCGACCAGGACGAGGACCGCCAGGGCCGCCGTCGCCACGAGGAGGAGGCGACGGCGGTCCCGGCGGGGGCCCGCGACGGCGTCGGTCACGCGCCGGCGCGGTCGCCGGTGGCCAGGCGCAGCACCGACCACGACACCGGCGGCAGCTCGAGCCGGACGACGTCCCCGTCACGGGTGGCCGTGACCGGCCGTGGGGCCAGGGAGGTGTCGTCCTCGACCGTCGAGCGGGCGTAGGGGTCGTCCCCGGCCATCGTCAGGGCCTCGACCACCTCGGCCCCGCCGAAGGCACGCAGGTCGAGCTCGACGGTCACGGACTCGCTGGTCGACCGGTTGACCAGGAAGGCCGCCACCGCGCCGGTCTCGGCGTCGTGGGTGGCCACCGCGTCGACCAGGGGGGTGTCGCCGTAGGTCGCGGTCTGGTGGCTCGGTGTCGCGAGCTCGACCCGCAGCACCTCCCCCACGGCGTACCGCGAGGTCAGCGCGAAGGGGTGGTACGTCGTCTGCTTCCAGATGCGCCCACCCGGCTCGGTCATGATCGGGGCGATCACGTTGACGAGCTGGGCCAGGCTCGCGGAGAGCACACGGTCCGAGTGCCGCAGCAGGGAGATGAGCAGGTTCCCCACCACGACGGCGTCGGCGAGGTTGTAGTGGTCCTCGAGCAGCGGCGGGGCCACCGGCCAGCTGTCCTTCGGGGGCACCGAGGGCGCGGCGTCCTGGTACCAGACGTTCCACTCGTCGAAGGAGATGCCGATCCGCTTGGTCGAGCGGTTGACCGCGCGCACCGCGTCCGCCGTCGCGACCACGTCGTCGATGAAGGCGTCCATGTTGAGGGCCGAGGCGAGGAAGCTGGCGAGGTCGCCGTCCTTCTCGAAGTAGTACGCGTGGGCCGAGATCAGGTCGACGTGCTCGTAGGCCTCGGTGAGGACGGTGCGCTCCCACTCGCCGAAGGTGGGCATCGCCGAGCTCGAGCTGCCGCAGGCCACGAGCTCGAGCCCGGGGTCCACCATCCGCATCGCACGCGCGGTCTCGGCCGCGACCCGCCCGTACTCGGCGGCCGTCTTGTGACCGATCTGCCACGGGCCGTCCATCTCGTTGCCCAGGCACCACATGCGGATGCCGTAGGGGTCGGCCGCTCCGTTCTTGCGTCGCAGGTCCGACCACGCGGTCCCGCCCTCGACGTTGCAGTACTCGAGGAGGTCGAGGGCCTCCTGCACGCCCCGGGTGCCGAGGTTGACGGCCATCATCGGCTCGACGTCGGCCTTGGCGCACCACCGCATGAACTCGTCCACGCCCACGGTGTTGGGCTCGGTGCTGTGCCAGGCGAGGTCGAGCCGGGCGGGGCGCTCCTCGACCGGGCCGATGCCGTCCTCCCAGCGGTACCCCGAGACGAAGTTCCCGCCCGGGTAGCGCACGGTGCTGATGCCGAGCTCGCGGACGTGCTCGATGACGTCCCCGCGGAAGCCGTCCTCGTCGGCGGTCGGGTGGCCCGGGTCGTGGATGCCGGTGTAGACGCACCGGCCGAGGTGCTCGACGAAGGTGCCGAAGGTCCGGCGTCGCACGGGGGCCACCGTGAAGGCCGGGTCGAGGGTCACGCGGGCATGAGGCATCGAGGTCTCCTGGTCAGGATCGGTGAGAGGTGGTGGGCGCCCGTCGGGCGCAGGCTGGGCGAGGCCGCTCGAGGGCTACTTGAGGGCGCCGAGGGCGAGCCCGCCCTGCCAGTACCGCTGCAGGGCGAGGAAGGCGATGATCAGGGGCAGGATCGAGACGAAGGCACCCGTGACGATGAGGTTCCACACCTGCTCGCCCCCGGCCCCGGCGTTCGACAGGGACTGCCAGCTGTCCAGGCCGACGGTGATCGGCAGGAGGTTCGGGCTGCGCAGCATCGCCAGGGCGAGGAAGTAGTTGTTCCAGGTCGCCACGACGGACAGCAGCAGCACCGTGACGATCGCCGGGCGGAGCAGCGGCAGGGCGACCTGGACGAAGAGCCGCAGCTCCCCCGCGCCGTCCACGCGGCCCGCGTCGAGCAGCTCGTCGGGGACGACGTCCTGGGCGTAGACCCGGATCAGGTACACCCCGAGCGGGCTCAGCAGGGACGGCAGGATGACGGCCCACCGGGTGTTGACCAGCTGGAACTCGCTGAGCAGGACGAAGGTCGGGATGACCAGGGCCGTGAGCGGCACCATGACCGAGCCGAGCAGGAGCGCGAAGGAGGCGTTCCTGCCGCGGAACCGGTACTTGGCGAAGCCGTACCCGGCCAGCACCGCGAAGGCCGTCGCCCCCACGCCGGCCGACAGCGCGTAGAGGAAGGAGTTCCCCAACCAGGTCCAGTAGATGCCGCCCTGGTGAGTGCTCAGGTCCCGGATGTTCTGGATGAGGTGGAACTCGTCGTCGAACCAGAGCGGCCCGCCGGTCCCCGTGAAGAGCCCGGAGTTGCTCTTGGTGCTCGCGACCATGAGCCACCACAGCGGGGTGATGAAGTAGAGGACCAGGGCCAGGAGGAACAGGTGCGAGCCGATCCGAGAACGGACGGGCCCCCCGGTCTTCTGGGGTCGGTACGTGGTCGTGGTCTGCGGGGCCGCGGCACTGCCGCCGGCGGTCGTGATGCCCATCACTTGAGTCCGCTCTGCTTGCGCGTCAGGTGCAGGAAGACGTACGAGAAGATGAAGACGACGACTCCGAGGGCGAAGGCGATCGTCGAGGCGTAGTTGAACTGGCTGTAGGCGAAGGCCAGCGAGAACGCGTACATGTTGGGCGTGTAGTCCGCCGGGATCGCCCCAGGTGCCACACCACGCAGGATCGCGGGCTCGGTGAAGAACTGGAGCGTGCCGATCAGCGAGAAGATCACCACCATGACCAGGGCCGAGGAGATCATCGGCACCTTGATGCGGGTCGCGATCTGGAAGCCCGAGGCTCCGTCGATCCGGGCGGCCTCGTAGATGCTCGTCTCGATGCCGCGCAGGGCCGCGAAGATGATGATCATGTAGTAGCCGGCCCACTGCCAGGTCACGATGTTGACCAGGCTGCCGAAGATCAGGCTCTCGGACAGGAAGCGTGGTGCGTCAGCTCCGAAGAGCCCGAAGATGTCCGCCGCCGGGCCGAACCGCGGGCTGTAGAGGAAGCCCCACATGAGCGCGCCGATCATGCCCGGGATCGCGTACGGGGCGAAGATCATCAGCCGGGAGAACTTCGACAGACGGGTCGCCAGGGTGTCGAGGACCAGCGCCGCCACCAGGGCGACGGTGATCTGGATCGGGACCATCACGAGGACGAACCGCCCGACCCGGAGCAACCCCTCGAGGAAGATCGGGTCCGAGAAGGCCCGCGAGTAGTTCGCCAGCCCGGTGAAGGACTCACCGCCGGCCAGGGTCTTGGTGTGCAGGCTCATCCACAGCGCGTACAGCAGCGGGGCGGCCAGGAAGACCAGGAACACCACCGCGAACGGTGCGATGAAGAACCAGCCCCACCGCTGCCGCTTGGCATCCATGTGGCTGCCGCCGCGAGCAGGAGCAGCGCGTCGCTGCCTGGTCGCGGCACGGGCGGTCACCGTCTGTGTGGTCATCGTCGACTCCAGGGAGAAGGTCGGGGGTCCGGCCGGACGGCGGTGCGGGCACCGCCGTCCG
>NZ_JAGEMK010000006.1 GCF_017565425.1 Actinotalea soli
TCGATCGGGGTCACCATCTGACCCCGATCGACCCCGTTGTCGCGCTACCGGCCGGACCGAGGCTCGAGCGCGTCGCGAGCGCCGACCATGCGGTCGTCCACAGGTCCGGAACGCCCCGGCATGACCCGGTTCAGCATTGCTAGGGTCATCTGCCATGACTCAGGGGGCGGTCCGAGCACGCGTGCTGCGTGCAGCGGGAGCAGCACTGGCGCTGGCACTCGTCGTGGGCTGCACCCCCGAGGAGCCCACCGCGCCACCGACGACGGCAGCCCCGACCACCGCAGCCCCGACGCCGAGCCCCGAGCCGAGCGAGCCGGTCGCCGAGGCACCGACCCGGCCCGAGGCGATGGACAGCAGCGACGAGGCGGGAGCCGTCGCGGCGGCGGAGTACTTCATGGAGCTGTTCGCGTACGTCCTGGCGACCGGGGACACCACCGACTGGAACGCCGTCACGGTTGAGAGCTGCATCCTGTGCACGAACGTCCGCGAGCGCGCGGAGACACTCCACGCGTCCGGCGGGATGCGTGGCGGCGGTGTCAGCGTCCACTCGAGCCAACTGATCGGCACCGACACCACGATCAACGCCCGCGCCGTCGAGGTCGACTACACCTTCAGCGCTGGTGAAGAGCTCGACGCCTCAGGTGAGACGACCGAGGTACTCGCCGAGGAGTCCGGGACGGCTGTCCTGGACGTGAGCTTCACCGAGCAGGGCTGGGTGCTGCTCGAAGGAAGCGGCGGCCAGACGGAGGCGCCATGAGGCAGACGATCACCACTGGTGGACTCGCGCTCCTGCTCACAGCAAGCCTCATCCCCAGCAGCGCGGTGCAGGCGGTCGTGCGCGCGTCGGGCGGTGGTTGGTGGGACGCTGAAGCGGTCGATGACTCCGTCGTCGTCGGACGACACGAACGGCAGGACTCAAGCACCGGCAGCGCAGCCACCGACCGACCGAGCGCGTCCGGCGCGCCAGCCCCCGAGTACCGCCGGATCCCGATCGGCTTCTGCATCGCCGAGGACTGGATGGACGGGACCCAGGCCTGCCTCGGTGACGACGGAGCGACGTACATCACGCCGGAGTGCGAGGACGGGTCCGACTACCTTCAGCCGCTGTTCACGCGCCCCGTCGACTCCTCGGGCGCAGCCTCGGGCGAGTGGGAGCAGGTCGACGAGGGCGGCTGCGCCGAGGACGCTGCTGCCGCCCAGGTCGTCGTCCTCACGGCGGAGCAGTTCCGTCGGCTGCCGTTGCAGGCCTCGGCCCCGGCGTTCCAGCCGGCCGACGGTCGCGGGCTGGTCGGGAAGGACCTGATCCTCATGACCAGCGCCGAGCCGCAGACCCTGACCACCGACGTCCTCGGCGTCCCCGTGACGGTACGCGCCACCCCCGTCGAGTTCACCTGGGACCTCGGGGACGGCTCGGCGCCGCTGACCACGACCGACGCCGGCCGGCCCTACCCCGACCACACCGTGGCCCAGGCCTACGCGCGGGAGGGCAGGTACGCCGTCACCCTCACCACCACCTGGCAGGGCGAGTACCAGCTGGCCGGTGCCGGGGTGTGGCTCCCCGTCGCCGGGACCGCCACCACCACCTCGGCCCCGTTCCCGACCGAGGCCGTCAGCGCCCGGTCCCAGCTGGTCGCCGACCCCCTCAACTGAGCGGCCCCCTCGACTGAGCCGCCCCCCGCGCGTCGCCGACCCCCCGCACGGCCGCCGACCCCCGCGCCTGGCCGACCCCCCACACGATCGGGGTCGATCTGGGTCACTATCCGACCCGTATCGACCCCGATCACGAGAGCCTGCTGGCCGCAATCCCGGGACCACGAGAACGGGGTCGATCTGGGTCACTATCCGACCCGTATCGACCCCGATCACGGGAGCCTGCTGGCCGCGGTCCCGGGACCACGAGAACGGGGTCGATCCAGGTCACCATGTGACCCTGATCGACCCCGGTCAGGAGAGCTGGCGCGCTGCGGCGGCGGGCTAGCGGGCCAGCCAGCCGCCGTCGACGGCGAGCACCTGGCCGTGGACGTAGGCCGCCGCGGGCGAGGCGAGGAAGACGACGACGTTGCCCATGTCGTCCGGGGTGCCCCAGCGGCCCGCGGGGATGCGGACCGAGAGCTGCTCGAGGCGCACCGGGTCGGCCAGCAGGGCCTCGTTCATGTCGGTGGCCATGTAGCCGGGGGCCACGGCGTTGACGTTGACGCCCTTGCCGGCCCACTCGTTGCACAGGGCCTTGGTCAGCTGCCCGACGGCACCCTTGCTCGCGGCGTAGGCAGGCACGGTGATGCCGCCCTGGAAGGTCAGCAGCGAGGCGAAGTTGATGACCTTGCCCTCGCCGCGCTCGATCATGGGCCGCCCGAAGATCTGGCACAGCTGGAACACCGAGCGCAGGTTGATGTCGAGCACCGTGTCCCAGGAGTCCAGCGGGAAGTCGACCGCGGGGTGGCGGTCCTGGGTGCCGGCGTTGTTGACCAGGATGTCGACCTGGTGCTCGGCGAGCACCGCCTGCGCGGCCTGCGCCACGACCTCGCCGTCGGACAGGTCCACGGCCTGGAAGTGGACCCTCCGCCCGCGGGCCTCGGCGTGGGCGACCAGCTCGTCGCTCAGGCCCCCGCGGGCCATGACGACGACGTCGGCCCCGGCGTCGAGCAGGGCGGTCGAGACCCCGAGGCCCAGGCCCCGGGCGCCGCCGGTGACGACCGCGGTGCGGCCGGTGAGGTCGAAGGGCTGGGGGGCAGGCGTGGTGCTCATGCGTCGGCCTTTCCGTCGAGGGGGGTGACCAGCACCTTGAGGCAGTCCTGGCCGGTGGTCGCGGCGTCGAAGGCCTCGCCGACCTGCGCGAGGTCGAAGGCCTTGGTCGGGAAGCGGTCCAGGCCCAGGTCCCCCGAGGCGATGAGCTCGATGGCCCGCGCCATGTCCGCCGAGGTGTACACGCGCACCCCGACCATCGACTGCTCCTTGAAGCACACCGCCTGCAGGTCGAGCGGGGTCGGCTGCTTGTACACGCCGACGACGACGATCCGCCCCAGCACCCGGGTGGCGGCCGTCAGCTCGGCGGCCACGCTCGGGTGGGCCGCGGAGTCGAAGGTGGTGTCGGCCCCCTCGCCGTCGGTCAGGTCGGCCAGGGTCTCGATCATGCTCGACCCGTCGGGCACGACGGTGAAGCCCATCCCCTCGGCCACCTCGCGGCGCCAGGCGCTCGGCTCGGTGATGACCACGGTGCCCGCGCCCTCGTGCCGGGCGACCAGGGCGGTCAGGACTCCGATGGGGCCGGCGCCGTAGACGGCCACGGTGTCCCCGCGCTCCATGCCCGAGAGGGCCAGGGCGTGGACCGCGACGGCGAGGGGCTCGGCGAGGGTCGCCGTGCGGGGGTCCACACCCGCGGGCACCGCGTGCAGCACCTCGGGGGGCAGGGCCACGTACTCGGCCATCCCACCCGGGGCGTCGATCCCGTAGAGGCCGAGGCGACGGCAGACGTGCGCGTGACCGTCCCGGTATGCCTTGCACTCGCCACAGCTGATCAGCGGCTCGACCGTCACGAGGCTGCCCGCCGCGGGGCCGCTCGACCCGGCCCGCTCGACCCAGCCGGACATCTCGTGCCCCATGACCAGGGGCGCCTGGGCCCGCGGGTGCTTGCCGTGGAAGATCGACAGGTCGGTGCCGCAGATCCCGTTGTAGGCGATGCGGACCAGGGCCCACCCCTCGGGGACCTCGGGGGTCTCGATCTCACGGACCTCGACCTCGTCGGTCCCGGTCCACACCGCTGCCCTCATGGTGGTCATCTCACGCTCCTGTTCGGACGGCGACCGGCGCGCAGGTCGCGTTGCGCCCCGGCGCGCCGAGCACCTCGGGGTTGACGATGTTGCGAGGGGCACGGCCGGCGACCACGTCGATCACGTTGGCGACGGTGCGGCGCTTGAGCTCGTCGTACGACTCCTCGGTGTACCAGGCCAGGTGCGGGGTGAGGACCACCGAGTCGAAGGTCGTCAGCGGGTGGTCCGGCGGCAGGGGCTCCTGCTCGTGCACGTCGATGGCCGCGGCCCGGATGCTGCCCGCGGCCAGGGCGTCGACCAGGGCCGGGGTGTCCACGACGCCGCCGCGGCTGGTGTTGACCAGGATCGCGTCGGTGCGCATGCGCGCGAGCTCGGCCGCGCCGATCATCCCGCGGGTCCCCTCGGTCAGGGGCGTGTGCAGCGACACCACCTGGGACCGCTCGAGCAGCTCGTCTAGGGAGACCGAGGCGAACCCGTGGAAGGTCGCCGCCCCGGGCTCGGCCGCGACGTCGTACCCGATCACCTCGTAGCCCAGGCCGGCGGCCTTGCGGGCGGTCGCGGTGCCGATGAGGCCCATGCCGACCACGCCGAACACGCGGTCCCGCGTCTGGTAGAGCGGCCGCACGACGGCGAGGTCGAAGGACCCCGCCCGCACGCCACGGTCGAGCCGCGGGATGCCCCGGGCGGCAGCCAGGGCCATGCCCACGGCGTGGTCCGAGACCGCCTCGGTCCCGTAGTCGGGCACGTTGCAGACCGCGATGCCCCGCTCGGTCGCGGCGGCGACGTCGACCGAGTCGACCCCGACGCCGTAGCGGCCGATGGCCCGCAGCGCCGGCAGGGCGTCCATCACCTCGGCGGTGATCTGCGCGTACTGCACGAGGACGCCCTCAGCCCCGGCCGCGTTCTCGACCAGCTCGGTCGCGTCGCGGGACTGGGTCAGCACCAGCTCGGCCCCGGCGAGACCGGTCACCTCGTGCTCGGCGTCGAAGGAGTCGTGGTCGCACTCGGTGATGACGATGCGCATCAGCGAGCCAGCCAGCCGCCGTCGACCGGCAGCACGACGCCGTGCACGTAGTCCGCGGCGTGGCTCGACAGGAACAGGACGGCGCCGGCGATGTCCGAGGCCTCGGCCCAGCGCCCGGCGGGGATGCGGTCCAGGATCGCCTTGCTGCGCGCGGGGTCCTGACGCAGGTCGTGGGTGTTGGCGGTCGCGACGTAGCCGGGGGCCACGGCGTTGACGTTGACCCCGTGCTGGGCCCACTCGTTGGCCAGGGCCCGGGTGAGCCCGGCGATCGCGGACTTCGAGGAGGTGTAGCCGGGCACGTTGATGCCTCCCTGGAAGCTCAGCATCGAGGCGGTGTTGACGATGCGCCCCGAGCCGCGCTCGATCATGGTGCGGCCGACCTCGCGCGAGAGCACCCACGCGGTGCGCAGGTTGACGTCCAGCACGTGGTCGAAGTCCTCGTCGGAGTGCTGGGCGGCCGGGGTGCGGCGGATCGTCCCGCCGTTGTTGACCAGGATGTCCACGCCGCGCCCGGCGAGCTCAGCCGCGAGCTCCGCCACCTGAGCCCGGTCGGAGAAGTCGCACTTGATCGGGGTGAAGCTCCGGCCCTGGGCCTCGACGGCCCGACGGGTGGGGCTGTCACCCTCCTCGATGTCATAGCTGACGCCGATGACGTCGGCCCCGGCGGTCGCGAGGGTCTCGGCGATCGCGAGTCCGATGCCCTGGCTCGCGCCGGTCACGACGGCGAGCTTGCCCTCGAGGCTGAGGAGCTGCTCGGCGAAGGCTGCGGGGGTGGTCGGGCTGTTCGTCATCGTGGTGCTCTCTCGATCGGGTCGGTGCGGACCGGCGGTCCGGTGGGGGTCGTGCTGGTCGGTGTCCGCGTCAGGGGACGTACCCCAGGGCGGTGGAGATGCGGTCCGCGGTGCGGGTGGCTGCCTCGTGCATGGCCTCGACCTGCTCGAGGGTGTGCTCGAGGGTGATGGTCGAGATGCTCAGGCCGTACTTGACCGTGCCGGTGTGGTCTCGGATGGGAGCCGCGACGCAGGCCACGCCGGGCACGTTCTCCTCACGGTCCAGGGAGTAGCCGCAGCGACGGACCTGCTCGATCTCGGCGCGCAGCTCCTCGATGGTGGTGAGGGTGTGCTCGGTGCGTCGCGGCAGGCCGGCGCGGACCACGAAGCGCTCGAGCTCGTCGTCGGTGTAGCCCGCCAGGACGGCCTTGCCGATGCCCGAGGAGTGCATCGGGATCGCGTGGCCGACCCGTGAGGGCATCTGGTACGGCTTGTCGGAGTCCGAGCGGATCAGGTAGATGATCTCGTCGCCGTTGGCCGCACCCACGTGGATCGTGCAGTGCACCTCCTCGACGAGCTCGTCGACGTAGGGCTGGGCGATCGCCGAGATGTCGATCCGCTGCAGGGCGCGCCCGGCCAGGGCCAGGATCTGCGGTCCGGGCAGGTACGTGCCGTCCTGCGCGAGGCTGACGAACCCTCGGGCCACCAGGGTGCTGATGATCCGGTGGGTGGTGGCCTTCGCGAGCCCCGTCGCCGCGACGACGTCGGTGAACCGGGGGTGGGCGAGGGCGGCCTCGAGGACGAGCAGGGTCTTCTCGCTCGCGTTCGCGGTGGTGGGGACGGCCTCGACGTCGGCCATGCGCACGACTCCGTCCGGCTCGGTCTCACGCCCGGGCGCGGTCCGTACGCTCTCGCTCGTCATGGTTCTCGCCTGTCCGTCGGTCGGTGGGTGGATGACCAGCGTGGCTCATCGCATCTCGGTGATGGGGAACCCGTCCATGTCGTCGAAGGACTGGTTCTCCCCCGCCATCGCCCACACGAAGCTGTAGGAGGCGGTGCCGACCCCCGAGTGGACCGACCAGCTCGGGGAGATGATCGCCTCCTCGTCGGCGACGACCATGTGCCGCGTCTCGTCCGGCCGTCCGAGGATGTGGATGACCCGGGCCTCCTCCGGGAGGCCGAAGTAGAGGTACGCCTCCATCCGACGGTCGTGGGTGTGGGCGGGCATGGTGTTCCACATGCTCCCGGGGTGCAGCGTGGTCACCCCCATGACGACCTGGCAGCTGCGCACGCCGTTCTCGTGGATGTACTGGTTGAGGGTGCGGCGGTTCGAGGTCAGCGGGTCGCCGAGCTCACGCACGGTGCCGGTGCCGGCCTCGACGAGGGTCGTCGGGTAGGCGGTGTGCGCCGGCGCCGAGACCAGGTAGAACCGGGCCGGGCCCTGCTCGCCCGAGGGGTCGGCCGAGCTGAAGGTCACCGCACGGGCACCACGGCCCACGTACAGACAGGAGGCGTGCCCGACGTCGTAGCTCGTGCCGTCCACCGTGATGGTCCCGGCGCCGCCGACGTTGACGATGCCCGCCTCGCGGTGCTCGAAGAAGAACTCCGAGCGGATCTCGGGGAAGGTCGGCAGCGTGACGGTGGTGCCCACCGGCCGGACCCCGGCCAGCACGACGCGGTCGTGGTGGGTGTAGACGGCGCGCGCCTCGTCGTCGGCGAAGAGGCCGGGGACGAGGTACCGGCGTCGCAGCTCAGCCGTGTCCATCCCGGGGATCTGCTCGGGGCTGGTGGCGTAACGCTGTTCCATGGTGGGCCTTTCGGAGAGCGGGTCTGGCGGGAGGAGGTGGTCCACCGGACCGGCGGCGCGCGGGGGGCAGCCGCCGGCCCGGTGGGATCAGGGGGTGACCAGCTGGAGGGTGGTCGGCAGCCACATCGACAGGGCGGGCGTGAAGATCACCATCACGAGCAGGGCGACCAGGGCGACGAAGAACGGCATGAGCCGCCGCACGACGTCCTCGATGCCGAGCCCGGCGACCTTGGCCCCGACGAAGAGGATCGGCCCGACGGGGGGCGTGATGGTCCCGACCGAGAGGGCGAAGACCATCATGATCCCGAAGTGCACGGGGTGGATCCCGAAGGCCGCGACGATCGGCAGGAAGATCGGCGTGAAGATCAGCACCGCCGGCGTCGGGTCCATGAAGAGCCCGACGACGAGCAGCACGGCCGCGATGAGGACCAGCAGGACGACCGGGTTCTCCGAGATCGTGAACATGGCCTCGGAGACCATCGCCGGGATCTGCGCGAAGGACATGACGAAGCCCATGATCGAGGAGACCCCGATGAGGAACATCACCACCGAGGTGGTCCGGGCGGCGTCCATGAGGATGCGCGGGAGGTCCCGCACCTTGATGGACTTGTAGATCGCCGAGAGGACCAGCGAGTAGATCACCGCGATGTTCGAGGCCTCGGTCGGGGTGAAGATGCCCCGCAGGATGCCGCCGATCACCACGACGATGAGCAGCAGGGCCGGCACCGCGACGAGGATCGTCTTGGCCCCCTCGGTGAAGCTGATCCGCTCGGTCATCTTGAGCTCGGGACGCTTGCGGGCGTAGAGGAACACGATGATCATGCAGGCGGCCGCCCAGAGCAGACCCGGGACGTAGCCGGCCACGAAGAGCGCCGCGATCGAAGCTCCCGAGACGAGCGAGTAGACGATCATCAGGTTGCTCGGCGGGATGAGCATCCCCGCGGGGGCCGAGGCGATGTTGGTCGCCGCGGCGAACCCGCGGTTGTACCCCTCCTTGGCCTGGATGGGTCCCATCGTCGAGCCGATGGCTGCGGCGGCCGCGACCCCCGAGCCGCTCACCGCGCCGAAGAGGGCGTTGGCCGCGACGTTGGTCTGGGCGAGGGACCCGGGGGTCCGGCCGACCATGACCTTGGCCGCGTTGATCAGGCGGAGGGCTATGCCTCCGTTGTTCATGATCACGCCCGCGAGGACGAAGAACGGGATGGCCAGCAGCGGGAAGGAGTTGATCCCCCGGAAGATCTGCTGGGCCGAGGTCAGGACGCCGTTCTCGACGCCGAGGATGACGAAGAGCGCGGTCAGGGACGAGAGCCCGACGGCGATGCTGATCGGCGCGCCGATCACCAGGAAGATCGCGATGCCCGCGACCAGGATGAGCGCTGCGAGTGCTGCTGGATCCATGGGTCAGCGCTCCTTCACAGGACGTCCGGCTCGGCGGCCTCGACCGGGCGCTCGGCGCCCGTCAGGATCCGAACCAGGTGGTAGACGGTGTAGAAGGCGATGAGCACGCCCGAGATCGGCAGCGCCAGGTAGAGCGGGCCGACGTTGACCGGCAGGCCGGTCAGGTTCTGCGCCCAGGCGAGGTCGACCACGCTCAGGCCGCCCCAGATGAGCGCCAGCACCGCGAAGGTGAGGATCGCGAGCTGCACGATCACCATGAGCACGGTCTGGACGCCCCGCGGGAGCTTGCGCACCGCGACGTCGACCGCGATGTGCCCTCGCTCCCCGAAGACGAGCGCCGCCCCGAAGAGGCCCAGCCAGATGAACAGGTACTTGGCGAGCTCCTCGGACCAGCCGCTGGGCTGGTTGAGGACCTGCCGGGCGAAGACCTGCCACGCGACGTCGATCACGAGCACCGCGAACAGGGTCACGCACACCCACGTCAGGACGCGGTCGAGCGCATTCTTTGCTGCAGTCATGGGATGGGCCTCTTCGGGACGGGCGCGGCGATCAGGAGGCTGCGGCGCGGACCTGGTCGTAGATGGTCTGCGTCACCTCGTTGTCGATCTTCTCCTCGGTGAGCGGAGCGATGACCTCGGTGAAGGCCTCGACGTCGACCTCGTTGAACTGCGCGCCCTCGGCCTCAGCGGCCTCCTTGGCCTCGGAGACCTGCTCCTCCCAGAGCTCGGCCTCGTGCTCGATGGCCTCGGCGAGCAGGCCCTCGAAGACCTCCTGGTGCTCGGGGGTCATGCCCTCCCAGACGCTGGGGTTGATGATCAGGTAGTCCGGGAACATGAGGTGCCGGGTGTAGCTGTAGTACGGCGCGACCTCGTGCTGCTTGAGGTTGTAGTAGATGAGCTCGTTGTTCTCGCCACCCTCGAGCAGGCCGGACTGCATGGCCGTGTAGACCTCGCCCTGGCCCATCGGGGTGCCGGTACCGCCCATGAGGCTGAGCATCTCGATGTTGGTGTCGGACTCGATGACGCGGATCTTCATGCCCGCGAGGTCCTCGGGGGTGTTGATCGGCTTCTCGGTGTTGTAGACGGACCGGATGCCGCCGTGGAAGGCGCCGAGCACCTTGATGCTCTGGTCCTCGAGGGAGGAGTACAGGTCCTCGACGATCTCGGGGTCGTTGGTGACCTGCCGCTGGTGGTCCTGCGAGTCGAAGACGAACGGCAGGTTGAACACCACGAAGTCGGGGTTGAAGTTCTCGAGCAGCGGGCCGCCGACGTACGCCATCTCGAGCGTGCCGGCCTGCATCAGCTCGATCGTCTCGCGCTGGGCGCCGAGGGTCTCGTTCGGGAAGACCTCGATGTCGTACGCACCGTCGGTGGCCTCGAAGAGCTTGTCGCCCAGCTCGTCGAGCACGATGTACTGCGGGTGGGACTCGGGCTGGTTGAACGCCGCCTTCATGACGAGGGTGTCGGCGTTCGCCTCGACCTCCGTGGTGGTGTCGCCACCGTTCTCGCTCTCCCCGGGGGAGGTCGTGCCTGCGCTGCACGCGGCGAGGGCCAGGGCGGATGCCCCGACCAGCGCGGTGATCGAAACGGCCTTGTTTCGCCTCATGTTGACTCCTTCGTCGGCTCACGGGGGATGTGAGCGGGCTGTGCCCGCAGACGGTGTGCACGTCCGCGGTGTGTCCGGAGCTGCCGCCGTGGTCTCGCTGACCGCGATGTCAGTGCCGAAGATGGAACTAAGTTCCGACCTGCGGAACACTAGCCCGCCTGGTGGAACCTGACAACAGGCCCTAGGGCCTAGGCCCGGATCGATACGGTTCCGAGACCAGCCCCGCCCCCTCGGAGGAACGATGACGATCGACGAGGCCCCTGCCCCGCGCCCCCTGCCCCTGCTCGGCACCTACGCCATGGCCCCCGGCGACCCTGCCGAGGAGGCCGAGCTCTACGCCGCCGTCCGCGACCTGCCGATCGCCGGGCTCGAGGCCCCGCTCCTGCCCGAGGACCACGGCCTGCTGTCCCCCGCGTGGCGCGAGCGCAACCTCGACCCGGCGTGGGACCTGCTGGTGACCTGCATCCCCACCGTCATGCACCGGCTCGGCGACGGCGACCGCTACGGTCTGGCCTCGACCGACCACGCCGCGCGTGAGGCCGCCCTCGCCGACGTCGCCCGCGCCCGCGACCTGGCCAGGACCCTCGCCGAGGAGCAGGGCCGGCCCGTGGTCACGGGCATCCAGGTGCACAGCGCCCCCGGGCCGGGGCGTGGGTCCCTCGACAGCCTGCGCCGCTCGCTCACGACCCTCGCCGGGTGGGACCTCGCCGGCGCGCGCCTCCTGCTCGAGCACTGCGACGCGCGGGTCGAGGGGCAGGACGCCGCCAAGGGCTTCCTGACCCTCGACGAGGAGATCGCGACCCTCGAGGCCCTCGGGCCCGACGCCAGGATCGGCCTGAGCATCAACTGGGGTCGCTCAGCCATCGAGGGACGCTCGGCGCAGACCCCGGTCGACCACGCCCGGGCAGCCCGCGACGCCCGCCTGCTGGGAGCCCTGGTCCTCTCGGGGGCGGCCGACACCGAGACGGCCTGGGGCCCGGCCTGGTCGGACGCGCACATCCCACCCCGAGGCCCGCACCCGGCGCTCGCGCGCTCCTCGGGGTCGCTGCTCGACGTCGAGCAGGTGCGCCGCACCCTGGTCGCCGCAGGCCCGGTGCCCGTCGCGGTCAAGGTCGCGGTGCGCCCGAGCACGGCCACCGTCGACGAGCGCGTCGCGGTCGCCCGGGCCAGCCTCGCCCTGCTCGAGGACGCCCGGGGCTGACCGTCTGGGCCTGAACCGTCAGAGCAGCTCGGCGGCGTCGACCAGGTTGCGCAGCGGCTCACCGTCGAGCAGGCGTGAGGCGTTCTCGGCCGTGAGCTCGGCGATCCGGCGGTCCTCGTGCGGGCTGAGCGCCGCGGTGTGCGGGCTGAGCAGCACGTTCGGCAGGGTCCACAACGGGCTCGCCGCGGGCAGCGGCTCGACGGCCGTCACGTCGAGGGCCGCGAAGCCGACGGGGCCCTCGACGAGGGCGGCGACCAGGGCCTCCTCGTCGATCACGGTGCCGCGCCCGACGTTGACGACGGTCGCCCCGGCGGGCAGGCGGTCCAGGACGGTCGCGTCCACGAGCCCGGTGGTCGCCGGGGCTCCCGGGAGGGTCACGACGAGGGCGTCGACCTCGGGGGCCACAGCCGCGAGCTCGTCCAGCCCGACGGTCCGCTGCACCCCCTCGGCCTCGACGGGGCTGCGGTTCGCGCCGATCACCGTCGCACCGAGGGCCGCGGCGAGCCGTGCCGTCTCCCGCCCGATGCTGCCGAGACCGACCACCAGGACCGTCTGCTCGTGGATCTGGCCCATGGCCCAGCGGCCCGGCCACTCACCCCGCGACCGCAGCTCGAGCAGCCGCGGCAGGGTCTTGGCCCCGGCGAGGAGCCCGAAGACCGCGAACTCGGCCAGCGTCCGGGCGTGCACGCCGGCCGAGGTGGTGAACCGCACGCGCGCGAGGTGCTCGGCCGCGATCCCCGCGGCCGCGACCTGGGACGCGCCGCCGGCCGCCATGGTCTGGACCCAGCGCAGCCGCGGGTTGGCCGCGACCGTCCGGGCGAGGGCCTCGGGCGAGACGTCGGGGATGCCGTAGAGGGCGTCGGCCGTGTCGAGCAGGTCCTCGAAGGCCGCCTGCTGGTCTGCGGTGCGCCGCCAGGACGGATCCCCGCCGTGGTCACCGGGGTGCCGCATCGGCGGCAGCAGGCTGTGGTCCCGCACCAGCTGCACGCGCGGCTCGATCTCCTCGAGCCGACGGCACAGCTCCTCCTCGAGCGGTGTGGCGAGCACCATGCGCAACCGGTCCGTGCCTGCCATGCGAGCCTCCTGGTGGGGTACGTGCCCTGGTCGGGTCCTGCGGTGGGTCGGGTCCTGCGGTGGGTCGGATCCTGCGGTGGGTCAGGCCTGCGGGGGCCGAGGCTACGCTGCGGCCATGTCCTCCACCCTCCCGCAGATCGGGTTCATCGGCCTGGGGGTCATGGGCGCCCCGATGGCCCGCCACCTCCTGACCGCCGGCTTCCCGCTGCACGTCACCGCCCGCCGGCCCGCCTCGGCCGAGCCCTTGCTCGAGGCCGGGGCCACCTGGCACGGCACCCCGCGCGAGCTCGCCGCGGTGACCGACGTCGTGGTCCTCATGGTGCCCGACCTGCCCGACGTCGAGGCCCTGCTGGACGGTCCGGACGGCCTCGTGGCGGGGGTCGTGCGTCCGCTCCTCGTGGTGGTCAGCTCGACCGTCTCGGCCGACGGCCTGCGGCGGCTCGACGCGCGGCTGCGGACCGAGACGGGTGAGCTCGCCCGGCTCGTGGACGCCCCGGTGAGCGGCGGCGAGGAGGGCGCTCAGGCCGGGACCCTGTCGATCATGGTGGGTGGCGCCGAGGAGGACGTCGCCCTGGCGCTGCCCGTGCTGGCGGCCGCCGGCACCCCCGTGCCGCTGGGCCCGCTGGGGGCCGGGCAGGTCGCCAAGGCCTGCAACCAGATGATCGTCGCGGCCACCGTCCTGGCCCTGGGCGAGGCCTCGGTGCTGGCCGAGCGCGCGGGGATCGACGTCGGCGCGATGCTCGACCTGCTCGGTGGGGGCTACGCGGGCAGCCGCCTGCTCGAGGTCAAGAAGCACCGCTTCGCGACCCACGACCACAGCCCCTCGGGCCCCGCCCGGTTCATGGTCAAGGACCTGGGCTTCGCGGTCGACGAGCTGCGCCGCACGGGCACGGCCTCCCCGCAGACCGACGTCGTGCGGCAGGTCTTCACCGACCTCACCGCCGCGGGGCTGGGGGACCAGGACACCGCCGTCGTGCAGGCCTACCTCGAGGGGCTCGAGCGGGGCGACTGAGCCGCCCGCAGAGGTCTCATGGAAGGTTCCGCACCGCCAGGACGGGAAGCCCTACCCTGAGGGTTGTGCCTCCCACCGACCTCGCCGACCCCGGAGCCGACGCCCCCGTGCCCCCGACGGCGCCGACCACGGGCGCCGACCTCCCGGTGCCCGAGGGCTCGGGCGTGGTCGAGGACGCCGCCGCCGCGGTCTCCTCCGACGAGCGGCGCCGCGGTCGCTCCCCCGGTGGTCCGGTCACGCTGAGCCAGGTGGCCCGCGAGGCCGGGGTCTCCCTCGCGACGGCCTCGCGCGCGATCAACGGCAGCGCCAACCGCACCGTCCGGGCCGATCTGCGCGAGCGGGTGCTCGCCGCGGCCGAGAGGCTCCGCTACTCCCCCGACGCGAACGCCCAGGCCATGGCCCGAGGGCGCACCACCTCTCTCGGGCTGATCCTGCACGACATCGCCGACCCGTACTTCTCCTCGATCGCGGCCGGGGTGGGCCTCGCGGCCGAGCGGGCCGACCTCGCCCTGACCCTGGCGAGCACCCAGCACGACCCGACGCGTGAGCCGCGGTTCGTCGACGTGCTGACCCGGCAACGGGCCCGCGCGATCATCGTGGCCGGCGGCCGCCGCGACGACGACGAGACCAACGACGCGATGCGCACGGCCCTGGCGAACTTCCGTCACTCGGGCGGCTCGGTCGCGCTGATCGGCCAGCCCCTGCTCGACGTCGACACCGTCGTCATCGCGAACCACAGCGGCGCGGCAGCCCTCGCCCGGGCCCTGCACGCGCACGGCTACCGGCGGTTCGGGGTGCTGGGCGGGCCGACCGACCACCTCACCGCCCGTGACCGGCTGACCGGCTTCCGCGAGGCCCTCGAGGAGCTCGGCTGCCCCCTCGCCGAGGAGGCCGTCGCCTCGTGCGCCTTCACCCGTGACGGTGGCTACGACGGGATGACCCGCCTGCTGCGCGACGGGCCGCCGGTGGACGTGGTCTTCGCGGTCAACGACGTCATGGCGGTCGGCGCCATGGCCGCGGCCCGTGACCTGGGGGTGCGCGTCCCCCGGGACGTCGGCGTCGCGGGCTTCGACGACATCGTCACCCTGCGGGACATCACCCCGGCCCTGACCACGGTGCGGGTGCCGCTGGTCGACGTCGGCATCGCGGCCACCGAGCTCGCCCTCGCGGCCCCCGCCACGGAGCCCCGCCTGGTGCACGTCGAGGGCACCGTGGTGCTGCGCGAGTCCACCCCGCCGCGCCGGCCCTGAGGGCCGCTCCGCGACCGGGGGCCGTCACACCCTGACCTGCTGGGCCCGCCCCGCCGTCCCGCTCAGGTGAGGCCGAGGCGCAGGTCGGCGGTCCGCACGGGCAGGCCGGTCTCGAGGGAGGTGTTCCCCGCGATCCCGACCACGACCGAGCGCACGCCGTCGAGCAGGCCTGCTGCTCGGCCGAGGGGGTCGTGCTCGACCCCGCGGAAGAGGTCGTGCAGCATGCGGTCGTCCCCGCCGCCGTGGGCCCCGGGGCCCTCAGGGATGGGGACCGTGCGGGCCTTGCCCCAGTGCTGCTGCACCACGAGCCGCTGGGCGCGGGGCCGGACCGGGGCCTCGTCCTCCTCGGGGACGTCGACCACGCTCGGGTCGATCACGAGTCTGCCGTCCTTGCCCACCAGGACCGCCCCGCGCTCGACGACCTCGAGCTCGGCCCGTCCGGCGGTGCCGTTGACCGACACCCGGTACCCCTCCCAGGGGCTGTGGGCGTTGAGGGAGTAGGTCAGGGTCGCCCCACGGGCGTAGTCGACCAGCACCGAGAGGTTGTCCTCGATGGTGATCCCCGCGGTGAAGACGTCCTTGTCGCGCAGGTAGCCGTCGTGCTCCTCGGCGTCGAGGTAGAGGCTGGTCAGCCGCGGGTCCTCGCGCAGGTCGAGCAGGAAGGGGTCCTTGCTGCGCCCGTTGCGACCGGTGCCGCGCGCGGGTCGCCGGATCAGGCCGCGCCGTCGGGCGTTGGCCTGGCCGTAGAAGCGCAGCGCGCCGCTCGCGTAGACCCGGGACGGCAGGTCGCCGAGCCACCAGTTGACCAGGTCGAAGTGGTGCGAGGCCTTGTGCACCAGCAGCCCGCCGGAGAGGTCCTTGCGGCGGTGCCACCGGCGGAAGTAGTCCGCGCCGTGCATCGTGTCCAGCACCCACTCGAAGTGCACCGAGGTCACCTCGCCGATCTCCCCCGAGGCGATGACCTCCTTGAGCGCGGCGTTGCGCGGGGAGTACCGGTAGTTGAAGGTCAGGACGGCGTCACGCCCGGTGCGCTCGGCCGCGTCCACGATGCGCCGGGTCCCCGCGAGGTCGATGGTCATGGGCTTCTCGAGGACGACGTCGGCCCCGGCCTCCATGGCCCGGGCGACCACCTCGGCGTGGGTGTGGTCGGGGCTGGTCACCACGACGGTGTCGACGTCCTCGACCTCGACCATCTTCTCGAGGTCGTCGGGCTCATACCGGGCCGGGAGGGTGGTCAGACCGGCGGACCGGACCAGGCCGTCGTAGTAGTCCATCCGTGCCGGGTTGGGCTCGCACCAGGCCACGATCTCGCCGACCTCGGCGTGCGGGCCCAGCAGCGCCTCGACGTACATCTGCGACCGGTGCCCGGTGCCGACGACGGCGTAGCGCCGTCGTCCCTGCGAGCTGTCACCCACGCGCGTGCTCCTCGTCCTTCGAAAGCGGGAGTGGGGGGGGGGCGCCCGCGGGGGGGCCCCCCCCCCCCCCACCGCTGGGGTCGCTGATCGACCGAGGCTCGGTGGCCGGTCAGCGACGGCTGGGGGTCACTGACCGGTGGCGGTCTCGACCTCGTTGATGAACTGCTCGGCGGCCTCCTGCGGGCTCAGCCGGTCGAACAGCACCTCGGCGTTGATGCGCCGGGTGATCTCGGCGACCTCGCCGGCGCCCACGGGGGGCACGGGCAGACCGTCGACGATCTCGTCCTCGAGGTCGGCCAGGAAGTCGGCCGCCTGCTGGTCGATCTCGGAGAACTGGTCCTGGACCGCGGCACGCACCTCGGTGTTGGCCGGCAGACCACGGTCGGAGAGCATCAGCTCGGCGGCCTCCTCGCTGTTGAGGAGGTAGTCGATCAGCGTCGCGGCGGCCTCGGGGTACTGCGAGTTGGCCGACATCGAGTAGAACATCGCCGGCTTGAAGTACATGCCGGTGCGCTCGTACTGCGACTCCCCCGGGTGGCGCAGCAGGGTGATGTCGCGGCCTGCCGCGTTGCTCACGGCCTCGAGCTGGTTGGTCCAGAAGAAGGCCATCGCCCCGGAGTTGGTGCCCACGAGCGACTGCTCGGGACCGCCCGCGTCGACCTCGATGGTCTCCGAGGCCGAGGGCGTGCCGCCCTGGTCGCGCAGCTGCAACGAGATCTCCCACCACTCGGCGAGGGTGTCCGCGCTGAAGCCGAGCGAGCCGTCCTCGTTGTAGAGGTTCTCGCCCCGCTGGCGGGCGAAGATGGCGAAGCCGGGCTCGTTGAACCCGTAGTCCTGCGCGCCGAACACGCCGTCCTCGGTGTTGGCCGAGATCTCGCTGGCGATCTCGACGTAGTCCTCCCAGGTCCACGTCTCGTCGTCGGGCATCTCGACGCCCGCATCGGCGAAGATCTGCTCGTCGGCGAGGATCGCGTAGGCGTTCACGCCGGTGGGGATGCCGTACTGGCCGCCGTCCGTCTGGCCCGCCTCGATGATCGAGTCGTCGATGCTGGACAGGTCGATGGTGCCGGAGAACTCGTTGAGGTCGGCCAGCACGTTGCGGCTCGCGTAGTCGCGCAGGTAGCGCTCCTCCTGGGTGATGACGTCGGGGGTGTCCCCCGCGGCGACCGTCGTCGCGAGCTTGTCCCAGTAGCCGTTCCAGTCGGTGAAGTCGCTGACCACGGTGATGTCCGGGTGCTCCTCCATGAAGTTGTCGAGGATCTCCTGGGTGACCTCGTGCCGGGTGTCCGAGCCCCACCAGGCGAAGCGGATGGTGGCCTCGCCCTCGGCGGCGGGGGCCTCGTCGCCGTCGTCGTTGCTGGCTCCGGGGACGCCGCTGTCACCCGAGCAGGCGGTGAGCGCGAGCCCGGCAGCGGCGACGAGGGCCGCCATGCGCATGCCGCGGCGCCGGCCCGGGGTCTGGGTACGGGTGTGGTGGGACATCGTGCTCCTCGGTGGTTGTGGTGCGGCGCTCGATGGTGGGTCGAGCGGTCCTGCGGTGCTGTCCTGCGGTGTGCGGCGCCGGGCTACTTGATGCCTGTCGTCGCGATGCCCTTGACCAGGTACTTCTGGCCGAAGAGGAAGACGAGGAAGATCGGGATGAGGGACACGATGGACATCGCGAACAGCGACCCCCACGAGCTCTCACCGGTGGAGTCGACGAAGGTCCGCAGAGCCACCGGGACGGTGTACATGTCCGGGTTGGTCAGGAAGATCAGCTGGCTGAAGAAGTCGTTCCAGGTCCAGATGAAGGTGAAGATCGCCGTCGTCGCCAGGGCCGGGGTGGCCAGCGGCAGCATGATCCGGAAGAAGATCCGGGCGTGCCCCGCGCCGTCGATGCGTGCGGCCTCGTCGAGCTCCTTGGGGATGCCGCGGAAGAACTGCACCATCAGGAAGATGAAGAAGGCGTCCGTGGCGAGCAGCTTGGGCACGATCAACGGCAGGAACGTGTTGATCCACTCGAGCTGGGAGAACAGGATGTACTGCGGCACGATCACCACGTGGATCGGCAGCATGATCGACATCAGCATGATGGCGAACCAGATCGGCCGGCCCTTGAACTTCAGCCGGGCGAAGGCGTAGGCCGCGAGCGAGCAGCTCATGAGGTTCCCGAGCACCGAGCCGAGAACGATGATGAACGAGTTCAGCAGGTAGTGGCTGAACGGGTGCAGCAGCGCGTTCCAGCCGACCGTGTAGTTGCTCAGGTCGAGCTCGGTCGGCAGCAGCGACGGGTCGCGGAAGATGAGCGCGTTGGGCTTGATCGAGCTCGAGAGCATCCACAGCAGCGGGTAGAGCATCACGAAACCGAAGCCGATGAGGCCGGCGTGCTTGAGAAGGCTGCGCACCCGGGACCCTGCGGTGCGCCGGTGCTTGCGCAGCGGCGGTCGCTCGTCGGTGCTGAAGGCCACGGCGGGTACTGGCAGGGTGCCGGCGCCCCCGGAGGCCGCACCGGCCTGGGACTGCGGGCCGGGAGGGACGGCCTCGGTGACCGACGCGTCGCGGGCGGGGTTCTCGCGGGGTGTGCTCACCGCGTCCTGGCGCTCAGTCATTGTAGAAGACCCAGTACTTGGAGAAGAAGAAGTTGGCGGCCGTGAGGGCGGCGATGATGACCAGCAGCAGCCAGGCCATCGCCGAGGCGTAGCCCATGTCGAAGCTGCGGAACCCGTTCTGGTACAGGTACAGCGTGTAGAACAGCGTCGAGTCCGCTGGTCCGCCTCCCCCGCCGCTGACGACGAAGGCCTGGGTGAAGGCCTGGAACGCGCCGATCACCTGCAGGACGAGGTTGAAGAAGATGATCGGGGTGAGCAGCGGGAGGGTGATGCTGACGAACTTGCGCACCCGGCCTGCGCCGTCGATCGAGGACGCCTCGTAGTACATCTCGGGGATCTGCCGCAGACCGGCCAGGAAGATGATCATCGGTGCCCCGAAGGTCCACACGTTGAGGATCATCAGGGTGCCGAGGGCGTAGTCCGGGTGGGAGACCCAGCCCTGCCCCTGGATGCCGAAGATGCCCAGCACCTGGTTGACCAGCCCGTTGGTGCCGAAGATCTGGCGCCACAGGATCGCGATCGCGACGCTGCCGCCCAGCAGGGAGGGCAGGTAGTAGACCGACCGGTAGATGGCCAACCCACGGAGCCCTCGGTCGAGCACCATCGCCAGGCCGAGGGCCGCGGCAAGCTGCAGCGGCACCGAGACGAAGACGTAGGTGAAGGTCACCACGAGGGAGTTGTGCAGCCGCGGGTCGTCGAGCATCCGGACGTAGTTCTCGATGCCGATCCAGCTGGGCGCCTCGAGCAGGCTGTAGTCCGTGAAGCTCAGGTACAGCGAGGCGAGGAGCGGCCCGGCCGTGATGAGGCCCAGGCCGATGAACCAGGGGGCGAGGAAGAAGATCGCCGCCTTGTTGTCGCCCCGCTCGCTCGGGCTCAGGGTGTCCTTGGCGCCCTTGGTCTTGCGGAGGGCTGCGAGCTCACCGAGAGCGGACACGAGTCACCCCCGTGCGGATCTGGGAGGCCGTCGCGAGCGGGCTCGCGCTGGGCCGGACGTCGGTCATGCACACTCCTCGGTGATCGCCCTTGATGGACCGAGCTGGTACTGCCGTGGGCTGACGCTACATCACGTCTGCCGCGAAGGTGGAAAGCGTTATCCATCTTCTGATACAACTTTGGTACCAGCCCTCAGAACGTGATGTCAACCACACTCGAGCCAGGTCGGCACCCCCGGCAGGCCGCGACGGAGCGGAGCAGGACGTGACCCCGAGCCCCTCGGACCAGGCCACCCAGGCCACCCCAGCAGGGCCGCCACCTGCGCAGACGCTCGACCGGGACAGTCTGCGGGCCCCCGGCGGCCCCGACGGCGCGGGCCCCGCGGTGGCCCTCGTCGGGGTCCATGGGCACGGCAGGTCACATCTCGGCAACATCTGGCGCCTGCACCGCGCGGGAGCCCTGCGGCTCGTCGGACTGGTCGACCTCACCCCGCTCGACGAGGCCGGCCCCTGGCCCCCCGAGGTCACCTCCGCCGAGGACCGCGCGGCCCTCCTGGCGACCCCCTGGACCGAGGACGTCGACGCCATGCTCGCCGAGGCCCGGCCGGACGTCGTCGTCATCTGCACCCCCATCCACACCCACGCAGACCTCGCCGCGCGAGCCCTGCGCGCCGGGGCCGACGTCCTGCTCGAGAAGCCCACCACCGCCTCCCTCGCCGAGTTCGACGAGCTGCTCGACGTCGAGCAGGAGACGGGCCGGGTGGTCCAGGTGGGGTTCCAGACCTTCGGCTCGACGGCCCTGTCGATCGTCCACGAGCTGGTCGCCGACGGGCTGATCGGCGAGGTCACCGGCGTCGGCGCGACCGGGACGTGGGTGCGGTCCCTGGACTACTGGACCCGGTCGCGGTGGACGGGCCGTCGCCAGCTCGAGGGCCGGCCCGTGGTCGACGGCGTCACGACGAACCCCCTCGCCCACGCGGTCGCCACGGCCCTGCACCTGGCCGACGCCCGCACCACCGAGGACGTCGTCGAGGTCGAGCTCGACCAGTACCGCGCCAACGACGTCGAGGTCGACGACACGACCGCCGTGCGCATCACGACGGCCACCGGGCTCCGGGTGACCCTGGGCCTGACCCTGTGCGCCCCCGAGCACACCCAGCCGCGGGTGATCGTCCAGGGCACCACGGGCCGGGCGATCCTCGACTACTACGCCGACACCGTGACGGTGACCCGGCCCGACGAGGCCTCGGGGTCGCCCGCGGGACGCAGCCACACCCTGCAGGGATCGCGCACCACCCTGCTCGAGGACCTCCTCGCGCACCGCTCCGAGGGCACCCCGCTGCTGAGCCCCCTCGCGGGGACCGGCGCCTTCATGCGGGTGCTCGACGCGGTCCGGGCCGCACCCGACCCGCTGCCGATCGGCCCCGAGCACGTCACCTCGGTGACCGACGAGCTCGGCACCCACCTCGTGGTCGACGGCGTCGCCACCTGGTGCGCCCGCGTGGCGACCGAGCACCGCACCTTCGCCGAGCTGGGCGCCCCCTGGGCCGCGACCCCCGGATCGTCCAGGTCGACGCCTGCCGCGCCGCGGCCGGTCAAGATCCCGCCGTGGTCCGAGGCCCCGACGTGGCGCGAGCACGGGGACCTGCTGCGCGTCGAGATCGCGGGCACCGAGGTGGCGCGGTACGTCGACGGCAGCGGCAGCCCCGACTTCGACTCCCCGCGCCCCCACCTGCACCCCGTCCGCACGCCGGGCGGCACGGTCGTGACCGATGCCGCGCCGCTGGACCACACCTGGCACCTGGGCCTCGCCGTGGGCGTGCAGGACGTCGCGGGGGCCAACCTGTGGGGCGGGCGCACCTACCTGCGCGGTGCCGGCTACACGTGGCGCCGCGACCACGGGCGCATCGTGCACCAGGAGTGGGTGCGGCGGGCGCCGGGCTCGGTCAGCCACCGGCTCCTCTGGGCCGGGCCCGACGGCCAGACCCTGCTCGAGGAGGTCCGCGACCTCGCATGGTCACCGCTCGACGCCGGCTCGTGGCGGCTCGACCTCGCCTTCCACCTGAACCTCCCCGAAGGGGTCGAGGAGCCCGTCGAGCTCGGCAGCCCCGGGTCCCACGGCCGCGACCAGGGCGGGTACGGCGGGCTCTTCTGGCGCGTCGCCCCCTGCGAGGGCATCGACCTGCGCACCCCGGCGGCCCGTGGCGAGGCAGCCGTGCACGGCACCCGCCCCGCCGACGGCGCGCGCTGGCTCGCCTGGAGCGCGACCGCCTCGGCCGCGGGAGGGGACGGCGCGGCGGACCGCGGGGCCGAGGGCGCGCAGGACTTCACGATCGCCGTCCTCCCGGCAGACGAGCAGACCGCCCAGGACCCGTGGTTCGTGCGGGCGGCGGACTACCCGGGCCTGGGCTCGGCCCTCGCCTGGGACGCCCCGGTCGAGGTCGGCGCTGCGGGGCTCTCCCGATCCTTCACGATCCTCGTGGCCGACGGCCGGTGGGAGGATGGGCGCGTCGAGGCGGCGCTCCAGGACATGACGCACCGACGGAAGGACGCCCGATGACCACCGTGACCCTCGACCTCGCCGAGTGCACGCTCCTGCTGCGCGCCGAGGACCACGTGGCCGTGGCGACCCGGGACCTGCAGTCCGGCACCGTGCTGCGCGCCCCCGACCACGCGGGCGGTGAGCTCACCGTGACCCAGAGCGTGCCGCGCGGCCACAAGCTCGCGGTACGAGGGGTCGGCGTCGGGCAGCCGGTGCGCAAGTACGGGCAGTCCATCGGCCGCGCGACCGTGGCGATCTCCCCCGGGGACCACGTGCACACCCACAACCTGGGCATGGACGAGGTCGACCAGGACTACGAGTTCGGCACCGCGCGGGTGAGCCCGACGGCCCCCGTGGGCCCTCGCCCGACCTTCCAGGGGTACCGCCGCGCCGACGGCCGGGTCGGCACCCGCAACTACGTCGCGATCCTCACCTCGGTCAACTGCTCGGCGAGCTCGGCCAAGCTCATCGCCGACCAGTTCCGCGGACCGGTGCTCGAGGCCTTCCCGCACGTAGACGGCGTCGTGGCCCTGACCCACACCAGCGGCTGCGGCATGGTGCCGACCTCGGAGGGCGGGCAGATGCTGCTGCGCACCCTGCGCGGCTACGCGAGCCACCCCAACGTCGTGGGCCTGCTGGTGCTGGGGCTCGGTTGCGAGATGATCCAGGTCGACCAGGTGCTCGACGGCCTCGAGCTCTCCCCCGACACCCTCGTCGAGCAGCTCACCATCCAGGAGACCGGCGGCATCCGACGGACCGTGCGGGCCGGGGTCGACGCCATCCAGAAGATGCTCCCCGAGATCGACGCGCTGCGGCGCGAGGAGTGCGACGTCAGCGAGCTGGTGCTGGGTCTCAACTGCGGCGGCTCGGACGGGTACTCGGGGATCACCGCCAACCCGGCCCTGGGCCACGCCTCGGACCTGCTCGTGGCCTACGGTGCACGCTCGGTGCTGGCCGAGACCCCCGAGGTGTACGGGGCCGAGCACCTGCTGACCCGGCGGGCTGTGGCCCCCGAGGTCGGCCAGCGGCTGCTCGACCGGATCGCCTGGTGGCGGGACTACGCCGTCGCCGGCGGGGGCACCCTGGACAACAACCCGTCCCCGGGCAACAAGGCCGGCGGGCTCACCACCATCCTCGAGAAGTCCCTGGGGGCGGTGGCGAAGGCGGGCGCGGCCGAGCTCTCGGCGGTCTACCACTACGCCGAGCCGATCAGCTCGCCCGGGCTGGGCTTCATGGACACCCCCGGCTACGACCCCGTCTCGGTGACCGGCCTGGTCGCGGGCGGCGCGAACGTCGTCGTCTTCACCACCGGCCGCGGCTCGGTGCTCGGCTGCAAGCCCAGCCCGTCGATCAAGGTCGCGACCAACACCGAGATGTACCTGCGCATGGCCGAGGACATGGACCTCAACGCCGGGCGGATCGTCGACGGCACCGCGACCCTCGAGCAGGTCGGGGAGGAGATCTTCGCCAAGATCCTCGCGGTCGCCTCGGGGGAGACCACCGTGAGCGAGGAGCTCGACCTCGGGCAGGACGAGTTCATCCCCTGGCAGCTGGGCACCGTGACCTGAGGAGCAGGAGCGACCTCCGCCCGCCCCGGCCGGTGGCGGGCGGCGACGGGGACGGACGGCGGTGAGCCTCAGCCGAGGGTGACCGTCCCGACCCAGTACTCGACGATCCGGCCGTCGCGCACCCGCACGAGGTCGTTGCCGGCGAAACGGACGGCCCCCTCGGGCGAGGCGCCCGAGCCGATCCAGCGCCCCGCGACGAGGTCCCCCTCGACCACCGGGCCGACGGCCAGGGCAAAGGTCAGGTCGGTGAACATCTGCTGGGTCTGCGCGACGACCTCGGCGAGCTCGGCCGGCCCGCGGACGGTGCGGTCGGGCCAGTAGCCGGCGAAGTCCTCGGTGACGAGCTCATGGGCGGCCTCGGGGGTGCCGTTCCACAGCTCCTCGAGCCACCGACGGTAGAGAGCGTGGGAGTGCGACGTCGCCTCAGCCATGGTCCGAGCCCATCACGGACCGGCAGCGTCGACAAGCCCCCGCCGCCCTCTCGTCGTCGGTCCCCTCGGCGAGCCCCGTGGCAGCTCAGCGCAGGGCCGGGTAGGCCTGCTGCGGCAGGCGGTACGCGAGGTCGACAGCGGTCTCGGCGGCCTCGTCGAGGTCGAGGCGGTGCTCGGCGACCAGGCGGGCGAGGAAGCCGGCGTCGACCCGGCGGGCGAGGTCGTGACGGGCCGGGATCGAGAAGAAGGCCCGTGTGTCGTCGACGAACCCGGTGGTGTTGTAGAACCCCGCGGTGTCGGTGACCATCTCGCGGAACCGGCGCATGCCGTCGGGGGTGTCGAGGAACCACCAGGGCGCCCCGAGCTTCATCGCGGGGTACACCCCGGCCAGGGGGGCGAGCTCGCGCGAGTAGATCGTCTCGTCGACGGTGAAGACGATGAAGCGCAGGTCGGGGTGGTGGCCGAAGGCCTCGAGCAGGGGCCTCAGGCTGCGGCTGAACTCGGTCGAGACCGGGATGTCGTAGCCGACGTCGGGGCCGCGCTGGGTGAGCACCTGGGGGTCGTGGTTGCGCAGCACGCCGGGGTGCAGCTGCATGGTCAAGCCGTCCTCGGTGGACATCCGCGCCATCTCGAACAGCATGTGGCCGCTGAAGGCTGTCGCCTCGGCCGTGGTCACCTCGCCGCGCAGGGCCGCAGCGAAGATCCGTCCGGCGTCCTCGGCGCTGAGCGGGGTGGTGTCGGCGGCGAGGTGGCCGTGGTCGGTGGCCCGGGCACCGGCGGCGAGGAAGGCTCGGCGGCGCGCCTCGAGGGCACGGAGGTAGCCGTCGTAGGAGTCGACGGCGAGGTCGGCCCGCTCGGCGAGGAGGGCGACGTCCGCGGCCCAGGTCGGGGCGTCGAGGTGCAGGAGCGCGTCGGGGCGGAAGGTCGGGACGATGCGCTCGCCCCAGCCCCGCTCGGCCAGGGCCCCGTGGTCCGCGAGGGTCGCCGTGGCGGGGTCGGTGGTGGCGAGGATCTCCATGCCGAGGCTGTCGACGAGGGCCAGCGGCCGGAACTCGGGGGTGGCGAGCCGCTCGGTGATCGCGTCGTAGAGGCGGTCGGCGGAGTCGGCCGAGGGCCGCTCGGTCACCCCGAAGACCTCGACGAAGACGTGCTCGAGCCAGAACCGCGTCGGCGTGCCGCGGTACAGGTGCCAGTGCTCGCAGAAGGTCCGCCAGATGGCACGGGGATCGGCCTCGACCGGGCCGCCGTCGCGGCGCGGCACGCCCAGGGAGTCGTGCGGGACCCCCTGGGAGACGATCATGCGGACGAGGTAGTGGTCCGGCACGACGAAGACCTCCGCCGGGTCGCCGAAGGGCTGGTCGGCGTTGAGCATGGCGGCGTCGACATGGCCGTGCATCGAGACGATGGGCAGGTCCCGGGTGCTCGAGTAGATCGAGCGTGCGAGGTCCCGCGTGGTGGGGTCGGCCGGCAGCGCGCGGTCCGGGTGCAGCCGCCAGGGCCCGCCCGTAGGGCTCGTCGACGATGACATGAGGCCTCCTGGTGAAACGCGATGAAACGATCTCGTCCGCAGCCATCCTGCCTTCCGCGGCGGAAACCGCACAAGCCCACGAGGAGATTCCAATCGCGGGCCGGCGGGCGTGAGATCTCGTGGCCCCTTGATGCAACAGGATGAAACGTGGTGCACTGCTCCCACCCCGCCTCAGCGATGTGGAAGGACCCACCCCCATGGCCACGCTGCGTGATGTCGCTCGGGCGGCCGGGGTCTCCCCGGCCACGGCCTCCCGTGCCCTCGCGACCCCTGACCGGGTCTCCGCCGACCGTCGGGACCGGGTGGCCCGGGCCGCTGCCGAGCTCGGCTACCGCGCCCCGCGCACCGAGCACGCCGCAGAGGGCCGCCGGCTCGGGGTGATCGTCCCGGACCTGCAGAACCCGTTCTTCTCCGGCATCGTCAAGGGGGTCCAGCACCGGGCGCGCTCGGCCGGGATGGCCGTCCTCGTCGCCGACTCCGACGAGGACCCGCACCTCGAGACCGAGCTCGTCGCCCAGATGGGTCCCCAGGTCGACGGGATCGTGCTCTGCTCGCCACGGATGTCCGACCAGGCCCTCGCCACCTTGCCCACGAACCCCGAGATCGTCCTGGTCAACCGGGAGTCCGAGCACCTGCGCTCGGTCATCATCGACAACGACGACGGGATCCGGCAGGCGGTCCGTCACCTGCACGCCCTCGGGCACCGGCGCATCGCCTACGCAGGGGGCCAGTGGGGCTCGTGGTCGGACCGCGAGCGCCGACGTGCCCTCGAGATCGCGGCGCACGACCTGCCCGAGGTCGAGCTCGTCCAGCTCGGGCACTTCCCCATGGTCTTCGCGGGTGGTGTCGCCGCGGCGGACCTGGTCTCGGCCAGCGGGGCGACCGCCGTCGTCGCGCACAACGACCTCATCGCCCTGGGCATCCTCGACCGGCTGCGCTCGCGCGGGGTCGACGTCCCCGGCCAGGTCTCCGTGGTCGGCTTCGACGACGTCCCGACGGCCACCCACGTCTCGCCCACCCTGACGACCGTCGCCGTGCCCCTGCGCCAGCTGGGCCGCACCGCCGTCGAGCTGCTCCTCGAGGCCGAGACCAGCGTCGGGGCCGGACCGGCCACCGACCGGGGCGAGCCAGACCTCGAGCCCGAGGGGGTGCTCGTCGTCCCGGTCTCCCTCGTGGTGCGGGACTCGACCACGGTCACGGCACCCCGCGAGCGTCACCGCCCCGGTCACGGCCCCACCGACCCGACCGCCGCCAGCCCTGGAGCACCATGAGCGCCCCCCGCCTGTCCCTGCGCACCCTCGCCGAGCACCCGCCGCAGCGCGCCGAGGTGCGCGGCCCCGCCGTCGACCCCGCGCGCACCGGGATCGGGATCGTGCACCTGGGGGTCGGGGCCTTCCACCGCGCCCACCAGGCCGTGTTCACCGAGGACGCCGCGGCGGCCACCGGCGAGGAGGGCTGGGGCATCCTCGGGGTCACCCAGCGCAGCCCGCGGGTGGCCGAGCAGCTGGGCCCCCAGGACGGTCTGTACTCGGTGCTGACCAAGGGGCGCGACCACACCTCGCTGCGGGTCGTCGGCTCGATGCGTGGGGCGGCCTTCCTGCAGGCCGAGGCCTCGCTCGTGCTCGACACCATCGCGGCGCCCACCACCCACGTGGTGAGCTCGACCGTCTCGGAGAAGGGGTACCGGCGCACGTCGTCGGGCCGGCCCGACCTGGAGGACCCGGACCTCGCGACCGACCTCGACGTGCTGCGCCGCGAGCTCGGGGCCCGGGGCACGGGCAGCACCGGCGGCTGGGAGCTGCCCGACGCCGCCCGCACGCCGATCGGTGCCCTGGCCCGGGGGCTGGCCCGCCGGTTCTCCCGGCACGGGGCCCCGCTGACCGTGGTGTGCTGCGACAACATGACGGACAACGGGCGGGTCGTGGCCCTGCTGCTCGACGGGGTGCTGAGCGCGGTGGGGTCGGACGCCGCCCCGCTGCGCGCCTGGGTGGCGACCTCGGTCCGGTTCCCGGTGACGATGGTCGACCGCATCACCCCCGCGACCACCGACGCGCACCGCGCCGAGGCCACCGCCCTGCTCGGGCTCGAGGACCACGCGCTCGTGGTGGCCGAGCCGTTCAGCCAGTGGGTGATCGAGGACGACTTCGCCGGCCCGCGTCCCGCCTGGGAGCGCGCGGGGGCGAGGATCACGGCCGACGTCGCACCCTGGGAGCAGGCCAAGCTGCGCATGCTCAACGGCGCCCACTCGGCGATCGCGTACCTGGGCGCCCTGCGCGGGCACGCCATGATCGACGAGGCGGTGCTCGACCCCGAGGTCGACGCCGTGGCACGGCGCCTCATGGACGAGGAGGTCACCCCGACGCTCACCCCGCCCGAGGGCCTCGACCTGGCCGCCTACCGCGAGGAGATCCTCGAGCGCTTCGCCAACCCGAGCACCGGCTACACGACCCTGCAGGTGGCCGGGGACGGGTCGCAGAAGCTGCCCATCCGGATCCTCGCGACCGCGGCCGACCGGCTCGAGGCCGGCTCGGTGCCGGTCGCCGCGGCACGGACGATGGCGGCGTGGATGGTCTTCGTCGCCCGGGGACGCGACCGCACCGGCCGCGAGCTCAGGCTCGACGACCCCCTGGCCGATCGGCTCCGGGCGGCGGCCGAGGGGGACGACTCCGGGCTCGCCGACCGGATGCTCGAGGTCGAGCAGGTCGTCCCCGCCACGGTGCGTGAGCACGACGGGTTCCGCGCCGAGGTGCGGACCGGCGTGCAGGACCTGCTGCGGCTCGTCGGCTGACGGCGGGCCGGGCGGCCGCGGACGCCTGGCGGGGCGTTCCGGACGCCTGGCGGGGCGGCCGCTGACCGCAGGAGGCGCTCGTCTGCTTGACGCGGAGCAGGGTCGCTCCCTAGTCTGCGGGAAAGCGCATTCCCACCCGCGCGCCAGAGCCCACAGCGGCCGCCAGGCGGCACGACGTTTCGGAGACACCATGACGGTCCTGCGCATCGCGATGAACGGCATCACCGGGCGGATGGGGTACCGCCAGCACCTGCTCCGCTCGATCCTGCCGATCCGCGAGGCCGGGGGCGTCGAGCTCCCCGACGGCACGCGCCTGCAGGTCGAGCCCGTCCTGGTGGGACGCCGCGAGGCAGCGGTCCGCGAGATCGCCGAGCGCCACGGCATCGAGCACTGGACCACCGACGCGGAGAGCGTGCTGACCGACCCCAGCATCGACGTCTACTTCGACGCCCAGGTCACCTCCCGCCGGGCCGCCGCGCTGACCGCCGCGATGAAGGCCGGCAAGCACATCTACACCGAGAAGCCCACGGCCGAGACGCTCGAGGAGGCCGTCGAGCTCGCCCGCATCGCCCGCGACTCCGGCGTCACGGCCGGCGTCGTGCACGACAAGCTCTACCTGCCGGGCCTGGTCAAGCTCCGCCGTCTAGTGGACGAAGGCTTCTTCGGCCGCATCCTGTCCCTGCGCGGCGAGTTCGGCTACTGGGTCTTCGAGGGGGAGGTCCAGGAGGCCCAGCGGCCCAGCTGGAACTACCGCAAGGAGGACGGCGGCGGCATGACCGTCGACATGTTCTGCCACTGGAACTACGTGCTCGAGGGCATCCTCGGCGACGTCAAGAGCGTCATCGCCAAGACCGCGACCCACATCCCCACCCGGTGGGACGAGCAGGGCACGCCGTACGCGGCCACGGCCGACGACGCCTCCTACGGCATCTTCGAGATCGAGACCCCCGCCGGTGACCCGGTCATCGCCCAGATCAACTCCTCGTGGGCGGTGCGCGTCTACCGCGACGAGCTCGTCGAGTTCCAGGTCGACGGCACCCACGGCTCGGCCGTGGCGGGGCTCACCAAGTGCGTGGCCCAGCAGCGCGCCCACACCCCCAAGCCCGTGTGGAACCCCGACCTGCCCGTCACCGAGTCCTTCCGCGACCAGTGGTCCGAGGTGCCCGCCAACGCCGAGCTCGACAACGGCTTCAAGCTGCAGTGGGAGGAGTTCCTGCGCGACGTCGCCGCGAAGCGCGAGCACCGCTTCGGCCTGCTGTCGGCCGCGCGCGGCGTCCAGCTCGCCGAGCTGGGCCTGCAGTCCTCGGCCGAGGGCCGCCGTCTCGAGATCCCCACGATCTCGCTGTGAGCGCCGGGGTGCCCGGAGACGCCGCGGCGGCTGCCGAGACGTCGTCGGGCGGGGCCGGGGACCTGGCGCGACTGTCCCTCAACACCGCGACCACCAAGGGCTGGACCCTGCGCGAGGCGGTCGAGGGGGCGGCTCGTGCCGGGCTGCCCGCGGTGGGGCTGTGGCGGGACCGGGTCGCCGAGGCCGGGCTCGAGGAGTCGGCCCGGATCGTCCGCGAGGCCGGGCTGCGGGTCTCCTCGCTGTGCCGCGGGGGCTTCCTCACGGCCGCCGACGACGCCGGCATCGATGCCGCGCTCCAGGACAACCGCGCCGCGATCATCGAGGCCGCGACCCTGGGCACGAGCGAGCTGGTCTTCGTCGTCGGCGGGCTGCCTGCGGCCTCCACCTTCGGCGGGGCGGCGCTCCCGTACCCGGCGGACCGGGCTGCGGACGGCGAGGCGTCGACCTCGAGCGAGGCGGGCCGCGCCGTCGTCCCCGGGGCTGACCCGGCACGGGACCTGGTGGCCTCGCGGCAGCGGGTGGCCGACCGGATCGGCGAGCTCGTGCCCGTGGCTCAGGAGCACGGCGTGCGGATCGTCCTCGAGCCCCTCCACCCCATGTTCGCGGCCGACCGCGCCGTCATCTCGACCCTCGGCCAGGCCCTCGACCTCGCCGCACCGTTCCCGGCCGAGACCGTCGGCGTCGTGGTCGACACCTACCACGTGTGGTGGGACCCCGAGCTCGAGCGGCAGATCACCCGGGCCGGGGCCGAGGGCCGGATCGCCGGCTACCAGACCTGCGACTTCCTGCTCCCCTTCGCCGCCGACCCGCTGCTCTCCCGCGGGCACGTCGGCGACGGCTACGTCGACTTCGCGACCATCACGAGGTGGGTCACCGCCGCCGGGTACACCGGCGACGTCGAGGTCGAGATCTTCAACCAGACCATCTGGGACACCCCCGGCGACCAGACCCTCGCCACCATGGCCGCCCGCCACCGAACCCACGTCCTCCCACACCTCTAGCCCCCGCGCGCCAAGTCCCCGCATCCCCCCCCCCCGTCGAGATGTCACTTCTTGCCGGATAGGGCTCCCGGCGTTCCGCCAAGGATCGACATCTCAACGGCCGGGTGACGCGCAAGGGCAGAGGTGGGGGCTGGTTCCCCAGGTCGTCGGGCCACGGGATCGTCCCCAGGCGAGCGGTCCGCAGGGTGGCCGGGGCGCGCCGGTCCGGGACGGTGGAGCCGTGGCCCGTCGACCGGCAGCACTGCCCGATGCCCTCGTCGGGCGTCCCTTCACGCGTCGGGACGCCCGCGAGCTGGGCGTCGGCGACGACCGCTTGCGTCGTCGCGACCTGATCGCACCCTTCACCGGCGTGCGCGACACCACCCAGGACGCTGACCTGGGGCAGCACTGTCTCGCCGCCCTGTGCGCGCTCCCACCGGGGAGCGTCCTCTCGCACACGACGGCGCTTCGGCTGTACGGCGTCCCGCTCCCGTGGCACCTCGAGCGCGACACCTCCGTCCACGTGCACCTCCCACCCGGCGCGGGCAGGGTCCGGCATCGCGGCATCACCGTCCACCACCGCGCTGAGCCACTCCCTGCGGACCGGCTCGGCCCGCTCCCGGTGGTGCCCCCGTCGCAGGCATGGTGCGACGCCGCCACCCTCGTCGGGGGTGATGACCTGGTGGTGGTCGGCGACGGCCTGCTGCGCAGGAAGAGCCCACCGACCTCCCTCGACGCTATGGCCGATCACGTGAGGAGACTCCCGCCCAGGACGCGGGGCCGACGTCGGCTCCTGCAAGCCCTGCCCCTGCTGCGGGCACGGACCGACTCTCCGATGGAGACCCGGACCCGACTCGCCCTGGTGCAGGCGGGGCTCCCGTGCCCACTCGTCAACGAGCTCGTCCGGGACGCCCGCGGCGACGTGGTCGCGATGCCAGACCTCCTGTACTCCCACGCCAGGCTCGCGATCGAGTACGACGGGGATGTCCACCGCACGGACCCGACGCTCTGGCGCAGGGACGTCGAGCGTCGCGAGATGCTCCAAGACCTCGGCTACCTGGTGCTCGTGGTCACCGCGGACGTGATTCGGTTCGACCCCGACATCATCGTCCGACGCGTCCGCAACGCCCTCCGCACCCGCACCTGAGCAGGACCCACCCACGCCCCACCTCCCCCGCCCCCCGTCCCGTAGCGCGCCACCCACCCTTGAGATGTCACTTCTTGGCGGATACGCCCCGCGCAGGACCGCCAAGAAGCGACATCTCAACGGCTCTTCGTCCGACGACTCCTCCCTGGCGGGCGGGTGGGCTCTCAGGCGGCGAGAGCCTCGCGGAGGTAGGCGATGTCGTCGGCCTGGGTGTCGGTGGGGGTCTCGACGACGGCGTCGCAGCCGGCCTCACGGACCACGTGGGCGATGAGCTCGGGAGGGATGGTGCCCGCGGTGAAGCCGGCGTGCCGGTCGCGGCTCGAGCCGGCCTCGTCCCGCGAGCCGTTGGCGTGCACCAGGTCGATGCGGCCCGTGATGGCGCGCACCCGGTCGACGATGGTCTCGAGGTCCTCCCCCGCGGCCCACGCGTGGCAGGTGTCGAGGCAGAAGCCGACCTCGTACTCGCCGATCGCGTCCCAGAGCATCGCGATGCGGTCGAGGGTGCGCGCGCAGGCGTTCTCCCCGCCGGCCGTGTTCTCGACGAGCACCGGGACCGGGAAGGTGGCGCGCTCGAACATCTTGCGCCAGTTGTCCATGCCGGTGGCGATGTCGTCCCCGTCCCCCACGTGGCCACCGTGGACGATCAGCCCGCGGCCACCGAGCGCGGCCGCGGCGGACGCGTGCTCGGCGACCATCTTGCGACTGGGGATGCGCACCTTGTTGTTCGTGGTCGCCACGTTCACCAGGTACGGGGCGTGGGCGTAGAGCCCGAGCCCCGAGGCCATGAGGGCGTCGGCGTCCTCGCGCGGCACCGGCTTCTTCCAGCCCTGGGGGTTCGCGAGGAAGATCTGGACGGCCTCGGCCCCGACGGCGGCCGCCGCCGTCACCGGGTCGTCGTCGCGGACGTGCGCTCCGATCAGCACCATGGCCCCACGGTACCCACGCCGGCCCGCGGCCTCAGCGCTCCTCGAGGTTCTCCTGCAGGATCCGCGGCGAGGCGTGGATGCAGATCATCTCCAGCCGGTCCTCGCCCACGTTGAGGAACTTGTGCGGGGTCTCGGGCGGGACGACGGCGATGTCCCCTGGCCCGGCGAGGGTGTCGACGCCGTCGGCCGTGATCCGCACCGCACCGGCCCGCACCACCCAGGTCTCGGAGTACGGGTGCTTGTGCAGGACGGGACCGCCCCCGGGCGGGGTGTCGACGAGGAAGAACGAGACCCCCGACCCGTACCCCTCTCCCTCGAAGAGGGCGGTGCGCCCGCTGGCCGGGAGCTCGGCGGACCTGACCACGGTGAGCATGCTCCGATGCTCGCCCACCACGGGCCCCGCCGTCGAGCGCCCACCTCGCAGGGGCGGTCTCCGACGAACAGGTTCAGACCAGTCGGGGCAGCAGCGCGGCGAACCGTTCGCCCATGAGCTTCTGGCCGCGGGCCTCGGGGTGCAGCAGGTCGGGCATCGGCAGCGCCTCCCAGTCCTCCCAGCCGTAGAGCTCGCGCCCGTCGAGGTACCGCAGGTGCTCGTCCCCCGCGGCCCGACGACGGTCGACGACGGCGGCCAGCACCTCGCGGATCACGCCGAGGCTGAGCTTGTCGGCGGCCAGCTCCTCGGGGCGCCCGAGGGTGCGGAACACGGGGGCCTCCGGGGGCGAGGCGGGGTCGATCTCGGTGGGTCCGGGGCAGTCCTCGACCATGGGGCACAGGATCGGGGAGACGACGACGATCGGCGTGTCCGGGTGGCCCTCGCGGATGGTGTCGAGGAACCCCTCGACGGCGGGGCGGAAGGCGCGTCGTCGCAGGCAGTCGCGGTTGACCACGTTGATGCCGAGCTTGAGGGTGATGAGGTCGGCGGGCTGGTCGCGGATGGTCCGTGCGACGAAGGGGTCGAGCACGGCGTTGCCGGAGAACCCGAGGTTCACCAGGTCCAGCCCGGCGGTCCGGGCCGCGACCACGGGCCAGGTGCCGGTCGGGGAGTCGGCGTTGCCGCCGTGGCTGATCGAGCTGCCGTGGTGCACCCAGCGCGCGGCGCCCTGCTCCCCGGCCGACGGCGTCACGGGGGCGTCGGCCCGGAGCGCGACCAGGCAGGTGATCTCGTTGTAGGGCAGCCAGATCTCGACCTCGGCGTCCCGCCCGGGGAGCTGGTCGAAGACCACGGTCGCGAGCGGCCCGTCGTCGGCGGTCGCCGTCCCGCGGCGGAAGTCGAGGCGGTACGTGCCGTGCTCGGACGCGGTCGACCGGCCCATGAGCAGGCCGTCGACCAGCAGGTCGTAGGGGGCGGCGAGCGGCACGGGCCCGTCGAGGCCGTCCGGGGGACGGTTCGCCGAGACGGTGCGCAGGGCGCGGACGTCGAGCTCGACCCGATGGGCCGCCGTCCGGAAGACCAGGCGCACCCCGGCAGGCTGCTGCTCGCACATCGCGATGAAGTCGTCGGGCATCTGGGCGCGCGCCCCGGCCGGGAGCCGGTGCAGCACGAGACCCTCCGTCGTCGGCTCGACCTCGATGGCACCCGCGATGCGCACCGGTCCGCCGACCAGCGGGACGTCCACGAGACTCATGGGTGCTCCTTGTCCTGAGACTGGCCCACGCCGCGCGGGGCCCGGCCCACGGTGGAGGGCGCGCTCAGTAGATGTTGCGGTGCTCGCGGAACTCGCGCCAGACGTTCTCGAAGAAGTCGTCGTCCTCGGGGATCGGTCGGCGCGGGCGCCACCGGAACAGGGGACGCCCGGCGGGGTCCTCGGCGGTGCGAGGCTCGGGCTCGGACCACCCCTCGGGCAGCCCGTCGCCGGGGCTGCGGGTGCCGCCGGGCAGCCACGCCGCCTCCTGGATCTCCTCGTCGAGGGCCCCGCGGTCGAGGGTGAAGCGGAACAGCTCGGGCAGGTCGAGCTCGGTCTCGGCGTCGGGCCCGTATCCCACCTGGGGCAGGGATCCCTCGGGGTCGGTGTAGAGGACCGAAC
Source organism: Actinotalea soli (assembly GCF_017565425.1). GTDB lineage: Bacteria > Actinomycetota > Actinomycetes > Actinomycetales > Cellulomonadaceae > Actinotalea > Actinotalea soli. The sequence goes on from NZ_JAGEMK010000006.1 coordinate 35,126, forward strand.
CGCGGGACTGGCCGCCGTGGGCCACGTAGTCGGCCATGGCCGAGAGGTAGACGTAGGCCGTGGTGAGGATGTCGCGGACCAGGAAGGTGCGGTTGACCGCGCGCCGCGAGCCGGCGTCGGCCGTGACGAGGTCCTCGTAGCGGGTGAGCCAGTCGTGGACCTCGACCAGGGCCTCGTGGATCGAGTGGGGGGATCGCACCGGACCGGCCTTGGCGCTCATGAGGACGCCGACGTCGCGCAGCAGGTCGCCGGTGTTGTCCGGCACCCCGGCCGCGGCGCGCTCAGTGGCCTTGGTGACGAGGTCCAGGGCCCCGGCGAGCACCGGGTCGGCCGCGGCGGTGAACTCCTCGGTCGAGGCCGGGTCGTCGGTGCGGCGGGTCGCGATGAACTGGGCGGCGCGCGTGGCACCGACCTGGCCGCTGTTGAGGGCCGCCCCACCGGGACGGTAGACGCCGTGGGCGCCGCCGGCCTCGCCCACGGGGAAGAACCCGCCGACGTTGGACTGCCACCAGGTGTCCACGAGCAGACCGCCGTTGTTGTGCTGGGCGCACACGTCGATCTCGAGCATCTCCTTCTCGAGGTCCACGTAGGGATTCTTGTCGAGGTAGAACTGGTAGGCGGGCTCGTTCATGCGCCGCAGCCGCTCGATGGGGGTTCCGAAGAGGACGCCGGCCCGCTCGAGGTAGTCGTGGGCCTCGGGGGACAGCGCGCTCGCATCCAGCTCGGGCTGCACCGGGTTGGTGCGGAAGTCGAGGAACACCCGCCGGCCGCGCAGCACGGTCTCGCGGTAGACGAGCAGGTCGATCAGCGAGGAGCCGTCGAGGGCCTTCCGGATGTCGAAGGGCCACTGGTACCCCTTGAGGAAGACCATCGAGAGCATGCGCCCGTAGTCGGGGATGGCCTCGGGGAGGAACTCGCGCTCGTCGTTGCCGTCGGCGTCAGTCGAGACGAAGCGCGGCAGCACCTGCATGTAGGTGCCCGAGACGTTCCAGCGGGGCTTGATCGAGGCCAGGCCGAACTGCCACTCGGTGAGGTTCTTGCCGTGGACGCCAGCGCGGTAGGCGGCCCCCGAGGCACCCCACTGCCCGTTGGGGAACACGCGCGTGGCGTAGATGCCCGCCGGCCCGCCGGTCGCGTAGACGATGTTGGTGCAGCGGAACAGCAGGTAGGGCGACTCGGCGCCGTCGTGCGGGACGTCGGTGCGCAGCACGAGCAGCCCGGTCACCTCGGTGCCGCCGTCGGGCCCGGCAGAGGGGCGGGTGATGATGTCGACCACGCGGCACTCGTCGTAGATGCGGGTGCCGTTGCGGTGCACCTTCTTCTCGAGCTGCTCGACCATGCTGCGGCTCGTGTACGGACCCACAGACGTGGCCCGACGGCGCGGGTCGTGGTCGGTCTTGTAGCCGATGAACTCGCCGTAGCGGTTCTGCGGGAAGGGCACGCCCAGGTCGCACAGGTGCAGGAAGGTACGGGCCGAGAGAGCGGCCTCGGCCAGGGCGTTGTCCCCGTCCATCGCCCCGCCGGAGAAGAGGGTCTCGGCCATCTCCCGCACCGAGTCGCCGTCTCCCCCGGAGAGGGTCAGCTTGTAGTAGGTCTGCTTGTCCGAGCCTGCGTTGCGGCTGGCCCCCGCGTTGACCTTGTCCGCGACCATGACGACGTCCTCCTGGCCGAACTCCCACAGCCGGTCGGCGGCGCAGAACCCGGCCGAGCCGGTGCCGACCACCACGGTGTTGGCGGTCACGACGGGCACCTCGCGCCCGGCGATCCGGAGCACCTCGGGGTCAGTCATCGGTCGGCTCCTTCGGGTCGGAGGGTACGGCGCAGGGGGTAGGGCGCAGGGGTACGGCGGGGCGGTCAGAGCCGTGGGATGTGCATGCCGCCGTCGACGTGGAACACCTCGCCGGTCGAGTAGGGCGTCTGCCCGGTGGCGAGGATCGAGACGGCCCCCGCGACGTCGGCCGGGCGACCCCAGCGGGCGATCGGCGCCAGGCCGTCGGCGAGCAGGGCGTCGTACTTGCTGGTCACGCCCGCGGTCATGTCGGTGGCGATGACGCCGGGGCGCACCTCGTAGACGACGATCCCCTCGGGGGCCAGGCGTGCGGCGAAGAGCTGGGTCGCCATGCCGACACCCGCCTTCGAGATGCAGTAGTCGCCCCGGTTGGTCGAGACGGCGGTGGCCGAGATCGACGAGACGTTGATGATCGTCGCGACGGGCGTCTCGGGGGGCTCGGGCAGGGCAGCCAGGTCGCCGCGCAGGGCCAGGACGCGGTTGGCGAAGGTCTGGGTGAGGAAGTACGGGCCGCGCAGGTTGATGCCGAGCACCCGGTCGAAGCTCTCGGGAGTGGCCTCGAGCAGGTCGGCACGGACCGAGGGCGCGACGCCGGCGTTGTTGACCAGGAGGTCGAGCCGGCCCCACGCGTCGACGGCGTCGGCCACGTAGCGCTCGTGGTCCTCGGGCTCGGCCACCGACCCGCGGACATACCGCACACGATCGTCGCTGCCTGCGAGCTCACGGAGCTCGGTGAGCACCTCGGTCGGCTCCTCACGCGTGGCGAGGATCGAGACGGCGAAGCCGTCGGTGAGCAGACGGCGGGAGATGCCGAGACCGATGCCCCGGTTGCCGCCGGTGACCAGTGCCACGGGTGTCATCGAGTGCGTTCCTCACGTCGAGCGGGGTCGGCGGGTCGGCGCCGACGGTCCTGATCCTGGCATGGGGAAGGAGCTTCGGGCAAGCGCTTTCCATCGCATCCAATCTCGTGTCAGAACCTGGGGTACCCAGAGCACCCCCTCGTTCTGACACGAGATTGGTGCACTCTCGCGTCAGAGCGTGGGGGTGCCAGAGGTATCCGAGGTTCTGACACGAGGACGGGCCCTCGGGATCTGTGGACAGCCCCGGCCCCGTCACCCCGGCCTCGTAGGGTGGCGGGGTGACTGACGCCTGGGCCGGACCCGACGACGAACCCCCGTACGACCCCGCCTACGACGACGTCCCGCCCGACCTCGGATACGGCGCCGCCCCCGGCCCGTCGACCGCGACCGCCGCCGGCCGCAGCCCGTCGTCGCGCCCCGCCTCCTCCGCGGGCCCCATCCCCGCGGCGACTCCCCACAACCCCGCTCCCCCCGTCCGCGCCGCGGGTGACGACCGTCCCCCGCGCACCCCGCTCGAGGTGCTGAGCGAGGTCTTCGGTTACGACTCCTTCCGCGGTGATCAGGCCGAGATCATCGACACCGTCGTCGGCGGCGGCGACGCCCTGGTCCTCATGCCGACTGGTGGCGGCAAGTCCCTGTGCTACCAGGTGCCGGCCCTCGTCCGGCCGGGCACCGGCGTCGTCATCTCGCCGCTCATCGCGCTCATGCAGGACCAGGTGGACGCCCTGTCGGTGCTGGGCGTCCGCGCCGGGTTCCTCAACTCCACGCAGGACCCGGCCGAGCGCCAGCGCGTCGAGCACGCCTACCTCGGCGGCGAGCTCGACCTGCTCTACCTGGCCCCTGAGCGTCTGCGTGTGCCAAGCACCCTGGACCTGCTGGGCCGCGGGCACGTCGCGCTGTTCGCGATCGACGAGGCGCACTGCGTGTCCCAGTGGGGGCACGACTTTCGCCCCGACTACCTGCAGCTCGCCGTCCTGCACGAGCGGTGGCCCGAGGTCCCGCGCATCGCCCTGACCGCGACGGCCACCGAGACCACCCATGCCGAGATCGCCCAGCGCCTCGAGCTGAGCGAGGCCACCGGGGCCAAGCACTTCGTCGCGAGCTTCGACCGCCCCAACATCCAGTACCGCATCGTCGCCAAGGACAACCCGCGCGCCCAGCTGCTCGACCTGCTGCGCACCGAGCACGCCGGCGACGCGGGCATCGTGTACTGCCTGTCCCGCAAGTCGGTCGAGCAGACGGCGGCCCACCTCAGCTCCCAGGGCATCCCGGCCCTGCCGTACCACGCGGGCCTGGACCGCCGGGTCCGCGCCGAGAACCAGTCCCGGTTCCTGCGCGAGGACGGGCTGGTCATGGTCGCGACGATCGCCTTCGGCATGGGCATCGACAAGCCCGACGTGCGGTTCGTCGCCCACCTGGACCTGCCCAAGTCTGTCGAGGGCTACTACCAGGAGACCGGCCGCGCCGGCCGCGACGGCCTCCCCTCGACCGCGTGGCTCGCGTACGGCCTGGCCGACGTCGTCCAGCAGCGCCGCATGATCGACAGCTCCGAGGGGGACGCCGCGCACCGGCGCCGGTTGAGCGCCCACCTCGACGCGATGCTCGCCCTGTGCGAGACGGTGGGCTGCCGCCGCGTCCAGCTGCTCGCCTACTTCGGTCAGGGGAGCGAGCCCTGCGGCAACTGCGACACCTGCCTGACCCCGCCCGAGGCCTTCGACGGCACCGTCCCCGCGCAGAAGCTGCTCTCGGCCGTGGTCCGCCTCGACCAGCGCGGTCAGCGCTACGGCGCCGGGCACGTGGTGGACATCCTGCTGGGCAAGGAGACCCCGCGGATCACCCAGCTCGGGCACACCGACCTCACGGTCTTCGGCATCGGCACCGAGCTGGCCGAGCCCGAGTGGCGCGGCGTCGTCCGCCAGCTCCTCGCCCAGGGCCTGCTCGCGGTCGACGGCGACGGGTACGGCACCCTGCGCATCACCGAGGCCAGCCGCGCGGTACTCAGCGGCGACCGCCAGGTACCCCTGCGTCGCGAGGCACCCAAGGCCACCCGCACCCGCTCCACGCGCTCCGGCCGGTCCGGGGCCAAGGCCGGGCCCGAGCTCGACGCCGCGGCCACCGAGATCTTCGAGCGGCTGCGCGCCTGGCGTGCGGCCACGGCCAAGGAGAACGGCGTCCCCGCCTACGTGATCTTCCACGACGCGACCCTGCGGGAGATCGCCACCCAACGCCCCACCAGCCTCGACGAGCTCGCCACGGTCACCGGGGTCGGCGCCACCAAGCGCGAGCGCTACGGCACCCAGCTGCTCGAAGCCCTCGCCCCCTGATGGGGGCGGTCACCTCAGCCCTCGGGACCATGGCGGCGATCGCCGTCGTCGGCTGGCTCATCGGCCGCGCACGGCTGCTCGGGGCGGGGGCCGAGCAGGTGCTGGCGCGGACGGTCTTCGCGATCGCCGCGCCGTCCCTGCTCATGGTGACCATCGCGCACGCAGACCTGGGCCTGCTGCTCTCGCGGCTCGCAGTGGTCACGGCGATCAGCACGTCGGTGGTGGTGCTGATCGCGGCGCTCGTGGTGCGGTTCGGGTTCCGACGCTCGGCGGGCGAGACGACGGTCGTGACCCTCGCCGCCTCCTACGTCAACGCCGGCAACCTCGGCATCCCCATCGCGGTCTACCTGCTGGGGGACGCCGTCGCCGTCGTCCCGACGCTGCTCTTCCAGCTGCTGGTGCTCGCCCCTGTGGCCTTCGCCGTGCTCGACGCGCGACCCGGCGGCACGGACACCCGCACCCCGGCCGACGACGGGACGGCGCCCGTCCCCGCGCTGACCCGCGCCCGGGGCGTGGCCGCCCGGACCCTGCGCAACCCGATCATCATCGGCGCCCTGACCGGTGTGCTCCTCACCCTGCTGCCGTGGGACCTGCCCGAGGTCGTGTACGAGCCCTTCCGCCTCATCGGCGCCGCCGCGGCCCCCCTCGCGCTGCTGACCTTCGGCATGTCCCTCGCGGTGCCACGCAAGGAGGCCGCGAGCGCCCCGGCCCGCGAGCTCGCCCTGGTCATCGCCCTGCGCAGCGTGCTGCACCCAGCCCTGGCCGCGGGGCTCGGACTGCTGCTGGGTCTCGAAGGCACCGCCTTGCTCGCCGTGGTGACGATGGCCGCCCTACCGACCGCGCAGAACGTGCTGGTCTACGCCCTGCAGTACGGCCGCGGCCAAGCCGTCGCCCGCGACGCCGGCCTCTGGACGACACTGCTCGCCATGCCCGTGATGCTCGTGATCGCGGCGGTGCTGGGGTGACACCCTCCGGGGCCGACTCGATGGCGCATCCACCCGGGACCGCGCGACGTCAGCCCTCGACGCCACGGCATAGCGCACCGCTAGCCTCAGGGCACGCGTCCAGGGAGGTCGGAGCCGTGCCCGCATCGAGAGGCGACAGCCACGAGCACTCGCTCGTGGTCACCGTCGGCGGCGCCATCGCCCTGCTGACCATCGCTGGCTGCACCCAGACCCCAGACTCACCATCCGAGCCGACAACCCCTGAAGCAGTCCAGGAGTCCCCGGCCCCCGCGACCCTCGAGCGGCAACCGCTGTGTGCGGAGTTCCCCGCGAGCGGGTCGGGCGACGGGCCGGACTTCGAAGGCTGGTGGAACTCCACGCCAGCGGACGCGGATGGCAAAGTCATCCACGACCCCGAGCGGTGGCCCACCCAGCTCCGAGACCACCCCCGTGTGGCGGTTGTCCGGACCGACCCTCTCGAGGTGATCTCGACCTGGGACCGCGTCGTCTGCGGTCCCGACGAGACCTTCGCGCCGGACCCGTCTGTCGACTGGACGGCCGACGGGATCGTCCTCGTCGACATGGACACCGGCGAGACTCTCGACACCTTCGACGGAGCTCTCGAGTAGCGCACGCGTCTCGCGCGAACAGGCCAGCCGCAGGCCCCGCTCCGCTAATAATGCGCATCATCCCGTTGACCCGCTGACCCGTGGCTCCGAAGACTGCGTGAGCCGGGCCCGCCCGGTGTCCGGCGACGACGACGTCCCGGACCACCACGACGGAGGTCACCGTGATCCCTCAACGCCGAGGACGACGCACCGCCCGCCTCAGCACCATCCTTGCCCTGGTCCTCATCGCCCCGCTCGCCACCGCCGGCACTGCCACCGCGGCGCCGTCGTCAGGCGGGGAGGCCACGACGCCGCAGGCGAACGAGGAGCTGGCCGCAGCCCAGCAGGCGCCAGCGCTCCCCCAGTTCGCCTTCGCGGGTCAGGTCATCGACAAGGAGGAGATGATCTACAACCCGACCGACGAGTTCATCTTCCCGAGCATCTTCCACGCGGGTGAGCACCTCGCCGACCCGCTGGGCGAGTGGTACCTGTACTACGCCCCGCACGACGCCCCCGGCGGCATCTCCCTGATGTACTCCGACTCCCTCGACGGCCCGTGGACCGAGTACGAGGCCAACCCGCTGATCAGCAACGAGTGGCCGCCGTACTACAACCGCGTCTCGCACGTCTCCTCCCCCGACGCGGTCTGGGACGAGGCGAACGACCAGATGCTGCTGTACTTCCACGGCGAGAACTCGACGAGCCGCTGGGCCACCTCGACCGACGGCCTGACCTTCGACGACTCCGGGGTCGCGGTCACCAACGCCGACGGCGGCGCGGGAACGACCGAGAGCTCCTACGCGCGGGTCTTCGAGCACCCCGACGCGGACTCCCCGTACCGGTGGGCGATGTTCTACATGCAGAACCGCACCGACGACATCCGGCGCATCAAGATGGCCGAGTCGGTCGACGGCAAGGACTGGGACGTGCGGCCCGAGCCCGTCGTCGTGCCGAACGCCGAGACAGGTCGCAACGTCTCGGGTGGCAACCTGCTCACCTGGGAGGGGCAGAACTACGTCGTCTACCACGGCTCCTCGGGCGTCTCCTACGCGCGCGCCATCGACCCGGCCGTTACCGAGGTCGGCCCCCAGCAGGTGCTGCACCGCTCCTCAGGCGTCGGGGACGACGTCGGCCGGGTGGCGGCCCCCGAGGTGGTCACCGACGGCGAAGAGACCTACCTCTTCTACGAGTCCGGCGACCGGCTGGGCGCAACCATCGCCTACGCGACCCGCGTCGAGCCCACCCCGCCCGACCCCGACCCGCTGCGCGAGCAGTGCAGCGGCGTGGCCTCCGACGAGTTCGACGGCACCACCCTCGACGCCGACCTGTGGCGCGTGGTCAACCCCGAGGGCGCCCGCCACGAGCTCACCGACGGCACCCTGACCATCCCGACCTACGCGACCGGCGTGGCCGGCGCGCCCTTCCCCGTGCAGGACGTCCCCGAGGGCGCGTGGGAGGTCACCACCCAGGTCGACGTCGACCCGACGGCCCGGTTCCAGCAGGCCGGGCTCATCCTGCACCGATCGGGCAACACCTACGCCAAGCTCGACTACAGCTACGGCACCAACGGCCTGCGCTTCAGCTACATCTGGCGCCAGGAGGGCTCGGAGCGCAACGCCTCGATCGACACCCCGCCCGTCCCCGAGGGCACCGGCACCACGGTGTGGCTGCGCCTGACCAGCGACGGCACCGACGTGCGAGCCGCGGCTTCGACCGACGGGCAGGACTTCGCGCCCGTCGGCCGACCGGTCCCGCTCGCCGACCTCGCCCCCACCGGGATCGGCGTCTCGGCGCTGCGCGGCGCGACGGCGGCCCCGGAGATCACCGCGACCTTCGACTGGTTCCGGTGGACCCCCACGGCCGTCGAGGCCGAGGCGTGCGCCGCCCCGCAGGTCGCCGACTGGGAGGCTGGCGTGGACTACGACGACGGCGATCAGGTCCGGCACGGCGGCAGCACGTGGACCGCTCTGTGGTGGACGCGGGACCAGCAGCCTGGTTCGAGCGCCTACGGCCCGTGGACCGAGGTCGGCACGACGACGGCCTGCGGCACGGCCTGGACCGCGAGCGCCATCCACGTGGACGGCGACGTCGTCGTGCACGACGGGCACCGTTGGGAGGCCGCCTGGTGGACGCGCAACGAGGAGCCGGGGGCCTCGCCCTGGGGTCCCTGGCAGGACCTGGGCGCCTGCGCCTGAGGTAGGTGCCCGTCTGCCCCACCCCCGCCGGGTGCTCGAGCCCAGGTCCGATGGCCTGGTCGAGCACCCGGCGGGCTACGGTGCGCGGATGAGCAACCTGAACGTCGTCGGCGACCGTGACGCGTGGCGCTGCTGGCTGTGCGACGAGCCGGTCGACCCTGAGGCGTCGGTCAACTCCGACCGCGGCCCGAGCGTCGACCTCGGCGTCACCAAGTCCAAGAAGGCCGCCGCGGGCGCCGAGCGGCTCGCGCACCGCGCGTGCAACACCCGCCGAGGGGCGGTCAAGCCGGTGGTGCCGTGGTCGCCCGAGCTCTTCGTCGTCGACCCCGCACCGATCGTGGGGACCGTCGAGCGCCTCGGCCTCAAGGGCGGGCGTGAGGTGGTGGCGCGCTGCCCGAGCCGTGCGGACGCCGACCTCGCCGCTGCGTGGCTGGTCGATCGGCTATCGCGCTTCGCCCCCGACCTGGCCGTCACGACGCAGGTCGAGTCGGGTGGTGGGCAGTTCCTGGTGGTGCTGCGCGCCTGACGACCCACGAGCGACTTCCCTACGAGGCGTGGGGGGAGGCAGCAAGCGGTTCGACCTGGCGACGCAGCGCTGGGTGCGTGGGCCACCGGCCGATGGGTCGACCTCTCCGCAGGGCCGTGGTTGCCGGTGCCCGTCGGGGGGGACGTGATCGGTTCGTCGTGGGCGGCTACGGCGTCGTCGCGACGCGGATGGTCGGGGTCGGACGGCGTTGACTGCTGCTCGGGCAGGGGCTCCGGGGCGGTGAGCACCTCCCGTCGTCGAGCGCGCCAGGTGTCGATGCGGGGCGTTGGCGAGCACGCGGGCGCGGGTACGCGAGGGGCATACCGCGACGTGCCGTGCCCCCGGCGGGATAGCGCTGGGTCAGCTCCGCCGCGCGGGTAGTCGTCACCGCACAGCAACCGCGCCGTCCGGATCAGGTCTCCACCGCACTCGACGACGAACTCTGTGAACTCGACGTCCCAGTCAGCCGCGGGCACCTCGACAGGCAGGTCCTCGGCTGGCCTCAGGCTCTCGCATCACCTGATCGGAGGAGTCAACGCTCTGCGCCGCGACCAGGAGGATGCCACCCAGATCGCGGTCGGCACGAGGCACGAGATTCGCCTCCCCTCGCAGATCACGCGGCCGGACCGCGAGCGCCATCCCCGTGGTCGGCGACGTCGCCGTGCACGACAGACACGGCTAGGCCCCCCGGGGAGGAGCGCGATGCGCTCATCTCCCGCCTCATCACATTTCGGTAGGCCATCTGGTCCTTAGAGGTGAGGCGCACTCCTGCCTCACCTATGCGAAGGGGCACCCATGAGCGTCGAAGAGGCGTCCAACTGGACTACCGACCATGGCCCGGGCACTCCACATCGTGCGGGCATCGCGCACCGCGACGAGGACTTCCGGCGCCTCGGGATCGAGCGCGAGCGGGTCGCCGGGTGGGAGGACGGCGCGCGGACCGATGGGCGTCGGGGGACGTACGAGTGGTGGTACTTCGACGCACACTTGGATGACGGGGCCAAGCTCGTCGTCATCTTCATGACGAAGGACCTCTCGGCCCCGAACACGCGACTGAGTCCGCAGATGCGTCTCAACCTCGACCTACCCGACGGGCGCAGCTACGAGATCATCAAGGACTTCCCGGCCGCCTCGTTCTCCGCCTCGGCCGCGAGGGCCGACGTGGTCCTAGGTGGCAACACGTTCGCGGGCGACCTGTCGCACTACGCGATCCACGTGGACGTCGACGGCATCACGGTGGACCTCATGCTCGACGCAGAGGTGGAGCCTTGGCGCCCTCATACCGGCTACCTCGTCTTCGGGCGCAAGCGTGACCTGGAGTTCGCCTGGCTCCCATCGGTGCCCCAAGGCAGGGTCCGCGGCAGCTACGAGGTCGACGGCGCCCGCACCGAGGTCACCGGCGTCGGCTACCACGATCACAACTGGGGCAACGTCGGGATGATCTCAGTCATCAACGACTGGTACTGGGCACGCGGCCAGGCCGGACCGTACTCGGTGATCGCTTCGTACATCACGGCCCACAAGAGGTACGGGTACGAACCGATCCCCATCTTCATGCTGGCGAGGAACGGCCGCATCGTCGCCGACGACGCCGCTCACGTGAACTTCTCGGCCTCCGAGATCCGCACCGACCCCAAGACAGGCAAACCCGTCGCGACCGTGACGACCTACACCTACGACGACGGAACCGACCGGTACACCGTCACTTTCACGAGGCGCCGCGACCTGGTGGCGAACACGTTCGTGGAGCAGATGCGCGGTTGGCGCAAGGCCGCTGCGCGCCTGGTCGGGTTCGACGGCGCCTACCTCCGGTTCATCGGTGAACTCAGCATCGAGAGGCAGGCGACGGACGGATACGTGCTGGAGACCTATACCGACGAGGCGATCTGGGAGCTCATGTACTTCGGCCACGCCCGCCAGGCGGGCACCGCGAACGGAAGTAACGAGTCATGACCACGGAGAGCAGCAGATGAACATCACCGAACGTCGCATCTCGACCACCGTGCTCGTGATCGGCACGGGCGGGTCGGGCCTGCGCGCCGCGATCGAGCTCGCCGAACAGGGAGTGAGCGTCCTGGCGGTCGGCAAACGCTCCCGCGTGGACGCGCACACCTCTCTGGCCGCTGGCGGCATCAACGCCGCTCTTGGCACCATCGATCCTGCGGACTCCTGGCAGCAGCACGCAGCCGACACGATCAAGGAGAGCTACGGTCTGGCCAACCCGCACACCGTCCAGATCGTCACGAAGGGCGCCGCCCGGGGCATCGCCGACCTGGCACGATACGGAATGGCCTTCGCCCGCGAAGACGACGGGCGCATCTCTCAGCGGTTCTTCGGCGCGCACACCTATCGTCGCACCGCATTCGCAGGCGACTACACCGGCCTGGCGATCCAGCGCTCCCTCGTGACCCGCGCGACGCGGTTGGACATCCCGATCCTTGACTCGCTCTACATCACCCGCCTCCTCGTGCGCGACGGCGTCGTTTTCGGTGCGTACGGGTTCGACGTGACCGATGGGATGCCGCATCTGATCCACGCCGATGCCGTGATCCTCGCCGCGGGCGGCCACACCCGCATCTGGCGTCGCACGTCATCGCGCCGTGACGAGAACACCGGCGACTCGTTCCGGCTCGCGGTCGAGGCCGGCGCCCGCCTGCGCGACCCCGAGCTGGTTCAGTTCCACCCCTCGGGCATCCTTGAGCCGGAGAGTGCCGCAGGCACGCTGGTGTCCGAGGCGGCGCGCGGCGAGGGAGGGATCCTGCGCAACGCGCGCGGCGATCGCTTCATGAAGCACTACGACTCGGAGCGGATGGAGCTGTCCACCAGGGACCGGGTGTCCCTCGCCGCCTACACCGAGATCAAAGAGGGGCGGGGGACAGACAAGGGCGGCGTCTGGCTCGACGTCTCCCACCTACCTCGCAAGACGATCCTGACGCGGCTGCCGCGCGTCTACCAGACGCTGCTGGACCTGCAGATGCTCGACATCACTGCTGAGCCGATCGAGATCGCTCCCACCGCCCACTACTCCATGGGAGGAGTGTGGGTCCGACCCGAGGACCACAGCACCGACGTCGCGGGCCTGTTTGCGATCGGTGAGGCATCCTCCGGCCTGCACGGCGCGAATCGACTCGGTGGAAACTCGCTGATCGAGCTGTTGGTGTTCGGCCGGGTCGTGGGACGAGCGGCCGCAGAGTACTCAGCGGGCCTGGACGCGCAGCGCCGTTCGCGCGACGCCGAGGAGCAGGCGCGTCACGAGTTCAGGGAGCTGCTGGCAGCCGACGGCCCCGAGAGTGTGCGCAGGCTGCAGCGCGCGGTCCGGAACACGATGACCGCCCATGCCGGGGTGGTTCGCGACGAGACCGGCCTGCTGACCGGGTTGCGAGAGTTGGACGAGATCACCGAGCGCACCGATAGCGTCGGCACCCATCCCGACATCGCCGGCTTCGGCGATGTCGCGCATGCCTTCGACCTCAAGGCTTCCCTGATGGCCGCGCGCGCCACGATCGAGGCGGCCCTCGAACGCCGCGAGAGCCGCGGATGCCACAACCGCAGCGACTACCCCGACCTGGACCCGGCTCTACAGGTGAACCTGGTCTGGTCCCCCACCACGGGTGTCGTGCACGAGGAGATCCCGTCGGTGCCGGGCGAGATTGCCAAGCTCATGGTCGACGTCTCCGCAGACGGCAAGCTGGTCGAGTAGTCGGCGGGCCGCCTGCAGACGCTCAGTTCCACAACGTGAGCTTGTACGGGTTCATCATCATGCGCACGTCGACGACGACGCCCTGCGCCACGTCCAGGGTGACGATGCCGTAGATCCGACCGTCCTCCCACAGTGCGAAGCCTGTCCCATCCGGCGTCTCCTGCTCGATGACGGTGGAGCCCGGCCGCTTGTGCAGCGCCCCCACGAGGAACCGAGCAACCTTCTCGCGGCCGAAAACGGGGTTGCGTGCCGCGGTGACCACGCCACCGCCGTCCGAACGCAGCACCACGTCCGGGTCGAGCATGGAGACCAGCCCGGCGATGTCACCTGCGCGAGCTGCCGCAGAGAACGCCTTGACCACCTCTTCGTGCTCGGCATGCGTCGAACGCCGGCCGCGGCTGCGTTGCACGCGCCGTCGCGCCGACACTGCCAGCTGGCGACACGCGGCGGCGGAGCGGCCGACGATCTTGGCGATCTCATCAAACGGCATCGCGAACACGTCGTGCAGCACGAAAGCAACACGCTCGGCGGGCGTCATCGACTCCAGGACGACGAGGAGAGCACTACTGACCGACTCGTCGAGCGTCACGCGATCAAGAGGATCCCCGGCCCCTTCCGACGGGGTCGCGAACGCCAGCGGTGGGACGGGCTCCGGCAACCAGGGCCCCACATAGACCTCGCGACGGTGATGCGCGGAAGCGAGGACGTTCAGGCAGATCCTGCTCGCCGCCTTCGTGAGCCACGCGCGAGGAACCTCGATGGCGGCACGCTCCTGGTCACTCATCCGGTACCAGCGGATGTAGGTCTCCTGCACGGCGTCCTCGGCATCGGCGACCGTGCCCAGCATGCGAAACGCCAACGACACCAGGTGACGGCGTTCGCCGAGCACGTCGTCCTGGCCGCTGTCCTCCGGGGTGATTGCCATGTCGCACCCTCCGCTCCTCACTAGTAGACCGGGAGGACGAGCCGAATGTGAGGTGACGGCTCACAGTTGACGGCGCTGCGTGGTCTTGACGGGTATGACGGCAACACCCGACCGGAGATCGCTCGCATCGCCGCGGGCTCCAGCGAGCAGTACGCCACCTACGGCGGCCCCGCCCGACCGAGGGAGACGACGCAACGGAGGTCCCGGTGGCCACGGCTCCTGATCTCGAGGAAGGTTCATGAGAGTACTCATCGTCGGTGGGTCCGGTGTCGTCGGGAGCCGCCTCATCCCTCCTCTGGTCGCGGATGGTCACCAGGTGGTGGCCACCACCCGTCGAGAGCGGAACGCCTCGTTCCTCCGCGAGCTCGGTGCTACGGGTGTCACGGTCGATGTGTTTGACGCGCCGCACACCGAAGCGGTCGTCCGCGACACCGCCCCTGATCTGATCGTGGATCAGCTGACAGATCTCAGCGACTTCGACTTCGAGGCCAACGCCCGGCTGCGGCGGGCGGGGACTGCCAACCTCGTCGCCGCGGCGCAGGCCGCCGGCGTTGAGCGCATCATCGCTCAGAGCATCGCCTGGGCGTACGAGCCCGGCGACACCCCCGCTCTCGAGACCGATCCGCTCATCGAGGACACGGCCGTTGCCGTGATGGAAGCGCACGTGCGCCGCATGCCTCGCAGCACGATCCTCCGATACGGACGGTTCTACGGACCGGGCACCTGGTACGCAGACGGTGGCCGCGTCGCCAACGCGGCGACTGCCGGGCTGCTCCTAGCCACGCCGGCCATCGCCTCGTTCGTACACATCGACGATGTCATCACCGCGACGGTGGCGGCGATCGACTGGCCCGACGGCGTCTACAACATCGTCGACGGTGATCCGGCCCCGGCAGAGGTATGGATGCCGGTCCTCGCGCGCGGTATCGGAGCACCGACTCCCCGGCCTGTGCCGCTGCCCACCCACCAGGCGCTCGGCAGGCCCGTGTCCAACACCAAGGCCCGTGCGCTCGGCTGGGTGCCGGCGTACCCGTCGTGGCGAGATGGCTTCCCGGGCGCTGACGGTGACCATCGCCGCGACTCCCGGTAGGTCGCGCAAGGCAGGACGCCGAACGCCTCACGCCCCCACCGGGAAGTGGCTGGAGACTGCGATCCGATTCAACGCGTTCATCGCGATCGCCACCCAGGTGATCGCCGAGATCTGTCGCTCGGTGAGAACATCCACATCGGCCGCCTCTCGCGCAGGCGCCGGGGCGCGATCACTGATCAGCGTCACCTTCTCGACGATCAGCAGGGCCGCTCGCTCCTGCGGGGTGAAGTACTGCGACTCCCACCAGGCGGCAAGCACGGCAAGACGCTCAGGCGTCTCCCCGAGCGCTGCGGCGTCCCGTGTGTGGGAGCGGAGGCAGTAGGCGCACCCGTTGATCTGCGACGCGCGGATCTTCACCAGTTCGACGAGTCGTGGATCGAGCCCCTCCTCGCCGGCCGTCGATGCGGCGTCCTCGCCGAGGTCCGTCATCGCCTTGTACACCTTGGGATGCACCTTGCCGATGTTCACGTGGGCCATCTGCAGCTACCTCTCCTACGGGCACTTGCTCTGTGCCCTCCCTGGGCTGCGGTAGTCCCGCTCCCGACGATGTGACCGCGCGTCGCGGGTGAACGTGAGGTCCGAGCCGGAGGGGGCAGCGACCTCACATCTGAGCCAGCCACCAGGTCCTTGTAGATGAAGGGCGACGGCGACCACCGCACGACCCCGGTGCCCGAGGCCGACCAGCTCGGGGACGAACAGAGAGGCTGTCCCATGTCCGCACGACCGAAGACGCCCCGCCCCCCCAAGTCCGCGGCGCCCTGCAAGGACGAGGACATCGCCCTCGCCTTCTACCGCCAGATGGTGCTGATCAGGAGGTTCGAGGAGCGCGCGGCCCGCGGCTACGCGGAGGCGAAGATCGGCGGCTACTGCCACCTGAACCTCGGCGAGGAGGCGACCGTCGTCGGTCTCATGGCGGCGCTCCAACCCGACGACTACGTGTACGCCAGCTATCGCGACCACGGCTACGCGCTGGCACGCGGCATCTCCCCCGAACGCGTGATGGCGGAGCTCTACGGCCGAACCGACGGTGTCTCGAAGGGGTGGGGCGGGTCCATGCACCTGTTCGACGTCGACGCACGCCTCATGGGCGGCTACGGCATCGTCGGCGGGCAGGTCCCGCTGGCCACGGGCGCTGCGCTCGCGGTCGCCCACCGCGGCGGTGCGGAGGCCGTGCTCTGCCAGATGGGCGACGGCACGACGAACATCGGCGCGTTCCACGAGTCGCTCAACCTGGCCTCCCTGTGGGACCTGCCCATCGTCTTCGTCGTCAGCAACAACGGACTCGGCATGGGCACGACAGTCGAGGGCTCCTCCGCCGAACCCGACCTGTTCAAGCGCGCCTCGGCATACCGCATGGCGTCCGAGCGTGTCGACGGAAACGACCCGGTCGCCGTGCACGCCGCCGCCCTCCGTGCGCTGACGCACGCGCGTTCAGGGAAGCCCTTCCTCCTCGAGACGGTCACCGAGCGTCTGAAGGGCCACTCCGTGGTCGACCCCGCCGGGTACCGCACCCGCGAGCAGAAGGCACAGCTGCTCGCGGGCGACGCGCTCTCCGCCTACGCCGCGCGTCTCACCGAGCGCGCGATCCTCACCGACGATGCGACCCGAGAGATCGACGAGGCGGCCATGGCCGCCGTCGACGCCTCCGTGCGATTCGCTGACGCCAGCGCGCACCCGGCGACATCGACGCTCTTCGACTACACCTACGCGACCGCGGTCCCGAACGACTCCCGTCGACTGCCTGGACAGCCCCTGTTTCCAGCAGCCGCAAGACCTGGCGAGACCATGAGCGAGAAGGCGCCGGCATGACCGTCATCAGCTATCGCCAAGCCCTGCACGACGCGTTGCGCGAGGAGATGCAGCGAGACGCCGACGTGCTCCTCATCGGCGAGGAGATCGGGCGGTTCGAGGGCTCGTACAAGATCACCGCCGGGATGCTCGAAGAGTTCGGCCCGCGCCGCGTACGCGACACCCCGATCGCTGAGGAGGGCTTCACCGGCGCGGCGATCGGCGCCGCCATGGTGGGTCTGCGACCGGTCGTGGAGATCATGACCATCAACTTCTCGCTGCTCGCGATCGATCAGATCGTCAACCACGCCGCCAAGATCTACGGCATGTTCGGCGGCCAGGCGCGCGTGCCTCTTGTCATCCGCACCCCCGGAGGTGGTGGCCAGCAGCTCGGTGCGACCCACTCCCAGAACATCGAGCTCTACTACGCGTTCGTCCCCGGCATGAAGGTGGTCGCACCGTCGACACCGGCAGACGCGAAAGCGCTGATGCTCGCCGCGATCAGAGACGACGACCCGGTGCTCGTGCTCGAGAACCTCGCCCTCTACAACACCACCGGCGAGGTCCCGGACGTCGTCGAGCCAGCTGAGATCGGACGTGCCGCAGTCGTCCGCACCGGCAGCGACATCACCGTCATCGGGTACTCGCGGATGGCTGTGATCGCCCGGGAGGCGGCCGAGGTGCTCGCCCGCGAGGGAATCGATGTCGAGGTGATCGACCTGCGGAGCCTCCGTCCCCTCGACCGCGTCACGATCGTCACATCGGTGAAGAAGACGAGCTGCGCCGTCGTCCTGGAGGACGACTGGCTGACGTACGGGATCGGCGCCGAAATCGCCGCAACCATCTCCGACGGCGCCTTCGACTGGCTGGATGCTCCCGTGCGACGGGTCGCCATGGCTGAGGTTCCGATGCCCTACGCCAAGTCGCTCGAGATGGCCGCGCTGCCTTCCCTGGCCGATGCGATTGGCGCCATCCGAGCAACCCTCGACGCCCGCGCGCGTCGAGCCTGAAAGGCACGCTCATGATCGACATCCTCATGCCCCGCCTCTCCGACACCATGACGGAAGGCACGATCGCCGCCTGGCACAAGAAGCCCGGCGACCCCGTGAAGGCCGGCGAGATCCTCGTCGAGGTCGAGACCGACAAGGCACTCATGGAGCAGGAGGCCTACGACGCCGGGACCCTCGTCGAGATCCTGGTCGCTGAGGGCGAGCAGGTTGAGATCGGCACCCCGATCGCCCGGCTGGACGACGGGATCGATCACGCTGTCGGCACCGAGGGTCCGACACCGCCGGCGGCAGCCGAGGCCGCTCGAGCCCCGGCCCGCAACGCTCCGGATACGACGCCCCGCCGGGTCTTCACCACCCCGCTCGTCCGGCGGATGGCCCGAGAGAAGCAGATCGACCTCTCGACCGTCACAGGCACCGGGCCGGGTGGCCGCATCGTCCGCGCGGACCTGGCAGCGGCCATCGTCTCCCCTGCCAACGCACCAGAAGAGGACGCACCGGTTCACCTTCACGCACCGGCCGTCGCGCCGACCCCTCCCACGGAGGGTGCAGAGGATGACCGTGCGCCGCGACGCATCCCGTTCGACAGCATCCGCCACGCCGTGGCCTCACGCCTGACCGAGACCGCGACCATCCCGACGTTCACGGTCACCGTCTCTGCAGACGTCGGCGCCCTGGTCGACCTACGACAGCACATCAACACGGCGAATGCGGACACCGGGGTCAAGGTCAGCATGAACGACCTCGTCGTCCGGGCCGCGGCCACAGCGCTGCGCGCCCACCCCGGCGTCAACGCCTCGTACGAGCCGGCAGGACGAGGGGCGACGCTGCTCCACGACCGGGTGCACATCGGGATAGCGGTCGCCTCGCCCGCCGGACTCGTCGTACCGGTGATCCGCGATGCGGATCGAGCATCGGTGACGACCATCGCCGACGCCGCGCGCGACCTGGTCACCCGCGCCACCGAACGTCGACTCGACGCCCGCGACATGAGCGGTGGCACGTTCACGGTCAGCAACCTCGGAATGTTCGGTGTCGACCACTTCACCGCCATCATCAACCCCCCTCAGGGCGCGATCCTCGCCGTCGGCGGTGTCCGCGAGGAACTTGCGCTCATCGACGGCGAGCCGACCTCCCGCCGGATGATGAGCGTCACGCTCACCTCTGACCATCGCATCATCGACGGAGCAGGCGCCGCACGGTACCTCGCCACGCTGGTGCAGCTGCTCGAGAACCCCCTTCGCGTCCTCAGCTGACGACAGCGAAGAGCTTCGACACTCCCCTACCCCCGATCGTTCCCGCGTGTCACGAAAGGACATCTCCATGACCACCTACGACGTCGGCGTCATCGTCGGCAGCATCTCCTCGACCTCCATCAACCGGCGCCTTGCGCGGGCACTGACCGCGCTCGCGCCTCAGGCCGGGCTCCGCCTCACCGACATCCCGATCGGCAACCTGCCGATGTACTCCGCAGATCACGACTCCGCGATTCCCTCCGAAGCCGCGGAGTTCAAGCGAGCGATAGAAGCATCCGACGCGATCATCGTCGTCACGCCTGAGTACAACCGCTCGGTCCCGGGCGTTCTCAAGAACGCCCTCGACACCGCCAGCCGCCCGTGGGGCGACAACAGCTTCGCCGGGAAGCCCACCGCCGTGATCGGTGTGTCGGTCGGAGTCATCGGCACCGCGGCCGCACAGCAGCATCTCCGCAACATCCTGGGCTTCCTGGCCTCCCCCACGCTCACGCAGCCCGAGGCCTACCTTCAGATCCGCGAGGGACTCATCACAGACGACGGCATCGTCACCGACGAGGGGACCGCGGACTTCCTGATGAGCTGGCTCATGGCCGCGCACGAGCACTTCGACAGGGCTCGACCAGCCGTCGAGGCCATCCCGTCCGTCACGGGGTCAGCTGCGTGAGTACGTGACACCGCCTGCGGCGGCGGAAGGTGCCGCCGGAGGGCATCGGGAGCACTGACCTCATAGAGCACGTGGAGGATGCCATGCGGATACTCATCATCGGCGGCGGGTACACAGGGTTCTACACGGCATGGCGGCTAGAGAAGCGGCTGCATCCGCGTGAGGCGGAGGTCACTGTCGTCGACCCTCGCGGTTACATGACCTACCAACCGTTCCTTCCGGAGGTCATGGCGGGGTCGGTCGAGGCACGTCACGCGATCGTCTCCCTGCGCAGCCACCTGCGGCGCACCCGCATCATCGCCGGACACGCGACCTCGATCGACCACGCCCACCGGACAGTCACGGTCCACACGGGCGACACGGCACCTCAGGCCATCGAGTACGACATCCTCGTCGTCACTGCGGGCGCGGTGACACGCACGTTGCCGATCCCAGGGCTCGCCGAGCAAGCCATCGGGCTCAAGCAGGTCGAGGAGGCCGTCTGGATCCGCGACCGGCTGCTGACCGCGTTCGATGAGGCTGCTGCGCTCCCCTCGGGTCCTGCACGGACCCGTGCGCTGACCGTCACCGTCGTCGGTGGGGGCTTCACCGGAGTCGAGGCGTTCGGGGAGCTGCTCTCGCTGGCCACCTCGCTCCTCCGTTCGTATCCCGAGATTGCCTTCTCGGACCTTTCGTTCCACCTGATCGAGGCCCAAGCACGGATCCTGCCCGAGGTGACCGACGGTCCCGGGCGCTGGGTCGTGCGCCACCTGGAGCAACGCGGCGCGCACATCCACACCGAGTCACAGGTCACCTCCGTACGAGGCGGGCACATCGAGCTGGCTGCCGGGGAGACTTTTGACACCAACCTCCTGATCTGGGCCGTCGGCAACGGGAGCAACCCCGTGATCGCCCGGCACACCGACCTGCCCGTCGACGACCGTGGGCTGCTGCGCGTTCGCGCGGACCTACGTGTCGGGACCGACGCGGCACTCGTGCCGGACGCGTGGGGTGCCGGGGACAATGCCGCCGTCCCCGACCTCAGCTCCGCCGCTCCCGGCGCCCTGACCGTACCGAACGCCCAGCACGCCGTCCGGCAGGGCAAGCATCTGGCTGACAACCTCGTCGCGCACCTGCGCGGCAAGGCGGTGCGCCCCTACAGCCACCGCAGCCTCGGCACCGTCGCGACGCTCGGCATGCACGAAGGCGTGTTCCAGTACCGTCGGTTGATCATCAAGGGCCTGGTGGCATGGTTGATGCACCGCGGCTACCACGTCCTGGCCATCCCCACCTGGGAGCGCAAGCTGCGCGTGCTCCTCGTCTGGCTGAGCGCCGCTCTCTTCGGACGGGACATCGTCGCCCTACGCGGCGTGGAGGAACCTCGTGCAGCCTTCCTGGCGGCAGGCGACCCCGACGTGCTCCGGTCGCGGCACAAGCACATCGGGGCCGAGACGGATGCCGGTGAGCATGAGCTGAGCGGGGCCGACCGTGCCCGTTGACCGCCGCCCCCGCGTGACCGCACGCCACCGCGCGAAGGCCTTCGTCGTGCAGGCCGAGGGGAGACTCAGCCGGACGCTCGGGCAGCGGCGTGTACACCTGCACTGGGCGAACCTGTTCGGCGTCATGGCGGTCGCGTCCATGCTGGTCCTTGCGTTCACCGGCATCCTGCTGGCATTCACCTACACCCCGTCCAGCGAGATGGTCACCTACGACGGCCCGTATGCGCCCCTTGTCGGGGCCGAGGTCAGCGCGGCCTTCGACTCCACGATGGACATTTCTTTCGCCCAGATCGGCGGGATGCTCATCCGCCAGACCCACCACTGGGCAGCGCTTCTCATGCCAGCCGCGATGGTCCTGCAGATCCTGGCCCTCTTCTTCACCGGTGGGTTCCGCCGGCCCCGGCGTGCGGGCTGGGTGCTGCTGACGCTGGCATTCCTCACCGTCCTTCTGGCCGGCTGGAGCGGATACGCCCTGCCCGACGACATGCTGTCGGGCACCGGGCTGCGCATCGTCGAAGGTGTCGTGCTCGGGATCCCCGTGATCGGGACCCGGCTCGTGTCCTGGATGTTCGGCGGTCGGTTCCCCGGCGAGATCGTGGAGCACCTCTACCCGGTCCACGTCCTGATCGCCCCGACCCTGGTCGTCCTGCTGCTCCTGACCCGAGGCTGGCTCGCATACCGGCACGGGTCGCCGGGGCCCGCTGGCACGGGAACACCTGTCCAGGCGTCGCTCGGACTACGGCTGTGGCCCGACGCCGCAATGCGCGCAGTCGGGCTGACTGCGATCACCAGCAGCGTGCTGGTACTGCTCGGCGCCACCTCCACGATCAATCCCATCTGGACCTACGGGCCCACCTCCGCCGGGAACGTCGGCGCGGGCAGCCAACCCGACTGGTACATGGGGTTCCTCGACGGCGCTTTGCGTCTCGTCCCAGCGGGATGGGAGACCGAATGGTTCGGCTGGACATGGACCTTCGCCATCCTCGCCCCGCTCGCCGTCGTCGGCGTCTATTTCGTTCTGGTCATCGCCTACCCGTTCGTCGAGTCATGGGTCACGAACGACAGCGCCGAGCACCACGTGCTTGACCGGCCGAGGAACGTCCCTGTCCGCACCGGCATCGGCGTCGCAGGCGCGCTCTTCTACGGAATCCTGTGGGCCGCGGCGGGCTCCGATGTCCTTGCGACGACCTTCAGCATCAGCTTCGAGGCGATCATCACGACGCTGCAGGTGGCGCTGGTCGTCGGCCCACCCCTCGCGTTCGGCATCACGCGCCGGATCGGCATCGGGCTCCAGCGCCGAGACCGCAAGGTCCTTCTGCACGGGCACGAGACCGGCCGGATCGTGCGGACGCCGAACGGTGGTTACGTCGAGACCCATCAGCCGATCACCGCTGGCGAGCGCGTCCGCCTGGCGGTGACCCCGGCCCCCATCCCGCCAGCCCGACCAGACCAGGACGGCCGCTTGACCCACAGAGAGCGGCTCCGTGGGGTCCTTGCGAGGCAGTTCGAGGATGGGCACGTCGCGATCGCACGACCCGATGCAGAACAGGCACCAACCCGAGGCCAGCTATCCGCGCGAGACCATCCACAACCCAGATGACCGACGACACTCTCAAGGGGCCCTCTCGCGTCCAACCGCATCCATCGGTTGATGCGTACGAGCACCACCCGCCAGCCACGGATCGGGCAGCAGCGCGCACCTCAGCGGCGACAACGCTTGGTCCTCTCGTCCAGACGCTCGAGCTCTTCGACGCCCTGCCCGAGCAACCCTCGCATCTCTCACGGACGGGCAACCGCCTGCCGGGCGGGTCGCGCTAGACGACTCGACCCTGCCGGCACGGACCCGGCACCATGGTGAGCGTGATGATCCAGCCAGGCTTGTGCGCCTTCCCGTTGACGCCGATGAGGGACGAGTCGGTCGACGACGCGGCACTGGCGACGCTGGTGTCGAGGCTCGTGGCAGGGGGCGTCGACTCGGTGGGCGTCCTCGGGTCGACCGGCGTCTGCGCCTACTTGTCTCGCGACGAACGCCGGGCCGCCATCGATGCCGCTGTCAGCGCAGCCGGTGAGATGCCGGTGATCGCTGGGGTCGGTGCGCTGCGGACCCGAGATGTCCTGACGTACGTCGAGGACGCGCAGGCAGCTGGCGCCTCGGCGCTGCTGGTGGCGCCGGTCTCGTACCACCGGCTGCGCCAGGAGGAGGTGTTCGGTCTCTACGCCGATGTCGCGTCGAGCTCGTCGGTCCCGGTCGTGGTGTACGAGAACCCCTCGACGACGGCTTTCACCTTCACCGACGAGCTGTACGCACGCATCGCGCAGCTACCCAGCATCGCCGGCGTGAAGATCCCCCCACCGGCCCCGGGGACCGCGGCCGACCGCGTGGCTCACCTCCGCGAGCTCCTGCCGGCGGACGCGACCATCGGAGTCAGCGGCGACTGGGCGGCTGCGGAAGCCCTGACGAGCGGCTGCCACGCCTGGTACTCGGTCCTCGCTGGACTCTTCCCCCGGACCGCACGCGCGCTCGCCGACGCTGCGGCGGCAGGTGACGCCGATGCAGCCCACCAGCACTCGTCGACCCTTGATCCGATCTGGTCGCTCTTCAAGGAGCACGGGAGCCTGCGGGTCATGGCGGCGGCGGCCGAGGCGCTCGGACTCGTCGACGCGCCCTGCCTGCCCCGGCCGCTGCTCGCCCTCGATGAGCACTACCGCCCGGCGGTCGAGGACGCGCTCCGTCGGACCGGCTTGATCTAGCGGGGAGTGCGGTCGGTAGCACGGGCGATGTCGTGGCACCCGCCCGCATCCGGGTGATTGACCTGGTCAGCCGACGGCCCCGCACGTCACCCTGAGGGGATGAAGCAGCGGCGCACGCCCTCGTTCGCGCAGATCGTCGAGGAGGCGAAGCGAGCTCCGCGCCCGCCGGCCGAGCCCGCTGACGACGGGTCACGGCTCACCGACCCCGCGGGACGCACCTGGCACGAGGTCGAGGCACCGATCAGCCCTGAACGAGCCCGGCAGCTCGTCTCCGACGGGGCCGCCCTGGCGTGGGATGACTGCGGAAGCCGAGGCTACGGCGGACCGGTCGAGTGGCTGACCACCAGTGAGGCCGTAGCTCTGGCGGCGGAAGGGCTCCCCGTCCTCCGCACGAAGCGAGACCGCGCATCGGAGCTCAGCGTGTGGGGGACGGAGGACGGGGCGTCGATGGTGCTGGCGACCAGGTCGGTCCGCTGGGGTCGTCGCCTGGCATGACATCGAGCCGCCACCGCCACGAGCGAGGCAGCTCGTGCCATGCTCGCGCGATGGACCAGGTCTACGTCTTCGAGGTCGAGGATGCTGACGCAGCAGCGTGGCGCTCGGAGATCGCTGTGCTGGCCACCACGGCCGCCGAAGCACACCGGCGGATCCGGGCCGCGGGCCTCCACAAGAAGCAGATCCACCGGGATGGACGTCCCGCCCGGGTGCTCGCCGTCGCCGAGCTCCCCGGTGTCGTGGACTCCCCGAGCGGCTTCATGCGACGCCGGGACGACGACGGCGGGTGGACCGCCTGGGAGCAGGTGGCCGCCGGGACGCCGCTCAGCTGGCGCGTGAGTGGCCAGGCCACGGTGCGGACGCGCGGGAGCGGTCACCGGTAGAGGCACCAGACCTCGCGAGTGCCCGGCCCGGCCGCCCCTCGAGCGTCGGGATTATGCGCACGAGCGCCGCTCCCAGCCACCATCCACGCGCCTGAGCGCCCTCGGCCAGGCCCGATAATAATGCGCATAATCCCCTTGTTCCCCTGCTCCACGCCCGGGCAGACTCGCGGTCACGTCAAGGACGACGGATCGAGGAGGATCACATGCCCAGGCGCCGCATCACCCAGGCCGACGTCGCCGCGATGGCCGGGGTCAGCCAGGCCACGGTCTCCTTCGTCCTGAACGACCGGCTGCCCGCGGGAGTGCACATCTCCGCCGAGACCCGGCAGCGCGTGCTCGACGCGATCCGGATCACCGGGTACTCGGCCAACCCGGTCGCCCAGCGGCTCGCGGGGGGCCGCAACCAGATCATCGGCGTCTTCACCTACGAGGCGACCTTCCCGGGCGGGGGCCGCGACTTCTACGGCCCGTTCCTGGTGGGCATCGAGCACGCCGCCGAGCAGCTCGGCATCGACATCCTGCTGTTCACCAGCGCCCGGGTGGTCGACGGACGACGCCGGCTCACCCGCGACGGGTGGCAGCGGCTCGGGATCGCCGACGGGTGCCTGCTGCTGGGCCAGCACGAGGACCGCAGCGAGCTCCAGCACCTGCTCGACACCAACTACCCCTTCGCCTTCATCGGCAAGCGGACGAGCGAGGGCGGCCGCCTGCCCTACGTCGGGGCGGACTACGTGGCCGCCACCCGGCACGCCGTCGAGCGGCTGATCGCCCTGGGCCACCAGCGCATCGGCTACGTCGGCGAGCTCGGCACCGACCAGCCCACCCTCGACCGCCTCGACGGCTACCGCAGCACCATGCACGACGCCGGGCTCAGCTCACGCCTGGTCACCGAGGAGGACCCTGCCGCCACGGCGGCGGCCGCCGTCGACCAGGGGCTCACTGCCCTGGTGGTCGCCCCCGAGCGCGACGCCGAGGAGCTCTACGACGCGCTGCTGCTGCGCGGCCTGACCGTCCCGGGCGACGTCTCGCTGCTCCTGCTCGGCCAGCCGCAGCGCCGGTTGCGCCGCCCGCAGGAGTGGTCCGGCTTCGCCATCCCCCGCGAGGAGATGGGCGCCCGCGCCCTGCAGCTGCTCTCCCGCCTCATCGCGAACCAGGACCTGCCCGAGCAGGACCAGCACCAGCTCCTGGACTGCGCCGTCGTCGAGGGCAGGACCGTCGCCCCGCCCCGGGACCGGACGGCCCCCGGGGATGACGCCGCCCTCGCCCCGGGCGCTCCGCAGTCCCGCGCCCAGACCACCCCCTGACCACCCGCGCTCGACAGAACGGACAGCCACCGTGCCCAGCACCACCCCCACCGACGTCGCCACCGACGTCCTCGTCGTCGGCGCAGGCCTCGGCGGTGTCGCCGCAGCCCTCGCGGCGGCCGACCGCGGTGCCCGCGTCGTCCTGACCGAGGAGTTCCCGTGGATCGGCGGCCAGCTCACCTCGCAGGCCGTGCCGCCCGACGAGCACCCCTGGGTCGAGGACTTCGGCGTCACGGCCCGGTACCGCGCCCTGCGTGAGGGGATCCGCGACGTGTACCGCCGTCGCTACCCGCTGACCGAGCAGGCGCGGGCCCGCACCGACCTCAACCCCGGCGCCGGCTGGGTGTCCAAGCTGTGCCACGAGCCGCGGGTCGCCGTCGGGGTCCTGGAGGAGATGCTCGCGCCGTGGCGGGCCGCCGGGCGCATCACCCTGCTCGAGCAGGTGCGTCCGGTCGCCGCCCGCACCGAGGGCGACGTCGTCCGCTCGGTGACCCTCGAGTCCGTCGTCGACGGCTCCCGCACCACGGTCACCGCCCCCTACGTGCTGGACGCGACCGAGACCGGGGAGCTGCTCCCCTTGACCGGCACCGAGTACGTCACCGGCTTCGAGTCCGCGGCCACCACCGGGGAGCCGAGCGCCCCTGACGTCGCCCAGCCGGACAACGTCCAGGCGCTCAGCGTGTGCTTCGTCCTGGAGCACGCCGAGGGCGACCACACCATCGACCGGCCCGAGCGGTACGACTTCTGGCGGTCCTTCACCCCGGGGCCCTGGAACGGCAAGCCGATGCTCTCCTGGCACGCCCCCAACCCCCGCACCCTGGAGATGGACGTCCGCTCCTTCACCCCCAACCCGGGGGACGACGCCCTCGCGGTCGAGGCCGACCAGTCCCGCAACCCCGGGGACGGCAACCTGTGGACCTTCCGGCGCATCCTCGCGCGGGACCTCTACGCCCCCGGGACGTTCCCGAGCGACCTGTGCCTGGTCAACTGGCCGAGCATCGACTACTTCCTCGAGCACGTGCTCGACGTGCCCCGCGAGGTCGAGCTCGAACGGATCGACGACGCCAAGCAGCTCAGCCTCTCGATGCTGTACTGGATGCAGACCGAGGCCCCGCGGGCCGACGGCGGCACGGGGTTCCCGGGCCTGCGCCTGCGGCCCGACGTCATGGGCACCGCCGACGGCCTCGCCCAGGCGCCCTACCACCGCGAGTCCCGCCGCATCCGGGCGCTGACCACGGTGACCGAGAACGACGTCTCCTACGCGGTGCGCGGCGACCGTGGCGCGACCCGCTACGAGGACAGCGTCGGCATCGGGATGTACCGCATCGACCTGCACCCCTCGACCGGGGGCGACACGTACATCGACGTGCCCTCGACCCCCTTCGAGATCCCCCTCGGGGCGCTCATCCCCGAGCGCACCACCAACCTGCTCGCCGCGAACAAGAACATCGGCACCACGCACATCACCAACGGGTGCTACCGCCTGCACCCGGTGGAGTGGAACATCGGCGAGGCCGCCGGGCACCTCGCCGCGTACTGCCTCGAGCGGGGCGCGCAGCCCCGCGACGTGCGGGCCAAGCCCGAGCTCCTCGCCGAGCTGCAGGAGGAGCTCACCGCCGCCGGGGTCGAGCTGCACTGGCCCGCCGGAGCCCACCCCTACTGACCGCACCCACACCCGACCGCACGGCCTGCCGCACGCACCGCCCACCCGCTCGACCTATCACAGTTCGAAGGAGCACTGATGATCCCCCTCACCCGACGATGCGGCCTCGCCGCTGGGCTCGCCGCCGTCACCGCCGTCGGCCTCACGGCCTGCGGGTCCGGCGACCAGGAGGTCGCGGGCGAGCCCGAGGCCCCCGCCGAGCCCGTCTCCCTCACCATGACCGTCTGGACCGCCGACGAGGGCCAGCTGGCCATGTTCCAGTCGATCGCCGACGCCTACGTCGCCGAGAACCCCGACCTCGTGGCCGAGGTGTCCTTCGAGGCCATCCCCTTCGAGGACTACACGACCTCGCTGACCACCCGCCTGGCCGGGGGCAACGCACCGGATCTGGCGTGGATCCTCGAGAGCTACGCCCCGGAGTTCGTGCAGAGCGGCGCCCTGGTGGACGTGGGCCCGACCCTGCAGGCCGCCGACGGGTACGACTACGACGACCTGCTCGACTCCTCCCTGTCCCTGTGGCAGCAGGACGACGGCCTGTTCGCCTACCCGTTCTCGAACAGCCCCTTCGCGATGTTCGTCAACACCGACCAGATCGAGGCAGCCGGCCAGCCCTCCCCCGCCGACCTGGTCGCCGCGGACGAGTGGACCTACGAGGCCGCCCGCGAGATCGCCGCGGCCACCGCCGAGGAGTCCGGCAAGCAGGGCCTGGTGGTCCGCGACTTCGAGTACCAGGTGTGGGAGAACCTCTCCACGATCTGGGAGGGCTGGGGCGCCGCGCCGTGGAGCGAGGACGGCACCCAGTGCACCTTCACCGACCCCGAGATGGTCGAGGCGATGACCTGGATCCACGACGCGACCTTCGTCGACGGCGCCCTGCCCGGCCCGGGTACCACGGCCGACTTCTTCGCCGGGGACGCCGCGATGACCATCACGCAGATCTCGCGGGCCTCCTCCCTCGACGAGAGCTTCGGCTGGGACGTGGTGCCGCTGCCGGCAGGGCCCGAGGGGCGCCAGAACGTCATCGGCCAGGCCGGGATCGGCGTCTTCGCGCAGGCGGAGAACCCCGACGTCGCCGCGGACTTCCTCGCCTGGTTCACCAACCCGGAGAACGCCGAGCAGCTCGCGGCGAACTTCCCGCCGCCGCGCGAGTCCCTGCTGACCTCCGAGGTGCTGGGCGCCGCGAACCCGCTGCTCAGCGAGGAGCAGCTGCAGGCCGTGGTCGTCGAGGGCATCCAGGACGCCGTGACCAAGCCCGCCCACCCGAGCTTCGCGCGCCTGCAGGAGGCGGTGCGGATCGAGCTCGACTCGCTGTGGTCGGCCGACGCCGACGTCGAGCAGGTGCTCGGGGACGTGTGCACAGCGATCGACCCGGTCCTCGCGGACTGATGTCGACCCCCCTCGCGACGGCCGAGCCGCGGCAGCGCACCCTGCGCCGCCGTGGCTCGGCCACCCGCCGCGACCACCTGGTCGGCTACGCGATGATCGCGCCGCAGGTCCTGGGGGCGGTGGC
This sequence comes from Actinotalea soli, assembly GCF_017565425.1. GTDB lineage: Bacteria > Actinomycetota > Actinomycetes > Actinomycetales > Cellulomonadaceae > Actinotalea > Actinotalea soli. The sequence continues at coordinate 64,386 of NZ_JAGEMK010000006.1, forward strand.
CTTCGTCCTGGTCCCGCTGATCGCCGTCGCCTGGTACTCGCTGCACGAGTGGAACGTCCTGGCGAACACCTTCGTCTTCGCCGGGGCCGACAACTACGACCGCATGCTCAGCGACCCGGCCCTGCGTGACTCGCTCATGGCGAGCCTGGTCTTCTCGATCGGCCTGGTGGTCCTGAACGTCTCCCTGGCGCTGCTGCTCGCGGTGCTGCTCAACCAGAAGCTCCCGGGCACGACGACGTTCCGCACCTTCTTCTTCTCGCCCGTCGTCGTCTCCCTGGTGGCCTGGACCATCGTGTGGAGCTTCCTGCTGCAGGACGACGGCGGGATCAACGGGTTCCTCGCGAGCCTCGGGGTCGAGGGACCGAACTGGCTGCGCAACGAGGGCACCGCGATGCTCGCGGTGATCGTCGTGCAGGTGTTCAAGAACGTCGGGCTCAACATGATCCTGTTCCTCGCGGCCCTGCAGAGCGTGCCCGAGGAGATCCAGGAGGCCGCTCGGATCGACGGCGCGGGGGCGTGGCGGCGGTTCCGCTCGATCGTCCTGCCGCTGATCAGCCCGACGATCCTGCTTGTCTCGATCCTGACGATCGTCGGGTCCCTCGAGGTCTTCGCGCAGATCGCCGTCCTGACCGGTGGCGGGCCCGGGAACTCGACCACGGTGCTCGTCTACTTCCTGTACCAGCAGGCGTTCCGGTTCAACGACTTCGGGTACGCGAGTGCGATCTCGGTGCTCCTGTTCGTCATCGTCCTGGCTCTCACCCTGATCCAGTGGCAGACGCGGAAGAGGTGGGTCTTCGATGAGGTCTGACGTGCACGCCGCCCCGGTCGTTGCCCCCACCGCGGGGGACGCGCTCCCGGGCGACGCCGGCGGCCCACCGCCGTCGACCCCGCTGCCGAGGCCGGGCCGCGAGCGCCGTCGTCGCCGGACCACCCGGGGGCTGCTGGTCGCCCTGCTCGTGGTGCTGTCGGTGCCGTTCGTCTTCCCCACGTGGTGGATGGCGAGCTCGAGCCTCAAGCCCATGAGCGAGATCCTGCGGATCCCGCCGACGGTCTTCCCGGAGACCGTCTCCTGGGCCGCGTACGCGGACGTGTTCCGCCTGCAACCCTTCGCCCAGCAGTACTGGAACAGCCTCTACATCGCGGTCGCGGTCACCCTCGGCACGATCCTGGTGGCCTCGATGGCCGGCTACGCCTTCGCCCGGATCCGGTTCCCCGGGGCCAACGCCCTGTTCGTGCTGGTGCTGGTCGGGCTGCTGGTGCCCTCCGAGGTGACGATCGTGCCGCTGTTCCGGATGGTGAACTCCCTCGGGCTGATCGACACCCACTGGCCGCTGGTGATCGTGCCGATCTTCGGGGCTCCGAGCGTGCTGGCCACCTTCATCATGCGGCAGTTCTTCCTCGGGCTGCCGCGCGAGCTCGAGGAGGCCGGGCGCATGGACGGGCTGGGCCGCTGGGGCATCTTCTGGCGGATCGCCTTCCCGCTGGCGAGCCCCGCCGTCGCGGCCGTCGCGATCTTCACGTTCCTCAAGTCCTGGAACCTGTACCTCGAGCCCATCGTGTACCTCTCGAGCCGGGAGAACTTCACGCTCCCCCAGGCCCTCACCCAGTACGTCGACGCCTACGGCGGGCCCATGTGGAACGTGCAGCTCGCGGCGACGACCCTCACGGTGCTGCCGGTGCTGCTCGTGTTCCTCTTCGCGCAGCGGCAGTTCGTCCAGGGGCTGGCGCACTCGGGGCTGAAGGGCTGAGCGCCCGTCACCCCCACACGAGCGAGGCCGCGATCACGAGCATGATCACCCCGATCACGGCGTCCACGATGCGCCAGGTTCGCGGGTTGTCCAGGGGGCGGGCCAGCGCCCGCGCTCCGAACCCGAGGGCCGAGAACCACAGGATGCTGCCGACGACGGCGCCCCCGGCGAACACCCATCGCGCGTCGGGCCCGTACTGGTTGGCGAGGCTCCCCAGCAGGACGACGGTGTCGAGGTACACGTGGGGGTTGAGGTAGGTCAGCGCCACGGCCGTGAGAGCCACGGAGCCGCGCGACCGCGGCGTCACCTCGGCCAGGGCGGAGGGACGGGCGGCCGACCGGAAGGAGCGGAACGCCCACCACAGGAGGTAGGCCGCCCCGCCCCAGCGCAGCACGATGAGGGCCACGGGGAACCGGTCGACCAGCACGCCGATCCCCGCGGTACCGAGCAGGATGAGGAGCACGTCGCTGGCCGTGCAGATGAGGACGACGGCGCCCACGTGCTCACGCCGGATGCCCTGGCGCAGCACGAAGGCGTTCTGCGCGCCGATCGCGACGATGAGCGCGAGTCCCGTCGTGAGGCCGGTGGCCCAGATGCTCCCCATGACCGCGACGCTAGCCACGGGCTTTGGTGTAGACAAACGACTGATTCTTCGCGCCCATTAGCCTTGCTTCATGAACCTCGAGCACCTGCGGGCCCTCACGGCGATCATCGACGAGGGCACCTTCGAGGCCGCTGCCTACGAGCTCGGGGTCAGCCCCTCGGCCGTCAGCCAGCGGATCAAGGCTCTCGAGAGCGCGCTCGGGCAGGTGGTGGTGCGCCGCGGCACCCCCTGCTCGCCGACCGCAGCGGGGGCGGTGCTGCTGCGGATGGCCCGCCAGGTTCAGCTCCTCGAGGCCGAGACCCGCAGCCTGCTGGGCTCGGACGGCACCTCGATGACCGTCACCCCGGTCGCCGTCAACGCGGACTCCCTGGCCACCTGGCTCGCCCCCTTCCTCCGGGACGCCGCCACCTGGACCGACACCACCCTCGACCTGCACGTCGAGGACCAGGACCACAGCAGCCACCTGCTGCGCCAGGGCGCGGTCATCGGGGCCATCACCTCTGACCCCGCCGCCGTCGGTGGGTGCCGGGTCGAGCACCTGGGAGCCATGCGCTACGTGCCCGTCGCCACCCCCGCACTACGCGACCGCTTCCTCGCCGGAGGCAGCCCTGACTGGGCGGCGATGCCCGTGGTGCAGTTCAACGCCAAGGACGACCTGCAGCACCGGTTCCTGCGGGACCGCGGCGCCGACCCCCTGCCGCCGCGGCACACGGTGCCCTCGAGCGAGGGGTTCCTCGCCGCGGTCCGCGCCGGGCTCGGCTGGGGCATGCTGCCTGAGCTGCAGCTCGGTGAGGCCCTCGTCGACGGTTCCCTCGTCCTGCTCGAGCCGGAGGGTCACCTCGACGTCGACCTCTACTGGCAGGCGTGGACCCTGGACTCGGTGCGACTTGCTCGGATCACGGAGGCGGTCCGCGCGGCCGCGCGGCAGGGGCTGCGGAGCGAGGCAGCCGCGGGCTGAGACCGCCGCACCCGGGACGCCGTCGGCCTGGGGTACGACGGTGGTCGGGCCAGGGGCGCCGACTCCCCCGGCCCGGCCCGTCAGCGTCCGCCCCGCCGGCCTCGACCGAACGGCGGGACCGACGAGCCACCCTCACCGGGTGGAGTCCCTCGCGCAACGCCGCGCCGATCCCGCCACGCTAGGCAACGACGCGCCGCGCGCGCCCCGGACCTTGGTCCCTCATCGCGCCCCGGCCGCTGTGGTGGGGCCCGAGGTCATCCCATCACCGGTCCCCTGGACGGCCCACCCGGCCCGGGCTGCCCGCGCCGACGTCCGGGATCATCGATCTGTGCCGATTCCTCCCGTGACCCGGATGCGCCGGACGAGCCCGGATCATCGTCGCTGATGGGTGCCGTCACCGCCGCCCTGGGGACCCTCGCGGCTATCGCCGCGATGGGATGGATCCTGGGCCGACGCGGCACCCTGGGGCCTGCGGCGGAGGCCGCGCTCGCCCGGGTCGTGTTCACCGTCGCGGCCCCGTCGCTGCTCATGGTCACGATCGCCCACGCCGACCTGCACCTGCTGGTCTCCACGGTCGCCGTCGTCACGGCCCTGAGCACCGGGACGGTCGCGTTGACGGCAGTGGTGGTGCTGCGGTTCGTGTGGCGACGGCGGGCGACCGACGCCATGGTCGGGATGCTCGCCTCGAGCTATCTCAACGCCGCCAACCTGGGCATCCCCGTCGCGGTGTACCTGCTAGGCGGAGCGGTCGCCGTGGTCCCGACCCTGCTCTTCCAGCAGCTGGTGCTCGCCCCCGTGGCCTTCCTCGTCCTCGACGCGAGCGCCGACACCTCGATGCCCCTCGCAGCGCGCCTGCGCGAGGCCGCGCTCCGCCCGCTGCGCAACCCGATCATCATCGGCTCCCTGACCGGCCTGAGCCTCGCCGTGCTGCCCTGGGACCTGCCCGAGGTGGTCTACGAGCCCTTCCGCCTCGTGGGAGCCGCCGCCGCGCCTCTCGCGCTGATCACCTTGGGCATGTCCCTCGCGGCACCGCGCCCGGGAACCGGACGCCTCTGGACCCGGGACCTGGCCCTCGTCGCGGTCCTGCGGTCCGTGGTGCACCCCGCGTTGGCGGCCGCGATCGGTCTCGGGTTGGGGCTCGACCGGACGGCGCTGCTGACGGTCGTCACGATGGCCGCCCTGCCCACCGCGCAGAACGTCCTGGTCTATGCGCTGCGCTACGGCAAGGGCATCCCCGTGGCCCGCGACGCCGGGCTGGTCACGACGCTGCTCGCGGTGCCTGTGCTCGTGGTGGTCGCGGCGCTGCTGGGGTAGGGACGGCACGCGGTCATGCCGGCGACCGGGCTCTCGCGCGCACTCGCTGCACCCGCTCAGCGACCGGGAGCCCGTCAGGGGCAGGTCACCGGGGGGCGGCATGCCCGTGCCGACTGTGCGTGACTCCTTCTGCCTGGCCGGCTCTCTGCCACCCTTGCGTCGTGGCACATCACGACCGCGGGGCGAGAGGCCCCTTTGCCGAACACCTGGCGGATCTCGTGGGGCTGCCCGTGTGGAACCCGCGTCAGGGGCACGGGAGCTTCCTCGCGTTCGACTTCGGCGATCCGCGGCTCGATGCTTCGGGTCGCGTCGACCGTGGCGCGTGGCATCTGTGGGTCCAGATGGCCGCGTGGCGCATCGAAGACGCGAGCACCGTGCTCGCGGGCTGCGAGGACACCGGAGAGCTCATCGCTGATGCGTTAGCCGTCATCGACGGGCGGGAGCTCACATCGATCACCGCCACGGGCCCTGCGCTGGACACGGTCTTCTCGTTCTCGGACGTGCACCTGCGGACCTTCGGTCTGACGTCGCGGGCGAGCGAGGACGATCTGCTCGACAACTGGTGGCTCTTCCGTCCCGACGACCAAGTGCTCGCCGTCGCCAAGGGCGGGACGTGGACCCTGACACCGGCCGACGCCGTGTAGCTCAGGGCGCTCCATCGAAGGCCAAGTCGGCGATCATCCGCGCCCGGTCACGCCGCTGACCGACGCGTAGGGTCACCGCCACGTCTCCGCCCAGTCCTAGCGATCCACACCACGGAGCCATCGACAACGACGCCGAGGAGCACAAGTCGGCGCCCGGCCAGGTGCGCGGTCGGGCCGATGAGCGCTTGTCTTGCTCCCAGGCCCGCCTACCGCTCAGGGCGCGCGCCGCTTAGGGTCGGCCCATGCGCAGGCGGGACCCGGGCGGTGGGGTTGTCCAGGTCGAGCTGGTAGAGGCCGACGCCGACCATGAGGTGAACGGCGTGGGCGACGGCGGCGGTGGCGACACTCGGGAGACCGGGCGGGCGCGGCGGCTCCGGCGGGTCGGGCTCGCGGTGATCCTGGTGGGGACGATCGTCACGGCGATGGTTGTCGACGCCCGCCAGAACGCCGCTCGGAGGGTCGAGCTGGCGGAGCTGGGATGGGTGCTGCCGCCCGTCGAGGGACCGCTGGAGGAGGTGTGGCGTTCGGCGGGCGGGTGGACCCTCGCTCACACCGACGAGCTGTTCGTGCTCGCGGGTTCCGAGGGCGGCGTTCGCGCACTCGATCCTGCAACGGGTGCTGAGGCGTGGACCCACGACGGCGCCGGAGCCAACAGCACCTGCTCCGCGCTCCTGGACTACCGGGAGGCGCGCGTCGAGCAACTCACCGCCGACATCGTGTACTGCTACCCGATCGACGTCTACCAGGAGCGCACTCCCGCGGAGGGTGTCGCGGTACCCATCGACTTCATCGAGGTCGCGACGGGCACCGAGATCTCGAACCTGGTCGTGGACGGCTCACTGGTGGTGAGCGACATGGTGGACGGCGACCTGCTGGTCACCTTCGTCGACTCGTCGGCGGCCCTGGGCGTACGTCGTTGGGATCCCCGGGCGGGAGAGGTGTGGAGCTACCGCAGTGCCCCCGGGTTCGTGCCGAACGGTGTGGTCCTGAGCTCCGTCGACGCGGGGGCGGATGAGCCTGACGAGGGAATCCCGGGCTCACCCGTCCAGCTGAGCTATGGCGTCGCCGACGGGGCGGTCAGGCTCACCGACGCGATCGCCCTGGACCTGGCCACCGGCGAGCAGGTGACCGTCCCGCCTCTCGAAGCCACGAGCCCCAACGTCAATGTCTGGCCGTTGCCTGACGGCGGCAGCGTCGAGGTGCGGCTCGAGACGTCGCCGGACGGCGGGTGGTCGGAGACCGGGCGGGTGCTCGATGCCGACGGTTCGCTGAGGTTCGCGACCGACGGCATCCCGAGGTTCTCGTGGCAGACGGACGGTTCCGATGCCGGTGTCCTCACCGTGTTCCGCCCCGATGGCCGGGTGGCCGGCATCGACCCGGAGACCGGGCAGACCCGGTGGAGCGCGGCGAACGCCACGCCGGCGTTTGTCCTCGAGGACGTCATGGTCCTCGTGGGTTCCGCCGGCGTGCTCGCGATCGACGTCCACGACGGCGAGGAGCGGTGGCACGCGGAGGAGATCTTCGTCTGGAACGACACCGCCGCCACCGACGGCGACGTCGTGCTGGTGCAGTCGCTGGACGGGGCGGTCCCCGAGCTCGTCGCGCTCGACCTGCTGACCGGGGCCGAGGCCTGGCGCATCCCCATCACCGGCATCACCGGCTCCTACTGGCGCCTCGACCACAGGGGCGGGAACCTGCTGCTGCTCGGGGACGAGGAGATCCTCGCCCTGGGCTGATCGGGCCCCCTCGCGCCAGCACACGGTGACACCCGACGGAACGTCAGTCGCGACTGCCGCGATCACCCATCGCCGTCGGAGCCTGACCCGCTTCTCCGGGCGCCTGATCCAAGGCGATGATCGTCTCAGAGGGGAGTTCGGGACACCTGCAGCCAAGCCGCCGGATCTGCCTCAGGCGCGTGGGCTGGCACCTGTGGCGTCCAGGCGCCGCAAGACGACGACCACCAGTGCGAGCGCGACGAGCGCTCCTGCACCGAGGAGCCACACCTGCTGAGTCAGTGCCGCCACACCGGCGACGCCGAACCCGACCCACGCCAGTCCCCGATTCAACCCAGCCCGTCCGCGAAGCAATACGCCGACCCCAAGCACCACCCCTGTCGCGGCAAGCAGGAGCAGCGAACTGGCGGCCGTCCCTGACCACACGCCGACGCGGAGGGCTTCGTCGGGCGGCGGTGCGTCAATCATGATGAACCCGCCAGGGAACAGGGCGATGGGCACCCACAGGATCGCGGCGCAGACGCCACCGATCAGGAGCACCCAACCAGCGAGCGACTCGACGGTGTCGCGCTTCTCCCGGGACGTCGGGGCGGAACTCCTGATCTCAGACACAGCGCACCACCGGGTGCGCCCGCAAGCACTCGAGCGCGAGTGCACTCCACGGAGCTGGCAATGCCCACTCCACACGAAAGATCGCATCGATCACGCGGACAATCTTGACACGTGGCGCAGTTGATAGAGCCGACGGCCGGACCTGCCGCGCCGAGCACTGCCCGCCCCCGGGAACGCCAGTCCGACGATCAGGACCTGCGGACGGCCGTCGACCGGGCCAGCTCGACGGCCTCCTGCCAGTCCGCGCGCTGACCGATCATGACCCGTAGGCGCAGGACGGCTCGGCGCTGGTTGACGCCCAGGGCGCCGGTCACCCGGTCACCGGTGCGGTAGAGGGCCAGCAGGTCGCCGGTCTCGGCCGAGCCGGCGACGGTGACGACCTCGTCGCTGTCCGGTACTCCGACGAACTGGATGCGGTCGGTGACCCAGTCCGACCAGAAGTACGGGACGACCTCGCAGGTCACCGGCTCTCCGGTTGCGGCGGCGTTGCGGCCCGCGATCACGCCCTGCTCGGCTGCCGAGGTCCAGTGCTCCAGGCGCATCGACCGGTCGAACGTCGGGTTGTACCACCGGGCGACGTCCCCGGCCGCGTACACGCCGGGGGCGCCGGCGTTGAGCGTCGCGTCGCAGACGACGCCGTCCTCGACCGTCAGGCCGGAGCCGCGGAGCCACTCCGTCACAGGGGCGGCGCCGACCCCGACGAGCACGACGTCCGCTGGCAGCATCTGGCCGTCGGCCAGCCGCACCGCCTCGACCGTGTCCTCACCGATCACGGCCTCGACCACGGCGCCGCACCGCACGTCGATGCCGTGCCGGCCGTGCAGACCACCGAGCTCCTCGCCCATCGCGGTGCCGACCGCCCGCACGAGAGGCACGTCGGCAGCCTCGAGCACGGTCACGTGCGCGCCGAGGTGCGACGCGGAGCAGGCGAACTCAGAGCCGATGAAGCCTGCGCCGATGACGACGACACGGCTCCCCGGGCGCACCGCCGACCGCAGGGCGACGGCGTCAGCGTGGCTGCGCAGCGTGTGCACGCCACCTGGTCCGTGCATCCCGGGGAGCCGTCGGGCGGTCGACCCGGTGGCGATCACGAGCCCGGCGTAAGGGAGCTCCTGCGCACCGACCGTCACGGTCCTCGTGGCCGGGTCCAGCGCGGTGACGGTCTCGCCGAGCCGGAGGTCGACGTCCAGCTCGTCGCGCAGGCTCTCCGCGGTGCGCAGGTACTTGAGAGCTGCACTCTCGGTCAGGAACGCCTTGGACAGCGGAGGCCGGTCGTACGGCGCGTCGGTCTCGGTTCCCAGGAGGGTCACCGCCCCGGTGTGGCCGCTGCGTCGAGCGCCCTCGACAGCGCGCACCCCGGCCAGGCCGGCCCCGACGACCACCAGCCCAGCCGTGCTCATCCGATCAGGCGTAGGGCTTGCTCCGGGCACTGGTTGACAGCGTTCTCGAGGTCCCCCCGGTCCGCCTCCTCGAGCGTCTCGGCGACGAGGCGGGCCTTGTCCTGGTCATCGACCTCGAAGATGTGCGGCGCGAGAGCCTCGCACACCCCGTGCCCGACGCAGGCGGCGGTGTCGATGCGCACCTCCATGGGAACCTCCTTCATGGCGAGCCGTGCGGCACGCCGGTCGAGCCGACGTCCCGGCAGGGGTGACGACGGGCGCCGCACACACGGCGACGGTTCTGCACGATAACCGAAACGTCGTGCCAGGAGAGGCGGCGCTCTCGGCGACAGACGGCTCCGCGCTCATGCCGACGAGCGGTCGACGCCGGTGCAGCGTCTCCTGACCTCCGAACCGGAAGACCGGGGATGATGTCGAGATGATCGATGCCTTCAGGACTGAAGATCTCGACGAGGCCGCGGCTGTGTTCCGTGCCGTCTTCAACAAGGAGCCCTGGAACGACGCGTGGGACCTGAGGTCGGCCCGCAGCAGGTTGGCGGACGTACTGGCGACGCCGGGCAGCCTGGGTGTCTGCCTTCGACTCGATGGGCGGTTGCGCGGCTTCGCTCTCGGCCACGTTGAGCAGTGGTTCACCGGTCGCCACTTCTTCTTGAACGAGATGTGCGTCGAAACGGGAGAACAGGGCCGTGGCTACGGCTCCGGGCTGTTGTCGGCTCTGGAGCGGCGCCTTGTCGGTATCGAGCAGATCTACCTCTTGACGTCCCGAGAGGGCGCTGCGGAGAAGTTCTACCTGCGCGGCGGCTTCCGCACGGCGAGCCGTCAGCAGATGCTCGTCAAGGCTCTGCCGGGCACCCCGGTGGCGGAGTAGCGAGGCAACCGGTGATGTGGGCCGCTGCGGTCGAGGTCCACGGCTCCGCGACGAGCAACGTGTCGGCCCCGCGACAACCGCTTCCCAGCGCGCTCTTCCAGCTGACCGACGTCGAGCCTAGGATCGCGGCATGACCTCAAGGCGCTCCGGAGAGGGCAAGCCCACCGAGATCGTCGACGGGGTCACGGTCAAGTACCACGCCAACGGGCAGACGGTCTGGTCCAAGGGCCGGGTCGAGAACGGGCAGCCTGAGGGCTACTGGGAGTGGTACCGCACTGACGGAACGCTCAAGCGATCTGGCACGTTCAATGCCGGCGAGCCGGTCGGGGCCTGGACCACGTACGACGCCGATGGCCAGCGCTACAAGACCACCCAGAAGTAGCGCGTCGCTTCGCGGGTGGGCGAGCGGGGTCGATCAAGGACTCTGCGGTGCTGCCGTCGCCCTGGCGCCCGCGCCGCGCCCCGCGCTGACTCTCAGCCGCTCGGCCAGGGCGAGTACCTCCTCGCGCAGGGCGTCCGGGGTGATCACCTCGAAGTCCCAGCCGAGGCCGGCCAGCATGCGGGCCATGCCGTCGAGGCGCTCGGCACGCGTCTCGAGGAGCACGCCGTCGTCGTGCTCGGACAGCCGCCCCGCGCTCCGGGGCAGCCGCTCGCTCGCCTCCGCCACGGTGGTGCGCAGCACCACGGAGACCTCGTGCGACCACCGGACCGCCGCGATGCCCGACACGACCTGCGTCATGGCGTCGAAGTCTGCGGGCACGACGTACGAGCCGTCGCCCTGCTCGACCGACGCGATGCGATCCAGGCGGAAGGTCCGCACGTCATCACGGCCGTGGTCGTGCCCGGTGACGTACCAGCGGCCGGAGTGGAAGACCACGCCGTAGACGTCGAGCTCGCGCCGCGACTCCCGCCCGTCCCAGGCGGTGTACGCGATCGTGACGGTGCGCTGCGCCTGCGCAGCGGAGGCGAGACTCAGCAGCGCGTCGGCGCCCGCGGGAGCCGTGGCGCGCACCGGGGTCGTGAACTGTGCGGTCGACAGCAGGTTGTCGAGCCGTCGGGCCAGGGCCCGCGGCAGCACCCGTGACACCTTGGCCAACGCGCTCGCCGTCGCTGCGTGCTCGGTCGTGGCGAGCCCCGCGCGCTCCGCGGCCCTGAGCCCCAGGACGACGGCGAGGGCCTCGTCGTCGGTGAGCATCAGCGGCGGCAGCTTGTAACCCGGGGACAGCCGGTAGCCGCCGTACCTGCCGCGCTGCGCCTGGACGGGGATCCCGAGGTCGGCGAGGTGCTCGGCGTAGCGCCGGACGGTGCGCTCGTCGACCCCGAGCCGGGCTGCGAGATCGCCGACGGTGCGCTGCCCGCCCGTCTGGAGCAGCTCCAGCAGAGCCAGCACGCGGGCGGTCGGGCGGGTCATGGCTCTCCTCGACGCTGCTCGGAAGGAATCCCGATCCTGGCTTCGCATACCGGGCGGAGTCTGTCCGCATTCCAGCCTAGCGTCGTCGTCATGAACACCACCTACGTCCTCGTCCCCGGCTTCTGGCTCGGCGCATCGGTCTGGCGCTCCGTCGCGGACGCGTTGAGGGAGCACGGCCGCGTCGTGCACGCCGTCGACCTCGCAGGCATGGGCGAGCGCGCCCACCTCGCCTCGCCCGAGACCAACCTGAGCACCCACATCGACGAGGTCGTGCACCTGCTCGAACAGGAGAACCTGCACGACGTCGTCCTCGTCGGCCACAGCTACGGCGCCCTCGTGACCACCGGTGCCGCGGACCGCGTGCCTGAGCGCGTGGCGCGCCTGGTCTACGTCGACACCGGGCCCCTGCCGGACGGCATGGCGCAGGCCGACTTCGAGGGACCCGACGCGCGCATGGCCAACGAGAATCTGGTCATGACCCACGGCGAGGGCTGGAAGCTCCCGCCGCCGCCCTGGGCCGCACTCGCCGCCGAGGTGCCCGAGGTCGACGACGCCGCGGTCGCCACGCTGGTCGAAGGCTCGCAGGCGCAGCCCTGGCTGACGGCCGCCCAGCCGGTCGAGCTCACCGGCGCCTGGGAGCGGCTGCCACGGACGGGCGTGCTGTGCAGCTTCAGCCTCGAGCAGCTGCAGCAGATGGCACCCCACGCACCGGCGTTCGCGCACATGGTCGAGGGCGACTGGACCTACGTCGAGCTCCCGACATGGCACTGGCCGATGGTGAGCCGACCGGACGACCTGGCAGAGGTGCTGCGGTCGGTCAACGGCTAGGGCGTGTCCCCTCGACCCGTGGCCAGGTGAGGCAGGCGGACCGGACGACGGCGCCGCGGTCGGTGACGGCGAGCGGGTCGTAGCGGGTGGCCGGTCCGCCGCACGCCTGCGGTGGGTGCGCCGGGGGGTGGGCAGCCGTTAGCCTCGGACTCGACCTCCGGAACCCGGTGCCGTCTTCGCGACTCGGGCGGAGCAGTGGAGCGGAACCTATGGCTGAGGTGGACAGCGACCCGTGCCGTCTCCTCGGTCGCGAACGCGAGCTTTCTGCCCTCGACGCGTTCCTGGTCCGGGCTGAGGCTGACGGAGAAGCCCTCCTGCTGACAGGCGAACCAGGGGTGGGCAAGTCGGCACTTCTCGACGCTGCCGCCCGCCGAGCTGCCGTCGGCGGAGTGCGGGTGGTCCGCGGCGGAGGAGTCGAGTACGAGAGTGACGTGAGCTTCGCCGGGCTGCACCAGCTCATCGACCAGTTCGCCGACGAGCTGGTGCAGCTCCCCACCCAGAGCCGGGAGGCGCTGCAGGTCGCCCTCGGCATCGGCTCAGGCCCCGCCCCAGAGCGCTTGACGGTGCTGGGCGCCTCGCTGGAGCTCCTCCGCCGGGTGAGCACCGGCACACCGTTGCTCCTCGTCATGGACGACATGCACTGGCTGGACCGCGCCACAGCGTCGGTCATCGGCTTCGTCGGTCGCCGGCTCGGCGGCAGCAGGATCGGCCTGCTCGGGGCGACCCGGCCGAGCGCCGGTGGGTTCTTCGAACGCACGGGGTGGGCCGAGCTCGGCGTGGGACCGCTGCACGACGACGATGCGATCGAGCTCCTCGCCCGCCAGTTCGCCCACCTGCCGACGCGGGTCCTCAGGGAGGTCGCGCGGGAGTCGCAGGGCAACCCCCTGGCGTTGCTCGAGTTCGCCGCGGCGGCTGGGCATCCCCGTGGACGAGGTGGCGGTGCGGGTCCTCCCTCGGCGTCGGCCACCATCCGCGAGGTCCGCACCCTCTTCGCGACCCGGATCATGAGCCTGCCCGCGGCGACCCGCCGCCTGCTGCTCCTCGCCGCGCTCGACGGCTCGGGCAGCCTGACGACCCTGGCCGAGGCCAGCGGGACGGCAGGTCTGTCGGATCTCGGCGCGGCGGAACGTGACCACCTCGTCATGGTCGACGAGCGATCGGGCGTGATCTCGTTCCGGCACCCGATCGTGAAGTCTGCACTCGTCGAGATCTCGACCCATGACGACAGGCGCGAGGCGCACCAACGGCTGGCGGAGATCTTCGCGGACCAGCCCGAGCGACGAGGGCACCACATCGCTGAAGCGGCGGAGGCGCCTGACGAGACCGTCGCCGTGGTCGTCGAGAGGGGCGCCCATCTCACTCTCGAGCGCGGAGACGTCGTCGGCGGCGTCAGCCGCCTGCTGCGTGCTGCTGACCTCAGCCCCGACCGCAGAGACCGCAGCCGACGCCTGGCGCACGCTGCGTTCATCGGGGCCTTCGCCGCAGGCGAGCTCGAGAACTCGTCGCAGCTGCTCCGCGACGCCACGGACGGGGATCCGACCCTCGCCGCCACGCTCCATGCAGCGGTCGCCACCGCCTACATGCTGGTCAACAGCGACGGTGACGTCGAGATGGCGTACCAGCTCCTCACGATCGCCGTCGAGTCCGCGCTGGCCGAGACCGACCCCGACCGAGAGGCCCTCTCCCGGGCCCTCTACACGCTGGTGGTCCTGTGCCACTACGCCGGCCGGGTGGACTACTGGGAGGGCTTGGACGACCTCGTCGCCCGCGTGGGCGGGACGGCGCCGAGGGACGCCCTGATGTTCGTCGAAGCCCACGCCGCCCCGCTCACGACGCCGCAGTGGGCGCTCGACGAGCTCGACCGCGAGGTCGACGGGCTCGACGACGTACGTGACGTGGAACGAGTCATCCGAACCGCGATCGCCGGCTTCTACACCGACCGGTTGTCCGGCTGCCGACGTGCACTGGACCACGTCGCGATCGAGGGCCGGGAGGGCGGGGCGGTCGCGTCGGCACTGATGGCGCTGATCATGATCGCCTTCGACGACCTGCACGCCGGACGGTGGGATGCCGCTGAGACGACCGCCGCCGAGGCGGGAGCGCTCGCGGAGGATCTCGGCTACTGGCTGTACGACTCGAGCCGCCTCTACGTCGTGGCCCTCGTCGCCGGCCGCCGCGGGGACCTCGCGGCGTGCGCTGCCGCGTGCGAGGCGATGCTCGCATGGGCGGCGCCCCGCCGGTTGGGTCGCGTCGACGACTTCGCGCACCACGCGCTCGGTGAGGCCGCACTCGGTGCCGGAGCCTTCGAGGAGGCGTACGTCCACGCCGTCGCCATCACCGTCGGCGGACCGGGCACCCTGCACACCCACGACCCCCAGGCTCTGTGGTCGGCGCTGGACCTGGTCGACGCCGCCGTGCACACCGGCCGAGCCGACGAGGCCCGCGACCACGCCGAAGCGCTGCGCGCCGCCGCCATGGGCAGGTTGTCCACGAGATTCGCCCTGATCAGCACCACGGCGCACGCGATGGTCGCACCGGACGCCGCAGCGGCAGACCTCTTCGACGAGGTGCTCGCGCTCCCGGGAGTGGAGGCGTGGCCCTTCGAGCTGGCGCGTGTCCGTCTGGCCTACGGGGAGCGGCTACGAAGGCTGCGTCGTCCCCGCGATGCCCGGATCCAGCTCGAGGCCGCCCGGGACTGCTTCGACCGTCTCGGAGCGCGGCTGTGGTCCCAGCGGACCTCCACCGAGCTCCGGGCGACCGGCGCGGTCCGCCGCGCCGGTTCCGCGGGCGGCGTGGCCTCGCTGACACCCCAGGAGCTCGAGGTCGCGCACCTGGCGGCACGCGGCTTGAGCAACCGCGCGATCGCGACCCGGCTGTACGTCTCCCCTCGCACCGTCTCGGCCCACCTCTATCGAGCATTCCCCAAGCTCGGCATCACCGCCCGCGCAGCACTTCGCGACGCCCTGAGCGACCCGACGAGCGACAGCGCCCGGTGACGGCATCGATCCACCGCGTCGGTCTCCTCGGTGATGTGCAGTCATCTGACTGACGTTGCTGAGGTGACACCTGGTGAGGCTGGTGGAACACCCAGTGCCCCGACGGGCAGCACACGAGGAGGCCAGCCATGCCGACCGTCACGACCGACGACGGAATCTCGATCTTCTACAAGGACTGGGGCTCGGGTCAGCCGATCATGTTCCACCACGGCTGGCCCCTGAGCTCGGACGACTGGGACGCGCAGCTGATGTTCTTCGTCGAGCGCGGCTTCCGCGTCATCGCCCACGACCGACGCGGGCACGGTCGATCCACCCAGACCTCCGACGGGCACGACATGGACCACTACGCCGCGGACGTCGCCGCGCTGGTCGCTCATCTCGATCTCCGCGACGTCGTGCACGTCGGGCACTCCACCGGCGGCGGAGAGGTGACCCGCTACGTCGCTCGACACGCCGCCGACCGGGTCGCCAAGGCGGTGCTGATCGGTGCCGTGCCGCCGTTGATGCTGCAGACCGCCGCCAACCCGGGCGGGCTGCCGATCGAGGTGTTCGACACCTTCCGGGAAGGCGTTGCGACCAACCGTTCCCAGTTCTTCCTCGACATCGCCTCCGGGCCCTTCTACGGCTTCAACCGACCCGGCGCGAAGGTCTCCCAGGGAGTGATCTGGAACTGGTGGCGCCAAGGCATGACAGGTGGGGCGAAGGCTCACTACGACGGCATCGCGGCGTTCTCGGAGACCGACTTCACGGAGGACCTGAAGCACATCCGGGTGCCCACGCTGGTCATGCACGGCGACGACGACCAGGTCGTCCCGATCAGCGACTCAGCCGAGCTGTCGATCCGCCTGCTCGAGGACGGCCACCTCAAGGTCTACCCAGGCCTCTCCCACGGCATGTGCACCATCGACGCCGCGGTCATCAACCAGGACCTGCTCGCATTCATCCGCAGCTGATCGTTCGCACGACGCAGCAGACAAGCACGGCACGGACGGCCGCGCCGTGACTCGACGTGCCCCGTACCGCCGGGGCCGGCAGAGAGGGGCTGACCCCATGTCCTCCAGCACCACCCAGCCGGACCAGCTCCCGGCCACGATCCGCGCCTACCTCAGCGCACACGAGGCCCGCGACGTCGAGGCCGCCCTGCGCGCCTTCGGGCCGAGAGCCGTCGTCGTCGACCAGGGGCAGACCTTCCGCGGGACGAGCGCCATCCGTGACTTCCTGCGCGAAGCCGGCGCCCCGTTCAGCTACACGATCGAGCTGGTCGGTGCCCGGCAGGTCGACGACACGCGCTGGGTGGCCACGAACCGGCTCGAAGGTGACTTCCCCGGAGGTGTCGCCGAGCTGGACTACCGCTTCACCCTCGACGGCGACGTCATCACCGAGCTGGTCATCGGTCCCTGACCGGGACCCGTTGCCGACCGGATCGCCCCGCGCTGCGGGGCCCCCAGGCGGCCGAGCCGCCGCAACCTCGAAAGGAACCCATCATGTCCATCACCACGCCAGAGACCCCGACGCGGCCCACGGTCGTCCTCGTCCACGGTGCCTTCGCCGAGTCCTCCAGCTGGAACGACGTCATCGCGTTGCTCACGACCGAGGGCTACCCCGTGATCGCCGCAGCCAACCCGCTGCGCGGCCTCGACACCGACGCGGAGTACCTCCGCACCGTCCTGAACAGCGTCAGCGGCCCGATCGTCATCGCCGGCCACTCCTACGGCGGGAGCGTGATGAGCGAGGCCGCCGACGGTCATCCCCAGGTGAAGGCGCTGGTCTACGTGGCCAGCTTCATCCTCGACGCCGGAGAGAGCACCGGCGAGCTCGCCGCGAAGTTCCCCGGCGGTGAGCTCGGTCCGGCGCTGAACGCCGTACCGCTCCCCACCGCTGACGGCCAGGACGTGACCGACCTCTACATCCAGCAGGACAAGTTCCGGGACGTCTTCGCCGCCGACGTCCCCCAGGACGCTGCCGCCCTCATGGCGGTCACGCAGCGACCCATCATCGCCGACGCGCTGGAGGCGAAGGCGACACGGAGCGCGTGGAAGACCATCCCGTCGTGGAACCTGGTCACGCTCCAGGACCTCGCTGTCCCCGCCGAGTCCCAGCGGTTCATGGGGGAACGGGCCGGGTCGCGCAACGTCGAGATCGAGGCATCGCACGCGGTGACGGTCTCCCAGCCCGAGGTCGTGGCCCGCCTGATCATCGAGGCCGCGCTCGCGACGTCCCACTGAACCAGTCCCGGTGTGATCGCGCCGGCCCCTTCTGCCTCGCTCAGGGGCGGGAGGGGCCGGACGACGCCGGCAGCCGGAGGGGAGCAAGCATGCTGCACCAGATCATGCCGTTCGCGATCCCGCTCGGGGTCGAGCTGGTGGCAGTCGGCCTGGGTGCCGTGCAGGGTGCACTGTTCGCCAGCGCGCTCACGGATCGCCGCATCGACGTGCTCGGCGTGGTGATCACGGGGCTCGGGCTCGCGCTCGGCGGCAGCGTTCTTCGCGACATCCTGCTCGGCCAGGCCCCTGTGGTGATCTTCGGCCCCTGGTACGTCCTCGTCGCCGCCGTGGCCGCCCTGCTCGGGATGTGGCTGCAACGGCTGTTCACCTCCCTCGAACCCGTGATCCTTCCGCTCGACGCACTGACCATCGGACTCTTCGGTGCGATCGGGACGTCGAAAGCCCTCGCGCTCGACGTTCCCCCCGTCCCGGCCGTGCTCGTCGGCGCCATGTCGGCGGTCGGTGGCTCGGTGATCCGGGACGTGATCCTCGACCTCCCCGTCGCGCTCCTCCACGTCGGGTCGCTCTACGCCATCGCCGCGGCTGCGGGCGCAGCGCTGCTCGTCCTGCTCGTCACGGTGGGCGCCGAGCTGGTGGATGCTGCGATCGCCGGAGTGGTCCTCACCACGGCGGTCCGGCTGCTCGCGATCCGCTTCGGGTGGAGCTTCCCCGAGCAGCGGGCGCTGGTCGTACGGCGCCGCCGCACCCGCCGCCTCGCCTGAGCGAGGGGTGAGCCGCGAGGGCGGCAGCCCACCCCGTGCACACCACGACCCCAGGAGGCCGACATGGTCCAGCAGGAGCAGCAGGCCCACGGGCAGCACCACCTCCCGGGGGCGACGCCGCGGGCAGGCGCCCACCGGAGGCATCAGCCCGGTCACCGAGATCCGGAGCCCCCGGCTCAGCGTGAGGACCACCAGCACGTGACCGGGCACGCCGGGCACGCCGGGTCGGTCGACCAGTTCCGCTCGCGGTTCTGGGTGAGCCTGGCCCTGGCCGTCCCGGTCGTCGTGTACAGCGAGATGCTGGGGAACCTGCTCGGCTTCAGACCACCGTCGTTCCCCGGCTCGGAGATGGTGTCCCCCACCCTCGGGACGGTGCTGTTCCTCCACGGCGGTTGGCCGTTCCTCACCGGGGCGATCACTGAGGCGCGCGGTCGCCGCCCAGGGATGATGCTGCTGATCAGCCTCGCCATCACCGTGGCGTTCGGGGCGTCGTGGGCGACGACCCTCGGGATCGGCGGGTTCGAGCTCGACTTCTGGTGGGAGCTGGCCCTGCTCATCGTCGTCATGCTGCTGGGCCACTGGCTCGAGATGCGCGCGCTCGGCGCGGCGTCCGGGGCCCTGGACGCACTGGCGGCGCTCCTTCCGGACGTCGCCGAGCGACTCGACGGCGACGGCCTCGTCGAGGTGTCCCTCGCCGA
Organism: Actinotalea soli; assembly: GCF_017565425.1. GTDB lineage: Bacteria > Actinomycetota > Actinomycetes > Actinomycetales > Cellulomonadaceae > Actinotalea > Actinotalea soli. The sequence goes on from NZ_JAGEMK010000006.1 coordinate 83,186, forward strand.
CCTCGGCGTGGGTGATGTCGTGCTGGTCAGGACAGGCGGACGCGTGCCCGTGGACGGTGAGGTGGTCGACGGCTCGGCCCGGGTCGACGAGTCGATGATCACGGGTGAGTCCCGGACTGTCCGGCGCGCGACGGGCGACACGGTCGTCGGAGGCAGCATCGCGACCGACGGCTCGCTCCGGATCCTGGTGACGGCGGTGGGTGCGGCCACCGCCCTGGCCGGGATCCAACGGCTCGTGGCCGAGGCCCAGGCGTCGTCGTCGCGGGCTCAGGCCCTGGCCGACCGCGCCGCGTCCTTCCTGTTCTTCTTCGCCGTCAGCGTGGGTCTGACCACCGCCGTCGTCTGGACGTTGCTGGGCAGCGCCGACGACGCCGTGACCCGCACGGTCACGGTGCTCGTGATCGCCTGCCCGCACGCCCTGGGCCTGGCGATCCCGCTGGTGATCGCGATCTCCACCGAGCGGGCCGCGCGCTCGGGCGTGCTCGTGAAGGACCGCCTCGCCCTCGAACGGATGCGGAACGTCGACACGGTCCTCTTCGACAAGACGGGCACCTTGACGCAAGGTCGCCACACGGTGACCCACGTCGCGACAGCGCCAGGCGTGAGCGAGGACGAGATGCTCGCCCTGGCCGCTGCGGTCGAGGCCGAGAGCGAACACCCCGTGGCCCGCGCCCTCGTGCGCGCGGCCCGGTCCGGCGGTGCTCAGGTCCCGGCGGGTCACGGGCTGCGGTCACTGCCCGGACGGGGCGTGCAGGGCACGGTGGACGGACAGACGGTCACCGTCGGCGGGCCGACCCTCCTGCGCGAGACCGGCGCGGCGGTCCCTGCCGAGGTCAGTGCCGCGACCGACGCCTGGGCGGCGCGCGGGGCGTCCGTCCTGCACGTGCTGAACGGTGGCCGAGTCCTGGGCGCCGTCGCCCTGGAGGACGCGGTGCGTGAGCACTCCCGCCGAACCGTGGAGGCTCTGCACTCACGAGGGGTTCGGGTCGCGATGATCACCGGTGACGCACAGCAGGTGGCGGACGCCGTGGCGGCCGACCTCGGTGTCGACGAGGTCTTCGCCCAGGTGCTGCCCGAGCACAAGGACGCCAAGATCACCGAGCTCCAGGGACGCGGACACACGGTCGCGATGGTCGGCGACGGCGTCAACGACGCCCCCGCGCTGGCGCGGGCCGACGTCGGCATCGCCATCGGCGCCGGCACCGACGTCGCGATCCAGTCCGCCGGGGTGGTCCTCGCGTCGGACGACCCGCGCGGCGTGCTGTCCGTCATCGCCCTCTCGCGCGTCAGCTACCGCAAGATGTGGCAGAACCTGGCCTGGGCGACCGGCTACAACGTGGTCGCTGTGCCCCTCGCCGCAGGGGTGCTCGCGGGCGCCGGCTTCATCCTGTCCCCGGCGGTCGGGGCGATCATGATGTCCGGGTCCACCATCGTCGTCGCGCTCAACGCGCAGCTGCTGCGGCGCACAGTGCTGGACCCGGCGCGGCTCACGGCGTGAGCGGTGACACAGCAGGGCGGTGACACAGCCGGTGGTGACACAGCATGGGGCGACGGAGTCAGTCCCGGAGGGGTGAGCCGACGACGTCGAACCGGAACCCGCCCATCTCGCCGGACAGCAGCGGGCGAGCCTCCTGGATGGCCCGCTGCACGCTCTCCAGCTGCAGCGAGCTCTGGTGCGCCTCGGCCGAGGTCCACAGCTCGGCGACGAACACCGTGTCCGGGTGATCGACGTCGACCCCGACCTCGTAGAGCAGGCAGCCGGTCTGCTCTAGATCGGCGCTGCGGCGGGTCAGGATCTCGACGAGCTCGTCGCGCTTGCCAGGTACGGCCCCGAGCGTCCCCACGTTCACGTATGTCATGAACGGCACCGTAGCGGCCCGGCTCGCCGCGGACTCAGCGAAGGTGTCGCTGCACACAGGCTGATCAGAGGTGGCCGGGACCTCGCCGGTGGCGGTGTCAGTGAGGACGTACCTGTCACCCTCGCACACGCCCCTCAGGAACGCCGCGCCTCGGGTCACGATCGACTCCAGCGGCGGTCCGCTCGTGCCGATGAGGAAGCTGTGCGTCGAGCAACGAGAGCAGTCGTCATCGCGATAGGGAGCTGCGCTGCGCTCGTCGTCGGGATGCAGGTCGCCATCGCGGCGTACGAACGGCACGAGGACGCGCAGTACGTCGCTGCTTGGAACGAGCAGGAACCGCTGCTCGTCGAGGCCGTGGAGCGCGTGAGCATGCCCGAGTCGTACCGGCCGATCCTCTGCCCGACAGAGCTCGACGAGTCGCTCCGTCGCTGCTGGCGCACCTCGGCGCCCCCCGAGGAGGTCCGACCTGACCTCCTCACCGCGCTCGCGGCTGCCGACCTGACGCGCTTCACGCTCGAGTGCGATCGCTCGTCCTCCGGCGTCGTGATCGGCTGCGGCACCCATGCCTACCTGGCCGAGTACGACCCCGACAGCCCGGTGGAACGGAACGTCGGCGCCATGATCTCGTGGGACGTTCCTCCGCTCCAGGGTTCTCCAGGATCGGGCTCGATCGTCTTGGTCGGCGCCTCGCTCGAGCGCCTGTAGGTCGAGGACTCCCGGGACTGTGGCGAGGCAGCCCACTCCCGTGCACCGCCCGCTGACGTCTGACCCCCGTGCCGTCGTCGGTCGATAGACATCATCTGGTGGGCCCTCGGGGGTGGCAGCCGCACTCGGTGCACAGGTCGGTGGGTGACGTGGCGTGGGCCGTCGTCGTGCTCCTTGGGGTCCGGCTCTCGGAGGCCCTGCGCCGGGACCGCGTCCGCCGGCGGTGGGACCGCGTGACGGGCACGGTGCTCGCGGGGGTCGGTGGCGGGCTGGTCGCGAGCCGCGGCTGAGGTCGTCGTCTCCACGATCCTCATCGACCCCGGGTCCCGGCGGAGGTCCCCGCGAGGATGCTGAAAAGGCAGACAGATGGACGCTCGGGGTGCCAGGCTGCTCGCGTGCTCAAGCGTCCGGGCAGGGTGATCGCGCTCGTCGGGTCTGTGTCAACCCTTGCCGTTGCCGTCGGCGCTGGCGCGCTGCTCCTGCCTCCACGGCAGACGGGGGAGGTCACCGTACCCCCGGGCGATGCCACCCCGGAGCAGGTCGTGACGGCGTACCTCGACGCCCTGAACGCGCACGACTGCGACACGGCCGAGGCTCTGACAGCCGCGGGTGCCCGGGACCAGGCCACGTCGTGGTGCGAGGACGTCGCGAGGCTGACGGACATCGACGTCGGGGACCACCACGTGGAGCCTCCCGAGCACTCGGGCCGCTCGACGCTCGACGAGGTGGCCAACGTCCCGGTCACCTTCGACCTGAGGTGGCGACTCCTCCACGACGACGGTTCGATGGACGAGGGGGCCACCACCTGGGGCTACCTCCTGGTACGTGACGCGGGAGACTCCCCGTGGCGCATCGTCGACCAAGGCATGGGCTGACCCGCGCACTGACAAGCCACCGAGCGGGGACCAGCTCCCGCGCGCACCCGTCAGATCGGCAGCCCGAACTCCGCGATGCTGACCTTCGCTCCGCTCTCGAGGGAGCGGTTGACGGCGATCCCCACGGCCACCGACCGCAGCCCGTCGTCGTAGCCGGCCCGCCGACCCAACGGGTCCTCAGCCGTCCCGCGGAACACGTCGTGCAGCAGCAGAGCATCCCCACCGCCGTGCCCACCACCGGTGTTGGTGATCGGCACCCGGCGCGCCTTCTCCCAGTGCCGCTGGACGGTGAGCTGCTCGCCGCGGCGGCGCACGTCGTCGTCGGCCGTGACGTCCTCGACCGAGCTGGCGTCCAGGACCAGGCGGCCGTCGGGGCCGGGGAGGACCGCGGCCCGCTCGACCACCTCGAGCTCGGCCCGACCCTCCGTGCCGTTGACCGACACCCGGTACCCCTCCCAGGGGCTGTGCGCGTTGAGGGAGTAGGACATCACCGGCCCGCCTCGGTACCCGACCAGGGCTGAGAGGTTGTCCTCGATGGTGATGCCGGGGGCGAAGACGTCGCGGTCGCGCAGGTAGCCGTCGTGCTGCTCGGCGTCCCAGTAGAGGGCCTTGAGCTTGGGGTCCTGACGGAGGTCCAGGGCGAAGGGGTCGTCGCTGGGCGGGTCGACCGTGCCGCGCGCGGGCCGCTCCCCCAGGCCGCGCGCCCGGGCGTTGGCGTCCCCGTAGAAGCGCAGCCCACCGCTCGCGCAGGCCCAGGCCGGCACGTCGTCGAGCCACCAGTTCATGAGGTCGAAGTGGTGAGTGGCCTTGTGCACCGCCAGGCCCGCCGAGTGCTCCTTCTCGCGGTGCCAGCGGCGGAAGTAGTCCGCGCCGTGCATCGTGTCCAGCACCCACTCGAAGTGCACCGAGGTCACCTCGCCGATCTCCCCCGAGGCGATGACCTCCTTGAGCGCGGCGTTGCGCGGGGAGTACCGGTAGTTGAACGTCACGACCACCGAGCGGCCGGTCTCCTCGACCGCCGCGAGGATGGTGCGGCACCCCTCCAGGTCCGTGGTCAGGGGCTTCTCGAGCACGACGTCGGCCCCGGCCCGCAGGGCCCGCGAGGTCATCTCGGCGTGGGTCCAGTCCGGGCTCGTGACGACGACGGCGTCGAGCCTCTCCTCGGTGATCATCTGCTCGAGGTCCGCGGGGGCGTATCGCGCGGGACGGTCTGCCCCGGCGGCCGTGACGAGCCGGTCGGCGAAGTCCATGCGGGCCGGGTTGGGCTCGCACCACGCGACCAGCTCGGCCACCTCGGCGTGCTCCCCGACCATCGCCTCGACGTACATCTGCGAGCGCGCGCCGGTCCCGACGACGCCGTAGCGCCGTGGGCTCGAGGGGACTGTCATCGTGGCTCCTTCGCCTGGGTCGTGCTGCTGGTCGTCACGTGGTTGATGGGCGCGCGGCCCGTCCCGGGGCCCGGACGAACCCCTCGTGCTGCACCTGCCACCCCGATCCGAAGCCCGGGGAGTCGGGCCCGTCCTCCCACCCCGCCGCCATCAGCGCGACGGCCGCGAGCAGCCCGCCGTTGCCCGGCAGGTACAGCGGCAGGTGATCGGTCTGGCGGTTGTGCCCGTTGGGCAGGTGCTGGTTCTTGGGCACCTCGAGCAGGAGGGCGTCGACGGCGGTCGTGGCGTCACCGAGCCGGGTCGCGGTCATGGCCAGGGCCGGGTAGTCCCAGCCCCAGGTGCTGGCCCAGTCCCAGTCCTCGAGCACCCCCTGCAGGGTCGCGCGGACCACCTCGGGGTCGAGCACGTCGGTCGGCGGGATGACGCCGAGCCCGTAGACCATCGACGGGTGGTCGGTGCGGATCGTGTACGGCTCGACGCCGATGGCCTCGTACTTCCCGTCCCGCACGAGCGGCCGGACCATGTGGTGCCTGACGGCGTCCCAGTGCGGCTCGCGCCGCAGCCCGGCACGCTCGCGCCACTGCTGGGCGACCTCGAGGGCCCAGGCCCAGGCGGCGAGCTCGAAGGGCGGGTTGGTCGCCCGGTCGCGGACCGTGTTGTACGACTCCTGGGCCGGCACCAGGGGCGGGCCCAGCCCGTAGCCGTCGGCACCGGGCTCGGCCACGTCGGCCATGAACCGGGCGGTCGCGTCGACGATCTCGGCGTACCGCTCCTCGGCCTCCGGGCTGCCTGCCCGGCGCAGGAGCTCGGCGAGGTGGATCACGTGCGGCTGCTGCCACAGCAGGAAGGGCCCGATGTCGCTGGGGCTCTCGCGCGCGTCGGGGGCGATCTGCTTGGGCCACCGGGCGCCGTCGTACCCCTGGATGCGGGCGGTCTCGCGGGCGGCGGGCAGCGCCGTGACGTACCAACCCATGCTGCGCTCGAGCAGGTCGGGACGGCCCCACAGGGCGAAGTGCGCCGCGTGCCACCAGTGCATCTCGAGGTGGAAGCGCCCCCGCCAGCTGTTGCAGGTCAGACCGGTCTCCTGCGGAGGCAGGGAGCCCGCGCACTGGATGGCCGTGAGGTACTGCGAGAGGACCACCCGACGCTCGAGCTCGGCCGCCCGCGGGTCGGTGCTGCCGGACAGGTCCAGGGCCGCGCCCCGCGACCAGAAGGCCGGCCAGTGGGCGCGGGAGGCTTCGAGCACCGCGTCGACGTCGAGACGCGGGCCGACGACGGGGTCGGCCGCGAGCTCGACCGTGAGGTCCAGGGCCCCGCCCGCGGCCGTGACCACGACCTCGTGGGGCCCGATCTGCTCGACCTCGACCCCCGGCCCCAGGCCCAGGCGGGCCACGTAGGTGAGCTCCTCGGTGCCCTCGACCCCGCGCAGCCACCGCTCGACGACCACGCCGTCGCCCTCGTGCACCAGGACGGTGCGGTGCTCCTCGGGGTGCTCCCAGTCGGCGGCGTTGCTCCACGAGGTCGAGCCGTAGGGGAAGGCCAGACGGATGCCGACCCCGGCGTCGTCGTCCTGCCCGTCAGGCGTCGCACCCGTCCCGTCACCGGGCGCGACGCGGCCTGCGTCGATGCGCACCGCGAGCACGTCCCGCGCGGGGTGGCAGGCGGTCGTCACCTCCAGGCCCCACGGCCCGACGTCGACCTGGCTGGTCAGGACCCCGGTCCACAGGTCGAGCCGCTGACCGCGGCTGGTGACCTGCGACGGCGAGGGCGCCCGGGCAGCGCGCCTCCCACCACGGACGACACCTGCCGTGCCGCCCTCGCCGTCGGGTCGCCCACCGTCCTCGGCGCGCCAGGTCACCAGCCCGGCGCGCACCAGGTCCAGACGGTGGGGGTTCGCGCGCAGCCACCGGGCCGCCGGGTCCAGGGCCGTGTCGTCCGAGCCCGCGAGCGCGTCGGCGTCGACGTAGAGGACCTCGCCACGGGGGGTGCGGTAGGGGCGGCGGCGCAGGGTCAGGTCGACGCCCTCGGGGGCCGGTGCGCTGTGCCAGCCCCACTGGGACTGCGTCCCCAGCAGCGTGCCCGCCGGCCCTCCGGCGGGGTCGGCCACGGGGTAGAGCTCGGGGAAGGTCTGCAGGCCCGTCACGTCGACGGTCAGGCAGAGCTCGCCGTTGCCCACCGAGAGCGGGGAGGCAGGATCGATCCGGTCCGCCACCGGGTCGTGCCGGCGGACGAGGGCCTCGCGGTCCACGGTCATCGATCCTGCCTCCCTGCTGCTCGGGTCGTGCTCAGATCCTGCTCGGGCTGATCGGTCAGGAGACCGCGTCGTTCATCTCGTTGACCAGCTGCTCGGCGGCCTCGGCCGGGGTGATCTGGCCAAAGAGCACCGAGTCGTTGAGCCGGGTCAGGATGAGCGGGGTGTCCGTGGACCCCTCCGGGCCGATGACGAAGTCCCCGTCGACGTGCCCGCTGACCCGCTCGATGAACTCGAACTCGGCCTCACGCACCGGGTCCAGGCCGGCGTCGATGAGGTGCTGACGGATCTCGGGGTTGGCCGGGATGCCGCGGTCGGCGCCGATGCTGTCCGCCGCCTCGGTCGAGGACACCAGGAAGTCCACGAGGCGCGCGGCCTCCTCGGGGTGATCGGAGTTCGCGCTGATCGTGTAGAGCTGCGAGGCCTGGAGCCACATGCCCGGCCCCTGGTTACCGCTCTCCCCGGGGGCGAGCAGCGGCACCATGTCCGTACCGGCCGCCGTGCTGTATGCGGCGAGCAGGTTGGACCAGCCCGGCATCATCGCGGCCTTGCCCTGCCCGATGAGGGACTGCTCGGGGGCGGGCTGCCCGGCGAGCTCGGCCGTCAGCGTGGCCGACGGCGCAGCCCCGCTCTCCATGAGGCCGTTGGTCATCTCCCACCAGTCCTGGGCCACGTCGGCCTCGAGGGCGATGCCGCCGTCCTCGGTGTAGAGCCCCTGGCCGGTCTGCTGGTTGGTGTAGAGGTCCAGCATGTCCGCACCCGTGGTGAGGTCGGTGGTGCCGTAGACGTCGTCGGGGGTCGCGGCGGAGATCTCGTTCGCGATGTCGACGAAGTCCTCCCAGGTCCACGTCTCGTCGTCGGGCAGGTCGACCCCGGCCTCGGCGAACACGTCGGGGTTGGCGATGAACCCGAAGGTGTTGACCCCGGTCGGCACCCCGAACTGGGTGTCGTCGAAGTACCCGTTGGCCAGGGCCCCCTCGTCCAGGGCGCTCAGGTCGAGCTCCTCGGAGACGGTGCTGAGGTCGAGCAGCACCCCGCGGCCCCCGTACTCCCGGGGGTAGGCGCCGCCCATGGTGATGACGTCGGGCTCGTCCCCCGCGGCGACCGAGGTGGCCAGCCGGTCGAAGTAGGCGTTGAAGTCGACGGACTCGGTCTCGACGGTGATGCCCGGGTTGGCTGCCTCGAAGGCGTCGACCGCGGCGTCGGTGATCTGGGCGCGCTCGTCGTTGCCCCACCAGGAGAAGCGCAGCGTCACCTGGCCGCCGTCGCTCGCGGCCGAGTCGCCGTCGTCGTCGGCGGGGGCTCCCTCGCCGCCGTCGCCGCTCCCGCAGGCCGCGGTGAGGAGCAAGGCCGTGGCGAGCGCGGCAGCTCCGAGGGGCCGCGCAGCGCGGCCCGGGGTCGTGGGGTAGTGGCCTCCCGGCCGGATGGTCCTGCGGACAGATCGCATGGTCTTCCTTCCCGCCGCGTCGTTGCGGCTGAGCTCGGCGGGGCCTGTGAATCGATTCACAGGCCCTCGGCACCACAGGTCGGTCGTCTGGGTGGGTGGTGGTCAAGCGCCCTGATGCTCGCGCCGACTGGCGTTTACACCGGTGTAAGTGGAACACGAGGGTTCGGCTGCAGTCAATGGGGTCAGCGACCCACCCGGCTCACTGCGGGAAGGGACGCCCTCACCGGTCCCGGCCAGGCCCGCTCGCCGTCATCCCAGGTGTCGCGCCGCGTGAGTGGTCACTTCTTGCCGGACAACCGCGAGCGATAGTGGCAAGAAGTGACCACTCGATGAAGGCACGGCGCGTGCGCGACTGCCTCGCCCCTAGGGCGACGGTCGGGGAGCGCGCCCGAGGGTCGACTCGCGCGGCTGCATCGTGAAGTCCGCGACGACCTCGAGGCCAGGCCCGTCCACGGCCCCGGCCTCGGCGGTCAGCCGCTCGACGAGGAGCTCGACGGCGGTCCGCGCGATCTGCGGGAGGCCCGGGGCGACGGTCGTCAGGCTCGGGCGCGCGAACCTGCCCTCCTCGATGTCGTCGAACCCCGCGACAGCCACGGCGTCGGGCACGACGACGTCGCGCTCGTAGAGCACCCGCATCGCACCGAGGGCCAGGACGTCGTTGAGGGCGAAGACCGCGTCGAAGGGCTCGCCCCCGTCGAGCAACCCCCGCATCGCCTCGGCCCCCGTGGTGCGGGTCCACGCCTCCGCCGGCCCTACCAGGGCAGGCGGGTGCTCGAGCCCGGCAGCCGTGAGCGCCTCGAGGAATCCGCGGGTCCGCAGCGACCCGGCGCCTGCCCCCTGCGGGTCGAAGGTGCCGACCAGGGCGATCCGGCGTCGGCCCAGAGCGAGCAGGTGCTCGGTGACCGCCCGCGCCGCGTCCACGTTGGCCATCGCGACGTGCGGCACCCGACTGTGGAGGGAGCGCTCGCCCAGCAGCACCACGGGGAACTCGACCTCGAGGGTGGGGGCGTCTGGTCCGCGCAGGGCCAGCGGGGAGAAGATCAGCCCGTCGGTCATCCGGCGTCGGGCGCTCACCAGGACCTCGAGCTCACGCTCGCGCTGGCCGCCGGTCTGCTCGATCAGGACCGTGTACCCGCGCTCGGAGGCCGCGTCGATCACCTCGTCCGAGAGTGCCGCGAAGTACGGCAGGCTCAGCTCGGGCACCGCCAGGGTGATCATCCCCGTGCGGCCCAGGCTGAGGTTCCGGGCCGAGAAGTTCATCTGGTAGCCGAGGTGCTCGATCGCCTCGAGCACCCGGGAGCGGGTGGTCGCCGCGACGTGGGGGAAGTCGTTGACCACGTTCGAGACGGTCTTGACCGAGACCCCGGCGGCGCGCGCGACGTCACGCATCGTCGCGGACATGGTCGTCTCCTTGTGCTCGATGAGGCCTGCGCCGCCCGTGCCAGGTCACGGCGGGCCACGGCCTCGGACGCTGGGCGTCACTATGCCACCGCAACGGTCACGGCCGTCGGGACCCGGGTAGACACCACGCAACGCCCCACCTAAGGTCGCGGTAACCGGTTACCTCGATGGGGAGGCACTCATGGACCCGCGCATCCGCGTGGACGGCCCTCGACTGCGCGACGGCTCGGGCCAGGAGGTGCTGCTGCGCGGCGTCGGGCTCGGCGGCTGGATGACGATGGAGAACTTCATCACCGGCCACCCCGCGACCGAGTCGCAGATGCGCCGCGCGGTGGGCCGGGTGCTCGGGGACGAGGCTGCCGAGGCCTTCTTCGACGCTTTCCTCACCGAGTTCTTCACCGAGGCCGACGCCGCCCTGCTCGCCTCGCTCGGCATGAACTGCGTACGCGTCCCCTTCTCCTACTTCCATCTCGAGGACGACGCCGCTCCCTTCGTCATCAAGGAGTCAGGGCTGCGGCGCCTGGACCAGGCTGTCGAGGCCTGCGCGGCCCACGGGATCTACACGATCCTCGACCTGCACGCGGTCCCCGGCTACCAGAACCAGCACTGGCACAGCGACAACCCGAGCGGCTGGGCGACCTTCTGGACCCACCCGCACTTCCAGGACCGCGTCGTCCACCTGTGGGAGGTGCTGGCCGACCGCTACAAGGACAACCCCTGGGTCGCCGGGTACAACCCCCTCAACGAACCCGCCGACCACACCGGCGAGGTGATCGGACCGTTCTACGCACGGCTCGAGAAGGCCATCCGCGCGATCGACCCCCACCACGTGCTCTTCCTCGACGGCAACCGCTACTCGACCGACTTCTCGATGTTCGCCGAACCCTTCGACCATGCCGTGTGGACCGCGCACGACTACGCCCTGCCGGGCATCGCGAACCCGAGCCGCTACCCGGGCGAGACCCGCGGCAAGCACTTCGACCGCGACGTCGTGCACGAGACGTTCCTGCGACGCACCGAGGTGATGCGCAAGACCGGCACACCGATCTGGGTCGGCGAGTTCGGGCCGCTCTACACCGGCGACGTCGAGCGCGACGCCGGTGCCCTGCGGCTGCTGCAGGACCAGCTCGACATCTACCGCGAGCACGGCGCGAGCTGGAGCCTGTGGACCTACAAGGACATCGGCACCCAGGGCCTGGTCAGCGCCGCACCGGACAGCCCCTACCTCGAGCGCATCGCTCCCGCCCTGGCCAAGAAGCGTCGCCTGGGCACCGACTCCTGGGGCGGCAGCGAGGCGGAGATCCGGCACGTGCTCGAGCCGATCGAGCGGCTGTTCGCCACCGAGTTCCCCGACTTCGACCCGTTCCCGTGGGGTCCGCACCCATGGATGAAGGTGCTCGTGCGGCACGTGCTGCTCGCCGAGCCGATGGTCGACGAGTTCGCCCGTTGCTTCACGGGGCTCGACGCCGACGGCGCCGCCGAGCTCGCGCGGTCGTTCCGGCTGGACCGGTGCATCGAGCGGACCGAGCTCACCGACCTGCTGCGGGCTGATCTGCGGCGCGGCTGACCACCTCGTCCAGCACCTCGAGCACCCGCTCCTGCGCCTCGAACCGGATGCAGTGCCCGACCCCGGGGACAGGCACGTGCGTGAGGTTCCCGTCGGGGGCTCGGCCGAGCAGCGCCTCGACGCGTTCGACCTGGGCCGGGGTCACGATCGCGCCGCGGGCGACGTCCCCCGTCAGCAGGGTCACCGGGAGGGGCACCTCAGCCATCGCCGCGGCCCAGTCCCGCGCGTCCCACTGGTGCTCGACGTCGGTGAGGCCAGGGGCCAGTGCGCGCTTGGCGGCGGCCCACGGCTCGTGCACGGCCTCGTCCCACCCCGGGTTGTCCGCCCGCGACTGCGCGACGAGCTGCTCCTGGCTCGCCGACCGGTAGGCCGCGAGCGCGGGCGGCATCCATGAGGGCATACCACGCTCCCCCGCCTGCCACGCCGAGACCCACGCGGGGTCCTCCAGGACGAGTCCGGTGACGAGGTCTGGGTGAGCCAGGGTCAGCTCCTGGGCGGTGAGCCCACCCATCGAGTGCCCGACGACGAGGGCCGGGCGGCCGATCACCCTCCGCAGCACGCGCGCGGCGTCCGACGCCAGGGCAGCGATCGTGAAGGGCTCCTCGGGCAGGGTCGAGCCACCGTGCCCGCGTGCGTCCGGGGCCACGACGTAGGCGCCGCGGGGGGCGAGGTGCTCGGCGACGGGGCGCCACACCTCCCCCGCGTCGGTCACCCCGTGCAGCAGCAGCACCGCCGTCGGGGCGTCCGGCTCCCCCCACGCGCGCCAGGCGATCCGGTCGAGCGTGCCCGTGGTCTCCATGGTTCGAGCCTAGGCAGGTGACGCGCCGGACCGCAGGACCCCCGGCGCGGCGTCACCCTGGGCGCTGGCAGAGGTCAGGGCAGGCGCGCGCCCTCGGGGATCGCGATCTGGTCGTAGACCAGGACGGTCGGGGTGCCGGCGCGCTCCGCCTGGAAGAGCACCTCGGCGTTCTCCTCGACCGCGACGGCGACCTTGAAGGCCAGCTTCAGCGAGACGCCGACGGCGAGCAGCCCGTGGTTGGCCCACACGACGGCGTTGACGTCGTCCCCCATGAGCTCGGCGCTGCGTCGACCGAAGTCGGCGTTGGTCGAGAACTCGAAGGGCATGATCGGGACCGGGCCCTTGGCGTAGAGCACCATGTTGAGCAGCACGGGATCGATCCGTCGGCCGAGGGCGCCGAGCACGTTCACGAAGGTCGACTCGGTGTGCACGATGGCCTGGGCGTCGGGCCGACGCCGGTAGTGCTCGAGGTGCACCGGCAGCTCGGTCGAGGGCAGCAGGTCCCCCTCGAGCACCGTGCCGTGCATGTCGACCACGAGCATGTCCTCGGGGTGCATCGCGTCGTAGCGGACGTCGCTCGGGGTGATGACCACGGCGTCCTCGCCGTCGAGCACCCCCGGCAGGCGGACGCTGATGTTGCCCTGGGTGTTGAAGTTGAGGCCGCAGCGCACCGACTCGCGGCAGTAGTACAGGATCTCCTCGCGGAGCCTCGGGTCGGCGAGGCCGGGGCGGGTGGCGGTCTGCTGGCTCATGCTCTCTCCCGGGTGAGTGAATCGTTTCATCCAGCATCCTCGAAGCAGCGGCGCGGGACCAGGGACGTCAGTCCCGGGTTGCTCGGTGGTGGAGGCGAGGTCGGCGGTCCGGCGGGCGGGCGCCGACGTCCTGCCGAGCGCCTGCCCTCAGATCCACCCTTGCTCGCGGGCGTAGCGCGCGGCGTCGTGGCGGGTGGTCGTGTGGGTCTTGCCGATGGCGCTCGACAGGTAGTTGCGCACCGTGCCGGGTGCGAGGTGGAGGATGCGCGAGATGTCGGAGGCCGAGTACCCGTCGCTCGCGACGCGCAGCACGTCCTTCTCGCGCTCGGTGAGCGGGCAGTCGTCGATCAGAGCCTGCGCGGAGACGCTGGGGTCCACGTGGCGCCCACCTCCGGCGACGTGGGCGATCGCCTCCGCGATGGTGTCAGGCGCCGACTGCTTGCCCAGGAACCCGCGGACGCCGAGCCGGAGCGCGCTGCGCAGCATGCCGGGCCGGGCGTGCCGGGTGAGCATGAGGATCGCCTGGTCGGGCCGATCGGAGAGCACAGCCCCGGCGACGTCGAGACCGTCCAGGCCGGGCATCTCCAGGTCGAGCACGAGGACGTCGGGCTGGTGCTCCGCGAAGGCGGCGAGCGCCTCGTGCCCGTCGGCCGCCTCGGCGACCACCGCGATGTCGCCCTCGAGAGGCAGGAGGGTGGCGAGGGCGGTGCGGATGAGCCCTTCGTCGTCGGCCAGCACGACGCTGATCGTCATGCGGCGGCCCTGCTCAGGTCGAGGCTGAGCGTGAACGAGCCGCCGTCGTGGGACACGCTCAGGGCACCGCCGGACCGCGCGACCCGCTCACGCAGGGCCGCGAGCCCGCGTTCGGGCCGAGCGGTGGCGGGCGCACCGTCGTTGCTGATGGTGAGCGCATCATCCGTGATCGCGATGGTGACGCTCCGTGCCGCCGGGTGACGAAGGATGTTGGTGGTGCCCTCGCGCAGCACGAGCGCGAAGATCTCCTCGTCCGCCTCGTGGTGCGTGTCCTCACCCGCGACATCGACGGCCATGCCGGCTGCGGTCAGGAGCGCTGTCGCGTTCGCCAGCTCGGACGCGAAGGACAGCTGACGGGTCGAGTTGACCAGGTGCTGGGCCTGATCGATGGTCTCGCCCGTGAGGCGTTCGATCTCGGCGAGCTCGGCGGCCACGCGCTCAGGGTCGACGTGCTGGAGGCGTGCTGCGACGGCCGCCTTGAGCTTGATGACGTGCAGGGTGTGGCCCTGGATGTCGTGCAGGTCAGCGGCGAACCGCATCCGCTCCTTGACGACCGCCAGCTCGGCCTCCGCGGCGCGCATCGCATCGAGCTCGGTGAACAGCCGCCACGCGATGTCGTTGAGCCAGAACGTGGCGATGAAGATGGTGGCGTAGAAGAGGGCTCCTGCCACGTACCCGACGGTCGAGCCGGGGGTGTTCACGAGGCTCAGCAGACCTGTGGCACCGATCATGGCGAGCAGCGCGACGGCCCAGGGGGCCCGCGAGCGGGTCAACGAGACGACCACGATGCCGCCGATGATCGCGACCGGGGCCACCGCCGGGACATCGATCCGCAGGAGCACAGCGGCCACCCAGGTCGCCTGCGCCAGTGCCAGAGCGGCGAGCAGCACCGCGCGGCGGGGAGGGTCGTGCCACCTGCTCGCCAGCCAGACGGCCAGGCCGAAGCTCGGCGCCACCACGACGGGATGCCACCAGGGCCCGGCCGAGAGGATCAGCGCGAGCCCGCCGACAAGACTCACCGTTCCCACCATCACGGCGGTCGTGATGAAGCGCATGCGGGTGAGCGGGCGCGCCTCCGGTGTGGTCATCGCCTGTCTCGCACCTTTCGAAGCGGCCTGGGAGCGGGTCTGCACCGCCATCCTCCGTCCGCCACGTCGCCGAGCAACAGTGACGCCGTGTCATGCCCAGCTGGTGACCTGGTGGCACTCCTGCGCGCGCACGCGCCGAGGAAGGCTGAAGCCATCCAGTTCCGCGACGCCCTCGACCGACGGCGTCACGGTCACGTCCGAGAGTGAGGATCCAACGTGCTTTTCGATGGTATCGGCGACTTCTTCCTTCAGCTGCTGCAGTTCGTAGGCAACCTCGAGTCCTGGCAGCAGATCGGCGCGCTCCTCCTGGTGAGCGCCATACCCTTCATCGAGTCCTACCTGGGCAGCTTCATGGGCATCCTCGTCGGCATGGAGTCGATCGTCGCAGTCGCCGTCGCCTCCGTCGGCAACGCGATCTCGACCTTCCTGCTCATCGCCGGCGCGGGTCGCGCGAGGTCTGCCGTGGTCAACGGCCGCCAGGGCGCGGCTGCGCCGACGCCGTCCAAGCGCCGGCAGAAGGTGGCGAAGTACATGGAGCGGTTCGGCGTCCCCGGCGTCTCGCTGCTCGGTCCGCTTGCCCTGCCCAGCCAGTTCACCGGGCCGACGATGGTCGCGATCGGAGCATCGACCCGCAGCGTGTACGTGTGGATGGGGATCTCGATCGTCGCCTGGGGCGTGCTGTTCGGGTTCTTCAGCCACCTCGTCGTCGGCTGGATCGGCTGAGGGGATCGGGGACGCCCGTCGCAGGTTGCGGGCGACTGCGGGTGGCCGGGACAGTGGGTCGTGTCCGATGCCGACGCGTCGAGGGGGCGTCATGCCAGGCAAGAGTGGCCGGGGCCAGGGGCCGCGAGCACGAGCCGAGACGACGGGCGAGGTGCGGTCACGCCACCTCAGGGCCGCGCTCTACGCCCTGGGCACCACCGCCGTCGTGCTGGTCACCGATCCGTCGATCGTGCAGGAGAACCGGGCCGCCGCCTACGCGCTGACGGGTCTGGCCTTCGCCCTGGCGCTCGGATTCTGGGAAATCGTGCTCGTCGCGGTGCGGCGGCTTCGGGTCGGTCAGCGACGGGGTGAGGGCCGTTGACCGGTCCTTCAGCGGCCGCGTTGGCGCCCGCTGGGGGCGCCCCCGGGAGGCTGCCGTGGCACCGGTTGTGGCGTGCGCTCAGCCGGACGGGCGGACTGCTGCTGGCGCCTACGGCGGGGTGGCTCTCGCGTTCGCAGGGGGCCGAGTACGTCCCAGCGGGCCTCCGATGACGGCGACTCCGGGTAGCCGATATCCGGCCATGCCGCCAACCGTGCCCCGCGTCGGCGATGCTCACGAGGTGACGATGGCCGACGCAGCGGCAACGGCGTCCTCGTACTGACGCCGGTCGAAGACGAAGGGCCCGAACCCCGTGTACGCCCACTCCGGGCGGTGAGGCTGGGCAAAGCCGGACCAGGTGACCGAGTTCTCGGCCAAGACCACTTCGGCCTCGAGTGGCCAGCACCCGACCTCGCCGCAGTCGCATCCGAGCAGCCACAGCCGCTTGGAGCGAGGCCAGTGCCGCGCTCTGACGCCGCGGTAGTAGTCGTTGAGATCTCCAGCGGGGAGCAGACCGGCGTAGCCTCCGGCAGGCGCGAAACCTTGTAGCGACTCGTAGGCCTCCACCATGTCGATCAACGATGCGCCGTCAACCGTCGGAACGAGCGCCACGACGCCCTCGCTCTCCTTCACCGCGAGGAGGCCCAGCAGGTTGTTCACGCGCGTGAGTGTCGCATCGCGGGAGACTCGAGTTGGTTTCGCCTCACAGACCGATGAAGACCGTGTCGAGGGCTTCGTGCTCGAAGGCCCACGTCTCGAACCCAGTCCGATCCGAGCGGGCCTCGATCCGACCGTCCGATAGGACGAAAACGCAGTCGCCGGCGAAACCTAGATCCGGAAACACGACGTCGAGCAGGTCCAGCCCGCACAGGTCCCAGACGGCGTCCTCGGCGCTCGCGTCACCCCAGGCCGCCACAACCTGATCACCCCGGTACCAAGTCCACTCGCCGGTGAGCGCGACCGACCATCCGCCTCCGACGACGGTGAGCATCGGGGCGTTGTACTCCACCTGCTGCACACGCAGAGGCGTCAACGGTCGGATCGCCGCTGCAAGCCCTGTCGCATCGTCCATTGTCCGATCCTCTCGAATCCGGTGGCACCTGGTCATGCCGCGGACGTACGCGTCGGTGGCCTTCGATCGTGCCCCGCTCCGTGATCGTCGTGAGCACTGACCCGCATCTCTACGACAGCGTGCGAGAAGTCCTCGATGGTGATCCTCGCTTCATCCACCTCGACGACCACCTGCACTGCGACGGTTCGTCGGCACCGCTGACGAACATCTACCCCGTGGACGTCAGTCCCGTTGAGTGGGAGGGGGGACTTCACCGATCGCACGTCGCCGGACCCGCGGGCGATGTCGGCCGCGATCTTCGAGTGTCGCTCACCGGAATGGATCGCGGGGTGGGTCGCCTCGTCGCCAGCCGACTGGTGGAACCGTTGTGGATCGTCGACTCCACAGAGACCGCGGGGCCCGCAGGAGCCGTCGACCCCGACCGCGTCGCACTCGCCTGATCGTGTGATCGTGCCCGCTGGCCACACGCTCCTGCCGTGGGCCGCGCATCTGAGATGGAGGCTTCTCGCTGCTGAAGGCCCGTGCCGAAACGACCGCGATCTCATCGTCGGTCGTCCCGTCGCGCAGCATGACCATCGTTCGGCCGACCAGGGAGCCGTACTCAGGAAGCGCGACGCTCGTTAGGCTTCGGCGATGGGCGTCAGGAACTACCTCGTCGAGGGGGTCTCCGGCTCAGGGAAGACGACCCTCTGCGACGAGCTCCAACGGCGTGGCCACCACGCCATCCACGGCGACCGCGTCCTGGCCTACCAGGGCGATCCCGAGACCGGCGAGCCGACGGACACCGCAGCGCACGAGAACCACCTCTGGGACGTCGAGGCTGTGAAAGCCCTCACAGCCGACCAGAGCTACCCGATGACCTTCTTCTGCGGCGGGTCACGGAACTTCGCCAGGTTCATCGAGCTCTTCGACGGCGTCTTCGTCCTCGAGGTGGATGCGGACACCCTGGAGCGACGGCTCACGGCGCGGCCGGAGGACGAGCCCGGCGGGAGGCCGGAGGAGCAGGACGCCATCCTCGAGCTGCATCGCACGAAGGAGGACATCCCGAGGACCGGCGTGGTCATCGACGCCACTCGCCCCGTCGCGCGCGTCGCAGACGAGATCCTCCGGCAGATCGGAGCACCTGAACAGCACTCTCCGGTACGGCGGTGAGCGGTCGACGGCTCGCTCGCTCGTGCCGTTCTCAGCTATGCGGGCAGACTCCATGCGGAGATGTGGCTGGTGCTCTCGGACGTGAACGGGGACCGGTTCCAGTCCGCCCAGCGCCCTGCCGGCTCGAGCCCGGCGAGCTTGGCCATGAGATCGCACTCGGCAGGCCAGACGAACCGGAAGTTGCTCGTCGAGTACCGGTAGGTCCCGTCGTCCTCCCGTGAGTAGTGGTGCGAGGTGCCCTGTTGGGTTGCCATGTCGAAGGTGTCGAGACCGGTGTGGCGGTCGGTCACCTCGAAGGGCACGGCGGTCTGGCCGGGCGGGAAGCGCCGGATGCCGGGCACCCCCAGCTCGATCACGAAGTGCCCGTCTGGGGAGAGGTGGCGCGCAGCGTTGCGGAAGCACGCGACCTGCTCGTCCTGCGTGCGCAGGTTTCCGAGGGTGTTGAAGACGAGGTACACGAGCGAGAAGGTGCCCTCGACGCGGGTGCTGGCCATGTCGCCGAGGATGACCGGGATCTCGGCGGCAGACGCCTTGCGACGCAGCTGCTCGACCATCGGCGGAGAGAGTTCGATGCCGGTGACAGGCACCCCGCGCTCGGACAGCGGAACGGCCACTCTGCCGGTCCCTATGGCGAGCTCCAGCGCCGGGCCGTCCCCCGCGAGCTCGGCGAGGAAGTCCACCGTGGGGGCGAGGACCTCGGAGCTGAACATCGGCGACGACGGGTCGTCGTAGCGCATCGCGGTCTCGGCGTCCCACAGATCACTGGAGGTCATGGGCCGAGCCTGACGAAGCGGACTGGCCCCAGCAAGGGGATAACGGCTCGACGCGCGGCCTCCCCAGGTCGACCGTATGGTCGCCAGACGCGACGACGACTGCTGAGCAGAGTTCGGCGGCGCCCGCGAGCCCGACGACGATCACCCGAACTGAGGCGCCTACCGTGAGAATCGGACGCGACGTCGAGGTCAGACCCCTCGGCGGCGGCAAGGGCTGCCTGGTGATGCTTCTGGTCTCCGTCGTCGCCTCGATCGTGCTGACCGTGCTCCTCAACCTCCTGCTCCGCTGAAAGCATCCGCGGATGTCCTGCCCGAGGCGGTGAGCGATGGGTACGCCGACGACGGATAGCGCGCCGGGACTCGAGCGTCGCATCCACCTCATCAGGGCCATCAATCTCGGACGAGGTTCGACGCTGCCGATGGCAGAGCTGCGGAGGATCGCCGAGAGCCTCGGAGCGCGCGACGTACGCACCTACATCGCCTCGGGCAACATGGTCTGCGACGCACCACCTGGTTTCGACCGAGCACTCGAGACACAGATCCAGCAGCACTTCGGGTTCTTTCGCGAGGTCATCTCCCGCTCGCACCCCGAGGTCGCCGCAGCGCTTCAGGCGCACCCGTTCGAGGTCGTCGAAGCGCGCTACTCCCACATCACCTTCCTGATGCGAGCGCCGACCGCCGAGGCCGTCGCGAAGGCCCGCACCTACGAGACCGGTTCAGACAGGTGGGAGGTCATCGGATCAGAGCTCCACATCCGCTACGCAAACGGGGCAGGACGGCCGCAGATGAACGACGCCGCGATCGGTCGCGCGCTCGAGGTGTCGGGCACCACCCGGAACCTGAACACCGTGCGTCGGCTCCTCCACCTCTAAAGCCCCTGTCGGTCCTGACACGCCCCGGACGCGGTGTGATGATGGATCGATGGCGACCTACTCGGGTACGAAGGAGTTCGAGGGTGCGTCCTTCGTCAGGGCCAGCTTCAAGGGCGCGACCCTGCGGTTCTCCGACCTCACCGGCGTGACGATGCGCGGCGTCGACGTCGACGGGCTCGACATCGACAGCCACGACCTCCTCTTCGGCAGCCTCGTCGTCAACGGGGTCGACGTGGTGCCCCTCGTGGAGGCCGAGCTCAACCGGCAGTTCCCGGGCCGTGAGCTGCAGAAGGCTCAGACGCCCGAAGGCCTGCGCGAGGGATGGGTCGCCGTGCAGTCCGCGTGGCAGACGACGGTGGCGGACACGCCGCTCGAGCTGGTGGACGCCCACGTCGAGGACGAGTGGTCCATGGCCCAGACCCTCCGGCACCTGATCCTCGCGACCGACGCCTGGCTCCGCGGCGGTGTCCTGCAGGTGGAGCAGCCGTTCCACGAGATCGGGCAGATCTTCACCGGGGCCGAGCAGATGGGCTTCGACATGTCGATCTTCCGCGTGGACCCACCGCCCTACGAGGAGATCCTCGCCGTACGCGCCGAGCGGCAGCAGCTGGTGACCGACGTCCTGGCGACCGTCACGCCGGAGCTGCTGGCGGAGGAACGCGACAACCCGTGGGGCGGTGGTGACTGGCACCCCACCGTCGGCGACTGCATCCGCGTGATCCTGGAGGAGGAGTGGGCGCACCTGCGCTACATCCGACGGGATCTCGCTCTCCTGCGTTGAGGCAGGAGGCGCCAGCCAAGGCTCCCGGCCGCGGTGGTGCAGGTCGGGGCTGTAGGCACTCAAGGTCGGAGGCGCAGGCGCCGACAACAGCGGTGTGGTCGACACCCAAACCCATCCCCGCTGGTGGAGCCCACGAGGGATCGCTGACCTGCTCGAGATGCTCGTCGTCGGAGAACGACCCTCACATCGACGCCACGGTGCCCGCCCGCAGCGCGCTGCCCGCGCGGGGGTCCGGAAGGTCCGGATCGACGGCACCCGTGTGGTGTGGCGGTCGCGCATCGGCGTGCCAGGAGAGCTGCGCGTCGACGAGATCAGCCAGGTGCTGCTGGCGCATGTCGACTACGGCCGCAACGGGTTCTGGGGCCCACCGCTCCTCGCCTTCGTGCTCAGCCGGGATGGTGCCGTTCTCCTGCGGATCGTCGCGGGAGGCAGTCCGCGCGCCGCAGGACCAGAAGGCCGACGTCGACTCGAAGAGCTCTGGAGCGATGCCGGGATCCCCACCGCCTGGGAGACCACCAGTCTGCTGGGACGCGCCAAGGACTACCGGCGCCGCTGGCCTGAGGCGTTCACGTTCGCCCATGCCTACCCGGTCGCCACCACGGGGATGGCCCTAGCCGCCTGGATACTGCTGGCCGTGCCCGTCCTGGAGCGTGGCGCTGGCTCATGACAGCAGCGACGAGTATCGAGGCCTCCCCCGAGGGACGCCGCGGAGCCTCAGGTCGTCGCCGTGAGGACCCCGCCGTCAGCTCGCATCGCCGCGCCGTTCGTCGCCGACGAGAGCGGGCTCGCGAGGTAGAGCGCGAGGTGGGCGATCTCAGCGGGTTCGATGAACCGCTGCAGCAGGGAGGTCTGGTTCCCGGCCACGATGGCAGCCTTCATCTCGTCCTCCGAGACCCCCTGCGCCCGTGAGATCTCGTTCACGGCCTGAGCCACCCCGTCGGAGTACGTCGGCCCACCAAGGATCGTGTTGACCGTCACCTCGGTGCCCCGGGTGAGCTTTGCCAGACCGTTGCTCAGGGCGAGCATCGCCGC
Organism: Actinotalea soli; assembly: GCF_017565425.1. Classification (GTDB taxonomy): domain Bacteria; phylum Actinomycetota; class Actinomycetes; order Actinomycetales; family Cellulomonadaceae; genus Actinotalea; species Actinotalea soli. The sequence continues at coordinate 104,834 of NZ_JAGEMK010000006.1, forward strand.
CTTGCTCAGGCCGTAGTGGGCCATGTCGGCGGGGACGTTCACGCCTGACTCGCTGCCGACGAAGATGATCCGCCCCCAGTTCTTGGCGAGCATCTGGTCGAGCACGTGCCGCGAGAGCCGGACGCCGCTCATGACGTTGACCTCGAAGTAGCGCTGCCAGTCCTCGTCAGAGATCTCCGCGAAGGGCTTGACCTCGAACAGGCCGACGTTGTTGACCAGGATGTCGAGGTCACCCAGCGCGTCCAGGAGGCCTCGCACCTGGGCTGGGTCCTCGAAGTCGGCGACCAGCCCCGTCACGACTGCGCCCGGGACGGCGGCGGTCAAGCGGTCCGTGGCAGCGCGGAGCCGGCCCTCGTCTCGCCCGTTGATGATCACCGATGCTCCCTCGGCCAGGAGAGCCTCGGCGATCGCGTAGCCGATCCCTTGCGTCGAACCACTCACGAAGGCGGTCTTGCCCGACAGCTGCAGATCCATCTCTCCCCGTCCCATCCGTCAGGAGACACCGCAGGCAGCGGCATCCTTCACTTGCTCAAGCAAGTGAAAGCTACGTGGCTTCACTTTCCCTGTCAAGTAAAAGTTGCACCACCGGGGTGTCCGTGCACGTACTCTGTCGTCATGCCAGACCCGCACACCTCCGCAGGGCTCAGCGGTGAGGACCTCGAGACCTGGGCCGCCCTCGCCACGGTCCTGGAGTGGCTGCCGCCGGCGCTCGACGCCCAGCTGCAGCGCGACGCAGAGCTGACCCACTTCGAGTACGGGGTCCTGTTCGCGCTCGCGAACGCTCCGGACCACACGCTCCGCATGAGCGTCCTGGCCGGCTATGCGAACAGCTCGCTGTCTCGGCTGTCCCGAGCGACGTCGCGCCTCGAGTCGAAGGGGTGGGCGCGACGCACCCCCGACCCCACCGACGGCCGGTACACCCTGGCCGTCCTCACCGAGCAAGGGCAGCGCAAGGTCGGCGAGGCCACCCCGGGGCACACACGCACGGTGCGTCGGCTCGTCCTCGACCGGCTGACCCGGGCTCAGGCGCGGCAGCTGCGTGAGATCAGTCGACGCATCACGCGGGCGATCAGCGACGAGGACGAGTGGCAGCCGCCCCCGCAGGCTCCCCGTCCCGACCAGACACGCGGATGATGCGCGACGAGGCCTGACGCACCACGGTCGACGCCGGTCAGCCAGCCGGGAGGGGAGAACCGACCCGCGCAACCCCGGCCCCGGCGGTGCTCTCCCGCACCACGAGCTCGGGGGTGTACCGGACCCGTGCTGCGGGCACGTCCTGGGCGGCGGCCGGGTCCATCAGCAGCGTCGCCGCCGTCCTGCCGATCTCACGGCTCGGCTGCCGGATCGACGTCAGCGGGACGGCAGCGACCGCGGCGAAGGCGATGTCGTCGTACCCGAGCATCCGCACGTCCTCGGGCACCCGCAGACCGGCCGCGAGGAAGGCCTGCATGATGCCGATGGCCTGCATGTCGTTGGCCGCGAAGACGCCGTCGGGCCGCCGGGACGCGGGCAGGCGGAGGATCTCCTCCCCGGCGACGCGGCCGAGGTCGATGTCCATGCCGGGCCCCGAGTGCACCGTGAGCTCGACGCCCGCATGGTCTCCGACCGCCTCCTCGCACCCCTGGAGCCTCTCGGCGATCTGCGGGACGGCGAGCGGCCCGGCCACGAAGGTCACCCGTGTGCAGCCCGCCGCGACGAGGTGCTCGCCTCCGAGCCGACCGCCCGCGAGGTGGTCCCCCGAGACCGACGGCAGCACCCGCGTCGGGTCCTCCTGGTCGACGAGCACCACGGGGATGCCGCGGGCGTGCAGGCGCCGGAGGCGCTCGAGGTCCTGCGAGACGGGGGTGACGATGATCCCGGCGAAGCGGAACTGCTCGAACACGTCGAGGTACTTGTCCTGCGAGGTAGGCGACTCGTGGCTGCTGCCGACCATGACGGACAGGTCCCGCCCGACGGCGGCGAGCTCGGCCGCCGAGACGATCTCGCCGAAGAAGGGGTTCGCGGCGTTGAGGACGCTGATGCCGATGGTCGCGCTGCGCCCGCTGCGCAGCTGACGGGCCGGCATGTGCGGGACGTACTGGAGCTCGTCGATCGCGGCGCGAACCCGGTCGACCAACGGTGGGGTGACCTTCTCGGGTCGGTTGAGGACGTTCGAGACGGTCGCGACGGAGACACCCGCGAGCGCCGCGACGTCACCGATCCGTGCCTTGCCCACACGACCACCTCTCCTCTGGACGTCCACACCCTCTCGCGTGCGTGCACCCGGGCGCGAGGGGACGAGGGTCCCCTGCTCCTCCGGAGTCACCGGCGCCCCTCCGGCCCGCCCCGATGGCCGGAACCCCGACGACCAGGTAGACCCGTCCCATGGGAACACTGATGAGATCCACCGTCCTCGGGCTGGCCGTCGGCGGCCGGTCCTCGCTCGGGGTGGCCGTCCCGGTGCTCGCCGCGACCCGCGGGCGCCGCGGTGTCGGCCCTGCGCTGCTGCGCGGGTCGGTGCGCCTCGCGGTGCTCGGGGAGCTGGTCGGGGACAAGATGCCGGGCATCCCGAGCCGCACCGACGCCCCGGTGCTCGGGGCCCGCGTCGCGAGCGGGGCCCTCGGAGGCCTCGGCCTCGCCCTGAGCGAGGGACGCTCGGCGGCCAAGGCCGTGCTCGCCTCGGTGGCCGGCGCGGCGGGGGCCTGGGCCGGCTCCTACGCGGGGGTCGAGTGGCGCCGGTGGGCGGCCGAGGAGGGACCTGAGTGGCTCCAGCCCGACCTGCGCGCAGGCCTGGTCGAGGACGCCGTCGTCCTGGCCACGGCGGCTCGGATCGTGGAGCGCACCCCGCCGCGACCCGTTCGCATCACGCCCCGCCACACCCGCCGCTCCCCGCACCGGCGCTGAGCACCTGACTTCCAGGTCTTCGTCGATCACGGAGCGGCGAGCCCGAGCCGGCGCTCGGCGGCGACCCACTGGGCGTCGTCGGGCACGAGGCGTCCCGGGGTGTGACGGCGCAGCTCCTGACCTCGGGCGCCGACGGCGCGTAGCTCGGCGAGCCCACCGCTGAGCACCCCGACGGCGCGGGCCTGGACCAGCACGCTGCCCAGGGCCGCAGCCTCGACAGGGCCCGCGATCACGGGGAGTCCGGTCGCGTCGGCCGTGAGCTGGCAGAGCAGCTCGTTGCGCGCACCGCCCCCGACCACGTGCACGACGCCGACGTCCTTCCCGGCCAGGGTCGTCGCCTCGCGCACGGCCCCGCGGTAGGCCAGGGCCAGGGAGTCGAGGATGCAGCGCACGGTCTCGGCCTGGGACTGCGGCGGGGTCTGGCCCGTGCGGGTCGCGGCGGCGGCGATCCGGGCGGGCATGTCCCCCGGCGGCAGGAACGCGGCGGCGTTCAGGTCCACGACGGTCGTCAGGGCGGGGACCTCAGCGGCGGCAGCCAGGAGGTCGGCGAGGTCCGCGGGCAGCCCGGCCTGGCTCCAGGTGCGGATGGACTCCTGCAGCACCCACAGGCCCATGACGTTGCGCAGGTACCGCACCGTGCCGTCGACGCCGAGCTCGTTGGTGAAGTTCGCGGCCCGGCTGGCCTCGGTGAGGACCGGCCGGTCGAGCTCGAGCCCGACCAGGGACCACGTCCCGCAGGAGACGTACGCGAAGTCCGGCTGCTCGGCCGGGACGCCGACCACGGCCGAGGCCGTGTCGTGGGAGCCGACCGCGACGACGGGCAGCTCCGCGTGGTGGCCGATCTCCTCGCGGACGGCAGGCAGCACGGGGCCGAGGGCCTCGCCCGGCTCACGCAGAGCGGGCAGCAGCCCGGGGTCGATGCCCAGACGCTCGGCGAGGTCGACGGTCCAGGTGCGGGTGGTCGCGTCGAGCAGACCCGTGGTCGAGGCGTTGGTGACCTCAGCCCCTCGGCTGCCGGTCAGCCAGTAGCCGAGCAGGTCGGGGATCAGCAGCAGCTGCCGGGCGGCGTCCAGCTGGGCACCACCCTGCTCGGCGAGCAGCTGGAACACGGTGTTGAAGGGCTGCACCTGCAGACCGGTCCGCGCGTACAGCTCGGTCGCGGGCACGACGGCGAAGGCCCGCTCGGACATCCCGGCGGTGCGGCCGTCGCGGTAGTTGACGGGGTTGCCGAGGAGCACGCCGTCGGCGTCGAGCAGGCCGTAGTCCACGGCCCACGAGTCGATGCCGACCGCGTCGAGGCGCCCGGCCTCCCGGGTCGCGGCACGCAGCCCGTCGAGGATGCCGCGGTACAGGGCCAGGACGTCCCAGTGCAGCCGACGCTCCCCCACGGCCCCCGAGTAGAGCGCGACCGGGCCGTTGGGGAAGCGGTTGACCTCGTGCAGCTCGACGCGCTGCTCACCGGCCGCGCCGAGCACCCGCCCCACGACCACCCGGCCGCTGGACGCCCCGAGGTCGACCGCCGCGAAGGTACCCACGCCGCCCGCCTACCGCAGGAAGGCCGCGGCCACGCCCGAGTCGACCGGGACGTGCAGCCCCGTCGTCTGGACGAGGTCGGGGCCGGTCAGCGCGAAGACCGCCGCGGCGACGTGCTCGGGCAGCACCTCACGCTTGAGCAGGGTCCGCTGGGCGTAGTAGGCACCCAGCTCCTCCTCGGGCACGCCGTAGGTCTTGGCGCGCTGCGCGCCCCAGCCGCCGGCGAAGATGCCCGAGCCGCGCACCACCCCGTCGGGGTTGACCCCGTTGACGCGGATGCCGTGGGCCCCGAGCTCGGCCGCGAGCAAGCGGACCTGGTGGGCCTGGTCGGCCTTGGTGGCCGAGTAGGCGATGTTGTTGGGTCCGGCGAACAGGGAGTTCTTCGAGGCGATGTAGACGATGTCCCCACCGAGCTTCTGGGCGATCATCGCGCGGGCAGCCTCACGGGCCACCAGGAAGGACCCGCGGGCCATGACGTCGTGCTGCAGGTCCCAGTCCTTGGCCGTGGTCTCGAGCAGCGGCTTGGAGATGGAGAGTCCGGCGTTGTTGACCACCAGGTCGAGGCCACCGAAGGCCAGGACCGCGGCGTCGATCATGGCGCTCACGGCGGCCTCGTCGGTCACGTCCGCGTGCACCGCGACGGCCTTGTCGGGCCCGCCCAGCTGGGCAGCGACCTCCTGCGCTCCCTCCATGTTCATGTCGGCGACGACCACGCAGGCGCCCTCGGCCGCGAGGCGCTCGGCGATGGCCCTGCCGATCCCCGAGCCGGCCCCGGTCACCAGGGCGACGCGGGTGGCCAGGGGCTTGGGGGCCGGCATCCGCTGGAGCTTGGCCTCCTCGAGGGCCCAGTACTCGATGCGGAACTTCTCCGCCTCGTCGATCGGCGCGTAGGTGCTGATCGCCTCGGCCCCGCGCATCACGTTGATCGCGTTGATGTAGAACTCCGACGCGACGCGGGCGGTCTGCTTGTCCTTGCCGAAGGAGAACATGCCGACCCCGGGCACCAGCACGATCGCGGGGTCTGCCCCGCGCATGGCCGGGGAGTCGGGGGTCTTGTTGCGGTCGTAGTAGCCCGCGTAGTCCTCGCGGTAGGCGGCGTGCAGCTCGGCGAGGCGCTCGACCACGGCCTCGACCTCGGCGTCCGCGGGCAGGTCCACCACGAGCGGCTTGACCTTGGTCCGCAGGAAGTGGTCCGGGCAGGAGGTCCCGAGCTCGGCCAGACGGCCCAGGCTCTCGCGGGCCAGGAAGTCCAGGACGACGTCGTCGTCGGTGAAGTGACCGACCTGGGGCTTGTCGGCGCTCGCGATGCCGCGGACGGTCGGGGCCAGCGCTGCGGCCTTGGCCTGACGCTCGCTCTCGGCGAGGGCCTCACGACCCGGGACGACGGCGCCGAACGGGTGCTTGCCCGCGGTGGCGAGCTCCTCGGTGCGGCGGGCGATGAAGGCCTCGGCGGTGCGGATGATGTCCAGGGAGCGCTGCTCGGCCTCGTCACTCGTGCTGCCCCAGGCGGTGATGCCGTGCCCACCGAGGATGCAGCCGATGGCCTGCGGGTTGGCCTTCTTGATCTCGGCGATGTCCAGCCCGAGCTGGAACCCGGGGCGGCGCCACGGCACCCACACCACGCGGTCGCCGAAGCACTCGCGCGTGAGCGCCTCGCCGTCGGCCGCGGTGGCGATCGCGATGCCCGAGTCGGGGTGCAGGTGGTCCACGTGCGGGGCGTCGACCAGGCCGTGCATCGCGGTGTCGATGCTCGGGGCGGCGCCGCCCTTGCCGTGCAGGCAGTAGTCGAAGGCCGCGACCATCTCGTCCTCGCGGTCCACCCCCGGGTACACGTCGACCAGGGCGCGCATGCGGTCCAGGCGCAGCACGGCCAGGTTCTTCTCGGTCAGGGTGCCCAGGTCACCGCCCGAGCCCTTGACCCAGAGCAGCTCGACGGGCTGACCGGTGACCGGGTCGATCTCGGTGCCCTTGGCCGAGGTGTTGCCCCCGGCGTAGTTGGTGTTGCGCGGGTCCTGGCCGAGGCGGTTGGACCGCCCGACGAGGTCCGCGGCGGCCGGGTTGGTGGCAGATGTCGCGCTCTGCTGACTCATCGGTTCAGGCTCCCCATCCGGCCTGCGCGCCACCGACGCGCTCGGCCTTGATCTTCTCGGCGTAGCCCGAGGCGCCGTAGGCGCGCATCGGGTCGGCGTCCAGGCCCTGGGACTCGCGCAGCTCGGCGAGGAGAGGGCGGACGTCGGTGTTGTAGGCATCCATGAGCAGGCCGTTCGCACCCAGCACGTCCCCGGACTGCTGGGCCGCGTGCAGGGCGTCGGCGTCCACGAGGAGGGCCTTGGCGGTGGCCTCCTGGACGTTCATGACGGACCGGATCTGCCCGGGGATCTTGGGCTCGATGTTGTGGCACTGGTCGAGCATGAAGTTGACCCCCGAGTCGGGGGCCAGGGCACCGGAGCTGACGATCTCGTGCATGATCCGGAACAGCTGGAAGGGGTCGGCCGAGCCGACCATGAGGTCGTCGTCGGCGTAGAACCGCGAGTTGAAGTCGAAGGCCCCTAGGCGTCCGGCACGCAGCAGCTGGGCCACGATGAACTCGATGTTGGTGCCCGGCGCGTGGTGGCCGGTGTCCAGGACCACCATGGCCTGCTCGCCCAGCGCCAGGCAGTGCAGCAGCGACGTGCCCCAGTCGGGCACGTCCATCGAGTAGAAGGCCGGCTCGAAGAACTTGTACTCGAGGATGATGCGGTGCTCGGGGTCCAGGCCCGCGTAGACCTCGGCGAGCCCTTCCGCGAGGCGGTCCTGGCGGGCGCGCAGGTTGTCCTGGCCCGGGTAGTTGAGGCCGTCGGGCAGCCAGATCTTGAGGTCGGTGGACCCGGTGGCGCGCATCACGTCGATGCACTCGAGGTGGTGGGCCACGGCCTTGGCGCGGACGCGGGCGTCGGGGTGCGTGAGCGACCCGAGCATGTAGTCGTCGTCCTGGAAGAGGTTGGAGTTGATCGCGCCGATCGTCACTCCCTGCTCGGCGGCGTGGGCCGAGAGCTTGGCGTAGTCCTCGGTCTTGTCCCACGGGATGTGCAGGGAGACCCGGGGGGCGACACCGGTGTACCGGTGCACCTGGGCGGCGTCGGCCACCTTCTCGAACGGGTCCCGCGGCACGCCCTCCTGGGCGAAGACCTTGAACCTGGTGCCCGAGTTCCCGAAGGCCCAGCTAGGCAGCTCGATGGTCTGCTGTGCGAGCGCCCCCAGCGCCGCTGCTCGCCGGTCCGCAGTGCCCGACGTCGTCGTCCCCGTGCTCACGTTGTTGTCCCTCACATCACCTTTGGTTGACGTCCCACGGCCCTGTGAAACGTTTCAGACGGCACGCTACCCCCGCCCCAGAACCCCGGTCAACCACTGCCCGCAGCGCACCTGGGTCCCGACCCGCACTGGCAGGCCGCCCCCGCGCCACCCCCTGCCCAGCGTCGAGATGTCACTTCTTGGCGATACGGCCCGATACCCATGCGGCAAGAAGTGACATCTCAGCGGGTGGCGGGTGGCGGGTGGCGCGCTCACCCTCGGCCGAGGGCTGCGCGCTGGGCGTCCATGTCGAAGACGGTCTCGAGCTGGACGAAGCCCTCGTCGGGCGGGCCGTCGCTGCCGAAGAGCTCAGCCATCTCGGCCTGCCACCGGGCGTTGACCTCGCGGGCGGCCATGGCCTCGCGGGCTGCGTCGAAGTCGTCGACCTCGACCACCCCGACGAGCAGCCCGTCAGGGGCCAGGTGCAGGGTGTAGTCCCGCCAGCCGGTCTCGTGCAGGGCGTCGAGCATCTCGGGCCACACCTCGGCGTGCCGGGCGCGGTAGGTCTCGATCTGGTCGGGGCGGATGCGGGAGATGAAGCAGACTCGGGCCACGGGTCCTCCTGCCGCGCCACGGTCCCCCGCGCGCGCCGTGTCGTCGTTGAATCGGTTCACAGGCAGAATGAACCTAGGAGGCGGTTCGGCGGGCGTCAACGCCGGTCGCGCAGCGAAGGGAAACCGGTGGTCACCACAGCAGGACGCGCACCCCAGCGCGGTCCCCGGCGCGCGAGCATCAGCGACGTCGCGCAGGAGGCCGGGGTCTCCCTCGGGACGGTCTCGAACGTGCTCAACCGCCCCGACCGCGTCTCCCCCACCACGCGGGCCAAGGTGCTCGCGGCGATCGAGCACCTGTCCTTCGTGCCCAACGGCTCGGCGCGTCAGCTGCGCGCCGGGACCATCACGACCGTGGGCGCGATCCTGCTGGACATCGCCAACCCGTTCTTCACCGAGGTCGCCCGGGGCATCGAGGACCGCCTCGCCCAGGCCGACCACACCTTGATGCTCGCGAGCTCCGACGAGGACCCCGAGCGCGAGGCCCGCTACCTGCGGCTCTTCGAGGAGCACGGGGTGCTGGGCATGCTGGTGACCCCCGCCAGCACCGACCTCGAGCCGCTGCTCGAGCTGTCGCGCCGGGGGGTGGGCGTGGTGCTGCTGGACCGCACCTCCCCCGCCGAGGAGCTCTCCTCGGTCGCGGTGGACGACGTCGCGGGGGCCGCCATGGCCGTCGAGCACCTGCTCAGCCTCAGCCACCGCCGCATCGCCTTCATCAACGGGCCGCAGAGCATCGCCCAGTGCGTGGACCGGCGCGCAGGCATGGTCCGGGCCCTCGAGGCCGCGGGGCTGGACCCCGACGAGGCGATGGTCGAGATCACGGTCTCCTCGCTGAACGCCGAGGGGGGCGAGGCCGGGGTGACCGAGCTGCTCGCGGCGGGGACCGCGCCGTCGGCCCTGTTCTGCGTCAACGACCTGACCGCCCTGGGCGCGATGCGGGCCCTGCGCTCGCACGGCCTGGCGATCCCGGAGGACATGGCCGTGGTCGGGTACGACGACGTGAACTTCGCGTCGATGCTCATGACGCCGTTGACCTCGGTACGCCAGCCCACCCGTCAGCTCGGCGAGGTCGCGGCCGACCTGCTGCTCAAGGCCGCCGGGCCGGGCATGGCCGCGCCGCAGCGCATCGAGTTCCAGCCCGAGCTCGTGGTGCGGGCGTCCTCCGGCGGGGCTCGCTGACCCCTGGTCGACCCGACCGCCGCGCTCGCGCGCCCCTCGGATTGAATCGTTTTACAGGCACCCGTTCCCCGCGCTAGCGTCGGCCCAGCAGCACGAGCCGGACCCCTCCCTGGAGCGAAGGAGCCCCCCGTGACCCTCAAGGCCGCGATCGTCGGAACCGGTGCCGTCGCGCACCTGCACGCCCAGGCCGTCGCGGCCGACCCGCGGGTCGAGCTGGTCGCGGTGAGCAACCGCAGCACCGAGCGCCGCGAGGCCTTCGCCGACACGTACGGGGTCCGCGGGCGGTACGCGACGCACACCGAGCTGCTCGCGGCCGAGGAGCTCGACCTGGTCATCCTCTGCACCCCGCCGGACCTGCACCGCGAGCAGACCCTCGACGCCTACGCGGCCGGGGTGCACGTGCTGTGCGAGAAGCCCCCGGCCCTGTCCCTCGACGAGCTCGACGACATGCAGTCCGCCGCCGACGCCGCAGGGCTGGCCTTCGCGATCGTCTTCCAGCAGCGCACCGGAACGGCCGCGGCCCACGTCAAGCACCTGCTCGACACCGGGGCCCTCGGACGGCCGCTGCTCGCCCAGTGCCAGACCCTGTGGTTGCGGCAGGACGACTACTACGCGGTCGACTGGCGCGGCACCTGGGACGGCGAGGGCGGCGGGACGACGCTCGGCCACGGCATCCACCAGATGGACCTGCTCGCCCACCTGCTGGGCGACTGGGCCGAGGTCGACGCCCGGCTGTGGCGCCTCGCGCGGGACATCGAGATGGAGGACACCTCGACCGCGACCATCCGCTTCGCCAACGGGGTGATCGCGACCGCCGTCTCGAGCGTGCTGGCCCCGCGCGAGACGAGCTACGTGCGGATCGACACCGAGCTCGCGACCGTCGAGGTCGAGCACCTCTACGGGCACAGCGGGGACTCGTGGCGGATCACCCCCGCGCGCGGGGTCAGCGAGGACCAGACTGCCGCGTGGGCCTTCCCCGCCGAGGACGAGCCGAGCGGGCACGAGCCCCTGGTGCGCGCCGTCGTCGACGCCCTGGTCGCCGGCGAGCCCATGCCGGACCTGGTCACCTACGCCCGCCGCCCCCTCGAGCTGGTCACCGCGATCTACGCCTCGGCCACTCACGGCCGCGCGATCACCCACGAGTCCCTCGACGCCGACGCGCAGTTCCGCAGCGATCTGCGGGCCGAGGTCACCGACCTGCGTCCTGCCGCAGGCCCGACGGCGTGATTCACGCTCCGCTCTTCGTCGACCCGGTCCACGGGGGCGGCACCGACCCGGTGCTGGTCCGCCGCGGGGAGGAGTGGTGGTTGGTCTACACCCAGCGTCGGGCGAGGGTCGAGGAGCCCGGGGTCGCCTGGGTGCACGGCTCGGACCTGGGCGTCGCGGTCTCGACCGACCGGGGCCGCACCTGGGAGTACCGCGGGGTGATCGAGGGCCTGGACCTCGAGCCCGGGCGCCGCGACACCTTCTGGGCCCCCGAGATCGTCCACGAGCGCGGCGAGTTCCACATGTTCGTCAGCCACATCGAGGGCGTCCCCGAGCAGTGGGCCGGCCACGAGCGGGTCATCCGGCACTACGCGAGCCCCGACCTCGAGGCCTGGGCCTACCGCGGCGAGGTCCCCTTGAGCAGCAGGTACGTGATCGACGCCTGCCTGCACCCGCTGCCCGACGGCGGCTACCGCCTCTGGTACAAGGACGAGGCCGACGAGTCCCACACCTGGGCCGCCGACTCGGGCGACCTCGACAGCTGGACCGTCCTCGGCCCGGTGCTGACCCACCGGCCGCACGAGGGACCGAACGTCTTCGAGCTCGGCGGGCGGTACTGGATGGTCGTCGACGAGTGGCGCGGGCAAGGCGTCTTCTGGTCCGCAGACCTGACGACGTGGACCCGCCAGGGACTGATCCTCGACCAGCCCGGCACCCGTCCCGAGGACGCCACGATCGGCCTGCACGCCGACGTCGTCGTCGTCGACCCCGAGACCGCGTACGTCGTCTACTTCACCCACCCCGGGACCAGCGGCGACGGCACCGGCGCCGCCCCGGACCGCAGCTACGACCAGCGCCGGTCGGTGATCCAGGCCGCGCGACTACGCGTGCAGGACGGCGTGCTGACCTGCGACCGCGACGAGGACACGGCGATCGACCTGGGCTGAGCACCCGCAATGCACTGGCTCCCCGTGCCGCGGAATGGCTGGATGGTCCCGTGCCCTCTCCCTCGTCGACGACCCAGGTCCTGCTCATCGGCGGCCGCTCCGGGGTCGGCAAGTCCTCCGCGGCCTTCGCCCTCGCCGAGCTCTGGCAGCAGGAGGCGCGAGAGCACTGCCTGGTCGACGGTGACAACCTGAGCGCTGCCTACCCCAAGCCGTTCGACGACCCCGACGGCGGCCAGCTGACCGAGACCAATCTGCGCGCGCTCTGGCGCACCTACGAGGCTGTGGGCTACCGGCGCGTCATCTACGTCAACACCGTGAGTGTCCTCGAGCACGCCATGGTGACACGTGCCCTCGGTGGGGCCGTCGAGCTGCGCGCCGCCCTCCTCACGGCTCCCGACGACGTCGTCGCAGCGCGCCTGGGCGAGCGCGAGACCGGTTCCGCGCTGATCGCCCACCTCAGCCGCAGCGCCATGGCCGCCAGCCGCCTCCACCACGAGGCCGCACCCTGGGTCGCGCGCGTCCCGACGGAGCAGCGCACACCCGCACAGGTCGCGCAGGAGCTCGCCCGCATCGCTCTCGGCGGCGAGGGGCAGCGCTGAGGCACGAGAGACGGGTCGCCACCGCATCGACACCCGTCGACCCGGCACGCGACCGTCCGTAGCATCAGCCCTGCCGTCGCCGTCGTCCCGGAAGAAGGTCTGCCATGCCAGGTCCACCGATCCGACGTCCCGGCGATGGGGACGGCTTCGACCGCCGCCCGGACCCCAACGCGGGCTTCCTCGGCGGGCAGTCCCTGGGCGGGCAGGGCGGCGGGGGTCTGCCGCCCACGGTGATCGGTGCCGTGGTCCGCGCCATCCGCCGCTTCTTCGGTCGACGCCGGAACTGAGACCGCGCCGACGACCTGCGCGGGGGCGGGCAGGCTTGCTACCAAGCACGGTCTCTCTGACGGCGGCACGAGCGCTCACTGCATCGATGGTGTTGAGTCGCTTGGGCGGTGTGGAAAGTCCTCCCAGGACCACTCCCCGCCTCGCCAGCCCAGAAGGCGGTGCCAGTAGTTGGGCACTCGTCGGCGCGGCCATCGTGCTGTGTCCGGCCGATCAGGAGAGGCGCAGCCAGCGTTCCGTGACGCAGCCTTCTTCGTAGTGCCAGCGGCCGTCGGCTTCCCCGTCGTCCAGGAGACCCTTGATGGCAGCGAGGGGGCCCTCGGGGCCGATGTCGAGCGCGACCATGCTGATCGGGGTCGCCATACCTTCACCGGAGACGCCGTGCGGGACGAAGGCATCCACCACCGCCTGCCGGTCGCCTCGCAGCGGCCCGTCGTGGCGCGGAATCACGCGGACCACGACTCGCCCGCCCCGCTCGAGGAGCTGCACGAACCACAGCACGCCGTCCTCATCGGGCCGGGCCTCGACGACGTCGTCGGCCGCAACCCCCCGGACGAACCACGGGGTGTTGTCGAGGCGGAAGGCTGCCGCCCCGACAGGGCGAGCCCACAGCGCTTCCGACTCAGCGGGGGGCCATCCGAAGTCGTCCCGCTCCAGGGGGAACCGAACCCTCACCACGTCGTTCACGGGAGCATCCTCCACCACCGGAAGGGAGCAGACCCCTCGCGGCAACCGCACGGGACCGGACGAGTCCGGCGCGGGACCTCAGAGGACCTGCTCGAGGCAGCCTGGAGCACGTTCCGGTCTCCTACAGTGAAGCGATGCTCGAACTGGTCGTGCCCGACGTGACCCGTCACTCGGCCTGGCTTGCGTCCCACCGGGAGTGGGGGCCGGGTGTCCACGAGGACGGGTTCGGCGTCGGAGCAGAGGATGACGTCGTGAGTGCCGAAGGCTTCGCCACGTGGGTGGGTCGGCTCCGGTCGCTGCGTGATGCTCAGATGTGGTGGGTCGTCGATCGTGACGAGGTGCTGGGAGGTGTCGCGCTGCGAACCGGGCCTGAGGACGTCGTGCTGCGCCTGGGACACGTCGGGTACGGCATCCGTCCCTCGGCTCGGGGTCGCGGGGTCGCCACCTGGGCGCTCGGTGCCGTGCTCACGCACGCACGCGCGGCCGGTCTGGGCCGTGTGCTGCTGGTCTGTGCGGATGACAACGTGGGATCGGTGCGGACGATCGAACGACACGGTGGTGTCCTGGAGAAGGTGATCGAGGTCGATGACGGCCGGGTACGGCGCTACTGGATCGACGTGTGATCCATGGCGCGCCGCGACTCCCTCGCGAGCCGGTCGTCATTCGGGCACGGACAGACTCCCCGGGGTGGTGAGGGCCTTGCGGTACCTGCCGGGGCTCGTGCCGACGATGTCGGCGAACCGTGCCCGGAGGTTCGACGGCGAGCCGAGCCCGGACCGCGAGGCGATCTGGTCGATCGGTAGGTCGGTGGTCTCGAGCAACCCTTGCGCGATGCGGACCCTGGCCCGGATGAGCCAGCGGGATGGCGGAAGCCCTAGTTCGTCGAGGAACCGCCTGTTGAGCGTCCTGGTGCTCACGGGGACGGCGGCGGCGATGTCCGCGACCGTGATCGGCTCGGACGCGTGCGCTTCGATCCACTCGAGGGTGGAGGTCAGGCTCGTGCCGCCGAGCATGTCGTTCTTGATGTACTGGGCCTGACTCGCCTCTCTCGTGAGGGGGACCACAGCGGTGCGGGCTGCGTCAGCCGCGATGTCGGCGCCGAAGTCCCGGTCCACGAGATGCAGACACAGGTCGATGCCGGCAGCAGCGCCCGCCGAGCAGAGGAGCTGCCCGTTGTCGACGTAGAGCGCCTCGGGAGCGACCTCGACGCGAGGATGTCGTGCTCGGAGCAGCGCGACCGCACGCCAGTGGGTGGTCGCGCGGAGGCCGTCGAGCAGCCCGGTCTGGGCGAGGTCGAGGGCACCGACGCAGATCGACGCGATGCGGGCGCCCCGTTGTGCGGCATGCCGGAGGGCATCGCGGACCTGGTCGTCGAGGGGCGCTGTCGGGTCGTTCCGCCCGGGGACGACGATCGTGTCAGCGTCCTCGATCTCTGCCAGGGGATACGGAACCACGATGTCGATCGGGCCCGACCGCACCGTCGCATCCGGTCCGGCGATGCGCACGCGGTAGAGCGGGGTTCCGGTGCCGTCGACTACCCGCCCGAGGGTCTCGACCGGGGTGGCGAGGTCGAACGCGATGACGTCCTGCGGGGCGAGGACGACGACACGGTGCATGGCGGGATCATGGCACATGCTGTCGGATCGGCCACTCGCTGCCAGTTTCCGCTCCTCGTAGCGTCGTCGTGGCAGGCCGACACGTCATCAGGAAGGACCCGTCATGATCGCCCAGATCGTTCTCTTCGAGGGCTTCGATCCACTCGACGTCATCGCGCCGTTCGAGGTGCTGAGCGCCGGGTCCGACGCGCTCGGAGGAGCGATCGACGTTCGGCTCGTGGCGCTCGACACCCCGGGTCAGGTGACGAGCGGAACGCGCGGGCTTCAGCTGACGGCCCCGCACGTCCTCGACCCCGAGGCACCCGGCGTCGTGATCGTCCCCGGGGCTTCCGGTCCCGTGAACGGCGACCCCGACGCGGAGCGCACCATCCCCGTGATCCTCGCGGGCCTCGCCTCGACCGCCCTGCCAGACCTCGTGCGACGAGCCTTCGCGGCGCCGGAGACGATCGTCGCGACGGTCTGCGGCGGCGGCCTCGCCCTCGCGATGGCAGGCCTCCTCGAGGGTCGCACCGCTGTGACGCACACCATGGGCAACGACGTCCTCGAGGCGACCGGGACAACAGTGGTACGCGCCCGCGTCGTCGACGACGGCGACCTCGTCACGGCTGGCGGTGTCACGTCGGGACTCGACCTCGCCCTCTACCTCCTTGAGCGGACGCACGGCCCGCGCATCGCGCACGCCGTCGAGACGCTGTTCGAGTACGAGCGCCGCGGGACCGTGTGGTCGGCACGCGGCGCTGAGCCACGACCTGCCTGAACCACCCGTCACCACGAGAGGAGACGAATGATCATGAGCAGCCTCCCCGGCACCTGGGACCTCGCGATGCGCTCCCCGATCGGCACCATCACCGCCACCATGCACTTCGTCGCCGACGGTGACACCCTCACCGGGGTTGCGACCGGCAGAGACGAGCAGGTACCGCTTCGCGACGTCCGCGTCGAGACCGGGCCGGGCGGTGAACGTGTCACCTGGTCACAGAGCATCACCAGGCCGATGCGACTCAACCTCGAGTTCGAGGTGATCGTCACTGGAGACCACATGGAGGGCCATTCGCGCGCCGGCCGGCTGCCACGAACGAGCGTCACCGGCCGCCGCGTCCCTACGCCCTGAGCAAGGAGTCCTGCCCTGATGGGTGACTGGTGGTGGTCTCAGGTGGCGAGCGTGACTGAGCGGTCATGACGATCTCGTCCACGGGGAGCGGCGTCCGCTCGTCCGCATGAGCGAGCGCCCAGGACCCGTGGCTGGCTTGCGCGGACGGCGCTGGGCATCTCCTGGCGCCTCGCCCAGCAGCAGCTCGCCTCGCCTGAGACGGGCTGAGCCCGACGCGACAGCCGGGCCTTGCGGCCGCCGCCGTCACGCTGGACGCTGGAGTCCCGTCCCGTCGGAGGCACCCATGGGCAAGCTGATCTATGCAGCCAACACCTCTCTCGACGGCTACCTCGAGGACGAGACCGGCGCGTTCGACTGGTCCGTGCCCGACGAGGACGTGCACGCGTTCTGGAACGAGCACGAGCGTCACATCGGCACCTCGCTCTACGGCCGCCGCATGTACGAGACGATGCGCGTCTGGGAGGACGACGAGTGGTTGGCGGGTGAACCGGCCGTCGTCCGCGAGTACGCGGGCATCTGGCGTGACGCCGACAAGGTCGTCTACTCCTCGACGCTCGACGACGTGTCGACGGCCCGGACGAGGATCGAGCGGCAGTTCGAGCCCGAGGCGGTGCGCCGGCTCAAGGAGGCGTCCGGCGCGGACCTGAGCATCGGTGGCGCGACCATCGGGGCCGAGGCGTTCCGTCACGGGCTGGTCGACGAGTGCGTGCTGCTCCTGTGCCCCGTCACCGTCGGCGGTGGCAAGCCAGCGCTGCCGCGGGGGCTGCGGCTCGACCTCGAGCTGCGGGACGAGCGGCGCTTCCGCAACGGTGCGGTCTACGTGCACTACGCGGTACTCGGCCCTACCTGACGCCCTGATCACGGCGGTCGTGCCGCTGGGTTCGGCGTGCTCACGGCGACGCCCCCACGCCTCGGCGACAACGAGAGCATGCAGATCGGCCCGGCGGCAGGCGCTCACCTGGTGCTCCGCGCGCACCTCGCCATGAGGTCCGGTCCCCCGTGGCGGTCGCCGGACGACGACGCGTACGTCGAGCCCTGTGCCGTCGACCTCGGGCTGCCGTTGCTCGACTGAGGCGGGGCCGCGTGACATGCACGGGCATCCCCGGCCGCCCAGAGGCGCGCCACGCGCCCAGCCCCCACGATGGAACCCATGCGCTACCTCGAGCTCCCCGACACCGCCCGCATCAGCCGCCTCGGACTGGGCACCTGGCAGTTCGGCTCCCGCGAGTGGGGCTACGGCGGCGACTACGCCGACTCCCACGCGGCGAAGATCGTGCACCGCGCCCTGGACCTGGGGGTCACGCTGATCGACACCGCCGAGATCTACGGCACGGGCAAGTCCGAACGCATCGTGGGCAAGGCCCTGGCCGGTCGCCGCGACGAGGCGTACGTGGCGACCAAGTACATGCCGCTGCTGCCGTCGACCGGCCTGGTCGAGAAGCACGGCCGCGCCAGCCGGGACCGTCTCGCCATCGACCGCATCGACCTCTACCAGGTCCACCAGGCCAACCCGGTCACGCCGGACACCGTCCTCATGGCGGGCATGGAGACGCTGCAGGACGACGGCGTGGTGCGCGACGTGGGCGTGAGCAACTACGACCTGCGCCGCTGGCGGGTGGCCGAGGCCGCGCTGGGCCGCCGGGTGCTGAGCAACCAGGTGAGCTACAGCCTCGTCGACCGCGAGCCCGAGGCTGACCTGCTGCCCTACGCGCAGGAGAAGGACCGCGTCGTCATCGCCTACAGCCCGCTGGCCATGGGCTTCCTCTCGGCGAAGTACGACGAGTCGAACCGTCCCTCGGGCGCCGTCCGCAAGGCCAACCCGCTGTTCCTGCCGGACAACCTGCGCGCCGCCAAGCCTCTCTTCGACGTGCTGCGCGACGTCGCGTCCCGCCACCAGGCGAAGCCCGCCCAGGTCGCCCTCGCATGGTTGCTGCACCAGCCCAACGTGGTGGCCATCCCGGGGGCGTCGAGCGTCGAGCAGCTCGAGGGCAACGTCGAGGCCGCCGAGCTGGACCTCACCGCCGACGAGGTCGCCGAGCTGCGCGCGACCGCCGAGGCCTTCCGCCCCGTCACCGGGAAGGCCGCCGTGCCGGGGATCCTGCGGAACCTCCGCACCTGAGCTGGACGCCGGCCCCTCGACCCGCCCCTACGCCCCAGCGTCAGCGAAGCCCGCGGCGGGCAGGTCCCGGTCGTCCTGCTCGATCGCCCGGACGATGCGCTCAGCCACGGCCTCGGGCTCGAGCCCGGCACCGAGGGCTGGCGCACTACCGTCGAGCGGGCGGTCGGCGAGCCCGGTCTCGGTGTGCGGCGGGCGGGCGTCGAGCACCCGGACCTTCTGGCGTCGCAGCTCGAGGGCCAGGGCGGCGTCGAACCCGGTCAGGCCCGCCTTGGTGGCCGAGTAGGCGGCCATGCCCGCCGTCGGGCGCTCGGCGACGACGGCGCTGAGGTTCGCCAGGAACCCGCCGGCGGGCAGCACACGGACGGCCGCTCGGGCCAGGCGCACCGGGGCCACGAGGTTCACCAGGAGCAGCGCGTCGAGCACCTCGTCGTCGAGGTCGGCGACCGGGCCGAAGGCGACCGCTCCTGCCGCGTAGACGACGCCGTCCACCTGGCCCTGGTCCATCGCCGCCTGGACCACCTCGGCGGGGGCCGCGGGGAACGTGATGTCGGCGCGGTGAGTGCCCAGCACCGCGGCACCGAGCTCGCCCGCGAGCGCGTCGAGCCGGTCGGTCGACCGTGAGCTCAGCGTCAGCCGCGCGCCCCGGTCCGCGAGGCTCCGGCTGATCGCCGAACCCAGGCCACCCGTCGCGCCCACCACGAGCACGTGCGCGCTGTCGAGTGCCGTCATGCGGCTCAGCCTCGCACGCGACAGCCTGGGCGGCGAGACCTGGTGGACCTCTTGACATCACCCGGACCCCGACCTACTTTCGGACGTTGAAAGCGCTTTCCGGTTTCACCGACCGAAAGTGCTCTCGCGGCCGGCAGGTCCTCCAGTACAGCGTCGTACCTCGCGAGGCTGGCCACCGGCCCAGGGGAAGCCTAGGGAGCCCTATGCCCACCGCACGGACGAGCAGGATCCGACCACTCATCGCCGCCCTCGCCACCGCTGCCCTCACCACCACCGGTCTCGGCGCGACCGCAGCGGCAGCCGCCGAGCACGACGAGGTCACTGCCCCCTCGGAGCACGTGCTCAACGCCTCGCAGATGGACCTCGGGGTCTACACCACCGACACCGCCGTCGGGCGCTTCGTCGTCACCGCCACCGAGACCGCGGCGGTCGAGGTCGACGCGCAGGACCGCACCGGCGGCGGCCAGTCCTTCACCCAGCGTCTCAAGCTCAACGGCGCCGGCACCGCCGAGCGTCGCTCGGTCCTGCTCACCACCCAGAGCGAGGCGACCGTGACGGTCTACGCGCTCAGCGCGAGCGCGAGCGCCGACCGCGCCCTGGCCCTGTACGCGATGGACGGCACCGAGCTGTCCCGGGTCCCCGCCTACGGGGCGCCGACCGACATCCCGGTGGCGACCCTGACCGTCCCCGAGGCCGGCACCTACTACGTCGCGTCGCCGTCGTCGGGGGTCAACATCTTCGCCCTGGAGCTCGCCGAGGGCGCCGCTCCCGAGCGTCCAGCGTGGGCGACCGTCGCCGACCCGGTCGTGACCGACGTGACCGTCACGGGCGGTGACGTGGTCGTGGCATACGACGGCGTCGTGGGGTTCGAGGGGGCTGACCTCGCCACCGCGACGCTGCTCGACGACCAGGGCGAGGAGGTGACCTCGGCGATCTCCGGGACCCCCGGCACCTCGGGCAGCATCAGCCTCACCCCCGCTGCCACCGGCGACTACGAGGTGCAGGTCGCCCTGACCCGCACCGGCGAGGAGGACGCCCTGCTCTCCGCGCGGGTCGCAACCCCGCCCTTCACCCTGCCCCTCGGTGCTGCGGAGATCCACACGGCGCTGACCTCGGCGGTCGCCGACGGCCAGGCCACGGTGACGGCCGAGTGGACCGCGGTCCCCGAGGCCGAGGGCTACCAGCTCTCCCACCGTGAGCTGGGCGCCACCGACTGGGTCCCCGGACCGTCGACCACCACGACCAGGGCCGACATCGAGGGCCTCGTCCCCGGTACCACCTACGAGCTGCAGGTCACCACGACCCGCGGCGACGAGTCGACCACCTCGGCACCGCTCGAGGTCACCGTGGCCGACGTCGTGGAGCGCTGGCTCACCGCCCACGCGGGGGTCAGCAGCGGCGGGACGATGACCGAGGACGAGGACGGCTCGCTGCACTTCGACATGCGCGGCAACAACGGCAAGATCGCCGACTCCGAGGACGGCTTCCTCTACCACTACACGCAGATCGACCCCGGGACCGAGAACTTCACGCTCTCGGCCACCTTCACGGTCGACGACGCGAGCGGCAAGGACAACCAGTCCGGCTTCGGCCTCATCGCCGTGGACACCTTCATCCCCAACGACCGCGCGGCCCGGTACTTCAACTCGGCCGGGACCATGAGCGCCAAGTACCAGCGCGTGGTCGACGGCGGGCTCGAGTACCGCTACGGCATCCCCGGCGGCAAGATCGTCGACGGCTACACCGCCGCCCCGACGGTCTCGACCCAGGCCCGCGACCTGAACCAGTCCCAGCCCTTCGACTGGGACTACCGGGCGGACCTGACCGAGGGTTCCAACCTCAACCCGCCCAAGTTCCTCGACGGCGACGTCTACGAGTACACGCTGCGCCGCTCCAACACCGGCTACCACTCGACCTGGGTGCACGACGGCGAGGTGCAGGAGGTCATCCACTACGAGCGGGACCTGGTCGAGCGGCAGGACCCCGACGCGCTCTACGTCGGCGTCTTCGCCGCGCGCGGGATCGCCGTGACGGCCAGCGACATCACCTTCACGACCATCCACCCCGACGACGACGAGGAGCCGCTCGAGCGGCCCATCACCTACGTCACCCCGTCGCTGGTCTCCGACGTCACCCGCACCACCCCGCACACCTCGATCGACGTGCCGCTCGTCACGAACGTCCACGGCGAGGCCGTGCTGCGCGACGGTGACGGCGAGGCCGTCGGGACGGCGACCCTCACCCCGGGCGAGCGCGCCGTGGTGACCGCCCCGCTGCAGGACGGCACCAACGAGCTGGTCGCCGAGCTGACCCCCGCACCCCGCGAGGAGCAGACCCAGCTGGGCGAGTACGAGGACCTGAGCTCCTACGAGACGCTCACCGTCCCCATCACCGTCGAGGTGCAGCGGTACGGCACCCCGGGCCAGGCGATCCACGTGGCGCCCGAGGGCACGGCCGACGGCGACGGGACCCCCGACAACCCGCTCGACCTGCACACGGGCGTCGCGTTCGCCCAGCCCGGCCAGCAGGTCGTGCTCGCGGGCGGCACCTACCTCCCGGAGCGTGCCGTCGTCATCGGGCGGGGCAACGACGGGACCGCAGACGCCCCGATCACCCTCATGTCCGAGCCCGGCAGCCGCGCGACCCTCGACCTGTCAGAGTCCGTGTCCGGCGGCATCCACCTGCGCGGTGACCACTGGCACCTGCACGACCTGGAGATCACGAAGGGCCGGGGCTACCAGAAGCCGCTGCTCATCCAGGGCAACCACAACGTGGTCGAGCGCATCGAGTCCCACCACAACGGGGACACCGGCGTGCAGATCTCGGGCAACGCGACCGAGCCCTTCGAGATGTGGCCCTCGCACAACCTGGTGCTGTCGAGCGTGGCCCACAACAACGCCGACCCCCTGGCCAACGACGCCGACGGCTTCGCGGCCAAGCTGACCGTCGGGGACGGCAACGTGTTCCGGTACTGCATCGCCTTCCACAACATCGACGACGGGTGGGACCTGTACGCCAAGTCCACCGAGGGGCCCATCGGCGCCGTGGTCGTCGAGGACTCCGTGACCTACCGCAACGGGTGGCTCGAGGCCGACGTCGAGCGCACGACCATCGGCGAGGGCAACGGCTTCAAGCTGGGCGGGGAGAACATGCCCGGCCAGCACGTGCTGCGCAACTCCGTCGCGTTCGACAACTACGCCAAGGGCATCACGTCGAACTCGGGGCCCGACGTCCGGGTCCAGGACGTGACCGCCTACCTCAGCGGCCTGGTGGACGCCTCGGCAGCCGGGAACAACCTGCAGCTGACCACCAGCGCGGCGGTGACCCACTACCGGGCCACCGGGGTGTTGTCCTACGTGGCCCAGCAGGCCGACCAGATCGGCCTGCGCGACCAGGAGGACGTCATCCGGACCGACCCGTCGAACTACCTCACCGTGGCAGGGGGCGGGGTGCGGGACGCCAGCCGCAACAGCGAGGGCGTCCACGTCCAGGACGAATGGTTCACCAGCCTGGACACCGACCTGCGCCCCTCGATCGCCGCGGACGGCAGCGTCGAGATGCACGGGCTGCTCGAGCTGACGGACCAGGCCCCGGCGGACACCGGGGCGCGCCTCGAGGCGAACCCCGACCCGACGGAGATCATCCTGCTCCCGCCGGTCAGCGGTGAGACCGAGGAGCCCGAGGAGCCGGGCACGCCGCGGCCCTGCGTCGGTCCGCCGCCCCACGCGGGCACGCCCGGCCCGCCCCCGCACGCGGGCAAGCCCGGTCCCCCGCCTCACGCGGGCAAGCCCGGGCCGGGCCGGTGCGCCGGTCCTCCCGGGCTGCGGCCGCACTGACCTCAGGGGGCGGGGGCGACGCCGTAGCGGACGCGGAGATCCGCCTGGATCTGGACGTGCCGTTCGAGGAAGGTCCGCTCGTCGAGCCGCTTGCGGCGCAGCCACCCGGTGACCTCGTCGTTGCACTTGCTCGCGTTGCACGAGGCGCAGGCCGGCGCGATGTTGTCCAGGGTGTACCGCCCACCGCGGGAGATCGGCTGCACGCAGTCGCGCTGCAGCGGCACCCCGGTGGCCCCGCAGTACGCGCACCCGCCCCACGCCGTCGTCAGCGCCTCCCACTGCTCAGGGCTGAGGTCGTTCACGACGGCGGCCACCCGACGGCTGCGGCGCCGGGCGTAGCGCGCCCGACGGCTCCGGTTGACCACCATGGTCGAAGGGTAGGGGCACCTACCGGGTGATCGAGGCCAACGGGGTGAGCATCGTCGCGACGGACATCTCGATGCCGGCGATCTCCTCCGGGGTCAGCGAGGTGGTCGCGGTGAGCCCGTACGCGGTGCGGTAGGCCCCGCCGGTCCAGGTCGCGACCCGGACGCGCTCCCCGGCGCGGTCGACGAGGGTGAGCTCGTACTCGCGGCCGTCGACGGCCTTGCCGGGCGGGTAGCTGCACGTCCACTCGAGCCGCGTGCCCCAGGCGGCCTGCTCCATGGTCAGGTCGGCGCTGACACCGCTCGCGTCTACCGGCTCCAGCTGGACCCGCTCCGCCTCGGCCGCGACCACCTGAGGGGTCTGCGGGGCGGAGGTCTGGGTCAGGAGACTCCCGACCGAGCCGCCGGCGAGCAGGAGGACGACGGCGGCGGCGCTCATCAGCACCCGACGTCGGGTCCGCACCGCCCGAGCGCGCCGGGCTAGCAGGGAGATGGGCGGGGGTGAGCCGCCGTCGTCGCTTATCGCCTTAGGCTCGGCGTGCCCGTGCTCGATCGCCATCGCCTCCTCGGCAGGGACGAGGCCGAGCACCCCGGGCAGGCCAGCGAGCTCACCCACGGCCCGTGCGCAGCGGTCGCAGACAGCGAGGTGCTGCTCGTACTCACGGCGGTCGCCGGCACTGAGGGCCCCGAGCACGTAGGCGCCGTCCCAGTCCGCGAACGGGTCGGTCTCGTTGCTCATGCGGTGACACCTCTCTCCTGCAGCGCCAGCCGCAGCGCTCTGATCCCGTAGTGCATGCGTGACTTGACCGTCCCCGGCGCGATCCCGAGCTCCTCAGCGAGGGTGGCGACGGTCTTGCCGCCGTAGTAGGCACCCACCACCACCTCGCGGTGCTCACGGGTCAGGGTCGCCAGGGCGTCCGTGACCAGCCACGCGTCGAGGAGCCGCTGGGTGCCGTCGGACCGCCCGCCGTCGGACTGCCTGCGATCAGGAAGAACGCCGTCGGCCACCTCCCTGCGGTGACGGGCGCTGCGCAGGTCGTCCAGGACGAGGTTGCGCGCCACCCGCACCAGCCATGCCCGCACCACGGGGTCGGGCTTCTCGAGGATCGACCCGTCCTTCCACGCGCGCAGCAGCGCCTCCTGGACGACGTCCCGGGCGAGCTCGGCGTCGTAGGGGATGCGCACGACGTAGCGCCAGAGCATGTCCGCGTACTCGTCGTGGATGCGCCGTAGCAGGGCGTCGGTCTCGGCGCCCATCAGGCACAGCCCGCGACGGAGCACGCCGTGACCGGGGTGGCTCCCGCTCGTCGCCTACGCACCCAGAGCTCCTCGCTCGTCGGCCTCATCCATCGGATCCGTCGATGACGAGACGAGGCAGGGGCCGGAAAGGTTCAACGGCGCCACGCTACGCGGCGAGAGACACGTCCCCGCGGTCCCGTCGTCGGGTCGTTGAACCTTCCACCAGCCTGCCCCGTCTCTCCTCACGACAGCCCACCCGGGCGACAGGCTCGGCCCCACCACCGCACGACGGGATCCACCATGAAGAAGAAGCTGATCATCGCTCTTGTCGCCGTCCTCGCGATCGCCGGGGTGGTCCTCGGCGGGACCGCCATCTACGCCAGCATCCAGAACGACCGCGCCCCCGAAGAGCTCGCCCTCTCCGAGCAGGACGACGCCGCGGACGGCGCAGACGGCGGTGGGTCGGACGAGGCCGCGGCCGCGGCCGACGAGACCACCCCGCCCACGGAGGCCGGCGACCTGGCCGGCACCTGGACCGTCGCCGAGGGCTCTCAGGCGGGGTACCGGGTCGACGAGGTGCTCAACGGGCAGGACGTCACCGTGGTGGGCCGCACCGAGGACGTCGAGGGTGAGGTCGTCATCGACGGGACGGACCTCGCCGCGGCCGACGTCACCGTGTCGATGACGACCATCACCACCGACAGCAGCAGCCGCGACGGTCAGTTCCTCAGCATCCTGCGCACCGCGGAGTTCCCCACCGCCACGTTCACCCTCACCGAGCCGGTGGACATCTCGGCGATCGCCGGCGGCAGCACCTCCGTCCAGGCCGAGGGCGAGCTGACCATCGCGGGCGAGACCGCCCCGGTCGTCGTCGACCTCGAGGCCCAGACCACCGCGAGCGGCGTCGAGGTCTCCGGCACCATCCCCGTCACCTTCGCCGACTACGGCGTCGAGGCCCCTGACCTCGGCTTCGTCAAGGTCGAGGACACCGGGACCGTCGAGATGCTCCTCCAGCTGACGAGGTGACCAGGGGCCTCCGACGGTCAGGGACCTGACCGTCCTGCGATGACCGGCGAACGGCGCGGTGAGCGTCCTGCTCACCGGGCCGTGCCACGTCGAACCGCTCAGCCCTCGAACGGGCCCTGGATCTCGTAGTCGACGCCGACCTCGGTCGACCCGTCGGAGTCGAGGTCGACGTCGTACTGCCACGTCGCCGGACCGTTGCGGAGCTCGACGTCGATGTCGTCGCGATCCGCCTCCTGCTCGACGACCGTCCACCCCTCGTGGGCGACGACCTCGACCAGCTCGAGCCCACCGTCCGCGGACACGGCCCACTCGACCTCACCGGCCACCCCGACCTCATACCGGCCAGGCTCAGCGGGGTCGATGTCCTGGTCGATCTCGATCGTGAGGGTGCCACCCTCGAGCTGGATCTCGACGTGGTACTCCACCTCGCCCTGCTCGAGGTCGATCTCGATCTCGTCCGTCGAGACCTCCTCGTCGGTGACCGTCCAGCCGTCGGCCGGGCGCACGTCGACCAGCTCCAGGGCGCCGTCGGCCACGCGGAACTCCACCTCGCCGGCCTCACCGACCGTCCAGGTCCCGTCGCGGACCTCGAGCCACTCCCCGTCCCCGGAGGCGGCAGCCCCGTCGCCGTCGGCCTGCGTGGCCTCGTCCGCGCCCTCGGGGTCAGCCCCCTCGGGCTCCTCCGTCGCAGGGCTGCCCACGACCGGGGCGTCACCCAGGTCGGTGTCCTCGGCGCCCGGCGTGCAGCCGGTGAGCGCGAGGGCGGTGGCCGGGGCGAGCAGCAGAAGTGCGGGGCGTCGCATGGTGCGCATGGGGTTCGTCCTCCTCGCCGGCTCGGGAGGCTCCCGTTCTCGCACTCTCCAGCATCGAGGTGCGGTCACCGGCTCGTTCGCGGGGTGTGGGGATCCCGCGTCTGACTCCACCGTCGCAAGGCCACGGCGCGAGTGCATGCCTGATGAGAGGACCCTCATGCCCGTCTCATGGCGCACGGTTCAGGCCCGCCCCGCGCTCACATCTCCAGGACGACCATCCCGCCTGACCGGTGCTCCGTGTCAGGTGAGGCCGTGGCGATGGGCGAAGACGACCACCTGAACCCGGTCGCGGAGGCCCAGCTTGCGGAGCACCGCACCGACGTGGGTCTTGATCGTGGACTCGGCGAGGAAGAACTCGTGGGCCATCTCGGCGTTGGACAGGCCGCGCGCCACCGCGACGAGGACGTCGCGCTCCTTCTCCGTGAGCCGCTGGTAGCTGAGGGGGAGCTCGTCACGGGGGGCGCGGTGACTGTCGAGCAGGGCGATGAGGTCGTTGGGGGCCAGGACGGCGTTGCCGGCGTGCACCGTGCGGATCGCGTCGGCCAGCTGCACGGGCGTGGTGGACTTCAGCAGGAACCCGCTGGCCCCGTGGCGGATCGCCGTGGCCGCGCGGTCGTCGAGGTCGAAGGTGGTCAGCACCACGACCCGGAGCGGGGCAGCCCTGCCCCCGACCAGATCCGGTGCCAACAACCTCCGGGTGGCCTCCACGCCGTCGACCACCGGCATCTGGAGGTCCATCAGGACCACGTCGGGGTGCAGCTCGGCGGCCATCCGGACGGCCTGGTGCCCGTCGGCTGCCGCGCCGACGACGTGCATGCCGGGCTGGGCGTCGACGATGACGCGCACGCCCTCGCGGAACAGCTCCTGGTCGTCGACGAGCAGCACCTTGATCGACGACGGGGCGTCCGAGGGGACGCCGCCTGCTCCCCCGGTCACTCGCGGACCGGCAGGTGAGCAGTGGTGGTCCACGTGGTGGCACTGGCTGCGACGTCCAGCCGACCGCCGACCGAGGCCAGACGTCTCCGCATCCCCGGCAGGCCCTGGCCGCTGCCGGGAGCCGGTGCCGGAGGATCCGGGTCCGTCGGCTCCGAGGACGGACGCTGGTTCGTGACCGCCATCTGCAGCTCGTCGCCCCAGGCGCGGTGCACCTGGAGGGGAGTACCTGGACGTCCGTGCCGCAGCGCGTTGGTCAGCATCTCCTGCAGGACCCGGTAGGCGACATCGGCCACGTCCGGGGCCATCGGTCGGGGCCGTCCGGTCTCAGCGAGGACCACCGGGTGTCCGCTGCGCCTCACACCGGTGACCAGCTCGTCCAGAGCGCCGGCATGCGCCCTCCCCGGTCCGGTCGCGGGGTCGTGGACGACGCGCAGGACGTCGCGCACGTCCACCAGGGACGCCCGGGCGGAGGTCGCGATGACCGACAGGGTCCGCTTGAGCCGCGCCGGGTCGTCGTCGGGCAGGTACTGGCCGGACTCCGCCTGGGCGAGGATCACCGCCAGGGAGTGGCCCACCACGTCGTGCACGTCGGCGGCCAGCTGCGCCTGCTGGCTGCGCAGCAGCGCGACCTCCGCGGTCTCGGCCTCTCGGGTCGCCGCGGCCCGGGCCGTCTCCTGGGAGCGGCGCGCCCGCACCAGGCTGCGCACGATGACGCCGGCACCCCAGGGCAGGCCGATGACCAGCAGCCCGGTGGTGGCCAGCAGCACCGTCGTCACGCCGACGGCGTCGACCTCGAGGGTGTGGACCACCTGGCCGAGGGGGACCGCGAGCTGGCCCACGGTCCCCGTGGCCGCAGGGAGGTAGAGCCCCGACTGCAGGACCACGAGCCCGGCCAGGACGGCCAGCGGGAGGGAGACCCCGGCGGCCACGAGAACGGCGTGCCGGCCCCAGCGCGCCGTCCCGTACGCGACCAGGGCCACCGATGCCTGGGTGAGCAGCGGCGGCATGTCCGCGGCCACCTGTGCCAGGACCGTCACCCAGACCACGGCCAGCGCCGCCGTCGGCGCCCGTCGCCACAGCCCCACGGCCACTGCCGTCGCCATGACCAGCACGACCAGCTCGCCGACGGCCCCCGGCGCCTCCGCAGCCGCGGAGCGCACCTCCAGCAGCCCCACCGTGGTGACGACCAGCGCCGGGGCGACGTCCGGGCCCACGTCGGCCAGCGACCGTCGCGCCCGCGCCCACCCGCTCACCGGCTGGTTCTCGCCCAGCGCGCTGCCAACGGCCGCTCCACCAGGTGCCAGCTCAGGGCCGCCATGACGACCGTGGCCAGCACCGCCAGCGCCGGGCCGAAGGGGAGGGGACGCAGCCACAGGGTCAGCGGGTAGTTCCACAGGTAGGCGGCGTAGGAGACGGTGCCGAGCGCGACCAGCCACCTCAGGGGCCATCCCGTCACCTCCCTCCAGTGCACCGCTGCCAGGACCAGGACCGCGGTCAACCCGGCGATCGCCGGACCCGCCGCGAGATAGGTCCACGGGTGTCCGCGCAAGGGAACCACGGCCAGGAGCAGCAACCCGGCCGTGGCCGCGGCAGCTGCAGGTACCCCCAGGTGCACCTTAGGCGCCAGCAGCCGGGCGGTCGCACCGATCACGAACGCAGGCGCCCAGCTGGTGGGCAGGGCGTAGGCGATCTCCGGCGCATCGGCAGACCACCAGACGGTGGCCAGCAACGCGGCCACGGTGACCACCGTCGCCGTCCCCACCGCCAGAGGGGGCCGGCCGGCCCTCAGGCAGAACACCAGCAGCGCAGGCCACACCAGGTAGAACTGCTCCTCGGTGGCCAGCGTCCACAGGTGGAACGTCGCACCACCGGGCACCAGGTGGGGCAGGTTCCCCGTCCACGTGGCGGCCACCGCCAGGTCGCGCAGCAGGCTCGCCCGGTCGTCGAGCGGGTCCAGCGTGGCGGTGACCAGCGCGTAGGCCACCAGGAGCACCACGAGGGGCGGGACCAGGCGCCGCACCCGCCGACGGTAGAACCGGCGCAGGTCGACCCGGCCGTACCGGGTGTGCTCCTGGACCAGCAGGCCCGTGATCAGGTACCCGGACAGGGTGAAGAAGGCCACCACGCCCACCACCCCGGCCCCGGGGGCGACGTCGGGCAGCGCGTGCCGGGCCATGACCAGGGCCACCGCGAGGCCGCGGACGAGGTCCAGGCCGTCGATCCGCGCGTGCTGGACCGTCGTGGCGGTCATCTCTGCAGCACGGCGACGGGCCGACCGGCCTCGAGCAGCGCGTCCTCCAGCAGCATGGTGAGCAGCCGGGCGTAGCTGGTGCCGGCGGCGGCGAACATGCGGGGCACCTGGGAGGCGGGGGTGAACCCCGGGATCGTGTTGACCTCGTTGAGCACCGGGCCCGTCGCGGTGAGGAAGAAGTCGATCCGCGCGACGCCTCGGCACCCCAGAGCGTCGTAGACCCGGACCGCGGCGTCCTCCAGCTCGGTCCGCTGCCGGGCGTCGAGGATGGCGGGCACCCGGAAGTCGGCATGACCGCCGTACTTGGTGCCGGCGTCGAAGACCCCGTCGCAGACGATCTCCAGGGCCGGCGCCACGACCCGAGCCCCGTCGGGGCGCCCCAGGACGGCGACGTCGACCTCCCGGCCGACGACGAGATCCTCCACCAGCACGCGGTCGTCGAGGGCGAAGGCAGCCGCCAGCGCGCCATCAAGATCCTCACGACGACGCACCAGGGTGACGCCGTGGCTCGATCCGGCCGAGACGGGCTTGACCACGACCGGCGAGGTCAGACGGTCAGGGGCCTGGTCGGCGCGGGTCAGCATCCTGCCCGGGGCCACGCGGAGCCCGAGAGCGCCCGCGACCAGCTTGGTGGTCCACTTGTCCATCGCCACCGCCCCCGCACCGACGCCCGACCCGACGTGGGGGACCCGGACGAGGTCGCACAGAGCGGCCAGGGTGCCGTCCTCACCTCCGCGGCCGTGCACCAGCGGCAGCACCACGTCGCAGCCGCCCAGGATGCCGACCGCGTCGGCGAGATCGAGCGGGTGCCCGTCTGCGGCGGAGGCACCCGAGTACCAGGTGCCGTCACGCGCGATGGTGAGGGGGACGAGGTCCCACGCGCCGCCACGGAGGGCGTCCGCGGCGGCGGCCGCGGAGGCGAGGGAGACCTCGTGCTCGCTGCTGGTACCGCCGCCCACGACGGCGACCCGGGGGGAGGTGGTGGGGGTCATGACGGGCTCCAGGTGGGGTGGGTGGTGACGCGACGGCGGACGCGCGGGGGGGCCGAGCCCAGCCCCGTGACGACCTCGTGCTCCAGGGCCTGGGCCCAGCGGGCCCACTCGGCGGCGGTGGGCGCCCCGTCGTCCCCGGTGCCGACCACGGTCGCCGTGTCGCCCGGGCGGACCGGGGAGCCGGGGCCGAGGTCGACGACCAGCTGATCCATGGAGATGCGCCCGACCACAGGGTGCCGTCGCCCCCCGAGCAGCACCTCGCTGCGGCCGGTGGCCGCCCGCGGGAGTCCGTCGGCGTAGCCGACGGGGAGCAGCGCCAGGGTCGTCGCGCGCGAGCTCGTCCACGCGTGCCCGTAACCCACGCCGGTCCCGGCCGGCACCTGCCGGACCGAGACCACCGGAGCGGTGAGTGTCAGCGCCGGGTGCAGGGCTGTCGAGCCCGACGGGTCGATGCCCACCAGTCCCGCACCGACCCGGACCATGGTGTGGTGCGCGGCCGGGTCGGTGAGCGTGGCGGCCGTGGCGGCGAGATGCCGGTGCCGAGGCCGTAGGCCTGCCGCCCGGGCCACGTCGAGACCGTGGTCGAAGGCCGCCCGGCCCGCCGCGTTGGGCGCGGGCCCGCCGAGGTCGGCCAGGGCCAGGTGCCCCATCACGCCGACCACCTGCACCCGGCCGTCGAGCTCGGCCGACCGGGCCGCCCGGCACAGGGCGGGCCACTCCTCGGGTGCCGCACCGTCGCGGGCCAGCCCGGTGTCCAGGTGCAGGTGGACCCGCGCCGGCGCTGACCGCCCGTCGCCCGCGGCACCGGCCACGGCAGCGAGATGGGCGACCGAGGGCACCGCCAGGTCCACCCCCGCCCGGACCCCCGCACCGAAGTCCGCGCCGACCGGGTTCAGCCAGCTCAGCACCGGTGCGCGAAGCCCGGCGTCGCGCAGCGTCAACGCCTCGCTCAGTGCGGTGACGCCCAGCCACGTGGCGCCCGAGGCCAGCGCGGTCCGCGCGACGTCGACCGCGCCGTGCCCGAACCCGTCGGCCTTGACCACGGCCATCAGGTCCCCGCGCACCTGCGCGGCCAGCACCCGGCAGTTCGCCGCCACGGAGTCCAGATCGACGCGCAGCTCGGCAGCATCAGCACCGTGCTCGCCGCGGTCGGTGACCGGTACCGGGAGCGTGGCTGGGCGGGTCACCTGTCCACCCCGGACATCGCTGCGGCGCCGACCGACGGCGCGGTCCCGACCGACGACCCGGCGGCGGCGACCGGGCCGTACCGGGCGGCTGGCGCGCCGGTCATCAGCGCCCAGTACCGGTCGCCGTAGCTCCAGTGCCACCACTCCGTGGGGTAGTTGACCAGGCCGGCGTCACCCAGCACCCGTCCGAGGACCTCGCGCAGCATCCTCGCCGGGGTCCCGATCTCGCGGCTGGCGGTGTAGCACCGGCCACCGGAGGCCTCCGGCGTCGCGTCGATGGGTGTGCCCATGTCCAGGTCGGCGCCCCCGGGCCGGGTCAGGGTGAGGTCCACGGCCGCTCCCGCGACGTGCGGTGCCACAGCCACGGGGGCCACGAACCGGCTGACCAGCCGCTCGTGCTCGGCGGCTGACGCACCGGGGTGGGCCACCGCGACCTCGGCAGCGTAGGTCGCGATGATGGCGCGCTGCTCGGCCACCGGCCGGTGGCCCTCCTGGACGCGGAGGGCCAGCCCGGCCGGCAGCGCTGCTCGCGCAGCGGCCAGCCGGTCGGCGACCCCGGAACGGACCAGCGCACCGGCCGGTCCGAACTCGGGTCCCAGCTCCACCAACGGCTCGGCACACTCGAGGACAGGAACGGCGGAGACCCTGGGGTCGCTGAGCAAGATCACAGGATCAGCATCGCCACCGCGCGCTCCCCTCGCCTCCACCTCGAGTACCGGTCACCGGTACCAGAGGGCCAGCGGCACCGCGCCGGCACCAGGAGCCTCGAGGCACCGGCCGCCGACGGACGAGGGCGCGTCTGGGGACGCCGCCGACTCTCGGAACCCACGGTGGTCGAGGGCCTCGGGGGCGGCGAGCGCCTATGCTCGCGCCGTGACACGGACTGAGCGGCTGTCAGGGACGTGGGCGCGCGTCGCCGTGGTCGTCGTTGCGAGCTTTCTGGGCGGGATGGCGACCTTCTTCGCCCAAGGGCTCCTTCCCGGCGCCCTGACCTCCTTCGCGAACTCCGCGTCCGGCTGGACCCTCGTGACCGTGCTCCTGCTGGCGTGGGCCCGGGTGTCCACAGCACTCTCGGCGGTGCTCGGGGTCGCGAGCTTCGCCCTGCTGACCGTGGGGTACTCCGTCTCGGCCCAGATGCAGGGCCTGTACTACGACCCGACGCTGTTCGTGGTGGTGGGTGTCGTGGTCGGTCCCTTCATCGGGGTGGCGACGAGCTGGTTGCGGGCAGAGTCCGGGTGGCGGGCCGCCGCAGGCACAGCGCTGCTGGCGGGGATCGGTCTCGGCGAGGCCGTCTTCGGGCTGACCGCCGTCGCGGACACGACGAGCCCCGTCTACTGGATCCTGATCGGGGTGATCGGGCTCGGACTCCTCGTGGGGATGCTGCTGCGGCGCATCCGCGGCGCCGTCCTGGTGGTGCTCACCGTGGTCGGGACCGCTGCCGTCGCAGGCGCCTTCGTCGCTGCCTACGGCGCACTGGGGACAGCACCCCTCTCGTGACCTGGCCGTCGGCCGGGCCGACCGGAGAGATCACGGTGCCGACGAGGCTCACATCTTCAGCACGACCATCCCGCCCGGCTCGAGGCTGACCTCGCGGTCGGTCCCGCCGTGCACGGTCGTGGTGATCGCCTCGTCGGTGGTCGAGACGACGACGAGCCGCCCCGAGGCCGGGAAGGCCGCGACCTCGGCCCGCGGGTCCGTCGACCACCAGCCGGTGCGCTCGGCCCCCGCGGCCCAGAGGATCGCGTTCTCCAGACGGCGGGTCGCGCCGGCACCGTGCCGGTGGTCGGCCAGGTAGACGGCCCGGCCCGCGCCGAAGGAGGCCGCCGTCGCGACCGGGGTGCCGCCGTCGGCCGCGAGGACCGTGGCGTCGCTGCGGGTCAGGAACACCCCGGGCTGCACGCCGAGCCCGGCGTCGTCGGCCCCGTGGGCGAGGACCGCGTGGCCCTCGGCGAGGTCGAAGGTGCGGCGCATCAGGCGGATGCGGTCGCCGGTGTCCTGGTCGACGCCGAGGACGTCGGCGAGCTGGAAGAACCGCGTCGAGAAGGTCGTGGCCGAGGGCTGTCCGAGACCCACGAGCCCGCCGCCCCGCGCGACGAAGGCCGTGACGGCGGTGACCAGCGCAGGGTTCGCCCACGCCTCTCCCCCGGACCAGGCCGAGCCGGCGTCCCCGGCGTTGATGAGCACGTCGACGTCCTCGGGGACCCCGCCCGCGGCGACCTCGGCCAGGGAGTGGAAGGTGACCTGCAGGGGCAGCCCGGCGAGGGACTCCAGCACGTGCAGCAGCGTGAGCTCGGGGTTCTCGTGCAGGTGGCCCGAGGTGGTCCAGGTTCGCAGCGAGCCCCAGGCGGTCAGGACGCCGACCCGCACGGGCGAGGTGTGCGGGGCGCCGTCGGCGTGCAGCTGGCGGATGAGGCGGTGCTCGTCGGCGACCTGGGCGATGTAGTCCTGGAAGTCGCCGAAGGGCTCGGTCAGGCTGAGGTAGCCGCCCAGGCCGATGCGGTCGATCGGGGCGCGGAGCAGGGCCCGGCGCAGGGTGGTCCAGTACGCGCGGGCGTCCGACGTCGGGTCCCCGCCCTCGGCGAAGGTGGGCTTGCCCTCGAGGTCGATCGGGAACAGGTACGGGTGCAGGCGCAGCTCGTGGGTCGGGACGTCGGCCCCGGCGCACAGGCGCGCCTCGTAGCCGGAGAACACGGCCTTGATCAGCCCGTCGAAGCCGTACTCGGTGAAGCGCCCCGAGTAGGGCTCGAGGCCGACCCAGGAGTCGTCGTAGAAGACGTAGGCCTTCTTGCCGTGCCGGTGCACGACGTCGACGCAGGCCTTGCCGAGCTCGAGGACGAAGTCCTGGGTGAAGGCCATCCAGGCGCGGTAGACCTCGGACGGCGGGTTGTGGGTCGAGGTGTAGCGCCCCGCGTTGACGAAGTCCTCCGAGGTGATGGTCATGCCCGTGGCGGCGGTGAACTCGCGCAGCGCGATCGGGTTGACGGTGAAGTCGTAGGAGCCCCAGTCGGCGTAGACGTGCGGCAGGGCAGGGTCGTCCCCCCAGAACCAGGCGAAGTTGTAGAACAACGAGGTGAACCGCACCACCGTGGTGTCGGGGTGGTCCACGCACCACTGCTCGAGCCAGGCCAGCAGGTGCTCGCGGACCTCGGGGTGGCGCGGCTCGACGGCCCGCAGGTGCTCGCGGTCCCCCCAGTCGTTGGTCACGTGGTTGTACATCGAGATCTCTTCCCAGATCCGTGTGACCAGGAAGTTCACCGTGTAGCTGTGCCACGGCTCGACCCCGCGCACCACCACGCGCCCGCCCTCGACGAGCTCCCACCGCTCGCGCGGCACCTCGAGCCCCGTGGTGCGGTCGAAGACCTGCCAGAACTCGAGCCCGTCCCAGTCGTTGACCACGAACTGGTCCCGCGAGTAGCCCGCGAGCAGCTCGATGGTGACCTCGGGGCCGGTGGCCGTGACCGGGGTGGTCATGAGGAAGTTCTGCTGCAGCTTGTCCGGGTTGGCCTTGGCCCAGTCGTTGTCCTCACGGATGAGGCACAGGGTCGAGTAGATGCCGTGCCCCGAGTCGAGGATCTCCCGCGAGAGGCTCGTGCCGTCCGAGTCCCGGATGACGTCGGCCCCCCACCGCTCCGCGAGGGCCAGGGTGAGGTCCTCGTGCCCGGCCTCACCGGGAAGGGTGAAGCCGCCAGCCGTCGTCGTCATCGATACTCCTCGTCGAGTCCTTTAAAACGTTTCATAGCCTACGACGACGACCGGTCCGAGCGCCACGTCCGACCAGCACGCGGCCCCCGCGGCGTGCCCCCCGTCCAGCTCCCCACGAACGACGGGGTCGATACGGGTCACATCGTGACCTCGATCGACCCCGCTCCCCCGCCCTCCCCTCGCCCCGTGCTCATCGGGGTCGACTTCGGTCGCATCGTGACCCTGATCGCCCCCGGTCTGAGGGGACCGGCCGACGCCCGGGCTGCGAGGCGAACGGGGCCGGGGCAGGGGCCGGGGCCGGGGTGGCTAGCTCTCCGCCCCGGGGAGCACCGTGAGCTCGACGCCGGCCCCGAGCAGCTCGGGCCACGCGTCCGGCGCCAGCTCGGCCACGCCCGGCCCGGTGACCGTGAAGACCACCCGTTCCCCGGGCAGGAGCAGCACGAGCTGCCGGTCGACGCGGGACTCTCGCAGCTGAGGGGCCGTCTCCGCGAGCAGCACCAGGTCGCGTACCAGGTCGACGGCCTCGACCTCGATGACCGCGCGCCCCGCCTCGACCGCACCGAGACGGACGCAGACCCGCGCCGGGGCGTGCGTCAGCCCACCGTCCGCGGTGAGCCACCGCGCCGCGCGTCGCCCGTCCAGGTCGACGACGACGACGTCCGCACCCGCCGGGAGCTCCGAGGGTCGCAGCACCGCGTGCCCGTCCGGCGGGACCACGGTCTCGAGCTCCTCGGTCAGCAGCACCTCCCCGCCCTCGGTCAGCACCCGCAGCGACCCGCGCGCCGACCACTGGCCCGGCAGGTCGTTGACCAGCGTCAGGCCGTCGACCACCCCGTCGGCGGTAGGCAGGACCGTGCGTGCGGCCATGACCTCCGCGCAGGCCCACCACCCGAGCTTCCGACGACCCGCCACGTCGACCACCGACCAGGAGAGCGCCGGCCAGCAGTCGTCGAGCTGCCACCAGAGCGCCCCTGAGCAGGTCTCGTGCACGCTGCGGAACCTGCCGATCGAGGCCCGCACGGCGCGGGCCTGGACGAGCTGGGTCGCGAGGTACCACCCTCGACCGTCCTCGGGGAGGTGCGGCAGGTGCTCCGCGACCCCTCGAGCCAGGCTCTGCATGCCCCGGTACGCCTTCTGCAGCCGAGCCAGACGCGGGTCCGAGGCACCCGTCGGCTCCCCGCCGAGCGCGTCGACGAGCGTGGGCCAGGACGCGGGCGCCTGCCACCCGAACTCGGCGGCGAACCGCGAGGACTTCCCCTCGAACGCGGCGTAGTCCACCTCGTTCCAGGTGTCCCAGTGATGGGTCGGGCCCTGGGTCGGATCGTTGGGGTGCGCGCCAGACGCCGGCGAGAAGGGCGAGCCCGGGACGTAGGCACGGTCCGGGTCGAGGCGAGAGAGCACCGCCGGGATGACGTCGTGGTAGAGGCGCGCTCCCCACGGCCCGTCCCCCAAGGCCTCCTTCCAGCCCCAGTCCTCGTGCCCCCAGAGGTTCTCGTTGCACCCGCACCACAGGACCAGCGAGGCGCGGTGCCCCACGCGCCGGACGGCGTCGGCCACCTCCCGGCGAACGCGCTCGACCTGCTGGTCGTCCTCCGGATAGGCCGCGCAGGCGAAGGAGAAGTCCTGCCAGACGAGGACCCCGAGCTCGTCGCAGGCGTCGTAGAAGTCCTCCGACTCGACCACCCCGCCACCCCAGACGCGCAGCATCGTCGCGCCGGCAGCGACAGCGTCCTCGACCAGAGCGCGGACGTGGCGGCGGGCCAGGCGCTCGGGAGCGACGTCAGCGGGGATCCAGTTGAACCCTCGTGCCCAGACCCGCTGGCCGTTGACGAGCATCTCGAAGCTCCGCCCGTGGGCGTCGGGCTCCTGCCGCAGCTCCGCGTCACGGAAGCCCACCCGACGGACCTCACGATCGAGGACGGCTCCGTCCGCCGTGACCGCCTCGACCTCGACCTCGTGAAGCACCTGGACCCCGTGCCCGACGACGTCCCACCGCTCGGCCCCGGGCACCACGGCATCGAACGACGCCTCACCGTCGACGACCTCCGCGATCACCTCCGCCAGGACGGCAGGATCGGCGCCGACCGTGCTCACCCGCAGCCGCGCTCGGGCGACCGCACCGTCCGCGCGGACCGACCCGCGCAGCAGGGCCTGGCCGTCCCACCCCGGGGAGAGGAGCACCCGGTCGAGGCGTCCCGCGAGGGAGCGTTCCACCACCACGGGCCGCCAGAGCCCCGCGGTGACCGTCACGGGGCCCCAGTCCCACCCGAAGGAGCAGGCCATCTTCCGCACCTGGTTGTAGGGCAGCTCGTAGATGTCCGCCCGGGGCAACGGCCGCTGGGCCTCGGCCGCCCGGGCCACCGGCAGCACCGGGTGGACAAGCACCTCGACCTCCCAGACGCCTGCGGAGTCGTCGACGCCGAGGTCTACGACCCAGCGATGGAACATGTCGTCGGTGCGGAGCACCTCCTGGCCGTCCACCCGGACGGTCGCCACCGTGTCGACCCCCTCGAGGATCAACCGGACGTGCGCGTCGTCGCCGTGCCGCTGCACCGCCGTGCGGTAGGACCACGAGCAGTCGGCTGCCCACGCGACGTCCTCCTCGGTCCCGTCGACCGTCACGTCGTCGAGGACCCCGTGGCGGACCAGGCAGGCGAGCACGCTCTCCGGGACCTGGACCTCGAACCCGGCCACCAGACGGTCGAGCACCTTGGGGGGCGCCGCGGACCGTTCGCTGCCGAGCCTGAGCCGCCAGCTCGTCAGGTCCTCGCGGCGCACCGCCTGGCCGGCAGCGGTGTCGAGGACGGTGGGATGGTGCGTCACTTGGTGGCTCCTGAGGTGAATCCGTTGTAGATGTAGCGCTGCAGGACGACGAAGATCAGCAGCGTCGGGATGATGACGATCACGACTCCCGCGGCGATGACCTCCCACTGGGCCCCGAACGGCCCCGTGAAGCGGAACAGCGAGGTGGACAGCACGGGCAGGTCCCGCGACGGCATGTAGAGGAACGGGATGTAGAACTCGTTGTACGAGGCGAAGCCCTTGATGATCACGACCGTCGCGATCGCGGGCTTCAGCAGGGGCAGGATCACGCTGCGGAAGATGCGCAGGTGGCTGGCACCCTCGAGCTTCGCCGCCTCGTCGAGCTCCTTGGGGATCGCCCGGACGAACTGCAGGAAGATGTAGATCGAGACGATGTCCGTACCGAGGAAGAGGGCGATCGCGGCCCAGCGGGTGTTGTAGAGACCGAGGCCGCTGACGATCTGGAACGTCGCCACCTGGGTCGTCACCCCTGGCACGAGCACCGCGACGAGGAACGCCACGACGACTGCCTTCTTGAGCCGGAACTCGAACCGGTCGATGGCGTAGGCCGTCATCGCCCCGATCAGGACCGTGCCCGTGATGGCGACCGCAAGGATGATCATCGTGTTCATGAACCCCAGGGCCATGCGGCCGCTGGTGAACGCCGTCACGTAGTTGTCGAGCTGGAACGACCTCGGCAGGTCGAACAGCCCCGAGGTCTGGAACTCCTCGCGGCTCTTGAGGGACGCCATGAGGATGACGACCAGGGGCAGCAGGGTCACGATGCTCGCGACGACGAGCGAGGTGTACTTGGCGGTGCTGGCCGCGACGCGCTTCATGTGAGGTTGACCCTCTCGTCGGGAACGATCCGTCGTTGGATCCACGTGATGAGCAGGACGAAGAGGAGCAGCACGACCGCCATCGCGGAGGCGAGTCCCACGCGGCGGAACTCGAAGGCCGTCGTCACGGTCTGGATGACGAAGGTCGTCGACCCGTTGGCACCGCCGGTCATGATGAACGGGATCTCGAAGACCGCCAGAGCTCCCGAGATCGCGAGGATGAACGAGAGGCTCACGATGGGCTGGATCGACGGCAGGATGATCCACCGGAACTGGTGCCAGCGGTTCGCGCCGTCGAGCTCTGCGGCCTCGTACAGGCTCGGGTTGATCGACTGGATCGCACCGAGGAAGAGCACGAAGTTCAGCCCCATGTACCGCCACACCGACGTGCTCGCGAGGGAGATGTTGACGATGCTCGGGTCACCGAGCCACTGCTGCGTCAGTCCCTCCAGACCGAGGGCCACGAGGGTCGTGTCCAGCGTCCCCCCGGGCCGGAAGAAGTAGACGAAGGTGAAGCCGATGGCCACCCCGTTGATCAGGTAGGGGAAGAAGAGGATGCCCTTGAACAGGTTTCGGAACCTCGTGCTGAAGCTGAGGATCGTGGCGAAGTAGAGGGCCAGGGCCATCTGCACGAACGAGGCCGCGAAGTAGTAGAGGCTGACGAAGAACACCCGGAAGTACTCGGGGCGCGCGAAGATCGCGACGTAGTTGTCGAGTCCCACGGGCTCCTTGGTGCGGCTGATCCCGTTCCAGTCGGTGAACGAGTACAGCACCATGTTGACCACGGGCACGTACGTGAACGTGATCAGCAGAGCCAGCGGGACGAGCAGGAACACGTAGGGGGTGGCGCTGCCGCGCCGACGACGGCGCGGGCTCGGCTCCCCGGGGGACGCCAGGCGCCGGCGGGGACCTGCAGCAGCAGGTGCATCTGTGGCCAGACCGGTCATGAGGATCTCCTCCGAGCGCGGCGGGACGGGTCTCGTCCCGCGGTCGGGTGCGCCCACCGCGGTGTCGCCCGCGGCAGGCGCACCACACCGGTTCAGTCGGCGACGGCAGCCCGGGCCGCGGCCCACCGGTCGTTGAGGTCGGCGAAGATCTCCTCCTTCGACTCCCCGGAGGCACCACGGGCGGCGTCGACGATCCGCTGCCGGTAGTCGGGTGACCAGAACCCGATCTGCGCCTGCGAGTCGATCTCGTTGACCAGGCCCTCCTCGCCGTCGGGGGCCGGGGCGAGCTCGATGTACTCGAGGTCGAGCCCTTCGAAGTCGCTCAGGGTGTCCGGGTCGGGACCGTCGAGACGCGGGGACAGGCCACCCTCGTCGGTCGCGTACCCGGACTCGTCCGCGAACCAGTCGATCCAGGCTCGAGCGGCAGCCTTGTTCTCCGAGCTGACGTTGATGCCGTTCTTGTAGTCCCCGCCCGTGTTCACGTGGAAGGTCCCGTCGACCTGGTACGGGAAGGGCAGGTAGCCGATGTCGTCCGGGTTCTCGGCGGCCGCCTGCATCTGGACGATCGCCCACGAGCCCAGGACCATCGCCGAGACCTCGCCGCGGCCGAGCAGGCCCTTGCTCTCCTCCCAGTTCGTGGTGACGGGGTCGGGCTCGGTGTACCCGGCCTCCACCGCGTCGAAGAGCAGGGAGTCGATCACGAAGTGCTCCTCGCCCTCGGCCCAGGGCGCATCGGTGTGGGCCAGGGCGTTGGCGGCCTCGGGATCGGCCGTCACGGTGCCCCGGTGCCCCTCCCACTGGGTCAGGGGCCAGCCGTCGGCGTAGTTCGTGTAGAGCGGGATCGCGTCGGTGCCCTCCTGGACCGCCTCGAGCGCGTCGAGGAACTCCTCGGGCGAGGTGGGCACCTCGGTGACGCCGGCCTCCTCCCACACGGCCTTGTTGTAGACGATCCCCTGGGCGTTCCCCGTGATCGCGATCCCGTAGACCTGCCCGCCGTAGGCCTGCTCGGTCGCGACGAACCGGTAGGTGTCGCTGAGCTCCTCGACGGTCCCGAGGGGCTCGAAGAAGTCGGGGAGGTCGGTGGGGTTGATCGAGTTGGGGATGAGCAGCACGTCGCCGTAGTCGGTCGTGCTCATGCGGGTCGTCACCTCCCCCTCGTAGTCCGTGATGGCCTCGAAGGTCACCGAGACGTCCGGGTACTCGGCCTCGAACGCCTCCTTGTACTCGGCGAAGACGGTGTCGACGATGTCCGTCCGTTGCGTCAGGACGGTGATGTCCCCGGCGATCTCGCCGTCCTGGGTGGCACCGGGTTCGTCGCCACCCCCGCCGCACGCGGCCAGGGCGAGGACGAGGCTGGTCGTGACTGCTGTGGTGGACGCTGTGCGCTTGCGCATGGCTCTTCCTTCTCCGTCTCGACGCCCGCAGCGACGCTGCGGCGGGTCGCGAGTGCGACAAAAAGGAACTTAAGCGCTTAAGATGCGAAGGGTCAACAGTCGAGGAGGACTGATGCAGATCCGGTCGATCCAGCGACGGGCGCTGCGGCCCGCGCCGCCTGCGGGGCGCCGGGAGGAGCCGTCAGATGGGCGGCGGGGCGATGCTCCCGCGGTCGACGAGCGCCGGCACCGAGCTTCGGTCCGACGCCGCCACGCCGTCACGCACCAGGTCGAGCAGCACCCTGGCCGCCGCGGCACCGTAGGCCGACACGTCCCGGCTGAGCGCACTCAGGGGCGGGTTGGTCAGGCGGCACAGCGGCGAGTCGTCCCACGCGATGACCGACACGTCCCCGGGCACCCGCAGCCCGAGCTCCTCGGCCACGCGGACCCCCGCGAGCGCGGTCAGGTCGTTGTCGAACACGATCGCCGTCGGGCGCCGCGAGGCCTCGAGGAGCGCACGCGTGGCCCCCGCCCCGGAGTCGAGGGTGTAGTCGGTGCGCACCTCGACCAACGGCTCGAGACCACGCTCGGCGCAGGCCTCGCGCATCGCCGCGGACCGGAC
The DNA here is from genome assembly GCF_017565425.1 of Actinotalea soli. Taxonomy (GTDB): domain Bacteria; phylum Actinomycetota; class Actinomycetes; order Actinomycetales; family Cellulomonadaceae; genus Actinotalea; species Actinotalea soli. The sequence goes on from NZ_JAGEMK010000006.1 coordinate 146,538, forward strand.
CTGGGTGTGCACGAGCTCAGCGGGACCGGTGACGTGCGCCATCCGGCGGTGACCGAGGGCCGCGAGGCGCTCGACGGCCTCGACCGCGGCATGCGCGTCGTCGCTCCAGACCGCGGGCAGGTCGCCCGCCGCGGACGGGTCCCCGACGGCGACTGCCGGCAGACCGATCTCCCCCAGGAGGGGGAGCCGACGGTCCTGCGAGCGCAGGTCGGTCAGGAAGATGCCGTCGACCCGCCCGGCCGACCACCACGCGCGGTAGGTCTGGACCTCCTGATCTGGCCGGGGCGTCACCTGCAGCAGCAGCGCGTAGCCGCGCTCGGAGAGCACCTCTTCGATACCCGCGACGAAGGCCATGAAGAAGGGTTCGATCCCCAGGACGGCGGGCTCTCGCGTGATGACCAGCCCCACGGTCGCCGAGCCCACGCCCGTCAGCGCCCGCGCGGCGGCGCTCGGAACCCAGCCCGCCTCGCGCGCGACCTCGAGGATGCGGGCGCGGGTGTCGTCGGAGACGCCCGGACGACCGTTCAACGCGTACGACACCGCCCCGGAGGACACGCCGGCCCGGGCGGCGATGTCGGCGATCGTCGGGCGCCTCGACCCGCCGCGGCGTCCAGCCATCGATCCACCTCCGCCACGTCCGCGCCCCCCCGGCTGCGGGGCTCCCACACCCTAGTCCGAGCCGCTCGACGACCCACCGGCAGAACAGACCCGCACCCCCCGAGAGGACCGCCCCATGCCGACCACGACGACCACTCTTCCGCGCCCGCTCCCACCCGGACCGTTCCACGCGATCACCTGGGGGTGGACGGGGACCCGGGGCACCTGGACCACTCCTGACGCCCAGGACTCCATGGCGGCCATGGCCGAGCTCGGTCCCACCTGGGTGGTGCTGGCCTACGCGGCGCTCCAGGACACCGCGCAGTCCACCGAGATCCACTGGCGCGAGGCCCCTGCCCTGGCGGACGAGGAGATCCGGGCCGCCGTGACCCAGGCCCGTACCCTGGGCCTGCGGGTCTGCCTCAAGCCCACGGTGAACTGCGCCGACGGGACGTGGCGCGCTCACATCGGCTTCTTCGCGGAGGACGTCCCCGGCGAGCCGACCTGGGACGCGTGGTTCGACGCGTACGCCGAGTACGTCCTGCACCACGCGGCGCTGGCCGAGGAGCTCGGCGTCGACCTGTTCTGCATCGGGTGCGAGATGGTCCGTGCCGACGCCTGCGAGGAGCGGTGGCGTCGGCTGGCCGCCGAGGTCCGCGCCGTCTACCGCGGCCCGATCACCTACAACTGCGACAAGTACCAGGAGGACCGGCTGCGCTGGTGGGACGCGGTCGACGTGATCAGCTCCTCGGGCTACTACCCGACGGGGACCTGGACCGAGCACCTCGCGCGCATCGCCCCGGTGGTCGCGCGCCACGACCGGCCCTTCCTGTTCATCGAGGCCGGCTGCCCGAGCCGCACGGGGTCACCTCACCGGCCGAACGACTGGTCCCTCGTCGGGGCACCGGACCAGGAGGCCCAGGCCGCCTACCTCGACGAGATGCTCACCGCCGCGCTGGGCACCCCGTGGGTCGACGGCGTGGCGCTCTGGGACTGGCCGGCGCACCTCTACCCGGCGCACGAGGCAGCCCAGAACGACGACTACTGCATGTACGGCAAGACCGGGGCCGAGGTCGTCGCCCGGCACTTTCGTTGAGCCGCTGCCTCAGACCGCGACGTACCGCTCGCCGGCCTCGACCCCCGCAGCCAGGGTGTTGCCGGGGCCGGCGAGGGGGCAGGCCCACGCAGGGTCGTAGGCGCAGGAGGGCTGGTAGGCGAAGTTGAGGTCGACGACGAGCTCGGCCCCGGCCCTCTCGAGCCCACCGTGGCTCGGGCCATCCCCACGCCCCGCGCCTCCGCCCAGGTCCGCCCCCTTGATGGTGTCGAGCAGGTACCGCCCGCCACCGTAGGAGCCCTCGGCCGGGTCCTTGACCGGCAGGAACAGCCCGCCGCCGTACCCGCTGAGCCACCACAGGTCCAGGCCGCCGAGGTCCCCGAGCTCGACCCGCCCGACCCGGTCCATGCCCACCACCCCGTCGGTCCCGGTGGGCACCTCGCGCCGTGCGGGCTCGACCTCGCGGTCGACGAGCACCACGAACCGCAGCGCCGGGTCGTACTCGGCCACGACGGGCCCCGCCCACGAGGTCCGGGCCTCGGCCGGCACCGGGGAGGCGGGGTGCTCGAGCAGCAGCGTGGCCCGGGCCGACACCCAACGTGCGTGCCCGACGGCGGGGGACGGCGCCTCCCGCACGCTGCGGTAGATGTCGGCGACCTGGCGGCGCCAGTCGAGGACGTCCCACGGGGTGAAGGTCATCCGGGGATGCTAGGCGCGCGCCCGCCCCGACGCGCGCCGTCCCTGGCCGGAACTGGCCCCAGGATGGCCGGAACCGGAGTGCCCGCACCCCCCACGGCTCCGTAGCCTCGACCCCATGACCACCGACCCGACCGCGACCCCCGCCGCACCCCTCGGCCTGGACCGCGTCGTCCGGGCCTGCCGCGCCATGGTCGAGGCCGGCGGTCCGGTGCCCACGGCCGAGCTCGCCGAGCTCACGGGGTGCAGCGAGCGTCAGCTCGTCCGCCTCTTCGCCGCCCACGCAGGCACGACCCCGCGGGCCTTCGGTCAGGCGGTGCGTGCGGGCGAGGTGCGGCGGCTGCTGCGCGAGCACGAGCAGGTCACCGAGGCGATCTTCGCGGCGGGCTTCGGCTCGGTCCGCTCCTTTTACGAGACGGCGAGCCCCACCCTGGGCATGAACCCGCGCCAGTACGCCACGGGGGCCCCGGGCCAGGCCCTGCGCTGGACGACCGTGGACACCGACCTCGGCCAGGTGCTCGCCGTCGCGGGGGACCTCGGGCTCGCAGCCGTGCGCATCGGGCCCGACGTCGGCCCCCTCCTCGAGCAGGTGCGGCAGGAGTTCCCGGCCGCGCACCTCGAGCAGGACGACGCCGGGCTGGCCGAGCTCGCCGACGGGCTGCGCGCCCTGGCCCGCGGCGACAGCCCGGGCACCGACCTGCCGGTCGACCTGCACGGCACGGCCTTCCAGGCCCGGGTGTGGGACGCCCTGCGCCGCATCCCCGCGGGCCAGACGCGCTCCTACACCGAGGTGGCCGAGGCGATCGGAGCCCCGACGGCGGTCCGTGCGGTCGCGAGCGCCTGCGGGGCCAACCCCGTCGCCCTGGTGATCCCGTGCCACCGGGTGGTGCGCAGCGACGGCAGCCTGGGCGGGTACCGCTGGGGCCTCGAGGTCAAGCAACGCCTCCTCGCCACCGAGGCGGCCGAGACCGAGGCAGCCGAGCACCCCGCCGAGCGGTCCGCATGAGCCGCCGTCCGCCCACCTGGGTGCTGGCGTACCTCGTGCTGGCCGTGGTGTGGGGCTGCTCCTTCGCCTTCGTCCAGGTGGGGCTGCGCTCGCTGACCCCGGTCCAGGTGGCCTTCGGCCGGCTCTTCCTGGGCGCCCTGGCCCTGCTCCTGCTCTCGGCGGTGCTGCGCCAACGACTCCCCCGTCGACGGCGCACCTGGGGGCACCTCCTCGTCGTCGGGGCGGTGCTCAACGCGGTGCCGTTCACGCTGTTCGCCGTCGGGCAGCAGCACGTGTCCTCGATCCTCGCGGGCATCATCAACGCCGCGACCCCGCTGACCACCCTCGCGGTGATCCTCGCCGCCTACCCCGAGGAGCAGCCCACCCGGCGGCGCGTGCTGGGTCTGCTGATGGGGTTCCTCGGGGTGGCCGTCGTCCTCGGTGTCTGGGAGGGGTTCGCGGCCGGCCAGTGGTCGGGGGTGCTGGCCTGCCTGGGGGCGGTGACCTGCTACGGCATCGGGCTGCCGTACTCCCGGCGCCACCTGACCGGCTCCGGGGAGGGGCCCGTGGCCCTCGCGACGGGGCAGGTGTCCATGGGCTGCCTGCTCATGGTGCCGGTGCTGCTCGTCGCAGGGGTCGCGCCGCACGCGCCGGTCACCGCGACCGTGGTCTGGGCGATGGTCGCCCTGGGCGCTGTCGGCTCGGGCTTCGCCTTCGTCCTCAACTTCCACGTGATCAAGCAGGCGGGCCCGAGCACCGCGAGCACCGTCACCTACCTGACCCCGCTGGTCGCGGCCGTCGTCGGGATCGCGGTGCTGGGCGAGGGCATCTCCTGGCACGAGCCCGTCGGCGGGCTGATCGTCCTCGCGGGGGTCGCCGTCGCGCAGTCCCGCCGGGCCGTCGCTAGCGTGGCCGCGATCCCTGCGGCGCCCGCACCACCTGCGCCAGCAGGGCCAGGACCGGCAGCTCGACCAGCGGCCCGAGCACCAGGGCCAGGGCGATGAGGGGCCGGTCCGGGAAGGCCGCCACCGCGACCGCGAGCGCGATCGGCGAGTTCCGCGCCGTGGTCGTCATCACGAGGGTCACGCGCTGGTCGGCCGGGAGCCGGAGGAGCCGGGCGGCGGCCAGCGCTGCGAGCGGCGCGAGGACGAAGAAGATCCCGAGGGGCAGCAGCAGGAGCAGCACCGCGGTGCCGTGGTCGAGCACCGTGCGGGCCTGCGAGGCGACCATCGCCAGGACCGCCAGGCACAGCAGCGGCAGCACGACCCTGCTCGCCGGCCCGACGACGACGCGCTCCCGCCACGCCTCCCCCCGCGTCCGCACCGCGACCAGCCGCGCCGTCATCGCGAGGACCAGCGGCACCACGAGGACCACGAGGACGGCCTCGACGAGGGTCCCCGCATCGACCATCGCGGCCTCCCCGCCGAGGAGCAGCACGTAGACCGGGAGCAGCAGCAGCTGCAGCACGAGGTTGACCGGGAGCAGGGCCGCCGCGATGCCGCCGTGCCCGCGGGCCACGGCCGTGAACACCAGGTACCAGTCGGTGCACGGGGTGACCAGGAGGAGCAGCAGGCCGATCCTCAGGTCGGGCTGCCCGCCGAGCAGCCCCGCACCGAGGGCCCAGGCCAGGGCCGGGGTGAGCACGAAGTTGAGCACGAGGCTCGCGCCGAGCACCCCCCGCGCACGGCGGGCGTCCCGCAGGTCCCCGGCGTCGAGCTGGAGGAAGACCGCGACCAGCATCGCCAGGAGCAGCGGCAGCACGACCCGACCAGCGGCGTCGCCCACCGGGAACACCGACCCGAGCAGCAGCCCGGCGCCGGCCGCGAGCGCCACGAGCACGCCCTGGAACCGTTCCGCGGTCGACATGGCGCCCACTCCACCACAGGCCCCGAGCGCGATACCCGGCTCAGCGCTACGACCTGCCGGGTGCCCGCGCTACAGCTCCCAGGTCTGCAGCCGCCCGCACATGCCGTAGCGCCGCGGTCCGGGCCGCGGTCCGGTCGCGCTGATGGCGGCACCGGCCAGGTGCGTCGGATCGGCCGCGGCCAGGCCCGCGAGGGCCTCGACGGTCCGCGCGGTCGAGGCCTCGACCCCGTCGCGGACGATCTGCTGCCACTGCGGCACCCGGGAGCTCACGAGCCGGGCTGCGGCCGCGTGCAGCTCAGCCAGTCCCGCCCCACCGTCGCCCTCGACCCGCGCGCGCAGGGCCGCGTACCCCTCGAGGGCCAGGTCCCGCCGCGCCCGGGCCGCCGCCGCGACCACGTCGTCGTCCTCGGTGCCCTCGTCCTGAACGGGCAGGGTCACGGCCTCGCGGTAGCGCTCAGGGTCGGCGAGCACCGCGGGCGGGAAGGTCAGCACGGCGTCCCCCGCCTCGGGCAGCCCCGCGTTGGACATGACGACCACGAGGTCCAGCCCGCCGTCGTTGACCAGCCGGTGCACCACCCCGGGGCTGAACCACACCACGACCCCGGCCTCGAGCGGCGTCTCGGTGAACCCCTCGGCGCTCAGGGTCTGCACGGACCCGGTGCCGCCGAGCACCACGTAGCCCTCGCTCGAGGCGGTGTGCAGGTGCGGGGTCCCGCTGCCGACCAGCCCGGCGCCGTCGGGGGCCGGCCAGTCGTACACCCGCAGCCGGCTGACCGAGGTGCCGCCCGGGAAGGGCAGCGGCGCACCGGTGCCGCCCATCGCCTCAGCCCTCGCGACCGGCGGACCATGCCGTGAGCGCCGCGCGCCCCAGCCCGGCCAGCTCCTCGCCGCGGTCGGGGTCGGCCGCGCCGTCGGCGATGACCACCGCGTACCGGAACGTCAGCTCCGCCTGGGGCGGGAAGGGCACCTCCTCGCTGAAGAAGGGCGCCGGGTTGACCCCCGCGAACCACTCGTTGCGCATGAACCACTGCGGCGGGTGCTGCGGGTTGGCCGTGTCGTCGACCATGACGAGGGTCGAGTGCCGGGCGGTCTCGTCGTGCTGCCCGGTGAAGCCCATCCACTCGGCCCTGGTCCCGCGCACCTCCTCACCGCCCGCGTGCCCCGGGGCGAGGATGGTGCCGCCGGTGAAGGAGCGCGGCCCACGCCAGAAGAGGCCGCCGTACCCGGCGTTCTCGCGGCCCTTGGTGGTGGGCGAGCCGATGTCGAGGTCCTCCTCGCTCACGTTGCGCAGGGTCGAGGAGAAGGTCAGCACCCACACGTCCTCGGCCGGGGCCGTGACACCGAAGGCCCGCTGCTCGACGACGACGGCGGTGCCGACCTCGCGCCCCTCGGTGGGCTGGGTGTGCCAGACGAGGTCGTGCGCGACGTGCACGCCGTCCTCGTCGACCTCGAGGGCGGTGAACCGCTCGTGGTCCATCGAGCCGTCGTTGTCGAGCTGGACGTAGCCCTGCCCGTGCACGTAGTTGGGCCCGCCCCAGAAGTTGTGCGGCCCGACGTTCGGCAGGGACCACGCGATGCCCTTGTGCCACACGTGGTCGTGCGGGCGGAACAGGCTGACCAGGTCCCCGCCGAGGGTGTGCAACGGGTGGAAGTAGGGCCGCGGGGACTCGAGCTGCACGTCGTCGGGCTCGTAGACGTAGGTGAGCAGCGGCTGCCCGTCGCAGGAGACCTGCACCGAGCGGTCGAGGTCGTGCCGGACGGTCAGGTGCCGCGGGGTCGCGTCGTCGTGGTCGGTGGTCATCGGTGGTCCCCCTCAGTGGTGGTGGTGGTGGTCGTCGTCATCCAGGGCGCCCCCGTGCCGTCCATCCTGGAGTGGAACGGGTGCCCGGGCCCGATCTCGCCGCGTCGCACGGTCCTCCCGGTGAAGGCCGAGGCGTAGATCGCGGCGACCAGCTCGAGGGTGTCCCGGGCCTCGCGCAGGGTGACGGGCAGCGGGGTGCCGGCGTCGAGGGCGTCGAGGAGCACCCCCACCTGGCCGGTGTGGCTGCTGGACGGGGCGTCCGGGTCAGGCACCCAGTGCTCGGCCACCTGCTCGCTGCCGGGGGCCGGGGTGAAGGTCCAGTCGGCGTCGGTGTAGCCGTACAGGTGGTCGACCTCGAGGGTCGCGTGCTCGGTGTCGATGCGCAGCGAGGAGGTCTGCCGGGGCGAGACGAGGGAGTTGACGATCGTCGCGAGGGTCCCGTCGGCGAACCGCACCAGGGCCGTCGAGACGTCCTCGGTCTCGGTGTCCCGGGCCTGGCGCCCGGCCATCGCGCTGACCTCCTCCCAGGGCCCGAGCAGCGCGAGGAACAGGTCGATCTGGTGGATGCCGTGGCCCATGGTCGGGCCACCGCCCTCGACCTCCCACCTGCCCCGCCACGGGACGGCGAAGTACTCGGGGTCGCGGAACCACAGGGTGTGGCAGGTCGCGACCAGGGGCCGGCCCAGCACGCCGTCGGCCAGGAGGCGGCGCGCGCGCTCGGCCCCCGCCCCGAAGCGGTGCTGGAAGACGACCGCGACGTCGACCCCGGTGCGCTCGCTCACCGCGAGCAGCTCGTCGACCTCGGCCAGGCTCAGCGCGGGCGGCTTCTCCAGGAGCACGGGCACCCCGGCCTCGAGGCACTGCACCGCGAGGGGCACGTGGGAGCCCGGCGGGGTGCAGATGTGCGCGAGGTCGGGCGGCCCGTCCTCGCCCCCGGCCAGCGCTGCGGCCAGGTCCGTGCCCCAGCTCGCGAGCCCGTGCTGCTCGGCGAAGCCCTGGGCTCGACCGGCGTCGAGGTCCACCCCGTGCCCGACGACGGCCCGGTCGGCGTGGGCGGCGACCGCGCCGGCGTGAGCCCCGGCGATCGCCCCGGTCCCGATCATGAGGGTCCGACGACGGCTCACAGGTCGACCCCCAGGTCGAGGTCGGCGATCGCGACGGCCTGGCGGGTCCGCATCGACTCGTTGGCCGCGATGCCCACGGCGACCGCGCGCAGACCGTCGAGGTACCCCGCGGGGCGACCGAGGGGGTCCTGCCCCGGCCCGCGGAAGACGTCGGCCAGCAGGATCGCGTCCCCGCCACCGTGCCCGCCGATGCCCTCGGGGATGGGGTGCTCGGTGGCCCGCTCCCAGTGCCGCTGCACCAGCAGCCGGTCACCGACCGGGCGCAGGGAGTCCCCCGCGAAGGCCTCGGGGGTCGCGCTCGGGTCGAGCACCGCGCGGCCCTCCTCGTCGAACTCGACCGAGCCGCGCTCGACGACCTCGAGCTCGGCCCGCCCCTCGGTGCCGTTCACGGTGACCTTGTACCCCTCCCAGGGCGCGTGGGCGTTGAGGGAGTAGGTCAGGGTCGCGCCGCCGCGGTAGTCGACCAGCACGGCCATCGTGTCCTCGATGGTGATGCCGGGGCCGAAGACGTCCTGGTCGCGGCGGTAGCCGTCGTGGTGCTCGGCGTCGAGGTAGAGGGCCTTGAGCCGCGGGTCCTGCTCGAGGTCCAGGCACCAGTGGTCCTCGGCGTGGCCCGTGCCGCGCTCGGGCCGGTCGGTCATCCCGCGGGAGGCCGCGGCCTCGTCGCCGTAGAAGCGCAGGGCGCCGCTCGCGTAGACCCGCTCGGGCACGTCGTCGAGCCACCAGTTCACGAGGTCGACGTGGTGGCTCGACTTGTGGATCAGCAGCCCGCCCGAGAGGTCCTTGCGCCGGTGCCAGCGGCGGAAGTAGTCCGCCCCGTGGACGGTGTCCAGGGCCCACTCGAAGTGCACCGAGGTCGGGGTGCCGATGGCCCCCGAGGCGATGACCTCGCGCAGCGAGCTGTTCCGCGGGGCGTACCGGTAGTTGAAGGTCATGACGACGTCGCGGCCGGTCTCCGCCACCGCGCCGGTGATGGTGCGGCAGCCGTCGGCGTCGATGGTCAGCGGCTTCTCGACCACGGCGTCGGCCCCCGCGGCCAGCGTCCGGGAGACCAGGTCGGCGTGGGTGTGGTCGGGGGCCGTGACGATCACGACGTCGACCCTCTGCTCGGCGATCATCCGCTCGAGGTCGGCCGGGAGGTAGCGCGGCAGCGGGTCAGGGCCTCCGCGCTGGGCCACCTGGGTGTCGTAGTACTCGGCCCGGGTCGGGTTGGGCTCGCACCACGCCACGAGCTCGGCGACCTCGGCGTGCGCCCCGAGGATCGCGTCGACGTACATCCACGCCCGGTGGCCGGTCCCAGCCACGGCGTACCTGCGTCGGCCGGAGGCGGGGGCCGGTCGTGCTGGCTGGGCGGTCGGGGCTGGCTGTGCTGGATGGATCACGCGCGTCCTTGGTCGTGAGGTCTCGAGGCACGTCGGAAAGCGCCTTCCGGATGCCGCAAACCCTACAGGGCGACGGTGTTTGACAACGATGTAGATCCATCATTAGATCGATACGACCCCGATCCTGCTGAGCACACCGAGGAACCGATGACGACGTCGCACGCCCGCGTCCTGCTCCACCCCGGCTACACCGTGGGCCCCGTCGACCGCCGCGTCTTCGGGTCCTTCGTCGAGCACCTCGGTCGGGCGGTGTACACCGGCATCTACGAGCCTGACCACGCCACGGCCGACGAGCACGGTTTTCGCCGTGACGTCGCCGACCTCACCCGCGAGCTCGGCGCGACCATGCTCCGCTACCCGGGTGGCAACTTCGTCTCCAACTACGTGTGGGAGGACGCCGTCGGGCCGGTCGAGGACCGCAAGCCCTTCATCGACCTCGCGTGGCGGACCATCGAGCCCAACACCGTGGGGACCGACGAGTTCCTGCAGTGGGCCGAGCGCGAGGGCATCGAGCCGATGATGGCCGTCAACCTCGGCACCCGGGGCGTGGCCGAGGCCGCGGCCCTGCTGGAGTACTGCAACGGCGAGGCCGGCTCGCGCTGGGCGGACCTGCGCATCGCCAACGGCCGCGAGAAGCCCTACGGGGTCAAGCTCTGGTGCCTGGGGAACGAGATGGACGGCCCGTGGCAGATCGGCCACAAGGACGCCCACGAGTACGGCAAGCTCGCCGCCGAGGCCGGCAAGGCCATGAAGCTGGTCGACCCCTCGATCGAGCTCGTCGTGTGCGGCTCCTCCTCGATGGACATGGACACCTTCGGCGAGTGGGAGCAGACGGTCCTGGGCTACACCTACGACCTGGTCGACCACATCTCGATGCACGCCTACTACGAGGAGCACAGCGGCGACCGCGCCTCCTTCCTCGGCTCGGGCACCTCGATGGACCGGTTCATCCGTCGCGTGGTCGCCTCGGCCGACGCGGTCGGTGCCCGCCGCCGCTCGGACAAGAAGATCACCATCTCCTTCGACGAGTGGAACGTCTGGTACCTGCAGACCCGGTTCGAGGGCGAGGCCAACATCCCGCTGCGCCCGGCTCCCGCGCGCATCATCGAGGACGTCTACTCGGGGCTCGACGCCGTGGTGGTCGGCGACCTCATGGTGACCCTGCTCAACCACGCCGACCGGGTGCCCGTGGCCTGCTTGGCCCAGCTGGTCAACGTCATCGCCCCGATCATGACCGAGCCCGGCGGTGAGGCCTGGCGCCAGCCGACCTTCCACCCCTTCGCGACCACCGCCCGCCTGGCCCAGGGCACCGCCCTCGACCTGCGCGTCGACTCCCCCACCACGACGACGGCACGGCACGGCGAGGTCCCGACGGTCACGGCTGCCTCGACCTGGGACGAGGAGTCCGGGGCCTTCGCCCTGTTCCTCACCAACCGCACGGCCGAGCCGGTCGAGGTCACGGTGGACCACACGGGCCTGTCGGTGGTCCTCGCAGGCGGGTACCGCATGGTCGCCGACCACGAGCCCGCGGTCGAAGGCCCCGAGCACGCGGCCAAGGTCGCGGCCGGGTGCTGGAGCGAGCTCGAGGCCCCGGTGCCCAGCCCCGCCGCCGGCACGACGCCCTCCCTCACCGTGACCCTGGCCCCCGAGTCCTGGACCGCCTGGCACGGCACGGCCCAGCGCGCCTGAGCCTGCGGGCCGCACCACCTGCCGACCCGCGCCCTCCTCAAGCCCGGTGCTCGAGGAGGGAGCGGAGGTCGGCGAGCTCGTGGTCGACGGCGTCGGCCGGGTCCGTGACGAACAGGAGCATCGCGGGCAGCGAGGTCGCGAAGTAGTCCGTCGTCGGGCGGGCGGCCTCGAGCCGGGCCACCCGCGCGCGCACGGCGGCCCAGGCGCGCTCGGCCCGCTCCTCCTCCCCCAGCCGGACCTCGGCGACAGCCACGAAGCAGGTACCCCGGTCGGCCTGACGTGACGGCGTGACGTCGGGGGCCGCGACGTCCTGGCTCGCGGCCTGCCACGCTGCCCGTGCCTCCTCGCCCCGCCCGGCAGCGGCGAGCACGTCCCCCCGCACCAGGTGCACCTCGGCCACCGAGTCCAGGGCGTGCCGAGCCTCGCCGAGGGAGAGGGGCGGGTCGAGGGCCGCGTCGGCAGCCTCGAGGGCGTCGTCGAGCGCGGTGTCCCCCACCTCGAGCCCTGCGCGCGCCATCGCGAGGCAGGCCCGGGTGAAGGCCCCCAGCGCCCTGCCCTCGCCGCCCTCCCAGGGGTGCAGCGGCCGGCCCGTCACCAGAGCACGGGCCTCGCGGGCGCGCCCGACGGCGGTGAGCAGCTCGGCCCGCTCGACGAGCAGGTCGTCACGGGCTGCCAGGTGGCGCTCCGCCCCGGCGAGCGCGGCGAGCCGCTCGGCGGGCCCTACCCCGCGACGCCGGGCCAGCTGGTCCCGCTCGACCCAGAGCCGGGCGTCCTGCGGCGCGAGCTCGACGGCCCGGTCGTAGAGGTCTGCGGCCTCGGCCTCGTCCCCGCCGGTGTTGACCAGCGCCACCGCGGCGTTGCGCAGCAGCACCGGGTCGCCGGACCCGCCTGCGAGGGCCGCCCCCTCCAGGGCCTGGCGGAACCGCCACAGCGCCTCGACCGGTCGACGCCGGTCGTAGAGCCACATGCCCAGCAGCGCGAGGGCTCGCAGGTCGGTCGGGTCCGCCTGCACCGCGGCGAGCAGCGCGTCGTGGTCGCCGAGCCCGGCGGGGAAGGCGTAGCGGTCCTCGACCTCACGGGCGAGGCGACGACGGTCCGCGGCCTCGGCCCCCCGACCCGCCCGGTCCAGGAGCAGGGCCGCGAGGTAGTGGGCGCAGGGCGCGGCGTTCCCCGCAGGCCCCGCCGGGACCGCGGCGGCCCGGCCCAGCAGGGCCAGCGCCCGCTCGGTCTCCCCGCTCGCGGCGTGGTCGAGGGCGACGTCGACCAGGACGCGGGCGTCGGCCGAGGGCTCGAGGTCGGCGAGGTCCCGGTTCCACGGGTCGAGGGGGTCCAGGGCGAGGGTCGCGGCGAGCCGCGCGGCCGCCTCCTCCTCGCGGCCCAGCCGACGCAGGAGGACGACCTCGAGGGCCCGGGCGCGCAGGTCCTCGGAGTCGAGCCGGCGTGCCGTCGCGACCACCTCGAGGGCCCTGCGGTCCCGGCCCGCGCCGGCGTCGAGAAAGGCCATCTGCAGCTGCGCGGCGTGGGCCCATCGGCCGTCCCACGCGGCCTTGGCGAAGGAGTCGTACGCATCCTCCGCCCGGTCGAGCCGCGCGAGGGCCAGGCCGCGACGGTAGGAGGCCTCGCCGTCGGCCGGGTTGGGGTTGCGCGCGGTGAGCCGGGCGAGGGCGGCGTCGAGGTGCTCGAGGGCCCCGGCGTAGTCCCCGTCGCGGTGCAGGGCCGCGCCGAGGGCGACGTTGATCCGCGCGTCCCCCGGGTCTCGTCGCAGGCCCTCGAGCCAGTAGGACCGCGGGTCCACGGTCGGGTGGCGGTACTGCTCGAGGTGCACACCGGTCAGGTACAGCTCGTCCTGGCTCGGCACGTCGACGGGCTCGGGCGGCCGGGTCGCGGCCGCCGGCTCGGGGTGGTCACCGGGGCGCGCGCGCTCGGTCCAGCGCAGCAGCTCGTGCCCCGCGTGCTCGACGACGAGGACCACGTCCCGCGCGGTGGACCCGCTGGGCACCGAGCAGGTCTCGACCAGCGGGTCCCCCGGGGCCAGGTCGACGGTCCACGTCGCCAGCACCTCGGGCCGCGCGCCCGGAGGAGCTGCCTCCTCCCGCCCGGCCCGCTCGAGCCGCACCGTCGCCCCGGGCAGCTCCCGCGCGCTCGCGACCCCGACCCGGGCCACGCCGTCGGCCACCGCGAGGGAGACCGCCGTCTCCCGGGTGGCCTGGTGCGCGGGCCCGATCCGGTGGATCGGGAACCAGTGCTGCGAGAAGGTCCTGGTCTCCCCGGGCCGCAGGAACGAGAAGTCCGGCTGGTTGTCGGTGAAGACCCCGGCCATGAGCTCGACGTAGGGACCGTCCTCGTCGGTCAGCTGACGGTCCCAGGCCTGCCCGAAGCCCGCGTTGCCCCAGGTCCACTGCTTCTTGCCGGGGGCGATGCGGCGGTCGGCCCAGTGCACGAACCCCGCCTGGACGTGGTGGTCGTACCCGCCGAAGAAGTCGTCCTGGGTCTCGAGCACCATGTAAGAGGTCGGCACCGGGATGTTCCGGAACAGGTCGAGGCGGTCCGCCTCGGGGTCCTCCGGGGTGACCCTCGCCGGGTAGTCGATCCCGTAGTACGGCCGGTCGGCACGGGGGAAGGCCGTGATGGCGCGGCGGGCGTGGTCGGCCACGTACCGCACGTCGGTGGGGAAGAAGGACTGGTAGCCGTCGTGGGCCCGGGCCGCGACGTTGGCCCACCACATGACGGTCTGGACGTCCTCGGTGCGGTTGTGCAGCCGGACCACGAGCTCGAGGGTCGCGAGGTCGGGGTGCAGCCGGATCCCGTGCATGCCCTTCATCCGGGCGAAGGGGTCGTGGTCCGAGCACCAGACGGTCACCGCGCCGTCCTCGTGCTCCTCGACCTGCGTGGCGACCGGGAGGAAGGTGGTCGGCCGGTGGTGCTGGGGCCAGTTGAGCTCGAGGCCCCCCGAGATCCACGGCCCCGCGAGCCCGACGAGCGCGGGCTTGATCACGCGGTTGCGGTAGAAGAGGTCGTACCCCGCGGCCTTGTCCCACGCGACGTGCACCCGCCCGCCGAGCTCGGGCATGACCACGAGCCGCAGCCAGCGGTTCTCCAGGTGGACGGCCTCCCAGGCGCGGGGCTCGGCGCGGTCCGCCACCCCGTCGACGAAGGGCAGCGGGTACACCCGGCCGCTGGCCCCCTGGTAGACCCGGCGCTCGAGGAACATCGGGTAGCGCTCGGGCTCGGCCGGGGCGTAGGTCGGCAGGGTGACCGGCTGGCGCCAGGCCACCGCGCCCCCCGCGGCCAGGCGCTCGCGCAGCTCGGCAGGAGGGTCGGGCAGGAGGTCAACGCTGTCGTCCACGAGGTCGAACCTAGGCGCGGGCCCGGCGGTGCGGAATGGTCGGTCATCCACCCGCCCTGGACGATCCGCTGCTGCTACGGTCCCGACCATGGCCCTGCGCGACGGATTCGAGAACCAACGGCTGTGCGTGGTGCCCCGCCCGCTCGTGACGGCGGCCCTGGCCCGGCCCATCACCCGGCGGCTCGTGGTGAGCGACGCCGGCTGGTTCCCGCGAGCGGCTGACCACGCCCGCGAGCGCCCGCGTGGCACCGAGGAGACGATCGTCATCGTGTGCATGGCCGGGGCCGGCTGGGCTCACCTGGGCGGGGCGCGGCACCGGATCGGGGCGGGGAACGCCCTGCTGATCCCGGCCGGCGAGCCGCACGCCTACGGCGCCTCGGAGATCGAGCCCTGGACGATCTGGTGGTGCCACCTGCGCGGGACGGACCTGCGCGAGCTGGTGGCCGGCACGGGGGCGACGACGGAGCGCC
The DNA here is from genome assembly GCF_017565425.1 of Actinotalea soli. GTDB lineage: Bacteria > Actinomycetota > Actinomycetes > Actinomycetales > Cellulomonadaceae > Actinotalea > Actinotalea soli. Next base: position 161,548 of record NZ_JAGEMK010000006.1, read on the forward strand.
CGGTCATCCCGCTGCGTGCCGTGGACCGCGCGGTCGCCCTCCTCGACGAGATCGTCAGCAACCTCGAGCGGGACCAGTCCCCCGCCCGCCTGCTCGGCACCGCCGGGGTGGCGTGGAACCTGCTCACCCTGCTCGCCACCGACCAGCTGACCGGGGTGCGCGGGGACCCGCTCGAGCGCGCGATGAGCTACCTGGCGGAGCGTCTCGACAGCCCCATCACCGTCGCGGACCTCGCGGCCCTGGTCGGGGTCTCGCCCTCGCACCTGAGCGCCCTGGTCCACCGCGCGACCGGCGGTGGGGTGATCGCCCACCACACGGCCCTGCGCATGGCCCGCGCCCGGCACCTGCTGGACACCACCGACCAGGCCGTCAGGGTCGTGGCCCGCGAGGTGGGCTACACCGACCCCTTCTACTTCTCGCGGCTCTTCCGCCGCACCCACGGCGAGAGCCCCTCGCAGTACCGCGCCCACCACAAGGGCTGACCTGCCGCCTCAGGCGCGCAGGATCTCCCCGGTGACCCGCTGCTGCCAGGCGACGTCGGCCCACATCGGGTGGTGCGGGGCGGCGTTGGAGGAGAGGACCATCCCCCACACCCCGTGCTCGAGGGCCGTGGCGACCCCGAGCTCGGCGAGGTCGGTGCCCACCGGGCCCTCCTCGAACTGGCCGTCGCGCGGGGTGTAGCCCACCCAGCCCTCGCCGATCACGGTCGGCACCCCACGCCGTCGGGCCCAGGCGGTGACCGCGACGACGCGGGAGGTGATCTCGCGCTGCATCGCGAGCCGGTGCTCTCCGTAGTGGGCGTAGAGCCAGCCGTCCCACCGTCGCGGGTCGATCCAGTCGTAGCCGTAGACCATCTGGTCGGTCACGACGGTGGCCTCGAGCTTCCACGCCGCGGGCCGGCCGTACTCGGCCAGGCTCGGGGCGTCCTGGCGCAGCAGTCCGCGCAGCGTGGCGTTCGGGAAGCCCTCGTCCCCCGCCCCGCGGATGTCGATCTGCTGCTGCAGGGCGTCGAGCACCCCGTAGGCGTACACGTGGAACTGGGCGACCTGCAGGGTCGGGCTGGCCGCGGCCATGTCCAGGTGCGGGGGCTTGCCGTAGCTCGCCGTCACCAGCTGCCCCGGGTGCTCGTCCGCGACCTGCTCGACGGCCCGCTCCCCGGCCCCGGCGAGGGCCGGCAGCAGGGAGAAGTCGACCTCGTTGTGGATCTCGGTGAAAGCCACCGCGTCGGCCAGGCCGTGCTCGGCGAGCACCTCGAGCATGCGGCTCGTGGCCCGGCCCAGCACCGCGTAGCGCTCCTCGAGGGGTACCGCGTGGAGGGCCTCGAACCACGCGGGGTCGGCCGCGAAGGCCGGGGACTGCTGGTACTCCCAGCTCGCGAGGATCACGACGACGCCGTGCCGGCGTGCGGTGGCCACCAGCTCGAGGAAGCGGGCCCGCAGGTCGAGGCGGTATCCCCCCGCGGCGTCGTACCAGCGGGTGCCCTGGCCGTAGCTGCCGTACCCCGGCGAGGTGCCCAGGCCCTCGACCGGCAGGTCCGTCGCGAGCCCGTCGAGACCGAGGTCACCGAAGAGCAGCACGGGGGCCGCGCAGATGCGCACCGCGTTGTAGCCGCGGTGCACGGTCTGGGCGAAGGCCTCGTCGAGGTCGCGGTAGGGCTCGCCGGGCGCGGCGCGGGTGTACCAGGAGAAGTCCCACAGGCAGACCGTGAGCCGACCGGGCAGGTGGTCGGGGACCGGCCCGGTCAGGCCCGTGGTGGCCGGTCCGGGCTCGTGCCCCGAGCCGAGGAACCGCGTGCTGCCGGTCATGCTCACCCCTTCGTCGCGCCGGCGGTCAGTCCAGCACGCCAGAAGCGCTGGAGCGAGACCATCACGCCGACCAGGAACAGGGCCGAGACGGCCGAGCCCGTCACGACCAGCGTGTAGAAGTTCGGGTCCCGCTGGATCTGGGAGTTCCACAGGGTCAGGCCCAGGGTCACCGGGAAGGTCCGGGTGTCGTTGAGCATCACCAGGGGCAGCAGGTAGTTGTTCCAGATCGCGACGAACTGGAACAGGAAGATCGTGACCAGGGCCGGGGTCATCATGCGGCTCGCGATCGTGAGGAAGATGCGGACCTCCCCGGCGCCGTCGAGCCGTGCGGCCTCGATCACCTCCTCGGGCACCGCGCTGGTCGCGTAGATGCGTCCCAGGTACACCCCGAACGGGCTGACCATGCTGGGCAGCAGCACGCTCCAGTACGTGCCGGTGAGGCCGACCGTGTTGAGCAGGAAGTACAGCGGCAGGGCGATCACGGTCGCGGGCATCAGCACCCCGCCCAGGATCGTCGCGAACAGCAGCTCCTTGCCCCGGAACTGGTAGATCGCCAGGGCATACCCGCAGGCGGCGCTCATCGCCATGGCGACCAGGGCACCCACCCCCGAGTACACGAGGCTGTTGCCGAGCCACCGCAGGAAGGCCCCGCCGTCCTGGCCCATCAGGCGGCTCAGGTTGGCCCCCAGCTGGGGGCTGTCGGAGAACCACAGCCCGAAGGTCGAGAACAGGTCCCCCGGGCTCTTGGTCGCCGAGAGCAGCACCCAGACCATCGGCAGCATGAAGTACACGGCGGCCAGCATGAGCACAGCCATCACCGCGGTCGAGCCGAGCCATGCGGTGCGCGGGGTGCCGGCCGGGGGACGCGGGCGCCGTGGGCCACGGGTGGCCCGCGGGTCCCGAGGGGCCTGGGGAGGACGTGGCGCCTGGGTGGTCACCATGCTCGGTTGCCCTTCCTGTTGACCAGCCGGAGGAACCCGAAGGAGGCCACGAAGGCCATCACCGCGACGATGACCGCCATGGCTGCCGCCAGGTTCGCGTTGCCGTAGGAGAAGGCCTGGTTGTAGGCGGCCAGGTTCGGGGTGAAGTCGGAGTTGATGGCCGTGGTGAGGGGGCGCAGGATGAGCGGCTCGACGAAGAGCTGCAGGGTCCCGATGATCGTGAAGACCGTGACGAGGATGATCGAGGGCCGCAGCAGCGGGAGCTTGATCCGCCAGATGGTCTGCCACTCCCCCGCGCCGTCGATCGAGGCGGCCTCGTACAGCTCGGCGGGGACGGCCTGCAGGGCCGCGACGAGGATCAGCATGTTGTAGCCCGCGAACCCCCACAGCGCGATGTTCGCGATCGCGAAGAGCACGGTGTCCGAGCTGAGCGGGGTCAGGTCGATGCCGACGCCGCGCAGGCCCTGGAGCACCGGGCTCGTGGCCGGGATGTAGAGGAAGCCCCACAGCAGGGCGGCGATCACGCCGGGGACCCCGTAGGGCATGAAGAAGACCACCCGGAACACCCGGGGGAACCGCGCCTTGCCCGACTCCAGGAGCAGTGCCAGCCCCAGGGCGGTGCCGACCATCATCGGCACCAGGATCACCGAGAAGAGCAGCAGCCGGCCCAGGCTCTCGACGAACACCGGGGTGCTCAGGGCCTGCACGTAGTTGTCGAGGGCCACGAAGACCCGCTCGGGCGGGCCGAGGCCCAGGCCGCTGCTGCGCCTCGTGAACAAGCTGTCCACGAGGGCGTAGCCGATCGGGGCGACGAAGAACGCCAGGAAGAACAGGACGAAGGGGCCGATGAGGGTCACCGCCGCGCCGCCGTGGCGCTGGGCGCGACCACGGCGGCGGGCGACGGGTGCAGCGGTCATCCTCAGTCCGCGACGTTGATGCCGCGCTGCTCGAGGGCGGCGCGCATGTCCGCCTCGGTCGCCGCGTAGGCCTCGGTCAGGTCGGTCCCGTCCTCGACCGCGGTGCTGACGTTGTCGGTCAGGCTCGCGTAGAGGGTCGAGACCAGCGGGGGCCAGGTCCAGGACGTGTCCACCGCGGCGTCGGCCTCGGCGAAGACCTCCCAGATGTTCTGCCCGCCGTAGAAGTCGAAGACCTCGGGGTCGTCCTGCAGCGAGTCGATCTGCGAGGTGTCGGCGATCGCGGGCCACCCCGCCCCCACGCTGGTGAGGATGCTGACGCTCTCGGGGTCGCTGTTGAGCCACAGCGCGAACTCGGCGGCCTCGGCCGGGTGCTCGGTCCCGCGCAGCACGACGCTCGAGGAGCCGCCGTCCCAGGTGGCCGAGACGAGCTCGCCGCCCTCCTCCCACTGCGGGACGTGCGCGACCCCCCAGGAGCCCGCGGTCTCCGGGGCGGTGCCCCGGACGATCGCGTCGGCCCAGGAGCCCGAGATCCAGCTCAGCACGTTCCCGTTCTGGATGTCCGCGTTCCACTCGCTCGACATGTCGGCCTCGATCTTGACGAGGTCCTCGTCGATCATGCGCTGCCAGAGCTCGGCGACCCGGGTGGTGCTCTCGTCGGTCAGGTCGACCTGCCAGGCGTCCCCCTCGACCGTGAACCACTGGGCCCCCGACTGCTGGGCCAGGCCGGTCATCCACGGGGACTGGTTGAAGGCGAAGGCCGCGATGTAGCGGTCGGGGTCGGAGGCACGGACGACCTGGGCGGCATCGTAGAACTGGTCCCAGGTCTCGGGGGCCTCGAGGCCGAGCTCGGTGAAGATGTCCTCGCGGTAGAACATGCCCAGCGGACCCGCGGCCTGCGGCACGGCGTAGACCCGCTCGTCGAACACCCCGGTCTGCCACTGCCACGCGGTGAAGGTGTCGGCGTGGTCGGCCGTGTCCTCGGTGATGTCCTCGAGGGCGTCGGCCAGGAGGAAGTCCGCGACCGAGCTGTACCCGACCTGGGCGACGTCGGCGGCGTTGCCCGCCTCGACGGCCGAGATCATCGTCGCGTAACCGCCGTCGGGCCCGGCCGTGATGGTCTCGAGCTCGACGTGGATGTCGTCGTGGGCGGCGTTGAAGGCGTCGACCGCCTGGTCGATGTTGGGCACCCAGGACTGGAAGGTGAGCTCGACGGGTTCCCCCGACGACGTCCCGTCCTCCTGCGCGGGACCGTCGGATGGATCATCGGACGAGCAGGCCGCCAGGACGAGGACCAGGGCACCGGCGGCTGCGCCGACAGCCACCCTCCTCGAGCGGCGGGGCTGGGGGGACCTGCGAAGCATCGTTGCTCCCTTGAGTCGTGGTCAGCGAGGGCCGGCCTGCGAAGGTGCGACCGGCGTCGTTCCCGGACGACGCTAGGCGCTGCGCTCGGCGACCGACATGGGCGAATCCCTCTCTCGCCTGGAGGATCCGACGGTCGTTCCGGCGGCCCCGGCCCACGCCCGCGAGCTGCGTCATCCGGAGCGCCGCACCTCGCGACAGCCCAGGCCGAGCACCAGCAGCAGGGCCGCACGGGTGAACTCCGGACATACCCCTCATCTCCCGCAGACCGGAGTCGATCCAGATTCCACGTGGCTCGTCGTCACCCCCCTGCCTGACGTCCCCGCCCCCCCCAGGAGCTCCCATGTTCTCCCGCCGTCCCGCCGCTCAGGCCGCGCAGACCGTCGCCCTCGCCGAGGCGAACGCGAACCTCGAGGCGATCAACGCCGTCGTCGTGGCCCTCGCCTCGACCACCACCGCCGACGAGGCCGTCGCGACGGCCCTGAGCACGGTCCGCCGCTGCTTCGGCTGGGTGTACGGCTCGTACTGGCGGATCTCGGCCGACGGCAAGACCCTGCGCTTCGACCAGGAGTCGGGCGACGCCGGCGCGGAGTTCCGCCGCGTCACCCAGGAGGCGTCCTTCGCCGAGGGCGTCGGCCTGTCGGGCCGCGCCTGGCGCCGTCGCGAGCTGGTCTTCGTCGCCGACCTGGGCACCCTGACCGACTGCGTCCGCGCCCCCGCGGCCCAGCGTGCCGGCGTGCGCTCGGGCGTGTGCTTCCCCCTCTACGAGGACGGCGCCGTCGCCGGGACCATGGACTTCTTCACCACCGAGACCCTGGACCCCTCAGCCGCACGCCTCGACGCCCTGCGCAGCATCGGCGTGCTCGTCTCCCAGGCCATCGAGCGCCTCTCCACCGGCGAGCGCCAGGCCGAGGCCGCCCAGGACACCGCCGCCGTCGCGGCCGTGCTCCGCGGCCTCAGCACCGCGAGCACCCGGGAGCAGGCCCTGGGCACCGCCCTCGACACCATCCGCGCCGGGTTCGGCTGGGCCTACGGCTCGTACTGGGCGATCTCTGACCAGGACCGCGCGCTGCACTTCGTCCAGGAGTCGGGCGACGCGGGCGACGAGTTCCGCCGCGTGACCCGCACGGCCTCCTTCGCGGAGGGCGTGGGCCTGGCCGGCCGGGCCTGGCGCTCGCGCGACCTCCTCTTCGTGCCGGACCTCGCCGACGTGACGGACTGCGTCCGCGCCCCCGCCGCCGGACGGGCGGGGGTCAAGTCCGGCGTGTGCCTGCCCATCGTGGTGGGCGGGCAGGTGGTCGGGACCATGGACTTCTTCGTCACCCACACCATCGCGCTCACCGACGGCCGCGAGCAGGCCCTGCGCAACACGGCCTTCCTCGTGGGACAGGCCCTCGAGCGGTTCGCGTCGGCCGACCGCCTCGAGACCGCCGGCAAGGAGCTGGTCATCTCGATCGAGGAGGTCGAGCGCAACGTCCTCTCGGCCACGACGGTCGCGACCGAGGGGCAGCGCCTGGCCGAGAACGCCAACCGCGAGGTCGCGGGGCTCGGCGAGTCGAGCGTCCAGATCGGCAAGGTGGTCGAGGTCATCCAGTCCATCGCCGCGCAGACCAACCTCCTGGCGCTCAACGCGACCATCGAGGCGGCCCGCGCGGGCGAGGCGGGCCGCGGGTTCGCCGTCGTCGCCAACGAGGTCAAGGAGCTCGCGAACGAGACGGCGCAGGCCACCACCGAGGTCACGGCGAAGATCCAGGCGATCCAGTCCCAGGTGGACGACGTGATCGTCTCGATCGACCAGATCCGCGGCACCGTCGACAAGATCAACGAGACGCAGACCGTGATCAGCGGGGTGCTCACCGAGCAGGTCGCGGTGACCCGGGCCATCCTCAGCTGATCAGCCGAGGCCCTCCTCGGGGTCGGCGTCGCGCAGGTCCCACCGGTTCTCGACCGCGACCGCGGCGAGGACCACGAGCCCGCCGACCACGAGGAGCAGCGGCACGAGCATCCAGACGAGCAGCCCGCACGCCCCGAGGGCCACGACCAGCAGGGCCGAGCCCGCGAGGTCGGCGCGGCTGCGGCGGGCGGAGTCGGCCAGCAGCCGGGTCGCCCGTGCGCCGGGCACCCACCGGGCCGCAGCCCGCAGCACGACGACCAGCAACGCTGCGGCGATCGCGAGGATGACCACGCGGACGACGTCTCCCCCGGGCACCCAGGCCGCGGCCCACAGGTTGAACCCCAGGACGAGCAGGGCGATCGGCAGCACGAGCCCGACCCACCAGAGGTCACGGGCGGCGACGACCATCTCGCGGGCGAGGGCCCCGAGCGTGTCGGGCTCGCCCAGCAGGTGCCGACGCAGGTGACGCACCGAGGCCGCGACGGCGGGCACCGCGGTGACCAGGGGGATGCTCACGACCGCGACGGCCGCCCCGACGACGAGGGTCTCGCCGAGCAGGCCGAGCTTGTCGCGACGCCCCAGCGGGGCCGATCTCCTGGGACCGGCCCCGCTGGTCGCGTCGTCGTGGGTCACGACGACCACCCTCTCAGCCCTTCAGGCCCTGCGTCGCGACGCCCGCCACCAGGTACCGCTGGAAGACGAGGAAGAACAGCAGCACCGGGATCAGGGCCAGGACGGCCATGGCCATCTGGGCGCCGTAGTCCGAGGTCGAGGTCTGGTCGACGAAGATCCGCAGGGCGACCGGCAGCGAGAACAGCGCCGGGTCCTTGAGGTAGAGCAGCGGACCGAAGAAGTCGTTCCACGACCAGATGAACGCGAAGATCGACGCGGTCACGAGGGCCGGCTTCATGAGCGGGAGCATGATCGCCGTGAAGATCCGGATGTGCCCCGCCCCGTCGATGCGCGCGGCCTCGTCGAGCTCGCGCGGCAGGTTCCGCATGAACTGCACCATGAGGAAGACGAAGAACGCCTCCGCCGCGAGGAACTTGCCGATCAGCAGCGGCACGAAGGTGTTCACCAGACCAAGATTGTTGAACACGATGTACTGCGGGATGATCACGACGTGGAACGGCAGCAGCAACGTGCCGATCATCAGGCTGAACCACAGGTTGCGCCCCGGGAAGCTGATCCGCGCGAAGGCGTAGGCGCTCACCGAGGAGGAGAGCGCGATGCCGACCACCGAGCCGACGGCCAGGATCACCGAGTTCCAGAAGAAGGTCCAGAACGAGACCCCGCCGATGCCGTTGAGCGCGGTGACGAAGTTGTCCAGGCTGGCCCCCGTGGGCACCAGGCTCACGTTCCCGACGATCTCCGAGGACGGCTTGAGCGAGGACATGAGCATCCACAGCGCGGGGTAGAGCACCACGGCCGTGAGTGCCAAGGACCCGACGTGGAAGCCCACCGAGCCGAGACGTGACCGGGACCGGTTGCGTCGGCGCAGCTGGGCGCTGCTCTCCTGGGACACCGCGGCCGCGGTGCCGAGGACGGTCTGGTCGGTGCTCACTTGGCCTCCCCGCTGTAGTGCACCCAGTACCTCGAGGTGCGGAAGAAGATCAGGGTCAGCAGGCCGACGACCACCACGAGCACCCAGGCCATCGCCGAGGCGTAGCCCATGCGGAAGTCGACGAAGCCACGCATGTAGAGGTACAGCGTGTAGAAGAGCGTCGAGCCGGCCGGCCCGCCGGTCCCGCCCGAGATGATGAACGCCGAGGCGAAGACCTGGAACGAGTTGATCGTCTCGAGCAGCAGGTTGAAGAAGAGCACCGGGGAGAGCATCGGCAAGGTGATGCTGAAGAACTTCCGCACCGGGCCGGCGCCGTCCACCGAGGACGCCTCGTAGAGCTCGGCCGGGATCTGCTTGAGGCCGGCCAGGAAGATCACCATCGGGGCGCCGAACTGCCATGTCGCCAGCAGCACGAACATCGGCATGGTCATGCTCGGGTTGCCGACCCAGCCACCGGCGTCGAACCCGAGGTTCTGACCGATCTGGTCGACGATGCCGCGGTCGATGAACATCGCCTTCCAGACGATGGCGATCGAGACGCTCGCACCGATGAGCGACGGGGCGTAGAACACCGACCGGTAGAAGCCCTGCCCACGACGGGCGTTGTTGAGCAGCATCGCGACCGCGAGGGCCGCGACCAGCTTGACCGGCGTGCCGACCAGCGCGTAGATCACCGTGACCTTGGCCGACTGCGCGAACCGGGGGTCCGCGAGCAGCATCCGGAAGTTGTCCAACCCGATCCACTCGGGCGCGGAGAACAGGTTGTAGTTGGTGAAGGCCAGGTACAGCGATGCGAGCATGGGGCCCGCCGTCAGGGCGAGGAACCCCAGCAGCCAGGGGGCGAGGAAGGCGTAACCAGCCCGGGTCTCCGCCCCCCGTCGCCGCCGCTTGAGGGCGGACGACGACGGGGTGGCGGTCAGACCTCCGGTGCGGGTCACCCGATCGGTGAGTGCCACGGAAGAGTCCGTTCGTTGGTGGGTCAGACGGACAGGTCAGGCGAGGTGGGTCACTGGGTGGCCATCTCGGCCTCGGTGAACCACAGCTCGACGAACTCGTCGACGGTCACCGACCCGTAGGCGAGCTCCTCGGCGAGCCGCTTGTACTCGGCCTCGATCGACCCGAAGCCCTTGACCGGGACCGGGACGGGCTCGGTCACGTGATCGGCGACGGCCTCCTCGTACTCGACGACCGTGGCGTCGATGCTGCCCTCCTCGAGCTCCATCGCGTCACGCTGGGCCGCGACCGCGGGGACGCCCTTCGAGGTGCCGAAGATGCGCCCGACCTCGGGCTCGTTGAGCAGGAAGTCGATGAACGTCGCAGCAGCCTCGGGGTTGTCGGTGTTCGCACCGGCCGCGAGGAGCATCGACGGCTTGAAGAACATCGCCTTGTCACCGCCGGACCCGGTGGGCACGGGCATCATCTGGATGTCCTCGGTGCCCGAGTCCGCGACGTAGCCGGCCAGGAAGTTGTCCCAGCTGATCTCCGAGGCGGACTCGTTGACGGTGAAGCCGCCCAGGGGCAGCAGCTGGATGCCGCGGGCCACGGGGTAGACCTGCTCGGCGTCACGCAGCGAGGCCGTGAGCTCGAGGAAGGTGGTCATGTCCTCCTCGGTGAAGCCGAAGCTGCCGTCGTCGTTGAAGGGCGTCTTGCCCTCCTGGACGAGCCACTGGAGGAAGAACCAGAAGGTGCCGGTGTAGTCACCGCCGCCGTAGATGGCCTCGCCCTCGGGGGTCTGCTCCCCGGCGTCGGTGACCGCAGCGATGAACTCGTTGAAGTCCTCCCAGGTGTAGTCCTCGCCGGGGGCGTCCACCCCGGTCTGCTCGAGCAGGTTCGGGTTGTAGAACAGGGCGAGGGTGTTGGTGCTGGTCGGGAGGCCGACCTGCGCGTCCTCGATGACCCCGGACTGCAGGAGGGCGTCGTCGAAGCCGCTCACGTCGATCTGCTCGCCCATGTAGGGCGAGAGGTCGAGCAGGTGCTGGTTCTCGGAGTACTCACGCATGTAGGACAGGTCGAACTGCATGACGTCGGGCAGCGAGCGCCCGGCGGCCTCGGTGGACCGGCCGGTCCAGTAGCCGTCCCAGTCGACGAAGGTGCCCTGGACGGTGATGTTCTCGTGCTCCTCCTCGAAGAGCGCGATGGCCTCGTTGTACCGCTCGGCGCGGTCGTCGTTGCCCCACCACGTGAAGGTGAGGGTCACGGGGGCTTCGGGGTCGTAGGCCTCGCCGCTGTCGGTGTCGTCCGCGTCGCCGGAGCACGCGGTCAGGACCAGGGCCGCGGCGGCCGCGACCCCCATGGACTTCAGGGTGAATCGCTTCATCGTGGTGAGCCTCCTTGCTCGGTGGGTAAGCGCTTTCAGACAGTAGGGACGCTCGGCGCGCAGCGTCAACACCCGTGTTTGAATCGTTACAAGAGCACCTTCGACGATCCGGGGTGCTGCCGTCAAGCCCTCTCCGCGAATCGACGCCGCCAGACTCGACGGAGGAGTTGAAACGTTATAATCTGATCGAGCCTCACCGCCCGACATCCCCGTGCCGACGGAGCCACCGTGACCGAGCGCCAGTTCCCGAAGTGGTCCGAGCTCAAGCCCCTCCTGCGGGCCAAGCCGATCGAGCTCGACCCGACCACCCGGCGCCTGGACCGCGCGCTGTCGATCCTCGACCTGCGCCGTGCCGCCAAGCGCCGCACCCCCCGCTCGGTCTTCGACTACACCGACGGTGCGGCCGACGCCGAGATCAGTCTGCGACGGGCCCGCACCCTGTTCCGCAACCTCGAGCTGCGGCCCTCGATCCTCCAGGACGTCTCCGCCGTCGACACGACCACGACGATGCTCGGCCGACCGGCCGCGGTTCCGTTCTCCTTCGCGCCCACCGGCTTCACCCGCCTCATGCACCACGAGGGGGAGAGCGCCGTCGTACGGGTGGCCGGCCGCCGGGGCATCCCCTACGCGCTGTCCACCATGGGCACCACCTCGATCGAGGACGTCGCCGCGGCCTCCCCCGAGGCCCGCAAGTGGTTCCAGCTCTACGTCTGGAAGGACCGCGCCGCCGGAGAGGACCTCATGGCCCGGGCCAAGGCCGCCGGCTACGAGGCACTCCAGCTGACCGTCGACGTCCCCGTCGCGGGGGCCCGGTTGCGCGACGTGCGCAACGGCTTCTCGATCCCCCCGGCCCTGACCGTCAAGACCGTGCTCGACGCCGGGATGCACCCCGCGTGGTGGATGAACCTGCTCACCACCAAGCCGCTGACCTTCGCCTCGCTCTCGGCCTGGGACGGCACCGTCGCCGAGCTGCTCGACCAGCTCTTCGACCCGAGCATGACCCTCGCCGACCTGGAGTGGTTGCGCGCCAGCTGGGACGGGCCGCTGATCATCAAGGGGATCCAGACCGTCGAGGACGCGCGCCGTGTGGTCGAGGCCGGGGCCGACGCCGTCGTGCTCTCGAACCACGGAGGCCGTCAGCTCGACCGCGCCCCCGTCCCCCTCCGCCTGCTGCCCGACGTCGCCGAGGCGGTCGACGGCCGGGCCGAGCTCTGGATGGACACCGGCATCCTCACCGGGGCGGACATCGTCGCGGCCCTCGCCCTCGGCGCCGACGCCACCATGGTCGGCCGGGCCTACCTGTACGGCCTCATGGCCGGTGGGGAGCGGGGCGTGGACCGCGCCGCCGAGATCCTCACCCGCGAGGTCGCCCGCACCATGGCGCTGCTGGGGGTGAGCTCGGTCGACGAGCTCGGCCCGCAGCACGTCCGCCTCCCCTGACCTCGGGCCCCGGGGCCCCGGGCGAGCCCGGCCGGCCGGAGGAGCCGGAGGACCGACCCGCAGGCCCACCGCCGCTGCTGGCGAGCCGGGCGTTCCGGTTCTACCTCTCGGCCCAGGTGCTCGGCAGCAGCGGCGTATGGATGCTGCGCATGGCCAAGGACTGGCTCGTGCTCGAGCTCACCGGCAGCCCCGCCGCGGTCGGGGTCGTCGTGGCCCTGCAGTTCCTGCCCCTCCTCGTCGTCGGACCCCTGGGCGGGGTCATCGCCGACCGGCACGACAAGAGACGGCTCGTCATGGGCGCCCAGGCGGCGTCGGCGGTGGTCGCGATCGTCCTGGCCGTCCTCACCCTGAGCGGCGAGATCGCCGTCTGGCACCTCTACGCCCTGGCCGTCGTCCTGGGCCTGATCACCGCGATCGACATGCCCGCGCGCCAGGTGCTGGTCAACGAGGTGGTCGGTGACGGCCGGCTGCGCCCCGCCATCAGCATGACCAACGCCCTCAACCAGGGTGGCGGGCTGATCGGCCCGGCCATGGCAGGGATCGTGATCGCCGAGGTCGGCCAGGGCTGGGCCTTCGGCGTCAACGGGCTGATCTGCCTGGCCGTCGTGGCCCTCATCGCCGCGATCCGTCCCCGCGAGCTGCACCGCGTGCCCACCAGCCCCCGGGCTCGAGGCCAGCTGCGCGAGGGCTTCCGGTTCGTGACGACCCGGCCCCACCTCCTGTGGGTCGTGGTGCTCGCGGGGTTCATGGGGGCCCTCGGCCTCAACGGCCCGGTGGTGCTCTCGACCTTCGCCGACGAGGTCTGGCAGACCGGGGCGCGGGGCTTCGGGCTCTACAACTCGATCAGCGCCCTCGGGGCCCTCGTCGGCGCGGTGGTCGCGGCCCGGCTCGGGCGGCTGCGGGTGCGGACGGTGGTGATCGGAGCAGGGGTCTTCGGGGTGGCCGAGCTCGCCGCGGCCGGGATGCCCACGCACCTGAGCTTTCTGGTGATGCTCGTCGTCGTCGGCGCGGCGACCCTGTTCTTCCTCACCAGCGCGGCCACCTACGTCCAGCTCGCGGCCGAGCCCTCGGTGCGGGGCCGGGTGATGGCGATCTACTCGCCGATGCTGCTGGGCGGGCACGCCCTCGGCGGGCTGCTCCAGGGCTGGCTGGCCGAGGCCCTCGGGGTGCGCTGGGGGCTCGCCGTCACCGGGATGCTCGCGCTGGCCGCGACCGCCGTCGTCGGGCTGGTGCTGCTGCGGTGGCACCCGCCGCAGGGACCGGTCGAGACGGCGCCCCCTCAGTAGATGAAGATCGCGAACATCTCCGGACGGTGCGCGTGGACGATGGCCATGAACACGATCGCGTCGAAGAGGAGGTGGACGATCAGCACCAGGGTCAGGGACCGGGTGCGCATGAAGATCAGGCCCTGGAGCAGCGCGAACGGGATGGTGAGGGCCGGCCCCCACTCGCGGTAGCCCAGCTCCCACAGGAAGGACACGAAGATCGTCGCCTGCAGGAGGTTCGCCTGCCAGGCCGGGAAGTGACGCAGCAGCAGCGCGAAGCACAGGCAGATGAAGAACAGCTCGTCCCAGGTGCCCACCGCGTTCACCCCGACGAAGAACCTCATCAGCACGCTGCTGTCGGTGATCTCGGGCCAGTTCTGGTAGGCCCCCGAGGTGATGAAGTAGAACGGCAGGATCGCCCAGCCGAGCAGCGGCACCGCCAGGAGGTACCACTTCTCGACGGTCGGCCACTTCTCCCCGGTGCGCCACGGGAACCGGATCGCCCGACGGCGGTACACGAACCGGTCCACGAGGAAGGGCACCAGGACCGCGAGGGTCAGGGCCGTGCCGATGGCGAAGAACCGGTCCCACTCGAGGTCGGCCTCCATCGAGGTGGTGCTGACGATGCTGATGCCCAGGGCGATGAGGAACAGGTCCTTGGCGAGCGGGCGGTGGACCAGGTAGGCGAGGACCAGGCTGAGCACCAGGACGACGTACCCGTGCGGCCTCAGGTGCACCCCGAACAGCAGCACCGCCGAGGCCGAGACCCCGGCGGCCGGCAGCAGCGCCCAGCGGGGGGCGAGCGCCGTCCCGGTGTCGGGATCGGTGGAGGTCGTCGTGGCCGGCACGTGGACAGCATGCCGTGGTGCGTGGCGGGCTGCAGCGTGGGCGTCACCCCCGTGTCACGCCCACCCCCTACAGTCGCCGCATGATCCGGACCGTCGCCGTCGCGGGCTACCGCTCGCTCCAGTACCTGGTCGCCGGGCTCGACCGGCTGACCGTCGTGACCGGGGCGAACGGCACCGGCAAGACGAGCGTCTACCGCGCCCTGCGCCTGCTCGCCGACCTCACCCGCGACGGGGCGCTGACGACCCTCGCGCAGGACGGCGGCATGAGGTCGGCGATGTACGCGGGGCCGTACACGGGCAAGCGGGTCGGCATCCAGCTGGGCTTCGCGAGCGACGACCTGTCCTACGCGATCGACCTCGGGCTGCCGCAGCCGGGCGCGACCCTCTTCGGGCTGGACCCGGAGATCAAGGTCGAGGCGGTCTGGGCCGGGCCCGTGCTGCGCCCTGCGAGCGTTCTCGCCGACCGTCACGGCACCCGGGTGCGCACCCGGGGTGACGACGGCGCGTGGCGGACGGCCGCGTGGAGGCTGGGGACGCACGAGTCCCTGATGTCCGCCCTCGCGGACCCGTCGGAGACCCCCGAGCTCTACGCGATCCGGGAGCAGGCCAAGGGGTGGCGGTTCTACGACCACATGCGCACCGACCCTGACGCCGTCGCGCGGCGGCCGGGCATCGCGACCTTCACGCCGGTGCTGGCTCCGGGCGGGGAAGACCTCGCAGCGGCCCTGACCACCATCGAGCGTGTCGGAGACGCGGACCTGCTCGCCACGACGGTGGCGGACGCCTTCGACGGGGCGACACTCGAGCTCGCGGAGGGCGAGGACGGCACCTGCCGCATCCTGCTGCACCAACCCGGTCTGCGTCGGCCACTCGGAGCCCCCGAGCTCTCCGACGGCACCCTGCGCTACCTGATGCTGGTCGCTGCCTTGCTGTCCCCGCGCCCGCCGGGCCTGCTGGTGCTCAACGAGCCCGAGCAGAGCCTGCACCCGAGCCTGCTGCCGGCCCTCGCCGCCCTCGTCCTGGACGCCGCCGAGCGCTCGCAGGTCGTGGTCGTGACCCACGCGGGCGATCTGGTGCGTGCGCTGCGACCCGAGGCTCAGGTCCTCGAGCTCGAGCGCACGAACGGGTCGACGACCATCGCCGGCCAGCTCACCTTCGAGGGCCCCGCCTGGACCTGGCCCTCCCGCTGAGCCCTCCGACCCTCGCGTCACCGCATCTCGTGTCAGACGCTCGGATACCTGGGGGTACCTGACCTTCTGACACGAGGTGGGGGCGGGTCAGGGGGTGGTGCGCGATGCCGTGGAGAGCTCGGTGCCGGCGCGGGGACGCGGACGACGTCGGGCGTCCCTGCGGCCCATCTCCTCGACGCGGGCCAGCCAGGCCGCGCGCTTCTCGGCGGACGAGAAGCGCACCCGAGGCAGGCGGGTGACGCCGACGGTCTTGACCCCGCAGTACCAGAGCACGGCCTGGGTCAGGGAGGTGACGGCCGCGCGGCGGTACTTGACGGTGTCCCACCACGCCGGGCTGTCCATCGTCATGATCACCCGGGCGGTGCGGCCGGTCAGGCGCTTGTCCCACAGGGCCGAGCTCTCGCGGTAGGCGAAGGCGAACCGGGAGAGGAACACCCGGTCCACGTACCCCTTGAGCACCGCGGGGTAGGTGCCCCACCACTGCGGGAACACGAAGACCAGGTGGTCGGCCTCGCGCACCCCGTCGATCATCTGCTCGACCTCGGGCTCGCGGGCCGGGTCCTGGTCGGGACCGTGCCAGCGCAGCAGGCTGGGCTCGCGCGAGGCGAGGTCGAAGTCGGTCTCGCCGAGGCGCAGGACCGTGACCTCGGCCCCCGCGGCGCGGGCGCCGGCGGCGTAGGCCTCGGCGAGACCTCCGCACAGGCTGTCGCTCCGGGGGTGGCCGAGGACGACGAGGATGCGGGGTCGGGCGGGGATCATGAGGGGGTTCCCTTCGAGAGGACGGCGTCGAGCATGAGGAGCACGTCGGCGTGGGTGCGCTCGAGGTCGAGGTCCGACCTGTCGGCGAACATCTGGGTGAACTCGGCGTCGAGCAGGCCACCGGCCTCGTGGGCGAGACGCAGGCCCTCGTCGGTCAGGGTGAGGAGCACGCGTCGGGCGTTGGCGGGGTCGGCGACCGTGCGGACGTAGCCCTTGGCCTCGAGGCCGGGCACCCGCTTGCTCACGGCGGCCTTGGAGACGCCGAGGCACTCGGCCATGCGCGTGATGTCGAGGGGCTGGCCGTCCTCGAGGACCGCCAGGAAGGTGAACTGGCTGGTGGTGATCCCCCAGCGCTCGGTGAGCACCCCGTCGGCGTAGGCGTTGATCGCCGTGACGAGATGGTTCAACGAGTAGGTGATGCGTCCGCTCATGCAACAAGTCAACGGGTTGACAACCAACGTGTCAACCCGTTGACACCACCCGTCCCCACGCCTCGTGTCAGAACCCGGGGTACCCAGAGGTATCCCAGGTTCTGACACGAGGTAGGGGCGCGGCTCGTGTCAGAACCTCAGGACCCTGGGGGCACCTGAGGTTCTGACACGAGGTCGGGGTTAGTTGACGCGGACCGTGATCTCTCGGGTCTCGGTCACCCCCGCCGCGTTCTCGAGCTCGGCGAGGTAGGTGTACTGCCCAGGCGCCCGACCCGTGATCTCGGTGCGCGCCTGCTGGGCGCCCGGGGTCGCGGCGACGAGGTCCTGGGAGTCGATCAGCTCGCCGTCCTCGAACAACCGGTACGCGGTGGCGTTGGTGCCCCACCACATGTTCATCGTCACGGTGTAGTCCCCGTCCCGGTCCCAGTTGTCGTGCGAGAGCGTGCCCCGTGCCGGGTCGGCGTCGGTCACCCGCACCGTGTGCTCGCGGGAGGTGGAGGTCCCCGCGGCGTTGACCAGCTCCGCGGTGTACACGTACGTCCCGTTCGCCTTGCCCGTCACCGGGACGGCGATCCGCTGGGCCGAGGGCGTGTCGTCCTCGAGAAGCTCCGAGTGGATCAGCTCACCGTCCTCGTACAGCCGGAACACCGTCCCGTTCTGCCCCCACCACAGGTTCGCCGTGACGGTGAAGTCACCGTCACGCAGCCCCGTGTCGTGCCCGTTGTCATCACTCAGCGCGACCTGCCCCGGGGCAGCGTCGGGCACCTGCGGGCCGGCGTGCTCACCCACCGTGCGGATGCTCGGCGCCGCCGGGGCAGCCATGCCCTCACCGAGGAAGAAGCTCGGGTGCGGGGGCTGGTTGTAGGCCACGTTCTGCCAGGCCACCGCCAGGCGGTACTGCGAGTCGTGCATGAGCGTGCGGATGCGGTGCTCGGTCACGTCCGTGGTGGTGAAGACCCGCAGGGCCGAGGAGTCCTCGGTCCGGTAGACGAGCTCCTCGCGCCAGTCGCCGAACAGGTCCGCCTGCAGGGCTGGGGTGCCCTTGGTGTCGTTGTTCGACAGGACGCCCTCTGGCCGCAGGATCTCCACGGCCTCCTCGTTCTCCCAGTCCCACGTCGCGATGGTCGGCTCACCCGTGCGAGGGCCGTCGTCGAAGTCGTGGTCGGTGATCTCCCGGAGCAGGTCACCGTCCCACCAGGTCAGGAAGTTCGCGGCCGGGATCTTCTCGCCGATGAGCGTGCCGTCCGCCGCGACCATGTGTCCCACGGTCGAGTTCCACGCGTAGTCCCCGCCGATCGCCCAGGACTCAGCCCCCTCGTAGCGGGGGTCGATGTCCCCCGAGGCACCGCGGCCGGTGTCACGGTTGCCCGGGAGGTCCCAGATGATCTCGCCGGTGGCGAGGTCACGCATGGCGCCGGCCCGGTTGCCCGAGCAGCTCATGCACTCGTAGACCTGGAAGACCTCGAGGCCCGGACGCGACGGGATGAGGTCGCCCACGTGCATGGCGTCCCCGTGCCCCAGCCCCGCGTTGTTGAGCACCGTGCCGTCGTCGTCGATGGTGAGGGCGCCGAAGATGATCTCGTCCTTCTGGTCGCCGTCGGCGTCGGCCACCGAGAGCTGGTGGTTGCCCTGACCGGCGTACTGGTTACCGGCCACGTCGGAGTCGAAGACCCACCGCTCGACGAGCTCGTCGTCGACGACGTCCCAGGCCGCGATGACTGTCCGGGTGTAGTAGCCGCGCGAGAAGATCACGCTCGGGCTCTCGCCGTCGAGGTACGCGACCCCCGCGAGGAACCTGTCGACGCGGTTGCCGTAGGTGTCACCCCAGGAGCCGACGTTGCCCCGCGGCGGGACGTAGTCGACCGTGTCGAGGGCGACGCCCGTCTCCCCCTCGAAGAGGGTCAGGTACTCAGGGCCGCTCAGCACGTAGCCGCCGGAGTTGCGGTGGTCGGCCTCGGCGTCCCCGATGACGGTGCCCGCCCCGTCGACGGTCGCGTCCGCGGTCTTCATCGTGACCTCGGCCTTCCCGTCGCCGTCCAGGTCGTAGACCATCAGCTGGGTGTAGTGGGCCCCGGCCCGGATGTTGCGGCCCAGGTCGATCCGCCACAGCTGCTCGCCGCCCAGGGTGTAGGCGTCGACGTAGACGTTGCCGGTGTAGCCGGCGCGCGAGTTGTCCTGCGCGTTCGAAGGGTTCCACAGCAGGACGACCTCGTACTGCCCGTCCCCGTCGAGGTCACCGACGCTCGCGTCCCCCGCGCTGTACGTGTACTCCTCGCCCGAGGGGGTGACGCCGCCCTCGGGCTTGTTCAGCGGGATGTCGAGGTGACCGTCGGCCCAGACCTCGAAGGCCTCGGTCGCATCCGCCTCGGTGCCCTCGCCGACCACGGTGACGCGGTAGGTCGAGTCGACGGCGCCGTCCTCGTCGAGCAGGTTCGTCGAGCCGGTGAGCGGCGCGTCGTTGATCCGCACGCCGTCGCGGTAGACGTTGAAGGCCACCGAGTCCGGGTCGGTGCCGAGCTGGCGCCAGCCCACGTACACGCCGTCGTCGGTGGCCACGGCCACGGGCGAGCGATCCAGGTACTCGGCCTCGCGGACCAGGGTGGTCACCGCGGGGGTGGTCAGGACCTCGGAGTACTCCGAGGAGCCCCCTGCGCTGATCGCCGCGACCCGGTAGTGGTACTCGACCGTGGTGAGCACGTCGGTGTCCGTGAAGGAGGCGTCCGTGACGCGCTCGACCGTCGAGAACGGCCCGTCCGCGCGCGTGGCACGCTGCACGTCGTAGGCGATCGCGCCGTCGACCGGCTGCCAGGTGAAGCTCAGCCGGTCACGCTCGACCTCGCCCACCGCGAGGCCCGACGGCGCGGGCGGGGCCTCGACCCCGTCCTCGACGACGGCGACCTCGAGGGGCTCGCTGGTGCGTCCCACGCGCCCGTCGGCGTCGAGCCCGGTCACGGTGTACTCGTAGCGACCGGCCAGGACGACGTCGGTGTCGGTGAAGCCGGTGCCCTCCTGCTCGCTGACGGTCTGCGGCTCACCGCCCGGGACGGCGCGGTCGACGCGGTAGCCGGCGAGCTGCTCGCTCGCGTCCCACGCGAGGGTGACCGACGGCGGGTCGGTGGTGACCTCGGTCGCGACCAGGCCGGTGGGGGCCGGGAGCGCCGACTGGATGGTGATCCCGTTGAGCCGTGGCGAGCTGCCTCCGACCAGGATGGTCATCTGGCCGTCCTCGACCACGACCGGGTCGAAGACGCGCTCGTTGATGACTGCGGAGCCGGCGCCCTGGTCTCCGTAGGCCACCCCCTCGATCGTGTAAGTGGTGCGCGAGGAGGCGATGTGGTCCCCCGACCACGTGGTGACGGTGTACTCGCCGTCGGGCAGGTCGACGGCGAACTCGGCGCCGTCGCCGACGGGCGGCAGCACGAAGTCACGGCGCAGGGCGTCCACGGCCGAGCCACGGTCCCGGTCGTTGAGCTGACCGAGGGGGGTGGTGAACCCGAAACCGGTCTCGGCGTCGTAGGCCATGGCTCGGGTGACGGCGGTGAACCCCTCGGCGACCGGGGCGCCCGCGGGCTGGAAGTCGAAGCGCAGGTCGACCGGGCCGTCGCCCGGGTCTGCCGCCGCGGTGGGCATGACCGCCATGGTGGCGACCATGGCCCCGGCGGCGGCCAGGGCGGTGGGGACGACGCGCGATCGGCGCCGTGGGACGGGTGGTGTCATCGGAGCTGCTCCCGGTGGTGGGTCGGCCCGGCGCCAGGCGCCCGCGGGGCGGGCCGGGGGCAGCCCCGTCGGGGCGGCGCTCCGACCCTCTCCTCGGTGATCGACGTTGATGGACCGAGTGAATCGTTTCATGGATACGGGAAGCGCATTCCCGCGGTCACTGTTTACCAACCCCGAGGCGCCAAGGTCAACGCCCCGCCCCAACTCGTGTCAGAAGGAGAGATACCCGGAGCGCCCCCAGCTTCTGACCCGAGATCCCGCACCCCTCGTGTCAGAACCTCATATACCTCTAGGTATCCAGGGTTCTGACACGAGATCTGCGGGGGTGCGGCGAGGGGCCGGGGCGGAGGGTGGGGGCGCGGCGTGCTCGCGCTGAGCGGTCCGGCTAGCGGGCCGTGCCGTCGACGGCGTGCTCCTCGATCGCGGTGAGCTCGGCGGCGGTGAGCGCGGGGCCGCGCAGGGCCGCCACGTTGTCCTCGAGCTGGGCGACGCTGCTGGCCCCGATGATCGCCGAGGTGACCCGCTCGTCGCGCAGCACCCAGCTGAGCGCGAGCTGGGCCAGGCTCTGCCCGCGCTGCTCGGCGATCGCGGCCAGGCCCCGGGCCCGCTCGAGGTAGGTCTCGGAGATCCGCTCGGGCCGCAGGAAGTGCCCGACGGCGGCCCGCGACCCCTCGGGCACGTCGCCCGACAGGTACTTCCCGGTAAGCATGCCCTGGGCGAGCGGGCTGAACACGATCATCCCCACACCCAGGTCACCGACGGCGTCGAGCAGGCTCTCCTGCTGCCCGTCGGCGACCTTCTCGACGTGCCGGTTGAACATCGAGTAGCTCGGCTGGTGGATGAGCAGCGGGGTGCCCATCTCCCCCAGGATCCGCGCGGCCTCCCGGGTGGCCGAGGGCGAGTAGTTCG
The DNA here is from genome assembly GCF_017565425.1 of Actinotalea soli. Lineage (GTDB taxonomy): Bacteria > Actinomycetota > Actinomycetes > Actinomycetales > Cellulomonadaceae > Actinotalea > Actinotalea soli. Next base: position 182,904 of record NZ_JAGEMK010000006.1, read on the forward strand.
ACACCCCCGCGTACAGCGCGCGCCCGCTGGTGACCGCGGTGTGCAGGGCCCCCATGGTCTCCTCGAGCGGGACCGTGGGGTCGGGGCGGTGCGAGTAGAAGATGTCGACGTACTCGAGGCCCGTGCGGCGCAACGACTGGTCGAGGGAGGACAGCAGGTACTTGCGCGAGCCACCGTCGCCGTAGGGCCCGGGCCACATGTCGTACCCGGCCTTGGAGGACACGACGAGCTCGTCGCGGTAGGGGCGCAGGTCGCGCGCGAGCACCTGGCCGAAGGTCTCCTCCGCGGCGCCGTAGGGCGGGCCGTAGTTGTTCGCGAGGTCGAGGTGGGTGATACCCAGGTCGAAGGCACGGAGCAGGATCGCGCGCTGGGTCTCGTACCGGTGGCCGTGGCCGAAGTTGTGCCACAGCCCGAGGCTCAGCGCGGGCAGGTCCAGCCCGCTGCGCCCGGTGCGGCGGTAGGTCATCGAGGCGTAGCGGTCGTCGGCAGCGACGTGGGGAGTGGTCACGGCAGCACGCTACCGGTGCCCACCGACGAGGGCCGCGGAGTGCCGCCGACGCGCTCCGATGGTGGCCGAACCCCAGCAGGCTTACGTTGCCCCCATGGCTCACGACCAGGGTTCCGCAGACCAGTCATCATCCTCCTCGTCGGGGTCACCCGACGAGGAGCGGTACAACACCTCGCGCGCAGTGCTGCTCGCGGCCGTCGCGGCCCTGGGCGGGTTCCTGTTCGGGTTCGACACCGCGGTCATCAACGGTGCGGTCACGGCCATCCGCGAGGAGTTCGGCATGGGCTCGGGCCTGACCGGCTTCGCGGTCGCCTCGGCCCTGCTGGGCTGCGCCCTCGGGGCGTGGCTGGCCGGTCGCCTGGCCGACCGCCAGGGCCGTGTCCGCGTGATGATGCTGGCCTCGGCCCTCTTCACCATCAGCGCGATCGGCTCCGGTCTCGCCCAGGGGCCCTGGGACCTCATCCTGTGGCGCGTGATCGGCGGGCTCGGCGTCGGCGCCGCCTCGGTGATCGCCCCGGCCTACATCGCGGAGATCTCCCCCGCGAGCATCCGGGGTCGTCTCGGCTCGCTGCAGCAGCTCGCGATCGTCATCGGCATCTTCGTGGCGCTGCTGTCGAACTACTTCATCGCGACCAGCGCGGGCGGTGCGGGCCAGCCCTCGCTCTTCGGCCTCGAGGCCTGGCGCGTGATGTTCATGACCGAGCTGATCCCGGCCGTCGCCTACGGGCTCCTCGCGCTCACCATCCCCGAGTCCCCGCGGTACCTCGTCTCCCAGGGGGAGGACCGCACCGCACGCAAGGTCCTCGGCTCGGTCCTCAGGTCCGGGATCGACGAGCGCCTCCGCGAGATCAAGCGCACCGTCTCGCGCGAGACGCGGTCCTCGGTACGCGACCTCAAGGGCCCGGCCCTGGGTCTGCTGCCGATCGTCTGGGTCGGGATCCTGCTGTCGTTGTTCCAGCAGTTCGTCGGGATCAACGTGATCTTCTACTACTCCTCGGCGCTGTGGCAGCAGGTGGGCTTCAGCGAGGAGGACTCGATGGCGGTCACCGTCATCACCTCGGTCACGAACATCGTCGTGACGCTGATCGCGATCGCCTTCATCGACAAGGTCGGACGACGGCGCCTGCTCCTCACCGGGTCGGCGGGCATGTTCGTGAGCCTGGGCGCCCTGGCGTGGATCTTCGCGACGGCGCCGCTCGAGGACGGCGAGCCGGCCCTCACAGGGACAGCGGGCACCGTGGCGCTGATCGCCGCGAACCTCTTCGTGGTGTTCTTCGGGATGTCCTGGGGGCCGACGGTGTGGGTGCTGCTCGGGGAGATGTTCACCAACCGGATCCGGGCCAGCGCCCTCGGGGTCGCGGCCGGGGCCCAGTGGCTCGGCAACTTCGCCATCTCGACGACGTTCCCGATCCTCGCCGACGCCGGCCTGGGCATCGCCTACGGCCTGTACACGACCTTCGCGCTGCTCTCCTTCTTCTTCGTCTGGCTCTTCGTCCCCGAGACCAAGGGCCGCCAGCTCGAGGACATGGTCGACACGGGCGGTCGCGTGCGCCGCGACCGGCCCGCCCCGGCCACCCCCGGCTGAGCACGCGACGGGAGGGCATTCCCCCGCCCGACGACGAGGCGTAGCGTCGGCAGCATGTGCCGAAGCATCCACACCCTGCACAACCTCGCCCCGGCAGCGACGGACGACGAGGTCCACGCGGCTGCGCTGCAGTACGTGCGCAAGCTCGCGGGGACCTCGAAGCCCTCGCGGGCCAACCAGGAGGCCTTCGACCGTGCCGTCGCCGAGGTCGAGCACGCCACCCGGCACCTGCTCGGGGCCCTGGTCACCTCGGCCCCGCCCAAGGACCGCGAGGCCGAGGCCGCCAAGAAGCGCGCGCGCTTCGAGGCCCGGCAGCGTGCCGGTGCTGCTGTCTCCGCGACGGCCTGACCGACCTGCCGTCAGCGGGGCACCGACCCCGTCGACCCCCGCACCACCAGGTGGGTCGGCAGCTCGACCACGCGCGCGCCGCCCCTCGCACCGGCCGCCAACCGTCGCAGCAGCAGGTCGGCCGCGGCTGCCCCGGCCCTCTCGACCGGCACCGCCACCGTGGTGAGCCCCGGGCGCACGAGGTCCGTCCCGAAGATGTCGTCGCAGCCCACCACGCTGACCTCGTCGGGAACGGTCGTCCCCCGCTCGGCGAACCTGTCGAGGATCCCGAAGGCCAGCAGGTCGTTGAAGGCGATGACCGCGGAGCAGCCGTGCAGCAGCGTCGCGTCGGCCGCGGCAGGTCCGCCCTCGCGGCGCGGCACGTAAGGTCCCGTCACGACGAGCTCGACGTCGAGCCCGCCCGCGGCCGCGATCAACGCCTCGCGCCGCTGCCGGTCCGACCACGACCGGCGCGGTCCCCCCGCGTACGCGACCCGGCGGTGCCCGAGAGACGCGAGGTGCTGCAGCGCGTGCACGACTCCCCCGGCCGTGTCGATCAGGACCCGGGGTCCCGGCACGTCGCGGTTGACGGTCACCACGGGGAACTCCTCCGCCCAGGCGGTGACGCTCGCCTCGTCGGCCCGCGGCGCGGCGAGCACCACGCCGTCGACCGAGCCGCGCAGCTCGGCCATGACCTGCTCCTCGCGCTCGACGGACTCCTCGGTGTCGGCGAGCACGTGCACGAACCCCGCGTCACGCAGCCGGGACTGCACCCCGCGCACCATGCCGAAGAAGAGCGGGTTCGCGGTGTCGGGCACCACGAGGGCCACGGTGCGGGTGCGGCCCGAGGTGAGGGCCCGGGCCGAGGCCGACGGGACGTAGCCGAGCTCCTCGGCGACCGCGCGGACCCGCGCCTCGGTCTGTGCGCCGACGCGTCCGGGGCGGGTGAGGGCGCGCGAGGCGGTCGAGACGGCGACCCCGCTACGGAGCGCGACGTCGCGCAGCGTCGGCCCGCGGCCCAGGTCAGGCCGGTCGCTCATGGCCCCTCCTGGCGGTCGACGCGGTCGGCGCCCGTCGGCGCGATCGCCCTCATCCTGCCCGCCCGACACCCGGGAGGGCAACGATGGCAAACGCTTGCCAGCGGTCGCGGGCCGGACCTAGGCTCGGTCAGGACGTCGTCGTCCCGGAGGACCCATGACCTTGGACCAGCCCGCACCGTCGCGGGGCACCACCATCCGTTCGGCCGAGGTCCTCGTGACGAGCCCGGGCCGCAACTTCGTGACGCTGCGCATCACCACGCAGGACGGCGTCGTCGGGCTGGGTGACGCGACCCTCAACGGGCGCGAGCTCGCGGTGGCCTCGTACCTGCAGGACCACGTCGTCCCGATGCTGATCGGCCGCGACGCGCACCGCATCGAGGACACCTGGCAGATGCTGCACCGCGGGGCGTACTGGCGCCGCGGACCGGTCACCATGTGCGCGATCGCCGCGGTCGACGTCGCCCTGTGGGACATCAAGGCGCGGATCGCCGGGCTGCCGCTCTACCAGCTGCTCGGCGGGGCCTCGCGCGAGGGGATCATGGCCTACGGGCACGCCTCGGGGCGCGACCTGCCCGAGCTCATGGACTCGATCCGCGCGCAGCAGGCGGCGGGGTTCCGGTCCATCCGGGTGCAGAGCTCGGTGCCGGGGGTCGACAAGATCTACGGGGTCCCGGCCGCGCCGTCGTCGGGCACCTACGACTACGAGCCGGCCCAGCGCGCGCCGCTGCCCGTCGAGGAGGACTGGGACACCCGCGCGTACCTGCGCCACCTGCCCCAGGTGCTCGAGGCGGTGCGCAACGAGTTCGGCCCCGAGCTGCCGCTGCTCCACGACGCGCACCACCGCCTGACCCCCAACGAGGCCGCGCGCCTGGGCCGGGCGGTCGAGCCCTTCGACCTGTTCTGGCTCGAGGACTGCACCCCCGCGGACAACCCCGAGGGCCTGCGGCTCGTCCGCCAGAGCACCACCACGCCCCTGGCGATCGGCGAGGTGCTGACCTCGGTCTGGGACTACCGCCAGCTGCTGAGCGAGCAGCTGATCGACTACGTGCGCTCCTCCGTCACCCACGCGGGCGGGATCACGGGCCTGCGCCGGATCGTCGACCTGGCAGCCCTGCACCAGGTCCGCACCGGCTTCCACGGCCCGACGGACATCTCACCGGTGGGCATGGCCGCCGCGCTGCACCTGGACCTCGCGATCCACAACCTCGGCATCCAGGAGTACATGCAGCACAGCGCGCTGACCGGCGAGGTCTTCGGCCAGAGCTTCCGGTGGTCGGGAGGCCTGCTCCACCCGGGCGAGGAGCCCGGCCTGGGCGTGACCTACGACGACGACGCCGCGGCCCGGCACCCGTACTCCCCCGCCTACCTGCCCCTCAACCGACTCAAGGACGGCACCATCCATGACTGGTGAGAACCCGGCCCACACGGACGCCCTCCCCGCCGCCCACCCCGCCTGGTTGCCCGACGACGTCTGGCGGCCCCTCGGCTCGCGACGGGTGCTCGTGGCGCTCGGGCCGGACGCCGGGCCCGTGGGTGGCACCGTGGTGACCGAGGTCCGACGCGCGGTCGAGGCCTTCGGCGGGTCCGTCACCGTGAGCACCCCGGAGGACCTCGTCGACCCCGACCGGGCCGTCGCGCACGACGTCGTGCTGCTGGTCGCGGAACGTGCAGCCCAGCCCGGGTCGGCCGCGATGCGGCACACCGAGCCCGTGCAGGACCCCCACGCCGGGCTCGTCACGGCGGTGACCGGCGGCGACCTCGACGGGACAGCGGGCCCCCTGATCGGGGAGGAGACCTTCCTGCGCGGCCGGCGCGACGGCCGCACGACGGTGGTCGCCGGAGGGAGCCGCGCCCTGCTCTACGGACTGCACGACCTGGTCCGAGCCGGCGAGACGGCGTTCACGGCCGACCAGCCGATGACCTGGGACCTGCCCACCCAGCCGATCCGCATGCTCGACCACTGGGACAACCTGACCGTGCATCCCGTCATGGGCCAGGTCGAACGCGGGTACGCGGGCGGGTCGATCTTCTGGTCCGAGGGCCGGCTGCGGACGGACCTCTCGCGGGTCGAGGGGTACGCACGGCTGCTCGGCTCGATCGGCATCAACGCGGTCTCGGTCAACAACGTGAACGTCGACCTGCTCGAGGCGCGCCTGCTGACCGAGGGGCTCGAGGACGTCGCCCGGCTGGCGGAGATCTTCCGGCCGCACGGCGTCCGCACCTACCTGTCGGTCTCGTTCGGGTCCCCTCGCACCCTGGGCGGGCTCTCGACCGCGGATCCCCGGGACCCTGCCGTCCAGCGCTGGTGGACCGAGGCCGCGGACCGCGTGTGGGCGCGCATCCCGGACTTCGGCGGGTTCGTCATCAAGGCCGACTCCGAGGGGCAGCCGGGGCCGTTCGCCTACGGCCGGGACCACGCCGACGGGGCGAACCTGTTGGCCCGGGCCGTGGCCCCGCACGGTGGCACGATCTTCTGGCGGGCCTTCGTCTACGACCACCAGCAGGACTGGCGGGACCGGTCCACCGACCGGGCCCGGGCCGCCTACGACCATTTCGCGCCGCTCGACGGACGGTTCGACGAGAACGTCGTCGTGCAGGTCAAGCACGGGCCGCTCGACTTCCAGACCCGCGAGGCCGTCTCCCCCGTGATCGCCGCGATGCCGCGCACCCGGTTGGCCGTCGAGCTGCAGGTCACCCAGGAGTACACCGGCCAGCAGAAGCACGTGTGCTACCTGGGGCCGTGGTGGTCCGAGCTGCTCGGGTTCCCGCTGTGGGGGACGCGCGGACCGACCGTGGCCGACGTCGCCGCGGGGCGCGGTCCGGGTGGGCTCGCCGGGGGCGTCGCCGCCGTCTCGAACGTGGGGACCGACGAGTTCTGGTGCGGGCACCCGCTCGCCCAGGCCAACCTGTACGCCTTCGGGCGGCTGGCCTGGGACGCGAGCCTCGACCCGGTCGACCTGCTCGACGAGTGGATCAGGCTGACCTTCGGTGAGGACCCTGCGGTCGCCTCGGCCCTGCACGAGGTCATGGACGAGTCCTGGCGCACCTACGAGGACTACACGGCCCCGCTGGGCGTGGGGTTCATGGTGAGCCCCACCAACCAGCACTACGGCCCTGCGGTGGACGGCTACGAGTACTCGCGCTGGGGCACCTACCACTTCGCCGACCGCGACGGGGTGGGTGTGGACCGCACCCGCGCGACGGGCACCGGGTACACGGGCCAGTACCCCGAGCCGTGGAGCGAGACCTACGAGCACCTCGAGACCTGCCCCGACGAGCTGCTGCTCTTCTTCCACCACGTCCCCTACGGTCACGTGCTGCACAGCGGGTCGACCGTGATCCAGCACATCTACGACACGCACTTCCGCGGGGTCGAGCGCGTCGAGGGGATGGTCGCGGTGTGGGCCGAGCTCGAGGGCCGGGTCGACGACGGGCTCTTCGTCCGCGTCACGGAGCGGCTCGGCGAGCAGCTCCGCTCGGCCCGCGAGTGGCGGGACCAGATCACCACGTACTTCTGGCGGAAGTCCGGAGTGCCGGACGAGCGGGGGCGCCGGCTGTACTGAGGGTGCGGGCCTCGCGCGCGACGGGCTGAGGGCGGAGGTCCCTCCAGGCGCCCGTGCGCGAGACCCGGCGGCCCCTGCCCGGACGCCGTGGATGTCAGACCCCACTCGTACACTTGTTCGAACAGGCATTCGGGTGGTGCGGGTCGAGGGGGTGTCGTGACGGTCACGAGTGAGCGGGGCGCGCTGCCCTTCGTGGCGCCTGGCCCGTCGCTGCCTGACGCCGAGCGTGGGGCTCAGGTGATCAGTTCAGCCCGGGTGCTGCTCGAGCAGGTCAGTGGTGGCCAGGTCCCGCCCGAGCACGCGCCGGGGCTCGTTCGCGCCCTGGTGGGGATGGTCGGCACGCTGGAGCTGTCGATGAACGCCATCGCCGGGCAGCGCGCGGCGTTGCTGGCGATCGTGGCCGCGGCGGTCCAGGCCGCCCCGGGCACGATGGTGCCGATGCTCCCGGGTGAGCGGCCCACACGCCAGGACCGCGAGCATGCTCACCGGGCGTTGGTCGCTGACCTGGCCACCACGATGGGCGCCTCGCAGGGCACGACCGCGACCCTGGTGGACACCTCGAGCGAGCTGGCCACGCGTCTGCCGGGGGTGCTGGCGGCGATGAGCGCGGGACTGCTGGGTGACAAGCACGCCCGTCACGTGGTGCGCCACGCGGAAGGCCTGCCACCGGAGGTCGCTGGTGCCTACCAGCAGGTGGTGCTGGCCAAGCTCGAGACCGACCGCACCCCGGCCGGGGTCGGGCGCGCGGCGCGCCTGGCCCGCGAACGCGTGCACCCGACCACCGCGACCGCGCGCCACACCCGGGCCTTCGCCGACCGGGCGGTCTACCTGGACCCCGCCGCGGACGGGATGGCCTGGCTGACCGCGTTCCTGCCCGCGGTCCAGGCCGGCGCGATCTACGACAAGCTCACCGGCATCGCCCGGGCCCTGGCCCACGGCGACCAGCCTGCGCACGACCAGGGCCCCGCGCACGAGGACAGTCCTGCGCACGAGGACGGCCCTGCACGTGACGGGGCACCCGAGGGCGCCGACGACGCCGCAGGTGAGGGCGGCCCTGCGCGCGATGACCAGTGCGGGCCGGGTCGTGAGCGTGAGCAGCGGACCCTGGCCCAGCGCCGCGCGGACGTGCTGACTGCCCTGACCCTGGACCCACCCGACGGGTGGGACACCGAGGACCAGTCCCCGCGCGCCCTGTCCCCGTCGCCCGGGAGCATGCCCGGCACCTGCGCTGCTGAGCCCTCGGCCGGCGCGTTCGGTGCCCCCTCCCCACCCTGGGCGCTGGACCCAGCCCTGCGCGCCCTGCGCCCCACCGTCGCAGTCACCGTCCCGGTGATGACCCTGCTCGGACACTCCCACGAGCCCGGGCACCTGGACGGCTACGGACCCATCGACCCCGACACCGCCCGCGCCCTGGCCGCCCGCGCCCCCTCGTTCATCCGGATCCTGACCCACCCCGAGACCGGCACCACCCTGTCGGTAGGACGCGAGCGCTACACCGTCCCGGCCGACCTACGCGCCTGGCTACGCCTGCGCGACCAGACCTGCCGCTTCCCCGGCTGCCACCACCCCGCCACCCGCGCCGACATCGACCACACCATCGCCTTCCGCGAGCACGGCGCCACCGGCAGCACCGCGGCCACCAACCTCGCCCACCTGTGCCGAGCCCACCACCGCCTCAAGCACACCACCCGATGGGCCGTCACCCAGCACCCCGACGGACGCCTCACCTGGACCTCACCCACCGGCCGACAACACACCACCACCCCAGCCCACGAGCTGCCCGTGGCCAGGGGCCGCGGCCACCCCCCGCCTCGCGACCCTGGCAGCACCACCGACGGCGGGTAGCGGCGCGCTCGCGCGGGCCCACGCGCACCGCGGCGTCAGGCCGCGACGAACCTCTCCCGCACGTACCCGATGACCGGCGCCTCGCTGCGTACCACCGCGAAGGTCAGGACCGAGGCGAGGAGCACGACCACCGCGTCGAAGGTGACCACCGTCAGCCCGACCACGAGCACCGCGTACGAGAGGAGCGCCAGGGTCGACAGCGGCCGCCCCAGCACCGTGTGCAGCGAGATCCGCGCGGCGTCGCGCCAGCGGAAGGAGAACACCGACGTCACCGAGAGCATCCGCACCGCCCACAGCAGCACCAGCACCGCGAGGCCCACCTGCAGCCCTGCGACCGGCCCCGCGACGGACCCGCCCACCCCCGCCGAGGCCTGGAACGTGAGGTTGATGGCCAGCACCAGCAGCACCGCCACCGCCGGCACCCACGCACTCAGGGCGTCGGCGAGGTTCAGGCCGTAGCCGCGCTGGAACTCCGTGCGCGGCGAGGACTCACGCTCCTCGCCGAACCGTCGCCACGCGAAGAAGGCGGCCGCGAGCGCGGGACCGACGGGCACCGCCGCGAGCGCGAAGAGGGGCAGGTTCGACGCGTCCGGGGCGAGCCAGAAGGCCAGGACCAGTCCCGGCGAGAGCGTGAGGAGCAGCATCCCCTCGATCACCAGCAGCCAGTACACCCGTCCGGCGACCCTCGAGAGGGTGCCGTCGCCGAAGGAACGCGCCTGGTCGGTCATCAGCGGCCCTCGCCTCGAGCGGACTCCTCCTCGAGCCACCGGCGCACCGCGAGCTCCACGCCACGCACCTCGGCCAACCCCTTGAGCCGGCCGATCAGCGGGTACCCGGGGTTCGTCGCACGTCGGTGGTCGTCGAGGAGCTGGTGCCCGTGGTCGGGCCGGGTCACGATCCGCGGCCCGCCCTCGCGTTCCCGGCGCATCTCCTCGGCGACCAGCTCTCGGACCACGCCCACCATGTCGTTGTCGCCGTCGATGTGATCAGCCTCGTGGAAGCTCTCCGGATCCGCCTCGCGCCGCGTGGACCGCAGATGCGTGAAGTACACGCGGCGGGCGAGCACCCGCGCCATCTCGACCACGTCGTTGTCGGCCCGCACCCCGTAGGAGCCCACGCACAGGGTCAGTCCGTTGGCCTCGCTCGGCACCGCGTCGAGCACCCACTGCGCGTCCTCGAGGGTCGAGACCACCCGTGGCAGCCCGAACACCGGCCGGGGCGGGTCGTCCGGGTGCAGCGCGAGCCGCACACCCACCTGCTCGGCCACCGGCACCACCCCCTCGAGGAAGTACCGCAGGTTCGCGCGCAGCTCCTCGCGACCGATCCCCTCGTAGGCCGCGAGCGCCGTGCGGAAGGCCTCGAGGGTGTACCCCTCCTCGGCCCCGGGCAGCCCTGCGAGGATCGTCTGCGTCAGCGTCTCGCGCTGTCCGTCGCTCAGACCGGCCGCGTACCGGTGGGCGCTCTCGACCCGCTCGGGGGTGTAGTCCGCCTCCGCCCCCGGCCGGAGCAGGATCGTCAGGTCGAAGGCCGCCGCGGCGTCGGCGTCGAAGCGCAGGGCCGTCGCACCGTTCGGCAGCACGTGATCCAGGTGCGTGCGGGTCCAGTCCAGGGCTGGCATCACGTTGTAGCAGACCAGGTCGATGCCGCACCGCGCCAGGTTCTCGAGGGTCTGCCCGTAGGCCTCGATCCACCGGTCCCGGCCGGGCGCCCCACGACGGACGTCCTCGTGCACGGGCACGCTCTCGACCACCGACCAGGTCAGCCCTGCGGCCTCGACCTCGGCCTGCCGACGCCGGATCTCCTCGACCGGCCACACCTCGCCGTTGGGCACGTGGTGCAGCGCCGTCACGACCCCGGTCGTCCCCGTCTGGCGCACCTCCGCGAGGGTGATCGGGTCCTGCGGGCCGAACCACCGCCAGGTCCGTTCCATCAGGCCACCTCGATGACCAGCACGTCCGTGGGCTCGAGCCGCAGGCTCTGGCCCTTCGACACGGGGCGCCCCGAGAGGAGCTCGACGCCGGCCACGTGCGCACCGACGTCGACCGCCTCGTCCCCGTGGTGGAGCAGGAACTCGTACCGGCGGCCGTCGACCTCGCGCACGGCGTGCTCGAGCCCCACGACGTCGGCGAACGGCCCCACCAGACCGTGCCGGTCGAGCACCCGCCGCAGCACCCAGTCCAGCCCTGCCTGGTCCAGGCAGGTGCCGACGTACCAGGCCTCGCCCTGCCCGTAGCGGTTGCGCGTCACGGCGGCCGTCCCCGCGTAGAAGTCCGCGCCGTAGGTACCCACGACCTCCGCCCCACGGGGCAGGACGAGGTCGAAGACCAGGCTCGCCTCGCTGACGAGCCGGTCGGGGGTGGGCGCCCCGTCCTTCCCTCGTGCCGCCGCGAGGGTCACCGGGTTCATCACCCCGGGAGCCTGGGCATCGGTCTCGTCGACCCGGATGCCCAGCAGGTCCGCGAGCGGGCCGGGCACGTCGGTCAGGAAGGCGTTGTCGTCCTCGTCGACCCGCCCGGACAGCACTCCCGTCACGACCGTGCCGCCACGCTCGGCCACGTCCGCGAGCCGCTCGGCCAGGTCCCCCGTCACCATGTGCAGCAGGGGCGCGACGACGACGTCGTACCCCGTGAGGTCGGCGGTCACCGGGACGACGTCGACCTGGGCCCCCGCCTCCCACAGGCTGCGGTGGTGGTCGATCATCGTCTGCTGGTAGCTCAGGTGGCGGTTCGGACCGTCCGAGATCTCCACGGCCCACCACGAGTCCCAGTCGAAGAGCAGCGCGACGTCTGCGGGCGTGCGGGCACCGAGGGTCCGGTCGCCGAGCCCTTCGAGCTGGGCGCCGAGCCGGGCGACCTCCTGGAAGGACCGGGTGTCGGTCCGCCCCGCATGGTTCAGCACCGCTCCGTGGTACTTCTCGCTCGCCCCGCGGGACTGGCGCATCTGGAAGAAGAGCACCGCGTCGGCCCCGTGGGCCACGGCCTGCCACGACCACAGCCCCATGACGCCCGGCCGCTTGACGGGGTTCACGTCCCGGCTGGCCGTGACGGTGGGCGTCTGCTCCATGAGCCAGAACGGCTGGCCGTCCTTCAGGCCACGCATCAGGGCGTGGGTCAGGGCCATGCGCGAGGCCGGGCGCCCGTCCGGCGGGTAGTTGTCCCACGAGGCGAAGTCGAGGTGCTCGGACCACCGGTGGTAGTCCAGCGGCCGGAACATGCCCATGAAGTTCGTGGTGACCGGCAGGTCGGAGTGCTCGCGGATCGCCTCCTTCTCCTCACGGAAGGTGCGCAGCATGTTCTCGGAGGTGAAGCGCAGGTAGTCGAGGGTGATCCCCTGGAACGCCGTGTGGTTCGGCCCGCGCCAGTGCTCGGACAGCTTGTTCGGCGGCACGATCTGCTCCCACGCCGTGAACCGGTGCGACCAGAACAGCGTGTTCCACGCCTCGTTGAGCCGGTCCAGGTCGCCGTACCGCCCCTGCAGCCACGTCCGGAACTCCCCGGCGCACAGGTCGCACCAGCAGCCGCCGTCGTACCCGCCGTACTCGTTGTTGATGTGCCACGCGACGACGGCGGGGTGGTCGGCGAAGCTCTCGGCGACCCGGCCCGCGAGGGCGGTCGCCAGGCGGCGGTAGGCCGGCGAGCTGTGGCAGGCGTTGTGGCGCTGACCGTAGACGTGCCGCCGGCCCTCGAAGTCGACCCGGCACACCTCGGGGTACTCGTGGGCGAGCCACGGCGGGACCGCCCCGGTGCCGGTCGCGAGGCAGACGCGACGACCCTCGGCGTGCGCGCGGTCCAGCGCCTGCTCGAGCACCGTCAGGTCGTAGGTGTCCTCCTCGGGCTGGGTCAGGGCCCACACGAACACCCCCACCGTCAGGGTGTCGATCCGGGCCAGGTCGAAGGCCCGGTGGTCCTCGTCCCAGACCTCGGCCGGCCACTGCTCGGGGTTGTAGTCACCGCCGTAGGCGATGCGCGGGATCCGGGGCAGGGTCATGGGGCGAGCCTCTCGTGCGGGGGTGCGGACCGCATCAGCGGCCGACGACGGTTCAGGGACGCCCGTACCCGGGGATGCGGGTGTCGTCGAGCCACGGCGGGGTGCTGTCCCGGACCGCCTCGACCTCCACCAGCGTGACCTCGTGCTGGGCCAGGTGCAGGTCGAGCTCGACCCGCCCCCCGTGGACCGCGACCGAGGAGTGCTCGACGGCGGGGCGGGACGCGTCGAGCAGGAGGTCGAGGTGGCGGGCCCCCGGGCTCGCCGGGCGGCCCAGGTCCTGCCAGGCCGTCCACGCGTTGCCGTCGGACTCGTTGACCCGACGTCGCAGGACGAAGGCCGTGCGCGGCTGCCCGGGCTGGGGCGCCTCGCTCGACCCGGCCCCGGTCCCCGTCCGCCGCACCCCGGCCCCCACCGGCACCGAGAGCCGCACGTGGTGCCGGTCCGCCGCCGTGACGGGCGAGCCGTCGACAGGTTGCCAGGCGAGGACCGCGAGGCGCCCGTCGGCGTGCCGGGTCACCAGGTGGTCCACCCCCTCGGCGAGCACCTCCTCGCCGAGCCGCGCCATGAAGGCGTACAGGTGGTAGGTCGGCTTGCGGATCAGACCGTGGGTCAGCAGGCCGAAGCCGCCGTGGAAGATGCTCGCCGGGACCCCCGCCTCCTCGAACACGTCGCTGACCGTCCAGTAGGAGAACGACTCGACGTGCTCACCACCCGCGGCCAGCACGGGAGCGAGGTAGGCGGCGTTGTAGGCCGTGTCGTGCACGGGGTTGTCGGGCCGGTAGGAGGTGTTGAACTCGCTGATGTGCACCGGGAGTCCCGCGAGCGCCGTCCCGGTCAGGTGCTGGGCGGGGGCGGCGAACTGCTCGAGCAGGTGCTGCGGCGGGCGCAGGTCCTGGTAGACGCCGAAGGGCACGTGCTGCGCGGGGCCTGAGGTGTAGGCGTGCCGGCTGACGAAGTCCACGGGGACCTCACGCCGGGTCACGAACTCGGCGAAGGGGGCCCACCACTCGTCAGCCCCCGGCGACAGGACCGGCCCCCCCACCTGGAGCTCGGCGTCGACCTCCTTGACGGCGTGCGCGGTGGCCTCGTAGAGACGCAGGTACTCGGCCTGGTCCGCCCCCTGCCAGAAGTCCGACAGGTTCGGCTCGTTCCACACCTCGACCGGCCAGGTCCGCACCTCCTCGATGCCGTAGCGGTCCACGAGGTGACGCAAGGTCCCGCGGACCAGCCCCTGCCACTCCGGGTAGGAGCGCGGCGGGGTCACGTTGCCCTTCCACCAGAACACCGTCTGGTCCCCCGAGGCCAGCGCCTCGGGCATGAAGCCCAGCTCGAGGAAGGGCCGCACCCCCGTCGCGAGATAGCTGTCGACCACCTCGTCGAGGTAGGCGAAGACGTGCCGCACCTGCCGCTCGCCCTGCCACTCGACCTCGCGGTAGACGCCCATGTCGTCGCTGAGCATCCCGTGGCCGCGGATCATCTCGAAGCCGATCTCCTCGCGGGCCAGGGCCAGCGCCTCACGGTGGCCACGACGCAACGAGAGGTTCATCCGCCCCGTCCCCACGCAGCGGCGCCACGCGGAGGAGAGCAGTCGGAGGGTCTCGGCGGGCACGTGGACTGGCTCGGTGGGCACGGTGCTGACCTCCAGGACGGGCTACGGGGGCGGGTGCGGGGACGACGTCGGCCCGGGCGCGCGGGGGGGGGGGCCGGGGCCCCGGGGGGGGGAGGC
>NZ_JAGEMK010000007.1 GCF_017565425.1 Actinotalea soli
TGCGGCTGGGGTGCCTGACGGCGCCCCAGCCGCACCACGCCCCGCCGCCACGCCCGCCCCGATCCCGCGACGACGCTGGAGAGCACCATGTCGGTCACCGCCCCCGTCGGCACCGAGCCCGAGAAGTCGGGCTCCCCCACGGCACCACCGCCTCCCACCCCCCGCAGTGACCGACGTCAGAACCTGCGCAACCTGCGCGGCAAGCTCGACGTGCGACTGTCGCCCTACCTGTACATCGCACCGTTCTTCCTGGTGTTCGCCGTGGTGGGCCTCTTCCCTCTCGCGTACACCGCGTACGTCTCGGTGCACGACTGGCACCTGATCGGCGGTCAGGGCGAGGCCGTCGGGCTGCAGAACTACATCGACGTCGTGCAGTCGCCCGTCTTCCTCACCGCGCTGCGCAACACCTTCAGCATCTTCCTGCTCTCCTCGGTGCCCCAGGTGCTGCTCGCGATCACCATCGCCGCCGTGCTCGACGGCAACCTGAGGGCCCGGACCTTCTGGCGCATGGGGGTGCTGCTGCCCTACGTGGTCGCCCCTGTCGCCGTGGCCCTCATCTTCTCGCGGCTGTTCGCCGACCAGGCGGGGATGATCAACAGCCTGCTCGGTGGCATCGGCATCGAGCCGATCCGCTGGCACGCCGACGCCCTCGCGAGCCACGTGGCCATCGCCTCGATGGTCAACTTCCGCTGGACCGGCTACAACGCGCTCATCTTCCTAGCCGCCATGCAGGCCATCCCGCGGGACCTCTACGAGGCCGCGGTGCTCGACGGCGCCGGCCGGCTCCGGCAGTTCTTCTCGGTCACGGTGCCGATGCTGCGGCCCACGATCATCTTCGTGGTCATCACCGCGACCGTCGGCGGGCTGCAGATCTTCGACGAGCCGCGGATGTTCGACCAGTTCGGTCGCGGCGGCTCGGACAACCAGTGGCTGACGACGACCCTGTACCTCTACGACCTCGGCTGGGGGGCCCAGAAGAGCTTCGGCAGGGCGGCGGCCGTGGCCTGGCTGCTCTTCCTCATCATCATCGCGATCGGCCTGATCAACTTCGCCATCACCCGACGGATCGCGTCCTCGGCCCAGGCCGTCAAGAAGCACGGAGGTTCCCGATGAGCATCTCGGTCCCCATGATCCGGCAGACCGCCGGACTCGGTGCGGCCCGCGCCGCGGCACGCAAGCGCGGGACGGGCGGCGGCGGGATCAACCGTCGACCCGGGTGGGTGTCCTACACCTTCCTCACCGTCACCCTGGCGATCTCCGTGTACCCGCTCTACTACGCCTTCCTGCTCGCGTCCTCGGACTCGGACACCATCGCCCGGAACCCGGTGCCCTCGCTGATCCCCGGGCCCAACCTGCTGGACAACCTGACCCGCGTGATCAGCTCGGACATCAAGTTCTGGGAGGCGGTCGGCAACAGCCTGATCATCGCCGTCCTCACCTCGGTGTCGGTGGTCTTCTTCGCGACCCTCGCCGGCTTCGCCTTCGCCAAGCTCAGCTTCCGGGGGCGTCGCGGGCTGCTGGTCTTCATCATCGCGACCATGGCCGTCCCGCCGCAGCTGGGCGTCGTGCCGTTGTTCATCGTGATGTCGCGGCTCGACCTGGTCGGCACGGTCACCGCGGTGATCATCCCGGGGATGGTCACCGCCTTCGGGGTGTTCTGGATGACCCAGTACCTCGAGAGCGCTCTGCCCTACGAGCTCATCGAGGCCGCCCGGGTGGACGGCTGCTCGATGCTGCGCACCTTCTGGCACATCGCGATGCCCGCCGCGCGCCCTGCCGCGGCGATGCTGGCCCTGTTCACCTTCGTCGCGTCGTGGACGAACTTCTTCTGGCCCTTCATCGTGCTGGGCTCGTCGAACCCCACGCTCCCGGTCGCGCTCCAGCTCCTGCAGGCCTCCTACTTCAAGGACTACGCGCTGATCATGGCGGGGGTCGTGGCCGCCACCGTGCCGTTGGTGCTGCTCTTCGCGGTCGCGGGCAAGCAGCTCGTCTCGGGCATCATGCAGGGGGCGGTCAAGGGATGACGTACCAGCCCGCCGAGGCCAGCACCTCGGCCCTCACCTTCCCGCCCGGCTTCGTGTGGGGGGCCGCCACGGCCTCCTTCCAGATCGAGGGAGCCGTGCACGAGCACGGTCGCAGCCCGTCGATCTGGGACACCTTCTGCCGCGAGCCCGGGGCCGTGGTCAACAAGGACGACGGCGACGTGGCGTGCGACCACGTGCACCGGTACCGCGAGGACGTGGACCTCATGGCCGCCCTGCACCTGGGGGCCTACCGCTTCTCGATCGCGTGGCCCCGGGTCCGGCCCGACGGCGGCGCCGCCAACCCCGCAGGGCTCGACTTCTACTCGCGCCTGGTGGACAGCCTGCTCGAGCGCGGGATCACCCCGTGGCCGACCCTCTACCACTGGGACCTCCCCCAGGCCCTCGAGGACCGTGGCGGGTGGGCGACCAGGGACACCGCAGCCCGGTTCGCCGAGTACGCGGTGACCGTGCAGGAGGCCCTGGGCGACAGGATCAGCACCTGGACCACCTTCAACGAGCCCTGGTGCTCGGCCTTCCTGGGCTACGCGGGCGGGCAGCACGCCCCCGGACGCCAGGAGCCCGCGGCCGCCGTCGCCGCGGTGCACCACCTGCTCCTGGCCCACGGGCTCGCCAACCAGGCCCTGCGGGCCGCCGACCCGTCGGCGCAGGTGGGCATCACCCTCAACTTCACGGTCGCGGACCCGGCGGACCCGGAGCGTCCGGAGGACGTCGACGCGGCGCGGCGCATCGACGCCGTGCACAACCGGGTGTTCCTCGACCCGGTGCTGCACGGGCGCTACCACCCCGACACCGTCGCTGCCTTCGCCTCCCGCGGTCTCGAGCTCCCCGTGCAGGACGGCGACCTCGAGACCATCGGCACGGGGGTCGACTTCATCGGCGTGAACTACTACCACGGTGACGCCTTCAGCACCCTCGCCCCCGAGCACCCCTTCCAGGGGGCCGAGGTCGAGCGTCCGACCTCCTCGCCCATGGTCGGGGCCGAGGACGTGCATGCGGTGCCCCGGGGCCTGCCCCGCACAGCCATGGACTGGGAGGTCCAGCCGGACGGGCTGCGACGCCTGCTCGAGCGGCTGCACAGCGAGTACACCGGCCCGGCAGGGGTGGCCCTGTACATCACCGAGAACGGCGCCGCCTTCGACGACGAGGTCGAGGCGGACGGCTCGGTCGAGGACCTCGAGCGTGCTCGCTACGTCGAGGACCACGTCCGTGCCGTGCACGCCGCGATCCAGGCCGGGGCGGACGTGCGCGGGTACTTCGCGTGGTCCCTGCTCGACAACTTCGAGTGGGCCTACGGCTACGCCAAGCGCTTCGGCATCGTCCGGGTCGACTTCGACACCCTCGAGCGGACCCCCAAGCTGAGCGCTCTGCGCTACGCCGAGATCGCGCGGACGGGGAGGGTAGCGAACGGGGGTAGCGTTCCCGGGTGACCGAGATCAGCCCGCCCCGGCCCGAGGTGACGCTCGGCGTCGCCTCGGCCGGACGGCGGGTCGCCCCGACCATCCGCCAGGTGGCCGCCCTCGCCGGTGTCTCCCGGGCGACGGCCTCGCGCGCGATCAACGGCGGGCACCTGGTGAGCCCCCAGGCGCGGGCGGCGGTCGAGGCTGCGGTGGCCGAGCTCGGCTTCACCCCCAACCCCGTCGCACGCAGCCTCGCGACACGGCGCACCGGATCGGTGGCCCTCGTGCTGCCCGAGCCCAACACCCGCGTGCTCACCGACCCGTTCTTCGCGAGCACGATCAACGGCATGGCCCGGGCCCTGGAGCACACCGACCTGCAGCTCGTGCTCCTCATCGCCCGGCAGGACGGCTGGTCCACGCGGACCGTGCGCTACCTCACCACCGGGCACGTCGACGGGGCCGTGGTCGCCTCCCACCACCGCGACGACCGCCTCAACCGTGAGCTCGTCGAGTCCGGGCTGCCGTGCGTGTTCATCGGACGGCCGCTCGACGTGCCCGCCACGGCCCGCTACGTCGACACCGACAACGACCATGCCGCCCAGCTCGCGACCGAGCACCTCATCGGCCTGGGCCGCACCCGCATCGGCACCATCGCCGGCCCGGCCGACATGTCCGCCGCGATCGACCGGCTCTCGGGCTGGCGTGCCGCGATGGGCGCCGCCGGCCTCGCCCAGGACGCCGTCGAGCTCGCTGACTTCACCGTCGAGGGGGGCGGGGCGGCCATGGCCCGGCTCATCGAGGCGCACCCCGACCTCGACGCGGTCTTCGTCGCCTCGGACCTCATGGCCTCGGGGGCCGTCGGCGAGCTCTCGGACCGGGGCGTCCGGGTCCCCGAGGACGTCGCGGTCTTCGGCTTCGACGACCTGGGTGTCGCCACCACGACCACGCCCGCCCTGAGCACCATGGGCCAGCCCATCGAGGACATGGCCACCCGTGCCGGGCAGATCCTGCACGCCCTGCTCGCGGGCGAGGAGGTCGAGGAGATCTCCGTCATGTTCCCCGCACGCCTGGTGCTGCGCGAGTCCGCCTGAGGCGCGGGCCCCGTCGGGCGCGAACCCGCACGACGCGTCAGGCCAGGCGCGTGCCCTCGGACCGTCGTGCCCTCGGACCGTGCGTGGCTCGGACCGTGCGTGGCCTCAGACCACGGTCGCTCCGAGCAGGGCCCCGATCCCGTAGGTCGCCGCCATGGCGAGGGCGCCTCCGACGAGGAGCCGCAGCACCGCCCGCGACCGGTGCGCCCGCCCGAACCAGGCACTGACCGACCCCGTGACGGTGAGCGCCACGAGCACGGCGACGAAGGTCACGCCGATCCGCACCTCAGGTGGTGAGAGCACCATGGCGGCCAGGGGCAGGGCCGCCCCCGCGACGAAGGCGACGGCCGAGGCGAGGCCCGCGTGCCACGGGTTGGTGAGGTCCTCGGGGTCCAGCCCGTGCTCGACGTCGAGATGGGCAGCGATCGCGTCCCGCCCGGTCAGCTCGATCGCGACCTGGCGCGCGGTGTGCGGGCTGAGCCCCTTGGCCCGGTACATCCCGGCGAGCTCCTCGAGCTCCCCCTCGGGGTCGGCGCGCAGGGCCGCCTGCTCGCGTGCGATGAGGGCCCGCTCGGTGTCCCGCGCGCTGCTCACCGAGACGAACTCGCCGAGGGCCATGGAGATCGCGCCCGCGACCAGGGCCGCCAGACCGGCGACCAGGATCGCGGTGCTGTCGGTCGTCGCAGCGGCGACCCCGACCACGAGCCCCGCGATCGAGATGATCCCGTCGTTGGCCCCCAGCACGCCCGCGCGCAACCAGTTCAGCCGGGCCTTGAGGCCCGTGCGCGCCCAGACCTCGTCCCCCGCCGGCTCTCGCCCTGGACCGGGGACGCTCGGGCTGCTCTTCTCGACCGCTCGCGACGGCTCCATACCTCGAACCTAGGCAGGTGGGGGCGCCCCCGCCAGCAAGGACAGGCAAGCCTCAACGGGCCGCTGACCAGCGGCCCGACCCGCAACGGGGTGGGTCGGGGTCACCATCCGACCCTGATCGGCCCCGATCCCGAGTGGGCTCGCGGCGTAGTCCGAGGGCCTGGTCGGTTCGAGGGCTCAACCGGTCAGGGGGCCTGGACGACGTCCTGGACCTCGGTGCCCGGCGCCCGCTCGGTCAGCAGACGGGCGTGGGTCTCGGCGTCGCGCAGGTCGTCGGCCTCGAAGGCGATGCGCACCGCCCCCGCCTCCGCATCCCCCTCCTGCTCGAGGATCTCCCCGTCGGTGGGGTGCTCGAGCATCTGACGGACGAAGGGGGTGGCGACGGCGTCGGCGATCGCGGCAGGCACCCGGATGCGGGTCACGAAGGTGGGCATGGCTCCACTATGGACGTTCGGGCGCGGGGGCGCAGGTCACGGGGCTCCCCGCACCCGGGGCGGACTCAGTCGGCGATCGGCATCCAGACGCGCATCGTCGACGGGCCGCGGTTGGCCCACCGGTGGTACGGCACGAGCGGGACGAGTCCGCGATCCGTCCGACCCTCGACCGCTCTCGCACCGACCCCGTAGGGCCAGGCCGTCGTCCCGAGCTCGAGGGTAGTCACCGGGACCTGGACCTGGCCGTCGACCTCGACCGGCGGCTGGTCGGTGCGGACCTGGACCCCCTCGACGTCGACGCCCAGGTCGGTGGACTCCAGGCACATCACCACGGGGCCCCGCTCGACGGCGACCTGCCCGCGGACCGCGTCGACCCTGGGGTCGGCGGTGGTCCACCGTGCGCGCACCGGCAGGTCGAGCTCGACGGTCTCACCCACCGAGAAGGACCGCGTGACGGTCACGTAGCCCGGCTCCACGAAGCGGGTGCCCTCGACGTCGGTCAAGGTGGCCCCCTCGGCCCAGGCCGGGACGCGGAGGCTCAGGCTCCACGGCTCGGCCGGGCCCTCCACAACTGTGACGAGGACGTGCCCCTCGGCCGGGTACCGGGTCCGGACCTCCAGGCCCACCGCCCGGCCGTCGGCCAGGCCCGTGCGGATCGTGGACCCGGCGTACTGGTGAAGCTGCACACCGCCGTCGTCGGCCGTGGCCAGGTAGGCCCCCAGGGAAGCGATCGTGCGGGTGACGTTGCTGGGGCAGCAGGAGACCGCGAACCACGGGGCGCGCAGGCTCGAGGCCGCCCGAGCAGCCGGCTGGTGCTTGTCGGGCTCCACACCGGGCGACCGCTGGTGGAGGGTGTTGGTGTAGTAGAAGCCGTGACCGTCCTCGGCGACCGAGGTCGCAAGCACGTTGTACAGCGTGCGTTCGACGGCGTCGGCGTGCACGGGCTCGCCCGTGGCGAGGAGCAGCCGGTGATTGAGCATCACCGACGCGATCCCGGCACAGGTCTCGGAATAGGCCCGGTCCGGCGGCAGCTCGTAGTCCTGGCCGAAGGACTCGCCCTCGTGGTGCGCCCCCATGCCGCCCGTCAGGTAGGTGCGACGCGCGAGGGTCGCGGTGGTCTGCAGGGCCACCGCCGCGAGCAGGTCGGCGTCCTCGTCCTCGACCGCGAGGTCGGTCGCCCCGGCGGCGAGGTAGAGCGCACGTACGGCGTGGCCCGTCAGCACGGTGGTCTCCCGCACGGGCTGATCGTCCTGGTAGTACTGCGCACCGAACTCGATGTCGCCGAGCACGCCATGGCCCCGGCGCTCGACGAAGAGCCGGGCCTGGTCGAGGTAGCGTGCCTCACCCGTTACCCGGGACAGCTCGACCAGCGCCACCTCGATCTCGGGGTGGCCGCACACCCCCTGCAGGCCGTCCGGCCCAAAGGTCTCGCACACGTGGTCCGCCGCCCGACGCGCCACCTGCACGAGCTCGTCCTCCCCCACAGTGCGAGCGCGGGCGACGCCAGCCTGGATCAGGTGGCCGAAGCAGTAGAGCTCGTGGCCCCACTGCAGGTCGCTGTAACGCGGACCCTGGCCCGGCCTGCCGAACATCGTGCTGACGTAGCCGTCGGGCTCCTGGGCCCGTGCCACCCGCGCGGCGAGGGCGCGCAGGCGCCCGTCGAGAGCTGCGTCACCCGTGCGGCCGACCTCCCACGACATCGCCTCGAGCAGCTTGTAGATCTCCGAGTCCGAGAACTCGCGGCCCCGGCGGTCCTTCGGCAGGCGGCCCTCGACGGCCGCGTCGAAGTTCGCGGCCCACCCGGTCCGCTCGATCCAGGTCTCGCAGTGCTCGATCAAGGACGACGCGTTCAGGCCCTGGAGGTCGGCCCAGAACCCGTCGGTGATGCTCACCTCGGCGAGACCGAGGGGGCGCAGCCGACCCCGCGAGGGAACGACGGGCCGGCCGTCGAGCGCGGTCCCAGCGTGGTCCGTGGGCAGGCTGAGGAAGGGGGTCGAGGTCATGGCGCTCTCCAGGATCGGGTGGGTCACTTGACGGCCCCGACGGTCAGACCGTCACGGAGCAGCCGGTAGGTGGACGTGAAGACGATGAGGATCGGGATCGAGGTCACGACCGCCAGGGCCATGAGTCCGGGCCAGTTGATGCCGAAGGCCGAGACCTGCTGGGCGAGCAGCACGCTGAGCGGGTACTCCCCTGGGGAGAGGAAGAAGTTCACGGCGTACAGGAACTCGCCCCAGGCCAGCAGGAACACCAGGGTGCCGACGGTGAAGATCCCGTTCCGTGCGACCGGGACGACGATCGAGACGAAAGTCCGCATCAGGGAGGCACCGTCGATCGACCCGGCCTCTTCGAGCTCTGGCGGCACCGAGCGGAAGAAGGGCCGGAGGAGCAGGGTCGCGAAGGGGGCCAGCAGAGCTGTGTCGGCGAGGATCACGCCCACGGTCGAGTCGAGCAGGGTCCAGCTGCCGAAGACCTGGAACAGCGGGATCACGGTCGCCGTCTGCGGCATCATCTGCAGCACGATGAGCAGGGCCAGGCCGATCGAGGTCAGGTGGCCACGGGTCCGGGCCAGCCCGTAGGCCGCGGGGATCGCGATGAGCAGCACCAGGACCGTGGTCCCGGTCGCGATGAGCACTGACTGGCTCAGCGGCTTGAGGAGGTCCGCCGTGAGCACGTCGCGGTAGGCCTCGGTGGTCGGGCTGAAGATCAGCGCTGAGCTCGTGCTGAACACATCTCCCGAGCTCTTGAAGGAGGTCAGCACGATCCAGAGGATCGGGAGCCCATACATGACCGTGAGCAGCGCCTTCCAGGCTGTCAGCACGGGTCCGGCGGTCTGCTTCACGACTCCGACTCCTCTCGACGGATGCTGCGGGCGTAGACCGCGGCGAGCACCAGGACGCCCAGCACGGCCGCGACCGAGGTCGCTGCCCCGAGCCCGAAGTCGTAGCGGACGAAGGCTTGCATGTAGCCGAGGAACGGGAGGGTGTTGGTCGCTGTGCCGGGGCCGCCGTAGGTCATGACGTAGATGAAGTCGAAGCTGCGGAACCCGTAGACGATGGTCAAGACCAGCAGCACCAGCGTCGAGGAGCGCACCGAGGGCAGCATGATGTGGCGGATCTCCTGCCACCGGCTGGCTCCATCGAGGGCTGCGGCCTCGAAGGTCTCGGGCGGGATGTTCATCAAGGCGGCCCGGAACACGAGCGCGTTGAACGGGATCACCGCGAACGCGTTGACGAAGGCCACGGACATGAGCGCCCAGTGCTGGTCGTACAGGAACGGCACAGGAGAATCACGCAGCCCGCTGGCTAGCAGCACGGTGTTGAACAGCCCCGAGTCAGCAAGCAGGAACTTCCACACCGAGCCGTTGACCACCGGGGGCAGGGCCCAGACGAAGACCATGAGGGCCAGCAGGAAGCCGGACCACCGGCCCCGGGTCCGCAGCGTGATCGCGGCAGCCAGTCCCAGAAGCATGCCGAGCCCGGTCACCACGACGACGAACACCAGGGTGCGGGTCAATGCTGGTGCCCCCTCCCCGGAGAACGACCGGGAGAAGTTGTCCAGGCCGGTGAACACCCACTCCTGGTTGAGGGTGCCCACCGTGACAGCACTGACGCTCATCCGGACCAGCTGGATCAGCGGGTAGATGCTGAACAGGCCCATGAAGACGGCGGCGGGGAGCAGGAACACCAGCCGGACCTGTCGTTGGCGACCCGAGCGCGCCCGAGGGGTGACCGGGGCACGCGTGGCGGTCAGCGGAGCTGTCATAACGGGGCCCTTCGTGGAGAGAGGACGAGGCGGACGGTGGGCACGTGCTCGCAGTCCTCACGAAGGGGATGCGGCACGTACCCACCGGCAGCGAGAGCTACTCGAGCAGGCTCTCGAGGGCCGCGACCGTCGCGGTGGCCGCGGCCTCAGGGCTCTGCTGGCCACCCAAGGCAGCACTCCATGCCTGGCCGACGGTCAGCTGGACGTCGGCGACGGCCTCGGGCGGGATCACGCCGTCGGGGTAGTTCGCGCCGTACATGGCGATCGAGTCGGCGAACGGGCTGAGCAGGTCGTTGCCGGTCACGGCCTCGTCCTGGGCCGTGTCCATCCGCGAGGGGATCGAGCCGACGATCTCGACCGGCAGCACCTGTCCCTCGGCGTCGAGGTAGGTCCCCGCGAGGTACTGCCAGGCGAGGTCCGGGTTCTCGCTGAAGGCGCCGATGCCCTGGCCCTCGCCGCCGAGGTAGACCTGACCTGCGTCGCCCAACGGGAGCGGCACCACGCCGTACTCGAAGTCGGCGTCGGACGCGGCGGTTCCTAGCTGCCAGTTGCCGTTCTCGGCGAAGGCCACGTCACCCGAGGCGAACTGCTGGAAGGGCACCGTCTGGTCCCAGGTCACGGCCTCCTGCGAGAGCCAGCCGTTGTCGACCCAGGCGCGCACCCGGGCCAGCCCGGCCTCGAGGGTTTCGGGGTCGGGGTCGGTGTAGCTGAACCCCTCTGCCGAGAGCCACGGGTAGGCCTGCCACTCGCCCTGGGACTGCGGCAGCGCCGAGAGGGTGATGCCCTCGTAGCCGGCCTCGGCTGCAGCGGCCATGGCGTCCTCGAGCTCGTCGAGGGTCGTGGGCGGCTCCAGGCCGATCTCGTCCAGGATGTCGGCGTTGTACCAGAGACCCAGCAGGTTGACGTAGCCCTGCACGGCGAAGGTCTCACCGTTGACCTCGTGGATGACGGAGTCGGGGAACTGGTCGGCGTCGGCGAACTCGGCCCAGTACTCGTCGATCGGGGCGAGTGCTCCGCCGAGGGCGAGGGTCGCCACCTCGGCGCCGTTGAAGACGACGACGTCCGGTCCGGTCTGGGCACCAGCGGCCGAGACGAGGTTGGCGTTCAGCTGGTCGTACGGGACGAAGACGTTGTCCACCGTCACGCCGTCGTTCGCCGCCTCGAACATCTCTGCGTACTCGTCCATGAGACGGACCTGGTTGTCGTCGCTGAAGTAGCGCCAGACCGTGACGGTGCCCTCTTGGGAGGTGGGCGGTGCCTCGCCGTCCTCGTCGGTGGCGCCGTCGTCGCTCCCGTCCGAGCCGCAGGCGGTCAGGGCAAGAGCCCCCGCCAGGGTCACCGAGGTCAGTGCGAGCGTCCTGCGCCGTGCGGTCCGGCCGGTCCGTGCGCCCCTGATGGTCGTGTTTCTCACCGGAACTCCTCTGGTCTGGTGCGGGGAGGCGCCGGTCCGCGGTACTGCCGGGCCTGCGTCCTCGTTGATGTCAGGTGTGCGGTCCTCGCGGCCACCTCCGCTCCCCCGGGGCGGCGGTCGGGGCTGGTCGACGTCGACCGGCCTTTCAGAGCGAAACCCTCCGAAACCGTTTTCTGGACGCTAGCACCGCATGCGGACACAGGTCAACGGGCGCGGAATGTGCCATGCTTTTCGTCACCGAACCGTGATCGCACACTGACCACGCCCGAGGAGGCACCGTGCCCGCAGGAGACGACGCGACCGCATCGCGGCCGCGGGCGGCGACGCTGCGCGACGTCGCCCTGCTCGCGGGGGTCTCGGTCGCGACGGCGTCCAAAGCCCTCAACGGCCGCGACAACGTGCACCCGGACACCCGCCGCCGCGTGGTCGAAGCCGCCGAGCGCATCTCCTTCACGCCCAACTCCCTCGCGCAGGCGATCCTCGCGGGGTCCACCGGGACGGTCGGGCTCCTGACCAACGACCTCGAGGGTCGCTTCAGCCTCCCCATCCTCATGGGCGCCGAGGACGCCTTCGGCGCGGGACAGATGTCCGTGTTCCTGTGCGACGCCCGCGACGACGCGATCCGCGAGCAGTACCACCTCAAGGCCCTGCTCGGCCGACGGGTCGACGGCCTCATTGTGGTGGGCAGCAACACCGACCCCCGTCCGACCCTCGGCACACTCCCCGTGCCCGTCGTCTACGCCTACGCGCCCTCGACGGACCCGCAGGACTGCTCGATCGTCCCGGACAACGTCCACGCCGGGACCCTCGCCGTCGAGCACCTTCTCGCCACCGGCCGACGGCGCATCGCGCACGTCTCGGGCGACGTGCGCTACGCGGCCGCGCGGGACCGAGCGGCCGGAGCGAAGGCAGCCCTCGCGGCAGCGGGTCTCGAGCTCGTCGGCGGCCAGGTCCGCTACGGCAGCTGGTCGGAGGAGTGGGGCCGCGCCGCGACCCACACCGTCCTCGACCACGAGCCAGGCGTCGACGCGATCCTGTGCGGCAGCGACCAGATCGCACGGGGCGCGCTGGACGTCCTCCGGGAGCGCGGCATCGACGTGCCCGGGGCTGTCTCGGTCATGGGGTTCGACAACTGGGAGGTCATGATCTCGGGCACACGCCCTCCCCTGACGAGCGTAGACATGAACTTCGAGACCCTGGGCCGCCGAGCCGCCCAGCACCTCGTAGACGCCATCGGGGGAAGCCCTGCCCACGGCGTCGAGACGATGCCCTGCCGCGTCGTCGTCCGCGGCTCGACCGCGCGCGGGGCCTGAGCGGCTAAGCCCCCCGCACCTCGGCCAGGGTCGCGAGCACGACCTCGGCGAGCTCCGGGTCGGCCAGGGCGCGGAAGTGCCCGGGCGTCCGGAGTCGCACGTTGGCCGCCCCCTCGAGCTCGCTGCCGCCGGGGATGTGCGGGTCGAACCTGCTGTAGGCCGAGGTGATGCGTGCGTTGACCTCGTGCTCGGCGGTGAGGGCCAGCACCGTCGCGTCCCGCGGGGAGAAGGAGCGGAAGGTCTGGCCCGGGAACCACCTCGCGCGCACCGACCCCGCGAAGGGCGTGTTGACCGCGACCATCCGGGCGATGCGAGCGTCGGGATCCTCGTGCAGCATCGCGAGCTTGCCCACCAGCCCACCCTTGCTGTGCGCCACCACGACGACGTCGCGCAGGTCCCGGGCCCGCAGCACCTCACCCAGGACGGCGGCCCCCGTCGAGACCGGGGCGCGGTGGTACCCGAGCTCGGGGAGCACGTGGACCCGGTGGCCCCGCGCGTGCAGCAGCACCGCGAGGGGGCGCATGAAGGTCCAGGGCTCGTAGACCCCGGGCACCAGGACGACGTCGGGGCTCACCGGTGCGGGCGGGTCGAGGTACTCCCCCGCCTCGGAGCGCCCCCGCCACCCACGCAGCTGCGCGAGGCCCGCGTAGAGGTAGTCCCAGGCCCACCACAGCCCGTGCCGCACCAGCGAGGCGGCCTGCGCGGCGAGCGTCGGCGGGCGCTCCTCCCCGACCGCCCGCCCCGGGAGGCACAGCGCGGCCACCAGAGCAGGGTGCCGGTACATCGCGATGTGCCCCTCGCCCGGCACCTCGACCACGGGGACCGGGGCACCCGAGGCGTCCCGCACCCTCTCGGCGAGGTCCGTGAGGTATCTCGGCGGGCAGACCGGGTCGTGCTCGCCGCGGACCAGCAGGACCGGGACGGCGACCTCGAGCAGTCGGTCCTCGAGCCGGTACCCCAGCATGGTCGGCAAGGTCCCGGCGTACCAGCGCGGTCCCGTGCGGAGCCAGTCGCTCACCATGATCGAGTTCGCGGACCACGGCTCGCGCGGGGCGTCACGCAGCAGGCGCCACGCCTGGCGGACGGCCGACCGGGCGGCGGGCTCCGCGACGGGGCCGACGAGGAGCAGGCGATCGACGAGGTCCGGGCGACGGGCGGCCAGCTCGACGGCGACCTGGCAGCCCATCGAGTGGCCGAGCAGGACCACGGGCCCGCTGGCCGTGGCCCCGAGCTGCTCGAGGACCACCGCGAGCACCCTGGCGTGGTCCTCGACCGCGAAGGGCCGGGCGGGGAGCTCGCTCCGACCGAAGCCCGGCAGGTCCGGGGCCAGCACCCGCACCGACGCCGACGCCGACGCCGACGCCAGCGTGCGGGCGAGCGGCGCGAAGTACCGGTGCGAGACGCCGATCCCGTGCACCAGGACCACCGTGCTCCCCGCGGCCTCCTGCTCGGCGCCCCACTCCTCGACCACGACGGTGAGATCCCCGGCGCGCACGGTGCGGGTCGAGGAGGGCATGGGGGAAACCTACGGGCCAGCGGGCTTCACGGCAGCACGAACCGGGCGGTCCCGCGGGAGCGACGGCTGCGGCACACCGATGCCCAGCACGGTCGGGACCCGCGCCTCGATCCCGGCCACGAGACCAGGGATCTGCTCGGCGGGCGCCGGGCGGGCGAGGCCGAAGCCCTGAGCGGCGAAGCACCGCATCTCGGCGAGGGCGAGCAGGGTCGCGTCGTCCTCGACCCCCTCGGCCACGACGCTCAGGCCGAGGTGCCGGGCGAGCTCGATGGTGGACCGGACGATCGCGGCGCTCGCGACGTCGTCCACGACGCCCATGACGAAGGACCTGTCGATCTTGAGCCGCCGCAGCGGCAGGCGCTGGAGGTACGCCAGCGAGCTGTGGCCGGTGCCGTAGTCGTCGACCGACAGCGCGACCCCCAGCCGGTCGAGGTCGGTGAGCACCTCCAGCGAGCGGACCGGGTCGACCATCGACATCGTCTCGGTGATCTCGAGCTCGAGGCAGCTGGCCGGCAGGTGGTGGTGTCGCAGAGCTGCCCGCACCGCGGCCACGAACCCCGGGTCCAGGAGGTTGCGGACCGAGAGGTTCACCGCGACGGTCAGGTTGATGCCTTCTTCGCGCCACGTCGCGCACTGGGCCAGGCTGCGGTCCAGGACGTAGAGCGTCAGCAGGCGGATGAGTCCCGTGCGCTCGGCCGCAGGCACGAAGGCGACCGGCGGGATCGTCCCGTGCACCGGGTGCTGCCACCGCACGAGGGCCTCGACGCCGAGCACGCGCCCCGTGAGCACCTCGACCTGCGGCTGGTAGTGGACCACCACGTCCCCCGCCGTGAGGGCCTGCTCGAGCTCGGCCATCAGCTGGGGGGCGTGCGTCCAGGTGGCATCCATGCGCTGGGCGTAGCGGGCGATGCGCTCAGGGCGCTCGGCGGCGGCGGAGAGCGCGGTGTCCACCCGCTGGTGGAGCTCCTCGGTCGTCGCGCCGTCGACCGGCCCGAGAGCGATGCCGATCGTCACGTCGACCGAGACCGTGACCTCGGCGACCGCCACAGGCTCGTCGAAGGCGGCGCGGAGACTCGCCGCGAACCGGTCGGCCTCCGCCTCGGCCGCAAGCCGCGGGACGACGATCCCGAACCCGCCGCCGGTGACCCGGCCCACGGTGCCTCGGTCCCCGACCACCCTCTCCAGACGGCCGGCCACGGCGCGCAGGATCTCGTCGCCGGTGCGCGCGCCGAGGGTCTCGTTGATCTCGGCGAAGCGCTCCACGGAGACCGCGAGCAGCGCGACAGGGGTCGGTGGTGCGCGGGTGAGGAGGTCGTCGACCCGCTCGGACACCCGCCGGGGGTTCTCGACCCCGGTGACGAAGTCGGTGTCCGCGAGGAGCTCGAGGTGCCCGGACTGCTCGCGGAGCCTGCGGACCAGGCCGATGGTCCGCAGCGCGACCAGGGCCACGATCACCACCGCGGCGAGGGCCACCTCGACGATGTGCGCGGGCTGCCGGAGCGCGTGCTCGACGAGCAGGGTCACCGGCAGGACCATGACCGCGAAAGCCAGGAAGACCATCCGTCTGGTGCCCCCGAAGCGGTCGGTCCCCGAGACCGACATCCGGGACGCCATCGAGGGGTGGAGCGCGGCCGACCCCCAGAGCAGGTACGCGATGATCCAGCCGGCGTCGATCCAGTGCGCTCGCGCCTCGAGCTGCGGAAGGTACGCCACGGCCTGGAAGAGCAGGTCAGCCGCAAGGACGGTGAGGAAGGCCCCACCGAGGAGCCGCAGGGCCGTGGTGCGCACCAGCGTGCTGGCCCCCATGTGCACCAGCTGGGTCACCAGCACCACGTCGAGCACCGGGTAGGCGACCCCGACCACCCGGGTCAGGAGGTCGCCCTCGGCGTCGGTCCAGGTGGGCTGGATGAACACGACCCACAGCACGAGCGCCAGGCCCGTCGCGACGATCAGGGCGTCGATCACGGCCGCGAGGTTGCGCCCCGCCAGCGCGCGCCTGGAGAGCTGGAACAGACCCGCGGCGAGGAAGGGGTAGCCCGTGAGGTAGAGGACGTCCGCGAAGGAGGGGAAGGGGTCGATGCCCAGGACGTGGTCGAAGACCCCCCACAGCACGTCACCGGACACCCAGAAGGCCATGCCCGCCGCCATGAGGTACCAGGCGAGCGGGCTGCGCGGACGGTACACCCGGATCCCGACGAGGGTCGCGACGACGGCGCTCGCCCCCACGAGCACGAACAGCAGCTCCCGTGCGGGTCCCACGGGCAGCGCGAGCTGCACGACCAGGACGAGGACGCCGAGGCCGAGGTACCAGAGCCACACGCGGCTCCCTGCAGAGGTCACCCCCTCACTATCGGCATCCCCCCGGCGGACCTGAGCCGCGGCGCGGACGTCGATAGGGTCGACCGGCCCGCGCCTGCCACGGGTCGGACCCCGCACCAGACCGCACCGCACCGCCTCGAGGAGGCCTGATGGTCACGCCCTCCCCCGCGCTCGGGGCCGTCGTGGTCGTCCTCGTGGGCCTCGCCGTCCTGGCGGTGCACCTCGCCGCCCTCGACCTGCGCCGCGCCGTGCTCGTCGCGGCGAGCCGCGCCACCGTCCAGCTGGCGGTGGTCTCGGCCCTGCTCGTCGTCGTCCTCGGATCGGTGGAGCTCACCCTCGGGTACGTCACCCTGATGCTCGTGGTCGCGACCCGGACCTCGACCCGGCGCCTGGGCCTGTCGCACCGCCGTCCCTGGGCGGGCGTCCCCATCCTCGCGGGCACCGTGCCCGTGGTGGCCCTGATCCTGGCCTCCGGGGCGGTGCCCTGGCAGCCCGCGAGCATCCTGCCCGTCGCGGGGATCATCCTGGGCGGGGCGATGACGGCGACCTCGCTGGCCGGGCGCCGGATGACGGACACCCTCGGTGCGCGTGTCGGGGAGTACGAGGCGGCGCTCAGCATCGGCCTCGACCCCGCCGAGGCGACCCTCGAGATCTCGCGGGAGACCGCCGGCCTGGCCCTGGTCCCACCCCTCGACCAGACCCGCACGGTGGGGCTGGTGACCCTGCCCGGGGCCTTCGTCGGCGTCCTCCTCGGGGGCGGGTCGGCAGCCGAGGCCGGGGCCGTGCAGCTGCTGGTGCTCGTCGGTCTGCTCGCCGCCGAGGCTCTCGCCGTCCTCGTCACCGTGCACCTGGTCGCTCGGCGGCTCCTCGTCTCACCCGAGCTGTCCCGGGTGCTGCCCACCTGAGACCGGGCGGGCGGGTCCACGCCCGCCCGGCCAGGATGGACCGGTGCCCACCCTCCTGACCGCCCTCGGCGCCCTCCTCGTCCTGGTGACCCTGCGTGACGTCTTCCACGCGCTCTGGCGGCCTGCCGGCAGCGGGACGTTGAGCGTGCGGGTCATGCGCGCGGTGTGGTGGGTCGGCGAGCGTCCTGCTCTGCGCCGCATCCTGAGGCCGGTGGTCGGCCCGGCCGCGATGGTCGTGGCGATCCTCGTCTGGACGGCGCTCGTGACCCTCGGGTGGGCGCTGATCTACCTGCCGGCCGTCCCCGAGGGCCTCGTGCACGCCTCGGGGATCGACCCGCTCGCGCGTGGCGCGTGGGCCGAGGCCCTCTACCTGTCCCTGGTCACGCTCGCGACCCTCGGCTACGGCGACGTCGTCCCCGCGGCGGGCTGGCTGCTGCTGGCCGCACCGCTCCAGGCCCTCGTCGGGTTCGCGCTGCTCACCGCTGCCGTCAGCTGGATCGGCCAGGTGCACCCGGCCGTCACACGACGGCGGGTCCTCGCCGCCCGCGCCCACGCCCTGGGCAGCGCGGGCCTGTCCGGCCACGACCAGCCCCCGGCCGCGATCATCGCGGGGGTGGCCAGCGGCCTCGCGGCCGTCCGGGTCGACCTCGAGCAGTACGACGAGAGCTACTACTTCCACGACCTGTCGACGCGGTCCTCGTTGGCGGACGCCCTGGGTCATCTCGACGCCCTCGCGGTGCGCGCGGTGGACGACCCGGACGGCGAACGACGCTGGGCCGGACGCTGCCTCGTCGCTGCCCTCGACGACCTCGCCGAGACCCTCGACGAGCGGTTCCTGCACACGGGTGGGGATCGCGACGAGGTCTTCGAGGCCTACCGGCGCGAGCGCGGTACCGCCGCGAGACGGTGAACCGGCCGACCAGCGCCCCGCGATGAGTCGTGGGCGGCCCTCGGGGGCGGGCGGGGCGCCCGGGCGGGCCGCTCAGCCCTCAGTGCCGGCGGTGCACCTTCATCCGCGGCGGCCGACCGTCGGGGTCCAGGACGGTCCGGTACATCGGCGAGGCGAGCCAGCGCCGCCAGCGGGACGGGGCCTCCAGGGGGTGCCTGCGCAGCCTCCCCGGCGGACGCGGACCGCGACGTCCGCCGTCGTACCACAGGTCCAAGGCCTCGGCCCGCGCCCTGAGCACGGCCACGGCCTCCGCCGGGTCGAGGATCCCCTCGTCGTCGGTCAGGTCCAGGTGCTCACGCCAGAGCTCGAGCCGCAGGTCCCGCGCGAAGGTCCGCGCGCCGTCCCCCAGCCCGGCCGGGTCCCGCGGCTCGCGCTCGTCCCGCCGCTCGTCGAGGACCGCCGCGGTGAGCTCGGAGTCATGGGTCCACGACCGGCGGTTGAAGTTGTCGCTACCGACCGTGGCCCACACGTCATCCACCACGCACACCTTGGCGTGCACGTAGACCGGCTCCCCCCGGTGGTTCTCGACGTCGAGCACGAGGACGCGG
The DNA here is from genome assembly GCF_017565425.1 of Actinotalea soli. Classification (GTDB taxonomy): domain Bacteria; phylum Actinomycetota; class Actinomycetes; order Actinomycetales; family Cellulomonadaceae; genus Actinotalea; species Actinotalea soli. Next base: position 18,564 of record NZ_JAGEMK010000007.1, read on the forward strand.
TCGCCGCCCGCCTCGTGGACCATCTCCAAGGCCTGGGCGTGCCCCAGGCGCACCGCAGGCAGGCTCAGGCGGCTGTCCTGGTCGGGGTAGCGCGGCACGACAGCCACCAGGTGGAGGTCAGGCTCGCGGCGCAGGGCGTCGGCGAAGACCCGCGCCACGTCCGTGGACCACAGGTACTGGTCCTCGATGTAGATGAGCCGCCGGGCCCGGTGCATCGCCTTGGCGTACCCTCGCGCGGCGCTCCGCTCGCCGTCAGGGGCGAAGGGGTATCCCGGCCAGCGGTTCGGGTAGGTCCGCAGCAGCTGCACCGCGCACGTCCCCCGGGGGGCCGGGGCCGGGCGAGCCTCCGGAAGGGTGCTCGGGTTGCGGTCCAGGCGACGCAGCAGGTCCGGGACCACGTGCCAGGGCAACCGCGAGAGAGCCGCGGGGTCGCGCCACCGCTCTCGGAAGACCTCCTCGACCTCGCGGACCACGGGTCCCCGGAGCTCGACCTGCACGTCGTGCCAGGCGGGGCTCGACCCGTACCAGCGCGCGAAGGGCTGGCGCTGCGGGTCGCCGGCGTGCTCGGCGTCGTCCCGGCGGCTGTGCGCCAGGTCGATCCCCCCGAGGAAGGCGACGTCGTCCTCGCGGCGGGCCCCGTGTCGCACGACCACGAACTTCTGGTGGTGGCTGCCCATCGGACGAACCCGCTGGTCGAGGAGCACCTCACCGCCGAGCTCGTTGACCCCCTGGGAGAGGTTGCGGTTCTGCTCGCCCGAGAAGCGCAACCGGTCCAGGTGCGAGCGCCAGAGCAGACCCTTGACCGAGGCACCGCGCCGCACCGCTCCGGCGAGCATCTCGGCGACTGTCGGGCCGGCGTCACGCATCCTCTCGTCGGGGTCCCCCCGCCAGTCGGCGAGCAGCACGAGGTCCTCCTCCCCGACCCGCTCGATCACGTCGGCCAGGACCTCGAAGTAGGTGCGACCGTGGACCAGGGCGTGGACGGTGTTGCCCTCGGTCCACGGCAGCAGACGGGTCGCGGGGTTCCCACGCTCGGCAGCGGTGAGGAACCAGGGATGGTCGGCGGCGTCGGCGGGAGCCTTGCGGGCAGGGAAGGAGGCGGCGGACGAGAGACGCAGTCCGTCGCGCCGCAGGGGGATGCGCACAGGCCAACTTCTCACATGGCGGTCACCTGATGGTGCCTGTCTGTCCGGGTTCACCCTGCCGTGCGCAGGGTTTTACACCATCGTCACCTGCCGCGGGTGCGCCATCCGGGTGATGGCCACATAGTTGAGGAGGCCCCGAGAAGGGTCGATCGTCCTCACCGCCGAGGGCTCCACCGAACTCTCTCCAGGAGGCGCGATGGCTGTTGGCACGCTCCGAAACCCGACCACGACCTCAGGCTCCTCTCTGCTTCGTCGCCCACGCGTCACGGGACCGTCGATGCCCCCCGCCGTGCAGCGACGAGCCGCTCGGAGCCCCCAGGGCCAGGCCTGGCAGAGCAGCTATCTCCGGAGCCTGGCCATGATCGACGTCGTGGTGGTCTCGGTCGCGATGCTGCTGGCCTACCTGCTCCGCTTCGACCAGACGCCGGGGGTCCTGCCCGTCGTGACCGGCGCCTTCGCCCCGTCCTACCTGGCGGTCTCCGCGGTGCTGGCCGTCGCGTGGTTCGCCGCCCTCGGCCTTGCCCGCAGCCGTGACCACCGCGAGATCGGCTCCGGCCCGACCGAGTACGCACGGGTGTTCCGTGCCTCGTGGCAGCTCTTCGCCCTGGTCGCCGTGGTGGCCTTCATGCTTGGTCTCGAGATGGCTCGGGGCTACCTCGCGATCGCCTTCCCGCTCGGCGTCGGCCTGCTCCTCGCCGGACGGTTCGCGGCTCGGCAGTGGCTCGTGCGTCAGCGCCAGCGCGGCCAGTGCATGCACGACGTCCTTGTCGTCGGCGAGCCGCCCAGGGCCGCCGACCTCATCCGCGAGCTCAGCAAGAACCCGGCCACGGGTCAGCGCGTCGTGGGGGTGTGCGTCCCGCAGAGCGCTCCCATGGTCGACGTCGTCGCCGGGGTCCCGGTGCTGTCCGGGATGGACGGGGTCGTGGACGCGGCCGAGCGCTCCGGGGCCGACACGGTCGCCGTCACAGGCTCCGAGGTCATCACCTCGCGCGCGGTCAAGCAGCTCGGCTGGGACCTCGAGGGCAGCGGCATCGACCTGGTCCTCGCTCCGGGCGTCGCTGACGTCGCCGGGCCCCGGGTGCAGACGAGCCTGGTCAACGGGACCGCCCTGGTGCACCTCGACGAGCCGCAGTTCACCGGGGGGAAGTACCTGGTGAAGTCCGTCGCGGACTGGGTCGCGGCACTGCTGATCACGATCGCCCTCTCCCCCGTGCTGGCCGTCCTCGCTGTCGTCGTGAAGCTCACGAGCCCGGGACCTGTCTTCTACAAGCAGGAGCGGGTCGGGCTCAACGGGAACCCGTTCCGCATGTGGAAGTTCCGGTCGATGCGCGTCGGGGCCGACGCGATGCGCGAGGAGCTCGAGCACCTCAACGAGGGCAACGGCGCGTTGTTCAAGGTCAAGGACGACCCGCGGGTCACCGCGGTCGGACGCGTGCTGCGCCGCTACTCCCTCGACGAGCTGCCCCAGCTGTTCAACGTGCTCCGCGGCGAGATGAGCCTGGTCGGGCCCCGACCGAACCTTCCCGACGAGGTCAGCACCTACGAGAACCACGTCCACCGCCGCCTGTACGTCAAGCCCGGGATCACGGGCCTGTGGCAGGTGAGCGGTCGCTCCGAGCTCTCGTGGGACGAGTCGGTGCGCCTGGACCTGTACTACGCGGAGAACTGGACGCCGTTCGGTGACCTGCTCATCCTGCTGCGGACCATCAAGGTCATCGTCATGCCCCACGGCGCGTACTGACCGTCCCCCGGGCACCACGAGGCCCCCGACACCACGGTGCCGGGGGCCTCGCCGTCTCCCCACCCCACCTCGTGTCAGAACCTCAGGTACCCCCAGGTATCCCAGGTTCTGACACGAGAAGGGCGCGATCTCGCGTCAGACGCTCAGGGGGCCCTGGGTATCCCAGGCTCTGACACGAGGTGGGGGGCTCGTGGGGGCGGGGTTCAGGGGGTGAGGCGGAGGGCGGCGCGGAGGTCGACCAGCTGGGCCTGCCAGCGGTCCTCCTGCGCCCGCAGGGCCGCCTCCTGGACGGCGGGGACGTCCTCGAGGGCCGCACGGATCCCCGTGGCGATGGCCGCGGCGTCGTTGGTCGCGTGGTGCGCGTGCGGGAAGACCTCCCGCAGCGAGGGCCAGTCGGAGACCACGAGCGGACGACGGGCGTAGACCGCCTCGTAGGCGCTGCGCATGATCGACGTCGGCTCCGTGGTGAGGGACACCAGGACGTCGGCCCGGGCCACCTCGTCGAGGTAGTCCCGCGCTCCGAGGAACCCGACGAACTCGACGTTCTCGGGCGCCCCCTCCGCGAGACCGGCCGGGCGCCGGTCGAGGTCCCCCGTGATCGCGACGTCGACCTCGGGCAGGGAACGGGCCGCCTCGACGACCTCGTGCACGGGCTCGTCCCCCGAGAAGACGCCGACGAAGAGGACCCGGGCGCGCTCGCCGCGCTGGGGTGGACCGAGCTGCCAGGCGGGAGGGGCCTCGTGGACGACGAGCCCTCGCGCACCCCAGGACTCGACCATCTGCACGTAGTGGTCGACCGTCACCATCACCCCGGCGGACCGACGCGCCAGCCAGCGCGTGACGCCGAGGAGCCGCTTGCTGATCACGTTGCCCTTGACGCCGAAGGAGCTCGGGTGGCTGTCGAGCAGGAACGGCGACCCCGTGGCGGCCGCGTAGCCCGCCACGACCAGGCCCGGGAAGACGGGCGGGTTCGTCACGATCACCGTGCGAGGCCGCAGACGCACCAGGGCCATCGCCGTGGACGCGACGCTCAGCAGGTGACGCAGCGGCACCAGCGGCCGCCGCGTCAGGGCAGGGAAGAAGATGTGGACCGGGCTACCTCCGAGGGCCTCGGCGATCTCGGTCGCGCGCCCGGAGTGGCGCTGCCAGGTGACGTGGACGACGGGCGGGCGGGGCGTTGAAGGCATCCCGGCATCGTCTCAGCGCCGGGCCGCGCCCACCATGTGGGAAGCCGCACAACGGTCATTTCGTCCTACACTCCCCCGCCCAGGCAAAGGCCGTGTGAACGTCGTGTTTCCCAGTTGCCGCCCACCGGTGCGCGGGTGAGGGTGGAGCGATGCCGACCCCCGAAGCCACCGCGCCCGAGTCCTCGGCTACCTCTGTCCCCGCCTTCGTCGCCACCACCGGGGGGCACCTGGTCCAGCTGTACCTCATGGCACCGATCCTCGAGCCCGATCGCCACCAGGACGCGCTGTGGATCACCCACCGCACCCCGCAGAGCGAGAGCATGCTCGAGGGCCGCAACGTGGCGTTCATCCCGCCGATCCATGCCCGGCAGTGGCACACGGTGCTGGGTCGCACACCCCAGGTCCTGGCGGCCATGCGGCGTCACCACGTCGACACCGTCTACAGCACCGGCGCCGCGCTCGCCCTCGCCGCCCTCCCGGCGGCCCGCCTGGTCGGGGCCCGGCCCCGCTACATCGAGAGCCTGGCGCGCTCGGACCAGCCGTCCCTGGCCGGCAAGGTGCTCGAGCGCGTGCCGTGGGTGCCCGTCTTCACGCAGTACCCCGAGAACGCGACCGGGCGCTGGCAGTACGACCGCAGCCTCCTGGACTCCTTCGAGGTCGAGGACGGCGACGCCCCGAGCACCCCGCAGCGGGTCTTCGTCACCTTGGGGACCACGCGACCCTGGCAGTTCCGCCGTCTCGTCGAGCGGATGCTCGCGATCCTCCCGCCCGAGACCGAGGTCGTCTGGCAGACCGGCGTGACCGACGTGTCCGACCTCCCGATCGACGCCCGCCCGATGCTCTCGGACGAGGAGTTCCGCGCCGAGATCGCGCGGGCCGACGTCGTCGTCACGCACTCGGGCTGCGGCACCTTCATGCGCTGCCTCGAGGCCGGCCGCATACCGATCATGGTGCCGCGCCGCTCGGCGCACCAGGAGCACGTCGACGACCACCAGGAGCAGATCGCTACCGTCGCGAGCCTTCGCGGCCTGGCCATCATGCGCGAGGTCGAGGACCTCAGCCTCGACGACCTGCTCCGCGCCACCGGCGTGCGCGCCCGCCCCGCCCACCTGACTGCACGCCCGCACCACGAGGAGGCCCGATGACCTACACCCAGGACGCCCCCGTCGCCGACCTGACCATGCCGGAGAAGCCCCGCAACTGGACGGTCGCGCACGACTTCTGCTTCGACTTCGGCGGGGCCGAGCGTGTCTCCGCGCTGCTCAGCCAGGAGGTCGCCGGGGACGGCCCGCTGATCTCCCTGGGCGGTGACGCCACCATGTTCGAGGACGCCGGCATCGACGAGGTCACCATCCGTCACCCGCGGACGTTCCGCGAGAGCTCCTACCGCCAGGCGAGCCTCGCGATGCCGCTGCTGTCCCGCGCGACCGCCCCGGTCGAGGGCAACCTGCTGGCCTCCTCGTACGCCTTCTCCCACCACGTGCGGGCCACCGGGACCAAGGTCGTCTACTGCCACACGCCGCTACGCCAGGTGTGGAGCGGGGCCGAGATGTACAGCAGCTCGCTCCCCGCCCCGTTGCGCGGGGCCGCGAACGGAGCCATGGGGGTGCTGCGTGCGATGGACCGCCGCGCCGCCCACGAGGCCTCGGCCTACGTCGCCAACAGCCACGCCGTCGCGCAGCGGGTCGAGGAGTTCTACGGCATCGAGCCTGCGGCCGTCGCCCACCCCCCGTACGACCCGCAGTTCCACCCGCGGGACGTCCCCCGCGAGGACACCTACGTGTGGGTCGGTCGGATCGTCGAGCCCTACAAGCGCGTCGAGCCCCTGATCGAGTCGTTCCGCGACCACCCGGAGCGCCGCCTCGTGATCATCGGCGACGGTCGGGACGCCGCGAGGCTGCGCGCCACCGCCCCGCCGAACGTCAGCTTCGTCGGGCCCCGGTCCACCGCCGAGATCGCCGAGGCCTACTCCTCGGCCCGGGCCGTCCTGTTCCCGAGCGAGGACGACTTCGGTCTGGTGCCCGTCGAGGCCATGGCCTGCGGGACCCCCGTGGTGGCCCTCGGACGCGGCGGCGCCCTTGAGACCGTCGTGGAGGGCGAGACCGGCGTGCTCTTCCCCGAGCCGACCCCCGCCCACATCTCCGCGGCCCTCGACCGGTTCGAGGAGGCCACCTGGGACGAGGAGGCCATCAGCCGGTACGCGCGGATCACCTTCAGCCGCGAGACGTTCGTCAGGGTCATGCGCCAGGTGCTGCACGCCGCATGAGCACCGAGACACCGCTGCCCAGCGTCTCGGTCGTCGTACCGACCTACCGTCGGCGGGACAACCTGTCCGAGGTCGTGCTGCCTCTGCTCGAGGACCCCGCCCTGCTCGAGCTGCTCGTGGTGGTGGACGGCTGCGAGGACGGGTCCCTCGAGCTCCTCGAGCAGATCGCCGAGACCCACCCCCGGCTGCGTCCGATCTGGACGGAGAACAGCGGGGGGGCCGCCGCGCGGCAGACCGGCATCGACGCCGCCGTCGGTGACGTCCTCCTCCTCCTGGACGACGACGTGGTCGCGGCCCCGGGCCTGGTCTCGGGGCACGCCCGGCGGCACCAGGAGGCCAGTGACCTCGTGGTGCTCGGCTACATGCCGACCCGCCCGCCCGAGCAGGGTGCTCGCGGACGCTTCGCCACGCATCTGTACGCGCAGGAGTACGAGTCGGTCTGCCGGGCCTACGAGGCCGACCCTGCGACCGTCCTCCTGCGCCTGTGGGGCGGCAACGTCTCGGTCCGCCGCGAGCACCTCGTCGCCGTGCCGTACCACTCGGGTCCCTTCGCCCGGAGCAACCACTCCGACCGCGACTTCGGCCTGCGGCTCAAGGCCGCAGGCCTGCGCGGGGTCTTCGACAGGTCGTTGCTCTCGAGCCACGAGCACGTCCGCCCGCTCGAGGCATTCCTGCGTGATGCCCGCCGACAAGGAGCCGGTCGCGCCCTGGTCCACCTCGAGCACGCCGAGCTGCTCGGCCCGCTGCCCATGGAGGACACCCTCCAGGGCCTGCCTGGCCCCCTGCGCGCCGTCCTGCGCCTGGACCGCTTCGCCCCGTTGCGGGCGGCCATGAGCGCCGTCCTGCTCGCGGTGGCGAAGCTGGCCTCCCGGGCGGGGGTCACGGCGGTCGAGGTAGGCAGCGCCAAGGTGCTGCGTCGCCTCGAGACCCGACGCGGCGTCCGCGAGGTCATCCCGACGGCGTGACCCCCCGCGGCCGGCGTCGCTGACGCCGTGGGGCCCGATCTCAGCCCGACGGCGTCAGCGCCCTGGGCTCCCGGCCCTCCCGGACCCCGTACAGCGGGGTCGAGAAGCGGGAGGGCCTGGCGTGCTCGACGGCGAGCGCTGCCCCGGCGAAGCCCAGCACCGCCTGCGGGAACCCCGCATTGGTGACGTAGGGCCACACCATCGCCGCGAAGGGCAGGAAGGCCAGGATGCCGAGCACCGTCGCGGCCGCGGTGCGCTCCGCCCCCTCGGTCACGCGCACCGTCCGCAGGGCGCGCGCGCCGACGCTCGCCAGGGCGAGCACGGCAGCCAGCAGGAGGCCGACGCCGCCGCGCAGCACGAGGGTCAGGTACTGGTTCTCGGTCGCGGTGAACTGGACGCTCTCCGGGCTGTCGATGCCCAGTCCGACGGCGGCGGCCCGCCCCAGCAGCGGCAGGTAGTCCCGCTGCCAGATCAGGATCCGGTACTGGACGGTCTGGGGCAGCAGCCCGTCCCCCGTGCCGGTGGCAGGGGTCGCCTGCTGCTCGAGCCGGGTGTCGAGCGCCGTCGCGAACACGACAGCCGCCACGGCCCCCGCCGCGGCGAGCAGGATGGCGGCACGCCGCAGCCGCCCGAGCGCCAGCCCGACGACGAGCACCGCGACCGGTACCCAGGCGAAGAAGGTGATCGTCACCGCGAGGACCATCGCCGCGGCGTCGACCAGGAGCACGAGGACGAGCTGCCACCGACGGAGCACGGAGCGGTCGCCCCGCAGCAGCAGGCCTGCTGCCAGGACCAGCGGGACGATCAGGTACCCGCCGAAGGAGTGCGCGATCGGGAAGGGCCCCGTGATCCGTGGGTCTGCCTCCCCGGGGGTCGGCATGAGCCCCTCGCCCACGGTCGCCATCACGGCCTCCCGGACCCCGGGGACCTCGACGTACTGGCCGAGGCCGATCAGGGCTGGCACCAGGCTCAGCCCCAGCACCCACCGCAGGACGACGACGAGGTCGCCACGGTTCTCGACGGACCGTGAGGCCGTCCACCACGTGACGAAGAGGAAGGCCGGCAGCAGACCGGACCGCAGCAGGGTGTCCGCATCACCGTCCACGCCGCCGAGGTGGTGCAGCACCGCGAACCCCAGGCCCGCGACGGCGAAGGCCCCCAGGCCGAGGTCCACCCCGGAGACGCGACGCCACACCCGGGGCCGGCGGACGAACACGACCACGGCGCACGCGAGGAGGAGGAGCTCGGAGATCTTCAGCCCGGGGACCAGCATCCCCCGGCCGAGCCCGGACAGGGCGGGCACCACGGCCGCGACGACCACCGCCGCGACGACCGGCCGCTGCCAGATCGCCACCGCGATCCCCACGACCACGGCGACCGCGGGCGGGCCCAGCGGGGTGATGGCCGCCGTCGCGCCGGCGAGGACGGCCACGAGCAGCAGGGCAGGGACCACCCTCCACAGGACGGCGGCAGTCGTCGGGTCGGCCTCCTGCGTGCCGCGCCCGACCCTCACGTCCGCGGGGTGCTCGTGCCCGGGGCCCCAGGGGCCGGGCTGACGTCGTCCGGCGTGGACCCGGGGACCGGGGAGGCAGCGGACTCGTCGGCGCTGCCGGGCCCGGTGGTCTCGGCCACGTGGGCACCCGCGGGCGACGCCGTACCTGCCGGGGCCTCGGTCGCACCGTCACGGGCGACCCCACCGCTGCGCGCGGTGGGGGTCACGAGGACCACGGCCTCCTGGGTGCCGACGTCGTCGAGAGCACGCAGGGCGGCGGAGGTCGCCCGCATGCTCGTGCGCCGGGGGAGGGAGAGCACCACAGCCTCGGCACCCTGCGCCTCGCGCTCTGCGGCGCCGTCCTCGTCGAGCCCGCCGACCGGGACCCACCGGGTCCCGGAGGTGGTGGCCGCGAGCTGCCCCGAGGCCACGAGGCGAGCCTCGGCCGCGGCGAGGGCCTCGGCCGTGTCCGCGCCCACCGAGTCCCGGGTGCCGGGGGCCGTCACGACTGCCACCTGCCCTGGCGCCGTCCCGTCCTGGTGGAGGCGCAGGACGACGGACTCGAGCACGGCGGGGGTGCTGCGGCCACGGCTCGCGCCGTCGAAGACGGGCCAGGCGGCGAGGGAACGGACGTCACCTGCTCCGAGCACCCGGCGGTCGATGCGGTCCAGGAGGAGCGCCGCGCCCCACCCGAGCAGGAGGCCCACCGCGACGCCGACCCACGGGGCGGCACCAGCCACGCCCAGGCTCTCCTCGGGGTCGGAGGGCTGGCTCAGCGCGACCAGGTTGCCGGTCGGCAGGTTGGGGGTCGGGCTGTCCTGGGCGACGAGCTCGCTCAGGGAGGCGAAGTACTCCTGGACCGAGGCCTCGTCCCCTGCCTCGAAGGTGACCCGGATGACGTGCGTGCCGTTGAGGTGGACCGCGCCGACGCCGTCGGCCACGTCCTCGCGCTCGAGCCCGGCGGACTCGGCGACCGCGTCGAGAAGGAGGTCGTCCTGCTCGAGGACCACCTCGTAGGTCCGGGCGAGCACGCCTGCGTCGTAGGAGTTCTCCGGCAGGTTGGTCACCGGCAGCGGCGGCTCACCGGGCAACGGGTCGGGCTGGGGAGGCGCGATCGGGACGATGTACTGCCCCTCGGCCGTCCAGGTGGTCTCCGCGGTCTGCTCGGCCGCCCACGTGGCGGCGAGACCGCAGGCCACCGCGACGACGAGCGCCACAGGCCAGAAACGTCGGATGGGCGTCGTCCCGCGGGAGGGCCCTCCTCGTCGATCCGTCACACGTCTCCACTCTCGGCCGGCGTGGCCATGTCGGTCTGGTGTCGCCCGGGCTGCCGCCCAGGCACTCGTCCACTTAGGAAACCCGCTCCGGGCACCGTCCGCCACTCAGGGGTCCACCTGCTGGTCCTCGGGCGCCGCGCCCTGGCCCCCGTCCTGCCTCCCCCTGCTCCGGTCTCGGCCCTTCCCACGCCGGGCGGGGCGGAGTCGAGCCGGGACCGCAGCCACGGCCTGCTGCACGGTGGGCCGGCACACCAGCATCGCGGCGCCCACGTACACCACGCCGCCCAGCAGCACCGTGAGGGCCACGAAGGGCCATCCGTCGAGGTCGACCACCTGGTTGGTCACCAGCACCGCCCCGACGGCGAGCCCAGCGGCGAGCAGGACCAGCCAGGTCTGGGTGTAGGTGCGCCAGCCGATGCCGTCGAGGTGCCGGACGGCGATGGCCCGCACCGGCCACAGCAGCAGCACCCAGGCGGTCAGGGCCACCGCGACGGTGGTGAGACCACGGTCGGCGAGAAGGATGATCAGGCCGATCTGCACGGTGATCTCGACCGCCATGATGGCCAGCTCGACCCCGGGGCGCCCCGTCGCGAGGAAGAGGGCTCGGTGGAACTCCCCCAGGCCGTACCCGATGGCGCGGAACGCGAGGATCGCCGCGACCCCGGTGGCAGGAACCCACTGCTCCCCGAAGACCGCCGGCACCACCACGTCGCTGGTCATCGCCAGCACGACGAGGGAGGGGACCAGCACGAGACCACCGATCGCCATGCTGTTGCCGAGCGCCCGGCCCAGGCGGGGTGAGTCGTCCCGCAGCTTGGCGAACACGGGGTGCGCCACGCGGCCGAAGACCGCCGCCCCGAGGTCCATGATCACGTTGACCAGCCGCAGAGCCACGGTCCACAGGCCGAGCACCGTGGTACCCAGCAGCACACCGATGAGCAGGGACTCGCCCTCGTCCCGTGAGTGCCGGAAGATCCGCACGAGCATCGTCTTGGACCCGAAGCCGAGCATCTCCCGGCCGGCGGCCCGCGAGAACGTCCACGCCGGGCGGAAGTCGCTCGTCCACCACAGGACGACGAAGGACACCACGCCGCGGACCAGGGTCTGACCGACCAGGGCCCACACCCCCGCCCCGGCGAAGGCCAGCCCGATCGCCACGACGACGGACAGGCCGGTCGCGAGCACCTGGCGCACCGCGAGCTCCTTGAAGCGCAGCTCACGCTGCAGCAGGCCAGCGGGCACGTTGGAGAGCGAGGCGATGAGCAGGGCCACGGCGAGGGCAGGCAGCACCTGGCCGAGGGCAGGGACGTCGAAGAGGTCCGCCAGGGCCGGGGCGGCGAAGGCCAGCGCCGGGGAGAGGATCAGACCGACCGCGGCCGAGACGTAGAAGGCCGTGCTGGTGACGGCGCGGTCCAGGGTGCGGCGTTGCACGAGGTAGGCGGTCAGGCCGCTGTCCGTGACGACGGTCAGCAGGGTGATGAAGACCATCGCCAGGGCGACGATCCCGAACTCCTCGGGAGAGAGCAGCCGGCCGAGGATGACGAAGCCGACGAGCGTGCTGCCACGGACCATCCACTTCTCGGCAGCCGCCCACATCACGCCGCTGGTGGCCTGCCCGCGCAGGCTCTGCGCCGCCGGGGCGGGCTGGGGTCCCTCAGGTCCGGTGGGAGACGCCGTCATGACTCCCGCTCGTCGGTGTAGCCGGGTGACACATATCCGGTCCCCGCCACACCCTCGGGCACGAACGGTCCGTCAGGCGGCGACCCGACCTCGACCCCGGCCCAGAGGCCGTCCTGGCCGTCGTCCGCCCAGAGCACGGCGTCCCGGTCGGTACCCCCGTCCGACGGGGCGACCCACACGTCCTCGAGGGTGATCGGCCAGTCCCGGTCGTCGCGCCACAGCAGGTAGCCGGCCTCGTCGGTCCCGGTCAGGTCGATGTTGCGCAGGTCGAAGCCCGCTGGCTCCTCCTGGTCGCCGAACTGCATGGGCAGCAGGAAGAAGCCCTGGTACTCGGTGGTCCCGCTGAGGCGGTCCACGCGCAGCTCGCTCGGGCCCGCCCAGGTCTGGATCACGTCCGCATGGTGGTCCTCGGGGCCCTCACCGACGGTCTCGACGCGGATGTTCTGCAGCTGGACCACCGCGCCCTCGCGCTGGTCCAGGTTGATCCCCTCGGCCAGCGCCGGCCCGGTGATGAGCAGGCCCTCGACGTGCACCGTCCCGGTCTGGTCCTGGAGGAAGAGCCCGCGGACGTCCGGCCCGCGCTCCCCCTCCTCGCTGATCCGGATCTCACCGCCGACGAGCACGACGTTGCGCCCGCCGTTGATCGTCACGCCCCCGCTGACCTCGACCGGCTCGGGCATCTCGATCACGTAGTCCTGGTCCGGTTCGAGGTTCAGCGACCGGTTGTCGGAGGTGACCTCGACCGTCTCGGGGTCCTCGAGCTCGGGTGGGGCCCACGTCAGCGGCTCGCCGTCGACCGGGGCCCCGCCCTCGTCGGCGTCCTCGGGCTCGCTGGGTGCGGGGTCGGGCACCTCCTCGCCCTCGGCCTCCTCGGTCGGGGCAGTGCCTGGCCCGGGGTCGGCCCCAGGGCCCATGACCAAGGCGAGGACCAGTCCGGCGACGGCGACCAGGGCGACCGCGGATGCCGCGACCGCCGCGAGGCGCCAGCGTCGAGCCGCGCGCAGCGCCGCGACCTCCCCCGCGGCCTGCGGGGCGCCGGGAGAGCTGGGGCGGTGCTCCGGCGTCGCTGCCTCGGGTGGGTGGTCGGGGTGCGATGAGGTCACGTGGGGGTCCTCCGTCGGCGGGCGGGCATCCAGGGGACTGGACCGCCTCGTGGCACGGGACAGCCCTCGGAACGTCGTCGGGATCGGACCAGGCTAACCGCCGAGGTCCATGACGGCGCGTCAGGGTGCGGGGGCCGGGACCCCGGGGCGTGGTCACCCGGATGGGGTCAGTGCCCGCTCCCCTGGTGGCGGTGCCGACGGGCCGCCGCTAGGTTCGCCGGACCCGATCTCCCACATCTGAAGGTCCCTCCATGGAGTTCCGAAGCGTCCACCAGCTCAACGCGGACCTCGCGCGCTGGTCGGAGACCCTGCCGCGGGACATCGACCTCGTCGTCGGCATCCCCCGCAGCGGCATGCTCGCCGCGACCATGCTCGCCCTGCACCTGCACAAGCCCCTGGCCGACCTCGACGGCCTCGTCGCGGGTCGGGTGCTCGGCGGCGGCGCGCGGATCGGCCGCGGTGCCGACCCCGGCCAGATCATCGCCGACGCCCGCAGGATCCTCGTGCTCGACGACAGCACCAACCGCGGCGGGGCGATCCGCGAGGCCAAGGCGCGCGTCGCCACCGCCACGCACCTGGAGGGACGGCTCGTGTGGGGCGCGCCGTACGCCGCGACCGGCGCCGCGGAAGGGGTGCTGGACCACTGGTACGAGAAGGTCAGCCGCCCCCGGGTGTTCGAGTGGAACGTGCTGCACCACAGCGGGCTGGTCGACGCCTGCGTGGACCTCGACGGTGTCGTGCTGGGCGTCGCGACCACCAGCCCGTTGCCCCACCACCCACGCCTCGTGCCCGGGGCGCAGGTCGGCTGGCTCGTCACGCGCCGTCCCGAGGCCGAGCGGGCCGAGCTCGAGCGCTGGCTGGCGGAGCACGCGGTGCGCTTCCGTCACCTCGTCATGGCCTCGCCGGCGCCGAGCGGCCAGACCGGTCGCCCCGAGGGCCTGCCCCGGCCCGACGCGCAGGGCAAGGCGGCCCTCTACACCAGGACCGACGCGTGGCTCTTCGTCGAGGAGGACCTGGACCAGGCGCGCACCGTCGCGGACGCGGCCCGCCGCCCGGTCTACTGCGCCGGGGCGCGCGCGATGGTCTACCCGGGGACCCCGCTCGGCGGCAGGCCGCGGCCAGCAGACGCCGCCCGGTGGCGCTGGCGCGAGGGGCTGCGGATGCAGCGCAAGCGGGCGCAGGCCTGGCGCCGACGTGCTCGAGGTCTCGTGGGCCGGGGGCCCTCCTCCTCGAAGCGCTGACGCAGCAGCACCGTGGCGCACGCGCGGCCCATCAGCCCCGACTCCTCATGACCGCGTCGGGGACGCCGATCCACGAGGCGCGACCTTCCCCCCGGTCGCCTGGCTCTGCCCCCGCTCGTGAGGACCCGTCCCGTGGCTCCCCCCACCCCGGCCCGCCGTCGTCCCTGTCCCGCGCCCTGGATCGTCGCGTTGCTGCTCGCCCTCGGAGCCTCGGGGCTGCTGAGCACTGCTGCCGCAGCGCCCTCCGGGGCGTCCCCTCGCTCTGCAGCCGTCGCGCCCGTCGCCGCGACCGGGACCGGGGTGGTCCCCGACGCCCCCCGGCTGACCTGGCGGCCCCCCGCGCTCGTGTCCCCCCAGGTCGTCGCCATCTCCGCCACGAACCGCACCCCGCGGCTGGACGACACCCGGGACTACGTGATCCAGATGCCGGCCACCCCCCTCGAGGTCGACGGCGGCGTGACGATCTCGGGCGGCCGCAACGTCGTGCTCGTCGGGGGGACGATCTCCATCCCCGCGGGCGCCCAGCAGGCCAACCACGCCAACCGCGGTCTGTTCCTCAAGGACCAGACCGGGACCGTGCACGTCGAAGGGCTGCTCATCACCGGGCCGGGCCTGGGTGAGGGGATCAACCTGGACCAGCGCAAGGGCGCCGTCGTCCAGCTCCAGAACGTGCGTGTCGAGACCACCCACGGGTCGTTCGAGACCAACCATGCGGACGTGCTGCAGACCTGGGCCGGGCCGCGGGTGCTGCGCGTGGACCGGCTCTCGGGGACCACCCAGTACCAGGGGTTCTTCCTGCTGCCCCAGCAGTTCGGCACCCAGGCCCAGCCCGAGGTCATGGACCTGCGCCGGGTCGACCTGCACGGCACGGCCGGGAGCGGGTACCTGCTGTGGCGGGACGGGCTCGAGTGGCCGCTCAGGGTGCAGGACGTGTGGGTGGCGCCGAGCAACCCGGGCAGCCGGGACAGCTTCCTGTGGCCCAAGGGCACCGCTCCGGGGACGGACGCCTGGCCGCAGGTCGACGTCGGCACACCCCCGGGAGGGGAGTTCGTCCCGGCCGGACGTGCGGGGGTCGGGTACACCTCGCCCGGGTACGTCTCGACGGGCACGGGCCTGCCCGGAGGCGGCGGGGGCACCCTGCCCGCCGAGGACGAGACGCCCGAGCCGCCGCCGACCCCTCGACTGCACGTCACCGCCCAGGTCACCGGCCCGACCACCATCCCCGCCGGCGGCGCCAGCTCGGTCGACGTCACCTACACCAGGCACGGCCAGCCCGTGCCCTCAGCCACCCTCACCCTGCAGCGCCACCGCAACGGCACCTGGTCCGACGCCGCGACCATCCCCATCACCGACGGCCGCGGCAGCCGACCCCTGCGCCCCGGCAGCACCACCACCACCTACCGCTGGCGCAACTACAACCACACCTCCATCACCGCCCCCTTCACCATCACCGTCCAGCCGCCGACCCCTCGACTGCACGTCACCGCCCAGGTCACCGGCCCGACCACGATCCCCGCCGGCGGCGCCAGCTCGGTCGACGTCACCTACACCAGGCACGGCCAGCCCGTGCCCTCAGCCACCCTCACCCTGCAGCGCCACCGCAACGGCACCTGGTCCGACGCCGCGACCATCCCCATCACCGACGGCCGCGGCAGCCGATCCCTGCGCCCCGGCAGCACCACCACCACCTACCGCTGGCGCAACTACAACCACACCTCCATCACCGCCCCCTTCACCATCACGGTGCGCTGAGGCGGAGCGCACGGCATGGGGCCCGGCGGGGCCCCGCCGGTGGACCGGTCAGCACGACGCCCGCCCCGCCGCGGGCTGCGGCGAGACGGGCGTCGGGTGGAGCGGGAGCTGCTCAGGCCTGCATCGCCGAGAAGACGACGGCGCCCAGCACCATGCCGATGATCGTCCCGGCGATGGCCACGCCGAGGGCGATCTTGCCCAGGCGCTCCTTGCGGACGATCGCGACGACGGCGAGCACGATGCCCACGGGTCCCAGGACGATCGGCAGGAAGAGCACCGCGATGCCGCCGAAGACGAAGGCGAGGATCGAGAAGATGTTCGACTGGTTCGCCGTCGCCGGTGCGCTGGTGCTGGCGTTGGTCGAGGCTGCAGGGTCGTAGGTCATGCGGGGAGGCCCCCTCCGGTGTGGTCCGCCAGGCCCGTCGCCCAGCGCGTGCACAAATGCTCCCAGCGACCGGCAGACCTCGCATCTCGGACACCGCGCGCCGACCAGCGCCTCGCCCCCGCCCGCGGCGAGGGTCCTGCGCCGTCCGAGGACACCTAGAAGGGGTGCAGGAGGCGCTGGACGAACTGCCGGGTGCGCTCTTCGCGCGGCTCGCGCAGGACCTGGGCAGGCGGGCCGTGCTCGATGACTGGGGCAGCCTGCGGCAACTCCCCCGGGAGGGCTACCCAGCTGTCGCGTCCGGCTGGACCGCGACGCGTGCGCCGTCTGGCTGCTACCCGTCCCGCCCACGCGGAGAAGATGACCGTCTTGGACGCTGCGCAGCACCCGAGCGGTCGCAGCGGCGGCACGGCGGCGGGTGGTGCGCACGGATCTCCGCAGGGCGGCGTCGTCCCGGACCGCCGGGACAGCGGCGGGGGTCAGCACGACCGGGTCGCGAAGCAGAGAGTGCTGAGGTTGCCGTCGAGCGCCCTTCGCCAGCGAGGCCCGCGCCGATCGCGCGCTGCACCGGGAGGGGCCACAGTGGGTTGATGCCGAACAGCCTCGCCCGCAGCACCAGCCCCTACCTGCAGCAGCACGCTCACAACCCGGTCGACTGGGTCGAGTGGGGGGACGAGGCCTTCGCGACCGCCCGCGAGCGCGACGTCCCGGTGCTGATCTCGGTGGGCTACTCGGCCTGCCACTGGTGCCACGTCATGGCCCACGAGTCCTTCGAGGACCCGGCGGTCGCGGACCTGATGAACGCGCACTTCGTCAACATCAAGGTGGACCGCGAGGAACGGCCCGACGTCGACGCGGTCTACATGGCGGCCACCCAGGCGATGACCGGGCACGGCGGCTGGCCGATGACCGTCTTCACCACCCCCGAGGGCGAGCCGTTCTACTGCGGGACCTACTTCCCGCCGACGCCGGTCCAGGGGATGCCCTCCTTCACCCAGGTGCTCACGACGATGGCCGACGCGTGGAGCACACGCCGGGCCGAGGTCACCCAGAGCGCGACCGCGATCCGTGAGGCCCTGGCGGGCCGCGAGCGAGCCGTCGGCGAGGCGACCGCGCTGGCCGGTCCGACAGGGACGGCGGCGACGGGCGCCGGGCTCGAGGAGGTCCTCGACCGGGCCGAGACGGCGATCGCGCAGAGCTACGACGCCGAGCGCGGCGGGTTCGGACCCGCCCCGAAGTTCCCGCCGTCGATGGTGCTCGCGTGGCTGCTGCGTCGAGCCGCCCGCCGGCCGGACGGGCCGGGCGAGGCCTTCGGCATGGCGCGACACACCCTCGAGGCGATGGCCCGCGGCGGGATCTACGACCAGCTGGGCGGCGGGTTCGCGCGCTACTCGGTCGATGCGGCCTGGGTCGTGCCCCACTTCGAGAAGATGCTCTACGACAACGCCCTGCTGCTGCGGGCGTACGTGCAGTGGTGGCGGGCCGAGACCGACGAGCGGGCACGCGCCTTCGCCGCCCGCATCGTCACGGAGACCGCCGACTGGATGGTGCGGGAGCTGCGTACCCCCGAGGGTGGCTTCGCCTCGGCCCTGGATGCCGACAGCCCGGACGCCGACGGCGTCTCGCGGGAGGGCGCGTTCTCGGTGTGGACCCCGGTCCAGCTCCGCGACGCCCTCGGCGCCCAGGACGCGGCCTGGGCCGCCGACCTCCTCGGGGTAACTGAAGCAGGGACGTTCGAGCACGGGGCATCGGTCCTGCAGCGGTTGACCGAGCCGACGCCGGCCCCGGGCGGCGGGCGCACCAGCGGCCGTGGGGCCCCCTCCGACCAGGAGGCCCTCGCACGGTTCGACGACGTGCGCCGGCGCCTGCTCGCCGCCCGCGACCAGCGCCCCCGACCGGCGCGGGACGACAAGGTCGTCGCGGCATGGAACGGGCTCGCCGTCGCTGCCCTGGCCGAGGCCGGGGTCCTGCTCGACCGCCCGGACTGGGTCGAGGCCGCACGGGCCGCCGCGCGCCTGGTGGTCGACGTGCACCTGGTGGAGCCGGGGCGGCTGCTGCGTACCTCGCGGGATGGTGCGCCCGGTACCGCCGCGGGGGTGCTCGAGGACTACGCGGGCTGCGCCGAGGGGTTCCTCGCGCTCTACCAGGCCACCGGGGAGGAGACGTGGGTCGAGCACGCCGGAGGCCTCCTCGACGCCGTCCTCGACCGGTTCGGGCAGGACCCGACCCAGCCCGGCGGCCAGCTGCACGACACCGCGGTCGACGAGACCGATGCGGTCCTCGCGCGGATCCGGCGCCCCCGGGACATCACGGACGGCCCGACCCCGGGCGGCCCGCCCGCGGCGGCGGCGGCCCTGCTGACGTACGCGGCCCTGACCGGCTCGCACCGCCACCGCGCGGCCGCCGAGCAGGCCCTCGCCGAGCCCCTGCAGCTCTCGGGGCGGTTCCCGCGCGCCACGGGGTGGGCCCTGGCCACGGCCGAGGCGCTCGCCGACGGCCCCCGCGAGGTCGCCGTGGTGGGACCGGTCGACGACCCCGCGACCCGGGCCCTGCACCGAGCGGCCCTGGCTGCGGGGGCACCGGGCGCCGTGGTCGTGGTGGGCGAGCCGGACCGCTCGACCCTGCCCCTGCTGCTGGACCGCCCGATGCTCGAGGGGCGCCCCACGGCCTACGTCTGCCGAGGCTTCGTGTGCGACCGGCCGACCACCGACCCTGCCGAGCTCGGTGCCCAGCTCCGCGGCTAGCAGGGACGCACGGCCAGCAGAGGTCAGGGCCCCCAGGGGGCTGAGCAGCGTGCCCGGCTACCGGGAGCGGACGGCCAGGCGACGTGCGACCGGGGCGACCAGCAGGATGCCGACGGCCGTCGCGCCGAAGGCCCAGCCGTACCCCGTCCCGACGAGGACCGCACCCACGATGACGGCACCCAGCCCCGTCCCGCCGTCGTACGCGATGTTCCAGACGGTGCTCGCGGTGCCGTGGCCGCCCCGGCCCGACCGCCGCAGGATGACGACGAGGGAGTCGTTCTGGACGGCGCCGAACCCGAGGCCGAACAGTCCCGCGCCCACCACCGCGAGCAGCACCGTCACGGTGGGCGACGCCGTCCAGGGGCTGCCCGCAGCGCCTGCTGCGAGGGCCACCCCGAGCATGCCACCCCCCGAGAGGAGGACCCCGGGCAGGAGCAGTGCCCCCGGTCCGCGTCCGTCCCCCAGGGCACCGGCGCCGACACGGCCCACGATCATCGCGACCGACAGGACGAGGAGCGCGACCGAGGCCGTCCCTGCCACGGGTACGGCCAGCGGCAGGAAGGTCAGGGCCGCGCCCAGTCCCAGGGCCGTGGCCAGGAAGACCACGGCCGGGGCGACCAGCGGGCCGAGCGGCGGGTGCACGGTCAGGGTCGGGGCTGTCGTGGCCTCTGACGGATCCGCCGGTGCCGGGTCGGCCGGTGCCGGGTCGGCCGGTGCCGGGGTGGCTGGGTGCGGGCTCGGCGGCGAGCTCAGGTCCACGGCCCGGACCTGACGCCCGCGGGGCTCGTCGGTCGACAGCCCGAGCGCCAGCGGGACCGCCACGAGGGCGAGCAGCGTGGTGCCCACCACCACCGGGAGGAACCCCACCTGCTGCGCGACGAGCACCCCCAGCGGCAGCATCGCCACGTTGGGCAGCCCTGCCGCGAGACCGAAGAACCCGGTGCCCCGGCTCAGGTGGGTGTCGGCGACCAGCTCGCTCACCAGGGCCGCCCCGGCCACGACCACGAGGGCGAACCCGGCGCCCCGCAGGGCCGAGACCGCGAGCACGGGACCGATCGCGGTCGAGAGCAGGTACGCCGGGGTGGCCAGCCCCATGACGAGCGCCCCGACGGCGACCATGCGGCGCAGGCTGAGCGCCCGGAGCAGCGGTCGCATCGCGAGCTGGGTGACCACCGTCGCACCCATCATCACTCCCGTGACGGCCCCGACCGCTCCCCCGCCCGCGCCACCCTGCGCAGCCCACAGCGGGACCACCGAGAGCAGCGGCGCGTAGTTGCTCAGCGCCCCGAACACGGCCGCCAGGAGCAGGAGGTAGTCGCGGGAGAAGACCGCGCGGGGGGCGCTCATCGGACCGACCCTACGTGCGGTGCCAGCGCCCGTCGGTGGCGCGACCGGGTCGCGGGGCGTCAGCCTCGGTGCACGCGGCTACACCAGGCCGACCGCGTACGCCACGAACATCAGCCCGACGAGCAGCACGACCCCGAGCACGATCACGTAGACGAGCTTGTTGGTCCGCGAGCTCGGGAGCGAGGGCTGGCGGTCGGAGAGGCCCGACATGCCGCTCTCGGCCGGAGGTGTCTCCCCCGGCGGCACCGAGCCACCGGGGGTGAGGCCTGTCGAGTCCTCGGGGGTGGGATCGCTGCTGGGGGTGCTCATCGGGCCACGGTGAGCCAGTCCTGCCATGGTCGCAACCCGAACCGCCGCGGTCACGCTCCCACGCGCTCGGGGTGGCTACGCTGGCGGGAACGTGACCGACCAGCCTGCTCCCGTGCCGACCCGCCGTCGGGCGAACACCCGTGCGCGCATCCTCGACGCAGCCGCGGCTGTCTTCGCCGAGAAGGGCCTCAACGGCGCGACGGTCGACGACCTGGTGAGCGCTGCCGGGTACACCCGCGGGGCGTTCTACTCGAACTTCTCGACCAAGGAGGACGTGTTCTACGCCCTCTACGAGAAGCAGTCGGCGCTCATGGTGGGCCTGGTCCGCGACGCGGTCCAGGCCGGGGACCCGGACGAGTTCGACCTGGCAGGTCTCGGCGCCATCCTCGAGGCCCTGCGTCCCCACGCGCGGATCTGGTACCTGCTGCAGACCGAGGCCCAGCTGCACTCGATGCGCACCCCGGACAGCGGCACCCGGTTCCAGGAGCAGAGCGCCGGCTTCGAGGGGGAGATCGCCGAGATCCTCGTCGATGTGCTCGGCCGGCTCGGACGCCGCCCGACCGTCAGCTCGGTCCAGCTCGCCGACGTCCTGACCTCTCTCTACATCCGCGGGCTGGCGCGCGAGGCCCTCGCGGGCGGCCCTGCCCCGACGGGCTCAGCCTTCGTCGAGGCCACCCTGCCCGCGGTGCTCCTCGGGTTGTCGACCCCTGTGCTGAGCCCGGGGGCCCACCGCGGCTGACCGGCCTCGGTGCGCGGCGGCGGCCACGAAGGCGTCGAACCGCGGGTCCGGCGTCGGCGCCTGCCCCACGACCTCGCGCGCGGCCAGCGTGGGCGCCGTCAGGAGGGCCTCGTCGACCGGCCCGAGCAGGCCGGCCCGCACCAGGGCGAGGAGGGCGGCCCCGCTCGCGACCGGCTCCGGGGCCCCGACCCACCGTGAGGGCCACGGGCTGGTCGCGACCTTGAGGTCGGCCCAGCCCGGGACCGTGAGCGCCGGACCGCCGAGGACCACGAGCCGACCCGGGTCGCTCATGACGCCGGACCGGTCCCCCGCCGGACCCCTCACGCCGGGTTCGCGAGGCGCAGGTCCCGCCCCGTCGCTCAGCCTCCCCTGCTCGACCACCATCCATCGCGCCTGCAGGCACACCCCCTCGAGCACCGCACCGGCGAGCTCGGCCGGGCCCAAGCCGTCGACCGGGACCTCTACCGCAGGCTCTCCCGGCCCCGGGCCGAGCTCGAGGACCCGGACCCTCGCGGCGGGGTCGGGCTGCGGCGTCTGCCTGCCGGAGAGGTAGGGCAGGACGACGGGGCCCGACCGGTCCGTGCTGACCTCCGGCCACGCCGCGCCCGCCCCACCGACGCCACGGTCGGCGAGCCAGGTGAGCACCGCACCGGCACTCGAGGAACCGGCGAGGACCGCCTCGTGCCGCCCGGACACGGTCCGGACCAGGCTCATGCCGGCCAGGGCGATGCGGTCCTCGCCGTCCGCGGTGCCTGGTCGGTGGGCTCCTCGCACCGTGAGGACCGCCTCGGTGGTGCCGATCGAGTCGGCGCGGTCGCCGGGGAGCCGCACACCGCTCGCCCAGGTCCCCACCGCGTGGTCGTGCCCGGCCAGCACCACCGGCGTCCCGACGGGGACCCCTGCCGCCGTGAAGGCCTGGCCCGCGGCCCGCCACCGTCGGGCTGGACCGTCATCGGGCCGGCCGGCGGGTCGCGCACCACCCCACCCCGACCGCCCCGCGACGGCCGACGGGTCGACGACGCGGGGCAGGGTCGCGGGACGCAGGCCGACGAGTGCGAGGAGGTCCGCGTCGAAGGTCTCGGCGAGCCCCTCCCCCGGGGCAGGACGCCGGTACGCCATGGTGCGACCGGCCAGGGTGTGGTCGGTCACGAGCTCACCGGTGAGCGCCAGCACGACCAGGTCAGCGGCCCCGGCCCACCACGCCATCTGCGCGGCCACGGCAGGCTCGTGGCGGCGCAACCACTCCATGGTGGCGAGCGGGACCTTGGCGCTGGGCCGGACCCCTGTCGCGCGGAACAGCTCGAGGTAGCCATGGGCCTCGGACAGGTCACGGGCCTCGGCGACCGCGCGGCGCCCGTCCCAGCCGAGCAGGGCGGTCAGCGGGGCGCCGTCGGCGGCGAGCGGGACCCCGGTCTCTGCCATCGAGGTCACGCCGACGGCGTCCGGCCGCACCGACGCGCGGCCGAGGACCTCGCGGGTGAGCTCCACCGCACGGTCCACGAGCCCGACCGCGTCGGAGGGGGTGCGTCCCGCCACGGTGGCGAGGTCGGTGCCTCCCTCGGGCCCCCAGGCCGTGAGCACCACCTTGGTCCGGGAGGTGCCGACATCGATGCCCAGCGCGGTCGGGGTCATGCGGCCATCGTCTCAGGGGCCTTGCCCCCGGGGCCCGCCCTCGAGGACCAGGCGCACCTCAGCGCCGCGCGGGGGCGCTGCCGTGCACCACGACCACGTCCCGGCCGGCCGCCCTGGCCGCGTACAGGGCGTCGTCGGCCAGGCGCAGGAGGAGCTCCCCCGTCCCGCCGGGGGGCAGCTGGGCGACGCCGGCACTGATGGTCACGCCGATCTCGCCGTCGGCCGTCGCGATCCGCAGGGCGGCGCACCGCTCACGCCAGGTCTCGGCGCGCTCGGCGGCCGTGGTCGCGTCGGAGCCCGGGAGCAGCAGGACGAACTCCTCGCCCCCGTACCGCGCGACGGCATCGGCCTCACGCACCCCGCCGGCCAGCTCGTCGGCCACCTTGACCAGGAGCGCGTCCCCCACGGCGTGCCCATGCGTGTCGTTGACCTGCTTGAAGTGGTCGATGTCCACCATGACCGCGCTGAGCGGCGTCCCCGCGGATCCGGCGCGGACCACGGCCTCGAGGAGGACCAGCTCGAGGTGGCGTCGGTTGTACAGGCCGGTGAGGCCGTCGCGCACGGCCTGCTCGGCGAGCTCGGCGCGCAACCGCTCGAGCTCGGTCACGTCGCGCACCACCGCCACGGCGCCGACCACCTGGCGTGAGGCCATGATGCGGTTGACGCGGACCTCGTAGGACCGTCCGTCGGGGGCGCGGACCGTGCGGGCAGGCTGGCCCTCGAGCGGCACCCCACCGACCACGGCCCCCTCGAAGACCACGCGGATGTCGGCAGGCACCAGCTCCGACCATCGTGCGCCGATGAGGCTCTCCCGGCGCCGCGGTGACGCGCGGGTCAGCAGCCGCACCCCAGCCGGGTTGACGTCCAGGACGCGGCCCTCGGGGTCGAGCACCATGACGGCGTCCGTCAGGGCGGCCAGCACCTGCCGCGTCGAGAGCGGCACCAGGCCAGCAGGTTCGCCGTACCTCTCGACCCAGAACCAGATCCCGGCGGTCACGAGGAAGAGGCTCGGGGCGAGGTCGACCGTGACGCCGTCGGGGCGCCACAGCAGGCTCACCACGCTCCCCGCGAAGGGCACCAGGCCCCCCACCAGGGCCACCGCGTAGACGCGCCGGTGGCCGGCCACCGCCCGGGACATGGCCCGCACGACCAGGGCGCCCGCCAGCACGAGGAGGAGGTAGCTGTAGACCGCGTGCGCCACGAAGAGCGGGCCGAGCTCGGTCACGAGACGCCCGTCGAGCCGCTGGCCGACGCTGCGGTAGAGCAGGCCGTGGCTGCGGTCGGTGAGCACGACGACGACGAGCAGGACCGGCTCGACGGCGAGGAGCGCGGCGACGCGGTGGTCCAGGACCGACCGCCACCCTGCGAGCACCATGAGGTACCAGAACCCCGACGCCGTGACCAGGGCCACCGCCGGGTAGACCGCGTAGTCGAGGGCGAGGGTCACGTCCGGGTCCGTCGCGAGGGTCGAGGCGCTGCGCACCACGGCCCAGACGACGCAGCCGACGAGAGTCAGGACCAGGGGGCGGGCCAGCGGCGACCCCGCACGGCGGCGCCACACCAGCCCGGCGGTGAGCCCCGCGAGCCCTGCTCCGAGCAGGTTCAGCACAGCCAGCACCGTGTGCATCAGCCGTCCTCCCCGTCATCCCCAGGTTGTCATCGGCAGACGAGGGCCCGAGGTGTAGGCCGAGAACGCGGCGGGGTGCGGCGAGGACCCGGACGGCCGGGACCCTGCGGGACGATCCTGCCCGGCTGGTTCCACCACGACCGGGCGAGACCGGTGATCGCTACCGCGCCGGACCGCCGCCCCGCAGCAGCTGCTCGAACGGGGTCGGGTCGTCGAAGGAGTCGACGGCGGGCGGACGCGAGGAGGACAGGACCACGTCGGCGAGCTCACGCGCGGCGCGCTGGACGCGGTCGGCGAGGGGGGCGACGTCGTCGTCCTGCCGGACGCCCTGGCTGTGGCCGAAGTCGTCCGTCGCGGCGAACACCCCCGTCGGCACCACGACGGCACGGAGGTAGGCGAACAGCGGCCGCAGTGCGTGGTCGACGGCCAAGGAGTGACGCGCGGTGCCCGCCGTGGCGCCGAGCAGCACCGGGTGGCCGGCCAGCGCCCCCTCGGGCAGCACGTCGATGAAGTTCTTGAACAACCCCGTGAAGGTGCCGCTGTAGATCGGCGTCACAGCCACCAGGCCGTCGGAGCCCTGGACCGCGTCCAGCGCGACCTGCAGCTCGGGCGAGGCGAACCCCGTGTGGAGCATGTTCGTCAGGTCGTGCGCGTGGTCGCGCAGCTCGACCAGCTCGACCGACGCCACGGCCCCGCGGTCCCCGAGAGCGCGGCCCACCGCCTCCCCGAGGCGATCGGCCAGCAGGCGCGTGCTCGACGGGTTGCGCAGCCCGGCCGAGACGACGGCGATGCGCCGGCGCAGCGGCTCGTCGATCCCCGTCATCGGACGGGGGCCGGGGCACGCCCGGTGACGGCGTCGGTGTCCGCGTAGACCGTGACGTCGCGAGGACCGCCGGCCGCCTCGACGAGGGTGGAGTGCACCGGCGCGTCCGGGACGTGCGGGGGACGCCCCACGGCCATCTCCTTGCGCAGCACGGGCACCACCTCGGTGCCGAGGAGCTCGATCTGCTCGAGAACGGTGTCGAGGGGAAGGCCTGCGTGGTCGATGAGGAACAGCTGGCGCTGGTAGTCGCCCACGTGGTCGCGCATCGCCGCGTAGCGGTCGATCACCTGCTGCGGGCTGCCGACCGTGAGGGGGGTCTGCTCGGTGAAGTCCTCCATCGACGGGCCGTGCCCGTACACGGGGGCGTTGTCGAAGTAGGGGCGGAACTCGTTCCACGCGGCCTGCGAGCTCTTGCGCATGAACACCTGCCCGCCGAGGCCGACGATCGCCTGGTCGGCGCTGCCGTGGCCGTAGTGCTCGAAGCGCCGGCGGTACAGGCCGACCATCTGCTTGGTGTGGTGGATCGGCCAGAAGATGTTGTTGTGGAAGAAGCCGTCGCCGTAGTAGGCGGCCTGCTCGGCGATCTCCGGGCTCCGGATCGAGCCGTGCCACACGAAGGGAGGCACGCCGTCGAGCGGACGCGGGGTCGAGGTGAAGGACTGCAGCGGCGTGCGCAGCTTGCCCTCCCAGTCGACGACGTCCTCGCGCCACAACCGGTGCAGCAACGCGTAGTTCTCGATCGCGAGCGGGATGCCGTTGCGGATGTCCTGCCCGAACCACGGGTAGACCGGCCCGGTGTTGCCGCGCCCCATCATGAGGTCGACGCGGCCGCCCGAGAGGTGCTGGAGCATCGCGTAGTCCTCGGCGATCTTGACCGGGTCGTTGGTCGTGATCAGCGTGGTCGCGGTCGAGAGCTGGAGCCGCTCGGTCCGCGCGGCGATGTAACCCAGCAGCGTGGTGGGCGAGGACGGGACGAACGGCGGGTTGTGGTGCTCCCCCGAGGCGAAGACGTCGAGCCCGACCTCCTCGGCCTTGAGCGCGATCCGCACCATGGCGTCGATGCGCTCCCCCTCGGTGGGGATGCGGCCGTTCGTCGGGTCACGCGTGACGTCACCGACGCTGAAGATTCCGAACTGCATGATGGCTCCCGACTCGAGGTTCGTACAACATTCAACCATTCACCGGCGAGAACCGCGAGTCCCCCGGGGCTATTCCTCGCCGTCGGAGCGCTGGCTCCGAAGCAGGCCCCGGAGGTACGAGGCCTGACCCACGTGCTGGAGGTCGTCGCTGATGACGCTGATGAGCCGCACCCCCAGGGTCACGGGCGGGTCCCAGGCCTCGTCCACCACGCGGTCCAGGTCACGGGAGCCCACGCCCCGGAGCAGCTCGACCGTGCGGGCGTGCACGGCCTCGTGGTACCCGGCGAGGAGCTCGGCGGAGGCCCTGACCGCCTCGACCTCGGCGGGGCCGTGGCCGAAGCCGGTGTCCAGACGCGGCAGGTCCAGCCCGAAGCGGTCCCCCCAGCCCTCGGTCCACACCTGCCCCTGGTCGAAGGCGTCGGCGACGTGGTCGTCCTGCACCCTGCTCAGGTGCCACACGAGCCAGGCGATCGTGTTGGCCCCCGGCGCCGGTGCGCGGTCCAGGTCCGCCGACGCGATGCCGTCGAGGACCGCGACCACCTCCTCCCGCACCCGCTCGAACCCGTCTGCCAGGATCTCTCGCACGTCCACGCGTGCACCGCCTCTCCGTCGCGCCCGGGCCCATCCCCGCGCTCTGCCCGTCAGCCTTCCATCCGGGCCCCGTGACGGCAGCGTGGCCCCTGACAGCACGGGCCGCCACGTGCCAGGATGTCGCGATGGCGACCGCAGGGGGCGGCCCGCAGGACGGCACCCGCCCGGCTCCCGGACCACCCTTCGAGGAGACCCTCGAGGCCCCGGACCTCGACCCCGGCTACGCGTCGTGGTCCCGGCGCGTGGTGGCGCACCTGCTCGACGGCGCGATCCTCGGGTCCATCGGGGTGCTGGCTGCCGGCGGCCTCGACGGCGCGGAGAGCCGTGTGATCGCACTCACCCCCGGGCTGGGACCGAGCCCGTGGCTCGACGCCCCCGTGCTGTGGGTGGCGGCCCTCCTGCTCCTCACGATGCAGGCCTACGTGGGCAGCACCCCCGGCAAGCTCGTCGTCGGCATCTGCGTCGTCGACCTCGACGAGGAGCGGCCGATCGGCCTGCTGCGCACCCTGGGGCGCTGGGTGACCCACGTCCTCGACTCGATCCTGCTCGTCGGGTACGTGCGACCGCTCTGGCACCCACAGAACCAGACCTACGCCGACACCCTGCTGCGGACCGTGGTCCTCCAGACCAGCACGCCGCGGCCGCACCCGTGGCTCGCCGGCCGAGGCACCGAGGCGTGGCGACGTCCGCTGACCTTCGCGGCCGGCGCGCTGTGCCTGGTCGCGCTCGCCGTCTCCTGCGGCCCGTCGGGCGAGCGCACGAGCAACGAGATCGCCCCTGACGCCCGGAGGGTCGTGCTGCCGGTCTCGGGGAACCTGGTCGAGGGGTTCGGCAAGCACTGGGGCTGACGGGTCGCGATGCGCACCGGCACGGAGGAGCTCGGCACGTGCGGCGGGCGGGCCCCCCTCACGACGTGACGGGCGGGGCCGCGGGGTGCCACGTGATCTGCGGCGAGCGGTACCAGGCCAGACCAGCTCGGTCCCATGCCGCGGCGACCGTCGGCACCCGCGCCGCGAAGCCTGCCCAGTCGCGCCGGTGCTGCGGCGTCCAGGCGACCTCGGCCACGGCCGCGAGGCGGGGCAGCAGCATGTGGAA
The DNA here is from genome assembly GCF_017565425.1 of Actinotalea soli. Classification (GTDB taxonomy): domain Bacteria; phylum Actinomycetota; class Actinomycetes; order Actinomycetales; family Cellulomonadaceae; genus Actinotalea; species Actinotalea soli. The sequence continues at coordinate 46,841 of NZ_JAGEMK010000007.1, forward strand.
GAGATCCCCCGGGGTGCGCAGCGTCTCGGACCAGAGGGCCGCCTCCACCCCCCGCACCCGCTCGGCAGGCAGGGGAAGCACCAGGTCCGGGTCCCAGTCGTAGCTGTCGCGCACCTCGACGTGCCCGGCCCACTCGAGGCCGAGAGCGGTCGTGGCGTCGTACTTGAGGTCGAGGTAGGTGCGGCTCGCCGGGGACATCACGACGTCGGCCCCCGCGAGCGCCGCGGCCACCACGGGACCCGGGTCCTGCTCCGAGGTCCAGTACTGGACCGCGCTGCCCGGGCCGAGGCTCAGCCGGGCCAGCTCCTGCCACCCGACCACCTCCTTGCCCGCGGCCCGCAGGATCTCCGCCGCGCGGGTCACGAGCACGCGGTACTCCTCGGGGTCGCTCGCCAGGGCCTCGTCCCCGCCCAGGTGCACCCACGGCCCCGGGGTCATGGCAGCGACGTCGTCCAGCACGTCGACGAGGAAGGCGTCGGTCGCCGGCAGGGTCGCGTCGAGCCGCGAGAACCCCACCTCGATCCCCGTGTAGGGCGGCGCGGCCTGCCCCGAGGGGTTGAGCTCGGGGCACGCGTGCAGCGCGGCGTTGACGTGCCCCGGCAGGTCGATCTCGGGCACGACGACGACCCCGCGCTCCGCCGCGTACGCCACGAGGCCCGCGTACTCCTCGACCGTCAGGAACCCCGCCGGGCCTCCGTCGACCGCGGTGCCACCGGACCTGGCCGTGAGCTCGGGGCGCGAGGGGATCTCCAGGCGCCACCCCTGGTCGTCCGTGAGGTGCAGGTGCAGCACCCCGAGCTTGAGGGAGGCCATGACGTCGATGACGGTACGGACGGTCGCCGGACCGTGGAAGCGTCGCGCGAGGTCCAGGCTGAGCCCGCGCCACGGGTACCGCGGGGCGTCGACCACCTGGCAGGCGGCGATCCGGGACAGGGGGTGCTGGACGAGCTGCGCGAGCGTCGCGAGGCCGTGGAGCAGGCCGGTGCGCTCCCGTGCGACGAGATCGACCTCCCCCGGGACCACGCGTAGCGCGTAGGCGCCGGGCACCGGGCGCAGGGCCGCGCCGCACGTCGGGGCCGTCTCACCGGCACGTCCCTGATCCTCCACGCGCACGCGGATCCGCGGGCGCCCCTCGCCGGCCGAACCCACCCCAGCGCCAGGCCCGTCGGAGACCTCGACCTCGAGCGCCAGGCCCGCCCCGACCAGGGCTCCGAGACGGGAGGCGAGACGCCGGCCGACCTCGTCCCCCGCGCGGTCGACCTCGACGACGGTCTCGGCGGTGAGCGTGAACGGAGGGAGGTCGAGCACCTCGACGTGCTCCGGGAGCGGGACCAGGGGCAGGGTCACGGGGACCTCCGAGGGTGTCAGGGACGAGGCGTGAGGTGCGGTCCGCGGCGCGCACCGAGCGTCGTCGCACGGGGTCGTCGCGGGCTGCGGGGCGGTCGCGTCACGGCTGGATCACGGTGTGATCACGACCACAGAACGACCTTGACACAGAATAGTAAGGAAGGTCTACTAACAAATATGTCGACCCAGGCGCTCCGCCCCACGGGCAAGGTCCTGCCCGAGCACGCCCGCGCCCATCACCGGTCGATGGTGCTCCAGCACCTGTTCCACACCGGGCCTGTCTCGCGGGCCGACCTCGCCCGGGCGACCGGCCTGACCAGGGTCACGATCTCCGACCTGGTGACCTCCCTGCAGACCGACGGTCTCGTGACCGAGCTCGGTGCCGCACCGGGGGGCCGCGTGGGCAAGCCCGCGACCCTCGTCGGCCTGCGAGACGACGCGTTCCAGGTGGTCGCGGTCGACCTCACCGACGACGAGCACATGCACGGAGCCGTGCTCGACGTCTTCGGCACCGTCGTGGAGCGTCGCAGCACCCCCTTGGACGGGCGCACCGGGGACGCCGTCGTCGAGGCCCTCATCGGCCTGTGCCGGGACCTCGTCGCCCTCGCCACCTACCGGGTGCTAGGCGTCGGAGTGGCCTCCCCCGGGGTCATCGACGCCTCGGGCACGGTGCTCGAGGCACCCAACCGGGCCTGGTACGAGGTCCCCCTCGCGGCCCTCGTGAGCGAGGCGCTCGGGCTGCCCGTGCACGTGGGCAACGACGCGAACGCCGCGGTGCTGGGCGAGCTCACCTACGGCGGGGCCTCCCCCGACGGGCTGCTCGCCCTCACCGTGGGCGAGGGCGTCGGGGCCGGGATCGTCCTGGACGGGCGCCTGGTCGCCGGCCACCGCCACGCCGCGGGCGAGCTCGGGCACGTGACCGTGGTCGACGACCGAGACGACGTCGACGACGCCCCGCTCGGCCAGGCGCAGACCTGCGCCTGCGGACGGCGCGGCTGCCTGGAGACGGTGCTCTCGGTCCCCGCCCTGCGCCGTCGCGTGGCCGGGCTGGAGGAGCGGGCGGCGGCCGTCGCCCTCGCATCGGTCGGCCGCCGGCTGGGGATCGTGCTGGCGCCCGTGGTGAGCGCCCTCAACCTCGCGGACGTGGTCATGAGCGGCCCGGCCGAGCTCCTGGCGGGGCCCTTGCGCGACACCGCCCTCGCGACCCTCCGCGAGCGCACCATGCCGGTCATCAGCGAGGGGCTGTCGCTGCGGATGACCACGCTCGGCGAGGACGGTGCCCTCAGCGGGGCGGCCGTCCTCGTGCTGTCCGGTCAGCTCGGGGTCTCGTGAGGACCCCGAGCCGACCACCTGCAGGTCGGAGAACACAACCCTCAGACGACGCTCGTCGCGCCGTCTCGCCTCGGGAAGGAACCCCCACCATGTCCATCGTACGGAGCAGCAGGATCGCCCTGCCCCTCGTCGCCGTGCTCGCCCTCACGGCGTGCGCAGGCGACGCCGAGACCACCCCCGAGGGGCCCGACGACACGGCCAGCACGCCCGAGGCCGCCGAGATCCGCCTCTGGCTCAACGGCACCGACACCCCGCAGGAGCTGCGGGACTACCTGACCGAGACCTTCGCGGCCGAGAACCCCGGCTCGACCCTGGTCATCGAGGAGCAGGACTGGAACGGCCTGGTCCCGCGCCTGCAGACCGCCCTCGCCTCGGAGCAGCAGTCCCCGGACGTCGTCGAGATCGGCAACACCCAGGCGCCGACCTTCGCCTACGCGGGGGCCTTCGCCGACCTGACCGACCTGTACGAGGAGGTCGGCGGGGAGGACCTGCTCCAGGGCTTCGTCGAGGCCGGCTCGGTCGACGGTGCCGTGTACGCCCTCCCCTACTACTCGGGGGCCCGCGCGGTGTTCTACCGCGCGGACCTGTTCGAGGCCGCCGGGGTCGCCGAACCGACGACGCTCGCGGAGTTCACCGACGCGGCCATCGCCCTGCAGGAGGCCAACCCCGAGGGCACCGCCAACTTCTCCGGGTTCTGGTTCCCCGGGCAGGACTGGTACAACGGCACCGCCTGGGTCTACACGCACGGCGGGGACCTCGCGGTCCAGGAGGGCGACCAATGGGTCGGCGCCCTCTCGAGCCCCGAGTCCCAGGAGGGGCTCGCCGAGGTGCAGCGACTCTTCACCGAGGCGACCAACGCCCCGCGCGACGCCGACTCCAACGAGCCGTGGGTGCCCTTCAACAACGGTGAGGCCGGGATGTTCTCGGCCCCGACCTGGGCGCGCTGGAGCATCGACCTCCCCGAGTGCAACGAGGGCGTCGACCCCGAGGACACCTCCCCCGAGGCCGAGGAGGCCCGCGCGGCCCAGGCCGCCTGCAACGACGAGCACACCGGCGTCTTCGCCCTGCCGGGGCTCACCGAGGGCGAGGCGGCGACAGTCTTCGCCGGCGGCTCCAACATCGCGATCCCGACCAACTCCCAGCACCCTGAGCTCGCGCGGAGCCTGCTCGAGATCATGTTCGCCGAGGAGTACCAGACGATGCTCGCCGAGAACGGGCTCATCCCGGCCAACAGCCAGTACGCCGACGCCCTGGGCGACGACGAGTACGCCACGGCCGCCCTGGACGCCGCCCTGGGCGCGAAGCTGACCCCGGCCGCCGAGAGCTGGGCCGACGTCGAGGGCGCGCGCCTGCTCGAGGACTTCTTCCAGCAGGTGGCCAACGGCGCAGACCCGGCCGAGGCCGCCGCCGAGACCGACCGTCTCATCGCGGACACCCTCAACTGAGGCACGGGGCGCGCCGGGGCCCCGGCGCGCCCCGGTGCGCTCTGCGCCACCGGACCTGCCCGCGCCCCCCCGCGCTGCATGCTCGCTCAGCCCCTACCCGTCGTCGGAGCCCCGAGGAACCCGTATGCCCGCCGCCCGCAGCACCCCCGTGCCGGCGCTCCCAGCGCCACCTGCGCCGGTCGCCCCGGCCCCAGGGGTCGCCCCCGGTGGTCGCCGCCGCCGCCGCCGTCCCGCGAACCTCGGCGTCTACCTGCTGCTCGTCCCCGCGGCGATCCCCGTGCTGGTCGGGCTCGGGTACCCCCTGGCCCGGCAGTTCGTCATCTCCTTCCAGGAGTACGGCCTCGCGCAGCAGTTCGGCCGCCCGGCGGAGTGGGTCGGCCTCGACAACTACGTCACCCTGCTGACCGACCCGTACGTCTGGGGGGTGATCGCGAGGTCGGTGGCCTTCTGCCTGGTCAACGCCGCGCTGACGATGACGCTCGGGATGGCCCTCGCCGTGCTCATGAGGTCGGTCGGCCGGGCGGCTCGGCTCACGCTCCAGGTCGGGATGCTGCTCGCGTGGGGCACCCCGGTCCTGGCGACCACGACGGTCTGGCAGTGGCTCTTCGACTCCCAGTACGGGGTGATCAACTGGCTGCTGGCCGAGCCGCTCGGCGTCACCGGGATGAGGTACCACTCGTGGCTCATCGAGCCCGCGTCCTTCTACCTGGTCGCCACGGTGATCGTGGTGTGGATGAGTGTGCCCTTCGTGGTGTTCACGGTCTACGCGGGGCTGCTCCAGGTTCCCGGGGAGACCATGGAGGCCGCCCAGCTCGACGGGGCCAGCGGCCGGCAGCGCTTCTGGCTCATCACCATCCCGATGATCAAGCCGGTGCTGTTCGTCGTGGCCCTGCTCCAGGTCATCTGGGACCTGCGGGTCTTCACCCAGATCCACGTCCTGCAGAGGGCGGGCGCACCGACCCGCGAGACCCACCTGCTGGGGACCTACATCTACTCGCTCGCCAAGGAGTTCTCGATGGCCGGTGCCATGGCCACGATCATGCTCGTCCTGACCCTCGCGCTGACCTGGTTCTACATCCGGCGCATGCTGCGCGAGGAGGAGATGTGAGCGCCCCCGCCGCAGCCCCGCAGCGCGCCGGCGCACCGGTGGGCTCCCGGTCCCCGCACCCGCCCGGCCCTGACCGGGTCACCCAGGGCGGGCGCGGCAGGCGTCGCCGGGCCCGGGCCGGCCGCGGAGCCCTGGGCGCCGTCGCCGTCGCCGTCGCCCTGCTCTGGGTCTTCCCGATCTACTGGATGATCTCGAGCGCCTTCCTGCCGACCAACCGGCTGCGCACCCCCGAGCCGACCTTCATCCCGCTCGACGGCACCCTCGCGAACTTCCGTCGCGTGCTGGGCGACCCGACCTTCTTCTCCTCGTTCCGGGTCTCGTTGGCCGTCACGGGGCTCACGCTCGTCGCCGCGATCCTCTTCGCCTTCCTCGCGGCCCTGGCGCTCAGCCGGTTCCGCTTCCGGGGTCGACGCTCCTTCGTGGTGGCCGTCCTCGTGGTCCAGATGATCCCGGCCGAGGCGCTCTTCATCTCCCAGTACCAGATGCTCGACACCTGGCAGCTGGTCAACTCGGTGCTGGGCCTGACGATCGTCTACGTCGCGGCGATCCTGCCCTTCACGATCTGGATGCTGCGCGGGTTCGTCGCGGGGGTGCCGATCGAGCTCGAGGAGGCCGCGATGGTCGACGGCCTCTCGCGCACCGGCGCCTTCTTCCGGATCACCTTCCCCCTGCTCGCCCCCGGGCTCGTGGCCTCGGGGGTCTACGGGTTCCTCCAGGCGTGGAACGAGTACACCCTGGCCCTGGTCGTGATGACCGACCCCGCACGCCGGACGCTTCCCCTGTGGCTGCAGGGGTTGGTCGAGGCCAACCGGGCCACCGACTGGGGCGTGGTCATGGCCGGGGCCACCCTCATCGCGGTGCCGGTGATCGTGTTCTTCCTCGTGGTGCAGCACCGCATGACCGCGGGGCTCGTCGCCGGGGCGGTCAAGGGATGACGGCCCGCCCGATCGCCCCCGGCACGTGGACCGTGGGCCTGGACATCGGCGGCACCAAGGTGCACGGGGTGCTGCTCGACGAGGACGGGACTCTCGCCTCGACCGTGCGGCTGCCCACCGGGACGGGCGTCACCGGGGTGGTGGCCTCAGCCGCCCAGGCGGTCGAGCGGCTCGCGGCCGACCGATGCCTCGAGCTGGGCGAGGTCGCGGCCGTGGGCGTGGGCGTCCCCGGGGTGGTCGACCCGGGCAGCGGCGTCGTGGCCCACGCCGTCAACCTCGGCATCGCGGGCGAGGTCCGCCTGGCGGCCCTGCTGACCGCCCGGCTCGGCGGGGTGCCCGTCAACGTCGAGAACGACCTCAACGCCGCTGCGCTCGGCGCCTCGGTCGGACGCGGCCCCCGCGGCGACCTCGCGTTCCTCGCCCTGGGGACGGGGCTGGCCGCAGGTCTCGTGCTCGACGGCGCGGTGCGGCGCGGGATCAGCGGGGCCGCCGGAGAGGTGGGTCACCTGCCCTACGTCCCCGACGGCCCGCGGTGCGCCTGCGGGCAGCACGGCTGCCTCGAGCTCTACGCCTCGGGGTCTGCCCTCGAGGCCCGCTGGGGGTCCCGGACCGGCCGGCCGGCTGCCGTCGAGGTCTTCGAGGCCGCCGCGGCGGGCGACCCCGAGGCCGTCGGGGTACGGGACGCCTTCGCCGACGCGGTCGCGACCGCCGTCCGGGTGCTCGCGCTGACCTGCGACGTCGAGCACGTCGTGCTGGGCGGCGGGGTCGCCGGACTGGGCGAGCCGCTGCGCGAGGCGGTGGTCGCGGCCCTCGAGCGGCACGCGGCCTCGTCCCCCTTCCTGCGCAGCCTGGACCTCGGCTCCCGCCTCGAGGTCGCGCACGACGAGCACGTGGCCGCGATCGGCGCCGCGCTGGCGGCGGCCCGGGCCGGGGCACCGGAGGTGGTCGGCTCATGGAGGTCGTGATCTGCGACTCGCGCGCGACCCAGGCCAGGCTCGCGGCCGACGCCGTCGAGCGCCTGGTACGCGGTCGCGCCGCGCAGGACCGCGGCGTCGTCCTGGGCCTGGCGACCGGCTCGAGCCCGCTCGCCGTGTACGACGAGCTCGCCCGTCGCCACGGCGAGGAGGGCCTCAGCCTCAGCCACGCACGGGCCTTCCTGCTCGACGAGTACGTCGGTCTCCCCGCCGACCACCCCGAGCGGTACCGGGCGGTGATCGACCGCGAGCTGGTGCGCCGGACCGACCTCGACCCCGCGGCCGTGCACGGACCCGATGGCGCCGCCGAGGACCTTCCCGCGGCCTGCGCCCGCTTCGAGGCGGCCATCACCACGGCCGGGGGCGTCGACCTCCAGCTCCTGGGGGTCGGGACCGACGGGCACGTGGCCTTCAACGAGCCCGGCTCCTCGCTCGGCTCGCGCACCCGGCTCAAGACCCTCACCGCGCAGACCCGTCAGGACAACGCGCGCTTCTTCGGCGGCCGACCCGATGCCGTGCCGCAGCACGTCCTGACCCAGGGGCTCGGGACGATCCTCGAGGCCAGGCACCTGGTGCTGCTCGCCCAGGGCGCCGCCAAGGGCGAGGCGGTGCGGCAGCTGGTCGAGGGGGCCGTGAGCGCTCGGTGGCCTGCGACCGTCCTGCAGCACCACCCGCACCTGACGGTCCTGCTCGACGCGGACGCGGCCGGCCGGCTCGAGCTCGCCGACCACTACCGCGAGGCATGGGCCGCCAAGCCCGCGTGGCAGGCTCTGTGACCTGCCGCGCCAAACGCGGGGTGCGGCCCCTTCGCGTACGGCATCTCGGCGTTCTCCGAGGTCCTCGACGAGTTCCTGGGAGGTCCCGGGCAGATCGGTCTCCACGGCACCGACGACGCCGGCAGCATCGGGCAGGCAGCCAGTCATGGGTGCATCCGGATGTCGAACGAGGACATCACGACGCTCTCCACGCTCCTGCCGCTGGGCACCCCGATCGTCATCTCCTGACCGACGAGCAGCCCTCGCCCCCTCAGGCTCGCAGCCGGTCCGCCAGCCAGGCCGTGGCCGACTCCTGCATGGGCAGGTCGAAGGCGTGGGGACCGTCGGAGAACTCCCCGCGGTAGGCCGCGGGCTCCCCCGCGTCGGCGTAGTAGGCCTCGATCCGGGCGTGGGCGGCCTCAGCCCCCGCGAGGGGAAGCAGGGCGTCCCCTCGGCGGTACTGGACCAGCAGCGGAGCAGGGGCCCTGCAGGCCACGAGGTCGGGCCAGTCCACGTGCCCGGCGAGCGCCGCGGGCATCATCATCCAGGTGTGGCTCACCACGTCCTGGTCGAGCAGCGCGTCGTAGGTGCTCATCATCGCGACCACGACCGCGGCGTCGACCTGGTCCGTGGTCGCGCGCAGCAGCACGACCCGTGCTCCCCCGCCCGAGAGACCTACGGCCCCCAGACGGTCGGCCGTGCCCTCGTCCCCCGCCAGGACGGCGAGGGCGATCCGGTCCTCGCGGGCGACCTGCGCGGCGTAGCTGGTGCCCAGGAGGGTGCAGTACTTCTCGAGCAGGTGCTCGTGGTGCCAGGCGGCGGCGTCGTACAGCGCGACGTCGTCGTGCCCGAGCTCCTGGTCCCGGTCGGCGGCGTCGGGGGGGATCATCCCTCGGGTGCGGTGCGCGAGGTCCTGGAGCAGCGGGGGCATCTCCTCGAGCGGGAACCGGCGGCTCCCCCAGCCCAGCACGTCGTGGACCAGGACGGCGTGCCCGGCCCGTGCGAGGTGGTTCGCCACGGCCCGACCGCCGTAGACCCCCGCGCGCAGGGTCGCGATGCTCGCCGGCACAGGTTCGGGACCGTCGGCGAGCTTCTCGAGGCCGCGCCTCTTGTGCCCGTCGTGGCTGTGCAGGGCGAGGACCCCGGGCAGGGGCTGCGTGACCCCCGCCGGGCGCAGCAGCCAGGCCCGGGTGCGTGGGCCGAACCCGACCGACCAGCTGAGCTCGACGCCGTCCACGCCGTCAGCGGTCCAGCGGGCCCCGGCCTGCAGGTCCGTCGGCTCCTCGTGCAGGGCGCCCGCGGAGCCGGGAACTGCAAGGGCTTCGGCAGCGAGACGGCGCACCACCGCGGCGGGGCGACGCACGGACCGCTCGCGCGACCCCCGGGCGTAGGCGACCCAGTCGCTGAAGACACCCAGGTGGGCGTAGTGCGCAGGCGCGGACGCGTCGTCGGGCACCGCAGGCCTCCTTCGTCCTCGGAGCGGGCCGGCGGACCGAGCCTATCCGCGTCGCCCCAGCAGCCGGGAGAGGCGGTGGCTGGTGGAGGGCTCGTGCTCGGCGGCCGGCTCGGCCCCGGGGTCCGGGAGCTCGTCGTCGAGGGCCGCCACCCGGTCCTCTCCGTCCGCCCTGGGCACCGGGAGCGCCTCGTCGCCGTGGCCGAGGGGTGGGATCCGGCGCAGCAGGTGCTGGGCGACCTCGGCCACCGCCTCGGCGTCCTGGGTGATGACGACCTCCATCATCCCGGGGCCGGCCACGCGACGTGCGGCCATCGACAGTGCCATGTGCTCGGTCATGATCAGCAGGAACGACTCACCCACGAGCGGGTCCCCCGGGGTGACCCGCACCCCCCGCACCCCGGGCACGGGCGCGGGCGGGACGCCGACCCCGAAGGCGACGGTCAGCACCGACATCGCAGCCAGGAGACCCAGGTCCTCGACCTCGGCACCGTCGACCTCCTCCCAGCTCGTGGTGCCGTGCCCGACGAGGACCAGCGGGCGGGCCCCCGAGGAGAGCGCCCGCGCCGCGAACACGTGCGCGAGCCTGCGCACCAGATCGCGGTGCACGAGCCGCTGGCCGCGCGGGGCGACCAGGTCGAACGGGGAGCGCCCGGCCGGGACCTCGGCGCCCGGGCCGCTCCCGAGGGGCACCACGTCTCGCGGCACCGGGTAGTGCTCGGCGAGGGGGCCGGGCCGTCCGAGGTGGTGCCCCTGGCCGAAGCGCGCCCCGAGGGCGAGGGCGAGGCGGACGTCCTCCTCGCTCTCGATCCCCTTGACGACGAGGGTGGCGCCGGCGTCCTCGACATGGCGGAGCACGGTCGCGACCACGCCCGGGGCGGCGTCGCTCTCCCCGTCGAGCATCCGGATGTCGAGCTTGACCACGTCGGCGTGCACCAGGGGCAGGACCGCGAGGCAGCCGAGGCTCGACCCGACGTCGTCGACCGAGATGCCCCAGCCCATCTCCCGTGCCCGGTCCACCGAGTCGAGCAGCCCGGCAGGGTCGCTCGCGAGCCCGGCGTCGTCGAACTCGACGAAGACGCGGAGCTGAGACTCGGCGTGGCTGACGACCGCCAGCAGGTCCGCCGGGCAGCCGCGGGTGAGCGAGGCCATCTCGACGTTGATGAACAGGGACATGCTCGGCGGCGCGTCGGCCTCGAGGAAGCCCTGGAAGGCTGCCGCTCGGCAGGCCCAGTCGAGCTCGGTGACGCGCCCTGCGCGGGCGGCGTGGGCGAACAGGGCGGCCGGGCTCTCGAGGGGCCCCACGGGACCCCGGGCGAGGGCCTCGACCCCGACCTGCTCGCGGGTCGTGAGCTCGACCAGCGGTTGGTAGACCACCTGGACGGATCGCGCGTCGAGGAGTGCGGCGAAGGCGGCGGCCTCCGCGGTGTCGAGCTCTTCCGTCGTCCCCGACGCGGTCACGGTGCCTCCCCCAGGTGGTGCGCACGACCGCGGGGATACGCATCCTCGCGGTCCAGTCACCCCTGACATCGGCCGTCGGACCGAGGGGATGAGCACACCCCGCCAGCATCTCGCCCCCCGCGCGGGCGGTCAGGCCCCACGACCTCAGACCGTCGACCGGTGAGCGGTCAGTCCCCGACCGCGAGACGGAGCCGGTCACCAGGGCGGAGCTGGGCCAGCAGGTCCAGGTCCGCCCCCGCGACCACCGCCACCACGGGGTACCCGCCGGTCACCGGGTGGTCGGCGAGGAGGATCACAGGCTGCCCCGAGGGTGGGACCTGGACCGCGCCGTGGACGACCCCCTCGCTCGCGAGCTCGTCGTGGCGGCTGCGCTCGAGCGGCTCGCCCTCGAGGCGCAGCCCGATGCGGTTGGGCGGGCCGGTCACGGTCCACGTCGTGCTGGGCAGCCGGGCGCGGGCGTCCGGGGTCAACCAGTCCGCTCGCGGACCGGGGCGCGCCCGCACGGTCAGCACCGCGCCCTCTCCACCGGCCACGCCCGGACCGTCGGTCGGGCCGGATCCGGCGGCGTCGGGCTCACCCCACGGGAGCACGGCATCGGTCGCCTCCTCGAGCACCGGGAGATCCAGCCCCGCCGTCAGCGGAGCGGGGCCCAGGCCCGAGAGCTGATCGGTCGACCGGCTGCCGAGCTCGGCCTGCGGGCCGAGGCCGCCACGGGCAGCGACGTAGACCCGCAGGCCGCGCACCGGGACGGCCACCTCGAGCCGTGCGCCGGCAGGCAGGGCGAACGGTGCACCGGTGGGAGCGTCCTCGACACCGCCTGCGCCGTGGTGCACCCGCACGGCGCCGTGGGCCCCCGCGACCGCGAGGACGTGGTCGCCCTCGGCCTCGAGGAGCAGCCCGCCCAGGCTCTCGAGGAGGGCCGCCGACCGCGGGTTGCCCACGGCGCGGTTGACCTGCCGGGCCGCACCCCGGTCCAGGGCCCCCGAGGGCGAGACGCCGAGGGCCAGGTGGTCGGCGCGGCCGAGGTCCTGGACGAGGGTCGCCGGCCCCGGGTCGAGCACGCGCAGGCACCGTCGCGCCTGGACCTGGCCCCCCGGTGGCTCGCTCCCGCGGGCGAGGACGAGCTCGCGGACCGCCGTGAAGCGCACCCGGGTCCCCGGGACCAGCAGGGCGGGGTCCTGCCGCTCGACGTCCCAGACCGAGGCGCCGGTGCGGCCGACCAGCTGCCAGCCGCCGGGCGACCGGCGCGGGTACACGGCCGAGTAGGGCCCGGCGAGGGCCACCGACCCCGGCGGCACCGCCGTGCGCGGGCTGTCCCGGCGAGGCACCTCGGGCCCGCCGGCCTCCCCGACGAGGTACGCGAAGCCCGGGGCGAAGCCGAGGAAGGCCGCGGTCCAGACCTGCTCGCCGTGGGCCGCCACGACGGCCTCGGGAGACCACCCGAGGAGCTCGGCGACCCGCGGCAGGTCCTCGCCGTCGTACACGACCTCGAGGGTCACCTCACGACCGGGTGGCCGCTGGCCGCGCGGGGCCGGGAGGGTCGCGAGGACCTCGGCCCCGCGGTGCGCGGCAGCCGCGTCGCCCAGGGTGACCATCAGGGTCGACGCCGCGGGCACCAGCTCGCGCTGCCCGACCAGGGGCTCCCGGTCGAGGACCGCCGCCAGGTCGAGGACCTCGGCGAGGTCGCTGCACTCGACGAGCACGGCCCGCTCCCCGAGCCGGTGCACGCGCCGTCGTCCGCCCCGGGGGCCGCGCCCGGTCACAGGAAGCTCGCGACCCGCACCCCGGCCGCAGCGAGCGCGGACCGGACCGCCGTCGCGACCTGCACGGCTCCCGGGGTGTCCCCGTGCACGCACACGCTCTCGACCGCGACCTCCAGGACGCTGCCCTCGACGGCCTCGACGGTGCCCTCGGTCGCGAGGCGCACGACGCGGGCGGCGACCAGCTCGGGGTCGTGCAGCACGGCACCGGGCTCACGGCGGGGCACGAGCGTGCCGTCCGGGGCGTAGGCGCGGTCGGCGAACGCCTCGAGCACCACACGGAGGCCCACGGCCTCGGCCTCCTCGGCCACCACGCTGCCCGGCAGCGCCACCAGCGGGAGGTCGGGCCCGACCTCCCGCACGGCGGTCACCACGGCGCGGGCCTGCTCGCGGTGGGTCACGACCGCGTTGTACAGGGCGCCGTGCGGCTTGACGTAGCGGACCGTCGTCCCCGAGGCGGCGGCCAGGGCCTGGAGGGCGCCCACCTGGTACACCAGGTCGTCGACCAGGTGGTGCACCTCGACGTCGAGGAAGCGGCGCCCGAAGCCGGCGAGGTCGCGGTAGGCGACGTGGGCCCCGACCGCCACGCCCGCCTCGGCGGCAGCCGTGCAGGTGCCACGGATCGTCGTGGGGTCTCCCGCGTGGAAGCCGCACGCGACGTTGGCGCTCGAGACGAGGCGGAGGATCGCGGCGTCGTCGCCCAGGGTCCAGGGACCGAAGGACTCGCCGAGGTCGCTGTTGAGGTCGATCTGCACGACCTCACTCTGGCAGACGCGGGCGGTGCGGCGAGGGGATGCTCCTCGTCGACCGGGGTGCGGCGGGGACCGGTCAGCGGGCCCCGCTGCCCTCAGTCCCAGAAGGGGTGGAGCTCGTCCTCGTCGGCGACGCGCGTGGCGGTGGGCTGGGACTCGTTCATGGCAGCTGGCCTCGAGGGATCGGTGCGGAGCGGGTGGTGCAAGCCTGGCACCGCGGGGACGCGCGTGCCTGGGACCTAGTGCCTGGCGGAGCCGCTCGGCCGAGCCTCAGCGCCCTCGGGCCCGGGCGATCGCCAGGGCCCAGGCGACCAGGGGTCCCTGGAGGGGCAGACGGCCCCAGGCGACCCCGGGGCGTCGGGACCAGTGCTGGGCACCCCGCCGCGAGCGGACGGCCATCGTGACGTTGCCTGGCAGCACCGCCACCAGGAGGGCGGCCGCGGCCCACCCCCCGGCAGCCCGCGAGCGCGGGTGGGCGAGCAGGCCTGCGCAGACGAGCTCGGCGACGCCGCTGCCCAGCACCCACGGGTCGGGGCGGCCGAGCCGGCGCGGGACGAGGCCCCGGAAGACCTCGGGCCGCACGAGGTGCAGCGCCCCGGCACCGCCGAGGAGGGCCGCCAGGGCGAGGGCCGAGCCCGGACCGCTGACGGCCACGAGGACCTCCGGTGCCGTGGCACGCCCCGGGTCGCCGGGCATCACGCGCGACGACCCCACGGCGAGCCCACCGCGGTCACGTCGGTCCCCGCACGCAGCACCCGCAGCGGGCGCAGCGCGGCGTCCGTCACGAGGACGTCGGCGCGCCGTCCCTCGGCCAGCGCGCCGATGTCCTCCCGCCCGAGCACCTGGGCCGGGACCGTCGCCGCCATGGTGACCGCGTCGAGGAGGTCGACCCCGCCCGCGACGGTGGTCCGCACGACGTCGAGGAGGTGCGCGGTGCCCCCCGCGAGCGCGCCGGGCACTGCGCCGGCGAGCCGTGCGGCGCCGTCCGCGACCACGACCTCCTGCGAGCCGAGGCGGTAGCTGCCGTCGGGCATGCCGGCCGCGGCCATCGCGTCGGTCACGAGGACCAGGGATCGGGGCCCGACGAGCTCCCACACCTCGCGGACCACGGCCGGGTCCAGGTGCACGCCGTCGCCGATGAGCTCCAGGACGAGCTCACCTCGTCGGGCTGCGGCGAGCAGCTCCCCGATCGGCCCCACCTCCCGGTGGTGCCAGGGACGCATGCCGTTGAACAGGTGGGTCGCGGTGGCACGTGCGGACCGGACCGGACCGACCCCGCCGCCCTCGGCGTCCTCGGGGCTGGACACCTGCCCCACCTCGCCGGTGCGGAGCAGCTCGACCGAGAGCTCGAGGGCCGCACGCGTCGCCTCGGGCCCGGCGTCCGTGTGGCCCCAGGAGGGCAGGGCACCGCCGCGCACGAGCCTGGCGGCCACGCCGTCCGTGCCCTGGGTGCCGGGGAGCTCGGGGGCCAGCGTCATGGTGACGAGGTGACCGCGGCCGAGGGCGAGCAGCTCGGAGGTCAGGTCGGGGTCGGGGGCGAGGATGAGGCCGGGGTCCTGCGCACCGCACCGCACCGTGGACAGGAACGGCCCCTCGAGGTGGATGCCCCCGATCTCTCCGGCCTCGGCCACGTGAGCCAGCAGGGCGACACGGGAGCGGAGCACCTCGGGGCTCGCGGTGACCAAGGAGGCGACCACCGTCGTCGTGCCGTGGCGCCGGTGCTCGTCGACGGCGACCTGCACCTCGGCCGCCGTCCTCGCGTCCGGGAAGGAGGCCCCTCCCCCGCCGTGGCAGTGCAGGTCGACCAGGCCGGGCAGCACGTAGCCGTCGGTGACGGGTGCCTCCTCGACCAGGTCGCCGAGACCTGCCGCCCGCGCACCGAGAGCCTCGCCGACCCAGCGGATGCGGCCCCCGTCGACCGCGACGACCCCGTCGGGGATCAGGCCGGTGGGGGTCACCACCCGTCCGCGCAGCAGGGTGGTCACCCAGGGCCTCCTCGAGCTCGTGGGCACGAGGCCGAGAGCGACTCGTGCCCGATCAGCCTAGTGCGGAGGCCCGCGGCAGGGCATGATCGGTGTGCTGTCGGTCACACGGCTGTGACAGCCGTCGGCCGACCGGTGTGGCAACTGGGTGAACGCCCCCCTCAAACAGGGACAGGTCGGACATACTGGCGCGACCTGCCCCTGACGATCATGGGGCCGAAACCCTCGGAGGACTGCTGTGCGAGACCTGGCCCCAGAGATCCATCGTCAGCGCCTCGTCGTGGAGGGACTGTGCCGTGAGCCGATCAGCGCCGCCTCGATCTCCGCCTACCTCTCGCAGCTGTCGAAGTCCATCGACATGGTCGAGCTCACCGAACCGGTGACCCACCAGTCCCCCCTGTACGGGTGGGCCGGCTGGATCCACTGGGAGACCTCGGGGGCCCACTTCTACGCCTGGGACCAGCCCCGGCTGTTCTTCAGCGTCGACATCTACGCCTGCAAGCCCTTCGTGGCCGAGGCTGCGGTCGAGCTCACCCGTGAGTGGTTCGACGCCACCGAGGTCGTCTACAAGGAGTTCTGATGAGCGCCGTCCCGTACTCCATGCACTTCGCCCCCGAGGGCGATCTGCTCGAGTCTGCTCGCGAGTGCGAGGCCGAGGTCTTCCTGCGCTGGTACGGCAACACGCGCGAGCAGCTCGCCGAGGAGTACGGCCCCTACGACGACGCCTCGGCCTTCCTCGCGATCGCGGACCGGGCGGGCGAGGTGGTCGGGGCCGTGCGGCTGCTCGCCCCCGGGGGGCGAGCGGGGCTCAAGACCCTGACCGACGTCGCGGCCCCGCCCTGGTCGGTACCCGGCGCGAGGGTCGCGGCCGCGGCCGGCCTCGACCTCGGCTCGACCTGGGAGATCGCGACCCTCGGGGTGCGGCGTCAGGACCGGGCCGACGGGCTGCGCCTGTCCCTGGCGCTGTACCACGGCCTCATCGCGGTGTGCCGGGCCAACGGGATGACCTCGTTCGTGGCCGTGCTCGACGAGCGCGTCCGACGCCTGCTGCACTCGGTCGGCCTGCTCACGCAGGTGCTGCCGGGGACCTCGACGGCGCCCTACCTGGGCTCCGCGGCGAGCACCCCGGTCTTCGCACGGTGCGTCCCGGTGCTCGACAACCAGCGCCAGCAGTTCCCCGACGCCTACCGCCTGGTGACGCTGGGGGTCGGGCTCGACGGCATCACCGTCCCGCCGGCTGAGGCGTTCCGCCTGCACGACGGCCTGCGCGCCCCCGACGACCTGTCGAGCACCACGCTGGCCGCCGTCCCCTCCGACCTGGCTCTCCTGACCGGTCGCGCGTAGGCCTGCTGACCGGACCTGCTAGCCCTGCTGACCGAACGCGTCGAGGGAGATCGTCGTCGTCCCCGGGCTGCCGAAGCGCTCGGCCTGACGCCGTCGCACCCACGGCGCGACCTCCGAGGCCGGCATGGGCCGGGCGACGTGGAAGCCCTGGAGGACGTCGACCCCCATGGGCAGCAGCTCGGCCGCGGCCGCCTGGTCCTCGACGCCCTCGGCGACCAGGCGCAGCCCGAAGGCGCGGGCCATCTGGGCCGTGGTCTGCACGATCATGCGGCTGCGCTCGTCGGTGGCCACCGGGGTGATGAAGGAGCGGTCCATCTTGATCTCCTGGACGGGCAGGTCCCGCAGGTAGGACAACGACGAGAACCCGGTCCCGTAGTCGTCGATCGCCACCTGCACCCCGTGGCGCCGTAGCTCGAGCAGGGCCTCGCGCGCGCGCTCCGGCTCGGCCAGGAACGAGTCCTCGGTGACCTCGACCATGAGTCGGTCGGCGGGGAAGGTGGCGTCGTCGAGGGCCGAGATGAGCTGGGGCAGGATGCGTCCGCCGACCAGCTCGGGCGGGGCCCAGTTCATCGCGACCCGGAAGGTGAAGCCGGCCTCGGCCCACCGGCGGGTGTCGGCGAGCACCCGGCGCAGGACCACCTCGGTGACCTCGGCCATCAGGCCCGAGGCACGGGCGTCGGCGAGGAAGGCCACCGGGGAGAGCAGGCCCTCGGTCGGGTGCCGCCAGCGGACCAGCGCCTCGACGGCGACCACGCCGCCCGTCCGGGCGTCGACCTGCGGCTGGTACCAGACGACGAGCTGACCGGTGGTGACGGCCTGACGGAGAGCCTCGCTGCGGGAGAGCCGGTGCTGGGCCAGCCCGTCGTGCGCGGGGTCGAAGAGCAGGGTGCCCGCCCCGGTCTGCTTGGCCTGGTACATCGCGATGTCGGCCCGGCGCAGGAGCTCGGTCGAGGACTGGTCCTCGGGCTGACGGACGGTGATGCCGACCGAGGCGTCCAGGCTCAGGTCGAGCCCGCGGACGCGCAAGCGGTCCTTGAGGACGGTGCGCAGGCGCTGGGCCGTCTCGTGCAGGGAGAGGACGTCGTCGCTCGGCACCACGAGGGCGAACTCGTCCCCGCCGAGCCGGGCCAGGGTGATGCGGTGGTCGAGGTTGGCACGCATCCGGTGCGCGAGGGTCACGAGGACCTCGTCGCCGACCATGTGCCCGAGGCTGTCGTTGACGTCCTTGAACCCGTCGAGGTCGAGCAGCACGACGCCGATCGACCGCTCCGAACGCAGCCGCGTGTCGACCACGGAGAGCAGGGCGCGTCGGTTGGGCAGTCCCGTGAGCTCGTCGGTCATCGAGAGCCGCATCGCCTCGGCGGCCCCGCGGGCCTCGCGCAGGGCGATCGTCATCCTGGCCCCGACCCCCACGAGGGTGACCAGGGCGGGGATCTTGACCGACCAGCCGACCAGCCCTGGCGGGTCGACCATGAGCATCACGAGGGCCAGGCCGGCCGCGGAGGCGAGCAGGACGGCGCTGCGGATCCCGTCGTCCTCGGGGGCCACCACGCTCACCCGACGTTCGCAGGCGCCGGCGACGACGAGGGCGAAGCTCGCGCCCCAGAGGGCGGCGAGGACCAGGCTCGTCGAGTAGGTCCCGTCGTCGTGCCCGAGCAGGAAGGTGCTGTCCGCGACGGCGAGCCCCAGGAACCCGAGGAGGAGCGCGACCGAGGCGAGCGAGGGCTCCCGGTGCCGGACGAGCACCTGCGCGAGCACGACGCCGAACATCACGACGTTGATCAGCGGGTAGGCGACGGCCAGCAGCAGCGCGACCCCGCCCGACCCGAAGGTCGTCGTCAGCGGCATCAGCAGCGGGAAGGCGGCGAGGCAGACCGCGGCCCCGCACACGACCAGGGCCTCGAGCCACACGGCACCGGTCAGCGGAGACCGCCTCGGCCGGTCGACGAGGAGGAAGGCGGCCATCGCGAGGTAGGAGGCGAAGCAGAGGAACTCGCCCGGGGCCGGGAAGGTGACCGCGGTGACCGTCTGGCCCAGGGAGACGCTCGCCGAGCCGACGGCCCAGACGGCGACCGCGCCGGCCAGGAACAGCAGCGGGACCCGCCGCGCGGGACGCAGCGCGGCCACGACGAGCAGGCGGACGACGAGGGTCGTGAAGAACACGCCGAGGGTCACGACCAGGGTGATCCGCACCGGGGTGCTGCCCGAGTCCCCCGGCACGAGGGCGGCGGTCCCGGCACCCAGGGCCAGGACCAGCCACGGCGCCCAGGCCAGGGCGCGGTCGGCGCGCGCGAGAGCAGGCGACGCGGCGTCGGCTCGCGCTGCAGCCATGGTGACCCTCGCTCTCTCGACCTACCGCCGCGCGCACCGCGGACGGAGCACGTCCCTGACATGCCCCCCACAGGTCAATCGGCGCGAATTGTCCGAACTTGAGGCCCGGTGTTCGCCTGTCTCAGGGTGGACCCCTCGGCCGTGATGCGCGCGCCGACCCGCGGGGGCGAGGCAGGGCGCGCACCGTGCAGCATCACCGGTGCCGTTCCCCTGGGCCGACGTACTCGCTCAGCGGGCGGATCAGGGCGTTGTCGGCGCGCTGCTCGAGGACATGAGCGGTCCAGCCCATGATGCGGCTCACCGCGAACAGCGGGGTGAACGTCTCGGTCTCGAAGCCCATGAGGTGGTACGCGGGGCCGGCCGGGTAGTCGAGGTTGGGCAGGATGCCGGTGCGCGCGGTCATCCCCCGCTCGAGGGCCTCGTACCGTTCGAGGAGGTCCTGCCTGCCGGTGTGCTCGACCAGCCGGTCGAGGGCCTCGCGCATCGTGGGCACCCGGGAGTCGCCGTGCTTGTACACACGGTGCCCGAAGCCCATGATCTTGCGGCGCTCGCCCAGGGCCCGCTCGAGCCACTCCTCGGTGCCCGCCGCGGACCCGATCTCGGCGAGGGTCTCCATGACGGCCTCGTTGGCGCCCCCGTGCAGCGGGCCCTTGAGGGCACCGATCGCGGCGACCACGGACGAGTACAGGTCGGACAGGGTCGAGGTGACCACGCGGGCCGTGAAGGTCGAGGCGTTGAACGAGTGCTCGGCGTACAGCACCATCGAGACCTGGAAGGCGTCGTGCACGACCGGATCGGGCGCCTCGCCGAAGGTCATCCACAGCAGGTTGGCCGCGTGGTCCAGGTCGTCCCGCGGCGGCACCGGGCCCAGCCCCAGCCGCCGGCGGCGGTCCCGCGCGACGACGGTGGGCAGCTGGGCGAACAGCCGCACCGACCGCGCGAGGTCCGCCTCGGCCGAGGAGTCGCGACCTGCGTCCTCGCTGCCGATCACGCTGACGGCGGTCCGCAGCACGTCCATGGGATGGGCCGAGCGGGGCAGGGCGTCGACCGTGGCCTCGACCAGAGGCGAGAGGAACCTCTCGGACCGTTCGAGGTGGGCGAGGCCCTCGAGCTCAGCGGGGTCGGGCAGCTCACCGTGCCAGAGCAGCCACGCGACCTCCTCGACCGCGCAGTCGCGGGCGAGCTCCTGGACGGGGTAGCCGCGGTAGAGCAGCGAGTTCGACGCGGGGTCCACGTGGGAGACGGCCGTGGTGTCCACGACGACCCCGGCGAGGCCGCGGGCCACCCGGTGCTCACCCGCGGCGGGCCTCGGCTCGGTCGGTGTGCTGGTCATGTGCGCTCCTTCGCGTCCATGTCGCTGTGCGTCGGTGGGGCAGGTCAGGGCCGGGTCATCCGCCGTACCCGGTCGAGGTGAAGACGGTCGAGTCGAAGCGCTCGTAGCCCGCGTAGTCGAGGAGCTCGTACAACCGCGCGCGGGTCTGCATCTGCGGGACCAGCGGCTCGAGGGTGCCCCGCTCGGCGAGAAGGTCGAGGGCGTCCTCGGCGGCACCCATCGCGAGGCGGAGCAGCGAGACGGGGTGGATGACGACGTCCACGCCGACCTCCGCGAGCCGGGCGTGGGTCACGAGCTCGGTCCGGCCGAACTCGGTCATGTTGGCCAGGAGGGGCACGTCCACCGCGCGGCGGACCGCCTCGAGCTCGTGCAGGTCGGTCAGCGCCTCGGGGAACACCGCGTCGGCTCCGGCGTCGACCAGGGCACGCAGCCGGTCCAGGGTCGCGTCGAGACCCTCGACGGCGCGGACGTCGGTCCGGGCCATGATCAGGAGGTCGGGGTCCCGGCGCGCGTCGACCGCGGCCCGGACCCGGCGCAGGGCCGTGGGGAGGTCGACCACGGCCTTGCCGTCGAGGTGCCCGCACCGCTTGGGGTTGACCTGGTCCTCGACGTGGAGGCCGGCGACGCCGGCGTCCTCGAGCACCTGGACGGTGCGGGCCATGCTCATGGGTTCGCCGAAGCCGGTGTCGGCGTCGACCAGGACGGGGAGGTCGGTCACCCGGGCGACCTGCTGGGCACGGTGCGCGACCTCGGTGAGGGTGGTCAGCCCGACGTCGGGCAGGCCGAGGTCCGCGGCGACCACCGCCCCCGAGAGATACACCCCGCCCATGCCCTTGTCCTGGATGAGCCGGGCGGAGAGCGGGTTGAAGGCCCCCGGCATGACGAGCAGCTCGTCGGCGGCGAGGCGGGCGCGCAGGTCGGCCCGCTTGGCCGCGGGGGTCCTGGTCGAGTGGAGCATCAGAAGATCCCTCGGGTCGGGGCCACCGCGGCGAGGAGGTCGGGCGGGGCGGTGACGGTGAGCGCGCCGAGCTCCTCGGGGCCCAGCCCGGGCAGGCGCTGGGCGACCTCGAGGAAACGCTCGGCCTCGGCCTCCTCGAGGACCCCGGCGGCCAGCGTGCGGAACTTCCCGAGGTACTGCTCCCGCGCGAACGGCCGCGCACCGAGCGGGTGCGCGTCGGCCACGGCGATCTCCTCGACGAGGCGACGGCCGTCGGTGAAGGTCACCTCGACCCGGCCGCCGAAGGCCTTCTCGGCCGGGTCGGTCGCGTGGTAGCGGCGGGTCCAGGCGGGGTCCTCGGTCGTGGTGACCTTCTGCCACAGCGCGACCGTGTCGGGCCGGGACGCGCGCTCGGGGGCGTAGGAGTCCACGTGGTGCCACGCACCGTCCTGGAGGGCCACCGCCACGATGTACGGGATCGAGTGGTCGAGGGTCTCGCGGGACGCGTGCGGGTCGTACTTCTGCGGGTCGTTCGCCCCCGAGCCGATGACGTGGTGGGTGTGGTGGCTCGTGCGGATCACGATCTGCTCGACCCGCTCGGGGTCGGCCACCTCGGGGTGCTCGCGGTGCAGCCGCCGGGCGAGGTCGATGAGGGCCTGGGACTGGTACTCGGCCGAGTGCTCCTTGGTGTAGGTGTCGAGGATCGCCCGCTTGGGCTCTCCCGGTGCCGGCAGGGGGACCTCGTAGCGCGACCCGGGCCCGTCGAGCAGCCACGCCAGGACCCCGTCCTCCCCCTCGTAGATCGGTGTCGGCGAGGTCTGGCCGCGCATGGCGCGGTCGACCGCCTCGATCGCGACCTTGGCGGCGAAGGCCGGGGCGTAGGCCTTCCAGGTCGAGATCTCCCCCTTGCGGGACTGCCGCGTCGCGGTCGTCGTGTGCAGGGCCTGACCCACCGCGTGGAAGGTGGTCACGGGATCGAGGTCCAGGAGGGTGCCCAGGGCCGCAGCCACCGCGGGCCCGAGGTGGGCGACGTGGTCGATCTTGTGCCGGTGCAGGCTGATCGCCCGCACCAGGTCCACCTGGACCTCGTAGCCCGTGGCCACCGCCCGCACGAGCTCGGTCCCGCCGACCCGCCGCCCGCCGGGCAGCGGCCGCCCGAGCAGGTGCTGGGCCACCGCGAGCACGGGGGCGATCGTGTCCCCCGGGTGGGAGTAGTCCGCGGCGAGGAAGGTGTCGTGGAAGTCGAGCTCGCGCACGGCCGTGCCGTTGGCCCAGGCCGCCCACTCGGGGCTCACCCGACGCACACCCTCCAGCCCGACGACGGTCGCCCCCGGCGCGCTCGGGTGCGCGAGGGCCTGGTCACGGGCTGCCGCGACGGGAGCCCGCGTCAGGGCGGCCGTGGCCACGGCCATGTTGTCGATCAGCCGGTTGACGACCATCTCTTCCACGGCCGGCTCGACCGCGACCGGGTCGGCCGCGACCTCGGCGATCCGCCAGGCGAGCTGCTGCTCGCGCGGCAGGCCGTCGGCGCTGGGGTGCACACGCAGGTGGTGGGTGATCACGAGGCTCCTTCGAGGTGGCTGGCGTCGAGAGCGTGGGCACGCAGGGTCACGAGGGCCGTGTCGAGGCTCGCGCGGAGGTGGACCGCCGTCGCCTGCGCAGCGAGGGTCTCGTCGCCGTCGGCGATGGCGGTGGCGATCAGACGGTGCTCGTCCGCGGCGCGCACCAGCCGGGCGGCGTCGCCGTGGGCCAGACGTCTGATCCGCGCCACGTGGGGGCGCAGCCCGGCGAGGGCTCGACGCAGGTGCGGACTGCCCATCGCCTCGTCGACCGCCACGTCGAGCTCGGCGACCACCGCGTAGTAGGCGGTGCGGGCGGGGTCGTGGTCGACCAGCAGGGCCGGTGCGGCGGCGAAGCGCTCCGCGAGCGCGGTGAAGACCTCGGACGAGCCGCGCCGGGCCGCGAGCCGTGCGGCCTGGGTCTCGAGGGCCTCACGGAGCTCGACCAGGTGCCGGACGTCGGCCGCGTCGAGGCCCGAGACGACGAGGGTGCGCCCCCGCGGCATGGCGAGCCCGTCGGCGACGAGCCGCGCGAGGGCCTCGCGCAGGGGGGTCCGCGAGACGCCGTGCCGTGCGGCCTGCTCGACCTCGCTGAGCTCTGTCCCCGGTGCAAGCTCCCAGGCGACGATCTCGGCCCGCAGGGCCTGGTAGACGCGGTCACTGGCACGCATGGCGCGACGATACGCCCCGTCAGGCGTTCTGTATACAGAGCATCGCTCAACCCCCGCTTCAGGCGGCACCTGAAGGCTTCCTGCATACAGAGGCCCGAGCGAGTCGGAAATCTCGTCCTCAGCTATGACTCAGAACGGCATGTCCATGGACTGCGGTCACACCGATACGGGAAGATCAGTCAAGGCCGCGCCCCTGCCGGCCGATGACACTCATGAACGGCGAGCGCACTCGTCACCACCCACCCGGGGTGGCCGTCGGGGGGCAGGGGCGGCCACGGCCGCGAGGTGCCGATCACCTGACGAGGAGCTCGACATGGACAAGTGGCGCATCCTGCAGAACAGCACCGTCGTGCGCGTGAGCGCGAGCGCGGCCACCCTGGTGGCCGCCGCGGCGCTCGTCGGCGCAGGGCACAAGTGGTAGATGTGCAGCCGCGGAGCGCGGACGGGAAGGTGGCTGGCGCCGCCGTCCCGTCCGCGCTCCTCAACGTCTACGTCGCCCTCGTCGGCGCGTTCGGTGCCGTCGCTCTCACCGCGTCCTTCGTCGGCGGCTCGTGGCCCTCGCTCACCAGCGCGGCGGCCGCCCCGATCGCCTTCCTCGCCGTCGCCGCAGTCATCGGGGAGACCCGCTCGCTCCCCGTCTCCCGCAACGAGGTCCCGGCGGAGACGATCTCCACCTCGACGCCGTTCGTCCTCGCGCTCATGGCCTTCGGCGGCGTCGCCGTCGCGGTCGCTGTCCAGGCCGTCGCCAGCCTCATCGACGACCTGGTCAACCGCCGCCCGCTGCGCAAGTCGGCCTTCAACACCGCCCAGTACGCCGTGAGCGTGGTCGTCGGCAGAGCCGTCTACGCCGGCATGACCGACGTCCCCTTCTTCGGAGGGCCTGCTCGGGTCGACGTCGACCACCTCGGCGCCCTCCTCACGGCAGGTGTCGTGATGGTCGTGGTCAACCGCGTGCTCGTCGCCGGCGTCGTCTCTCTCGCGACCCGACGCCCCGTGGGCGCCATCATCCGAGAGGACGGGTGGTCCGTCACCGCCACCCACATGGTGCTGCTCTCGATCGGCGCTGTCGCCGCCCTCGTCGCGCAGGACGGGGCCGGGGTGCTCGCCCTCCTCGCCGGGCCTGTCGTCGCCGTGTACCTGACCGCAGCCTCAGCCGTGCGGAGCACCCACCAGGCCACGCACGACTCCCTCACCGCGCTCGGCAACCGTGACCGCCTGTACCGCGAGCTCGACCGGCTCCAGGAGCTCAGCGGCCGGACGCCCTCGGCCGCCCCCGGGCTCGTCCTGGTGGACCTCGACCACTTCAAGGACATCAACGACACCCTCGGCCACCCGGTGGGCGACCAGCTGCTCCGCCAGGTCGCCGCCCGGCTCGTGTCCTCCCTCGAGGACCCGACCGCGGCGCACCGCCTCGGCGGGGACGAGTTCGCCGTCGTCGTCGCCGGCGGTCTCGAGGAGACCCAGCGCACAGCCCGCGCCCTGCTGGCCTCGCTCGAGGCCCCGATGCGGGTGGGTGAGCTCGAGCTGCTCGTCCGCGCGAGCGCCGGCGTGGCCGTCGCCCCCGAGCACGGGGCCGACGCCGAGACCCTCATGAAGAACGCCGACATCGCGCTCTACCAGGCGAAGGTCGACCGCGACCGGATCGTCACCTACTCGAGCGAGTTCGACGTCAACACCGTCGAACGCCTCCAGCTCCTCGCCGACCTGCGCACCGCGATCGAGACCGGTGAGCTGGGGGTGCAGTACCAGCCCCAGGTCGACCTGGCCTCACGCACCGTCGTGGGGGTCGAGGCCCTCATCCGCTGGCAGCACCCGACCCGCGGACCGGTCTCCCCCGACGACTTCATCCCCCTGGCCGAGAACTCCGGGCTCATCGCCGCGCTCACCTTCCACGTGCTCGACGCCGCCCTCGCCGAGCTCGCCCGCTGGCGCGCGGCGGGTCACGACGTCCGTCTCGCGGTCAACCTCTCGGCCCGGCACCTCTCCGACCTGGCCCTCCCCCGTCAGGTCACCGAGGCGCTGCTGCGCCACGACGTCCCGGCCCCCTCCCTCGTCCTCGAGGTCACCGAGACGGGCATCCTCTCCGACCCGGCCCGGGTCGACGCCGTCATCGCCTCGCTGCGGGCCCTCGGTGTCGCCATCGCCGTCGACGACTACGGGACGGGCCACGCCTCGCTCAGCTACCTCAAGCGCCTCGAGGTCGACGAGCTCAAGATCGACAGGTCCTTCGTGAGCGACATGGGCCGGGTCAGCCACGACTACATCATCGTGCGCTCGACCATCGCCCTCGCCCGTGACCTGGGCCTCCGGGTGATCGCCGAGGGCATCGAGGAGGAGGAGACCGCAGTCTCGCTGCACGCCCTGGGGTGCTGCATCGGCCAGGGCTTCCACCTGGGCCGTCCCACGAGTCCCGTGGCGATCCTCGAGCGTCTCGACGCCGAGCGCCAGGTCGCCCTGCCGACGCCGACCGGTCCACGCTGACCGGTGCTCCTCGCCGTCGCGTGCCTGGTCGCGGTCCTCTCCCCGCTGCTCGTCGGGCGGTGGCCGGCGGGGCTGGTGCTGCACCGTTGGCGCCGGCCATGGCTCGTCTGGGTCGCCCTGCTCGTGCAGAGCGTGGCCCTCACGGCGCCCCTGCCCCGCGGCCTCGTCGCAGGGCTGCACGTCGCGACCTACGGCCTGGCCCTGGTGTTCCTGTGGACCAACCGGCAGATCCCCGGGGTGCTGCTCGTCGGGCTCGGGACGGCCTCGAACGCCCTCGGCATCGCGGTCAACGGCGGGGTGCTGCCGGCATCGCCCGAGGCCGCCGCCGCCGCGGGCCGCGCCACCCGCGAAGGCTTCTCCAACACGGCGGTCCTCGACGACCCGCGCCTACCCTGGCTCGGTGACGTCGTCGCCTGGCCCGCTCCCCTGCCCCTGGCCAACACCGCCAGCGTGGGGGACGTCCTGGTCCTGCTCGGCGTGGTCCTCGCCACGTGGAGCAGCACCCGTCGGCTCGGTCGACCGGCCGCACCACCGGGACCCCGGTCGGGCGAGGTGACGGCGGGATGACCACGATCCCGCTCGACGCCCCGGGCCCCGGCTGCGAGCCCCTCGCCCCGGGCCTGCTCGCCGAGCCGGTCGCCGCCGTCACGAGCCTGGCCTTCGTCGTGGCCGCCCTGGTGATCGTCCTGACGACGCGCGGCCGGTCCGGGTACGCGCTGCTCGTCGCGGGCGTGGGGGTCGGGTCGGTGATCGCCCACGGCCCCGACCCCGCCTACGCCGACCTCGCCCACGACCTCCCGCTGGTGGCGACCCTCGCCTTCGTCGCGGCCGACTCCGCGGCAGCCCTGCGGCGGCGGTCGCGCTCGTGGTGGTGGTGGGCCGGCCCGACGGTCGCCCTGGTCCCCCTCATCCTTCTCGCCCCGCGGATCGCGGACCTCGCCCAGGCAGGGATCGCCGTCCTCGCGGTGGCGCTCACCGTGTGGCGCGCCGCCCGGGACCCTGCGTCGCGGACCCGGATCGCCTGGACCGTGGGGCTGCTGGCCGTGGGGGCGGTCATCGGCACCCTCTCGCGCGCGGGAGGGCCGCTGTGCGTCCCGGAGAGCGTGATCCAGGGGCACGCGGTCTGGCACGTGCTGGCCTCGGCAGCCCTCGTGGTCCTGGCCCCGGCCCTCGCGCCGGTCACCCGTTCGCGCGGCCAGGGCCCCTGGTCGGCGCGCCGCTCGTCCTGGTGACCCGGGTGCTGACCAGCACGGGGGCCAGGCTCTCGGCCCCCTCGGCGAGGGTCGGGGTAGCCGAGACGTCACGCGGCCACCCCACCGGGACCGAGGTCGACGCCGGGGTGCGGCACCGGCCGTCGGTGGTCGCCGCGACAATGGGGCGTGACCTACCTGGTGCTCGTCGACGACCCGACGCGGCCCGGCGCCGTCGTCGTGCACGAGGTCACCGACGCCGGTGAGCTCGTCGCCTCGGTGGGCGTGACCGCAGCCGAGCTGCCCGGCCTCGTCGCTGCACGCGAGGCCCAGCGTCCGCGGTGGGTGTGGGACGACACCGCCCGCCGGTACCCACCGCTGCTCGCCGCGGGGGTCCAGGTGGCCCGGTGCCACGACCTGCGTCTGTGCCACGCCGTGCTGCGACGCAGCGCCCGCTGCCAGGACTCGGCCCTGGCGCGGGCGGCCCCGGGGCCCTGGGACGGACCTCGACCCGACGGGCAGCACGCGCAGGCCGCGACGCTGTTCGACGACGCGCCGTCCTCGGGCGAGGTCACCGAGCTCGACCCGCTCACCGAGCTGCGGCTCCAGCTCGCCGCGGTGGCCGGCTCGACCGCACCGGGCCGACTGCGCCTGCTGCTCGCCGCGGAGTCCACCGGTGCGCTGATCGCCGCCGAGATGCGGCACGACGGGATGCCCTGGAGCACCGAGGTCCACGACGAGCTGCTGACCCGACTGCTGGGTGAGCGCCCACGCCACGGCGGCCGCCCACCCCGGCTGGCGGCCCTGGCCGAGCAGGTCCGCGCGGCTCTGGACCAGCCGGCCCTCAACCTGGACTCCCAGCCCGACCTGCTCCGCGGACTGCGGTCGGCAGGCCTCGACGTCGCCTCGACCCGCACCCACGAGATCCGCGCACTCGTGCACCCGGCCGTCGGTCCGCTGCTCGAGTACAAGAAGCTGGCCCGACTGCTCAGCGCGAACGGCTGGACCTGGATGGAGGCATGGGTCCGCCACGGCCGCTACCGCCCGGACTACGTCCCGGGCGGGGTGGTCACGGGGCGGTGGGCGACGAGCGGAGGCGGGGCCCTCCAGCTCCCGGCGAGCATCCGTGCGGCGGTCCGTGCCGACCCGGGCTGGAAGCTCGTGGTCGCCGACGCCGCCCAGCTCGAGCCCCGGGTCCTCGCGGCGATGTCAGGCGACCGCGCGATGGCCGCCGCGGGGCGCGAGGCCGACCTGTACCAGGGGGTCGTGGACGCGGGGATCGTGCACACCCGCGAGCAGGCCAAGTACGCGATGCTCGGAGCCATCTACGGCGCCACCACGGGGCCGAGCGCGGTGCTGATGCCGCAGCTGGCCCGCGCCTACCCTCGCGCCGTCGAGCTGGTCGAGGCGGCCGCCCGGGACGGCGAGCGCGGCGCCGTCGTCTCGACCTGGCTGGGCCGCTCCTCCCCCGCGCCCGGACCGGTCTGGGGCGCCGCCGTGCAGGCCGCGGTGAGCGAGGACGCCGAGGCCGACGCCGTCAGGGACGCCCGACGACACCGCCGCGACTGGGGACGGTTCACCCGCAACTTCGTGGTCCAGGGCACCGCCGCCGAGTGGGCCCTGTGCTGGATGGCGGCGCTGCGGCGCCGGCTCCGCGAGATCGAGGGGAGGCCGCACCTGGTGTTCTTCCTGCACGACGAGGTCATGGTGCACACCCCGACCGGGGCCGCAGCCCTGGTCGCCGACGCCGTGCGCGAGGCTGCCGCCGAGGCCGGACGGCTGCTGTTCGGGTCCAGCGCCGTCGAGTTCACCCTCGACGTGTCCGTGGTCGACGCCTACGACGAGGCGGGCTGAGGCCTGTCCGTCAGGGAGTGACGGGCAGGTCCCGGTGCCAGGACTGCGTCACGTAGGAGGTGACGAACCCCGTGGACCGGTAGAGGTCGACCGCGCCGGTCGGCGAGTCGGCGTCGACCTCGAGGCCCACCCGGTCGCGTCCGCGCTCGGCCGCGTCGGCGATCACCGTGGCCAGCAGGGCCTTGGCAGCACCACGCCCCCGGGCCGAGCGCAGCACCCCGAGGTACTCGACGTAGCTGCCCTCGGACCCCGTGCCGTCGCCCAGGGCGACCGAGCCGACGAGGGCACCGGCCGGTCGGGGGCCCGTGTCCCCCTCGTCGTCGGTGATCTCGGCGATCCACCAGTGGTCCCACCGGTGGCCGGGGTCCTCGCGGAGCCGGGTCACGAACTGGTCGAAGGTCTCGGGGTGGTAGTTGAAGTGGTCGGTGAAGGCCTCCTCGAGCACGTCGTGCACGGTGCGGAGGTCGGTCTGCTCGGGCATCCCGTCCTCGCCGCGCCGCACGCTCCGGACGGCCAGGCCCGTGCCCGGTTCGACGGCCGCTGCGGGGGCGGGGTCCTCGGCGGTGACCGGGCGGCTCATCTGGAACCAGGTCCGCGTCAGGGCGTAGCCCGCCGCCTCGAGCCATGCCTGCTGGCGCTCGTCCTGCTCGAAGGACCCGCTGTCCATCTGCGTCTCGACGACCCCGCGGCCGCGCGCGAGGTCGCTGGCTGCCGTCGCGGCCCACGCGAAGAGGTCCGCAGCGATCGGGTCAGCGACCGCGCGCTCGAGGTCGGGGTCCACGACCACGGAGATCACCACGCGGGCCGCCGCGCGGTCGTGCACCGTGGCCCAGGCACGCGGCACCCCCGCCTCGTCCCGCAGGACGAGGTGCTCACGCAGGTCGGAGCGCTCTCCGGCGACCGACGTCTCGACGTCGCGCTCGGTCGCGGCGGCGCGTCCACGGGCAGCGAGCTCGTGGCGGCGCAGCAGGGCGGTCAGCCCGGGCACCTCGGCCGTCGAGGGCACGACGGCCGACCACCCGGGGAGCGTCGGTGGGCGACCGTGGTCGGTCCTCGTGCTGGCGGGGCTGGCAGGGCGGCCGGTCAGTGAGCTCACCGAGGGATTCTCTCGCACCCGGGGCCTGCGGGACGACCTCGTCCGGGCGACGAGGGGCTCAGACGGTGCGCACCGTCACCGGGACCCCCGCCTCGACCGTCCGAGAGACGGTGCACGCTCGGTCGTGGGAGACCTGCAGCGCCCGGGGCAGGGCGGCGCGGGCCGAGTCCCCGTCCGCACCCTCGGGGAAGGCGATCGTGAAGGTGAGCTCGATGTCCCTCAGGATGTTCCCCGAGTCGTCGCGGACCTTCTCGGCCCCGACCGTGGCCCGGAAGGTGGTGGGCTCGGCGCGGCGGCTCGTCAGGGCGTCGACGTCGACCGCCGAGCAGCCCGCGATCGCCGCGAGGAGCAGCTCGACGGGGGTGAACTCGGACGTCGAGCCGGTGCCCATCTGCAGGGTCCCGCCCCGCTCGTTGGTCGCGCGGTAGGTGCCTGTCTCGACCCGCTCGAGCTCGACATGACGGTGCGTGGAGGTGCTCATGCGGTGATCCTCGCACCCGGCAGCCCCTGGGTCACGGCCGCCCCCCGCTGCTGCGTCCCGCCATCGCCCCCGCTCCGGACCCCGCAGCCCCCGGCTCGTCGAGGTGCGGCCGCGCGGCCGTCGGTCCGTGTTCACCTGCCGGGCCAGGACCGTTCAGCCCGCCCTGGCAGCGTCGGGGCTCCGTGGGCCGACGGCACGAGCCGGGGCCCGAGGCACCTGTCACATGAGGAGAACCCGTGTCCTGGTACGACCCGTCCGCCCCACCCCTGGTCATCTCGCACCGCGGGGACCACCGCCACCACGTCGAGAACACCCTGCCCGCGATCGAGGCCGCGATGCTGGGCGGGGCGGACATGGTCGAGATCGACGTCCAGCTCGCTGCCGACGGGGCCGTGGTGGTCCACCACGACGCGACGTTCAGCCGCTTGTGGGACGACCCCCGCCCCGTGGCCGCTGTCGACACCGCGGCCGTGCGGTCCCTGGGCGCCGAGGACCGCCGCGTCCCGCTCCTGGTGGACGCCCTCGATCTCTCGCGCAGCACGGGGGTCCCGCTGGTCATCGACCAGAAGACCCCCGAGGTCGCGGCAGCGGCCGCCCTCCTGGTGCAGGGCGTCGGCATGAGTGAGCAGACAGGGTTCTGCGGGGAGCTCGGTGGTCTGTGGCAGGTGCGCCACACGACCCCCGGGGCGCGCATCTTCTACAACGCCGTGGGCCTGGCCCCGCCGGACGTGCGCGTCCTCGGGCTGCTGCGCCCGGAGCTGTACAACCCGGAGCACTCGACCCTCGCCCCGATCCTGGTCGACGCCCTGCACGGGCTGGGTATCGGCGTCTCGTGCTGGACCCCGAACGCCCGGCACGACATCGAGCGGATGCTGGGCATGGGGCTCGACGCGATCATGTCCGACGACCTGCCGCTGCTGCGCTCGGTCGTGGACGGCACGGACTGGCGGGCCGCGCGAGGCGCCGCCCAGGGCCCCGCGCGGACCAGCGCCGCCGACGACGCCGCGCAGCCCGCCGGCTCCCTCGTCGAGGTCTGACCGGCAGCCTCCTGCCTCACCCACGCCGAAGGGCCCGTCCGGTGACGATCACCGGACGGGCCCTTCGTCTCGTGCGCAGCTCTCCGTGGGTCCCGGCGTCCGTCATGCCGAGCCCTGCGCGCCCGACGGTTCAGCGCAGGGCGTCGCCGTCCGGCCCGAAGAGCAGCACCTCGTCGAGGTGCGTCCGCAGCACGAGCGGCTGCCCCTCGGTCACGACCTGACGCTTGCCCACCCGCACCACGAGGTGCCCGGCGCGGACGCTGACCCCCGGGGTGAGGTTGGTGGGGTCGGCGAAGACGAAGGTCTCCGACCCCATCCGCTCGATCCGGGTCACCCTGGCGGCGAGGTCACCTGCCCGAGGCGGTTCGCCGTCGGCGACGACCTCGAGCCCCTCGGGACGGATGCCCACGGTGACCTCCGAGGGACCGGGCCCCTGGGCCGCGACCATCAGCTCGAGGGAGTCGCTCACGACGGCTCGTCCCTCACGGACCGGGACGGCGTCCACGAGGTTGATCGCCGGCGAGCCGATGAACCCGGCCACGAAGGTGTTCCGTGGCCGCTCGTACAGCTCGGTGGGGCTGCCGACCTGCTGCAGCTCCCCGTCGAGGAGAACGCACACCCGGTCCCCCATCGTCATCGCCTCGGTCTGGTCGTGGGTGACGTAGACCGTGGTCGTGCCGAGGCGGCGCTGCAGGCCCGCGATCTCGGCCCGGGTCGAGACGCGCAGCTTGGCGTCGAGGTTGGACAGCGGCTCGTCCATGCAGAAGACCTTGGGGTTGCGCACGATCGCGCGTCCCATGGCCACCCGCTGCCGCTGCCCGCCGGACATCCGCGAGGGACGTCGGTCGAGCAGGTCCTCGAGCTGCAGGATCCGCGCCGCCTCCGCCACGCGCGCCCTGGTCTCGGCCTTGGAGACCCCCACGTTGCGCAGGGCGAAGCCCATGTTCTCCCCCGCCGTCATGTTGGGGTAGAGGGCGTAGCTCTGGAACACCATGGCGACGTCCCGGTCCCGGGCCCGACGCGTGGTCACGTCAGCCCCGTCGATCAGGACCCGTCCGCCGGTCACAGGCTCGAGCCCGGCGAGCATCCGCAGGCTCGTGGACTTCCCGCAGCCCGAGGGGCCCACGACGACGAGGAGCTCGCCGTCGTGGACCTCGAGCTCGAGCCGGTCCACCGCGGGGCGCGTGCTCTGGGGGTAGGTCCGGGAGGCTCCCTCGAAGGTCACCGTGGCCATGTCACTCCCTCTCCTCCGCGACGGGCCGGCTCGATCACAGCTGGGGCTCGATGTCCCGCTCGACGACCGTGCGGGTCTCCTCGTCGAGCTCGGTGAACACCGTCTCGACGTCCTCGCCACCGGTGGTGATCCGGTCCAGGGCCGCACCGATGCGCGCGCCGCCACCGGGGACGAAGACGCGGGCGTAGTCCTGCGGGGAGGTCAGCTCGAGCTGCTCGAGGGCCGTCCGGGCGTTGGGGTTCTCCTCCAGGAAGGCGAGCGTCTCCTCCGTCTCGAGGGCGGCCTTCTGCACGGGCATGTAGCCCGTGGCCTGGGTGAAGGTGACGGTGTTCTCGGTGTTGGTGAAGAACGCGATGAACTCCATGGCGGCCTCCTGGCGCGCCCGGTCGATGCCTGCCGGGATACCCAGCCCGGCGCCACCCGTGGTGACACCCGGCTGCGGGCCCGGGAGGAAGGCCGTGCCGAACTCGAACTCCGTGGTCTCGGTGAGGCCGCCGAGGCTGCCCGTGGACGCGAGGAGGGAGGCCGCCTGGCCAGCACCGAACTGGTTGTTCGGGTCGTTCGAGATGGCGAGGTTGCCGGTCTCGACCTGGTCCTGCAGGAACTCTCCGGCGGCGATCGACCCGTCGGTGGTGAAGGTGGGCTCCCACTCGTCCGAGTACGCCCCGCCGAAGGTCCAGATCATGCCCTGGAAGAGCCAGTCGAGGTAGGCGCTGCCGTCCGGTGCCACGAGCGGCGCGACGTCGGGGTTCGCCTCCTGGAGGTCGGCGCCCCACTCGGCGAACTCGTCCCAGGTCTCAGGACCGCGGTCGGGCAGGCCAGCGGCCTCCCACATGTCCTTGTTGTAGTAGAAGAGCGGCGTCGACCGCGAGTACGGCAGGGCGTAGTGGGCGTCGTCGAAGGCGTAGTCCTCGCGGAGCGAGTCCACGTAGCCCTCCGAGTCCACGCCGACGGTCTCCCACAGCTCGTCCATCGGGGCGAGGGCGTCGGTCAGCGCGAAGTTGAACCAGGTCACGTCGGAGACGATGACGACGTCGGGCAGGTCCCCGCCGGCCAGCGCGGCGTTGAGCCGCTGGGCGACCTCCTCGTAGTCGGCGCCCGCGCTGACCAGGTTGACCTCGATCCCGTGCTCGGCCTCGTAGGCCGCGATGAGCTCCTCCTCGACCTCCTTGGACCCGCCCGGGTGGTTGGACCAGAAGGTCAGGGACTCGACCTCGTTCGCGTCGGCCGTGGTTCCCGCCGCGGGGGCCTCGTCGGTGTCGACCGACCCGGTCCCCGCGCAGGCGGCGAGCAGCGTCAGGGCGAGGCCTCCGACGACGAGCCGCGAGGCGGTCCGGCGGTTCAGTGCGTTCATGCGAGTGTGCTCCTGTGTCGTGGTCGTGCATGGGTGGGACAGATGGGGGAACGTCGGTTCGGGGGCGTCGCCGCCGGGGTCATCCCTTGACCGCACCGGCCGTGAGGCCCTTGATCATGTGGCGCTGGAGGAGGAGGAAGACCACGAGGATCGGCACCATGGTCAGCACCGTCCCGGCCATGACGGGGCCCCAGTTGGTCAGGCCCTCGGCGTCCTGCAGCTGGGTCAGCCCCACCGGCAGCGGGGCCACCGACGAGTCGTCGGCGATGAGCAGCGGCCACAGGTACTGGTTCCACTCGTTGACCACGGTGATCAAGGTGAAGGCGATCAGGGTCGGCCAGGACATCGGCAGCACCACGCGGACGAGCGTGCGGATGGGGCCGGCGGCGTCCATCTCGGCGGCCTCGAGCACCTCGCTCGGCAGGGAGAGGAAGTGGTTGCGCATCAGGAAGGTGCCGAAGGCCACGCCGGCGAGCGGCACGATGATCCCGGTGAAGCTGTTGCGCCAGCCGAGGCTGGAGACCAGGGCGTAGTTGCTGATCATCGTGATCTGGCTGGGCACCATGAGGGCCGCGATGATGAACATCAGCACGACCCCGCGTCCGGGGAACCGCAGGAAGGCCAGCGCGTAGGCCGACAGCACCCCGAGCACCACCTGCACCGCGGTGAGCATGACGGTGATGATGATCGAGTTGCGCAGGTAGTCGAGGAAGTCGACACCGGTGCGCACGGTGCTGAAGTTCTCGGCGGTCACCGGGTCGGGCAGCCAGGTCACCGGGACGGTGTAGATGTCGGGCCGCTCCTTGAGGGCCGCGGCGAGGATCCAGTAGAGCGGCAGCGCCACGACCAGGATGACGATCAGCATGCCGAGGTACCCGCCGGCGGCGCGCAGGGCACCGGAGCGCTCGTGCGGGGCGAGGGTGGCGGTCACTTCTGGCGCCCCCGCTCCATGAGGAAGACCTGGGCCAGGGTGATGAGCAGGAGGGCCACGAACATGATCGAGGCGACGGTCGCGCCATAGCCCGCGCGAAGGTTCACGAAGGTCTCCTGGTAGATCTGGTAGACCATCGTCGTCGTCCCGTCGCCGAGCGGTCCGCCCCGGGTCATCGTGTGGATCACGTCGAAGACCTGGAAGCTGTTGAGCAGCACCGTGATGAGCAGGAAGAAGGTCGCGGGACGCAGCTGGGGCCAGGTGACGCGGCGGAACTTGGTCCAGGTCGAGGCCGCGTCGATCTCGGCGGCCTCGTCGAGCTCGGCCCGGCGCCCCTGGAGGGCCGCGAGGTAGATGACGAAGGTGTAGCCCAGGTTCTTCCACACGTAGGTGGTGGTCACCATGAACAGCGCCCACCGGGGGTCCTGGTAGAAGGACGGGGCGTCGATCCCCAGGCGACCGAGGACGTCCTGGACGAGGCCGAAGGTCGGGTCGAAGACGAACTGGAAGGCGACCCCGACGGCGGCCCCCGCGAGCACGAAGGGGGCGAAGACCAGGGACCGCACCGCGTTGCGCCCGACGAGCTTCTGGTCGAGGAGCAGGGCGAGCGCGAGGCCCAGGACCATCGAGCCGACCACCGCGGCCCCCGTGAAGACCACCGTGTTCCACAGCACCGTCTGGCTGCTCGAGCTGGTGAACCACTCGACGTAGTTGTCGAAGCCGATGTACTGGGCGGTCGGCGAGGCGATGTTCCAGCTCGTGAAGGACAGCCGGAAGTTGTCGAGCAGCGGGCGGTAGGTGAACACGCCCAGCAGCACGAGGTTCGGGAAGAGGAAGGCGAGGGCCAGGAGCACCTCGCGGCGGCGGTAGCGCTGCCCGCGGGTGGTCACCACCCGAGCCCCCGAGCCGGGTGGTGGGGCGGTCAGGGCCGCCACGGGGCGGTCCTCGGTCCTGGCGTCTGCGGTCACGTGGAGTGACTCTGCAGGCGTCAGGTGAGCCCGCACCCAACAAGATCAGCAGCCCAGGTGAACCACGGGTGAAATCGCGTCCTCCACCCTCTCCGGCCCCCACCCCGCTCTCGTGTCAGAACCTCGGATACCCAGGGGTATCCGAGGTTCTGACACGAGAGGGTGGGGTCAGACGTCGACGGGGCCGAGGTCAGGGGCCTCGACGAAGCGTGCGGTGCCGGTGCTCGCGGCGTGCAGCTCGAGGACCACGAGCTCGTTCTGCACCCGCACCACGGGCCCCGGCACGTAGAGGGTGCGCGTCGGCCCCGCTGCGGAGTAGCGGCCCAGCAGGGTCCCGTTGACCCACACGAGCCCCTTGGTGAACCCGTCCAGCCGCAGGAAGTGGTCCCGCCCCGCGAGGGAGACGAAGGAACCGGCACGCAGCACCGGACCGGGGACGGGGGCCTCGGGGTCGACCGCGACGGCTCCGGCGAGGTGGGACACGAGGTCCTCGGCATCGAGGGGCAAGGCCCCGGCCTGCCACCCGGTGAGCTCGCGGGTCGCGGTGCGCGCCGGGCCGATGAGCCCCTTGGCCTCGCCCAGCCTCGGGCCGTAGTTCACCCTGCCCTCGTTCTCGAGCACCAGGGTCAGCTCCCCCGCGCGCGGGGGCAGCGGGACCGAGCGCACCCCGTCGCGCCTGCTCAGCAGGCCGACCACCTCGCCGTCGTGCAGCACCAGGGCCCTGTCCCGCACCTCCGCGACGGTGAGGACCCGGTCCTCGGCCTCGACACGGGTGCGGTAGACGGTGAACCCCGACCACTGGCCCATCTCGTCGGTGGTGGGCAGGTGGTCCCAGCCTGCCAGCCGCTCGGGCAGCAGGCCGCTCAGCGGGACCTGGCGATCGAGGGCCACCTCGAGCACGGGGCCCGCAGGGGAGGCCGCCGGGAGGTCCTCGGGGACCGGCGCGTGCCGCCCGAGGGCCTCCCGCATCGCGTGGTACTTGGGCGTCACCGCCCCGTGCTCGGCGAGCGGCGCGTCGTAGTCGTACGAGGTCGTGATGGGCAGGAACCAGCCCTTGTCGTTCGCCCCGTTGGTGAGGCCCAGGTTGGTGCCGCCGTGGAACATGTAGAGGTTGACCGACGCGCCGGTCGAGAGCAGGGCGTCCAGGTCGGTGGCGTTCGCCTCGGGGGCGGCCACGTGGTGCGGCAGCCCCCAGGAGTCGAACCAGCCGTTCCAGTACTCCATGCACATCAGCGGGCCGGTCGGCTGGTGCCGGCGCAGGGTCGCGAGGCGCTCGGGGCTGCGCGAGCCGAAGGTCGCCGTGCGGTGCAGCTCGGGCAGGCCGCCCCGCTCGAGCATCCCGTCGTTCGCCTGGTCGCAGGTGATGAGCGGGACGGTGATGCCGTGCTCGCGGGTCAGGTCGACCAGGGCGCGCAGGTAGTCCTTGTCGTCGCCGTAGGCGCCGTACTCGTTCTCGACCTGCACGAGGATCACCGGTCCGCCGTCGGCCACCTGGCGCGGGGCGACGATCGGCATGAGAGCTGCGTAGTACTCGGCGACGGCCGCCATGTAGGTGGGCTCGTGGCGGCGGATGCCGACACCCTCCTCGGCGAACAGCCAGGCGGGCAGTCCACCGTTGTCCCACTCAGCACAGATGTAGGGCCCGGGCCGCACGATCGCGTGCATGCCCTCGGCGGCGACCAGGTCGAGGAACCGGCCCAGGTCCCGCGGGCCGGTGGTGTCGAAGACGCCGCGTTCAGGGGCGTGGAAGTTCCACGCCACGTAGGTCTCGATCGTGTTGAGGCCCATGAGCCGCGCCTTGCGGATCCGGTCGGCCCACAGGTCCGGGTGCACCCGGAAGTAGTGCAGGGCACCGGAGAGCACCTGGCGGGGCTCGCCGTCGAGCAGGAAGTCGTGCTCACCGATCTCGAAGGTCGGCATGGGTCTCCTCAGGGGCGGGGGCGATGCGCGGGGCGGGGGGGGGGGGGGCGCCCCCCCCCCCCCCCCCCCGTCCGGACGGTCAGTCGACGGTGAAGCCCTGGTCGTTGCCGTAGGTGATCGAGGCCTCCTGCCAGGTGGCCAGGCCCTCGGTCAGCGACGTGCCCGAGACGTAGGCCTGCCCCACGGTGTCGTTGAAGATGCTGTTGGCGTAGACCTGGAAGGGCAGGTACTGCCAGCCCTCGACGACGTCGGCAGCGGACTGGGCGAGGACCTCGTTGATCTTCTGGCCGCCGAAGTACTCGTACTCGCGCTCGAGGAACTCCTCGGACTCCAGGTCGGCCGTGGTGGCCGGGAAGCCACCGCCGTCGAGGCGGATCTGCACGCCGTCGCCGTGCGCGGCGAACTCGAGGAAGTCGTACGCGAGGGCCGCGTTGTTGTTCTCCCCGCCCTCGAGCACGGACATCGCCGACCCGCCGTTCTCAGCCGTGGCCTGCTCGCCCTCGGTCCACTGCGGCATGGGGGCGACCCGCCAGTCCCCCGAGGCGTCGGGAACCCCGGACTCGAAGTTCCCGGGCATCCACGCTCCGATGGTGAGGGTCGCGATCGTGCCGTTGCCCAGGCCCTGGTACCACTCGTCGCTCCAGGAGCTGATCGGGGCGACCAGCTCCTCGTCGACGAGCTGCTGCCAGGTCTCGGCGAAGGCCTGCGAGCCCTCGTCCGTGAAGTCGATCGTCACGTCGGTGCCGTCCACCGTGTACGGCGTCCCGCCGGCCTGCCAGATCATCGAGGTGGTGAAGCCGGCGTCACCCGTGTCGTTGGTGATGGACACGGCCGGGTCGGCCTCGTTCAGCGCGCGGGCCGCCTCGACGTACTCGTCCCACGTGGTCGGGACCTCGACGCCGTGCTCGTCGAAGACCGCGGCGTTGTAGAACAGGGCCATGGGGCCTGAGTCGAGGGGCAGGCCGTAGATGCCCTCCCCCTGCGAGACCGCGGTCCACGGACCCGGGGTGAAGGCCCCGTCCAGCTCGGCGGCGCCGAGGTCGCTGAGGTCGGTCAGGGCCTCACCGATCGAGAACTGGGGCAGCGCGTAGTACTCGACCTGCGCGAGGTCGGGGATGCCCGAGCCCGCCGCGATGGCGTTCTGCAGGGCCGTGTACTGGTCGTTGCCGGTCCCTGCGTTGACGATGTCGATCGTCACCTCCGGGTTGGCCTCCATGTAGGCCTCGGCGATGGGCTCGACCGTCGGGTCCCAGGCCCAGACCGTCAGCTCGCCGCCCTCCTCGGCAGCGGCCTCGGGGTCGGTGTCGCTCGAGCCGCCTCCGCAGGCGGTGAGGGTCAGGGCCAGGGCACCGACCACGGCGGTGCCGCGCAGGGCGGCACCTCGGGCGGTGCGTCGGGTGGTGCGGGTCATCAGTGGTCCTCTCACGTCGTCGTGGGTCGGGGACAGCGGGACTCGGTCCCGCGGTGGCTCGGTCGGGGGTGGGGTTCAGGGGTGGTGGACGTCCGGACCGGGGCTCGGGCCGGGGAACAGGGGCGACGCGCGGGCGTCACTCCTTGACGGAGCCGGCGGCGAGGCCGGACTGCCAGTAGCGCTGCAGGAAGAGGAAGGCGATCACCAGGGGCACGATCGTCAGGACCGAGCCGGTGATCACGAGGTTGAAGATCGCCTCGCCGCCAGCCGTGGCGGCCTGGGCGTTCCAGGCGTTGAGCCCCAGGGTCAGGGGGTACCAGTCAGGGTTCTTGAGCATGATCAGGGGCAGGAAGTAGTTGTTCCACGTCGCGACCATCGTGAAGAGCAGCACCGTGACGATGCCCGGAGCCAGCAGCGGCAGGCAGATCTGGACGAAGGTCCGGAGCTCGCTCGCGCCGTCGACGCGGGCGGCCTCGAGCAGCTCGCGAGGGATCGCCTCGGCCGCGAAGGTCCACATGAGGTACAGACCGAAGGGAGAGATCAGCGACGGGATGATGACCGACCACGGGGTGTTGGTCAGGCCCATCTGGCTGAACATGAGGAAGGTCGGCACCGCGAGGGCCGTGCCCGGCACGGCGACCGCACCGATGACGACGGCGAAGACGCCGCGCTTGCCCGGGAAGTCGAACTTGGCCAGCCCGTACCCCCCGGCGACCGCCAGGGCCGTGGCCCCGCCCGCGCCGAGCACCACGTACAGGACGGTGTTGGCGAACCAGCGCAGGAAGATCCCGTCGTCGTAGCTGACGGTGGCAGCGATGTTGCTGAACAGCGCGAAGGAGTCCCCGAACCACAGCCCGAAGGAGGTGAACAGGTCCCCCTGGGTCTTGGTCGCGTTGATGAGCAACCAGGCCAGCGGCAGGAGCGAGTAGACGAGGACGATGCCCGTGAGCACCGTGAGCAGCGGGCTGCGGCGGGGCCGCGAGCCGCGGTGGCCCCGGCGCGGGCTCGTGGGGCGGGCCTGGCGCAGCCGCGGTCCGCGGACCGGGCGCGGGGTGGTCGGGCTCTGGGTGGTCATGGCTCACGCCTCCTTGCGCATGCCGCGCAGCTGGACGACGTAGGCGATCGCCATCGTGAGCAGGCCCATGATGATGGCCACGGTGGCCGAGTAGTTGTACTGCTGCCCCGAGAAGGAGAGCGAGTACGCGTACAGGTTGGGCGTGAAGTACGTGGTGATGGCGTTCGGCGCCAGGGCCTGCAGGATGCTCGGCTCGTTGAACAGCTGGAAGCTGCCGATGATCGAGAAGATGGTCGCGATGACCAGGGCACCGCGGATCGCCGGGATCTTGATCGCGCGGATCACCTGCCACTGCCCCGCGCCGTCGATCTCGGCGGCCTCGTACAGGGAGGTGGGGACGGTGCGCAGCGCCGCGTAGAAGATCAGCATGTTGTAGCCGACGAACTCCCAGGTCACGATGTTGCCGATCGCGGCGAGCACCAGGTCCGGGGACAGGGGGTTGGGCAGGCTGACCCCGAGGGCGTCGTTGATGTTGCCCACCAGGCCGAACCGCGTGCCGTACATGAACCCCCACATGAGGGTCGCGACGACGGC
The DNA here is from genome assembly GCF_017565425.1 of Actinotalea soli. Taxonomy (GTDB): domain Bacteria; phylum Actinomycetota; class Actinomycetes; order Actinomycetales; family Cellulomonadaceae; genus Actinotalea; species Actinotalea soli. Next base: position 87,886 of record NZ_JAGEMK010000007.1, read on the forward strand.
CGGGACGGCGTAGGGCAGGAAGATCGAGATGCGGAAGAAGTCCCGTCCGTACAGGCGCCCGCTGTCGATCGCGAGGGCGACGAGCAGCGCGATGCCGAGCATGATCGGCACCTGCACGACGAGGAAGGCGCTCACGCGGCCCAACGCCGACCAGAACTGGTCGTCCTGGAGGGCGCGCTGGTAGTTCTCGAGCCCGACGAAGGTGGTGCCTCCCACGAGCTGCGTGCGGAAGACGCTGAGCCAGATCGAGTAGATGATCGGCGCGAGGAACACCAGGGCGAAGACCGCCATGAACGGCCCGACGAAGCCCCACCCGGACCACCTGCGCGCCTGACGACGTCGCGGGGCCACCGGCGGGGTGACGGCCACGGCCTGCGCCATGAGGAACTCCCTCGTCTCTCGGCTGTCCTGCTCGGGGGCGGCACGGTGATGTTTACGTAAACACCCTGCGCACCGCGCACTCTTGCACCGCCGAGGGCGGGTGTCAAACCCCAGGTGGCGGGCGATGGTGACGTGAACATCGAGCGCTATGCTGCACGGGTGCCCCTGGACGACGGCGCTTCGACGGCCGCCCCACCCTCCCCCGGCAAGAGCCGGTCGGGCCCCTCCATGGCCGACGTCGCCGCCCTGGCGGGGGTCTCCTCGCAGACCGTCTCGAGGGTCTCGACCGACCCGGACAAGGTCCGCCCCGAGACCCGCCGTCGGGTCCAGGCCGCGATGACCGAGCTCGGCTACTCCCCCAACACCGCGGCCCGCGCCCTGCGCTACGGCAGCTTCGAGACCATCGGCCTGATCGCGCACCGCCTGGCACGGACCGGGGAGTCCCGCACGGTCGAGGCCGTGGTCGAGGCGGCCCGACGCCACGGGTACACGGTCAGCCTGATCGACGTCCGCAGCCCGTCCTCCACGGATGTCGACGAGGCGGTCGCACGGCTGAGCCACCAGGCGATCGACGGGCTGATCATCATCCGGGCCGAGACCGCGACCCCCGCGACCCTCGCCCTCCCCCCTCGCCTGCCGGTCGTCGTCTCGGACTCCCGGTTCGTCGGTCACCACCCCGCCATCGCGACGGACCAGACCGACGGGACCCGTCAGGCCGTCAGCCACCTGCTCGAGCTGGGTCACCGCACCGTGCACCACCTGGCCGGGCCCGAGGACTCCGCACCCGCGGAGCAGCGACTCACGGCCTGGCACGACTGCCTGGTCACCGCCGGCCGCGAGGCGCCCACACCCCGGCGCGGCGACTGGTCAGCCGGCTCGGGGTACGAGCTCGGACGCAGCCTCGCCGAGGACCCCGAGGTCACTGCGGTGTTCTGCGCCAACGACGAGATGGCCGCAGGCCTCTACCGCGCCCTGCGCGAGGCCGGCCTGCGCGTCCCGGAGGACGTCTCGGTGGTCGGCTTCGACGACATCCCGCTGGCCGAGCACCTCTGGCCCCCGCTGACCACCGTCGCGCAGGACTTCCACCTCATCGGACAGCTCCTGGTCGACCTGCTCCTCGAGCAGGTCCGTGACCGCAAGGACCTGGCCGACCACCGGACCCTCGTCCCGGTCGAGCTCGTGGTGCGGTCCAGCACGGCCCCGCCGCGACCGTCGTCGCCGCGCACCTAGCCCTCCCCGACCTGTCGTCCGTCGCAGCCCCCGCCGTACCCTACGATCCCTACATGCGATCGATTCTCATTCTTAGTACAGCGGTGTGCGGCGCCCTCGCCCTCACGGCCTGCACCAGCCCTTCCCCCAGCACCCCCGACGCCGAGGCCGTCACCGCGGCCGGCTCACCTGCCGAGGTCACGAGCTGCGGTCTCGACCTCGAGGTGGCCCAGGCCCCGACCCAGGCCGTCACCCTCGAGCAGGGAGCCACCGAGGTCCTGCTCGCCCTGGGTCTCGAGGACAGCATGGTCGGGACCAGCTACCTCACCGACGCCGTCGCCCCGGAGCTCTCCGAGGCCTACGCCAGCGTGCCGGTCCTGGCTGACCAGTACCCGACCGCCGAGCAGCTGCGCGGCGTCGAGCCGGACTTCGTGTACTCGATGCGGGCCTCGGCCTTCGCGACGGACGCCGTCGGCCCCCGTGCCGAGCTCCTCGACCTCGGGGTTCCCGCCTACCTGTCGGCCAACGACTGCGAGGACCCGAGCCTGGTGGTCGGTCCGGCCGACTTCGACCGGATCTTCACCGAGGTCCGGGACCTCGCTGCGATCTTCGGGGTGCCCGAGCGCGCCGAGGAGCTCGTCACCGAGCAGCAGGCCGCCCTCGACGAGGTCACGGCCAGCGCCTCCGAGGTGGGCTCCCTCGACGTGGTCTGGATCTACTCGACGATCAACGGTGCTCCGATCGTCGCCGGCTCGACGGGCCTCCCCCAGACGTTGACCGACCTCGCCGGGGCGACCAACGCCTTCGACGACCTCGACGCCCAGTGGTCCGAGACGACCTGGGACGAGATCGCCCAGCGCGACCCCGGCGTGGTCGTGCTGGCCGACCTGTCCCGAGGCCTGCCCGGGGACAGCGCCGAGGAGAAGGCCGACCACCTGCGCGAGGACCCCGTCGCCTCCCTGCTGAGCGCCGTGCAGGCGGACCAGCTCGTGCCGATCCCCGCGACGGAGATGGACCCCTCGGTCCGCAGCATCGACGCCCTGCAGACCCTCTCGGCCGCCCTGGTGACCTTCGCCGCGGAGGAGTCCGCATGAGCGCGCCCACCACCCCTGCTCCCGCGACGGCAGACCTGCTCGGATGGTCCCGTGCGCACCTCGACGCCTGGGACCGCCAGCAGAGCGCCTACATCACCCGGCGCGAGGAACGCTTCGCGATGATGCTCGACGTGCTTGAGCAGGTCGCCCCCGCGGACGCCGTGGTGCTGGACCTGGCCTGCGGGCCCGGCTCGGTGAGCGCGCGGGTCCTCGAGCGCCTGCCCGGGGCCACGTGCATCGCCGTCGACCTCGACCCGGTGCTCCTCGAGCTCGGCCGTCAGGCCCTCGGCGACCACGGCGCCCACCTGAGGTTCGTCGAGGCGGACCTGTGGGAGCCCGGCTGGGCCGGGGCCCTGGAGGGTGCGCGCCCGCACGCCGTCCTGAGCTCGACCGCTCTGCACTGGCTCCCGGCCGACGTCCTGACACGCGTCTACCGCGGCGCCCGGGACGTCCTCGCCCCGCAGGGTGTGCTCATGAACGCCGACCACCTCCGCTTCCGCGGCGGCCGCCCGCTCTTCGAGGAGCTGAGCCGTCAGGACGACGAGGCCACCCAGGCACGGGCGCACGGCGAGGGGGCTCTGAGCTGGGACGACTGGTGGTCCGAGCTCGTCGCCCACGAGCACTTCGCCCCCCTCGCCGCCGAGCGTGAGCGTCGCTTCGCCGACCGCCCGCCCAACCCTGACCTGTCCCTGACCTTTCACCTCGAGGCCCTGCGCATGGCCGGATTCAGCGAGGCAGGCCCGATCTGGCAGCACCTGGATGACTACGTCCTCCTCGCACAGGCCTGAGACCGACGGGCGCAGGCTGAGGCTCGGGGCACACCCGGCACCCCTCGCACCCTGGCAGGTCGCCCTGCTCGCCGTCCTCGCGCTGGTCGCGGTCGCGCTCCTCGCGATCGCGGCCGGCGGGGGCGCGGTGACCCTCGAGCAGACGGCGCGCTCGCTGGCCGCCCACGTCGGTCTGCCCGTCGTGCCGCCCCCTCCCCTGACCGACTCGATCGTGTGGGAGCTCCGCGTCCCGCGGGTGCTGCTGGCTGCGGTCGCGGGTGCGGGGCTCGCGGTCTCCGGGTGCGTGCTGCAGGCCGTGACCCGCAACCCCCTGGCCGAGCCGTACCTGCTGGGCATCTCCTCGGGGGCCTCGACCGGCGCCGTCCTCGTCCTGGCGACGGGTCTGGGCGCGGGGTCCGTCAGCCTCGCCGGTGGGGCGCTGGTCGGCGGTCTGGTCGCCTTCGGGCTCGTGCTGCTCCTCATGGGGCCCCGGGACCCGAGCGCCAACCGGATCGTGCTCACCGGGGTGGTCGTCGGGCAGCTCTTCACGGCGCTGACCTCCCTCGTCCTGCTCGGCTGGGGCGACGCCGACGCCGCGCGCGGCCTGACGTACTGGTTGGTCGGCTCGCTCGCCGCAGCCCGGTGGGACGCCGTCATCCTGTGCGCCGTGGTCACCGGGGTGGCCCTCGTCCTCTTCGTCGCCCTCGGTCCTGATCTCGACGGCCTGGCCTTCGGGAACGAGAGCGCGAGCTCCCTCGGGGTCGACGTCGGGTCCGTCCGGCTCGCCGTCCTCCTCGGGGCCGCGGCGACCACGGCCGTCCTGGTGGCCTCGATCGGCGCGATCGGGTTCGTCGGGCTGATCGTGCCCCACGCCACGCGGTACCTCGTCGGTCACCGCCACCGCGCCCTGCTGCCGACCTCGGCCGTCGTCGGGGCCCTGTTCCTCGTGCTCGCGGACACCGCAGGCCGGATCGCCCTGGCGCCGCGCCAGGTGCCCGCCGGAGTCGTCACGGCCCTGCTGGGCGTGCCCGTGTTCCTCGTCATCCTCCGACGCAAGGAGCGCACATGAGCGCGGGACCGGTCCACCTGCGTGCCGAGCACCTCACAGTCCTCCGGCGCGGCCGGGCCATCGTCGACGACGTCCGGCTCGAGGCGCGACCGGGTCAGGTGACGGGGCTGATCGGGCCCAACGGCTCGGGCAAGTCGACGGTGCTGCGCTGCCTCGCCGCGACCCTGCGCCCCACGAGCGGTCGGGTGCTGCTCGACGGCGTCGAGGTCGCCGGCATGCCGCGGCGGCGGCTGGCGCGGGCGGTGGCCACCATGGACCAGGCGAGCGAGACCGAGCTCGACCTCACGGTGCGCGACGTGGTGCAGCTCGGTCGGCTGCCGCACCGCTCACGCTGGGCCGCCGGCTCGGCCGAGGACGCCATGGTGTGCGCCGAAGCCCTCGAGCGGGTCGACATGGGCGGGCTCGAGGGGCGCCCCTGGCGCACGCTCTCGGGCGGGGAGCGCCAGCGCGTGCAGGTCGCACGGGTTCTCGCGCAGCAGCCCCGCGGCCTGCTCCTGGACGAGCCCACCAATCATCTCGACGTCCAGCACCAGTTCGAGCTCCTGGACCTGCTCACGGCGACCGGACTCACGGTGGTGGTCGTCCTGCACGACCTCAGCCTCGCGGCACGGTACTGCGACTCTCTCGTCGTGCTGCGCGAGGGTCGGGTCGAGGGGCAGGGCCCGCCGCAGCAGATGCTCACCCCGGACCTCATCGAGAAGGTCTTCCGTGTGCGGGCCGAGGTGTGGGCGGACGAGGGTGGCACCGCGGTGCGCCTGCTCGGGAGCGCCGGTCGGCAGATCGACAGGCCTTGCACCATGCGCGCACCGGCCCCGTGACGCTCGCGGCCGCCAGGCCTCCCTGAGGCGCGCCCGGCACGACCGGTAGATGATGACGAGGTGCTGCTCGCCGACGTCGCCGCCGCCTCCCTCGACCTCGCCACCACCCGCTCGCGCCTGGCCAAGCGCGCCCGGCTCGTCGAGGTGCTCCGTCGCACGGACCCCGCGGAGGTCCCGGTCGTGGCCCGGTACCTCGCGGGCGAGCTGCGTCAGCGCCGCACCGGGCTGGGGTGGCGCTCCCTCGGCTCCCTGCCCGGCCCGGCGGCCGAGCCCTCCCTCGAGGTGCTCGCGGTCGACGACCTCTTCGAGAGGATGTCGCGGTTGGCGGGCACCGGCTCGGCGACCGCACGCTCGACGATGGCCGCCGAGCTGTTTGCCGCCGCGACAGAGCCCGAGCAACGCCTGCTGCGCGGGCTGGTGACCGGGGACCTCCGGCAAGGAGCCCTCGACGCCCTGCTGCTCGACGCGGTGGCCGAGGCCGCCGGGGTGCCCGCCGCCGCGGTGCGCCGAGCCGCGATGCTCGCCGGGGCCACCGAGCCGGTCGCGACCGCCGCCCTCGGGGCTGCCGACCCCGAGGCGGCCCTCGCGGCCCTCGACGGCTTCACCCTCGCCGTCGGCCGGCCCGTGCGCCCCATGCTCGCCTCCTCGGCCGCGGAGGTCGAGCAGGCGATGGCCAGCCTGCCGGACGGGCCGTCCGTGGTGGACGCCAAGCTCGATGGGATCCGCATCCAGGTGCACCGCGACGGCGACGAGGTGCACGTCTTCACGCGCAGCCTCGACGACATCACGGCCCGCGTCCCCGAGATCGTCGCGGTGGTCCGCGCTCTGCCCGTCCGGTCCGCGGTGCTCGACGGCGAGGCCCTCGCCCTCGACGACGCAGGGCGGCCGCGCCCCTTCCAGGAGACCGCCGCCCGCAGCGCGACCCGCGACGCCGAGCTCGCGGCCGCCACGGACCTGCGCCCCTTCTTCTTCGACCTGCTGCACCTGGACGGCGAGGACCTGCTTGACCGCCCGTTGCTCGAGCGGCTCGACGCCCTGGACCGCGTCGCCCCGGAGCTCCTGGTCGAGCGGGTCGTGACCGAGGTGCCGGAGCTCGCCCGATCAGCCTTCGAGGGCTGGGTGGCCGCAGGCCAGGAGGGAGCCGTGATCAAGGACGGGACCGCCCCCTACGAGGCCGGACGGCGCGGCGCCGCCTGGGTCAAGGTCAAGCCCCGGCACACCCTCGACCTCGTGGTGCTCGCGGTCGAGCGCGGCTCGGGCCGCCGCCAAGGCATGCTCTCGAACATCCACCTGGGCGCCCGTGATCCGGCGGGCGGCTTCGTCATGCTGGGCAAGACCTTCAAGGGCATGACCGACGAGACCCTCGCCTGGCAGACGGCGCGCTTCCGCGAGCTCGAGGTCGAGGACGACGGCTGGCTCGTCACGGTGCGGCCCGAGCAGGTCGTGGAGATCGCGATCGACGGCGTCCAACGCTCGAGCCGGTACCCCGGCGGTCTTGCCCTGCGCTTCGCCCGCGTGCTGCGGTACCGCGTGGACAAGACCGCCGAGGAGGCGGACACGATCGAGACGGTCCGGAGGCTCAGCCCCGGGTGACCGGCCCCGGCTGGCTCGCGGCGGTCTCACCGGCGCTCGAGGCGGCGGGGTGCTCGACCTCGACGTGCGGGTGGCGTCGCTCGAGCTTGGCCCCCTCGACGTCCACGTCGGGCAGGATGCGGTCGAGCCAGCGCGGCAGCCACCAGGCCTTGTCCCCCGCGAGGTGCATGAGTGCCGGGATCAGCAGCATGCGGACCACGAAGGCGTCGACGAGCACGCCGAAGGCCAGGGCGAACCCGATCGGCCGGATCATCGCGCTGTGGGCGAAGATGAACCCGCCGAAGACCGAGATCATGATGATCGCCGCAGCGGTGACCACCGCCCGACCGGCCCGGAAGCCCTGGGCGACCGCGAGCCGTGCCGGCGCGCCGTGGGCGTAGGCCTCGCGCATGCCTGTCCCGAGGAACAGCATGTAGTCCATCGCGAGCCCGAACAGGATGCCGACCAGGATCGTCGGCAGGAAGTTCAGCACCGGGCCCGGGGACTCCACCCCGAACACGCCGCCCAACCAGCCCCACTGGTAGATCGCCACGACCCCGCCGAGGGCCGCGAAGAAGGACAGGATGAACCCGAGGGTCGCGATGACCGGCACGTAGATCGACCGGAACACGAGCATCAGGATGACCATCGACAGGCCCACGACCACCGCGAGGTAGGTCGGCAGGGCGTCGGCGAGGGCCTGCGAGACGTCGATGCTGCCGCTCGCGGCCCCCGCGATGCCGAAGGTCGCATCCCCGTCGACGACGTCCAGCTCGCGCAGGTCGGTGACGAGCTGCTCGGTCGACTCGCTCGTGGGTCCCTCGGCCGGGACCACCTGGAAGGCGACGAGCCCGCCGTCCTCCGAGGCGCCGACCGGGGCGACGGCGACGACGTCGTCCTGGCTGAAGAGCTGCTGGGCGATGGCGACCTGCGTGCTGAGGTCCTCCCCGGCGCCGTCAGCCACCTCGGCCACGGCGAGCAGGGTGCCGTTCTGACCGTCGCCGAACTTCTCGGTGACGGTCTCGTAGGCCTGGTACTGGGTCGAGTCGGACGGCTCCGAGGAGCCGTCCGGCAGGCCGAGCCGCAGGTCGAGGGCCGGCAGCGCGATCACGACGAGGGCGGCCGCGCCGAGCACGACGCGGGCGACCGCGCTCGTGGTCGACATGGGGCGCGCCGCGGCGACCGGTGAGGGTGCGGCCGCACCGGGGGTGGCCGCCGCACCGTGCAGGGCTGCCCGCTCCTTCGTGCTGAGGATGCGCGGCCCGACCAGGGAGAGCAGCGCGGGGGTCATGGTGACCGCGATCATCACCGCGACGGCCACGCAGAACGCGGCGACGGTGCCCATGAGGCCCAGGAACGGGATGCCCGTGATGTTGAGCCCGAGCAGCGCGATGAGGACCGTCGCACCGGCGAAGACCACCGCGTTGCCCGAGGTCCCGTTGGCCAGGCCGATGGACTCCTCGACGTCGTAACCCTGCTTGAGCTGACGCCGGTGACGGTTGACGATGAACAGCGAGTAGTCGATCCCGACCGCCAGGCCGAGCATCAGGCCGAGCACGGGGGTCACCGAGACCATCTCGACCACGCCGGAGAGGGACAGGGCACCGAGGGCCCCGATGCCGACGCCGACGAGGGCCGTGAGGATGGGCAGTCCGGCACCGATCAGGGTGCCGAGCATGACGAGCAGGACGATCGCGGCGACGACGACGCCGACGGCCTCGCCCACGCCGAGGATCTCGGGGGTGGCCGTGGCGATGTCGGCGCCGAAGCTCGACTCCACCCCGTCGACCGGCGGGTCCCCGAGCACCTCCATGACCTCGTCCTTGGTCTCCTGGGTGATCTCGAACTGGCTCTCGGAGAACGAGAGGTTGGCGATCGCGGCGCTGCCGTCCTCCGAGACGAGGCGGATCTCGGCGGCACCCTCGAGCAGCTGGGCACCCAGCTCGGCCTCGGTGGCCTGCTCCTCGAGCATCGTCGCCTGCTCCTCGAGCTCGGCGCGCCCGGCCTCGAGCTCGGCCTCCTGGGCCTCGAGGGCCGTCTGCTGCGCGTCGAGCTGGGCGAGCCCTGCGTCGACCTCGGCCTGCTGGGCGTCGAGCTGGGGTGCGGCCAGGTCGAACGCCCCGGCGGCCTCGGCCTGCTCGCGGGCGGCGTCGATCGCGGCCTGCCCCTGCTCGAGCTCGGCCCGCGCGGCGTCGAGCTGGGCGCGACCGTCCTCGAGCTGGGCGGCGCCGTCGTCGATCTGCGCGCGGCCCTGCTCGATCTGCGCGCGCCCGTCCTCGATCTGAGCCAGCCCGTCCTCGAGGGCCTGCTGCTGCTCGGCGCGCTCGGCCTCGGTCTGGAACGGGTCGATGACCCCCTCGACGCCGTCGACCTCGGTGACCCCCGCGAGCCAGGGGCTCAGCTCGTCGCGCTGGGCCTGGGTGATCTCGGAGCCGTCCTCGGTGCTGAGGACCACGGTGCCGGTGCCACCTGCTGCCGAGGGGAACTCCTCCTCGAGCTGCTCGGTCACCTCGGCGGTCGGGGTGTTGGGGATCGTCAGGGCCGTCGTCAGGGTGCCGCCGCCGACGGCGAAGGCGACCCCCGCGAGCGCGAGGACGGCCACCCAGGCGGCGACCACGAGGCGGGCACGCCGCGCCGCGAGGCGTCCGAGTCGGAACAGGATCTCAGCCATGTCGACCTTTCGAGGTGCATGAGGCGGGAAGGATGCGGTGCTGCGGTGCAAGAGTCTGGGACGGACGGGGGGCGGAGGGGAGCCGGTCAGGCGGAGGTCGGGTCCCCGGGGTCGTGCTCGCGGGCGTACCCCGACCGGAGCCGGGCGAGGAAGCGGTCGACCAGGCTCGACCACACCGCGCGCGAGGCGTCGTCGTCGGCTGCGGCGGTGGCCTCGTACCAGTGGCGGTGCACGACGAGCACCCCGTGGAGCACGGTGTTGACGAGCAGGTCGATCTCGAGAGCGTCGACCCCGGGCCTCCGCTCGCGCATCGCGGCGGCGAGGCGCAGGCCACCGTCCTCGAGCACGCGGAGCAGCACGCCGTCGACCCAGGGGGACTGATCCTTGTCCCCGAGCGACCGCGTCAGGTAGGACATCGACGGGACGAGGTCGGTGGCCCGGACCGCAGCGGCCAGCTCGTCGAAGGCCTCGTCGACGGAGGCACTCCTCTGCGCCGCGTCCTCGGGGGGAGGCTGGGCCGTGTAGCAGTCGACCAGCTCGGCCATGACGTCGTCGAAGACCGCGGCCAGGACGTCCCCGAGGGAGGCGAAGTGGTTGAAGACGGTGCGGCGCGAGACGTCGGCGCGCACGGCGAGGTCCTCGATGGTGAAGTTCAGCCCGCCGGTCTCCTCGAGCAGGACAGCCGCGGCCGCGACGATGGCCCTCCGGTGGCGCTCCTTGAGGGCAGCGCGCCGGTCAGTGATGGGATGAATCGCGGGCACGGCGCATAGTAGGCAGGTCACTGCACTGAGTGCAACGGTGCACTGGGTGCACCTGGCGACCAGGCCTCCCGCAGACGCGGTGCGGGACGGGTAGGTCAGTGGGCCGCCCGGGCGCCCCCACGCCGAGGCAGCACGTGCATGACCGCGACGACGACAGCCCCCACCACCAGCCCCACCAGCGCCGAGGCGAGGGTGTTCACCACCCAGGCCACGAACCCGCCCACCCCCGCGAGCCCGTGCACGGCCTCCTCGAGGTGGTGGACCAGGGCGTAGGGGGCGTGCCAGCCGAGCTCGTCGACCCCCACCAGCAGGATGTGCCCGCCGACCCAGAGCATCGCGACGATGCCGACCGTCGAGAGGACGGCGAGCACCGAGGGCATCGCGCGGACCAGGAGGCGTCCGCCCGCGGCGACGGCCCCCCGGCGGGTCTTGGCGAGGTGCAGCCCGATGTCGTCCATCTTCACGATCAGGCCGACGATGCCGTAGACCAGGGCCGTGATGCCGAGAGCGACGACGACGAGGATGACGGCGCGGGAGACCAGCGGCTCGTCGGCCACCTCGTTGAGCGCGATCACCATGATCTCCGCCGAGAGGATGAAGTCCGTGCGGATCGCCCCGCTGACCACGGTCTTCTCGGCGTCCTCGCCCTGCACGGCCGCGGGCACGGCCGTCTTGGCCTTGGCGTGCCCGGTGACCAGCTCGTAGACCTTCTCGGCGCCCTCGAAGGCGAGGTACGCACCCCCGACCATGAGGATCGGGGTCAGCAGCCACGGCAGCAGCTCGCTGAGCAGCAGCGCGGCCGGGAGGATGAAGAGCAGCTTGTTGCGCAGCGAGCCGACGGCGATCCTGCGCACGATGGGCAGCTCGCGCGCGGCCACCACGCCGTGGATGTAGCGCGGGGTCACCGCGGTGTCGTCGATCACGACCCCCGCAGCCTTCGCGCTCGCCCGGCCCGCGGCGGCGCCGACGTCGTCCACCGACGCAGCGGCGAGCTTCGCGAGAGCCGCGATGTCATCCAGAAGAGCTGCCAGACCGCCGGCCATCAGGTCTCCCTCGTCAGCACCGCGAGCCTCACGCGCGCCGCGGCCGGGTGCCGGGCCCTGCTTCGTCTCGGCGACAGAGTAGGCGACCGCGGCGACCCGTGGGGGCCACGCCCCCCGGCGCGCGCAACCACCTGACCTGACCTAGCGTGACGCAGGTCCGGTCTGCCGACCGCGGAAGGGTCGTCGTCACCATGAGCCACCACCAGCACCACGACGTCCTCGTCGTCGGAGGTGGCAACGCGGGCATCTCCCTCGCCGCCAAGCTCCGCCGAGACGGCTGCCACGACGTCGCCCTCGTCGAGCCCAGCCCGGTGCACCACTACCGGCCGATGCTGTCCTTCGTCGCGGCCGGGACCGCCCGCCTCGCGGACCTCCGCCGGCCCCAGTCCCAGGCCATGCCCGCCGGGTGCCGCTGGTACGCGAGCCGGGTGACCGCCGTCGACCCCGCGCGCTCGACCGTCGAGCTCGCGGACGGCGAGACCCTCACCTACGGCGACCTCGTCGTCTGCCCCGGGTCGGAGGTCGACTGGGACGCCCTGCCCGGGTCCCGCGAGGCCGTCGCGACCCCCGCGGCGTCGACGAGCTACCTGCCCGAGCACGCCGAGCAGACCTGGACGATGCTCTCCTCCCTCACCGCGGGCACCGCCGTCTTCGTCATCTCCGACCAGCACGTCCCGTGCTCGCCCGTCGCCCTCAAGCCCCTGCTCATGGCGGCCGACCACTGGCGCACCGTCGGCACCCTCGGCGCGATCGACATCGAGCTCGTGGTCGAGGGGACGCACCTGGTCGACCACGCCCGCGCCGACCAGGAGCTGCGCGCCGCCGCGGAGGGCTACGGGGTCCACCTGCGCACCTCGACCACCGTCGATCGCATCGACCCCGCGCAGCAGGTCCTGCACCTGCGCTCCCTCGAGGGCACGAGCGAGGTGCGCTACGACGCCCTGTACCTCGCCCCGCCGCACCGAGCCCCCTCGTGGATCGCGGCGAGCGACCTCAGCAGCGAGAGCAGCGCGGGCTTCGTCGCGGTGGATCCCCTCACCCTGCAGCACCGCACCCACCCGCGCGTGTGGGGCCTCGGGGACGCGGCGGACCTCGACACCCTCCCCTCGGGCGGTGCGCTGCGCAAGCAGGCCCCGGTGGTCGCGCACAACATCGCCGCCCGCCGGACGGGCCGCCCGATGCGGCACTACTCGGGCTACTCGATCGCCCCTGTGACGACGTCCAGGTCCCGCCTGCTGCTCGCCGAGTTCGACCGCCACGGCAGGCCCGAGCCGACGTTGCGCTTCCCCGACCTCGCGCGCCCGCGCCGCAGCACCCTGGTGTTCGACCGCTACGTCGAGCCGCAGGTCTACTGGCGTCGTCTGCTGCGCGGGCACGTGTCCTGACGTGCTCGCCCGCGCTGCCTGAGGGCGACCGAGGCTGGCGCCCTCGCTACCGCTGACGAGGATCGACCGCGAGCAGGCGGAGGGTCTCCTCGTCCTCCACACCGCCGAAGTACCGATCCAGGACGGCGACGAACGTCTCCTTCCACGACCGGTCGGCGTCGTCCCCGGCTGCTCGGAGGAACAGGGTCATCGAGGAGCGGAGCTTCTGCGCGTCGATCTCGCCCATCACCGCGACGGGGTCGTCGCCGGGCAGGTCCGCCAGGGCCTGGGCGCACTCGACGAGCCGGGGGCCCAGCACCGGGTCGGCGAGGTATCGACGTGCCTCCTCGATCCCGTCGATCCCATAGTGCTGAGCCGTGGCGCTGCGACCGAGTCCGCGCAGCTGCGGGAGGACGAACCACATCCAGTGGCTGCGCTTGCGGCCCGCACGGAGCTCGGCGAGCGCCGTGGCGTACGTGCCCTCCTGCTCCTGAGCGGCGAGGAAGCGTCCGAGATCCGTCGTCATGCGGCCATCCTGCCCGAGCACCCGGCACGTCGCTGCCGCACGCACAGGACCGTGCTCAGTTGAGGCTCGGGTCCACCGGGGCGGTCGAGAGGATCGCGATGGCGCCGCCCTGCCGTCGCATCACGGCCTTCCACAGTCCCGCCGGGTCCGCGGTGACGACGTCGGAGGGCAAGGCCGGGAAGACGTACCAGTCCCCCGCCGCGACCTCGGCCTCGAGCTGCCCGCCGGACCACCCGGCATGCCCCGCGAACACCCGCAGCCCGAGCACCCCGCGGACCGCCTCGGGCTCGGCGTCGAGGTCCGCGAGACCGAAGGCCCCGGCGACCCTCGTCACGGCGCGCGGGGGGTCGACCCCGGCGACGAGGGTCGCGACCGCGAGCGCCCCGTCGAGCCCCACCGGGCCGCCCTGGAAGAGGTTCGGCGGACCCGCCACGACGTCCTGCCAGGTCGGGAGCACGGACCCCACGGCGACGTCGAGCTCGCGGTTGAGCACCACCCCCAGCGCCCCCTCCTCGTCGAGGTGGAGCAGCAGGACGACGGCGCGCCGGAAGTTCTCGTCCGCGAGCTGCGGCACCGCGACGAGGAGGTCCCCCGGGGCCAGCCGCGTCTGCTCCATGCCCCCATCCTCGCGGACGACGCGGCGGGCGTCGTCCGGGGGCAGCCCTACGCCTCCTGCGCCGCCGCCCACGCGGCGACCCGGGCAGCGCTCTCGACCTCGGAGAGGTCCTCGACTCGGGACGACGGCGTCGGCGTCAGGGCGGTCGAGGCCGAGCGAGGAGCAGTCCGCCTCGCCAGCGGGGGCTCGCGGGCCCCGAGGGCTAGTCCCGGGCGGCAACCGGTCAGGGGCGCGACCCGTGCCGTCGTCGTGCGTCGGTGGACCAGTCGTTCGACATGCAGTTCACCCGCTCGGCGGTCACCGAACCAGGCTCGAACACGGGAAGATCGCGCGGGCCACGCAGATGCGTGCCTCAGCGAGAGGATCCGCATGGCTACCGTCCGACCTAGCGCCGCTCGACGGTACCCTCGGGTCGCCGCGCTGGGCATCGTCGCCCTGCTCGTCCTCCTGCTCGGAGCCACACCGGCGCACGCCGCAAGGACCGGAAGCGTCACCGGCGTGATCGAGGGGCTCCTCCCCGGCGAGGCAGCGAACATTCACCTCGCTCTTCGTTGCGGCACGACGTACGAGTCCGCTGTGCTCGCCCCGGATGGGAGCTTTGCCTTCCCCGACCAGTTCACCCACGGTGGCACCTGCAACCTGTTCGTCGACCCCCAAGGGGACCTCCAGGCCAAGTACCTCCCGTCGTACGTCGGTCGAGTTGCTGGGACGTTCCGTTACGAATTCTCCTCGAGCCCGGGCCCGTACCCGGGCGAGCACGTCGTGCTTGGGGCGCCAGTCGTACGACCTCGACTCTCCGGCACGGTGATCACCCCTGACGGGGCCGCGCTGAGCGACGACGTCCTGGTTCAGGTCCGACCAGACTTCGAGGGCAGGAGCACTGCCATCGTCCAAGACACGGGGGTCTTCACCCTCGACGACCTGCGCCCCGGCAGCGAGCACGACGTGCGGGTGAACTCGCAGAGCGGCCCGTCGTCTTACGCAGCCGGATGGTACTCGGCCGGCGCACCAGGGAACTTCTCGTTCTACTGGGTCGAAGCGACACGGCTCGTCCTCGCCCCCGGTGAGGTGATCGACGACCTCGAGATCACGCTCCGACGCTGCGCGACCGTCACGGGCACGATCGTCGGGCTTCCCTCAGGCCAGAGCGGTGAGGTCCACGTCGTCGACACCCACACGTGGTTGCGGCGTACTGCCGCGTTCGACGCGGGCCCCGGCCGCACGTCGGCGACGTTCGCGGTCCCAGGTGTCGCGCCAGGCTCGCACGCCGTGGCTGTCCTCTACAGCGACAGCGGGCGTGAGGTGGAGCGCTGGCTCAACGGCAACGACTACGAGACACCAGGACCCGAGGTTCTTGAGGTGGACAGGACCTGCGCTGATGTGGGCGGCGTCTACTTCGCGCTGGGCGCGCCGATCAAGCCCGGGTCGCCGCCGCTCGTGAGCGGCACTCCCCAGGTGGGCGAGGTGCTCACCGCAAGCTCGAGCACGTGGGACGTGGCATCGCCAACGCTCACCTACCAGTGGCTCGGTGATGGGGTTCCGCTCCGTGGAGCGACTGAGCGTGCCTACACGGTGGCGCCTGCAGACCTCGGCAGCCGCCTCTCCGTCCTCGTGACGGCGAGCGCGGCAGGCCGGGCGCCTGGCGAAGCACGGTCGGAGCCGACCGAGGCCGTGGCAGCAGGGGACGCACCGGTCGTCACGACGCCGCCGAAGGTGACGGGGACTGCCGAGGTCGGGCAGAAGCTGACCGCGAGCCGAGGTAGCTGGTCGCTGCCGGGTCTCACGTACAGCTACCGATGGCTAAGGGACGGCGCGCACATCCCAGGCGCCACGTCATCGACGTACCGCCTCACCGCGAAGGATGCGGGCCGGAAGGTCCAGGCCCGTGTCGTCGTGAGGCGGGACGGCTACAGCACTGCGACGGCGACCTCCTCTGCGCGCAAGGTCACGAAGATCTCGCCCACCGTCGACGTCCGGTTGCCGTCGCCGATGCCCCGTGGTGCCGCCGGGACGGCCAGCGTCACCGTGAAGACCGCCGCCACGAGTGCACCGACCGGGACCGTCAAGATCACGGTGGCGGGCGCAACCGTCACGAAGAACCTGCCCGCCTCTGCGCGGGGCACGGTGGCGGTTCGGTTGCCGAAGGTCTCGAAGGCGGGTGCCACCCGAGTGACTGTGACCTTCACGCCGTCCTCGGCAACAGCCCGCTCGACAGCAGCAAGGACCCTTGCCAAGACTCTCCGCGTCGTCTGACCTGTCGCCGAGCGCCTGGCGGGAGGCTGGCGACCCCGAGGCCGCGGTCCGTCCGGCGTCCACCCGTGGTCTCGCGCGGCGGGAAGGGCGGTGCGGCTCCTACGCGAGGCCGACCAGCGCGACCACGACGCCCACCGCACCGAGCCCGGCCAGGGCGTAGGCCGGTCGGCGGGGCATCTCGCCGTCGCGCGCCATGCCGCGGCCGAACATGAAGTAGACGAAGGGGTGCACCAGGAACGGCATCGCGAACACGAAGGCGATCAGCGCGGCAGCCTCGGCGCCGAACAGCCCGCCCTGGAGGGCCGCGAACACGCCGAAGTGCGACAGCGCGGCACTGGTGGCCATGACCGAGTGCGCCAGTGACAGGTGAGCCAGCATCAGGAGCCCACCGAACAGCGCTATCAGCTGCCATCCGAAGGAGAACAGCATCAGTCCCTTCACCTCGGCGCGGTCCTCGCCCGCGGATCGGCGGACCTGGCGCAGCGCGAGGGCGGTGAGCGCCAGGCCGATCACCGCCATCGCTGCCGTCGGCCACACCAGGAGCTGCCCCGCGTCGAGGCTGAACGCGAGGATCCCGAACAGGAACACGTGCCCGAAGAACGGCACCGAGATCATGATCGGCGCACGACGCCTGGCGATCTCGCCCATGTCGCCGGCGGTGCAGGCGCCGGTGAGCCCGGCGTGCGACAGCGCCCCGGCCATCCCCGGCGCGAGGTTCCGCACCGCGGCCGTGCGGCCGACGAGCATCAGCACCGAGATCCCGCCGAACATCCACATGAGCTGTCCGAAGAAGCCGTACAGGAGCATCGGCGCCATGCCGTCCAGCGCCAGCGACTCGACCAGCAGCGAACCGCCGATGATGAAGTTCGCCGCCAGCACCACGGGGATCCCGCCGAACATCAGCGCCCGCACCGCCGGCCCGTGCGTCCATCGTGGGAAGACCCACCCCAGGGCCACGGCGATCAGCATCGAGAAGAAGATCGGCGGGAAGGCAGCGATCTCCCGCACCCCGTCGGCGATGAAGGCGGCACCGGCGAGGACGAGGATCAGGAGGACCAGCTCGACGGTGCCCTTGCCGAGGTAGCGGCGCTTGTTGGCGATCTGAGCACCCGGGTCGACCAGGATGACTGCGAAGACCAGACCCAGGTATGCCAGCAGCGGCAGGATCTCCTGCTGCCCGCCCCCGGTGCCGAGCAGGACCCTCACGGTCGCGTCCACACCCAGCAGGACGAAGAACGAGCGCACGATGAAGACGAACTGCGTGCGGCCGGTGCCGAGCACGACCTCCTTGTTGTTGAGCACGACGGACCTGTCGTCCGGCACCGTCACCCCACCGAACAGGCGTCGGAGCTCCTGGCCACCGACGAAGAACGACGCCGTGAGCGCGACGATGGTGGCGCGCGAGAGCATGTTCATGAGGTAGAGGTCGGGCAGGCCCGCGGTGCCCGCCCCCGTCGCCACGAGCAGGGCGCCCAGGGTGAGGCCGAAGACCACGATGATCAGGATCGCCGAGTACCGCGACCCCGCGACGACGGCGCGGGCCACCATCACGATCGGCACGAGGACCAGCAGGGTCAGCCAGAACTGGTCGAGGAAGGCGATGGCGTCGATCATGCGCGAAGTATGCCAACCGGTCCGCTCCGGGACGGGGGCGGTTGGTCCCCCGGTCCGCGTCCCAGCGATGACACCCTGCCGTCACGCACGTGTCGGTCACGACTCGGGGCCACAGGGCCCCGAGCAGCCCCGAGGCGCCGGCAGGCCGACGGCCGCACCAACGCCAGAGGCCCTCCCGATCCGAAGATCAAGAGGGCCTCTGAACTGCTACTTCACAAGTAGCGGGGGCAGGATTTGAACCTGCGACCTCTGGGTTATGAGCCCAGCGAGCTACCGAGCTGCTCCACCCCGCGTCGGTGATTCCAGACTACGGCACCCCTCCCGTGAGACCAAATCGGACCCGGGACGTCGCGGTCCCCCGCCCGGGCCTGCGCCCGCGGTCTCCGCTCGGAACGACCGGAGCGGGGTGGCTTCGGGTCTCATGATGACCCGAGCCCACCCCGCTCCGTCGAAGACGAGCGGCGGGAGGCCGACCCCTCGCGGGGCCGGCCTCCCGCGGTGTCAGCCGTCGAGCTCGTTCTCGGCCGCGATGGCCGCCTCGAGCGCGTCCTGCAGCCGCTCCTGGGCCTCGCCGTACGCGGCGAAGTCACCGTCGGCCAGGGCCTCCTGGCCCTCGAGGAGTGCCGCGTTCGCGTCGGCGAGCGCCGCGTCCAGGCGGGCCCGCGCGTCACCGGTCGGCGCCGGGTCCGTCGTCGGCTCGGTCGTGGGCTCCGTCGTCGGCCCGGCCGGCTCGGTGGGCTCGACCTCGTCGACGATGTCGTCCGGGGACTCGCCGGGAGCGTCGTCCACCGGCGCGTCCGGGACCTCCTCGACGTCCGACCCCGGCTCGACGCCCTCGACCCCGGCGTCGCCCTCGAAGACCTGGTCGAGGGCCTCCTCGAGGGTCTCGGCGAAGCCGATCTGGTCGCCGAAGGAGACCAGCACCCGCTGCAGCAGCGGGAACCGGGTGCCCTCGGAGGCCTGGACGTACACGGGCTGCACGTAGAGCAGACCGCCACCGACCGGCAGGGTCAGCAGGTTGCCGCTGACCACCGTGGAGTTGCCGAGCTGGAGCACGTTGAGGCTCTGCGAGACCTCGGGGTTGGACCGGAAGTTGTTCTGCACCTGGCCCGGTCCGGGCACCGTCGTGTTCCTGGGGAGCTCGAGGAGCCTGAGCTGGCCATAGCCTTCACGCCTCTCCCCCGCCTGGTCGCCTGGCTCGGCGTCGACCGCGAGGAAGCCCGTGAGGACGTTGCGGTCGGTCTGACCGCCCGGGATGAAGGTCGACGTCAGGGAGAACGTGGGCTCGTCCTGGGTCGGCATCTCGAGGGTCAGGTAGTACGGCGGCTGCGTGAGCGACTCGGTGACCGGGTCCTGCGGGTTCTGCCAGAAGTCCTGGCCCGAGTAGTACTCGGCCGCGGTGTCCACGTGGTAGGTCGCGAGCAGGTTGCGCTGCACCTTGAACATGTCCTCCGGGTAGCGGAGGTGGCTCATCAGGTCACCGCTGATCTCGGACATGGGCTGGATCTTGGTCGGGAAGATGCCCTGCCAGGTCTGCAGGACCGGGTCCTCGTCGTCCCAGGCGTACAGGGTGACCTCGCCCGTGTAGGCGTCGACCGTGGCCTTGACCGAGTTGCGGACGTAGTTCACCTCCTGCGGGGCGAGGGCGGCGATGGTGTCCGACTGGCCGGTGAGCGCATCGACGGTCACGTCGTCCAGGGACCGCGAGGCCGCGTAGGGGTAGCCGTCACCGGTGGTGTAGCCGTCCACGATCCACATCACCTTCTCGTCGACCACCGCGGGGTACACGCGGGTGTCGAGGGTCAGGTACGGGGCGACCTTGCCGACGCGGTCGCGCGGGTCGCGGTCGAAGAGGATCTGCGACTCCTCGGTCACGCGGTCGGAGAACAGGATCTGCTCCGAGCCGAACTTGACCGCGAAGAGCAGCTGGTTCCACAGGGTGCCGATGCTCGGGCCCGCGGTGATCTCGTCGGTCGGGAAGGTCGTGTTGACCTGGCCGCTCGGCTCGTCGTCGTCCGGGAAGTCCAGCTCCCACGGCTCGGTGCCCTCGGGGGCACCGACGATCGAGTAGTCGGGGCTGTTCTGGCCGAAGTAGATCCGCGGCTCGTAGTCGCCCAGCGACCCCTCGGACGGGATCCCGCCCTGGTAGAACGCCGGACGGCCGTCGGAGGCCGTGGTGTTCCCGTAGGCCGCGACCACGCCGAACCCGTGCGTGAACACGGTGTGGTCGTTGACCCAGGTGCGCTGGTCGGCGCCGAGGCCCCCGAGGTTGAGCTCGCGGACCGCGATCACGGTGTCGCGGCTCTCGCCGTCGATCTGGTACCGGTCCACCGCGAGGGTGTCGGGGAAGTTGTAGTACTGCTTGTTCTGCTGCAGCTGGCGGAACGACGGGCTGACGACCGCCGGGTCGAGCAGACGGATGCTCGCGGTGGTCTCGGCGTCCTCGCGCAGGGCCCCCGCCTGACCGACCAGGGTCGCGTCGTAGGAGGTGTACTCGACCTCGTCCAGGCCGAAGGCCGTCCGCGTCGCATCGATGTTGCGCTGGATGTACTCGGCCTCGAGGGCCTGGGCGTTCGGCTCGACCTCGAACCGCTGCATCACCGCCGGGTACACCCCGCCGACCGCGATCGCGGCGACCACCATGGTCCCCACGCCGATCGCCGGCAGTCGCCAGGTGCCGCGCACGGCGGCCACCAGGAAGAGCGCCCCGACGAGCAGGGCGACAACAGTGAGGATCGCCTTGGCGGGCATCACGGCGTTGACGTCGGCGTAGGCCGCACCCTGGATGAGCTCACCCTGGCTGACGAGCAGGGAGTAGCGGTCCAGCCAGTAGTTCGCGGCGATCAGCACCATGATCAGAGCAGCGGTGACGCCCAGCTGGACGCGCGCGGCCCGCGTCGTGCGGTCCCCGGTGCCGCCGAGCCGCAGCCCGCCGTACAGGTACTGGGTGGCCAGGCCCGCGATGCCGGCGATGACCGCGACGGCCATGAGGAAGGACACCACGAAGCGCAGGGCCGGCAGCGTGAACATGAAGAAGGAGATGTCCATGCCGAACTCGGGGTCCGCGACGCCGAAGTCGGTGCCGTTGAGGAAGAGCTGGACGGTCTCCCACTGGGCCGAGGCCGCTGCCCCGGCGAAGAAGCCGAGGACCGCGGGGGCCGCCAGGATCACCAGGCGGCGGAGGGGCTCGACCATCTCGCGGTACTGGTCCAGCGAGGCCTGCTCGGGCGTCGAGGGGGCGTAGATCGGCCGCGTGCGGTAGCCGATCGAGAGGGCGGCGAACACCGCCGCCGCCATGATGACGAACCCGGCCGCGAAGAGGAGGCCGCGGGTCAGCCACTCGACCCGCAGCACGTCGACGTACCCGACCGCGTCGAACCAGAGGACCTCGGTCCACAGGTTCGCGGCGAGCATGAACAGGATGCCCAGCACGACGAGGACCACCACGGTCGGACCGAGGGCTCCTCGGCGTCGGCCCGGGCGCGCGGCTCCGGGGGCTGGTCGGGGGGATGAAGCAAAGGTCACGGGTCTGTACCTCGTCGAAGCTCGGCGGGCGGCGGGTCGTCGTCCAGGAGCCCGAGGCAGACGGCGTCGTCGTCCGTACCCGGGGCTCAGCAGCACAACGTGCGTGCGTGGCCTCAGGTTCCCACAGGACCTTCACGCACCGCGCACGCTCGGGCCCCTGGTGACCGGATCGTGACCACCTGACACGATGGACCCATGACGGACCACGCCGGCCACGAGCCCACGCCCGCCACCGACGCCCCCCGCCCCCCGGCCCTCGAGCCCGGGACCCGGGGCCTGGCCGACGCCGTGGCCGAGATCGAGCGGCACGTCGCCACCTCGGGCTGGGACGGCCCGGTGCGCGTCTTCGCCCTCGTGGCCACGGGCCGCGCCCTGGACGCCGAGCCCGGGCTGGCCCAGCAGCTCCCCGCCCCCGTGGTCGAGGTCGCGCGCCAGGACCCGCACCACATGACCTCGGTCGAGCAGGAGGGCCTGCCCGAGTCCGCGTCCCTCGAGGAGCTGCTCGGCGGGATGTCCTGGCCCGCGACGGTCGACGGCGCCGCCGTGGTCGTCGAGCGGGTCGTGCTGCCCCCTGAGGCCGAGGAGGCCATGCCGACCGATCCCGACGCGGCCCTCGAGTACCTCATGAGTCACCCCGACCGTCAGGACGTGCGCCTGGCCGTCGGAGCCCTGCGGACGGGAGAGACCTGGTGTGCGGTCCGCACCCGGGCCAACGACGAGGACGCCGCGGTCGGCGGCGGTCCCGACGTCGTGCCGGGGCTCGTGGCGGCGGTGCGCGCAACCCTCGACTGAGCGCGACCCGCGGTCAGCCGGTGCAGGCCGGCAGGGCCTCACCGTCCCCCGTGCCGATCGCCAGGACCGCGGCGCGGGCCTCCGCCAGGGTGCCCACGCTCACGACGCGCAGGTCGTCAGGCACGTGCCCGACGACCTCGTCGCAGTTCGCCTCGGGGGCGAGGAACCAGGCAGCCTCGTCCCGCACGGCGCCGGCGAGCTTCTGCCGGATCCCGCCGATCGGGCCGATCGCGCCGGTGAGGTCCACCGTGCCGGTGCCGGCGACGACCTCGCCCCCGGTCTCGTCCTCCTCGGTGAGCATGTCGATGATCCCGAGGGCGAACATGCTGCCCGCGCTCGGTCCGCCGATGTCCTCGATGGCGATGCTGACGTCCACCGGCAGCTCGAACTCAGGATCGATGATCACCCCGAGCAGCGCGCGGCCGTTCGTCTCGTCCTCGACGGTGGTGATCTCGAGCTCGTGCCGCGACCCCGAGCGCTCGACCCCGAGCAGCACCGTCTCCCCGGGCTGCACCTCGTCCATGCGGGCGCTCAGGGCGGAGAAGCTCGCCAGGTCCTCCCCGTCGAGGTCCTGCACGACGTCCTCGGCCTGGACGACGCCCTCGGCCCCCGACCCGGCCATCGCCTCGACGACGACGAGCTCGGTCGGCACCTCGTAGCCGAGCTCCTCGAGGGCCGCGACCGCCGCGTGCTCCTGCGAGGAGATCATCAGCGCCTGGTTGCGCTCGTCGATGTCCTCGCGGGTGTCGGTCGTGGGGAACACCTGCTCGACAGGGGTCACGGCCCGCGACCCGTCGAGCCAGCCCCGGACCAGCATCGGCAGGCCTACCGGGTACCCCGGGCCACCGGAGACCGAGACCGTCGTGAGCAGCAACGAGCCGGAGGACTCGTAGGTCTCGGTGCCCGACACCGTGATCAGCGGCTGCCCCGCGCTCTCCCCCAGGGTGTCCCGGGTGGGGCCCGGGGACTGCACGGCGTACGGCACCGGGATGACGGCCGCCACGGCCACGAGGATCGAGGTGGCCACGGTCGCCGCCGCGAGCGTGATGGCCCGCGGCGTCACCGGGGGCACCGGGGCCAACGCGTCGGCAGGCTCCTGCTCCGGCTCAGCTCCGTCAGGCTGCTGCGGGAACGGGTAGGGCTGCGTGGCGGCCGGGGGCTCGGGATGCGTCACCGGGACATTCTGCGCCTAGAGCGAACCTGCGTGCTGACGCGCCCACGACGACGCCCCTCTCACGGCTCGCGCACAGCCGTTGCGGTTACCGTGGAGAACCCGCCGACGTCCTTGGGAGCGCACGATGAGCAACCAGCCCTCCGACCCCGACCGGCCCGAGCTCCCGCCGCAGCTCACCGAGCTGCTCCGGTCCCTGCTCGGTCCTGACGCGGACCAGGTGATCGAGGAGATGTCCGAGCGTGGGCTCGGCATGACCGGGCCCGACGGGACCCCCGTGGACCTGCAGGCGATGGTGCAGGCCGCCGGGCTCCCCGAGGACCCTGCTGCCCTGGGCCAGGTGCTCGAGCAGGTCAAGCGGATGCTCGCCGCCTCGGGGGACGGACCCGTCAACTGGGACCTCGCGCACGACCTCGCGCGGCAGGTCGCCGTCGCGGAGGGAGACCCGTCGGTCGACGAGCAGCAGCGCCGCGAGGTGACGGCGGCCTTCTCGGTCGCCGAGCTGTGGCTCGACGTCGCGACGGACCTCCCGCCCTCGGGCGGACCGGTCCGCGCCTGGAGCCGCTCGGAGTGGGTCGAGAGCACGCTGGGCACCTGGCGGACCCTCGCCGAGCCGGTCGCGAGCTCGGTGGCCGACGCCCTCGCCGACACCCTCGCGAGCCAGGCCACCGACGTGCTCGGCGCCCTGGGCGACCAGGAAGCCCTCGGTCTCACGGGGGGTGCGGGTCAGATGATGCGCCAGCTCGGTGGGGCCGTCTTCGGCATGCAGGTCGGCCAGGCCGCCGGCACCCTCTCGCACGAGGTCTTCGGCTCGACCGACATCGGCATCCCGCTCACCGAGGGGCCCGGCACCGCCCTGGTCCCCCGCAACGTCACGGCCTTCGCCGAGGACCTCGACGTCCCGGTCGAGGAGGTCCGCATCTTCCTGGCTCTGCGCGAGGCCGCCCACGCCCGCCTGTTCACACACGTCACGTGGCTGCGGGCGCACCTGATCGGCGCGGTGCAGGCCTACGCACGCGGCATCGCGATCGACACCGACTCCCTCGAGGAGGCCGTCCGCACGATCGACCCCACCGATCCCGCGGCCCTCCAGGAGGCGCTGTCGGGCGGCGTGTTCTCGATCGGCACGACTCCCGAGCAGCAGGCCGCGCTGCTGCGCCTCGAGACCGCGCTGGCCCTGGTCGAGGGCTGGGTCGACGAGGTCACCGCGGCGGCTGCCGTCGCGCACCTGCCGCACACCTCTGCCCTGCGCGAGATGATGCGCCGCCGCCGTGCTGCGGGCGGACCGGCCGAGGACACCTTCGCGACCCTGGTCGGCCTCGAGCTGCGCCCCCGCCGGTCGCGGGATGCCGCGACGCTGTGGTCGCTCATCGCGGCTGACGGTGGCGCGGCCGCGCGGGACGCCGTCTGGGAGCACCCCGACCTGCTGCCGACCGCTGAGGACCTCGACGACCCGTCCGGCTACACCGCCCGGCGCACGGCCGAGGGCGACGAGCACGCCGACCTCGACCGAGCCCTCGAGGAGATCTTCGCCGCCGACGAGGGCAAGGACGGCGACGGAGCGGGTCAGCAGGACCCGGAGCACGGGCCGGGGCCGGGCAGGAACCCGGACGACGGAGGGACGCAGTCCTCGTAGCTGCCCTGCGAGCCCAGCGCTGCCGGCCCGGTGCTGTCGTCCCGGGGTCGGTACCCGCTCACGGGGCACCCGCTCAGGGCTCGGTGACCTGCTCCTCGCCGTCGTCCTCGTCCGCGGGGGCGTCGGTCGCGTAGGCGACCCCCTCGAGGAACCCGCGTGCCCGCTCGGTCCTGGGGTACCGCTCGACCAGTGCCCAGAACTCGGGCCCGTGGCCGGCCTGGAGCAGGTGGGCGAGCTCGTGCAGGAGCACGTAGTCGAGCACCCAGCGCGGCATGCCGCGCACCCGGGAGGAGATCCGGATGGTGCCCTCCCCCGGGGTGCACGAGCCCCAGCGGCGACCCTGGTTGGTCACCCACGCCACGCTCGTCGGCTGGGCACGACCCTCGAGGTACCGCGTCGAGAGCTCGGTCGCGCGGGCCAGCAGCTGCTCGTCCGAGGGCCGCCGGCGCTGCTCCTGGGAGACGAGCTTGGTGACCATGCGCCTGACCCACTCGCGCTCCTGGGTCCGCGTGAAGCGCGCAGGGATCGCGACGACGAGGCGGCCACCCTCACGGAAGGCGGTGACCGTGCGGACGCGTCGGCGGCTGCGGCGGACCTCGACCGCGTCGAGGGCCTGCGCGAGGGCGTCGGCGCGATCCTCCTCGGACCCCGGTGCGGGTCCCGGGGCATCGTCCGGCCCCCCCGGTGGATGAGGGGCGTCCCGGCCCTCGGCAGCGCCGGACCGGGACGCGGCCTGCGCGCTGCGTCCCTCCCGTGCGGCTGCTCCGTCCTGGGGCACCTGAGCACGGTAGCGCCCGCGGCCGACACGCGACGTGGCCTGGACCACACCCGGCGCGCCGGGCCCCGCTCCTGCGGCGGTCCACGGGGCTGAGCACTACGCTGTCGGTGCACGGTGACGCCCGCCTCCCTGGCGGGGCTCATCAACGCCGGCCGGGTCGATCGCGTCCGGTGCGCAAGCCTTCTGAACGGAGATACCTCATGGCCGAGACCTACAAGGGCGACTTCTACTGCGTGAAGTGCAAGGAGAAGCGTGAGGCTGAGGGCGACGTGGTCGTCGCCAACGGTCGCAGGATGGCGAAGGGCGTGTGCCCCGTCTGCAGCACCAAGCTGAACCGGATCCTCGGCAAGGCCTGACGCTCGCCACGAGAGGCGGCCCCGTCGTGGGCCGCCTTTCGCATGTCCGGCTCCTGTGGACAGCCACCGTCGGAGTCCTCCAGACGCCAGGCTGGTGCCGTGCGAGGAGACGACGCGAGGCAGGGGACGGGACCACGGCTACGTCCCGGGGTCGAGGTGCTGTGGTGCGACACCACCACCGTGCAGCTCGGCACCGACGACCGCTGGGCGGTCCGCCTGAGCGACCTGTCCCCCGCGAGCGCCCGCGCACTGATGTCGGTGCCCCGGGGTGCTGATGCCCCCTCCTTGCGGCGCGCCCTCCGGGCCGAGGGGGTCGACCCCCTCGAGATCGAGGCGGTCCTGGCCCATCTCGCGGCCAGCCGTCTGCTCCTGGAGACCACGGGCGTGCGCTCCAGCCCCGAGGAGCTCACCTGGTCGCTCCTCACCGAGGACGCCGACCCTCGCCCCGTCCTCGCCCCCCGCGCCCGGCAGGTCGTCCGGGTCTGCGGTCTGGGACGCACGGGACTGGGCATCGCGGCCGGGCTCGCCGCAGGCGGGGTCGGGACCCTCGAGCTCGACGACGACCTGCTCGTGGGCCCGCACGACACGGGGGCCGGAGGCTTCACGGCCCGTGACGTCGGCGCCGTCCGGTCGACCGCGGCCGCCAGGGTGCTGCACGACGTCGCGCCGACCGTGCGGACCGCCCCGCACCGTGGCGGCCGACGGAACGGCCGCTCGCCGGCCGCACCGGACCTCGTCGTCCTGGTCGAGCACGGGGCCGCCGACCCGGTACGTCACCGCCCGTGGCTGCGGGAGTCCGTCGACCACCTCTCGGTGGTCCTGCGCGAGGCCTCGGTCCTGGTCGGACCGCTCGTGCGTCCAGGGCACGGACCCTGCCTGCACTGCGTGGACCTGCACCGCGCGGAGCAGGATCCCTACTGGCCCACCGTCGCGGCCCAGCTCGCCCTCGGAGGGACGCGGTCCCGTCGGGGCGAGGAGACGGTGCTCGCCCTGACCGCGGCCGCGCTGGCCACCGGGCAGGTGCTCGCACACCTGGACGGGCTGGCGGCGACCACGCACACCGGGGCTCTCGAGGTGCGCCTGCCCGAGGCCGTGCCCCGGAGCATGGGTTGGCCGGTGCACCCGGACTGCGGGTGCACCGGCCTGGTGACGGACGGATCAGCGGCCGAGCCGGCCGCCCGGGTCTGAGGACGGTCCCGGCCGACGGTCATGCCGCCGGTCGGGACTCGTCCTTGCGGGGTCGTCCGCGACCGCGCTTGCGCGGGACGACGACACCGTCGACGAACACCTCGCCTCCCCAGACTCCCCAGGGCTCCGAGCGCGCCACGGCCCCTGCCAGACAGCCCTCACGGAGGGGGCAGTCCTGGCACAGGGACTTGGCGAGCTCGACCTCCCGGCTCGCCTCGGCGAACCACAGCTCGGAGTCGTGCTCCCGGCACGGGATGAGCGAGGCGACGAGCTGGTCGAAGGCCTGCTCCTCGCTGGGTGTGGTGGGAGCGGCAGGTGCAGCAGGGACGGGCCAGGGGCCTGATCCGCCCTGGTTCAACGTGTCGAGCAGCGTGGTGAGCCGCACGAGGTCCTCCTGAGTTCCGGAGTGGACAGCTGGTCGGGTGCCGGGATCGACGGACCTTCGCTGACCGCCCGGAGGCGGAGGAATGCAGAAGGCCGCGGGTCCCGAGATGGACTCCGCGGCCTGGTGAGGCTCCTGGTCGTGTCAGACCGTGAGCGCCCCCGTGACGGAGTCGGGCTCGGTGGCAGAGGTGAGTCCCTCGCCGCGCAGACGCGGGCGGATGCCGAGGTACGCGGACACACCACTCCCCTGGATCAGATCCAGAGCGGGTGCGACAGGACGCGGCACGAAACCCGCTGCCATCGCAGCGCCGTTCACCACTGTCATCGTCTTCATCAGTGCACCCACCCCCTCTCTGATCAGGCCCAGGCCTCTTCGGCCCGACCTCCTACAAGGACGTGAAGAACTCTAGAACCGCGCCCCAGGACCGCACAACCGAATTAACGACCGAGTTCGGCGAGGGTGCTCAGAGGCCGGGCTGCGGGTGCTCGGCGACCAGGGCGAGCAGTGAGGAGCCGTAGCGGTCGAGCTTGGCGGGGCCGATCCCCCGCACCCGGGCGAGCTCGGCGATCGTGGTCGGGCGGTCCCTGGCCACGGTCTCGAGGGCCGCGTCCACGACGATCGTCCAGGCCGGCTTGTCGGCCTCGACCGCCACCGTGCGGCGCCACTCGTGGAGGGCCTCGAGCAGCACTGGGTCCACGTCCTCGAGGTCGACGGCAGACCCTCCGGCGACCCCCGACCGACGCCCGCGGCCCCCGGTGGGCCACAGCCCGTCGAGGAAGCGCGTGCGCTTGCGGCTCGCACGCGACCCGGGGTTGCGTGCCCGGGCGTAGCTGAGCTCGAGGTGCTCACGGGCCCGGGTGATCCCGACGTAGAGCAGGCGCCGCTCCTCGGCCACGGCGGCGTCGGTCTCGGCCAGGGAGATCGGCATGAGGCCCTCGCTCAGGCCGGTGAGGAAGACCGCGTCCCACTCGAGCCCCTTGGCGGCGTGCAGGGAGGCGAGGGTCACGCCGTCGACAGCGGGGGCGTGCTGGGCCGAGGCCCGCTCGTCGAGCTCGGCGACCAGGTCCACCAAGGTTGCCTCCGGGCGGGTCGCGACGAGGTCGTCCGCGAGCGCGACCAGGGCCTGGACCGAGTCCCACCGCTCGCGCACCGCCCCGCGGGCCGCCGGTGCCTCCTCGGTCCACCCGACCGAGGCCAGGACCCCGCGCACCGCCTCACCCAGCGAGGTGTCCGCCGAGGAGCGCGCCGCCCCGCGCAGCAGCACGATCGCGTCCCGCACCTCCTTGCGGGCGAAGAACCGCTCCCCGCCCCGGACGAGGTAGCCGATGCCCGCGTCGGCCAGGGCCTGCTCGTGGGCCTCGGACTGCGCGTTGGTCCGGTACAGCACAGCGATCTCGCTCGCGGGGGTGCCCGCGGCGATCAGCCGCCCCACCCGTGCGGCGACCCCCGAGGCCTCGGCCTCGTCGTCGTCGTAGACCGTGAAGCCGACCGGCGGCCCGGTCGGGCGCTGGGCCACGAGCTCGAGGGCCGTGGTGCCGCGCCGGCGACCGGGGACCGCGCTGAGGAGACGGTTGGCGAGGTCGACCACCTGCGGGGTCGAGCGGTAGTCCCGCACCAGCCGGACGACCTGGGCCCCGGGGCGCTTCTGCGCGAAGGTGAGAAGGTGGTGCGGCGTCGCTCCGGTGAAGGAGTAGATGGTCTGGCTCGGGTCCCCGACCACGCACAGCTCGTGACGGCCGCCGAGCCACTGGTCGAGCAGGTACTGCTGGGCCGGGGAGACGTCCTGGTACTCGTCCACCACGAAGTGCCGGTACTGCCCGCGGACGGTCTCGGCGACGTCGCGCCGGCTCTCGAGCATGTGCCCGAGCATGACGAGGACGTCCTCGAAGTCGATGACCCCGCGCGCGTCCTTGGCCTCCTCGTAGGCGGTGATGAGCCGGGCGACCGTCGCACGGTCGTACCCCGCGGGCGGCGGGCGGTCGGTCGCGGTCGCGGCCCGGACGTAGTCGTCGGCCGCGACCAGGCTCACCTTGGACCACTCGATCTCCGAGGCGAGGTCACGGATGCTGAGTCGGTCCACGCCCAGGCTGAGGCGGGCCGCGGCCTCGGCGACCACGGAGGCCTTGTGCTCGAGGATGCGCGGCGGGGTGCCGCCGACCACCTGGGGCCAGAAGTAGCTCAGCTGCCGCAGCGCCGCGGCGTGGAAGGTGCGCGCCTGGACCCCCGCGACCCCGAGCTGCCGCAGCCGGGTGCGCATCTCTCCCGCGGCCCGCGCGGTGAAGGTCACCGCCAGGACGCTCGTCGGCTTGTAGGTCCCCGTCCGGACCCCGTAGGCGATGCGGTGCGTGATGGCTCGCGTCTTGCCGGTACCCGCTCCCGCGAGCACGCAGACGGGGCCGGTGAGGGCGAGGGCGACCGCGCGCTGGTCGGGGTCGAGGGCGTCGAGGAGCTGGTCGGCGGACATCGCCCCCGAGTCTGGCAGGCTCCGCCGACACGTCCGACCGCGAGCGGGAGCCGGGGTGGGACGCGGGAAGAGGACGCGGTCCTCGCGGGTTACGGTGACGACAGCCGACGACGTGAGGGATCTGATGAGCGACGCCACGACCACCCCGCCCGCCCCGGGCTCGGTGACCATGTACTCGACGACCTGGTGCGGCTACTGCCGCCGCCTGAAGTCCCAGATGGACTCGGCAGGCGTGCCCTACACCGAGGTCAACATCGAGGAGCACCCTGGCGCGGCGAGCTACGTGGAGCAGATCAACGGCGGGAACCAGACGGTGCCGACCCTGCTCTTCCCCGACGGGACGTCCGCGACCAACCCCTCCCTCGCCGAGGTCCAGCAGCGCCTCGCGGGCTGAGCAGGCGCTCGGCGCTCAGTCGCTCTCGATCGGGGCGCCGAGCCAGTCCTCGATGAGGGCCCGAGCCACCGAGGCACGGGTGGGCAGCAGCACCTCGCCCCGCCCGACGGCCCCGACGAGCTCGTCCCGGGTGAACCACCGCGCCTCGGTGAGCTCGTCGCCGTCGACGTCGATCTCGGTCGAGGTCGCCCGCGCCGTGAAGGCCAGCATGAGGGAGGCCGGGAACGGCCACGGCTGGCTGCCCTGGTAGGCGACCTCCCCGACCACGACGCCGACCTCCTCGCCGACCTCGCGGCGCACCGCCGCCTCGAGGGACTCCCCCGGCTCGACGTACCCCGCGAGGGTCGAGAAGCGCCGCTCGGGCCAGTGCGGCGCGTGCCCCAGGAGCAGGCGGTCCTGGTCGTCGGTGACGGCCATGATGACCGCGGGGTCGGTGCGCGGGTAGTGATCGGACCCGTCGACCGTGCAGCGCCGCACCCAGCCACCGAGGGCCGGGACGGTCGGCGCACCGCAGCGGGGGCAGTGCACGTGCCGCGGGTGCCACGCCGCGAGCCCGACCGCCGCCGCAGCCAGCCCGGTGTCGCGGTCCTCGAGCCGGTGCCCGACCTCGCGCAGCGTCGCCCAGGTGGCACCGTCGACCAGTGCTGCCAGCACCGTCGAGCCCGAGTCCCTGGCGTCGACACCCATGTCGAGCCGGTCCTGGGGGCGGGGGTCCCCCGGGGGCAGCACGAGGGCGAGGAAGGTCGTGCCCTCGTGCTCCCCGAGGAAGAACCACAGCAGCGCGCCGGCCGTCACCCCGGCGTCCGACGTCCGGTCGGCCGGGCCTGCGGGTGCGCGGTCGGCGAGGCGTCCGGCGTCGACGGGGGCGGGGATGCCTGCCTGCTCGAGCTCGGCCGGCCGGCGCAGGTCCAGGGCCTCGCCCGTGACGGCGAGCCGGCTGCCGTGCAGGACGAGAACCCGGGTGCCCTCGTCCCGCCAGGCCGCGGCGAGCAGCTCCGGCTCGCTGCGGCGGTGGGCCGCACGGTCGGCGACGGCGCGGGAGAGCGGCAAGGAGTCCGAGTTCATCTCGCCACCGTACGGCGCGACCGATCGCGGACACACCCGCGGCTGGCTGTGCCGGGTGGCTCCCGGGAGCCTACGGTTGGCCCGTGGCCCGCTCCCCCCTGTCCCTCGCCGCGCTGGCGACGGTCGCGATCCCCCGGCTCGACGTCGTCGACGCCCGCGCCGCGCGACCCTCGGGCGGTGACGTGGACTCGGCCGTCGTGATCGACGCCGCAGGCCGTCGCTGGGTGGTCCGTGCCCCGCGCTCGAGCGCGGCCGGCGCGGCCCTCGAGGCCGAGGTCGCCCTGCTGAGCCGTCTGATGGAGCACGTCGACGCCGATCGCCTGCCCTTCGACGTGCCGCGGCCCGTGGGCTTCGCCCCGCTGCCCGAGGGCGGGCGCGCGGTGGTGCACCCCCAGCTCAAGGGTCGCCCTTTGGCCCTCGAGCTGCTGGGACCCGGACCAGGGCTCGCGGCCCAGGTCGGCCGCGCGATCGGCGCCCTCCACGAGCTCCCCGAGCAGACCGTCGAGGACGCCGGCCTCCCGGTCTACGAGGCCGAGGCGTACCGCCAGCGCCGCCTCTCCGAGGTGGACGAGGCAGCCCGTACGGGGTACGTGCCGGCTGGGCTGCTGCGCCGCTGGGAGCGGGCCCTCGAGGACGTCGCCCTGTGGCGCTTCCGACCGACGGTGGTCCACGGGGACCTGTCCTCGGAGCAGGTGCTGTGCTCGCGGGAGGCCCCGACCGGGATCCTCGGCTGGTCCGAGGCCAAGGTCGCCGACCCTGCCGACGACCTCG
Organism: Actinotalea soli; assembly: GCF_017565425.1. Taxonomy (GTDB): domain Bacteria; phylum Actinomycetota; class Actinomycetes; order Actinomycetales; family Cellulomonadaceae; genus Actinotalea; species Actinotalea soli. The sequence continues at coordinate 120,169 of NZ_JAGEMK010000007.1, forward strand.
CCTGGTTGCTGGTGGCGGCCCCGCAGGAGGCGGTGGACCCGATCGTCGAGGCCTACACCCTGCGCCGGACCGAGACCAGCGACCGCCACCTCGTCGAGCGCGCGATGCTGGCGGGCGAGCTCGCCCTGGCCCGGTGGCTGCTGCACGGCGTACGCAACGACAGCGCCGAGGTCGTCGACGACGCGACCGCCATGCTGGTCGAGCTGGACGAGCAGACCTCGGCCGAAGAGGCACCCGTGGTGACCGCTCCCGGCTTCGCCTCGGCGGGCTTCTCCTCGGCCGGCTCCTCCCTCGAGGAGGACGCTGCGGCGGCCGACGAGCCCGGACCGCCGAGCGGCTCAGGGCCGTCGCACGACCCCGCCCCCGACGGCCCTGAGCCGGACGACTCCACTCCCGAGGGCTCAGCCCCCGAGGGCTCAGCCCCCGAAGGCTCAGCCCCGGAGGCCCTCTCCCCGGGAGACTCGCTCGGGGAGCCTCAGCCCCGGTCCTGACCGCGCACGAGGGCCTCGATCTCGGCCTCCTCGAGGAGCCGCTGGGGCCGGACCGTCTCGTCGGCCGCCACGTAGTAGAACGCCGCACGGACCTGGTCGAGGGGGGTGCCCGTCCATCGGGACCAGGCGAGCCGGTAGACGGCGAGCTGCAGCTCGCGGTGCCCGGCCGCGGCCGGGTCCTGCGGGGGGCGCCCGGTCTTCCAGTCGACGACGACGACCCCTCCGGGGACCTCGGGGTCGGTGAAGACGGCGTCGATCCGGGAGCGGACCATCACATCACCGACCGGGGTCTCGACGTCGACCTCGATGGCCAGCGGGCTGCGACGGGCCCAGGGCGAGGCCAGGAAGGTGCTGCGCAGCTGCTCGAGGTCCTCGTCCTCACGGAGGGACTCGTCGTCGGCGCCGGGCAGCGTGTCGACGTCCACGAGCGCCGCTGACCCGAAGTAGCTCTCGACCCACGCGTGGAAGAGGGTCCCACGTCGGGCGTGCACCGAGGGGGCTAGAGGTACGGGACGGCGCAGCTGGAGCGCGAAGCCCTCGCGGTCTCCGGCCAGCCGGACCACGGCCGAGGCCGACAGGTGCGCGGGCAGGGCGACAGCCGAGCGGTCCGCGTGGGTCCGGTGGCGCTCGTCCAGGAGCAGGTCGACGACCTGGGCGAGGTCGGAGTCCTCGTGCTCCGGCCCGTCGGGCCCAGCAGGGCCGTCACGACCAGCAGCAGCGGCCGCGGCGGCGACGGCCGCCTCGACGGCCGCCGCGGCCTGGGCGAGTCGGGCCTGCCGGGCCGCCCCGAAGGGCTGCTCGACGGGCCAGTGCGGGTGCTCCCCCGGTTCGGGCTCGGGCTTGACCGGGGTGCGGACCTGGCCGTCGGGCCCCGGTGCCGCTGGGTCGGGGGCGAGCTCGAGGAGGGGCACGAGGTCCTCGGTGAGCTCGTGGAGGAAGGCCGAGGGACCGGTGGGCCGGCTGCCATCACGCCACCACGACCCGCTGAGCTGGAGCAGGCTCCGAGCCCTGGTCAGGGCCACGTAGGCGAGGCGGCGCTCCTCGGCCAGCTGGTGGTCGCCGTGGGCCAGGCGGTACTCCTCGAGACGCCCCGCGAGGTCGGCGACCTCGAGCCCCGGGGCCAGGTCGACGTCGGGCAGGCTGTCGCGGTCCCCTCGCAGGGAGGTCGGCAAGGAGCCGTGGTCCTTGATCCAGCCTGAGGTGCGCGGCTGGCTCGGGAAGGAGCGCTCGACGAGCCCCGGGACCGCGACCACGTCCCACTCGAGTCCCTTCGAGGCGTGCACCGTGAGGAGCTGCACCGCGTGCGGGTCCATCTCGGCGACGGGGGCCTCGAGACCACGCTCCTCGCGCTGGGCGGCCTCGAGCCAGGCCAGGAAGGCGCCCAGCGTGCCGGTCTCGCTCGTGTCGCTGAAGGAGGCCGCGACCGAGCGGAAGGCGTCGAGGTTGGCCCGTGCGCCGGCGGGGCTGACCCCGGGACGGGAGGCCACCTCGATGTCGAGGCCCAGCAGGCGCTCGGCCTCTCCCACGAGGTCCACGACGGGCAGGAAGGTCTGGCTGCGCAGGGTCCGTAGCACCGCGGCGAGGTCGGCCAGGCGGCCACGGCCCACCTCGGAGAGGGAGCGGTCGCGCCTGCTGCGCCATCCCGGCCGGGGAAGGTCGTCGAGGGCGTCGACGAGACTTCGCTCGTCGACGACGTCCGCCTCGCTCTCTGGGGCCGGGTCCGCGGATCGGCCGCCGGGGCGCGGTCCGGCGAGCTCGGCCGACCAGTCGTTCAGGGCGTGCAGGTCCGCCAGCCCGAGCCGGGCGCGGGGCCCGGTGAGCAGTCGCATCAGGGAGTCTCCCCGCGACGGGTCGTGCGCGGCCTCGAGGGCGGCGACGAGGTCGACCACCTCCGGGGTGCTGAGCAGCCCGCCCAGACCCACCACCTCGACGGCGAGCCCCGCCTCGAGCAGGGCGGCCTGGAGCGCGGGGAACTGGGCCCGACGACGGCACAGCACCGCGGCGGTGGGCTCGGGCTCCTCCGGCCGACGCAAGGCAGCCCTGCCCGCGACGACGAACTCCGCGACGGCGCGGGCCTCGTCCTCGACGGTCTCGAGGTACACGGCCTTGACCTCGCCGGCCCCGGCCCCCGGGCGGGGGGCGAGCTCCGGGAGGGCGATGGGCGAACCGGCGCGCAGCGGTGCGGCGACGAGGTTCGCGGCGGCGAGCACCGCGCGGTCGTTGCGCCAGGAGGTCGCCAGGGCCAGCACCTCGGTCGGGCGGTCCGCCCCGGGGAAGTGGTCGGGGAAGCGCGCCAGGCCCCCGGCACTCGCCCCGCGCCAGCCGTAGATGGCCTGGTGCGGGTCCCCCACCGCGGTGACGGGGTGGCCCCGGCCCGCGCCGGTGCCCGAGCCGAACAGGTGGCGCAGCAGCTCGAGCTGGGCGACCGAGGTGTCCTGGTACTCGTCGAGCAGCACCACCCCGTACCGCGCCCGCTCCCCCGCGCCGACCTCGGGGACCTCGCGCGCGAGCCGGGCCGCCACCGCGACCTGGTCGGCGAAGTCCATGACGTCGTCCTCCCGCTTGCGCTCGGCGAAGGCCTCGACGAGGTCGACCAGCCGTGAGCGCAGCTGCAGAGAGGCGCGGACCTCCTGCACGAGCCTGGTCTGCGTGGCCGTGACCTTGGCCAGGGTCGGGGCCTCCGCGATCCGGTCGACCAGCCGCTGCGCCTCGTGGCGGAGGGCCTCGGGCTCGACGAGGTGCTCGGCGAGCGCCCCGGCGAGGTCGAGGACAGCGGTCGTGATGGTCGAGGGGGCGAGGTCGACCTCGAGGTCGCTGGTCCACTGCTCGACGAGATCGTGGGCGAGCTGCCACCGCCCGGCCTCGCCGAGCAGCCGGGCGGAGGGCTCGAGACCCAGGCGCAGGGCGTGGTCGCCGACGAGCCCGGCGGCGTACGCGTTGTACGTCGAGACGGTAGGGACGGCCAGCGCCGAGCGGCGGGCGTCCTGGCCGAGGGCGAGGCGGACCGCCCGCAGGCGTCGCCGGACCCGGTCGGAGAGCTCGCCCGCGGCCTTGCGGGTGAAGGTCAGCCCGAGCACCTGCTCGGCGTCGACCAGGCCGTTGACGATGAGGAAGACGACCCGCGAGGCCATGGTCTCGGTCTTGCCCGAGCCCGCCCCGGCGACGACCAGGAGGGGCTCGAGAGGAGCCTCGATCACCGCGACCTGCTCATCGGTCGGGCGGTGCTGACCGAGCATCTCGGCGATCTGCACCGCGCGGAGCTGCAGGGTGTCGGTGCGGGGGGTGCTCATGCGCCGACCACGCGCCCCTCGGGCTGCACCGGGCAGGAGCGGCTCACGGGGCAGGTGCGGCACAGGGCGTTGACCGTCGCGGTCGGGGCCGAGCGGGTGACGGCTTCGACGACCTCCTCGAGCATCCCCTCGACCCAGCGGGGGTCCTCGTCCTCCGTGGGAGCGACCTGCTCCCGCCCGGCCCAGGTCTTGTTCGCCGTGCCGACGTAGACGAGGGAGGCGCCGCCGCTGGTGCTGCCCGGTGCCAGGTGCTCGAACGCCCCCGCCTCCACCGCTGCCTGGTAGGCGCCGAGCTGGGCGTGCCGGGCGGCCTCGCCCTTGGCCACGGGACTACGCCCGGTCTTGAGGTCCACGACCCGCAGCCGGGGTCGGCCGTCAGGGCCGTCCTCAGCGCGTTCGAGCCGGTCGACGCTCCCCCGCAGGACCACCCGGCCGAGCTCGACGTGGAAGGGTTCCTCGACCGCGACCACCGCACCCGCGGTACGCAGGTAGGCCGCGAGGTGCCGGATCATCGCCGCGGCCCGGCGGCGCTGGACCGACCCGACCCAGCCCTCGGCGAGGCCGAGCCGGGACCAGCGTTCGTCGAGGGCCGCGGCGAGCTCGGCCTCGGTGCCGGTCGGCAGGGCTGCGGCGATCTCGTGCACGAGGGTCCCCAGGGACTGCTCACGGGAGTCCGCGGCCCTGCCCCCGGCGGCCTCGAGGGCCCAGCGCAGGGCGCAGGAGGAGGCCGACTCGAGGGTCGAGGGGCTCAGCGGCACCGGCTCCTCCTCGGACCAGAGCGGGGCCGTGGTCGAGAGCGCCGTGGTGCCGTACCACTGGTCGGGACGCGCACCGGGGACGGCGTGGGCCACGAGGCGGGCCAGGAGCCGGGCCGCCGGGTGGTCCGGCCCAGGCACGACGCCGTCCGCGAGGGCGACGCCCTCGAGCTCGGCGCGGCACTGGGCCACGACGGCACGCAGGTCGAGGCCCGGGGGGACGGTGGTGAGCCGGTGGTCCGGGCCCTCGTCCTGCGGACCCGGGTCGATCAGGTCCACCAGGCCGGAGGGCTGGTGATCGGTGTCCCGCACGGCGGTCACGACGAGCTGTCGCCGGGCGCGAGAGGTCGCGACCGCAAACGCCCGCAGCTCGTCGTCGAGCACCGCGGCGCGGGCCTCGGCCGCCGCGGAGGCCCCGTCACCTGCGACCCCCGGGACGCCCCGGCCCGAGAGCAGGTCGACGAGCTGCTGCGCACCGAGCATCGAGTCCCGCAGACGCAGGTCGGGCCACGTCCCCTCCTGGACCCCGGCGACCACCACGACCTCCCACTCGCCGCCGGCCGCTCCGGCCGCGGTGAGCAGGGCGACGGACTCGGCGGTGTCGCCGTGCGCGGCGAGGGAGTCCGCCGGCAGGTCCTGCGAGCGCAGGTGCTCGAGGAAGGCCTCGGCCGGGGCCTGGGGCAGCCGGTCGACGAACTGCTCGGCCGCGCGGAACAGCGCGAGCACCGCGTCGAGGTCACGGTCGGCCCGTGCCCCGCCAGGTCCGCCCGCGAGCGCGCTGCGCCGCCAGCCCTCGCCGAGGGCGGCGGTCGACCACAGCGCCCAGAGGACGTCCAGCACGGACGCCCCGGGGTCGGCCGCGACGGCGCGCCCCGCGGCCAGGACCTGGGCCAGCCGCTGCACGGGCCGGCGCACGGTGGCCGGCAGGGTGTGGGCGCGGCCCGGCTCGGCGAGCACCTCGGCGAGCAGGGGGTCGCTCGAACGACCGCCCCCGGCCGCGAGCTCCTCGGCGCGCAGGGCGCGACGCACGCGGCGCAGGCCCACCGCGTCGAGCCCGCCGAGCGGGGACGTGAGCAGCAACGACGCGACCTCGGCGTCGAGGGCCTCAGGGTCGAGGACGCAGGCCAAGGCGTCGAGCAACGGGCGCACGGCCGGCTCGGCGCGGAGCGGGACGTCGCTGCCCACCACCGCCACGGGAACCTGCGCGGCGAGCAACGCCCGGCGCAGGGCGGTGACCTGGGCCCCCGAGCGCACCACGACGGCCATCGCGCTCCACGGCACCCCGTCGTGCAGGCGGGCCGCGCGCAGCACGTAGGCCACGTAGGCGGCCTCCTGGGCCTCCGAGCGCAGCAGGCGCACCTCGGCGGTGCCGGGCAGCCCGGGGTCGCCGTCGACGCGGCGGTGCTCGCGCACCGGGCCGCGGATCTGCTCGGTGACGGTGCGGACGGCGGTGCGCAGGACGGCGCCGTGGCGCCACACGCGCCCGAGGCCGACCTCGACGGCCCCGAAGGCGCCGAGCTCGCTGCCGGGGGGGAGCCCCGCCCTGTCGACCAGCCCTGGGGAGGCCCCGCGGAAGGTCTGGACCGCGGCGTCCGGGTCGGCGAGGAGGACGAGGTCGGCGCCGTCCTCGGCCATGACGTGCAGCAGCCGTGCGGTGGCCGCGGTGGCCTCCTGGTAGTCGTCGACCACGACGAGCTGCCAGCGCGGTCGCGGGGTGCCCGGGACCTCGGCCTCCCAGGACCGCAGGGCCTCGGCGGCTTCGTCGACCACCACGGCGGCGTCGAAGCGTGCCCCCGTGTCCGGGGTCCCGGTGCGCAGGCGGGTGACCTCGAGGTACTCGCGGTAGACGGTGGCGGCCGCGACCCACTCGGGACGGTCGTGCCGCCGTCCGAGCCGATGCAGGTCCTCCGGACGCAGGCCACGCTCGGCGGCACGCATGAGCAGGTCCCGCAGCTCGTCGCGGAAGGCCCGCAGGCCCAGAGCCCCCTCAGGGACGCGGGCCGGCCAGGTGACCCCGGCTCCCTCCCCCGCCGCGTGACCCTCGAGGAGGTCGGCCAGGACGAGGTCCTGCTCGGGCCCGCTGATCAGGGCGGGGGGCGGCTCACCGACCAGTGCGGCCCGGGCACGCAGCACCGCGAAGGCCGCCGAGGAGGCGGTGCGGACGACAGGCCGCCCGGAGGTCTGGCGCAGTCGCGCCGAGAGCTCGTCCCGGAGCGTGGCAGCGGATCGTCGGGTGGGCGCCAGGAGGAGGACCTTCTCGGCGTCGACCTCGCCCCGCTCGATCCGGTCGGCGACGATCTCGAGGGCCGTCGTCGTCCGCCCGGTGCCTGCCGCGCCGCGCACCAGGAGCGCGGGACCGCGGTGGTCGACCGCCCGCTGCTGGTCGGGGTCGAGGGAGTGCCGCGGCGCGGACGGCGCCGGAGGGCGCAGGGTCACGGGGGCGAGCACGGGACGATCCCATCACAGCCCACCGACAGCCCGGGCCGTCGGCCTCGCCCGTCAGGTCTCCCCGGGGACCTCGACCTCGGGGAACGGCCACCCGTTGGGCACGCACGGCGCGACCTCGACGGTCTGCTGCTGCATCAGGGGGGCGAGCTCGCCCTCGGCCGGGCAGTCGACGTGCCCGTGGCCGAGCAGGTGCCCCACCTCGTGGTTGATCAGGTACTCGCGGTACTGCGTGCGGTCCTCGAACTCCGTGGTCGCCCGCACCCAGCGCATGTGGTTGATCACGGCCTTGCCCGCGATCGCGCACGAGTACAGGCCGCGGGTGTCGAGCGGGGCGCAGGTCTGGTCGACCGTCCCGGGCGAGACGAGCTGGACCCGGTGCTGCGCCTCGCCGTCGGTCCGGGCGAAGCTGACCGAGCCGTCCGCCCCCCAGCCGCGGGGGTCGTTGAGGATCCGCATGACGGTCGCGCCGAAGAGCTGGGGGTCGATGTCGAGCCCCTCCTCGACCTCGACCCGGACCGTCTGCACGGGCCGGGTCGGGTCCGGGGCCTCCTGCTCACCGGGCACGACGACGAGCTCCCCCGAACCGGTCTCCGGCACGTCGGTGCTGAGCAGCCCCGCCTCCCGGTCCGCCAGCGTGAGCCCGTCGGCGTCGACCGCGTCCGGGTCGGGCTCAGGCTCGACGGGGGTGGGTGCGGGCAGCGGTGTCGGCGGCACGAGCTCGACCGGGTCGGGGACCTCCGGCAGCCCAGAGCCGTCGACCCGCCACAGTCCCTGACCGGCTGCGGCGGCGTCCTCGGCCGGGGCCGGGGCGGGGGTCGGCGACGGGGTGCCGACGGCCTCGCGCGCGTCGTCCGGGGAGATCACCCCGAGGGCCGAGGCCTGGGGCTGCGGTCCGACGACGCGGTCCAGGGCCGCGCCGGCGCCGAGGCCTGCGCCCAGGGAGAGGATCCCGGCTGTCGCGAGGGTCATCGCCCCGAAGCCCGGGCCGCGGCGACGCCGACCGTGGTGCCCGTGGCGCGGTCCGTCGGCGCTCGTCGGGGCCGCCGCGCGGGCGCGGCGGGGCTGAGCGGGGCGGACGACCACGCCTCATGGTCGCATCCCCGAGCATCCGCCGCAGCCGAGCCCGTGCCCTGGCTCCGCCGGAGGACCCGGACCGCGCTGCCCGGACCGCGCTGCCCGGACCGCGCTGCCCGGCTCGCCCGGCGGCGCCGCCCGGCTCGACCGCGGCCCGCCGTCGGACCCGCTGACTAGCATCAGGAGGTGCCCGCACCCTCGAACCGACCGCGCGCCACACGCATGCCCCGTGACGCGCGACGCGCCCAGGTCCTCGAGGTCGCCCAGGAGCTCTTCGCCCGCGAGGGCTTCCACCACGTCTCGATGGACGACATCGCCGACCGGGCCGCGGTCAGCAAGCCCGTCCTGTACCGCCACTTCCCGTCCAAGCTCGACCTCTACCTCGAGGTCGTCGACCACCGCGGGGTCGGCCTGGTCACCGCGATCGAGGACGCCCTGACCACCGTCCGGGCCGGTGCGCCCCCTGACGGCCGGTCCGTGGTGCGGGCGATCGTGCGCGCCATCGTCGAGTTCGTGGAGGACGCCGGCGAGTCCTTCTCGCTGCTCTTCGAGTCCGACGTGACCCGCGACGCCGACGTCCGCCGGCGCGTCGAGCAGGCCTCGCAGGACGCGGCTCGCGCCATCCGTCGAGGGCTCGAGGGCCTCGCCGGGCTGCCGGCCGCGCACGCCGAGCTGCTGAGTGCCGCCCTGGTCGGCATGACGCGGGTCGCGGCGACCTCCCGCTACCGCTCGGGCGACGTCCCGGTGGAGGACGCCGTCGAGCTCGTCACGAGCCTGGCCTGGCGCGGGGTCGCCGGTCTCGTCAGGGAGCGTCCCGACACGACCTAGGATGACCGGGCAGGAGAACCGGACCTTCAGGAGGCGATGGGCGTGGAGATCACGATCGGCGTGCAGAACGTGGCACGAGAGCTGGTGGTCGAGACCGACCAGCCGTCGGAGAAGGTGGCCAAGGACGTGCTCAAGGCCCTCGAGGTGGGCGCACCGGTGGACATCACCGACGCCAAGGGTCGGCGGGTCATCGTCCCCGCGAGCACCGTCGCGTACGTGGAGCTCGGTGGCGAGGAGGCCCGCAAGGTGGGTTTCCACAACATCTGAGCAGGATCCGCAGCACCCGGGTGGGGCGTCAGGGCGTGAGGCCCAGGCGCTCCATCCGGCGTGAGTGCTCGGCCGTCAGCACGGCGAAGAGCCGCTGCTGGGCCTCCCCGGGCACGACGTCGTCGTCCATCGTCTGCATGAGCAGGTCGCGCATCCGCGGGTGCGCCGCGAGGACGCCCTGGACCGCCCCGAGGGACTCCCCCACCAGCCGTCGCCCCCACAGGGCGAGCCGAGAGGCGAGGGTCGCGTCCTGGGCCCCGGCCTCGCTCAGGGCCGTGACCACGAGCCCGGCGTGCCCGTCGTCCCCCAGCACCTGGACCACCAGGTCACGGGTCGTCGGGTCGAGCGGGGCCGCGACCATCCGGCAGAAGTCGTCCGCCACCCCGTAACCCACGTAGGCCTTCAGCAGCCGCTCCCACCAGGTCGAGGGCTCGGTGCGACGGTCGAACTCGACGAGCACCCCCGCGAAGGGCTGCATGACGGGCTGCAGCTCGCCGCCCAGCTCACCCACGCGGTCCGAGACCTGCTCGAGGCGCTCGAGGGCCATCCCCGCCATCCGGCTCAGCTCGAGCCGCTGGTCCAGCGAGGGGGCCAGGGTGGCGTCGGCGGCGAGCCGGGAGAAGGCCGCGAGCTCGCTGTAGGCGAGCATCCCCAGGACCGCGAGGGCGTTGTCCGGGCCTGCGTCGGCGGTGGGTTCGCTCATGGCGCCAGGCTAGTGCCCGCGCGCCGGGGGCGGTCGTGCCGGGGCGCGTGAGCACCGTCCGCTAGCATGACCGTGTTCAGCGGTTGACCGGTCGTCCCGAAACACCCGCCCGCCGGGCGGAACCCCGCGCTCGACGCGGAGCTCCCGGCCCAGGGCGCGCCCTCCACGATCGGCTGCCGGACCCGCCCGCGGCGCGGCCCGCTCCCGGTGCGACCCAGCGTCGCACGGAGCGTGTGGCCCCGCGGTCCATACCGTGAGGTTCATCCATGACCAGCACCGACGACCAGCTCAACGCGCCCGACGTCGCCGAGCTCCCCGTGCCCGAGGCCGGGGTCCTGGCCGACGAGGCGCTCGCCCCCGGCATCCCGACCATCGAGGAGGCGCCCGAGCAGCACGCGCGCCACTCCACCGTCCAGGCCGCCGGCGCCACCTTCGCCGACTTCGACGTGCGTCCCGAGATCGTCGCGGCCCTCGCCGACGCGGGGATCACGACCCCCTTCCCGATCCAGGCGATGACCCTGCCGGTAGCCCTCGCGGGCCACGACATCATCGGCCAGGCCAAGACCGGTACCGGCAAGACCCTCGGCTTCGGCATCCCGCTGCTCAGCCGGGTGATCGGCCCCGACGAGGACGGCTACGACGAGCTTCCCGCCCCGGGCAAGCCCCAGGCCCTGGTCATCGTCCCGACCCGTGAGCTCGCGGTGCAGGTCGCCGGGGACCTCGACACGGCCTCGCGCCGACGCAACGTCCGCGTCCTGCAGATCTACGGCGGCCGGGCGTACGAGCCCCAGGTCGAGTCCCTCACCCGCGGGGTCGAGGTCGTCGTCGGGACGCCGGGTCGCATGATCGACCTCATGAACCAGGGGCACCTGGACCTCAGCCGTGCCAGGACCGTCGTGCTCGACGAGGCCGACGAGATGCTCGACCTCGGGTTCCTGCCCGACGTCGAGAAGCTCCTGGGCCGTACCCCCGCCTCGCGGCACACCATGCTCTTCTCGGCGACGATGCCGGGCGCGGTCGTCTCGATGGCCCGCCGCTACATGACCCAGCCCACGCACATCCGGGCCACCGACCCCGACGACGGCGGTGCGACCCTCAAGGCGATCAAGCAGGTCGTCTACCGCGCGCACGCGCTGGACAAGGTCGAGGTCCTCGCCCGGATCCTGCAGTCCGAGGGCCGCGGCCTGACCATCGTCTTCGCCCGGACCAAGCGCACCGCCGCGAAGGTGGCGGACGACCTCGCCGAGCGCGGCTTCGCCTCGGGCGCGATCCACGGCGACCTGGGCCAGGGCGCCCGCGAGCAGGCCCTGCGCGCCTTCCGCTCGGGCAAGATCGACGTCCTCGTCGCGACGGACGTCGCGGCCCGCGGCATCGACGTGGACGACGTCACCCACGTCATCAACTACCAGTGCCCCGAGGACGAGAAGACCTACCTGCACCGCACCGGCCGCACGGGCCGCGCAGGGCGCACCGGCACGGCCGTGACCTTCGTCGACTGGGACGACCTGCCGCGCTGGGGCCTGATCGACCGTGCCCTGGACCTCGGGTTCCCCGAGCCGGTCGAGACCTACTCGAGCTCGCCGCACCTCTACACCGAGCTCGACATCCCCGAGGGCACGAAGGGCCGGCTCCCGGCCTCGGCCCGGACCCGCGCAGGGCTCGACGCCGAGAAGCTCGAGGACCTGGGCGAGACGGGCAAGCGTCACGGCAGCTCCACCGGTGGGCGTGACGGCGGCCGCGGTGGCCGTGACGGCGGCCGTGGGTCCGGCGGCGGGCGCGGCACGGGCCGCGGGGGGGCCGGCGGCGGTCGCGACGGCGGACGTGGCACCGGCGGAGCACGGAGCGAGGGCCCGCGGTCCGAAGAGGGGCGTGGCGAGGGTGGCGGACGCCGCCGTCGGCGCCGCGGCGGTGAGGGCTCGGGCGAGTCCCGCGCGTCGGAGCCCCGCACCTCCGAGGCCCCCCGGGGCACGTCCGGGTCCGAGGCCGCTCCCGCACGTCAGAGCGCGTCGGCGACCGAGGGGGACGGCGGTGCTCGCCGCACGCGGACCCGCCGTCGTACCCGCAGCGGCGGCGGCACCCCCCAGGGCACCGCGACCACCGAGTGAGGTGGCCCACCTGCTGAGGCCGACCACCGGCTGAGGGCGCCGAGCACCAGGACGGGGCGGCTCGCACGGGAACTCCCGTGCGAGCCGCCCCGTCCTGCGTCAGCCCTCGAGGATGAAGGCGCGCACCGCGTCGGCCATGAGCTGCACGGCGATCGCGGCGAGCAGCAGCCCAGCGATCCGGGAGACCAGGATGGTCCCGCTGTCCTTGAGCACGCGGTGGATCACGTTGGCGAACCTCATCGAGAGCCACAGGCACAGGTGCACGGCGATGACGCCGACGGCGATCGCCACCCAGTCGCTCGTCGCCTCGGCCCGCTGGACGAAGACCATGGTGGCGACGATCGCCCCGGGTCCGGCCAGCAGCGGTGTGCCCAGCGGCACCAGCGCCACGTTGACCCCCTTGGTCCCCGAGGGCTCGGGCTCCTCCATCTTGCCCGTCAGCAGCTCCATGGCCACGAGCAGCAGCAGCAGGCCGCCCGAGGCCTGCAGGGCCGGCAACGAGACGTGCATGTAGCTGAGCAGCTGCTGGCCGAAGAGGGCGAAGCTGACGATCACGCCGAAGGCCACGAGGATCGCCTGGCGTGCGGCGCGGCTGCGCTGCTTGCCGGTCATGGCGCCCGTCAGCCCGAGGAAGATCGGGACCGTCCCGGGCGGGTCCATGATGACGAAGAGGGTCACGAAGACCTCGGCCAGCATCCGCAGGTCGATGACGTCGTTCACGGCCGCACCACCGCGATGCGACCGAGCTCCTCGATCCGTGCGAGCACCTCGGGGCTGGTCGTGTTCTCCCCCAGCAGGTTGGGCTTGCCCTGGCCGTGGTAGTCGCTCGAGCCCGTGACCAGCAGCCCGAGCCGGTCCGCGAGCGCGGAGAGGCGGGCGCGGTCGGCGAGGTCGTGGTCGCGGTGCCCCACCTCGATGCCCACCAGCCCGGCCTCGGCCATCGCGGCGACGACGTCGTCGGGCACCACGCTGCCGCGGGCCCTCGCGCCCGGGTGCGCGAGCACGGGCACCCCGCCCGCAGACCTCACCAGCTCGACGGCGAGCACCGCGTCCGGGGCGTGGTGGGGCACGTAGTAGGGCGAGTCCGCCGCGAGGATGCCCGCGAAGGCCGCCGACCGGTCCGCGACGTGCCCGCGGGCGACCAGGGCGTCGGCGATGTGCGGGCGTCCGACGGTGGTGCCGTCCGCGGTCTGGGCCTCGACGTCGGCCCAGGTGATCTCGTGGTCGACGGCGATCCTGGCCACGATGTGCCGGGCACGCTCGAGCCGTGCGGTGCGGGTGCGCTCGGCCTCGGCGAGCAGGGGCGAGTCCGCGGGGTCGTGCAGGTAGCTGAGCAGGTGCACGCTGGTCCCCGCGGCACGGCAGGAGATCTCCTCGCCGCGCACCAGGGCGACCCCGTGCTCGGGCACCGCGGCGGCGGCCTCGGCCCAGCCCGCGGTGGTGTCGTGGTCGGTGAGCGCGAGGACGTCGAGCCCCGCCCGGGCAGCGGCCTCGACCACCTGGGCCGGGGTGTCGGTGCCGTCCGAGACGGTCGAGTGGGTGTGGAGGTCGATGCGCACGGGCCAAGCGTAGGGGTCCCGTGAGGTGCGACGATGGGCCCATGGCTGACCAGACCACCGACCAGCAGGCCCTCGACGAGCGGGCGACCAACCGCTCGCAGCGACCGAGCTCGGCCGCCTTCCTCGAGTTCGTCGCGGACCGCTGGGCCGAGCGCCCCGCGTCCCGCCCGGAGCCCGGCCCAGCAGCCCCGTACACCCTCGTGCGGCGCGGCCGGCTGTCGGCCCTGTTCCCGGGCGAGCGCCTCGTGGTCCCCGCGGGCCCGCTGGTCACGCGGTCCAACGACACCGACTACCGGTTCCGCCCGCACTCGGCCTTCGCGCACCTGACGGGCCTGGGCACCGACCAGGAGCCCGACGCCGTGCTCGTGCTGCACCCGGTCGAGGACGGTCACGAGGCCGTCCTGTACTTCCGCCCCATGGCGGGCCGGGACAGCGAGGAGTTCTTCGCCGACGCGCGCTACGGGGAGTTCTGGGTCGGCGCCCGCCCCTCCCTGGACGACCTCGCCGCGGTCACCGGCATCCCGACCGCCCCCCTCGACGAGCTGGGTGACGCCCTGGCCAAGGACGTGGGGCCCGACGGCGTCCGGGTGCGCGTGGTGCCCGGGGCCGACGACGGCGTCACGGCCACGGTCGACCAGGCCCGGGCCGGCACCGATCTGGACGGCGAGGAGCTCGAGGCGGCCGACGCCGAGCTGGCCGAGGCGCTCTCCGAGCTGCGCCTGGTCAAGGACGCCTTCGAGGTCGAGCAGCTCCGCGCCGCGGTCGACGCGACGATCGCGGGCTTCGAGCGCGTCGTGACGAGCCTGCCCCGCGCCGTGCGGCACCCGCGCGGCGAGCGGGTCATCGAGTCGAGCTTCGACGGCCACGCGCGCGAGGTCGGCAACACCGTGGGCTACGAGACGATCGCGGCCTCGGGGGACCACGCGACCACGCTGCACTGGATCCGCAACGACGGCCAGGTGCACGCCGGTGACCTGGTGCTGGTCGACGCCGGGGTCGAGGTCGAGTCCCTCTACACCGCGGACATCACCCGGACCCTGCCCGTGGACGGGGAGTACACCGAGGTCCAGCGCCGCATCTACACCGCGGTCCTCGACGCGGCCGACGCGGCCTTCGCCGTCGCGCGTCCCGGGTCACGGTTCCGCGACGTGCACGCGGCCGCGATGGAGGTCATCGCGGCCCGGCTCGCCGACTGGGGCCTGCTGCCCGGCACCGCCGAGGAGTCCCTCGAGCCCGAGGGCCAGTTCCACCGGCGCTGGATGGTCCACGGCACGAGCCACCACCTGGGCCTCGACGTGCACGACTGCGCGCAGGCCCGCCGCGAGATGTACCTCGACGCCGTCCTCGAGCCCGGCATGGTCTTCACCATCGAGCCCGGCCTCTACTTCAAGGCCGACGACCTCGCCGTGCCCGAGGAGTACCGGGGCATCGGGGTGCGCATCGAGGACGACGTGCTCATCACGGTCGACGGCCACGAGAACCTCTCCGCGGCCCTGCCCCGCCGCCCCGAGGAGATCGAGGCCTGGATGCGGACGGTCCGCGGGCGCTGACCCGTCCGTCAGGCGGGGGGCGTCGGCCCCGGCTCGGAGGGACCGGCCGACGGCGTGGTCGGCGGGACCGGGGCCTGAGGCGGCTGGGCCTGGGACGGCGGGGCCGCGGCCGGGGCGACGCGCACCCGGCCCACGCCAGGCCCGCCCGACTCGGTGAGCATCGCGCGCGCCTTGTGCGCCTGCTCGGGGGCGCACAGCACCGCATAGCTCGAGGCGACGATCTGGCTCGCCGAGGTGAAGTCCCGCTTGCCCCCGGTGAAGGAGTAGGAGATCACCGAGAAGAGGATGCCGAAGGCCGCGCCGATCGCGATGCCGAGGAAGATCGGCCGGAAGGAGGCCTCGCTCGAGAACAGCGACAGCAGCAGCCCGACGAACAGGCCGAACCATGCACCGCTCGCGAGCCCTGCGAGCGCGACGCGCGAGTAGGTGAGCCGCCCGGTGACCCGCTCGACCATGTGCAGGTCGGCCCCCACGATCGTCACGTGCTGGACCGGGAACTCCTTGTCGGAGAGGTAGTCGACGGCCTTCTGCGCAGCGAGGTACTCCTCGTACACGGCGATCTGCTCACCGCGCGGCATGGTCGGGATGGCGGGGAGACGGCCCGAGCGGTTCATGGTCATGCAGGGATTCTCCCCCACCGACCACGCGTGGGCCATCCCCCGCCCGATGCGACCGTGCGCACTACGCTGACGCCGTGAGCAGCGCCGGGAACCGAGTCTTCGCCGCGCGCCTGGTGGGCACCACGGTCTTCGACCCGATCGGCGACCAGGTGGGCCGGGTGCGCGACGTCGTCGTGCTGCTGCGCCTCAAGGGTGCGCCCCGGGCCGTGGGCCTGGTCGTCGAGGTGCCGGGCCGGCGTCGGGTCTTCCTGCCCCTCACCCGGGTGACCAGCATCGACGCGGGTCAGGTGATCTCCACGGGCCTGCTGAACATGCGCCGCTTCGAGCAGCGCGCCTCGGAGACCCTGGTCATCGGCGACCTCCTGGACCGCCACGTCGAGATGGTCGACGGCAGCGGGGGCGCCACCGTGGTCGACGTCGCGATCGAGCAGCAGCGCACCCGGGACTGGCTCGTGTCCCAGCTCTTCGTGCGGCGCCGTCCTCAGGGCAAGGGCGGTCTGGGCCTGCGTCGTCGTGGGGAGACCCTCCTGATCGACGTCGACGAGGTGCGCAGCCTGGCGGGCGGGACCGAGCTGCAGGGGGCCGAGCTGCTCCTGGCCTCCTACGACGACCTCAAGCCGGCCGACCTCGCCGACGTGCTCCACGAGCTCGGGGCGACCCGCCGCCTCGAGGTCGCCACGGCCCTCAACAACGAGCGCCTGGCCGACGTGCTCGAGGAGCTGCCCGTCGACGACCAGGTCTCGATCCTGTCCTCCCTCGAGCTGGGCCGCGCGGCCGACGTCCTCGAGGCCATGCAGCCTGACGACGCCGCTGACCTGCTGAGCGACCTGCCGGTCGAGAAGGCCGCCGAGCTGCTCGCGCTGATGGAGCCCGAGGAGGCGCGGGACGTGCGGCGTCTGCTCGCGTACGAGGACGACACCGCGGGTGGTCTGATGACCACCGAGCCCGTCGTCCTCGGGCCCGAGACCTCGGTGGCTGCGGCCCTGGCGCACATCCGGCGCCGGGACCTGACCCCTGCCCTCGGGTCGATGGTCTTCGTCTCACGGCCTCCGCTCGAGACCCCGACCGGGCGCTTCCTGGGCGTGGTGCACTTCCAGCGCCTGCTGCGCGAGGCCCCGCACGACGCGATCGGGGTGTTCGTCGACCCCGAGATCGAGGTGGTCGCACCTGACGCGCCGCTGAGCCAGGTCACCCGCCTGCTCGCGACGTACAACCTGCTGGCCCTGCCCGTGGTCGACACCGAGCGCCGCCTCTTGGGCGCGGTCAGCGTCGACGACGTCCTGGACCACCTGCTCCCGCAGGACTGGCGCGAGGCCGACGCCGAGGACACCGATCGCGCGATGACCGAGCAGATGGAGGCCGGCCGTGGCTGACCGTCTCGACACCCCCAAGGAAGACCGTCGCGTCTGGCGGCCCCGGCTCGACCCCGACTTCATCGGGCGGGGCGCCGAGGCCTTCGCCCGCTTCATGGGCACGGGCACGTTCCTGCTGTACATGACGGGCTTCGTCATCGTGTGGGTGGCCATCAACGCGGTCGCCCTGTTCGGCCTGCGGTGGGACCCGTACCCGTTCATCCTGCTCAACCTCTTCTTCTCGGTGCAGGCCTCCTACGCAGCGCCCCTGATCCTGCTCGCGCAGAACCGCCAGGACGACCGCGACCGCGTGGCCCTCGAGCACGACCGGCAGCGTGCGGCCAGGTCCCTCGCCGACACCGAGTTCCTGGCGCGGGAGATGGCTGGGCTGCGCATCGCGCTGGGTGAGGTCGCGACCCGTGACTTCGTGCGGTCCGAGCTGCGCAACCTGCTCGAGGAGCTCACGCCCGAGCGCGAGGACGAGCGAGCAGGGTGACCGGCGTGCCGGCCGGGGAGGCGCAGGTGCGCGCCCGGCCCTGGCGCTTGGCCTCGTAGAGGGCGGCGTCGGCGGCGTCGAGCAGGGCGCTCGCCGAGGTGCGACCCTGGTCGGAGGTCGTCACGCCGGCGCTCACCGTCACACCGAGCCGGCCACCGCCCCGGACGGGGACCTCGACGCGGGCGCACCGTCGGCGCAGCTCCTCGGCCCGGCGCCACGCCTCCTGGGCACCGGTCGCGGGCAGCACGACGACGAACTCCTCGCCCCCGTAGCGGGCGACGGTCTCCCCCGGGCGCACGGTGTCGGCCATGACCCGGGCGATCTCGGCCAGGAGCCGGTCCCCGACGGCGTGCCCGTGCTCGTCGTTGACCTGCTTGAAGTGGTCGGCGTCGAGCATGATCACGGAGGCGGGCTCGGCCCCTGCCCCGAGGTCGACGGCGAGGTCCGCGAGGGCGCCGTCGAGGTGACGGCGGTTGTGCAGGCCCGTCATCGCGTCCCGGACCGCCTGCTCCGCGACCTCGGCACGCAGCTGCTCGATGATCTCGACGTGCTCGCGGAGCGCGTCGTTGGCGTGGGCCAGCTCGACACGGCGGGTGACCTCGACGGTGACGTCGCGGGCGACCAGCACCGTGCCGACCGATCGTCCGCCAGGGTCGGTCAGCGGCGTCGAGCGCACGTCCAGGACCCGGGGTCCGTCCGCGGTGTCGAGGAGGTGCTCACCGCTGCCCGCACGGACCAGCTCGGCCAGGGGGCCGAGGTCCGGCGGGGCGCCGTCCTCGCGGTCCGGGGGCGCTCCCAGGCGCTCGAGCAGTCTCCGGGCGGCGAGGTTGAGGTCGATCACCTGCCCGCTGTCGTCACGCACCACGACGACGTCGCCCAGGTGGTCGAGCACCTGGGCCCGCGCGATCGGCAGCACCTTCAGCGTGCCGCGGCGCAGCACCGCATGGGCGTCGATGAGGCCGGCGATCAGGAAGGCCACCGGGGAGAGGTCGTTGACCACCCGCTCCGCGGCGACCATGTAGCCGATCTGCGCGGCGACCGTGAGCCCGGGCACGCAGCCGGCCGCGAGCATGATGGTGAGCTGGGCGTCGCGCAGGGCGGGGGCGTGGCGTCGCGCCCGGACCACGCGGGTCACCCCGACCACCACGAGCCCGTAGGAGTAGGCCGTGTGCACCCAGAACAGCAGCGCGAACCGGTACCCGTCCCCCGTGCCGGACGGCGCGAGGACCAGGTGGTGCAGGTCGTTCGTGGCTCCGAGCAGCAGCATCACCGCGGGATGGGCGACGAGGGCGCGGCGCATCCCCAGACCCGGTCGCCACGACCTGTCGGCGACCGCGGAGAGCATGCAGAGGAACGCGCCGACGGACATCGCGACCGAGGGGAACACCGTCACGGTCACGACGGCGGAGCGGTTGGCGTCCGCGACGAGCACCGAGGAGAGCGAGCCGAGGGCCCACACCGAGCTCGCGGCCAGCGCAAAGGCGAGGTACCGAGGAGCGGGCCACCGTCGGTGCACCCGCCACACGAGCCCGGCGACCACCAGGCCGACCGTGCCGGCAGCGAGGTACAGCAGCGCGTAGACCTGGTCCTCGGTCATGGCGCCTCCTCCGTCTGCTCCCCGTCAGGATCATCGGCCGACGTCGGGCACCGATGAGCAACCTACGATGGATGCATGTCCGCCCCCACCGTCGAGTCCGTCACCGCCGCCCTCGCCGGGGTCATCGACCCCGAGATCAAGCGCCCGATCACCGACCTCAAGATGGTCCGCTCGGTCGACGTCGAACCCGGCCCGACGGCGGAGGCCGGCGCGTCGGTCACGGTCGGCATCGACCTGACCACCGCGGGCTGCCCTCTCAAGGACACGATCACCAAGGACGTGACGGCGGCCGTCCAGGCCCTCGAGGGGGTCGGGGAGGTGCGGGTCGAGCTCGGGGCGATGAGCGCCGAGCAGCGTGACGAGCTCAAGACGATGCTCCGCGGCGGCGCGGCCGAGCCGGTGATCCCCTTCGCCCAGCCGGACAGCCTGACCCGGGTCTACGCGATCGCCTCGGGCAAGGGCGGGGTGGGCAAGTCCTCGATCACCGCGAACCTCGCGGTCGCGATGGCCGAGCAGGGCCTCAAGGTCGGGGTGGTCGACGCCGACGTCTACGGCTTCTCGATCCCCCGCATGCTGGGCGTCCAGCACACGCCGACCAAGGTCGACGACATGATCATCCCGCCGGTGGCCCACGGGGTGAAGGTGATCTCGATCGGGATGTTCGTGCCCCCCGGTCAGCCCGTGGTCTGGCGCGGCCCGATGCTGCACCGTGCCCTGCAGCAGTTCCTGGCGGACGTCTTCTGGGGAGACCTGGACGTGCTGCTCCTCGACCTGCCGCCCGGGACCGGGGACATCGCGATCTCGGTGGCTCAGCTGCTGCCCTCGAGCGAGCTCGTGGTCGTGACGACGCCGCAGGTCGCGGCTGCCGAGGTCGCCGAGCGTGCCGGGTCGATCGCGCTGCAGACCCGGCAGCACATCGTCGGGGTGATCGAGAACATGTCCTGGCTCGAGCAGCCCGACGGCTCACGGGTCGAGGTCTTCGGCAGCGGGGGTGGCCAGGCGGTCGCGGACAACCTGGGCAAGGCCACCGGCGCACCCGTACCTCTCCTGGGCCAGATCCCCCTGGACACCGAGCTGCGAGCCGCGGCCGACGGCGGGACGCCGGTCACCCTGGCCACCCCGGACTCCCCTGGCGCCCGGGTGCTGCACGAGGTCGCCCGGGGCCTGGCGACGCGCTCGCGCGGGCTCGCCGGGCGGTCCTTGGGGCTGTCCCCCGTGGGGCGCTGACCCGGGGCCCTCGGGCCAGGTGGCCCCCCAGTCCCCCGCCGAGGACCACGGGAGCCGAGCAGAACCTCACCCGCCCGATGTGCGGTCGTGTTCGATTCCTGTCCGTTCTTGGTGAATACTGTTGACGTGCTCGCGCAACAACGGCAGGACCTCATCCTCGGTGAGATCCGCGCGCGCGGGGCCGTCCGGGTCGCCGACCTGGTGGCCGACCTCGACGTCTCGGACATGACCGTCCGTCGGGACATCGCCGAGCTCGCCCGACGCGGCCTGGTGCACCGGGTGCACGGCGGCGCGGTCGACGCCCGGCACGCCGCGCACGAGCCCGGGTTCCTCGCCAAGAGCACCCTCGCCGGCCCCGAGAAGCAGGCCATCGCCCGGGCGGCCCTCGACCTGGTCTCCCCCGGCGGGGCGGTGGCCCTCTCGGCCGGCACCACGACGCACCTGCTCGCCGCGCTCATCGCCGAGACCCCGGGCCTGCGTCCCCTGACCGTGGTCACCAACTCCCTGCCCGCGGCCGACACCCTGCACCGCCCCGAGGACCACGACCTCACGGTGGTCCTCACCGGGGGCACCCGTACCCCCTCGGACGCCCTGGTCGGCCCGGTCGCCACGGCCAGCCTGCAGACCCTGCGCGTGGACGTCGCCTTCGTCGGCGTGCACGGGCTCGACGTCGACGCGGGGCTCACCACGCCCAACCTGCTCGAGGCCGAGACCGACCGCGCGCTCATCGCGGCCGCGAACCAGACGGTCGTCCTGGCCGACCACACCAAGTGGGGCGAGGTCGGTCTGAGCCGCATCGTCGGCCTGACCGAGGTCGACGTGCTGGTCTGCGACACCGGACTGGCCCGCGACGCCGCCCGCTCCGCCCGCGAGCAGGTCGGCGAGCTGGTCCTCGCCGAGCCTGCCCCCGCACCCCCTCCTCCTGGCCCCACCCCCACCACCGCACCCTGAGGACCACCGTGACACCCACCGGACCCGACACCGCCGCCGGACCCGTCCGTCGCACCGCGACGCAGATGGCCGACGGCCGCGACCTCATCTACTTCGACGACACCGAGGCGTACGTCTCGGGCGAGCGCACCCGTCGCCTGGACGACCCGCGCCCGCTGCCCGCGCGCTTCGAGCCGAGGATCGACGCCGACGGGGTCGAGCAGCCTCCCCTGGGCCCCGAGATGCGGCTCGACCCGCTCACCGGGGACTGGATCCCCATGGCCTCGCACCGCATGAACCGGACCTTCCTCCCCGCGGCCGACGCCTGCCCGCTGTGCCCTGCCCGCCCGGCGGACTCGGGCACCGACTACTCCGACGGCGAGGTGCCCGACACCGACTACGACGTCGTCGTGTTCGAGAACCGCTTCCCGGCCCTCATGCAGCTGCCCGGCGTCGGTCTCGAGGACGGCTGGGCCGTCGACGGCGAGGACCTGTGGCAGGCGCGCCCCGCCGCCGGACGCTGCGAGGTCGTGTGCTTCAGCTCCGACCACACCGGGTCCTTCGGAGGCCTGACCCCGCGCCGCGTGCGGACCATCATCGAGGCCTGGGCGGACCGCACCACCGAGCTCTCGGCCCTGCCGGGGATCGAGCAGGTCTTCTGCTTCGAGAACCGCGGCAAGGAGATCGGGGTGACCCTGCCTCACCCGCACGGGCAGATCTACGCCTTTCCCTTCGTCACCCCCCGCACGCAGGCGATGCTGCGCCAGGCCGCGGCCTACCGCGACCGGACCGGCGGCCACCTGCTGCGCGACGTCCTCGACGCCGAACGCCGCGCCGGCACCCGCGTGGTCCTGGAGACCGAGCACTGGACGGCGTACGTGCCGGCCGCCGCACGCTGGCCCGTCGAGGTGCACCTGGCCCCGAACCGGGACGTGCTGGACCTGCCGGGACTCACCGAGGTCGAGCGCGAGGACCTCGCCCTCGCCTACCTCGAGCTGCTGCGCCGCCTCGACCGGTTCTTCGTCGAGCCGGAGGAGGCCGGCGGCGCCCCCATCCCGCTGCCCTACATCGCGGGCTGGCACCAGGCCGTCGTCGGCGAGGGCCGTGAGCTCGGGCGCCTGCACCTGCAGGTGATCTCGGTGCTGCGCGCCCCCGGCAAGCTCAAGTACCTGGCCGGGGTCGAGTCGGGCATGGCCTCGTGGATCTCCGACACCACCCCCGAGCGCATCGCCGCCCGACTGCAGGAGGTCGCCCTGTGAGCACGCCCAGCACCCCCACCCACCCGGGCACCCCCGTCGAGTGGCTCGAGGCCTGGACCCCGGCCGAGGGCGCCGCCCGGGCCACGGCCGCCTTCCACGCGGCCTTCGCGGCCGAGCCCGCAGGCGTCTGGTCGGCCCCGGGCCGCGCGAACGTCATCGGCGAGCACACCGACTACAACGGCGGCCTCTGCCTGCCCATGGCCCTGCCGCACCGCACCTACCTGGCGCTGCGGCCGCGCGAGGACGACGTCGTGCGGCTGGTCTCGGCCCAGGAGCCGCAGGCCGGTGTCTGGACGGCGGACCTCGCCCAGGTCGCGCCGGGCTCGGTCAGCGGCTGGGGGTCCTACGTCGTGGGCGTCGCCTGGGCGCTGCGCCAGGCGGGGTTCACGGTCGCCGGCTTCGACGCCGTGGTCGACTCCTGCGTGCCGTACGGGGCGGGGTTGTCCTCCTCGGCGGCCCTCGAGAGCGCGGTCGCGGTGGCCCTCGACGAGGTGCACGGTCTCGGTCTGGGCGGGGACGACGCCGGACGGGCCCGCCTGGCCGAGGTGTGCGTCCGGGCCGAGAACGACATCGCCGGGGCCAACACCGGTGGGATGGACCAGGCCGCCGCGTTGCGCACCCGTGAGGGCTTCGCCCTGATGCTCGACACCCGCGACGGCAGCACCCGTCACATCCCCTTCGACCTCGCGGCGCACGACCTCGCGCTCCTGGTCATCGACACCCGTGCCGAGCACCAGCTGGTCGACGGCCAGTACGCGGCGCGCCGGGCGACCTGCGAGGAGGCCGCGACGGCCCTGGGCGTCTCGACCCTGCGCGAGGTCACCGACCTGGACGGCGCGCTCGAGCGCCTCGGGCAAGCCCTGCCCCCCGGGGCCGAGGTCGAGGTCTCCCGGCGGCGCGTGCGTCACGTGGTGACCGAGATCGCGCGGGTCGAGCTGGTCGACGACCTGCTCGCGGCCGACCAGGTCGAGGAGGTCGGTGCCGTGCTGACCGCTGCCCACGCCTCGCTGCGCGACGACTACGAGGTCAGCTGCCGCGAGCTCGACCTCGCCGTCGACACCGCGATCGCGGCCGGCTCCCTCGGCGGCCGGATGGTCGGCGGCGGGTTCGGTGGCTCGGCGATCGCGCTGGTCCGGGACTCCGAGGTCGAGCAGGTCGCCGCGACCGTCGCCGCGGCCTTCGCCGACGCAGCGCTCGAGGCCCCAGGCTTCCTCGTGGCGACCCCGGCCTCCCCTGCAGGTCGGTCCTGACGTCGCAGGATGTCATCCCTGGGAATGATCTCCTCGACCCCGGGGAGTCGCTACCGTCTGTGCCATCACGTCGACGTCAGCACGAAAGCAGGGGGCACCACGATGCGCACCACCACGTCCCGATCCTTCCTCACCCTTACCGGAGCGGGCCTGGTCCTGGCCCTCGCGGCCTGCTCCGGCGGGAGCTCGGAGTCCTCGAGCGCCCCGGAGCCCGGGCCCCTCGACGTCTACTTCGAGGACCTCTACGCGGACTGGGACTCGGACGAGGGCCAGGCCCAGATGATGCGGGTCGAGGAGATCGCCGCCGAGTGCATGGCCGAGCAGGGCTTCGAGTACATCCCGCAGGACACCAGCGGCGGTGTGTCGTTCAGCTCCGACGACCTCGACGTCGAGTGGGGCACTGCCGAGTTCGCCGAGCAGTACGGCTACGGCATCACGACCGACCCGTGGGGGACTGTCGACGAGGGTGAACCCGTCGACGAGGAGGAGTGGGTCGACCCCAACGCCGAGTACGTCGAGGCGATGTCTCCGTCCGAGCAGGACGCCTACTACGCCGCGCTCTACGGCACCGACCCCGGCCCCGCGGAGGGCGAGGAGGAGGAGTGGGAGTACGACTGGGAGCTGGCGGGATGCCAGGGCCTGGCCCAGCACGAGGTCTACGAGGGCGGTGACAGCGCCGACAGCGAGAGGTTCGCTGCCCTCGAGGACGAGATGAGCCGCATGTGGGAGGCCACCGAGGCGGACCCGCGCCTGGCCGAGGCCGGTGCCGAGTGGGGCTCGTGCATGGCCGACGCCGGCTACCCCGGCCTCGCCGCCGTCGGGGACGCCGAGGAGGCGTTCTACGAGGAGATCAACGCGATCCAGGAGGAGGCCTACGGCCAGGACCTCGGCGAGGACGCGACCGCGGAGGACTGGGAGGCCCTCGACAAGGCCGCCCGGGAGGCTCAGTCCGAGCTGACCCCGCGCGAGATCGAGACGGCCGTGGCCGACTTCGAGTGCCGCGACAAGGTGGGCTACACCGAGGTCCTGACCGAGGTGAACCACGAGCACCAGCAGGCGTTCGTCGACGCCCACAAGGCCGACCTGGAGGCCTATGTCGAGCACGTGCGCGAGTCGATGGGCTGAGGGGCCCTCATCGTGCGACGTCCTCGTCTGTCCTCGTTCCGCCTGCCCGCCGCAGGCTCCACCCGCACCATCTGGATCATCGCGCTGACCGCGGTGATCAGCCTGGCCGCGGGGCTGGGCCTCAGCCGCATGATCGTCTCCCCGGCTGAGGCCGCGGCCGACGCCGAGCCCCCCGAGGCGGGCCCCATCACCGTGCCCGTCGAGGAGCGGGTCCTGGCCAACGACGTCGTCCTGCGCGGCGACGCGATCTACGAGGACCCGGCGGAGGTGACCATCGAGGCCGGTGACCTGGGCGGCCCTGCCGTGGTGACCGGTCAGGTCCCCGAGGTCGGGGCCACGATCGACGCGGGCGAGGTGCTCCTGGAGATCACCGGTCGGCCCGTGATCCTGCTCGAGGGCGACCTGCCCGTCTACCGCACCCTGCGCGCCGGGGTGTCTGGCCCCGACGTCGCCCAGCTCAAGGGGGCCCTGCGCGGCCTGGGTATCGAGGTCGGCGACGGCGACGTCTACGACTCGAGCACCGCGAACGGGGTGGCGGCCCTGTACGCCGCGGTCGGCTACCCGGCCCCGACCGCGGGCGAGGAGGCCGAGTTGGCCCTCGACTCCGCGCGGGACAGCGTGACCGCGGCCGAGCAGGCCGTGGCCGACGCACGACGCGAGCTCGCCTCCTCGAGCACCGGCACCCTCCACTCGGAGCGGGTCCGCCTGCAGGCCGACGTCAACAGCGCCCAGCACCGCCTGGACGCCGCACGAGCAGCCTGCGACAGGCCCACCGAGGAGCAGCCCTGCGACCCGGGCGCCGTGATCGACGCCCAGGGGGCCTACGACGTCGCGATCGCCGCCCGGGAGGAGGGCCAGGCCGGCCCGGACACCTCGGCCTCCCAGGGCATGGTCGACGCCGCGGTGCGCAGCCTGGCCCAGGCCCAGGAGGACCTCGCCGCGGCCCAGCGGGACGTCATCACGCCGCTGCCCGCCAGCGAGGTCGTCTACCTCGCTGCGGCGCCGCGACGGGTCGACGCGGTCAGCGTCCAGCGGGGTGCCACGGTGTCAGGCTCGGTGATGAGCGTCTCGGGGGCCACCCTGCAGATCGAGGGGTCGGTCGGCAAGGCCGACGCCGCGCTGATCGAGGAGGGCACGGAGGCCACCATCACGCTGCCAGGCGGCGAGGACGTCACCGGCACCGTGGTGTCGGTCGGCGTCGCCGCGAAGAGCACCGGCTCGAGCGGTGGCGAGGACGGCGGATCCGGCGGGGACTCGGGCGCCGCCGCGGCGAACCGCGAGCGGGTGGTCATCGAGCCAGGAGAGCTCACCGAGGAGCAGCGCTCCGAGCTCCAGGGCTCGAACGTCCGGATCACCATCGGCGTCTCCTCGACCGGGGGCGAGGTGCTGGCCGTGCCCATCGCGGCGCTGACCGCGGGCCCCGGGGGCGAGGCGCGGGTCGAGCTCGTGGTGGCCGGCCAGGAGGAGACCGTCCTCGTCGAGGTCGAGACCGGGCTCGCCGCAGGCGGGTTCGTCGCGGTGACCCCGATCGGTGGCGAGCTCGCGGCCGGTGACCGCGTGGTCGTCGGGCAGACCCAGGGTGAGGCCTGGGAGCCCGAGGAGGGCGGCGGGGCCGACGAGGAGGACGGCGAGGACGAGGAGGAGGACGCCGACGCGGAGGAGGCGACCGAGGACGAGGCCGAAGGGTGACCGTCCTCGAGGTGTTCGCCGACCCGACCCCCGCCGAGGAGCCCGCAGGGCCACCGCCGCCGGTCATCGAGCTGCGCGGGCTCGGCAGGGCCTTCCCGGGCACTCCCCCCGTCGAGGCGCTGCGCTCGGTGGACCTGAAGGTCGAGGCGCGCGAGTACGTGTCCATCGTCGGACCCTCCGGCTCGGGCAAGTCGACCCTGCTGCACATCCTCGGGCTGCTCGACCGTCCGACCTCGGGGGACTACCTGCTCGACGGCGTGAGCACGGCCGAGGCCACCGAGGACCAGCGGGCAGCCCTGCGGGGCGGGCGCATCGGCTTCGTCTTCCAGTCCTTCCACCTGCTGCCGCACCGCTCGGTGCTCGACAACGTGCTGCTCGCGACCCTCTACAGCGGGGTGCCGCGGGTCGAGCGTCGTGATCGCGCGCTCGCGGCCCTGGACCGGGTGGGGCTGAGCCACCGCCTGGAGTTCATGCCCACGGTCCTCTCGGGCGGTGAGCGGCAACGGGTGGCTGTGGCCAGGGCCGTGATGACCCAGCCGCACGTGCTGCTGGCCGACGAGCCCACCGGCAACCTCGACTCGGAGAACTCCGCCGGGGTGCTCGACCTGTTCGACGAGCTGCACGCCGACGGCCTGACCCTGGTGGTCATCACCCACGACGCAGCCGTCTCCCGCCGGGCCGAGCGCAGCGTGCGCATCGCCGACGGGACCCTCACGGAGGTCGTCGCGTGACGGGCAGCCCGGCGGAGGTCACGACCGCCCGCGCGGAGGAGGCCGAGACGGGGGCCGCCCCCGAGACGACGGCGGACGGCGCCCCGCGGCCCCGGCGCGGTCGCCGACCGGGTCGGCTCGGTTCGCCGTGGCGTCGTCTGCGGCAGCGCCGGGCGGACCGTCGGGCCGCCCGCGAGGTGAGCCGTGGCGGGGCTGCGGCGGGCGACCTCTTCGGGGTGCGGGACCTGGTCGCCGAGGCGGCCCACGGCATCGGTGCCCGGCCGGCCCGTCTGCTCCTGACGATCGTCGGGACGGTGCTGGGCATCGGCTCCCTAGTGGTGACGGTCGGGCTCGCGCAGACCGCCGCGGGGCAGATCTCGCGGCAGTTCGACGCCGTGGCATCGACCCAGGTGACGGTCGAGCCGGCGACCGCCCGGACGCAGGGTGGCGAGCGGGCCACCGGTCGCATCCCCTGGGACGTCGAGGACCGCATGATGCGGCTCGCCGGGATCGAGGCCGTGGGCGGGGTCAGCGCGGTCGACGTCGCAGACGCCGAGATCACGGCCGTCCCGGTCAACGACCCCGCGGCCGCCGCGACCGTCAGCCCGCAGGTGCTGGCAGCGACCCCGGGTCTCCTCGAGGCCGTCCGGGGCCAGGTCGTCACGGGTCGGTTCTTCGACGCCGGGCACGACGA
This sequence comes from Actinotalea soli, assembly GCF_017565425.1. Lineage (GTDB taxonomy): Bacteria > Actinomycetota > Actinomycetes > Actinomycetales > Cellulomonadaceae > Actinotalea > Actinotalea soli. The sequence continues at coordinate 148,188 of NZ_JAGEMK010000007.1, forward strand.
GCGAGCCGACCGCGTGGTCGTCCTGGGCTCGAGGGCGGCGACCCGTCTGGGCGTGAACCGGGTCGACCGGCAGCCCTCGATCTTCATCGACGGGCGCCCGTACACGGTGATCGGCGTGATCGGTGACGTCTCCCGACGCACCGACCTGCTCGACGCCGTGATCCTGCCCATGGGGACCGCGCGCAGCGACTTCGAGCTCTCGGTGCTCGAGGAGGCCCACGCGCGGATCGCCATCGGAGCGGGACCCGTGGTGGGCGAGCAGGTGCCGATCGCCCTCGCCCCGAACGACCCCGAGTCGGTGAACGTCCAGGTGCCCCCGCCGCCGTCGGCCGTGCAGCAGAACGTGCAGGCGGACATCAACGCGATCTTCCTGGCCCTCGGCGCGGTGGCCCTGCTGGTCGGTGGGCTGGGCATCGCCAACGTGACCCTGCTGTCGGTGCGGGAGCGGATCGGTGAGATCGGCCTGCGCCGGGCCCTGGGCGCCACCCGCAAGAACATCGGCAGCCAGTTCCTCGTCGAGTCTGCGGTGATCGGCCTGCTCGGGGGGCTGATCGGCTCGGCCCTGGGCGTGGCCGTCGTGCTCGTGGTGTCGCTCTCGAAGGAGTGGACACCGATCCTCGACACCTGGGTGGTGCTCGGCTCCTCGGTCCTGGGCGCGGTGATCGGCCTGCTGGCCGGCACCTACCCGGCGCTCAAGGCCGCGGCCATCGAGCCGATCACGGCGTTGCGCGGGGGCACGTAGCGGGATGGAGGCGCCGACCAGGGATCGTGGACCACGGCTCGACCCGCCCGCGATGGCCGTGGCCCTCGGGGTCCCGATCCTGGTCAGCGCGACCTTCCTGACGGTCGCGGCGGTGTGGTCCGAGGGCCTGGGTGATCAGGTCGCCACGCACTGGGACTGGTCGGGCGAGCCCGACGGGTTCGGCTCACGGACCAGCTTCGTCGCGGTCGTCCCGGCGCTGACGACCGTGCTGGGCGTGGCCCTGGGGATCGCGGCCGGCTACGGGCGCACCTGGGTCACGATGCGTCGCGGGTTGCTCGGTCTCGGCGTCGGGACCTCCGTGTACCTGGGAGGCCTGGGGATCGTCGCGCTCGCCGTGCAGCGAGACGGTGCGGCGGGACGGCTGCCCCTGTGGACAACCCTCGGGATCGCCGTGCTCGCGACCCTGGTCGGCGTGGTCGCCGCGCGCGTACCGCAGGACCATCGACCGGTGGTCCTGGCGACTGACCCACCGGACCCCGCCCTCCGCCGCTCGGCGGCACGCGCGGTCCTCGCCCACCCGATCGGCGGGGGCGGACGGCTGAGCGTGGACGAGGACCTCGTACGGATCCGGTGGTACCTGGGCGACGCGCTCCGGCTGGACGTCGCCGAGGTCACCGGCGCCGAGGCGATCACGGTCTCGGCCTTCGGCGAGTTCGGCGGGTGGGGGCTGCGCACGTCCCCGACCGGCAGCCGCTACGCCTTCCTCGGGCGGGGCTCCCGGGCCGTCGAGCTCACCAAGGCCGACGGCACGCAGTGGGTCGTCACCACCCCGCAGGCCGAGGAGGTCGCCGGGGTGATCAACAGCGCCGCGGACCGGCAGCGCACCAGGTGACCCCCGCGATCCGGTCCCGCCGGCGACTCCCGGAGGTCAAGGGCGCTGGCGCGGCGCCGTGCGCCCCGAAGAGCGGGTGAGTCCCTCACGGATGGCACGAGAAGCTCTCCCCGCCCGTCGCCGGACCAGCCCTTGCCGCTGCTCTCTGGGTCGCGCACGGCTGCGGAGAGTTGGTCACGGATCTCGTGACCAACTCTCCGCTCGGCCATGGCGGGGGGGTCGGCGGGGACGGTGCACGCGAGGGATTCGGCCGACGTGTGGGGGTGGGACTAGGCCCCGACGCGGGCCTCGACCGCGGTGCGCAGGTCGGCCAAGACGAGGTCGGAGTTGATCACCGCACCGGCCATGACGCCCTGGGCCGCCGAGGCGCCCACCATGGCGCTGAGATCTCCCGCGTTGCCCGCGGCCCACACGCCGGGCAGGTCTGTCGCTCCGGCCATGTCCTTCGTGATGTGGGTGCCCATGGGGTTCTCGGTCAGCGTCCCGCCGAGCTGCTCGTAGAGGTCCCCTCGGGCCACGAACCGTGGCTGCACGGCCACGGCGTCCACCGGGAAGGCGTGCCCGTCCTCGAGCACGACGGCGCGCAGGCAGTCGCCCTCCCTGGCCAGCTCGCGGACCCGTCCGGTGACCACGGTGATGCCGAGGGCCGCGAGCTGCTCCCAGCCCTCGTCGTCGGGCTCGGGCGACTCGTGGAGGAAGAGGGTGACGTCGGCGCTGAGCTGGCGCAGGAGGAACGTCTGGTGCAGGGCGTTGGGGCTGGTGCCGAGCACGCCGATGCGGCGGCCGCGCACCTCGTAGCCGTGGCAGTAGGGGCAGTGCAGCACGTGGTTGCCCCACAGCTCGCGCACCCCGGGGACCTCGGGCAGCTCGTCGACCAGGCCGGTGGCGAGGAGCAGGCGTCGGGCGGTCACGGTGTCGCCGTCGGCGAGGGTGAGCGCGAAGCCGTCGTCGGTGCGGCGGGCTGTGGTGACGGTTCCGCGGCGGATCTGCGCGCCGTAGGCGAGGGCCTCCTCGCGGCCGGTGGCGAGCAGCTCGAGGGGCGGGATGCCCTCGCGGCCGAGGAGGTTGTGGGCACCCTCGGCCGGGGCGTTGCGAGGCTCGCCCGCGTCGATCACCAGGACGTCGCGCAGGGACCGGGCGAGGGTCACGGCGGCGCTGAGGCCGGCCGCTCCCCCGCCGACGATGACGACGTCGTGGCGGGCGGGGTCGGTCGGGGCGCCGGCGGGCAGGACGGCGGTGCTGGGTTGGAAGGTCATGGCTGGGCTCCTCGTGTGTGGGGTCGCGGGGTCAGGGGGGACGGCGGCGGGGTCAGGGACGGCGGGCGAGCCAGGCCACGCGGCTGCCGCGGATGGTCAGGCGAGCGCTGGAGAGCACGGCGTCGGGGCCGTGATCGGCCAGGAGGCGGTCGAGGGTGGCAAGGTCCTCGGCGGGGAGCCTGTCGGTGAGGGCGAGGCGCTGGTGGCGCAGACCGGCACGGGCGTACTCCTCGGCCTGCGGGTCCCCAGGGCCCACCTCGACGGGGAACCGGCGCTGCTCGATCACGTCGAGCCCACCGGCCGCGAGGGCGGGAGTCCAGTCGGGGACCGCGTTCCAGCCCGCCTCGGCCAGGGCAGCGTGGCAGCGAGCCTCAAGGCCAGGGCGGCCCGAGCCGACGTCGTGGGGCAGCACGCCGGGTAGGGCGTCCATCTCGATGACGACGGCGACACCACCGGGGCGCAGGGCGTCGTGGACGGCGCGGAGCACGCGGGCGGGGTCGGTGACCTCGTGCAGGGAACTCGAGGCCCAGGCCAGGTCAACCGGCGGGAGGGCGGGCCACGGCTCGTCGAGGTCGGCGAGAACCGTCTGGAGGCGGTCAGTCAGGGCGTGGGCGAGGCTCGCGGCGGCGAGCCGCTCGATCATCAGGGGCGAGCGTTCGAGAGCGAGCACCTGCGCCTCGGGGAAGCGTGCGGCGAGGGCGACCGCGCCGACGCCGGTGCCGGCTCCGAGGTCCAGGACCGTCCGGACGTCGGTGGTGTGCTCGGCGGCCCACGCCGTCACGGCGGGGAGGTAGGTGCCGAGCACCTGGGCGTCGAGATCGAGCAGATCGGCAAGGTCGGGGTGGGTGGCGTGACCGGCGTGGGTGGCATCACCGGTCTGACCGTGCTGGGTGGTGCGGGAGTCGAGGTGCGGCATGGCTCCAGGCTAGGCACGGATTGCTGCTAGGGCATACAGTCTTGCGCATGAAGCAAGAACTGGACCTGGACGCGGTGATCCGACAGAGGATCCGCGGGTTGCGCCTCGCGCGCGGCTGGTCGCTCGACGCCCTCGCAGCCCGCTGCTACCTGAGCCCGTCGACCTTGAGCCGTATCGAGACGGGCCACCGGCGCATCGCCCTGGACCAGCTGGTGCCCATCGCCCGCGCCCTCGACACGACCATCGACCACCTCCTCGAGGCCATCGACGACGAGGACGTCGTCATCCGCCCCGAACCCCAGCACCGTGCCGGCATCACGACGTGGGTGATGTCGCGCGAGAGCACGGTGCGCGGGGTGACCGTCGCCAAGATGCGGTACACCCCCGAGCACCCCTCGAGCCCTCACCATCAGCGGGTGCACCCCGGACGCGAGTGGTTCACCGTGCTGTCCGGGACGATGCGCCTCTACCTGGGCGACCGCGAGATGCTCGTCGAGACCGGCGACGCCGCGGAGTTCTCGACGATGGTGCCGCACTCCCTGGGCGCAGAAGGCGGACCCGCGGAGATCCTGACGATCTTCGACCAGGACGGGGAGCGGGCGCACATGCCTACGCCGGGGCCGCACGAGGCTCCTCCCGCCGAGGGCGAGCGATCGGTCAGCGCGCCAGAGGGCTGACCGATCGGGCACGGCCTCGCCAGATGATCACCTCGCCGATCACCGCGTTGATGAGCCACCCGAGCGCCATCGTGGCGGTGCGCCATAACTCGGTGGGCAGCCCGTCAGCCAGGAGCAACGGGACGCTCGTCAGCACCTGGGTCCCCGCACCGACGCCGATCGCATATCCGCGGATCATCCATCCCCGGTGCGACCGGATGTCACGCCGCACTGCCGCGCGGACGCCGAGCACGATAGACGCGGCCATACACACGCCGACGACCAGGCGGACGACCGCGAGCCAGACTCCGTCCGGAGCCGGAGTCGCGTAGAAGACAGTCATCCAGACACCTGAGAGCGCAGCGACCAGTCCCGCCGGTGCGACCACGCGTCCTGTCATCCGGTGGCGACGCAGGTTCCGACGGCGGTACGACGGCATGAGCTGGAAGGCGCCCAGGACCGAGAAGACCGTCGCCGTGACGATGTGGATCACGACGGGCGCAGGGTCTGACACGAACCGCGCGTTGGCCTCGGTCATCACCGCTCCGCTGGCCAGCTCGCCGACGCGGATGGCGCCGGCGAGCACCGGCACCGTGGACAGCGCCAGCAGGCCGGTGACGGCCCACCGTTCTCGGCGCGGCCAGCGGTCCCGCCGGGTGGACTTCGCGGCGGTGGACCGTGGCGGTGCGGTGACGTCGCTCATGCACCGAGCGTCGTCGTCGGGGGCGCCCCTCGACATCGGCCTCGGAGCCCGAACCCGGTCGGCGTCCGGCTGAGCCGCGCCTCGTCCTTTCGGCCGAGGTCACCGACCGTCGCGCAGGCGGCCTGACTCGTACGCCCAGAGCGCGATCTCGACCCGGTTCCGCACCCCGAGCTTGGCCATGAGGCTGGCGATGTGGGTCTTGACGGTGCTGAGGCTGATGAACAGCTCGTCGCCGATCTCGGTGTTGGTCCGTCCGCGCGCGACGGCCAGCAGCACGTCGTCCTCACGGGGCGTCAGCGGTTCCGCGGGGGGACGCGCAGCGCCGTCGTGCCGACCGGCAGCGAAGGTCTGCAGCAGCCGCGCCGTGACACTCGGGGCGATCAAGGCATCTCCTGCCGCTGCGGCATGAACGGCCTGGCCGAGCAGCACGGGCCCGGCGTCCTTGAGGAGGAAGCCCCGTGCACCCGCGCGCAGGGCGTCGTGCACGTGCTCGTCGAGGTCGAAGGTCGTGATGACGACGACGGCGAACGGGTCGACGACGCCAGGGCCGGCAAGCAGCCGAGTGGCCTCCACGCCGTCCATCACGGGCATACGGATGTCGAGGAGGCACACGTCGGGCCGCAGCTGACGGGCGAGCTCGACGGCCTGCTGCCCGTCGGACGCCTCGGCGACGACCTCGATCCCCGGCTGGGACTCGAGCAGGACGCGTACCCCCGTCCGCACGAGCTGCTGGTCATCGGCGAGCAGCACCCGGATGCTCATGCCGGCCACCGCCGTGGGAGGACGGCCGTCACGGTCCAGCCACCGTCGGGATCACGCCCCGCAGCGCAGGACCCTCCGAGCAGCGACGTCCGCTCACGCATGCCCACCAGCCCCCATCCGTCCTTGCCCGCGGCGCGCGGGCCGCTCCCCTCGCCGTCGTCGTGCACCCGCAGGTGCACCTCCTCCGCGTCGACACGCACGTCGACCTCGACGACGGTGGCGCGTCGTGCGTGCCGGCGGGTGTTGGTCACCGACTCCTGGGCCAACCGGACGAGCGCGGCGATGACGGGGGCGGCCACCTCGTCCAGCGGGTCGGTCCGCACCCGGACGGAGAGCCCGGAGCCGTCCGGCGACGCGAGGCGTTCGAGGTCCCCGAGCCCCGGCCGGGTGAGGTCGTCGGGGTCGGTCCGCCGCAGCACCTTCACCAGGCCTCTCATCTCGTCGAGCGTACGGCGGGCCTCCGCCTCGATGAGTGCCAGCTCCGCCGCCGCCTGCTCGGGGCGCGTCTGCGCGATCGTCTGCCCGACCTGCGCCCGGACCGCGATCGTCGAGACGTGGTGGGCGACAGTGTCGTGCAGGTCTCGGGCCAGACGTTCGCGCTCCAGCAGGCGCACCTGCTCCAGCGTCCGCACGCGCGACCGGGCACGGAACCGCACGGCAGCGCCCACCGCTCCGGCTGCTCCGAGCACGACGAGCCCGCCGACGGTGTCCGAGGAGAGGCCCTCGGTTGCGAGTGACACCGTCTGCCACGCGAGCAGCGCGACGAACCCGAGGACGGTCTCGCGTCCGGACCCCCACCGCGCCAAGGAGTACGGGAGCAGCAGGAACGCCACCGATGTGCCGAGCTCGAGGGAGGTGCCCGTGATCCACGTGAACACCAACCCAGGGAGGACGGTCGCGGCGAGGGTGGCGAGCGGACGCCTCCGTCGCCACACCAGGGCCGGGAGGACGACGACGAGAAGCGCGACCTGCGCCCAACGGTCCGGCAGGTCGACGCGGAGCGCCCCCTCCAGGATGGCAACCGGAATGAACGCGAGAACGAAGAGGTCGCGCCGGTTCGTCCCCTCCGCACCGGGCGCCCGGGGCTCCGACCAGAGGCTCGCCAGGACGGTACGCATGAGCGTCAGGCTATGGCGCCGGAGCGGCTGGCGGATCGGCCATCCGGCCGACGTTGCGGCGGCACGGGGGCGTGAAGAGAGCCAGCTTGCAGCCTAGGTGTGAGCAAGGTCGGGTTGCCGACATGTCGCTAGTCTGCCCCCATGACGAAGCGCGCCGCAGTGGCGGTCTACGCCCGGATCTCCCAGGATCGATCTGGCGAAGAGCTCGGGGTCCGGCGGCAGCTGGCCGACTGCCGAGCTGAGGCTGAGCGGCGCGGGTGGACGGTGGCCGAGGAGTACGTGGACGACGACTCATCGGCGTTCTCAGGCAAGCTGCGCCCTGCCTACGAGCGGATGGTCAGCGACTTGGCTGATGGGCGGCGAGATGCCGTGGTGGTGTGGCACATGGATCGCTTGCACCGGCGTCCGATCGAGTTCGAGCAGTTCGTCGAGGTCTGCAAGCGTGCCGGGGTGGAGGACGTGGTGACCCTCTCCGGTGACGTCGATCTGGCCAAGGGGGACGGGTTGCTCGTGGCGCGGGTGGTCGCGGCGTTCTCGGCGAGCGAGTCCGAGGCCAAGCGTCGTCGCGGGGCGCGCAAGGCGCTGGAGATTGCCGAGTCCGGCCGTCCGATGATGGGCGGCCCGCGCCCGTTCGGCTTCTTGGACGATCGGGTGACCCATCACCCCGCCGAGGCCCCGGTGGTGCGGGAGTTGGCGGCACGGGCGCTCGCCGGGGAGACCTTGATCTCGCTGTCGACGTGGCTGCAGGCGAGCGGGGTGCGGACGGTGGGCGGCAAGGAGTGGCGGACCAACACCGTGCGGCAGCTGCTGACGAATCCGCGATCGTGGGGGATGCGGGTGCACCGGGGTCAGGTCATCGGGCCGGGCCTGTGGGAGCCGATCATCAGTCCCGAGGACGGTGAGCGGCTACGCCGGTTGCTGCTGGATCCTGCGCGGCGCACGAACCGCAGCGCGCGCCGGTACTTGCTGACCGGGATGCTCGAGTGCGGCAAGTGCGGGGGGCGGCTGTACTCGACGCCGAAGGACGGCAAGCGCCGGTATGGGTGTGCGATGGGGCCGGACCATCGGGGCTGTGGCGGGGTGTTCATCTACGCCGAGATGCTGGAGCAGTTCATCACCACGGCGGTGCTGTACCGACTGGACTCCCCGGTGATGGACGAGGTCCTGACCGGCGGCGGGCAGGACGACGAGCGCGTGCGAGACCTGGGTGAGGCGATCAAGGGCGACACCGACCGGCTCGACGACCTGGCGGCGACCTGGGCGGACGGGGAGATCTCCAAGGCCGAGTGGCTCAAGGCAAGAAGCCGGATCCAGGCTCGCCTCGAGGCCAACCGAGCTGAGTTCTACCGGGTGACCCACCGCGACGCCGTGGCCGCGTACGTGGGTCGCGGGGACGAGCTACGCGGGCAGTGGGACGGCCTAGCGTTCTCGCGTCAGGTTGCGATCGTCAAGGCGGTTTTAGCCAAGGCGACGATCCTCCCGGCGGCCGTGCCGGGCAGGCGCGGGCTAGATCCGGACCGGGTGCAGCCCGAGTGGCGGCTGTGAGGGCGCGGCGGGGATCCGCGTGCTCGGCGCTGGCGCGCCGTGCGCGCGCGGCTTCCCCGTCCGTGCCCCCAGCAGGACGCCGATCTGGCCCAGCACGGCGGGATCGGTGATCTTCTCCGGCAGGCCCTGGGCGCGGCAGGTCTTGGCCACCCACCGCGCCACCGCGTCATCCACGGGCAGGGGGCTCATCCGGCCCACTGCGCCCAGATGGCCGGCGGCCCGGACCACTGCTCGGTGTCGGCGGAGGACCAGACGTTGGCCGGCTGCATGCCGAAGAGGTCTGAGGCTTGGCCCAGCACGTCCTCCGGCGAGCGTCCCCTCAGCGTGAGCTTCTCGGGTTGGAATCCCTGAGCCAGGCCATACCGGTGCAGGCCCAGCACGCGCGCGGTGGGGTCCGTGAAGGTCTTGGAGACGTACTTGGACAGGTAGCCCGCCGCCTGGCGCGCCTCGCCCAGCGCCCCGGCGCCGACCGGCACGTGGCCCAGGAGCTTGATGTGGACGAACCCCCGGCCCCACGCGGCGTTGATGGCCGAGCGCGAGACGTACCGGCCGACCGCGAAGTGCACGTGCAGGCCGTGGCCCGTCTTGTGCCACTCGGGCACCCACACGTAGGCCAGAGGCTCACCACCCAGCCCCGTGCGCAGCGCACGAAAGAACTCTCGGACGTGCTCGCGAGTCTGCAGCGGGTCGTGACACCCCTCGCCGGAGTAGGTCAGGGTGCCGAGCCGGTTCAACCGGTTGGCCGCGCAGTAGCGGCGGAGCGCCGCCCGGGCGCGCCGTCCGGCTTCCTGCGCGGCGCGCTCGGGGTCCCGAGCTGCGCCCCGCGCGACGTAGGAGCGCTGCGGGCGGTAGGACGAGACAAAGCACCCGCCGCCCTCAGCTGCACGCGGGTACAAGGACAGCACCCATCCGGCGGTCCTGGGAGCACGAGCGCGCGCAGCCACGACGGCTCCCGTATCGGCGCGATGCTCTAGTCCCATGCTCCGGGACTATAGGACTCCCACCTGCTTGTAGTCCAGCTTCTTGGGACTACGGCTCTCGCGTGTCGCTCGCGGTCTCCTGGATGGCCTGCTCCAGATCGATCGTCACGCCGGGAAAGCGGTACACGTCCGGGTGCTCACCGAAGACTCTGCGGAACGCCGAGATGCGCCGATAGATCGCCGACCGGCTCATCCCTAGTTGGGACTGGATCCCCTCGAACCCGCCCGCGGTGTGCCACACGAACCAGAACCCGACGAGATCGAAGGTGGCCCCCCGAGCAATCGGCATCATGAGCGGCCGCAGCGGCTCAACCAGCGGATCCGTCAGCGGGCGGACGGCCTTGGTGTACGCCGACCATGCCCGTTCCCACCTGCTCTTGGCGATGCCCTGGCCGTCCGGGGACGGCATGCGCTGTGCGCGGAAGTCAGACACGAAGCCTCCTAGTCCAGGACTACGAGACTAGTCCCTCGCGCCGAGCCACCGGAAGCCCTGGCCAGGTCGAGCGTGTACCTCACCTCCGGGCGTCATCCCGGCCGCTTGAGCCTTGCCCTCCGGCCCCACGGCTCAAGCGGCCCTCTCCCCGTGGCCGGGGACGGTGCTCCGCACCAAGAGCCCCCGGCTGCGCACGAGGCGACCGCTTGACCCGAGAGACCTCCGGACTGCTGCTCCGCTATCGGGACGATGCCCTCCAAGTGGGCCGCCTCAGGGAGCGCCACCAGTAACGTTGCTACTTCAAGTCAAGAGCCCGCCTCCGGCGCGCCCGCCGGGGCCGAGGCGAAGCCCGAGCGTGCGTAGTGAACTATCCAGCCCTTGTCGGACAAGTTCACAGTGCGTCGACGGAGGTCATCCTCGTCCACCTCGCCCTTGATCAAGTTGACGCGCTCAAGAGCTGCGAAGTTCGTTCGCATCTGCTGCGGCGTATTGAAGCCAAACTTCTCGTTGTCGCTTGGTGCGCATGCGCCGCCTGCGCCAGCGAGGTCATCAAAGAGCTTCCACGCTCGCGGTTGCAGGGTGATCGCCTTTGTGATGCTCTCCGCTTCCTCTGCGAGCCAGACCTCAAGAAGCTCAAAGTAGTTCTCGGGTCTACCGAGCTCGTCTTGCAGGTCAAGCCAGACACTGAACGCCTGTGCGTACTTTAGCGCGTCTCGGAGGTTGTTGTGGCAAATCTGGTAAAGGTGCCGAAACTCTGTCGGGCCGACGGGCGCGGTCGCGTCATCCCGAACCTTGAAGTATTCGAGGCGCGTCTGAATAAGCGCTTCTATGTCGTCATCCGCTACAGGCGGCACCTCAATAGGCGGCGCAACGCGCCCGTCGAGACGGGAAGATGTGACCGACGAGCGGATGATGCCTAGTGCGCCGCACAGGACCCAGCGCACTCGAGGGAGATCGAATGTAGTGTCGCGCAGCTCTTCGAGAACCCTTCGCGCCTCGTTGCTTCTGCTCAGCAGCTCGACGTTGTCGATCACACCGATAAGAGCGCCAGCCGAGTCAGTTGGGAACGTGTCCTCAAGGGCGCGCCGGACAAGTGTCTCCAACCCGGAATCTAGGAACCCGTCGCCCGTATTTACCTCACGGGTGACTTCGGCATTTCCTCCAGTCCCTAAGAACTGTGCACCACCGCCGCCAGACTTTACGACCGGGCTATTTAGCCAATCCTCGAGCGCGCCAAAATTGCTCGTGCTGTAACCGAACGACTGCAACTGGGGACGATGGGTGATGAGCGCCTGTGCGATTGCAAGAATTGCTTCTCGGTGAAGACGGTCGGGGTCGCTTCTGATCTGCAGGACTCGGTCAATTGGGAGGAGCGCCTGTTGCGTGTGACCGGTCGACTTTGCCTGCATCGCAGTGAAGACGTTCACGAGTACAAGGCTCGTCTTGCCTACGCCATTGGAGCCTTCTAGCGTGGGGTGCAGACTGGTATTCCTGAGTTGACTCATGAGGGCGCGACTCTCCTTGGTTCGTCCTACCAGAAGAGCCGCACCCTCTGTATTGGCCTTCAGCGGCCGAGAGTCATACGGGTTGCCCGAGAAGCCGAGGTCTAGCCAGATCGACACAAATCGCTCCCTTGTTCAGGATGTGGGGGAGTCTAGCGGTGACCCAAGGAGCAAGGCGGGACCTCGCAGCGCGGGTTGAACGAGGTCGGGACTGTCGGGGTGCATTTGCGATTGGTCGGGTTGCCGACGTTGCTCTCTCCGGATACTGCCTTCCTCGACCTCGCAGGACTACCGTTCCCCCATGGCGACCCAGCACGCCGTCCGGACGCACGACGACCGCGCCCTCTCGGTGCACGACACCGGGGCGCGGGTGCTCGACGCCATCACGGTCGTCTGGCACCACGGCTCCCCCCAGACCGGCGCCCTCCTGCGCCCGCTGCTCGACGCCGCCGAGGCGCGAGGCGTCCGCCTGGTCTCCTACGCCCGACCGAGCTACGCGACGTCATCGCCCCGGCCGGGACGCGACGTCGCCTCGGCCGCCGCGGACGTCGAGCGTGTCGCCGACACCCTCGGCCTCGACCAGTTCGCCGTCATGGGGGCCTCGGGCGGCGGCCCCCACGCCCTGGCCTGTGCAGCCCTGCTGCCAGCCCGCGTGACGGCCGCCGTCACCCTCGCTGGCCTCGCCCCGTTCACCGAGGCGTTCGACGGGTTCGGCGGCATGGCCTCCGACGCCGCGCTCCGGGCTGCCCGTGAGGGCCGGCAGGCGCGCGCCCGTTTCGCCGAGACCGACGAGTTCGACCCCCGCAGCTTCACCGCCCGCGACTGGGCGACCCTCGACAGCACGTGGTCCGCGCTCGGCGAGGACGCCCAGGCCGCTGAGGCGGCCGGCCCCGACGGGCTCATCGACGACGACGTCGCGTTCGTCTCCCCCTGGGGCTTCGACCCGAGCACGATCAGCGCGCCCGTGCTGCTCGTCCACGGTGGCGAGGACCGCGTCGTCCCCGTCTCGCACAGCCGACGGCTCGTCGAGACCCTGCCCGACGCCGAGCTGTGGTTCCGGCCCCGGGACGGTCACATCTCCGTGCTCGAGGCCGTCCCGCTCGCGATGGACTGGCTGCGCGAGCACGGAGCCGACGGCACGCACTGACCAGCCCGGCCGGGCGCGGCCGGCCGGGTCGTCGAAGCAACCGGCTCAGTCGGAGACCGCGACGTCCGCGAGCGCCACGACCGCCTCTGCGAGGAACTCCCCGAACCACAGGGAGTCGTTGTGCCCGGCCCCCGGCACCACGACCTCGTCGACGAGGTTGGGCACCTGGGTGGCGAGCTCCGCCGAGAGGCGAGGGGGCACGACGCCGTCGGCGTCCCCGTAGAGGATCGTGACCGGGACGTCGCTGCTGCGCAGGTCAGCGGCGCTGGGGTACTCGTCGCGGACGAGCCGGCGGGCGGGGAACGGAGCGTGGCCGTCGACCACCTCGGCGAAGGAGGTGAAGGGCGAGCGCAGCAGCACCCCGGCCGGCGGGTCCGTCACGACCAGGCCCGAGGCGACGCCCGTGCCGATCGACTCCCCCACGTAGAGGGTGCGCGCGGGCTCGAAGCCACGGTCACGGAGCAGGGCGACGGCGGCGCGGGCGTCGTGCGCGAGACCCTCCTCGCTCGGTGAGCCGGGGTTGCCGCCGTAGCCGCGGTAGTCCACCAGCAGCACCGTGAAGCCGTGGGCGGCGATCGCCTGGGCGGTCTCGAGCCGACCGGCGCGGTTGCCACCGTTGCCCGGCAGGTAGAGCACGGCGGTCTCCCGGTCCCCACCCTGCGGGGGCACCAGCCACGCACCGAGGTCGAGGCCGTCCTCGGTCTGCAGGACGACGTCCTCCGCACCGTCGACCCGGTCGGCCACCTCCCCGACGGGCGTGGCGTCCGGGTGGTACATGAGCTGCCGCTGCAGGGCCCAGAACAGGCCGATCAGCACGGCGACGACGGCGAGGGCCGCGACGAGAACCAGCCCGGCCCTCCGCCAGGGCGACGCAGCCCCGACCCCTCGGCCTCCAGCATCCCGTGCCATCGCACTCCTCTCTGTGCCGACGGGTCAGCGCGCCCGGAGCCGGTAGAACACGTGCGGGCGCACCGGGTGGCCGACGGGGACGGCAGGGTGGTCGAAGTCCCACTCGGGCTCGCGGCGCATGCCGATGCGCTCCATGACCCGCTGCGAGCGCAGGTTGCCGACCGCGGTGAAGGACGTCACCTCGGGCCAGCCCAGGGTCGTGAAGGCGTGGTCGACGGCGGCCCGGGCAGCCTCCGTGGCGAAGCCGTGCCCCCAGTGCTCGGCGGCGAGCCGCCACCCGACCTCGACCCTCGGCACGAACGCCGCCTCGAACCGCACGGGCCACAGACCGGTGTAGCCGATGAACTCGCCGGTGTCCCGCCGCTCGAGGGCCCACAGCCCCCACCCGTGCGTGCTCCAGTGGTCGATGATCCGGTCGACGAAGGCGTCGGACCTGTCCCGCGTCATCGGCGTCACGAAGTGCTCCATGACCCGCGGATCGGCGTTCATGCGGGCGAAGGGGTCCCGGTCGGCGTCGGTGAAGCCGCGCATGAGCAGCCGGTCGGTGGTGATCTCGGCCACCGGGCGCGACGCGTCGTCCTGCGGGTGCGGCCCGTCGGGGTCCTGGTCCGGGGGTGTCGCCATGCTCGTCACGGTAACGCGGCCTCCGCGGCAGGGCGCCACGTCGAGCCGGCCGCGCGGGCTGCACCTCCCTCTCCTGGTCAGACCGTTCCCGCCGCAGGCCCGAGGGCGGTACGCATCGGCCGCGGCTCAGGTCTCCCGGCGGGCAACATCCTCGTGCACGGCGAGGAAGATCGAGTAGGGGGTGCCGCCCGGATCACCCGGACGGTCGGCGAGATCCTGCAGGAGCTCCGACAGCCGCCGGTGCAGCTCGGCGTACCCGGCCTCGTCGAGGCGCAGGCCGAGCCGGCTGACCACCATGGCGTCCGGGTCATCGAGCTCGGCGACCTCGCTCAGGAAGGTGTCGATGAGCACGCGCGTGGTGCCCGGCACCCGGGGCATGCGCCATGACTTCCCGGTCGCCCGGTAGGGGATCTCACGCGCGCCCCGCGCACCGCGCCGCTCCGGCTGAGCCGCGAGGAAGCCACGCTCGGCGAGGGTCCGCACGTGGTGGAAGGTGGTCGCAGGGCGCCTCCCCAGCCGCTCGGCGATCTCCTTGTTGGTCAGCGCCTGGTCCAGGCACAGCCGCAGGATGCGCATGCGCAGCACCGAGGCCAGGGCGCGGGCATCGGCGTCCGCCTCGCGCTCCGAGGCCTCGGGCACCTCGGCGGCGCGCTCGGGAGGGATCTCCGCGGGCGGACCGTCCTCGACGTCGGGCATGGCCTCATCCTACAAACCGATTGACACTTCCCAATCACTCCCGCCATGCTGCCGCCATGCCCAGCCCCCGACCGCGGTCCCTCGCCTTCCACCGCAACTTCCGCCAGCTGTGGATCGGCGATGCGCTCGGGCAGTTCGGCGCCCAGCTCACCGGCCTGGCCCTGCCCGTCTACGCGGTCACCCACCTCGACGCGACCGAGTGGCAGATGGGCGCCCTCAACGCCACCCAGACCGCAGCGTTCCTGGTCATCGGGCTGCCCGCCGGGGCGTGGGTGGACCGGATGCGCAAGCGCCGCACCCTGATCGTCGCGGACCTGGTGCGCGCCGTCGTCCTGGCGGTGGTGGTAGCGCTCGCCCTGGCCGGCCACGCCTCGATGCCCCTGCTGTACGCCGCGGGCCTGGTCCTCAGCGCAGCGACGGTGTTCTTCGACGTCGCCCACCAGAGCTACGTGCCCGGGCTGGTGGGGCTCGACCGGATCTCCGAGGGCAACAGCAAGCTCCAGGCCACGCAGTCGGTCGCCATGGTCGGAGCACCCGCCATCGGCGGTGCACTGCTGCGGGTGATCTCGGCCCCCGCCCTGATCGGCGTGACGGTGGTGACCTACCTGGCCTCGGCGGTGTTCGTCGGGCGCATCCGGCAGGAGGAGGTGCTGCCGCGGCGTGAGGACCGGCGCTCCTTGCGGGTCGAGATCGCCGAGGGGCTGCAGTTCGTGGTCCGCCAGCCCCTGCTGCGCAGGATCGTGGCCTGCACCTCGATCGGGAACCTGTTCAACGCCGTCTCGAGCGCACTCCTGGTCATCTACGCGCTGCGCGTCCTCGACCTCGACGAGGCAGGGCTCGGCGTCGTCTTCTCTGCCGGGGCGGTGGGCGGGCTGCTGGGTGCTGTCGTGGCCGACCGGTGCGCCCGGTGGATCGGCGGGGGGCGCATCGTCCCCGTCTCGGCCCTGGCGATGGGGCCCGCCTTCGCGCTCGTCCCGCTGGCCGTCCCGCTCGCCGACGTCGGCATCCCGCCCGAGGTCACGCTCATCGCCAACGGCGTGCTGTTCAGCTTCGCGGTCGTCGTCTACAACGTCGCGCAGGTCAGCTTCCGGCAGCGCCTGTGCCCGCCCGCGCTGCTGGGCCGGATGAACGCCTCCGTGCGGTTCATCGTCTGGGGCACCGTGCCCCTGGGCGGTCTGCTCGGCGGGTGGCTCGGGACCGCGCTCGGCGTGATCCCGACGATGTGGATCGCTGCGGGCGGGACCCTGCTCTCGGCACTACCCGTCGTGCTGTCACCGCTGATCCGCATGCGCGAGCTCCCGACGCCGGACCACGCAGCTGCCGCCGCGGTCGACGGCACCCCCTAGACCATCCGGCGGGTGCGGGGCGTCAGCCGCATCACCCAGGCCCAGCCGAGGAGGAGCAGCCCGGCGCCGATCAGGCCGGACGCGACGGGGTAGGGCACCGGGAGCAGCGCTTCGGACGTGCGCGCGCCGGCGGCCCCGCCCAGGAGGGCCACCGCGATGATGCCCGCGAGCGCGACGTCCTTGCGGCGTCTGAGGTCCAGCCCCAGGGGCCGCAACGTCAGGGCCTCCCGGTACAGCACGACAGCGGGCGGGATCAGCGCGAAGACGAGGGCGCTCCAGGTCAGCCCGGGGCGACCACCGCCGAGGTCATCCGGAGCGAGCACGTACGTCAGGGCGAGCGCGCCCGTCACCACGAGGAGCACACCCACGACACGCAGGGTCACGCTCGCCACCGGCCGCCGACGATCAGCGTGCACCCATTCCGCCGCGAAGGCCACGGGGTCCGGTCCCACCACCTCCTGCGGGTCTTGGCCATGGGCCACCGCATCCTCGAGGTGGGTGCGCAGCTCGTCCAGGCGTACCTGACGCTCGGGCCGCGGGACACCGCTCTGGCGCCAGGCCCGATCGACCTGGTCCAGGACCCGAGCGACGGGAGCGGACGGCCCGGCCCCCGTCACGACGTCACCCCGCCTCGTCGCGCCCAGGCCCGGTTCGACCACCGCACCTGCAGCGCGGTCAGGGCAGCGCCGAGGACGACGAGCACGACCGCCGCGGGCCACGTCACCGAGACCCCGGTGCCGTCGAGGAGCGTCCAGGCGAGCCCGAGGCCGACAAGGAGCAGCAGCCCGCCGAGCACGGAGCCCGCCCGGGCCGCGCGGCGGGAGGACCGGTGGCGATGCGCAGGATCAGCGCGTACGTGCGGGCATCGCGCCGCGCCCCACTCCGCTGCGAACGCGAACGCGACCGGGTCCGGGTTCAGCACCTCCTCGGGCGACCGCCCCTCGGCCGCCGCCCGCTCGAGATGCTCCCTCAGCCCGTCGAGGCGCTCGTACCGCTCGTGGCGCTCAGCAGTCGTCAGGTCACGCGTGGACCAGGAGCGGTCGATCCGCTCGATCTGCACGTCGATCTCGGCGCCGTCGCTGCGGCGCAGTCGTGGTTCCACGATCAGTCCCCTTGTCTGCTCACGTGCAGGATCGCGTCGACCCCGGTCGCGACCTGCTTCCAGGTCGTGCGCGCTTCCCACAGCTCGCGACGGCCGGCATCGGTGATGCGGTAGTAGCGGCGGCCCGGTCCGCTGGTGGACGGCGCGACGTAGCTGTCGAGCAGCCCCTTGGCCTCGAGTCGCGAGACCAAGGGGTAGATCGACCCGTCGCGCACCATGCCGAGCCCGGCCTGGCGCAGCGCCGCGGCGAGCTCGTAGCCGTAGCGGTCCTGCTCGGCGACCAGGGCCAGCAGGCAGGCGTCGAGGATCCCGCGCAGCAGCCGGGACCCTCGCTCACCACCTCCGTCGCTCGCCACAGGGACTACCTTGCACTGCAGGTGTCATGCAGCGCAAGGTAGTGGCCGTGGCAGATGGGGAGGGCAGCCGCTCAGAGGTCGTAGCTGACCAGCAGCGGGGCGTGGTCGCTCCAGCGCTCCTCGTACGTGGGGGCACGGTCGACCTCGGCCTTGAGCGCGCGCTCCGCGAGCTCGGGGGTGGCGAGCTGGTAGTCGATGCGCCACCCGGCGTCGTTCACGTAGGACTGCCCGCGCCAGGACCACCAGGTGTACGGCCCGGGGCCGTCCCCACCGAGACGCCGACCGAGGTCTGCCCACCCGTCGCCGAACCAGCGGTCGAGGTAGGCACGCTCCTCGGGGAGGAAGCCGGCAGCCTTGAGGTTGCCCTTCCAGTTCTTGATGTCGATGTTCTGGTGGGCGATGTTCACATCTCCCGCCACCACGACGTCGGCGCCCGAGGCCCGGAGCTCGGCGAGCCGTGCGGTCACGAGCTCGAGGAAGGCGTACTTCTCGTCCATCTTCGGCGTGCCCACGGTGCCCGAGTGGATGTACGTCGAGATCACGGTGAGCGTCCCGCCCTCGGGCAGCTCGAGGTCGGCCTCGACCCAGCGACCCGTGTTGACGGGGACACCCTGGCCGAGCCCGATGCGGATCGCGCTCATGGGCAGCCGCGAGGCGATGGCCACCCCGGCGCGGCCCTTGATCACGGACTCGTCGTGGGCGAGGTGCCACTCCTCGGCCGGCAGGAAGTCACCGACCATCTCCTGCGGGGCGCGCACCTCCTGCAGCAGCAGGACGTCGGGCTTGCGGGCCTCGACCCAGTCCCCCATCCCCCGCCGGAAGGCGGCACGGATTCCGTTCACGTTGGCAGTGGCGATCGTCAGCACCCGGCCATCCAACCCCACGCCACCGACACGGCACGAACGACGCGGTCAGCACCACCCTGACCGCCCACGCCCGAGGTCGATCGGGCACCGCAGGCGATCGGCAGGATCGGGGTCGATCAGGGTCACATCGCGACCACGATCGACCCCACAATCTCGCACGAGCACGAGCACCAGCACGAGCGAGGCCAGGCGCCCGCCGGCACCACAGGCACCGAAGGGCGCCGACGCCGGACGTCGGACCTGGCGCGCCGTGTCCTCAGCGGGCGGGCTGGGCGAGGACGAACCGGTTGCCGTCCGGGTCCTGGGCGTGCACCACGAGGACGCTGCCGATGTCCTCGACCTCCCCCGGGGCGCCGCCGAGCTCGGCGAGCCGCTCCCGTGCCACCGCGACGTCGTCCACCGCGAGCATGAAGAGCGGACCGTGGTCGCCCCGATCGATCCCGCGGGCATGACGGTGACCGTCGAGCACCACGGGGACGGCGTCAGGTCCTGGCGGGTGCAGGTCGTGGATCAGACCCTCGTGGCTGGTCCGGCCGGCCGGCACCCCAAGGACCGCCGACCAGAAGGCGATCGCCCTGCCCATGTCCGTCACGTGGACGAAGACGCCGGTCACACGGCGCCCCACCCCTGCTGCCTGTGCTGTCACGCGAGCATCCAACCGCGCCGCGCCCGCGGCAGCAACGACGGACTCACCCGTCGGCGTACGCGCGCTCCATCGGCTCGATCTCGAGCTTGGTCATGGTGAGCATCGCGGCCATGGCGCGCCCCACACCCTCGCCGTCGGGCCGGGTCATGATCTCCTCGAGCTGACGCGGGACCACCTGCCAGGACAGCCCGAAGCGGTCCTTGAGCCAACCGCACTGACCGGGGTCGCCGCCGTCGGCGGTGAGAACCTCCCAGTAGCGGTCGACCTCGTCCTGGTCGTCGCAGGTCAGGTACATGGAGAAGGCCTCGTCCAACGTCAGGTACGGGCCGGCGTTGATCGCGGTGACCGGCATGCCGTCCAGGGTGAAGTCGACGATGAAGGGCTCCCCCTCGGCACACCCCGGGACCCCGCCCGGTGGTGCGGGGGTCACGCGGGTCACCTCGGAGTTCGGGATGACGGAGGCGTAGAACTCGGCGGCCTTCTCGGCGCCGCTGTGGAACCACAGGTGCGGTCGGACGATGCCCATCGGAACTCCTTCGCTCGTCGGTGCTGTCCTCAGGTCAGACCGCACCCGGTGGCGGAAGTCACCGGGCACCGGCCGTCCGTCGGGCACGTTGGCATGTCACCCGTTCGGCCGTATCGTGACGTGAGTGTTCGCGCCGACCGAGGGCGAACGATGGGGGCCCGGAGCAGTGCCGCCACCCCACCGACGACCCCAGGTCGAGGAGTGCCCCCATGACGAGGACCGCGAGCGTGATCGTGCGCGCCAAGGACAAGGCCGACACGATCGGGCTGACCCTGCGGGCGGTGCGGGAGCAGTCCGTGCCGGTCGAGCTGATCGTCGTCGACTCGGGCTCGACCGACGGCACCCTCGACATCGCCCACGAGCTCGCCGACCAGGTCATCGAGATGGCGCCCGAGGAGTTCACCTATGGCGGCGCCCTGAACCTCGGCGCGCGCGCAGCGCACGGGACGGTGCACTGTGCGCTCTCGGCCCACTCGGTGCCGCACTCCCGCACGTGGGTCGAGGACTCGTTGCGCTACTACGACGATCCCGCCGTCGTCGGCACCAACTACGCCAAGCGCACCCCCGACGGCACGCCGCTCGACGGGTACTACCTCCAGCGTCCCGAGGACGCCCTGCGGTACCCGCGCTGGGGCTTCTCCAACCACGGGTCGTCCTGGCGGGCCAGCACCTGGCGCGAGATGCCCTTCCGCGAGGACCTGGACGCCGCCGAGGACAAGGAGTGGTCGTGGCGCGCGCTGGCCCGCGGCGGCACCATCGCCTTCGCGCCCGAGCTGCGGGTCAGCGACGGCCACCGGCGCAAGGCTGGCCTCGGAGCCTACGCGCGACGCATCCACAAGGAGCGCACGGCCGTCATCTCGCTCGGCGGGATCGCCAGACCCACGCTGCGCGACGCCGTGCACGAGTGGTGGTCGCCCGTGCAGCACGCCGACTACCGCCCCGTGGCGCTGCGTCGCCTGAGCCCGTACCGCATCGCCGAGATCGCTGCGACGTACCGTGCGGGCCGGACCGCCCCGACCATCCCCTCGGGCATCCACGAGATCAAGGCCCTGGTCCAGCAGGACGGCCCGGAGGCCGCTCTCGAGGTGGGCCCGGTGCCGGGGACCCGACCCGGTCCGGCCTCCAGGGCCTGACAGCGCCCCCCGCTCCCCGGCGTTGAGCGGTCAGCGGCACTGAGCGGTCAGCCGACGGCGGCCTCCGCGGTGTCGACCACGTTGGCCAGCAGCATCGCGCGGGTCATCGGACCGACCCCGCCCGGGTTGGGCGAGATCCAGCCCGCGACCTCCCGCACCCCCGGGTCGACGTCGCCCACCAGGCGAGCCCTGCCGGTCGCCTCGTCGACGGTGCGGGACACCCCGACGTCGAGCACGATCGCTCCGGGCTTGATGTCCTCGGCACGCACGATCCCCGGCACCCCTGCGGCGGCGACGATCACGTCGGCCTCGCGCAGGTGGGCCAGCAGGTCCCGGGTGCCGGTGTGGGTCAGGGTGACGGTCGCGTTGTGCTCGCGCCGGGTCAGCAGCAGGCCGATCGAGCGACCCACCGTCGTACCGCGACCGAGGACGACGACGTTGGCGCCGTTGACGCTCAGCCCGTACCGGCCGAGCAGCTCCAGGATCCCGCGCGGGGTGCACGGCAGCGGGGTGTCGATCGGCTCGTTGACCCGCAGCACCAGGCGCCCGAGGTTGGTCGGGTGCAGGCCGTCGGCGTCCTTGCGCGGGTCGATCCGCTCGAGCACGGCGTTGACGTCCACCCCTCGGGGCAGCGGCAGCTGGACGATGTAGCCGGTGCACGCCGGGTCGGCGTTGAGGCGGTCGATCGCGGCCTCGACGTCGGCCTGGGTGGCCGTGCCGGGCAGGTCCTCACGGATCGAGGCGATGCCCACCTCGGCGCAGTCCCGGTGCTTGCCCCCCACGTAGGCGTGCGAGCCCGGGTCGTCCCCGACGAGGATCGTGCCGAGGCCGGGCACGACGCCGCGTTCACGCAGGGCCGCGACCCGCACGGCCAGCTCGGCCTTGATCGTCGCGGCCGTGGCCTTGCCGTCGAGGATCTGGGCCGTGCCGCTCGGGCTCGCGGTCTCGGCCGTGCCGACAGCCCCCTGCGGCAGGGCCTCGTCGGTCCCCACGGGCGTGCCGACGTCGGTCAGGCCGGCCCCCTCGTTGCCCTGGTCCGGCGCCGCGCCCTCGTGCGCCCCGCTCACTGGGCGAGCTCGGGGTAGAGCGGGAAGCCGTCGGTGAGCGACTTCACCCGGGCCTTGAGGGCCTCGACGTCGGCGCCCTGGCCCTGGACCAGGGCGGTGGCGATGATGTCGGCCACCTCGCGGAACTCGCCCTCGCCGAACCCGCGGGTCGCGAGAGCGGGCGTGCCGATGCGCAGGCCCGAGGTGACGCGGGGCGGGCGCGGGTCGAAGGGCACGGCGTTGCGGTTCACGGTGATGCCGGCCGCGTGGAGCAGGTCCTCGGCCTGCTGGCCGTCGAGCTCGGAGTGCCGTAGGTCCACGAGCGCGAGGTGGACGTCGGTGCCCCCGGTCAGGACGGAGACGCCCGCGCCCGCGACGTCGGCCGCACCGAGCCGCTCGGCGATCAGCCGGGCGCCGTCCAGGGTGCGCTGCTGACGCTCCACGAAGCCCTCGGTCGCGGCGATCTTGAAGGCCACGGCCTTGGCCGCGATGACGTGCATGAGCGGCCCACCCTGCTGCCCGGGGAACACCGCCGAGTCGATCTTCTTGGCATGCTCCTCACGGGAGAGGATGAAGCCCGAACGCGGGCCGCCGATGGTCTTGTGGACGGTCGAGGAGACGACGTCGGCGTAGGGCACCGGGCTCGGGTGCAGACCGGCGGCCACCAGACCGGCGAAGTGCGCCATGTCGACCCAGAGGGCCGCACCCACCTCGTCGGCGATCGACCGGAAGGCCGCGAAGTCGAGCTGGCGCGGGTAGGCCGACCAGCCCGCGATGATGACGCGCGGCCTGGTCTCGAGGGCCTTGGCGCGGACGACGTCCATGTCGACCAGGTAGGTCTCGGGGTCCACGCCGTAGGCGGCGACGTCGTACAGCTTGCCCGAGAAGTTGAGCTTCATGCCATGGGTGAGGTGACCGCCGTGGGCGAGCTCGAGACCCAGGATCGTGTCCCCCGCGTCGGCGAGGGCGTGCAGCACGGCGGCGTTCGCCTGGGCCCCGGCGTGCGGCTGGACGTTGGCGTGGTCGGCCCCGAACAGGGCCTTGGCGCGGTCCCGGGCGAGGTTCTCCGCGATGTCGACCTGCTCGCAGCCGCCGTAGTAGCGCTTGCCGGGGTACCCCTCGGCGTACTTGTTGGTGAGGACCGAGCCCTGGGCCTGGAGGATCGCGCGGGGCACGAAGTTCTCGCTCGCGATCATCTCGAGGGTGTCGCGCTGGCGGGTCAGCTCGCCGTCCAGGACGGCGGCGATCTCCGGGTCCAGCTCGGACAGGGACTGGTTCATGACGTCGGAGCTCATGGCTTCTCCTCGCATCAGCAGTGCGTGTGGGGATCCCGGGATCGGTCCGGGCACACACACGTGGTGTGGTGACCGAAGGGCCCAGGCGTACGACCCGAAGTCTGCTGTGCGTCGCTCCCTGGTGGTGACCCACCCGTTCGCCAGTCGCGACAGGTATCACCCTACCAACCGTTCGCAGGAGCAGACAGGCCTCGGTTGGAGAACGGGAATGGTTATCGTTTATGGTGGCGCTCATGACACGCAGCCTTCGACACCGCCGCCCCCTCCCCCTGCTCGCCGCCCTCGCCATCCCCGCCCTCGCCCTGACCGCCTGCTCGACCGAGGCAGAGACCGAGGACACGACCGCCGAGGTCAGCACCGAGGACGAGCACGACGACGAGGACGAGCACGAGGACGAGGAGGGCTCGGGCCGCGAGGAGGCCGCCACCCAGACCCCTCGCGTCGTGACGGCGTACGACGGCGGGCTGCTCGTCGTCGACGGCCTGACCCTCGAGGTCGTCGCCGACATCGAGCTGCCGGGCTTCAACCGGCTCAACCCGGCCGGTGACGGTCGCCACGTGCTGGTCTCGACCACCTCGGGCGACGAGGCAGGCTTCCAGGTCCTCGACATGGGCACCTGGAGCGAGGGCCACGGCGACCACGACCACTACTACACCGCCGAGCCCGAGCTCACCGACGTGGTGTTCTCGGCCGAGACCCCGGGCCACGCCATCCCGCACGGCGGGGTCACGACCCTGTTCGACGACGCCACGGGCGAGATCACGTTCTTCGACCCGAGCGAGCTCGGCGACGGCATGCCCGAGGTCGAGACGACGTCGACCCCCGAGGCCCACCACGGCTTCGCCTTCCGCCTCGACGACGGCAGCCTCGTCACCACCATCGGCGACGAGGACTCCCGCTCGGGCATGCTCGTCACCGACGCCGACGGCACCGAGATCGCCAGCAGCGAGGAGTGCCCCGGCGTGCACGGTGAGGCCGTGGCCGAGGGCGAGGTCGTCATCGCCGGCTGCGACGACGGCGTCCTGATCTACGACGGGAGCGAGATCACCAAGGTCGCCAGCCCGCACGAGTACGGCCGCATCGGCAACCAGTTCACCACCGCGGACTCGACCATCGCCCTCGGCGACTACAAGCACGACCCCGACCAGGGTCTGGGCCTGCACGAGATCACGCTGATCGACACCGCGGCGAAGACCCTCCAGGTCATCCACCTGCCCGAGGGCGTCGAGTACACCTTCCGCGACCTGGCCCGTGGCCCCGAGGGCGAGGCCCTCGTGCTCGGCACCGACGGCGCGCTGCACGTCCTGGACGAGACGACCGGCGACGTCGTCGCGAGCCACCCGGTGATCGACGCCTGGGAGGTCCCCGAGGAGTGGCAGGCCGCCCACCCGGCGATCAAGGTGCTCGGCGAGACCGCCTACGTGACCGACCCCGCGAACCAGCAGGTCCACGCGGTCGACATCCCGACCGGCGAGGTCTACCTGACCGGCGACCTCCCGGCCGCGCCCAACGAGATGGCCGTGGTCACCGGCTGACCTGACCAGCCAGGAACCACCGGGCTCGGGGCCCGCACCACACGGTGCGGGCCCCGAGCCCGTC
>NZ_JAGEMK010000008.1 GCF_017565425.1 Actinotalea soli
CTGACGTTAAACATTCGTCTCAACCACGTCACCGCAACAAGCACACCACCAACCACAACGGTCAGCACTGCACCCACCACGACGACAATTGGCATCGACTTTTGGCACGCTGTTGAGTTCTCAAGGAACAGACGCGCATCCATCCAGGCCCTCAAGGCCCGTCCGGAGGCAACTTCTCTAACTTAGCGGTTCGGACTCCCCTCGTCAAACTTCCCGAGTTCGTCCTGCACCAGGCGCAGATCTTGCCAGAAGCCAGAGGCTCCTGGTGTCGTCCTGCTCGTGGTTCCCCGGGGACTGGCCAGCTCTCGCTGTCCGTTCCTCCCGCTCGGGGCGAGACGCAACATTACGGTTCCACCTCCGGGCGCGCAAGTCCGTGCCTGGTGTCCTGGGTCACGTCCGCCCGTGGACCGCCGCGTACTCGTCGACCGGCCGCGGAGCGCAGACCTCCCGGGCCCGCTCGAGGGCGGCGACGAGGTCCGCGCCAGGCACCGGGCGCGCCAGCAGGTAGCCCTGCCCCGCCCCGCAGCCGGCCACCCGCAGCTGTTCGAGCTGCTCCGGCTCCTCGATGCCCTCGGCGATCACCCTCATCCCGAGCGCGTGGGCGAGCTGCACCACGCCCAGGACGAGAGCCCTGTCCTCCGGGGCCGTGCTCACCCCGCTCACGAAGGACCGGTCGATCTTCACCACGTCGAGCGGGAGCTCACGGAGCCGGGTGAGGGAGGAGTGCCCCGTGCCGAAGTCGTCCAGCAGCAGGGTGACGCCCATCGTGTGGAGCGTGTCGAGCACCGCTCGGGGCTCGCGTCCCTCGACGATCGCGCTCTCGGTGACCTCGAGGGCGAGGTTCCGCGTCGGCACCCCGTGGGCCGCGAGCAGGCGCGCCACCTGCTCCGGCAGCTCAGGGGTCAGCTGGTGGGCACTCACGTTGACCGCGACCGAGAAGTCCTCGTCGACCAGCCCCTCCCTGCGCCAGGAGGCGAGGTCCGCGACCGCGCGCCCGAGCACCCACAGGCCGAGCTGCCCGATCATCCCGCACCTCTCGGCGACGGGGATGAACTCGTCCGGTCCCACGCTGCCGATCTCCGGGCTCGTCCAGCGCAGGAGGCCCTCGACCCCCGTGGCCCGGCCGTCGGCGAGGTCCAGCACCGGCTGGTAGACGAGGGTCAGCTCCCCCCGGGCGACGGCCTCGCGCAGCCCGGTCTCGAGCTGGAGAAGTCGGTGCCCCTGCGCACTGGTGCTGCGGTCGAACACCCGTCGTCGACCGGTGCCCAGGGCCTTCGCCTCGTACATGGCGGTGTCGGCGTCCCGGAGGAGGGTGGCCGGGGTGTCCGTCGGCGTCGCGATCGCGATGCCCGCGCTGCCGTCGACGTACAGGCGTCGTCCCTCGAGCACGAACGGCTCCGCCCAGGCCGAGCTCAGGCGGGCCCACAGGTCGTCGACGTCCACCGCCCCGGAGGGGCCGTGCAGCACCGCGAACTCGTCCCCGCCGAGCCGGACGACGAGGTCGTCGGGGCCGAGGGCGTCGCCGAGCCGTCGGGCGAGCTCGACCAGGAGAGCGTCCCCCGCACCGTGCCCGTAGCTGTCGTTGACGTGCTTGAAGCGGTCGAGGTCGAGCAGGGCGACGGCGACCCCGCCGCCGGAGACCCGGCGCTCTGCCAGGAGCGCCCCCGCACGTCGGTAGAACACCCGCCGGTTCGGCAGACCGGTCAGGGCGTCGTGCGTCGCCGCCTCGTGGAGCCGCGCGGCAGACCGCGACACCACGAGGGTCACCACGATGATCGTGGACATGAGGAAGACGACGACCTCGGCCGCGTCGACCGCGACCGCGTGGGTCGCCGAGGCCGCGGAGATGAGCAGCGCGGTCGACGTCGCGTGGCCCCAGCGCGCCCGTCGGGACAGGATCCCGGCGTAGGCGGTGGTCCACAGCAGGAAGAGCAGGATCGGGCTGCCCGTCTCCGCGGTGACCGCATACCCGACGGCGACCAGGACCTGCACGCCGAGGATGCACGCGTGCACCGCCCGGTTCAGCGCCCGCGCCGGGGCAGGCACGGTGCCGAGAACCACCATCCCCAGTCCGACCACGCAGGCCATGGTGGCCAGGACGACGACCGGCGGGCTCCAGGCCGTGCCGGCGTTCCACGGCAGGAGCGCCCACACGAGGGCCAGCGCCCCGCCGACCAGGCACTGCAGGCCGATGACGCGGGCGAGCTCCTCCGGGGTGAACACGAGCTCGCTCGACACGTGTGGCTGCTGCCGCGCCGTGCCTGCACGTGCGATGCCCCGACGGCGCACCCGTCCTCCTGCTGTTGGATCCGGGGACCGCGATGCCGGTCCTCCTCCCACCATCGGTTCAGGGCGAGGATTCCTGCGAGATTCGGCCAGGTTGTTGCAGGGATCCCGCGTGCTACCCCGGACCGTGTCCCAGACGAGCTGGTCTGGGTCCTCCATCAGCGTCGTCGGGGGTGCGGGTGCTCGGCCGCGCGGCGCTGGAAGGCCAGGACGTCGGGGTTCAGCACGTGCCCGTCACGGATCTCGATCGCCCGCCGGACGGTCTCGTCGGAGTCCCACCCGCGGGGGCCGTCCAGCACGGCCCGCAGGAAGGGCATCACCGCCTCGCTGATCTCCCAGGTCGCCGAGTCCCACAGGTAGGACGGGCTGTGGTCGACCGCGTAGTACAGCACGCCCTGACCCACCGTGAAGGCGGGATCGGCGAAGGAGGTGGGGCGCGCCCAGGAGAAGCCCATGCCCTCGTCGCACGAGACGTCCACGATCACGCTGCCCGAGCGGAAGGCGGCGAGGTCCGCGGTCTGGAGGAAGGTCAGCGGGGCGGCGGTGTCCTGGAGGGTGCAGTTCACGACGACGTCGCTCTGGGCCAGGTAGGGCGCCAGGGGCACCGCGCCGTGCTCGGTCAGCACCTGGCAGGTCTCGGGGGAGGCAGGGTCCTGGTCGAGGTGGACGATCTGCGCCGAGTGGATCGGCGCGGCGACCGCGGCCACCCCGCGGTGCGTCAGGACCCGCACGTCGTGCACCCCGTGGGCGTTGAGGGCCGTGACCGCACCGCGCGCGGTGGCACCGAAGCCGATGACGACGGCGGTGAGCCGGCGCCCGTAGTCCCCCGTCACCCCCGCGAGCTGCAGGGCGTGCAGCACCGAGCAGTACCCGGCGAGCTCGTTGTTCTTGTGGAAGACGTGCAGGCTGAAGCCGCCGTCGCGGTGCCAGTGGTTCATCGCCTCGAAGGCGATGAGGGTCAGCCGCCGGTCGATCGCGAGCTGGGTGACCTCGGGGTCCTGCACGCAGTGCGGCCAGCCCCACAGCACGGTGCCCACGGGCAGCTCGGCGAGGTCGGCGGCCTGCGGCTTGGGCAGCAGGACGACGTCGGAGGTCGCGAGGACCTCGGCCCGCGGGGCGACCCGCGAGACCAGGGCGGCCAGGGCCGCGTCGTCGACGCCGAAGCGCTCGCCGTACCCCTCCTCGAGGACCATGCGGGCGCGCAGGTCGGCGTCGATGCGCCCGAGGTGGTCCGGGTGCAGCGGCAGCCGCAGCTCGGCGGGCTTGCGAGAGGTCGCGACGACCCCGAGGGTCAGGTCGGACTGGGCCATGGTCGCTCCTTCGCGCCAGAGCCGAGGTGGACTCCGTCCTCGTGACAGTACGCCCCCGGGCGGTGCCAGGTGCGTCGTCCGGCTAGGCCCCCGTCGCGACAGGGCGGGAGGGGTCGCGGACCCAGTGGGACCACGAGCCCGGGTACAGGGCCAGCTCGATGCCCACCTCGTGGGCCGCGAGCACGAGCTGGCTCGCCGTCACCCCCGACCCGCAGTACGCGGCTGCGGCACCCTCCCCGACGAGCGGGACGAGCAGCGCGCGGAGCCGATCGGGTGGGAGGTAGCGGCCGTCGGGGCCCTGCAATGCGGCGGTCGGGCAGGAGGTGGCGCCGGGGACGTGGCCCGCGACCGGGTCGACCGGCTCGACCTCACCGCGGAAGCGCTCGGCCGATCGGGCGTCGAGCAGCGCACCGGCCCGGCCCGCGAGGAGGTCCTCCACGGTGACCACGGGCATGGTGCTGCGCGCGCCGGGCGCGCTGGGCCGCTCGCGATCACCGGGCGCGGGATCGGACGTCCCGCCGACGCGGGCCTCGGACCGGGCTCCAGCTCCGGTCGGGGCTCCGGCCTCGGTGGTGCCGCCGGCCTCGAGCCAGGCGGCGAACCCGCCGTCGAGCACCCGGACCTCGTCGTGCCCGGCCCAGCGCAGGCACCACCACGCGCGCGCCGCGGCTGCCCCTGCGCCGCCGTCGTAGGCCACGACCGGCTGGCCGGGGCGGACGCCCAGGCGGTGCAGTGTCGCCGCGAGGACCTCGGGGCTGGGCAGGGGGTGCCGCCCGCCCTCGCCGGGCTCGGCGGCCAGGTCGGCGTCGAGGTCGCAGAAGACGGCGCCGGGCAGGTGGGCCTCGAGGTAGCCGTCGCGGTCGGCCCCCTGGAGGGTCCAGCGGACGTCGAGGAGGAGGGGACGTTCCCCCGCGGCGAGCTCGGCGGCGAGGACCTCGGCCGAGATCAGGGCGCTGCGGCGGGCGCCCGAGGGGTGCTCACCCGAGGGGTGCTCCACGGACTGGTCAGAGGACTCGCTGCTCGCCATGGCCCCACTCTGGCACCGCTCGCGCTGGTCCCGTCGGCCCGGCCGGTCGGTTGCACTCGTCGGCTCGGACCGCCTGCTCAGCTCGCGGGCAGCGCGGCCTCGATGACCTCGACCACCTGCGGGGCGTCCGGCTCGGTGGTCGAGCGGTAGCGGTGCAGGTCGCCGGTGGGCGTGAGGAGGAACTTCTCGAAGTTCCAGCGCACCTTGCCCTTGGTCCCGTCGACCGCGGGGGTACCCGTGAGGGCCTGGAACAGGGGGTGGGCCGAGCGACCGTTCAGCTTGACCTTCTCGAACATCGGGAAGGTCACCCCGTAGGTCATCGAGCAGTACTCCGCGATGGCCTCGGTGCTGCCGAGCTCCTGGAGGAACTGGTTGCTCGGAAAGCCGAGCACCGCCAGCCCGCGGTCGGCGTAGCGCTGGTGCAGCTGCTCGAGGCCGGCGTACTGGGTGGCGAAGCCGCAGCGGGAGGCCACGTTCACCACGAGGCGGACCTTCCCGGCCCACTCGCCGAAGGTCGTGGTGCGGCCGTCCAAGGTGGTCAGGGCGATGTCGTCGAGGTCCATGCCGGGGCAACGTCCGGACGGGGGCCGGACGTTCCCGGCCCCCGTCGCTGACCCACCGCCTCGTGCACCGCGCATGGTCCACCGCGCATGGTCCACCGCGCGTGCTTCAGCGCGCGCACATCACCCCGCGTGCTTCAGCGCTCGTTCACCGCGCCTGGGCGAACAGCGGGACCTGCGCCCCGGTCACGAAGGCCGCGGCGACCAGCACCAGGGTCACGGCCAGGAGCACGACGTCGGCCGCTCCCACCCGGAGGTAGGCGAGCCGCAGGTCCCGGCCGAGCGGGCTCTCCCCCGCGAAGGTGAAGCCGCGGGTCTCGAGGGCCTCGACGGTGGTGCGGGTGCGCTTCGCGGTGTTGAGCATCATCGGGTAGAAGGCCTGGACCAGGGTGGTCGAGAGCCGCACCACGGCCCGCCAGCCGAGGATCCCGCGCCGCTCGAGGGGGGCCGAGCGCAGCCGGAAGCCGTTGACGATGGTGTGGAACTCGGTCATGAGGATCGGCAGCATCCGGTACCCGTAGCTGACCCCGAAGCTCAGCAGCGCCGGGGCGCGCAGGCTGATGAGCGCGTCCGAGAGCTTCTCCGGGTCCAGGGACACGAAGGCCGCCATGCTCGCCAGGCTGATGGTGCCGAGCTTGAGGGTCAGGGTGACCAGGGAGAGCACCGTGGTGATGTCGCCGTCGAACAGCCAGGCGAGCAGCAGCAGGTAGGTGCTCTCGAGCACCAGGCCGATGACGAACAGCCCGAGGATCAGCGGGCCCACCCGCGAGACGAGCACCGCGACGGCGGTCAGCCCGAAGAGCACCGCGAGGGTGGTGATGTTGTGCGTCAGCCACGGCACGACGGCGAAGACCAGGTACCAGCCGAGCACGATGCGCGGGTCCCGGCGGGACAGCAGGCCGCCGCGGGTGGCGTACGCGGTGCGCAGGAGCTCGAGCTTGACCCACTCGACCGACACGACGTCACGCTGCTTGCGGGCCATCAGCGCACCCCCGCCGTGACGGGGCCGGCCACGCGCGCGGTGAGCTCCTCGACCGAGAGCGGGGGCGGGTGGATCCCCAGGGCCCGGCCCAGCACGCTCACCTGCGGCGGGACCAGGTTCACGGCCGCCATCAGGTCCGGGTCGTCGAAGAGCTCGGCCGGGGTGGTGTCTGCGAGGACCCGACCCCCGTGCAGGACGACGACGCGGGTGGCCCACTCGGCCACGAGGTGCATGTCATGGGTCGCGACGGCGACGCAGCGGATGCGCTCGGCCAGGGCCGCGAGCATGGACGTCACGTCGCGCCGGGTGCCGACGTCGAGGCTCGAGGTGGGCTCGTCGAGCAGCAGCAGGGCAGGGGTCATCGCGAGGGCGATGCCGAGGGTCGCGCGGCGCTGCTGGCCCCCGGACAGGGTGCGCCCGTCACGGTCGGCGACCTCGCGCAGCCGCAGCCGGTCGAGGATCTCCTCGACGAGCTCGGCGGTCCCGGGACGTCGCCGCTGCTGGGGGAACATGGCGATGTCCTGACGGACCGAGTCCTGCAGGAACATCTGCTCGGGGTGCTGGTAGAGGTAGCAGACGTGGTCCGCGAGCCGGGCCGCCGAGGTGGAGCGGGTGCTGATGCCCTCGACCTCGACCTCCCCCACCCGCGGCACGTCCAGGCCCGTGAGGAGCCGGAGCAAGGTCGACTTGCCGGCCCCGTTCGAGCCGACGACGGCGATCCGCTCACCCTCGTGCAGGGTCAGGCTGAGGTCGTCCAGGACGGTCGAGAGATGACCGTGCACGTCCCGGTACCCGTGGGTGACCCCCTCCAGGCGCCCGACGACCGGTCCGCGCCGTGCGGTCGTCGTCGGCTCGGCGCGGGCGGCCCCGCTGGTGGAGACCCCGCTGCTGGTCACGACCGCGTCGCCGGCGAGGGCCGTCACGGCCTCCTCGACCGTGAGCGGCACGGGGGCGGCGGGGGCCAGGGCCCGCACGGCCTGCACCACCTGGGGGGCGGGGATGCCGTGCTCGGCGAGCTCCTCGGTGCGCGACAGGGCCTCGCGGACGGGCAGGTGCCAGCGGGGTGCCCCCTGGGCCATGAGCACCACGCTGCGGGCGTACCGGGCGATGAACTCGGCGTGGTGCTCGATGACGACGACGGTGGTGCCCTGCTCGGCGTTGACCCGGGCGAGCATGCGGTAGGTCTCCTCGGCACGGACCGGGTCGAGCTCGGCCACGGGCTCGTCGACCACGATCACCTCGGGGCGCATCGCGAGCACCCCGGCCAGCGCGGTCAGGTGCTCCTGCCCGCCCGAGAGCTGCCACACGAAGGTCGAGGCCAGGTGCTCGATGCCCAGCTGGGCCATCGCCTGCTCGGTGCGCTCGGCGTGGTCGGTCAGCCCGAAGTTGATCGGGCCGAAGGCCACGTCGTCGCGCACCGTGGGGCGCACGAGCTGGTTGCCGAAGTCCTGGTAGACGTAGCCGACCTGGTGGGACAGGGCCGCGACCGAGGACTCGTGGGTGTCCGTCCCGCCGACGTGCACCGAGCCGAGCATCTCCCCGGACCAGAAGTGCGGGATCAGCCCGTTGAAGGTCTTGCAGAGGGTGGTCTTGCCCGAGCCGTTGCCGCCGACCACGGCCACGAAGTCCCCGCGCTCGATGGTGAGGTCGACGCCGACGAGGCTGTCGACCTCGGCCCCGGGGTAGCGGAAGGTGAGGTCACGGACCTCGATGACGGCCGGCACGCTCAGACCCCCGCGTTGCTGCGGGCGACCTCGGTGGCCGACGCCGCCGTGGCGCGGCCCGCCTCGAGCCGACGACGGCGGGCCGAGCGGCGGGCGAGGAGCACCACCGTGACGAGCACCACCGCGCAGGCCGCGACGCTCACCCACAGGAAGCCCATGCCGTACTGCTCGAGGAAGTCCGGCTCCCACAGGCCGAGCTCGACGTCGACGTACTCGAGGAAGGCGAAGAGCCCCGAGGCGATGAACAGCACGACGGCGAGCCCGATGAAGCCGGCGGTCTGGCGGGCGCGGCCGGGCAGCGGGACGCGCGGGTCACGCGGGGCCATGCCCATGAGGGGCTCGATCTTGCCGTGCAGGCGGGGGGCGAGGTACGCCGCGGGGATCGCGCCGAAGATGATGCCGCTGATGAGGAGGTCCGAGGCGAAGGCGACCCCCTCGAGGGCGAGGATCGACTCGGGCAGGCCCTGGACGGACTCGAGGTCCTCGACGCCGACGACGACCTTGAGGATGTCGACCGCTCCGCCGACCCCCTTGTCGATGAGCACCGCGACGATCGCAGCGAGGGCCACCTGCCCGCGACGCGCGGGGTCACGCACCAGCGAGCCGCCGATGTACAGGCCGAGGGCGAGCTGGATGTACCCCTCGAGCTCGCCGACCCCGGAGAAGTTCCCCATGAGGAGGTCGACGAAGATGATCTCCCCCAGGGGCGCACCGAGGGCCGCGTACAGGGGGTGGAAGAGGCTCACCATGACCACCGGCACGAAGGCCAGGTAGGAGACCGAGAGCTCGACGGGGCCGACCCGGAACTCAGGAAGCACCTCGGTGAGGATGTTGGCGAGGCCGAACAGGACCATCGACAGGACGAAGACCATGAGCTTCTGCGAGGAGGCGAGCTCCTGGGGCCGCGGGATGCGGCGCGCGGGGCTGGACGAGGCGGTGTCCGATGACGCGGTGGTGGACGACATGGTGGGCCTTTCTGGGTGAGGACCAGCGAGAGGGGGCGAGCGGGGAGGCTGTGCGGGCTGCGGTGGGGGCAGCGGGCTCAGGCCGGGTCGAGGGCCTGGAGGGCGGTGCGGACGGCGTGCATGTCCGCCACGAGGAGGTCGGGCTCGTGGCCGGGGGCGTCGAGGCCCGCGGCGAGGGCCTCGGGGGCGGGGGCACCGCCGCGCACCACGACCACCGAGCCGACACCGGCCGCACGACCCGCGACGACGTCCCGCCAGGGCTTGTCCCCGACGAACCAGCAGTCCGCCGGGTCCACACCCAGGGCCCGGGTGGCCTCGTGCACGAGCTCGGGGTCGGGCTTGCGGCGGCCGACCTCGTCGGAGTACAGGTGCGCGCCGACGAGGTGGTCCACCCCGGCGTCGACCAGGCGGCGGCGCCCGCTGCGCCCGCAGATGGTGTTCGAGACGATCGCGACCGGCATGCCGACCTCGCGGCACCAGGTGAGGAGCTCCTCGACCCCCTCGCGCAGCCAGGCCCTGCTCTTGGCCTGGGCGTACTCGAAGGCCAGGCTGCTGGCCTCGGCCTCGAGCCAGGCGCGGGGCCCGAGGGCGAGGTTGGAGCCGACCATGCCGCCCCAGAACTCACGGTGGGTGACCTCGTGCGCGACGGGCAGCCCCGCGGGGCCGACGGCGTCGCGCTGCTTGTGCTCGGCGTACGCCTCGCGTCCGAGCCGCAGGGCCGCGCGCAGCTCCTCGTCGGTCAGGGCGTGACCCGCGCGCCGCAGCCGGGCGGCGAGCCGGGTGACGAAGGTGTCGACCGCGGCCGGGGTCTTGGTCGAGGCGGTGAGGACCCCGCCCTGGTCCAGCAGCAGGCCTCGCGGGCGACGCACCGGGCGCGGGGCGGGGGGCTCGAGGACCTCGGCGGGCTCGACGGCGCGAGGTCGGCTGCCCGCGAGGAGCGGCACGAGCCCTTCGGGGGTCTCCAGGACGAGGTCGGCGACCTCCTGCACCGCGAAGGGCGGGGAGTCGGTGTGCTTGCTCCGGGTCAGCACGACGGCGCCCACCCCGGCGCGGCGCCCGGCGACCAGGTCGCGGTCGCGGGTGTCCCCGACGTACCAGCAGTGCTCGGCCACGGTGCCCAGGGCCGTCGCCGCCCGCCGGATCATGTCGGGGTGCGGCTTGCGGATGCCGACCTCGTCCGAGTACAGCTGCACCGCCACGAGATGAGCGAGGCCGTGGTGGCGCATGAGGTCGCGGTGCGCACGGCCCGAGTGCGCGTTGCTGACGATGCCGACCGGGACCCCGAGCTGGTCGGCGAGGGTGAGCAGGTCGAGCACCCCGGGGCGCACCTGGTGGTGGCTGAGCAGCCCGTTGAGCACGGCCATGAGTCCGGCGCCGTCCCCTGCCGCGGTCGCACGGACGGCGTCGGGCTGGTCGGCCAGCAGGAAGTCCTCCCACAGCTCGCGGTGGGTGAGCTCGCGCGGCGCCTGGGTGCGGCTCATGGCGTGCTTCCAGTGCTTGAGGCTCGCGAGGCCTGCGGTGAGGGACTCGGCCAGCCGCGCCGGGGCGACGTCGTGCCCCGCGCCGGCCAGGGTGCCGTGCAGGACGGCGGCCGCCGCGGTCACGCCGTCGGGGCGCTTGACGGTCTCGACGACCACGCCGCCGAAGTCCAGCAGCAGCGCTGCCGGACGCACCTCGAGGGAGGGCGGGACGGGGGTCGTGGGGCTCAGGGCCCCCGGACCCTCGACGGGGGCGAGCTGGTCGGTCGTGGTCACGTGCGGCTCCGGTGCTGTGCGGCGGGCGGGATGTGCCGGGGTGGGCCGGCCGACCCGTGCGGGCCGACCGGGGACCACGGTCCCGAGGTGGGCTGAACGCCGCCGAGCCGCTGGGTGGACAGCGGGTGAACTGGCCTGGAACGTTCCAGCAAGCAGCCAGGGCCCCGAGACCGGCGCCCGCCGCGCCGCACCGAGGCGCCGGGCCGGGAGGCGGCATGATGACCAGGTGAGCGACCTCCGACCACGCCGCCCGACGATCGTCGACGTCGCCGCCGCGGCCGGGGTGTCCAAGTCCCTGGTCTCCCTCGCCCTGCGCGGCGACCCTGGCGTGGGCGCCGCGACCCGCGAGCGCATCCGAGCCTCGGCCGAGGCCCTCGGGTACCGGTCCAACGCCCTGGCCCGGGCCCTGGTGCAGGGCCGGACGGGTCAGCTCGGCGTGGTCGTGACCGACCTGACGAACCCGTACCACGCCGACGTCGCCCTCGGGGTCGAGGAGGCTGCGACCCGGCACGGCCTCGGGGCGCTCATCGCCCACGGCCGGCGGGACCCCGACCGGCTCGCGACGCACCTCGAGGCGATGCTGTCGCTCAACGTCGACGGCCTCGTGGTGGTCAGCTCGAGGGTCGAGCCCGAGGTCCTCGTCACCTGCGCCCGGCAGGTCCCGGTGGTCGTCGTCGGACGGCCCGAGGAGCTGCCCGCGGGGGTGGACGCGGTCGCCAACCACGACGCCGCCGGGGCCCGTCGTGCGGTGGCCCACCTCGCCGAGCTGGGCCACCGCGAGATCGGGTTCGTCACGACCTCGCGCCGCCCCGCCGCCCGGGCACGCCACGAGGGCTACGCCGACGCCCTGGTCGAGCTCGACCTCGGTGCCGAGCGCACGTGGACGGTCGACGGGCCGGAGCAGGTGGGCGTCGCCCTGGCAGAGCTGCTCGCCGCAGGGTGTACCGCGGTGCTGGCCAACAACGACCTGACCGCGGTGGCCCTCCTCGACCACGCCCACGACGCAGGCCTCGAGCTGCCCGGCGGGCTCTCGGTGGTCGGCTACGACGACACGAGGCTGGCCACCACCGTCCGCCCGCGGCTGACCAGCCTCGACCAGGGGGGCGCAGCCCTCGGCGCGGCCGCGGTCGAGCTGCTCGGCGAGCGGGACGCGGGCCGACGGGAGGACCGGCACGTGGTCCTCGAGCCGACCCTCCGGGCGCGCGCCTCGACCGGGCCCCCCTCGCCGCGGGGGTGACCGGGCACCGGTGGCGGCGCTAGCGTGACCGCGGCACCGGGCGCAGCCGACCGGGCCTGGAGGGGCGGGCCCCGCGCGGCCCGCGTCCGCGACGACGGGGGTGGGGACGATGGGGCGGCAGGACCGTGCGGCCACGACGACGGCCGCGACCGCGACGGCGGCGACCGACCTGCTGCGCGCGGTCCTGGACCTCGCGGCCGACCTGGACCTGCCCAGCCTCCTCGAGCGCTTCGTCGACGCCTCGACCGCGATGACCGGCGCGCGCTACGGGGCCATCAACATCCTCGACGACCTGGGGGCCTCGACCACCTTCGTCCAGAGCGGCGTGACCCCCGAGACGGTCGCAGCCCTGGCCCACCCGCCGCACGCGACCGGGGTGCTCGGGCGGATCCCGGCCGAGGGGTTCCTGCGCCTCGAGGACCTCACCCAGCACCCGGCCTTCGGGGGCCTGCCGGCCGGGCACCCGCCCATGGGCTCGTTCCTGGGCACCGCGGTCCGCGTGCAGGACGCGGTCTACGGCTACCTGTACCTCTCCGAGAAGGAGACCGGGTTCGACGAGGAGGACGAGGCCGTCGTCGGGGCCCTGGCCGCGGCCGCCGCGGTGGCCATCCAGAACGCTGAGCTCTACGCCGTCGAGCGCCGCCGCGAGGGCTGGCTCACCGCCGGGCAGCGCATCACGACCATGCTGCTCGAGGGGGCGGACCAGGAGGAGGTGCTCAGCCAGATCGCACGCTCGGCCCGGGAGATCGACGGGGCGGACACCGTCGCCCTGGCCCTGCCGGGGATCGACGGGGAGCTGGTGCTCGAGATCGTCGACGGTCAGGGGTACGACGACCTGTTCGGGGTGGTGCTGCCGCGCACGGGGCGTGCCTGGAGCGCCTTCCGGAGCGGTCACGGCCAGATCGTGCCTTCCCTCGCCCGGATCCCGGGGATCATGCCCGAGCTGCAGGGCTACGGGCCGGCCCTGTACGCCCCGCTGCGCTCGGCGGGCGAGAGCGTCGGGGTCCTCATGGTGCTGCGCCGCCTCGGGGCGCCGCCGTTCACCCCGAGCGACCTGACCCTGGCGCAGTCCTTCGCGGGGCAGGCGGCCCTCGCCTTCGTCCTCGCCGAGGCCCGGCACGCCGAGGACGCCGCAGCGCTGCACGACGAACGCATGCGCATCGCCCGCGACCTGCACGACCTCGCCATCCAGCAGCTCTTCGCCGCGGGCATGCAGCTCGAGACGGCCCGGCACCGGGCCGACGACGAGGCTCGCCTGCCCGGGCTGCTGGGGGTCCTCGAAGGGGCACGCGACAGCGTGGACTCGGCCGTACGGCAGATCCGGGTCATCGTGCGCACCCTCGACAGCCCCGACGAGACCGTCTCCCTGGTCGAGCGGGTGCGTCGCGAGGCCCGCGGGGCGCACGCCTCCTACGGGGTCCCCGCGAGCCTGGAGATCACCCTCGACGGACGCCCCGTGGCCTCGGCGCAGGTCGAGCAGGGCGACGTCGACCGGATCGACGCCGCCCTGGGCGCAGCCCGGGCCGACGACGTCGTCGCGGTGGTGCGCGAGGGCCTCGCCAACGCCGCCCGGCACCCCCGCTGCAGCGCGGTCGAGCTCCGTGTGGCCGTGACCGGGACCGGCCTGGACGGCACCGTGACCGTCGAGGTGCAGGACGACGGCGTCGGGCCGCCCCCCGGGCGTGACCGGCACTCGGGCACCCGGAACCTGGCCGACCGGGCCGCCGCCGGGGGCGGGACCTTCGCACTGACCGGGGCGCCGGGAGGACGCGGTGCGCTGCTGAGGTGGCACGCACCCCTGGGGTGACCCTTGAGGAACGGCTCGCTCGTGCCGATGAGGTCTGAGCGCCCTCGCGCGGCGCCGATCTCCAGGAGACGCCCATGAGCACCCCACCTGCCGGCTGGTACCCCGACCCGCAGAGCCCTGACGACCTGCGCTGGTACGACGGCACGGGCTGGACCGAGCACGTCACCGCCGCCACCCCGGTGGGCGCGAGCCCCGTCGCCGTCGCCGCGACGGCGGGTGCCTTCGAGCCCCAGCAGCCGGTCGAGCAGGTCGCCGCCCCCGCCGCCCACGGGCGGCAGCCTGGCGGGCAGGCCTGGGCGTCGGCTGCGCCCGTCGTGACGGCAGCTCAGCAGGCCGCTCAGCAGCAGCACAGCCCCGCGGCAGGCGCGTGGCAGCAGCAGCGCACCTGGCAGGGGCAGGTCCCGACCCAGGGCGGCCCGGTCGCGTGGCCCTCGACGCCCCCCGCCCGGCGCGGGCTGAGCACCGGGCTCACGGTGCTCGTCGCCCTCGGGGGCGTGATCGCCCTGCTGGTGATCGCCGGCATCGTCGCGTCGATCGCGATCCCCGTGTACCTGAACCAGCGCCAGGCGGCCCTGCTCGAACCCGTCCGTTCGACGACCTGCGAGGAGGTCGCGACCGAGACGATCGCCATCTCCGCGCAGGAGGTGGCGGCCTCGGCCGAGGAGCAGATCCCGCTGGTGAGCCTCACCGAGACGACCCTCGTCGAGGACCGGCGTGGGACCGTGACCGCCCCCTCCCCCGGGACCGAGGCTCTGGTCATGGTCTGCGAGGGCACGGGAGTCTGGGCCGACGACTTCACGAGCACCGTGACCGTGAGCCTCTTCGTCGACGCGACCCTCGAGACCTTCCAGACGGTGACCTGGGAGGAGTAGGCGTCGCGTCAGGCGTGACGCCTAGCCCTGCCCGGCGCATATCGCTTGTGCACAACCGAGTTGTGCACGCCACTGTTGCGGCCTAGGGTCGGGCCATGCCGACCGACCTGGACCTCGACCGTCAGGTCTGCTTCGCGCTCTACTCGGCGTCGCGGGCCATCACCGCCGCGTACCGCCCTCTGCTCGACCCGCTCGGGCTCACCTACCCGCAGTACCTCGTCATGCTCGTGCTCTGGGAGCGCGACGGTCGCGGGGTCCGCGAGCTCGGCGAGGCCCTCGCCCTGGACTCGGGCACCCTCTCCCCCCTGGTGAAACGGCTCGAGACCCTCGGGCTCGTCGAGCGACGCCGACAGACCGAGGACGAGCGCCGCGTCTCGGTGCACCTCACCGCCCGGGGCACCGCGCTCCGCGAGCGAGCCGAGAGCGTCCCCGCCCACCTGGCCTCCGCCACCGGGCTCACCCCCGGGGAGATCGCCCAGCTGCACCAGACCCTGACCCGGCTGCGGCACACCACCCAGCAGCCGACCGGAACCACCACCAGCACCACCGCCACGGAAGAGGTCACCCCATGAACATCGTCTACACCGCCGACGCCCTCGCGACCGGCGAGGGCCGCAACGGCCGCGCCACCACCTCGGACGGCCGCCTCGACCTGCAGATGGCCGTCCCCCGCGAGATGGGCGGCAGCGGGGACGGCACCAACCCCGAGCAGCTCTTCGCCGCCGGCTACGCGGCCTGCTTCCACTCCGCCCTCCAGTCCGTCGCTCGCGCCACGAAGGCCGACGTCCGGGACTCGGCCGTGGGCGCCCAGGTCGGCATCGGCCCCACGGGGGACGGCGCGTTCGGGCTCGAGATCACCCTCGAGGTCACGCTGCCCCACCTCTCCCGCGAGGAGGCCCAGGCCCTGACCGAGCAGGCCCACCAGGTGTGCCCGTACTCCAACGCGATCCGCGGCAACGTCGAGGTGACCCTCACGGTCACCGAAGAGGCCGCATGAGCACCCCGACCACCACCCGCGAGGTCCACCTCGCCCAGCGCCCCACGGGTCGGCCCACCGCCGAGACCTTCGCGCTGGTCGAGGCCGACCTGCCCGAGCTCGCCGAGGGCCAGGTGCTGGTGCGCACCACCGCGATGTCGGTCGACCCCTACATGCGGCCCCGGATGAACGACGTGAAGTCCTACGTGCCGCCCTTCCAGCTGGGCGCCCCCCTCGACGGCGGCGCGGTGGGCGAGGTCATGGCCTCACGGTCGCCCGACCGGTCCGTGGGTGACGTCGTCCTGCACGGCCTGGGCT
Source organism: Actinotalea soli (assembly GCF_017565425.1). Lineage (GTDB taxonomy): Bacteria > Actinomycetota > Actinomycetes > Actinomycetales > Cellulomonadaceae > Actinotalea > Actinotalea soli. The sequence continues at coordinate 15,819 of NZ_JAGEMK010000008.1, forward strand.
GGCGCGAGCACGCCGTCGTCGACGCCGTCCGCACCACGCGTGTGGACACCTCCCTCGCCCCGGCCCAGGCCTACCTCGGAGCCCTGGGCATGCCCGGGCTGACCGCCTACGTCGGGCTGACCGCGGTGGCCGAGCTCGCCGAGGGCGACCGGGTGTTCGTCTCCGGGGCCGCCGGGGCGGTGGGCTCCCTCGCCGTGCAGATGGCCCGGCTGCTCGGCGCCTCGCAGGTGGTGGGCAGCGCAGGCTCGGCGGCCAAGGTCACGCGGCTGCGCGAGCTCGGGGTCGACGCCGCCTTCGACTACCACGACGGCCCCGTGGCCGAGCAGCTCGCCGCCGCCGCCCCCGAGGGCATCGACCTCTACTTCGACAACGTCGGCGGTGAGCACCTCGAGGCCGCGATCGCCTCGGCCCGGCAGGGCGGGCGGATCGCGCTGTGCGGGGCGATCTCCCAGTACGACGCCGCCGAGGCCCGGGGCCCGCGCAACATGTTCAGCGCGATCGGCAAGGGCCTGACCCTGCGCGGGTTTATCGTGGGCACCTACGCCCACCTGCAGCCCGAGTTCGCGCAGCGGATGGCCGGGTGGCTCGCCGACGGGAGCATCCAGACCGACGAGACCGTCGTCCACGGCCTCGAGAACGCCCCTGACGCGTTCATCGGCATGCTGGGCGGCCAGAACACGGGGAAGATGATCGTCGCCCTCGGCTGAGGTGGGCGTCGCAGGTCAGGCCTCGTCCCCCGCCGCGGCCAGCAGCTCACGCCCCAGGGCGCGGGCCGCCTCCCGCAGCGGCGCCGAACCCACCACGCGGTACCGCATCGGCGTCCGGGCGAGCTCGTGGACGTACCACCGCGGGTTGTTGGTGCTCCCCACGAGCCGCGTGCCACCGTCCTCGGTCGGCTCGAGCCGGCCAAGGGTACGGGGCAGCCACGAGCGCACCTCCTCGGGGCCGGCGTCGACGAGCACCTCGGCCTCATGGGCCCAGCCGACCGCGAGGTGCTCCTCGAGCACAGCCGCCGGGTCCAGGCCAGGCGGCAGGACGACGGTTCCCGTCAGCAGCTCGACCGCGCGCACCCGGTCGACCCGGTAGGCCCGCACCGCCTGGTGCTCCACCGACCGGCACAGCAGGTACCACCGACCGTGCCGCACGACGACGGACCAGGGCTCGACCTCGACCGACAGCCCACGCCCCGACTCGGGCCGGTAGTCCAGGCGGATCGCCCGCCCGTCGGAGCAGGCATGGACCAGGGTGGCGGTGGTCGCCGGATCGGGACGGACCGCGCTCCGGTCGGGCATCGGCGTCACCGTCCTCCGCACGGCCTCGGCCTGGGCGGCGACGGGCCCGGGGAGCGCCCGGATGATCGTCCCGATCGCCCCTCCGACGGTGCCGGCCGGGTCGCTGGCGTCGTGGTGGCCGTCGAGCACGGCCATGACCAGGGCGAGGGCCTCGTCGGCCCGGAACACGACGGGCGGCAGGCGAAGCCCTCGACCCACCCGGTAGCCGCCGTACGGGCCCCGCACCGACTCGACCGGGATGCCTGCCTCTCGCAAGAGCGACACGTACCGCCGCGCTGCCCGCTCCGAGACCCCCAGCCGCTCGGCGAGGCGGGCCGCGGAGATCCCGGGGCTGCCCTGGACGAGCTCGAGGGCGAGCAGCGCGCGGGAGACAGGGCTGGAGTCCGAGCCCATGGCACCTCCGGTTCCGGAAGTAGAACGTCCGGAACCGACCGTAGCGTGGTGGTCGTCCCCGCTGTCCTCGCCGTCGCCCGTCAGGGAGCGTCCATGACCACCCTCGAGAACCGTCCCCGCACCGCCCTGCTCGTGGTCGACGTCCAGAACGACGTCGTCGGTGGGGCCTACCGCCGCGACGACGTCGTGGCGAACGTCGCGACCCTCGTCCGCCGCGCCCGGGAGCAGGGCGCGCCGGTCGTGTGGGTCCAGCACTCCGACGAGCAGCTCGCGCACGGCAGCTCTGGCTGGCAGGTCGTGCCCGAGCTGTCTCGCAGCGCTGAGGAGCCACTCGTCGAGAAGACCTACGGCGACGCCTTCGAGGGCACCACCCTCGAGCGGGTCCTCGCCGACCTCGGCGTCGGGCGCCTGGTGCTCGCGGGCGCGCAGACGGACGGGTGCATCCGCTCCACCCTGCACGGCGCCCTGGCCCGCGGCTACGACGCGACCTTGGTCAGCGATGCCCACACGACCGAGGACCTGTCGGCCTGGGGAGCGCCCTCCCCCGACCTGGTGGTGGCGCACACCAACCTCTACTGGGGGTTCCAGTCCGCCCCCGGTCGCGCCGCGGGCACCGTCACGACGGCCGAGGTCGACTTCACGGCCCTCGCCGCCGGGCAGGCGACGGCCTCCTAGCGGTCCGCGCCCCCCACGACGAGATCCAGCTCGAGCCACGTCGCCAGGTCCAGGAGCTCTGCCCGCACACCTGCAGTCATGGCACCGGTGAACGGGAGGTCCTCGTGGACGGCCGCGACCCGCAGCACGCCCTGCCGACGGTCGGCGGTGGCGTCGACCTTGCCCACGAGCCGGTCACCGTGCAGCACCGGCAGGGCGAAGTAGCCCCACTGCCGCTGCGCAGCGGGCTTGTACATCTCGAGCCGGAAGTCGAACTCGAAGATCTCTGCCGTCCGACGGCGGTCGAAGACGAGCCGGTCGAGGGGCGAGAGCAAGGCAGTGCGCCCCTCGAACGGGAGGTCCAGGAGGGCAGGGTCCACCCGCCAGCGGCCCCGGACCCCCTCGACGACCGCCTCCTCCCCCGCCTGCGCCACGTGCAGCGGCTCGACAGGCTGCGCGGTGCCGCCCGGACGGGCGATCCCGAGGGCGGCGAGGCGGCGCTGGTCACGCAGGCGCCGGGCCTCTTCGACCGGCACCGGCTCACCCGGGGGGTACACCCGTTCCGCCAGGTCCCAGACCCGGTCCTGCCCCGTGCCCCCGGCCGCGGCCACCTCACCGCGTTCGACCAGGCGCTCGAGCATCATGGGGACGTTCTTGGCGTTGTTCCACCCGCTCGAACGCCACGGCCGGACGCAGGTGTCGGGCAGCTCGGCCGCCCGGAGGGGTCCGTCCGCGCGGAGCGCCTCGAGCACGTCACGCCGGAAGGCCGCGTTGTCCTCGACCCAGCGCTGCCGGCCCGAGCGCCAGTGGGTCGGGTCGTCCGTGCCCGGCCACGCGGCCATCTCGGCACGGTAGAGCACCATGTCCGCCGCCGGGCGCAGCATCCCTCGGAGCTCGACCACCTCCTGGCGGTCGAGCGCGTCGACGAGGTCCTGCGGGGCGTAGGCCGAGCCGAGCCTGCTCCACAGCACGAGGTGTGCGCTCGGCGCGACAGCCGCCACCGGGTCGCGCTGCACGCAGGTGAGGTGGTGCAGGACCGACTCGAGGTCCGGGGGGCGCCGGGCGGTCAGGAGCTGGGCGTGCAGCGCGACCCGGCGCGCCTGGGTCCGGCTCAGCTCGTGCACCACCGCCATGGGCCCACGGTAGGCGTGCGCTGCCCTCCGGTCAGCCGAGCACGCGCAGGCTGTCGCCCACCGCGTGGACGAAGGTGCGCTCGACCAGCACCACCCTGGCCGCGCTCGGCTGCGGGGCCCGCCACACCTCCTCCCCGGACCCGAGGTCGAGGGCGACCATGCTGCGTCCCTCCGTGAGGTCCCAGCTCGGGACGAGCAGCCGTACCCCGTCGGTCACCACGGGGTACAGGGGGAAGATCCCGGGGGCGTGCTCCCGCTCCCACAGCCGCTCCCCCGTGCGGAGGTCGAGGGCGCGCAACCCGTCGGCGTCGTCGAGCACGACGAGGTCACCGACCCGCAGCAGCGCGCGGTCCACGGCGTCGGTGCCCCAGCGCACGCCCCCCGAACGGACGTCGACGGCGCGCACCCTGCCCTCGTGCTGGAGCAGCTCGAGGTAGGGGTGCTCGCCGTCGTCGACCGTGGCGTCGAGGGGCCGACCACCCAGGCTGGCCAAGGAGCCGCCCGCGCGATCGGCCCACGTCCCACCGCGACCACGCACCACGGTGAAGCCCACGCTCGACGTCGTGACCTGCAGGCTGTCGTCCCGATCCTCCCGGCCTCGCCACCGGCCCAGCACGGTGCCGTCTGCGTCGAGCACCGCCGCGGCCCGACCGCTCACGTGCACCAGCCCGTCCGAGACCGCCAGGCGCAGGTTCGTCGCGGTGGCCCCCTCCTCGAGGAGGTCGGAGACACGGGTGGACCAGGTCACCGTGCCGTCCAGGGCGCTCCGCTCGAGAAGGACGTCGCGGTCGTCACGGCGGGCCACGACCACGTCGTCCCCGAGGGTCCGCCAGCCGATCGTCGTCGAGCGGAGGTCCCGGACGTGGAGCACCGTGCCGTCCTCGGCGTCCAGCACCACGAGCCGGCGCGGGTCCCCGCCGAGCTCGGCATCGGTATTGGGGGCGGTCTGCCCCGTGCTCGGCACCTCGCACAGCAGGGCGCGGTCGTCCTGGACCGCGGCCTCGCAGGCGTCGACCCGGGGTTCGGGGTCCCCCGGGTCTCGGGCCACCTCGCGGCGCCACCTCAGCTCTCCGGTGGCGACGTCGTGCGCCGAGGTCCGCAGCACACCGAAGGCCTCGTCGACGGTGATCAGCAGCCCGCCGGCCAGGCTCGTGGCGGGCACCTCGGTGCTCCACAGCTCTTCGAGGGGCTCGCGCAACGACGGAGCGGCCCCGGGGACCTCGGCGAGGGCCGCGACCCGGGCCTCGTCCCGCTGCACCTCGCGCCGGTCCTGCCACCCGCTCCACCCGAACGCCCCGCCGACCAGGGCGAGGACGAGTCCCCCCGACACGATCCCGGCCCGACGACGACGCGCGCGGGCCGCAGGGTCAGCGGCCCGGTCGGGCTCGGCCGCGCCGACCCACGGCACCTCGACGCCGTCGCGCTCCTCGACGAGCTCGACGTCGACGGTGTCCTCGCCGCGTGCCACCCCTCGACCCTACGGAGCAGGTCAGATGTAGCGCAGCATGTACTCGTGGTCGCTGTCCCGGCCCATCGTCGGGTCGGGCGGCGGCTCGGTGTCGCTCACCGCGACCATGTCCGCGGGGTCCACCGGCTCAGGCAAGGCCCGGAAGGCCGCGCGCGGGTCCGGCGCGCCGAGCGGCTCGGTCAGGGCGATCGGCTCGGTCAGGGCGATCGGCTCGGTCGGAGCGGGTTCGGCCATGAGGACCTCCGGTTGCGTGGTGCGGCTGAGGCCCACCGTAGGCCGGTCGGGAGGCCCGCACCAGGGTGGAGCGCGAGACCCCGCCTACCCGACGAGCGGAGCGGCCTCGGGGTAGCGGAAGCGGCGGTGCTTCTCGCGCAGCGCGAGGGCCGTGCCGAGGGTGATCGGGCCGAGCCGCCCGACGAACATGAGGACGATGAGCAGCACCTGGTGCCAGTGCTCGAGCTCGGCGGTGATGCCCGTGGACAGGCCCACGGTCGCGAAGGCCGAGACCACCTCGAAGAGCACCTGGTCGAGGGTGAAGGACGAGGTCATCGCGATCGCGATGGTCACCGTGACCACGGTCGCGAGGCTGAGGGCCACGACGGCGAGGGCCTGACGCAGGGCGGCGGGGGCGATCCGGCGGTCGAAGGCCGTCGCGTCGGAGTCCCCGCGCAGCTCGGACCAGATGGCGATCAGCAGCACCGCGAAGGTCGTGACCTTGATGCCACCCGCCGTGCCGCCGCTGCCCCCGCCGATGACCATGAGCACGTCGGTGCCCAGCAGCGTCCCGGTGTTCATCGCTCCGGTGTCGACGCTGTTGAAGCCGGCGGTGCGCGGCATGACGCCCTGGAAGAACCCGGCGAGCAGCTTGCCCGGGGTGCTCATCGGCCCGAGGGTCGCCGGGTTGCGCCACTCGGCCGCGAGCACGAAGACCGTGCCCACCACCAGCAGCACCACCGTGACCAGCAGGGTGAGCCGGGTGTGCAGGCTCCAGCGCGAGGGGGTGCGACGCTGGCGCTGCAGCTCGAGGAGCACCGGGAAGCCCAGACCGCCGATCACCACGGCCGCGGCGATCGGCAGGCACACCCAGGCGTCGGTCGCGAAGCCCATGAGGCTGTCGCTGTAGAGCGCGAACCCCGCGTTGTTGAAGGCCGAGACCGAGTGGAAGGTGCCCAGCCACAGGGCCCGGCCGAGGGGCTCGCCGTAGGCGATCATGAGCCGCCCCGTGAGCAGCAGGGCGGTGACGACCTCGACCGCGAGGGTCACGGTGCCGACGCCCACGAGCACCGACCGGACGTCACCCAGCCCGACCGAGCGGGTCGCCGTCGCGGCGACCAGCCGAGACCCGAGGCCCAGGCGCCGCGAGATGAGCAGTCCCAGCAGCGTGGCCAGGGTCATGATCCCGAACCCGCCCACCTGGATGAGGACGAGGACGACCACCTGGCCGACGGTGCTCCACGCCGTCGCGGTGTCGACCACGACCAGGCCGGTCACGCAGACCGCCGAGGTCGCGGTGAAGAGGGCGTCGAGCAGTCCGGCACGCGGACCGGTCGAGGACACCGGGAGCATCAGCAGGGCCGTGCCGACCGCGATCGCGAGGGCGAACCCACCCACCACGAGCTGCCCGGGGCGCCGTCGGGCGGCGTGGTGGGAGGCGCGACGGGCCGCGCGCGCACGCCGGGCGGCGGGCCCGCCGTCGAGGGACGGGACCTCCTCGGGCACGGTGAAGGAACGCCCGAGGGTGGCGTGACCGATGGCGGGGACGTGGGTCCGGGTCCCGACGGAGAGAGCAAGCATCGTCGGGCCGCTCCACAGCACGTGCCGCCCCCGGGTGGGGCAGCTCCTTCTCCCCACTATCGGCCGCCCTGAGGCCCTCGATCACCGCGAAGGGCCTGGTGAGACCGACCTTGACGGGATCTTGACGCCGCGGGTGACGACCGGTCGGCGGCGGCCGTCAGGGCTCGAAGACGTACCCGCGGCCCGGCCGGGTGAGCAGGTGCACCGGGTGGCTCGGGTCCTCCTCGAGCTTGCGGCGCAGCTGGGCCGCGTAGACGCGCAGGTAGTTCGACTCGGTCCCGTAGGCCGGGCCCCAGACCTCGTGCAGCAGGTCCTGGTGGCTGACCAGGTGACCCGCCTGCCGGACCAGCACCTCGAGCATGGCCCACTCGGTCGGGGTCAGGCGGACCTCCTGCCCGTGACGCTCGACGCGCTTGCGCGCCAGGTCCACCCGTAGCTCCCCGGCCTCGACCACGGCCCCGCCCCCCACCGCGGGCTCGGCGCGGCGCACCGCGGCCCGCAACCGGGCGAGCAGCTCGTCGACGGCGAAGGGCTTGGTCACGTAGTCGTCGGCCCCCGCGTCGAGGGCCGCGATCGTGGCCTCCCCGCCGTGCCGTGCCGAGAGGACCACGACCGGCGTGCGGGTCCAGCCGCGCAGCCGCGTGAGGACCTCCTGCCCGTCCAGGTCCGGCAGCCCGAGGTCCAGGACGACGACCTCGGGGCTCAGGTCCGCGACCGCGGCCAGGGCCGTCTCGCCGTCGGGGGCCGTCAGCACCTCCCAGCCGTGGGCGCGCAGGGTGATCGCCAGGACCCGCAGCAGTGCGGCGTCGTCGTCGACCACCAGGACGCGGTGCCCTGCCGGCTGGGGCGCGGACGTCACAGGCCCTCCCCGGCCAGTCCCACGGTGACGACCATCGTCAGGCCGCCGCCCGGGGTGTCCTCGACCGCGACGCCCGCGCCGACGGCCTCGGCCAGGCCCCGCGCGACGGCCAGGCCCAGGCCCATGCCCGCGGGGCCGCCCGTGGGCCCGCGGTCGACGTCGTCCGCCAGGCGACGGAAGGGCGCGAACATGAGCTCGCGCTCCTCGGGGGCCACCCCCGGGCCGGTGTCCACCACGCGGATCTCGACCGCGGCGCCGACGGCGCGGGCCACGACCTGCACGGGCACCCCGGCGGGGGCGAAGCGCACCGCGTTGGCCACGAGGTTGGCGACCACGCGCTCCAGCAGCCCGGGGTCGGTCAGGACGAGCGGGAGGTCCTCGGGGAGGTCGAGCTCCGGGGCCGGCTCGAGGCCCTCGACGGCAAGGGGTACGACCTCCTCGAGGCTCACCGCCCGCAGGTCCGGACGCACCGCCCCCGTGTGCAGCAGCGACAGGTCGAGCAGGTTGTCGATCAGCCGCTCGAGCCTGCTGGTCGATCGGTCGATGGTCTCGACCAGGACGCCGCGGTCCTCAGGACCGAGCAGGGCCTCCCCGGCCGCCAACCCGTCGACCGCGGCGCGCGTGGCCGCGAGCGGGGTGCGCAGGTCGTGCGAGGCCGCGGTGAGCAGAGCGGTCCGGATGGCGTTGCCCTGCTCGAGCTCCTGGGCACGCACCGCCCGCTCGCGCAGCCGCTCGCGGGCCAGCACGAGGGAGACCTGCCCGGCGAAGGCGCCCAGCACCCGGCGGTCACGCTCGTCCAGGGCGCGGCCCGGCAGGTCGATCGCGACGTCCCCCACCACCGCGGCCGTCGCGGGCGGCGGCGGGTCCTGGTCATGGCTGTCGTGGTCGGGGGCTCCGCCCTCGGCCGCCACGAGCTCCCAGGGGGCGCCGTCCTCGGCCCGCGCGTAGAGCCGGGCGCCCGGGGCGTCGAACCGCTCGGCGAGCTCCTCGACGAGGGCCCGGGGGGTGTCGCGCCCGCGCAGCACCGCCCGCGCGAGGTCGGCGAGCAGGGCGGCCTCACCTGTCGCCGCGCGGGCCTCCCCGGACCGCCGCTCGGCCACCCCGACGATCCACGCCACCGCCGCGGCCACCAGGGTGAAGATCACCACGGCGAGGGCGTTCTCGGTGTCCGCGATCGTGAGACCGCCCGTGGGCCGCGTGAAGAAGTAGTTCAGGTGCGAGGAGGCCAGGAGCGCGCAGGCCAACGAGGGGTACAGGCCCCCGACCAGGGCCGTCGTCACCACCAGGGTGAAGAAGAACATCAGGTCGGTGGGCAGCCCGAGCACCCCGCGCTGCTGCAGCAGGACCGCCGTGAGGAGCGGGGGGCCGAGCACCGCGAGGAGCCAGCCGACCGCGGTCCGTCGTCGGCCCAGGCGCGCACCGTGCTGCCGGAGCCACGGGCGACGCAGGGCCGCAGCCCCCGTCGGCAAGGTCGTGTCCACGATGCGCAGCCTCCCACCCGGGGAGCCTGCGGTCACCTAGAACAGGACGAAGAACAGCACGGCGATCCCGAACCCCATCAGCCCGATGAGGGTCTCGAGCACCGTCTACGTCTTGAGGGTGGTGCGCACGTCCATGCCGAAGAACCGCCCCACGAGCCAGAACCCCGAGTCGTTGACGTGCGAGATCATCACCGACCCGGCAGCCACCGCGAGGACGATGGCCCCGAGCTGGAAGCTGCTGTAGCTCCCGGCGTCGACCGCGGGCTGGATCAGCGCGGCCGCCGTCGTCAGGGCGACCGTCGCCGAGCCCTGCGCGACCCGCAGGATCGTCGCGACGAGGAACCCCGCGACGATCACCGGCATGCCGACGTCTCCCAGGACCTCGGCGAGGGCCTCACCGATGCCGGAGGCCCTCAGCACCCCACCGAACATGCCACCCGCACCGGTGATGAGGATGACCGAGGCCACCGGGCCGAGGGCCGAGTCGAGCAGCTTCTCGATGACCGACTTGTCGCGCCCGCGGCGCTTGCCCAGCACCACCGCGGCGACGAGCACCGCGATGAGCAGGGCCACGGGGGTCGAGCCGACCAGGCTGGCCAGGGCGTACCAGGTGGCCTCGCCGTCGACCACGCCCGCGGCCCGCAGGGTGTTGAGCCCGGTGTTGAGGAAGATCAGCATGAGCGGCAGCAGGAGCAGGGCCAGCACGGTGCCGAGGCTCGGCGGGTTGTCGGGCAGGTCCTCGTCCTGGGTGTTGCCGAGGATCTCGGGCACGGGCAGCACCCAGCGCTTCCCCGCCCAGACGCCGAACAGGTACGAGGTGACGTACCAGGTCGGCACCGCCAGGACGAGACCGAGGATGATGACGACCCCCGGGTCGGCGCCCAGCAGCTCGGAGGCGGCGACCGGTCCAGGGTGCGGCGGCACGAAGATGTGCATGACCGAGAAGGCACCCGCGGTGGGCAGCCCGTAGGTCAGGACCGAGCCGCCGAGCCGGCGCGCGACCGCGAAGACGATCGGCAGCATGACGACCAGTCCCGCGTCGAAGAAGATCGGGAAGCCGAAGATCAGCGAGGCGACGCCGAGGGCGAAGGGGGCGCGCTTCTCACCGAAGCGTGAGATCAGGGTGTCGGCCATGACCTTCGCCCCGCCCGAGGTCTCGACCATCCGACCGAGCATCGCGCCGAGCCCGACCAGCAGGGCCACCGAGGCGAGGGTCCCGCCGAAGCCGCTGGTCAGCTCGTCCAGGACGCTCGGCGCGGGGATCCCCGACACCAGCGCCGTGAGGAGGCTGACCAGGATCAGCGACAGGAAGGCATGCAGCCGGAACTTGATGATCAGGACGAGCAGGAGCGCGACGGCCCCGGCGGCGATGCCCAGCAGCGGTCCCGCCGTGAGCGTCTGGGTCCATTCCTCGGTCTCCACGGGTCCCCTTGAGGTTGTGGCGCGGTGCGCCTGTGCTGCGGTCAGTCCTCGCGGCGCGAGGGCTCCAGTCCGAGAGCGGCGATCGTGGTGTCGGCCACGGCGTCGGGCGGGACGTCGACGATCACGGTCGCGCCGTCCTCGCCGTCGCCCAGGGGTTGCAGGGTCGCGAACTGCGAGGGCAGCAGCGAGGGCGGCATGAAGTGGCCGCTCCGGCCCTGCAGGCGTGAGGCGATGACCTCCTCGTCGGCGGTCAGGTGGACGAAGAGCACCCGGCCCTCGGCCTCGCGCAGCACGTCGCGGTACTCGGTCTTGAGGGCCGAGCAGGTGACGACCGCGCTCTGCCCGGCGCGGGAGTTCTTGCTCAGCCAGTCACGGATCGAGCGCAGCCAGGGCCAGCGGTCCTCGTCCTCGAGCGGGGTGCCTGCGGACATCTTGTCGATGTTGGTCTGAGGGTGGAACTCGTCGGCCTCGGCGTAGAGCCAGCCGAGGCGGTCCTCGAGGATCTGGGCGAGGGTCGTCTTGCCCGAGCCCGAGACACCCATGACGACGAGGTGCTGGACGGCATCGGCCTCGGCCCCCTGCGCTGCGTGAACCATGCGGTCACTGTGCCCCCGCTCGAGGCCGCGCGCGACTCGGGCCCGGAGGGCGGGACACACGTCACGTCCGACCCGCGGACCGTCGGACCAGGCGACGGCGGCCGGGAGCACTAGACTCCTGCCGTGATCTTCAAGGCCGTGGGTGAAGGGCGCCCGTACCCCGACCACGGCCTCACCACGCCCAAGGACTGGGCCGAGGTCCCTCCGCGCCAGGTCCGGCTCGACGAGCTCGTGACGACCAAGCGCACCCTCAACCTCGACAACCTGCTCTCCGAGGACTCCACGTTCTACGGCGACCTGTTCGCGCACGTGGTCCAGCACCAGGGCGTCATGTACCTCGAGGACGGGCTGCACCGCGCCGTGCGGGCCGCCCTCCAGCAGCGCCCCGTGCTGCACGCCCGCGTCCTGGTCCTGGAGTCCTGATGGCAGCCTCACCCGCCGAGCGCGAGCGTGCGCTGCGCCGCCGCCGACGTCACGAGCGTCAGGCCGTCGTCTTCGGCTCCCTGGTCGCCGCCCTGGCGATCGGTGGGCTCGGCTCGGCAGCGGTCTACACCGGCGCGATGACCGTGCCCTTCCTCGACCGTGACTTCACGACCCCGTCGCCCACGCCGACCGCGGAGTCCCTCCCCTCGCCCTGCGTGCCCGAGGGGACCCTTCCCGTCGGCTACGCCGGCATCGAGCTCCAGGTCCTCAACGGGGCCGGGACCGCGGGGCTCGCCCGGACCGTGGCGACCCAGCTCGGCGACCGCGGCTTCGAGCAGATCGAGCTGGGCAACTACCCGGGCACCTACCGCGGCGAGACGCAGATCCAGTTCGGCCAGGCCGGGCTCGAGGCCGCGTACACCCTGGCGGCCCACCTCGAGGCCCCCGTCCTGCAGCTCGACCAGCGCGAGGGCCCCGGCGTCGACCTCGTCGTCGGTACCGAGTACACGTCCCTGCTCGACCCCGCGGTGGTCGACCTCGACCCCACGGTCCCGCTCGAGTCGGTCCCCTCCTGCGTACCCCTCGAGGATGCCCTGCTCACCGCCCCCGCGCCGATGGTCTCGACCTCCGACGAGGGCGAGGAGGCCGAGGGCGAGGAACCCGCCGACGACGGCGCGGAGGGTGAGGGCTGAGCGCAGCGCTCAGCCCTCGAGCTCGGAGCCTCCCGGCACCGAGGCGGGGCTCGCCGGTTCGGCCGTGGTGCCACGCCACCGGGCCACCACCCGCATCAGGTGGTAGATCCCCAGGGCCGCGGCCGTCCCCAGGGCGATCCCCGCGAACTCGAGGCCGCCGGGCGCGATCCACGTGTAGTCGGCGATCCCCACGATGAGGGCGACCGCGGCGGTCGTGAGGTTCACGGGGTCGGAGAAGTCCACCCGGTTCTGGACCCAGATCCGCGCCCCGAGGATGCCGATCATGCCGTAGAGGAGCGTCGCGGCCCCGCCCAGCACCCCCACGGGCACCGAGCCGACGAGGGCACCGAACTTCGGGGACATGCTCAGCACGAGGGCGGCGCCCGCGGCCACCCAGTAGGCGGCGGTCGAGTACACCTTGGTCGCTGCCATCACGCCGATGTTCTCGGCGTAGGTGGTGGTGCCCGAGCCGCCGCCCACCCCCGCGAGGGTGGTCGCCATGCCGTCGGCCATGAGGGCGCGGCCCATCAGCGGGTCCAGGTCCTGCCCCGTCATCGCGGCGACCGACTTCACGTGGCCGACGTTCTCGGCGACGAGCACGAAGACCACGGGCACGAAGAGGGCGAGCACCGCCAGGTCGATGGTCGGCGCCATGAAGGTCGGCAGCCCCACCCACGCGGCCTCCTCGACCTGGGTCAGGTCGACCTCACCGCGCAGCCACGCGACGACGTACCCGACGACCACGCCCACCAGGATCGCGAGCCGCCCGAGCATCCCGCGGAACAGCACCGTCGAGAGGATGATCGCGCCGAGGGTGACCAGCGCTGTGACGGGGGCCCCGCGCACGCCGTCGCACTGCTCGAGGGTCTGCCCGTCGACGACGACCTCCTCGCACGACCCCCAGGCGACCGGCGCGAGGTTGAGGCCGATGAGGGCCACGATCGTCCCGGTCACCACGGGCGGCATGACCAGGTCGATCCACCGGGAGCCCGCCAGGTGCACCACGAGGCCGACCACGGCCAGGAGCACCCCCGTCACGAGGATGCCGCCCACCGCGGACGAGGTCCCTCCCGAGGCCATCGCCCCGAAGATGGGCGCGATGAAGGCGAAGGAGGAGCCGAGGTAGCTCGGCAGCCGGTTGCCCGTCACCACCAGGAACAGCACCGTGCCGACCGCGGAGAAGAAGAGGGTCGTCGAGGCGGGGAAGCCGGTGATCGCCGGCACCAGGATCGTCGCCCCGAACATGGCCACGACGTGCTGCAGACCTATCCCGACCGTGCGCGGCCAGCTCAGACGCTCGCCCGGGGCGACGACGGCCCCCGGCTCGATCCGCCGTCCGTCACCGTGCACACGCCAGCCGATGCTGCTCATCCCCGGGGGCTCCCTCGTCCGGGGCACCCCTGCGGACGCGGCGCGCTCCACGGTGCCCGGAGGAACACTAGCGACAGCCGGTGCCCTCACGGGCCCTGTGCGATGCTGGAACCAGCGACACGAGGAGCACCATGGACCAGAAGACCCCGCCCCCGGGCGACGCCGAGCAGGCTCCCGACGAGCAGGCTCCCGACGACCGGGGACGCCCCCAGCCGGAGCACTCCCCCCAGCCGCCGCCCCCGTACGACCAGCCCCCCACGGTGCAGGCCCCCTACGCCCAGCAGTACTCCTCGGCCGCGAACCGGCCGACGAACGCCCTCGCGCTCATCTCCCTGATCGCCTCGATCACCGGGCTGACGATCTTCCCGGTCGTCGGGTCGATCGCCGGCGTGATCACCGGGCACCTCGCGCGTCGCCAGATCGCCGAGACGCAGGAGCAGGGCAACGGGCTCGCCCTCGCCGGCCTCATCACGGGCTACGTCACGATCGGCCTCGCGCTGCTCACCGTCATCATCGCGGTGCTCTTCTTCGGCGTCCTCGTCACGACCGTGGGTGTGGTCGGCACGACGACGGGGTACTGACGCGAGCGTGCCCACCTCGAGGCGGGCGCACCTCGCGCTCGCCGGCGGCTTCCTCGCGGTCCACGCCTGGCTGACCTGGCTCGGCGTCGTCGTCGTGCCGGGAGCGGCCTTCCACGACGTCGACCTGTACCGCTCCTGGGCGTACCAGGCCCTCGAGGGCGGCACCTGGCCGGTGGTCGACGGGCCGTGGGTGTACCCGGCAGGTGCGCTGGTCCCGATCCTCCTGGTGGGGCTCGTGACCGCCACCTCGACCGTGGGCTACGCCCTGGCCTGGTGCGGCCTGGTCACGGTGCTGGACGCGGTCGCGATGCTCGTGCTGCTGCGGCAGGGAGGTCCGGGCCGGTTCCGGGCCGCCTGGTGGTGGCTGGCCTTCCTCGCGCTGCTCGGGCCCGTCGCGGTCGGTCGTCTCGACGCCGTGGCAGCCCCCCTCATGGTCCTCGCCCTGGCTCTCGCGGCACGGCACCCGGCCCTGGCGAGCTCCCTGCTGACCGCGGGCGCCTGGATCAAGGTGGCCCCCGGCGCCCTGCTGGTACCCGTGGTCGTCGCGGCGTCCCGTCCGCTGCGGCAGGTGGTGCTCCCCGCGGCGGCCGTCTGCGCAATGGTCCTGGCCGGTGTCGCGGCCGGCGGGGGGCTGGGCCAGGTGGCCTCGTTCATGTCCACGCAGGGAGACCGGGGGCTCCAGGTCGAGTCGGTGACCGCGACCGGCTGGGTGCTCGCGAGCCTGAGCCGCCCGGACGTCACCATCGTGCTCGACGAGGGTCTGGTCACCTACGAGGTGGTCGGCCCCGGGACCCAGCAGGCCACGGCCGTCCTCGACCTGCTCCTGCCGGCCTCGGTCGCCGGCCTGGCCGCTCTCCTCGTGCTGGCCCGACGACGCGGCACCGCGGCCGCGGCCCTGCTGCCCGGGGCCCTCGCCCTCGTGTGCGTGCTCGTCGTGACCAACAAGGTGGGGTCGCCCCAGCTCCTCGCCTGGCTCGCCGCGCCCGTCGTCCTGCTCCTCGCGGCCGGCTCGAGGCCGACGCGCACGGTCACCACCTGCGCCGGCCTCGCCCTGGGCGCCGCCGGGCTCACGCAGCTCGTCTTCCCGTGGGGCTACGCGGGGCTGCTCACGGGGGACGGGACCGTCACCGGGATCCTGGCGGTGCGGAACCTGCTGCTCGTACTGCTCACCGGGTGGGCCGTGGCACTCCTGGTGCGCACGGCCCACGGTGTGCGGGGGCTCAGCCCAGCCGGGGCCTGACCTCGCGGGCCACGAGGTCGAGGTGGTCGAGGTCGCTCAGGTCCAGGACCTGCAGGTACAGGCGCTCGACGCCCATCGCGGCGAGGGCGCCGATCCGGTCCACGACCTCGCTGACGGTGCCGGCGACCCCGTGCTCGCGCAGCTCCCCGGGCTCGCGACCGATCGCGGCCGCGCGACGGGCCAGCTCGGCCTCGTCGGACCCGACGCACATCACCAGGGCCGCGGAGTAGACCAGCTCGTCGGCCGGGCGGCCCACCGCCTCGCAGGCGGCCCGCACGCGGGAGAAGCGCTCGGGGATGTCGGCGATCTCGGGGAAGGAGGTGTTGTACTCGGTCGCGTAGCGGGCGGCCAGGGCCGGGGTGCGACGCGGTCCGTTGCCCCCGACGATCACGGGGACCCCCGCAGCCCCGGGCAGCACCGAGCGCTGCTGGACGGGCTTGGGCAGGGCCGGGGAGTCGGTCAGCGTGTAGTGGCTGCCGCTGTAGTCGTAGCGCTCCCCCACCGGGGTCCCCCACAGGCCCGTGATGACCTCGAGCTGCTCGGTCAGCAGACCGAAGCGCTTGTCCGGGAAGGGGATGCCGTAGGCCGCGTGCTCGGCGCCGAACCAGCCGGCGCCGAGCCCCAGCTCGACCCGCCCGCCGGACATCTCGTCCACCTGGGCGACCTGGATGGCGAGCACCCCGGGGTGGCGGAAGGTCGCCGAGGTGACCAGGGTCCCGAGCCGGATCGTCGAGGTCTCGCGGGCGAGCCCCGCGAGAGTGGTCCAGGCGTCGGTCGGGCCGGGCAGCCCGTCGCCGTCGCCCATCACCAGGTAGTGGTCGGAGCGGAAGAACGCGTCGTACCCCAGGGTCTCGGTGGCCTGGGCCACGCGGAGGAGATCGAGGTAGCTGGCGCCCTGCTGGGGCTCGGTGAAGATGCGCAGATCCATGGCCCCAGCCTGCCAGGCTCCGACTCCGCGCGCGCCGCCGCGGCTCCGCCCCACGTGGCGCCCGCGGACCCGGCCCCTCAGGCGGTCGCCGTGCCCACGGGCTCGACGCCGAGCTGGGCGAGCAGGGTGAGGACGCGGCCGCGGATCTCGTCCCGGATGGGGCGGACCGCGTCGATGCCCTGCCCGGCAGGGTCGGCCAGGGCCCAGTCCTCGTACCGCTTGCCGGGGAAGACCGGGCACACGTCTCCGCAGCCCATCGTGATCACGGCGTCGGAGGCCTGGACGGCCTCGGTGGTGAGGACCTTGGGGCTCTCGTCACGGATGTCGATGCCCACCTCGAGCATGGCCTCGACCGCGACGGGGTTGATCTGGTCGGCGGGCATCGAGCCGGCCGAGCGCACCTCGACCGCCCCGCCCGACAGGTGCCGCAGGAAGCCGGCGGCCATCTGCGAGCGACCCGCGTTGTGCACGCAGACGAAGAGCGCGCTGGGGCGGCCGTCCGCGGTCGCGTCGCCGTCGGGCGTGGGAGTGGTCTGGTGGGTGGTGGCGCTCTCGGTCATGGGGTCTCCTCAGGTAGGTGCAGGTCGGGGAGCAGGTCGGCGACGAGGGCGCGCACGCGGCGGTCGATCTCGTCGCGGATCGCGTGCACCCCCTCGGGGGAGGCGAGGGCCGGGTCACCCACGGCCCAGTCCTCGTAGCGGATGCCGGGCAGCACGGGGCAGGTGTCCCCGCAGCCCATGGTGACGACGACGTCGGCCGCGCGGACGGCGTCGTAGGTGAGCGGCTTGGGGAACGGGGCCTCGACCTCGGCGCCGTCTGCGGAGCCGTCGCCCCTTCCGAGGATCTCGGCGAGCACCG
Source organism: Actinotalea soli (assembly GCF_017565425.1). Classification (GTDB taxonomy): domain Bacteria; phylum Actinomycetota; class Actinomycetes; order Actinomycetales; family Cellulomonadaceae; genus Actinotalea; species Actinotalea soli. The sequence goes on from NZ_JAGEMK010000008.1 coordinate 33,004, forward strand.
GCTGGACGGTGCCGTGCACCTCGGCCGCGGGGGCCGAGCCGGCCGAGCGCACGACGACGGCGTCCCCGGCGTACCGCGCGAGCAGGGCCGCGGCGAGCTGCGAGCGCCCGGCGTTGGCCACGCACACGAACAGCACCTGGGGCCGTTCGCGCGAGGCGTCCGAGGTCCCGGCGCGCACGAGGTCCTCGAGGCGCTGGCGGGCGAACCGCTCGGCGAGCACCGGCACGTGCTGGGCGACCCGGGCGCTGCGGACCAGGGCCGCGTAGGACTCGTGCACGGTGCGGGCGACGACGTCGGCCCCGAGCACGTCGAAGCGCAGGACCAGCCTCTCGGTGACCCGCTCCAGGGCACGCGCGTGCTGGAGACCGTCAGTCCCGGGGGACGCCTCGGTGGTCGTCCCGGCGACGCGCTCAGCAGCTGCCGGGGCGAAGGAGTTCAGGAGGCTGCGCACAGCGGTCTGGGCCGCCGGGGTCACCCGGTAGTAGACCCAGCTGCCACGGCGCTCGGCCGACAGGACACCGACGTCCTTGAGCACCTTGAGGTGGTGCGAGACGGTGGGCTGGCTGACCTCGCCGACGGTGGCGAGGTCGCACACGCAGGCCTCGCCCTGGGGGCTCGCGCTGATCAGCGAGAGCATCCGCAGGCGCAGCGGGTCGGCGAGGGCCTTGAGGGTCGCGGCGACCTGCCGGGCAGGCTCGGCCCCCATCGCGTGAGCCGCAGCCGGGGCGCAGGGCGCCTCGGGCTCCGTCCCCTCCGAGGTCGGTGACGGGTCCTGGGGTGGTGCGGCGAGGCTCATGAGGGTCCCTCCGGGGTGCGGCCGGCCACCGACGTCTGGGCGGCCGTCGGGTCCTGCTGGTACCAGCGACGGGCGATGGCGAGGCTCACGTAGACCAGGCCGACGAGCACGGGCACCTCGATGAGCGGGCCGACGACCCCCGCGAGGGCCTCCCCCGAGGCGGCGCCGAACGTGCCGATGGCCACGGCGATCGCGAGCTCGAAGTTGTTGCCGGCCGCGGTGAAGGCCAGGGTCGTCGAGCGGGCGTAGCCCAGGCGCAGCACGCGGCCCGTGAGGAAGCCCATCCCCCACATGACCGCGAAGTACACGAGCAGCGGCAGCGCGATGCGGACGACGTCGAAGGGGCGGGCGGCGATCTGGTCGCCCTGCAGGGCGAAGAGCAGCACGATCGTGAAGAGCAGGCCGTACAGGGCCCACGGGGAGATCACTGGCACGAAGCGCTCCTCGTACCACTCGCGGCCGCGAGCGCGTTCACCGATCCAGCGCGAGGCGAAGCCGGCGGCCAGCGGGATGCCCAGGAAGATCAGCACGTTGACGGCGATCTGCCCGATGCTGATGTCCAGGCCCGCGGTGTCCAGGCCGAGCCAGCCGGGCAGCACGGTCAGGTAGAACCAGCCGAGACCGGCGAAGGCGAACACCTGGAAGACCGAGTTGATCGCCACCAGGACGGCCGCGGCCTCGCGGTCCCCGCAGGCGAGGTCGTTCCAGATCACGACCATGGCGATGCAGCGGGCCAGGCCCACGATGATCAGGCCGGTGCGGAACTCGGGCAGGTCGGGCAGGAAGGTCCAGGCGAGCACGAACATCAGCGCGGGGCCGAGCACCCAGTTGAGCACCAGGGAGGAGAGGAGCAGCGGGCGGTCGGCCGCGACGGCGCCGAGCCTGTCGTACCGGACCTTGGCGAGCACCGGGTACATCATCACGAGCAGCCCGACGCCGATGGGCAGCGAGATGCCGCCGACCTCCATGGCCTCGAGGACGTCACCGAGGGCCGGGACGAACCGCCCGAGGCCGAGCCCGAGGACCATCGCGACGCCGATCCACAACGGCAGACCACGGTCGAGGGCGGAGAGCCGGGGGGCGGCGACCTGCGCCGGACCGCTCGGGGCAGGCGGGGAGGTCCTCGGCGGGGAGGCTGGGTTAGACACATGTCGATATTGACACATGTCGAACCCAGCACCTGCACGGCTTCGGGTGAACACTCGGTGAACCCTGGCATCGGCCGTCCGGGTGAGCCGAGGTGCCACGGCGCGTCGACCGGGTAGCGTTCCCTGCGCCGCCGCACGACCGCCGTCGGCATGGCGGCACGTCACCGGGATCGACGCAGGGGGAACCATGGCTCCGCAGGTGCAGGCCCGCGCCGGGGTGATCGACGACCTCGCTGGTGAGCTGGGCCGCCGCGCCGCCGGGGTGCGGGCGGTCGACCTGGCCGGTCCGCTCGATGCCGCAGCGAGCGCCCTCCCGGGGTCCCGGACGAGCTCCGCGGCCATCGCGGTCGGGATCCGCCTCGCCGCCGCCGCGCAGGTCGTCGCGGACCGCGCCGACGAGATGGCGGGGGCCGCACGCGCGACCGCCGACTCGCTCTCCGCCGTCGACGCCAGGAGCGCCTCGCGGATGGTGATGCGCTGATGAGCACCCTGGCCATCTCCGTGGTCCGCACCTGGGACCCGGGAGCGCTCCTCACGGCGGCGGACCGGCTGCGCGGCGCCGGCGCCGACCTCGACCACCAGGTGCAGGGCCTGCGCTCGGCCATGGACGTCGCTGCCACCGGGTGGTCGGGGCCCGCCGCCGACGCAGCCGCGGCGAGGGTCGAGCGGGAGGTCACCGCCGGCCGGGAGCTGAGCGCCGCCGTCGAGACCGCACGCGCAGCCCTCGAGGGCGGCGGGAGCCAGCTCACGAGCACACGCTCGACCCTGCTGAGCCTGGTCGCGGATGCCGAGGCCATGGCGTTCTCGGTGCGGGACGACGGCGCGGTCACCGCACCCACGCTGCCCCCCGTCATGACCGCCGTCGGGGACACCACGGCGGCCGCCGAGCGCGACGACCGGCAGCGCGAGCTCAACGGCCAGGCCCAGGCCCGCGCCACGTCCATCGGCCAGGCCCTCTCCGCCGTGGCCGCGGCTGACGCGAGCACCGAGGCAGCCCTCCTCGCCGTCGAGGTCCCGGCCTCGCTCTCCGCCGACGCCGCGGGCCTCCTCGAGCGTCTGCGCAACGGCACCGACGCCCTGACCGACCTGATCCCGGGCGGGGCCGGGGCGATCGCGCTCGGGCACAGCCTGCAGAAGGCCTGGGCGTTCTTCGGGCGGACCCGCTCCTTCACGGGGTTCCTCACCTCCACGTGGGGCCAGCTGCGCAACCTCCCCGGTTCCCTCGCGTTCATCGCCGGTCGCTCGGCCGACGCGACCGCCTTCGCCCGCTTCACGCTGCTCGGCCGGCAGGCCGCCGAGCACCTGCGCACGTTCCAGTTCGGCAAGCCCCTGGGCGGGCTCGCGGCGCGGGTGCCCGGGCTCGCGACGGCGGCCCGCGTCGCCGGCAAGGCGTTCCTGCCGCTGACCGTCGTCACCGGTGGCATCGACGCGGTGACCGGAGGTGGCTACGAGGGCGGCCGGGGCGCCACCACCCGGGTGCTCGGGGTCGCTGGTGCGGGCGGTGCGCTCGCGCTCGGCGCCGCAGGCCTGGGACTCGTCGCCCTGGGACCCGTCGGGCTCGCGGTCGCCGGGGGCGCGGTCCTGGCCTACGGCGCCTGGTCCCTCGGCAACCTCGTCTACGACAACTGGGGAGAGATCACGGACTTCACCAGCCGCGCTGCCGGCTGGGTCGGCGACAAGGTCTCCTCGGCCGCCTCCTGGACCGGGGACCGCCTGGGCGACGCCGCCGACTGGGCGGGTGACCGGGTCTCCGACGCCCGCGCGCTCGCCGGCGCAGCGGTCGACCGGGTCGGCGAGACCGTCTCGGGAGCGCGGGAGGCCGTCGAGGACGGACTCGCCCGGGCTGCGGACACCGGTCGTCGGATGGTCGACGGCGCCCTGTCCGTCCTGTCGCTCGGCTTCTGACCTGCCCATCGTCGAACGAGGAGCCATGAGCGACCTTCCGCCCGAGGACACCACCCCCGAGCCCTCAGCGAGCTCGTCACCGCCCACCGCCCAGCTCGAGACCCTGACCGACGAGGAGCTCGCGGTCCTCTCGGTGGCCGACACGGTCCCGGTGACCCCGCACCTGTCGGAGATCCCGCCCCGCGAGCGACGGCCCCTGATCCAGACCGCCTACCGGGGTCTGGTCGCCAGGGGGATCATCACCCCGCCGACGGCCCAGGCCCGGGCCCGCGCACGGGCAGCGGTCGAGGAGGCCCAGGAGCGACCCGGGGCGGACGCCGCCGCGGACCCTGTCGGCGTCGAGGTCGAGATCCGTGAGGACGTCGCCTCGACGGTGGCCCTGCGCGAGGGGGCGCGGGTGGTGGTCGCCGCAGCCCGCACGGCCGCGACGCAGCAGGACTACCTCTACGTGCACCTGGTGGAGGACGTCGCGCTCGTCGAGCTCGTCACGGTCGACGGCTACCACCACTTCTCGCTGCGTCATGCCGAGGACCTCCTCGACACGGTGCTCGAGGCCGTGCTACACCCCGAGGCCGCCGGGGCGACCGGTGAGCCCGTCGTCCTCCCTCCCCTCGAGGCGGCCGACCCGACGCCCCCGCTCGAGATCCTGGAGCGCGCCGGGGAGGCGCTGCTGCGCTGCGACCTGACGGTGCTGAGCGCCGAGGACCCCCACCCCACCATGCTCGGGCTCTTCACGTCGCCGACGGGTTCGTGGCTCTTCGAGGCCAGGCACGGCACCGGGGACGCGATCCACGCCCGTCCGGTCTCGACGGCGGCGCTCCGCGAGGCCGTCGAGACCCTGCTGCGCACCGCCGGCGGCATCGCAGCGGAGCGCGGACCCCTGCCGGGCGGGCCGCGATAGGTTGCGCGGAGACGTCTCGACCCAGGAGGTCCGCATGGCTCGGCACGAGCGCCTCGTCCTCCCACGGCTGACGACCAGGTCAGCCCTCGCCTGGGGGATCGGCACCCTGGTGGTCCTCACCGCAGTCCTGGCATACCTCGGCGTGACCGACCCCAGCACCCGCCCGTGGATCCCGTGGGCGGTCGGGGTGGTGGCGCTCGTGGTCGTCTGGGTGGTGGTCAGCAGGGTCACCCTCGACCCCGGCCACGGCTCGGTGACGTGGCGGCGCCTCCCCCGCTCGACCAGGGTCGAGCTCGCGCAGGCCACCACCGTCGCGATCACCCCCTCGGGGCCGAGCGCGCTGCTCACCCTGCGCACGGGACGTCGGGGCGGCAGCCTCATGCTCGTCGTGGTGAGCGACTACGTCGAGAGGTCCCAGTCCGCCGAGGTGCTCCTCGCCCTGGCCGACGCCCTCGAGACGCACACCTCCACCCGGGTCCGCGGCTCGGTGCCGGGTGAGCTCCGCAAGCAGGCCAAGCACCTCACGGCAGGCGGATCGGTGAAGGCCTCGCCCCTCGCTGCCCGGACGAGCACCGGGCTGACCCGGGCCGCGGGCGGGGTCGGTGCGGCAGGTGGTGGCCTCGGCCAGCTCTGAGGCACGCTGGGGCGGCATCGCCGCCGGCACGGTCTAGACCTGGCAGGTCGCGCACCAGTACAGCTTGCGCCCGGCCATCTCCTCGAGCACCACCGGCTGCCCGCAGACCAGGCACGGCTCACCGGCCCGGCCGTAGACCGCGTGGCGCAGGGCAGGCTCGGCGAGCGCCAGCTCACGCCGCTCGGCGTCCAGGTCCGCCCGGGTGACCATCACGCCGGTCCGCACGCCCTCCGCGAGCAGGCCCACCCAGTCCTGCCAGAGCCCTCGAGCCACCTCGGCCGGGACGTCCCGCCCCGGGGTGTGCGGGTCGAGCCTCGCGCGGAAGAGCATCTCCGCCCGGTAGATGTTGCCGATGCCGCTCACCACCGACTGGTCCATCAGCAGCTGGCCCACCGCGGTGCGTCGTCGGCGCAGGTTCTCGACGACGACCCGCTCGGCCTCGGGCCCCGCCGAGACCAGCGGGTCGGGCCCTGCCTTCGCGACGACGGCCGCGACCTCCTCAGGAGTGAGCACCTCGCAGGCCGCGGGGCCCCGCAGGTCGGCCAGCGTGTGCTCGGTCAGCAGCCGGAACCGCACCTGCCCCACGGGCTCGGGCGGGAAGTCCCGCTCGGGCCCGGCCCCCCGCCGCGGCAGCGCCGCCTCGGCCTCCCCGATCCGCACCGCCCGACGCAGTCGCGGGGCGCCCATCGACCCCGCAGCCCCCTGCCCGGGGACCACCGGGGAGACCACGCCGTGGAAGTCCCACGCCCCGTACAGACCGAGGTGGACGCGGAGCCAGCGGGCGGCCTGCGCGGCGAAGGCCGCCCGACCGAGCCGCTCCTGCGCCTCGGGGCCGGGACCCGCGCCGAAGCCGAGGAAGAGGTGCTTGCCCACCGCCTGGACGGCCACGGCGGGCAACCCGTCGAGCACGGCAGCCCCCGCCGCGAACCTGCCCTGGGGAGAGCTCACGGCCACCCGGTGACCGACGACGTCGGCAGCGAGCTGGAGCGCGATGCGGTGGACGGTATGACCCTCGGGCACCCCGGGAGGCTACCCCTCGGAACGCTGTGTCACCGGGAGGCGCTGGGCCACCGGGAAGCGCAGCGTGAACGGGTCGAGGGTGCCGGGCAGCGGCTCGAGGCGCTCGGCCTGGTCCAGGCCGAGCTCGGTCGCATCCAGGAGCATGGCGAGGATCGAGCTCGAGACGTGCAGCACGAGGTTGCGCCCGGGGCAGACCGCCGGACCGTCGCTGAAGGGGATGAGCGGCCAGTCGGCGGCCCGCGCGGGGTCGAGCCACACCTCGGGGTCGAAGGTGTGCGCGTACGCCAGGTGCTCGTCGTCGCGGTGGAACAGCGGGGCGTAGGTCAGGATCGAGGTGTGCTCGGGCATGGGCCCGCCCTCCCACACCGTGCGCTCCGTGGACTCGCGCAGCACCGCGGGGGTGGTCGGCCACAGGCGGAGGGACTCGAGCATGGTCGCCCGCAGGAAGGGCAGGTCCTGCGGGCGGTCGAGGTCGCGCCCGGCGATCTCGGCCCGAGCCCGGGCGAGCTGCTCGGGGTGGGAGTGCAGGAGGGCGAGGGCGCGGAAGCTGGCCCACGCCGCCGCGTCGAAGGCGAAGAGCCACTGGGGCACCTGCTGGACCGGGTCGGTGCGCTCGGTCGACGGGGCGGCAGCCACCGACCCCGCGAGGCTCCCCGGGTCGGCCCGACGCACGTGACCCTCCACACGGTCCAGGAAGCTCGCGCGCACCCCCCGCCGTCGCGGGTGCAGGAAGGCCCAGTTGGCCGTCGCCCGCAGGGTGCGCAGCTCATCGCTCAGGGCACTGTCCGCGAGCGCGCCCTCACCCAGCACCACCCGGCGGACCATGCGGTCCCACATCGCCGAGTACGGGGCCCAGGTGAGGGCACCGTCCCGCCGCACCTGGCCGAGCAGGGAGTCGACCTCGGCGCGGACGCCGCCGACCATGCCGTCGGCGCTGCGGTGCACGGGGCTCGGGGTGTCGAGGACCGACTCGTTGAAGCGTCGACGGTCCTCCCGGTCCTCGCCCTGGGAGATCAGCACGCCGTGCGGCTGGAAGTGCCCGAGGGCGGCCCTCTTCTCGCGGGTCGCGGGGGTGAAGGGGTCCGGTGTCTCGGCCAGGACGCGACGCACGTCCCCGTGGTCGAGGAGCACCACCATGCGGCGTCCCGGGACCCGCAGCCTCAGCGGACCGGAACCGTACCTGCGGCGCAGCCGCTGGAGGAGCTGGACCGCGCGCCGGTCTGCGTCCGCCCGTTCCAGCAGCCCGACGACGGGTGGCCGCCGGATGATCACGCCGCGCGCGATCGTGGGGAGCACGACCGTGCCGAGCACCCGCACGGTGTCCACCACCCCGGCGCGGGGGAGGGTACGGGGCAGGGCGGTCGAGGTCATGGCACTCCTGGTTCGAGGGGTGCACCGCCGGAGCACGGTGCCTCCTCCACCCTGCGCCACCCGGCGCGGGCCCGCATCCGCTCGTGGGCCGCAAGGCCTCAAGTCTGGGCCAGGGCAGCCGATGTCAAGGTGCACCATCGCGACCGCCCCGGGAGGGCCCACGTGTCCAGCACGCTCCACAGGTCCACCCCGGCCCGGGGGGACGGCCGCTCCGGCCGCGCCCTGACGGCCTCCCTCGCCGGCGTGCTGACGGCCGTCCTGGCGTTCACGGTGGCCCCGCCGGCCCTCGCGACGGACCTGGGCTCCGACCCTGGCGCGACCGAGACCGTGGCCCCCGAGCCGACGACTCCCGACGCGCCGAGCACCCCGGTGACGCCGCCTGCCCCGACACCCACCCCGACGTCGACCCCGGCGCCGCCGCAGCCGGTCGCCCCGGCCGTGACCCCGACCCCCACCCCGACCCCGACCGCGCCCCCCGCGACGACGACGGTCAAGGGCTGGGACGGCTCGCGCACCGTCCGGATCGGCTTCGCTGCCGGTCGGCGCTTCACCGTGACCCCGGCCCTGGGCCGCACCCTCCACGTCCAGCGCTTCGACGGCAAGACCTGGACGACCATCCAGACCCTGACGGCCGGGACGGGCACCACAGCCGAGCTGGTCGCGCGCCCCCCGGCCGCGAAGACCGGGGCGACCATCCGGTACCGGCTCGCGATCCCCGCGACCAGCACCGGCAAGGCCCTCACCAGCGCCGAGTGGGTCGTGACCTACCGCAAGCACGCCACCTCGGTCTCCGGGTGGCCCCGGGCCACCACCCACGTCCCCTACGGCCGGACGGCGAGCCGCACGGTCACCATCCAGGCCGGTCGCTCGGTGCAGCTCCAGCGGCTGGTCGGCAGCACCTGGACCACCCTGAGCACGTCGACGGTCCCGTCGAGCGGGCAGCTCGCGGTCACCACCCCCGTGATCACCAGCGCCAGCACCTATGCCTACCGGCTGCGGATCGCCCCCACCGACACCCACGAGGTGCGGATGTCGGCGGCGTGGACGATCGTCCCGTCCGGCCCCGTGATGCCCCCGCAGCGGTACAACGGCGAGGTCCGCAACGTCGTCGGCACGTGGGGTGGCTTCTCGAACGGTCACATCCCGACGTCGACCCTGTGCACGCCGGCCTGGGCGGCCTCCCACCACAAGGTGCGGTGCGACGCGAACGCCGCCCTGACCGAGCTCAACGCGGCGTACCGGAACCGCTTCGGCACCAACCTCGTCGTGACCTCCACGTACCGGACCTACGCCCAGCAGGTCGCCCTCAAGAAGCAGAAGCCCACCCTCGCAGCCACGCCGGGCACCTCGAACCACGGCTGGGGTCTCGCGGCGGACCTGGGCGGCGGGGTGCAGGTGTGGGGCAGCCCGCAGCACAACTGGATGCGCGCCAACGCCAACAAGTACGGCTGGTTCCACCCGGCCTGGGCGCAGTACGACGGCTCCCTGCCTGAGCCCTGGCACTGGGAGTACGCCGGGGCCGTCGCCTCGGGCCGCGCCGACCAGTCGAAGGCGCTGGCCATGCAGCTGGTCAGGACGCAGCCGTGGAACAGCGAGACGCAGCGCGGCTGCCTGTCGACCTTGTGGCAGGCCACGAGCGGATGGAGCTACACCAAGGCGGTGGGCCAGCGACGCGGCATCCCGCAGACGGACATGGTGCGGGCCTTCGGCCCCTCCTGGACGAGCTCGGCGACGGCAACGGCGTTCCGGCAGAACCCGAAGACCCAGATCGAGTGGGGCCTGCGGGACATCACCCAGCGCCGCGGGAACGCCTGCGCCGCCCTCAGCACCTACCGGGCCAAGGGCACGTACTGACCCACGCTCACGCCCGACGCCGCCGCGCTGCGGGGGCCGTGGCCTGGGTGGGGATCTCTGCTCGCCCCGTGACCCACCGCGTCAGCTCCTCGGCGGGCACGGGGCGGCGGTAGAGGTAGCCCTGGGCCTGGTCGCAGCCCAGCGCGACGAGGGCCGCGTGGTGCTCCTCGGTCTCGACCCCCTCGGCCACGGCCCGCAGCCCCACGCCGTGGGCGAGGTGGATGCAGCCCGCGACGATCGCCCGGTCGTGCGGGCTGTGCGCGACGCCGTCGACGAAGGTCCGGTCGATCTTGAGCTCGTCCAGGGGCAGGGTGCGCAGGTAGGTCAGGGAGGCGTAGCCGGTCCCGAAGTCGTCGACCGCGAGTCCCACCCCGATCTCCTTGAGCTGGCCCAGGGTCGCGACCGCAGCCTCCGCGTCCTCCATGAGGGCGGTCTCGGTGATCTCCAGGATCAGCAGCGCCGGGTCCAGGCCGTACTGGTCCAGGGCGTCACGCACCGTCGGGATGAGGTTCGGGTCGCTCAGCTGCCGGGCCGAGAGGTTGACCGAGATCTCGAGCGGGGTGGGTAGCGACCGGGCCCAGGCGGCAGCCTGCTCGACCGCGGTGCGCAGCACCCACACCCCCAGCGGCCGGATGAGCCCGGACTGCTCGGCCAGTCCGATGAACTCCCCCGGCGGCACCATCCCACGCGTCGGGTGCTCCCACCGCACCAGCGCCTCGACCCCCACGGCCCGCCGGGACTGCACGTCCAGGCGGGGCTGGTAGTGCAGCACCAGCCCGCCCTGGTCGATGCTGCGACGCAGCTGCCCCAGCAGGTGCAGCCGCTCGACGGCGCCGTCCCCGTCGGTCGGGTCGTGCAGCTCCCAGCGGTGCCGGCCGCGGGCCTTGGCCCGGTGCACGGCGGCCCCCGCGCGGCGCAGCAGCTCCTCGGCGGAGCGCTGCGCGTCCTGGGCGACGGCCACCCCGATGCTCGCCGTCGTGACGACCTCGACCCCGGCCACCCGGTAGGGCATGGCGACGGCCTCGAGCAGGGAGTCGGGCAGGGCCGCGCCGTCGGAGCCGTCGACGGCGGGCTGCGCGACCGCGAACTCGTCGGCCGAGGTGCGAGCCACGACCGCGCCGGGACCGGCGGCGACCTGCAGACGCGAGGCGATGACCTTGAGCGCGAGACCTGCGCGAGCAGGCCGGCGCGGTTGAGCAGGCCGGTCAGGGCGTCGTGGTGCGCCTGGTGCTCGCGGTCGGCCTCTGCCCCGGCCCGCCGGGCCTCCGAGCTCTCGGCCTGCCGCACCGCTTCGATGAGCCGCTGCTCGGCCTGGTCCCGGTCCCCGGCCCGGACCACGGCGACCCGTACGTGCGCACCGCCGTCCTGCGCGGCACCAGGGGCGGCCGACCGGCCCTTGCCCTCGTGGCGCGTGGCGGTGAGCACGACGGCGAGCCGCGACCGGTCCGGGCCGAGGACGTGGCAGCGGAAGCGCTCGACCACGCCGTGCAGGTGCAGCTGGGCGCTCCAGAGCGTCGCGTGCAGCACCCGGTCCCCGACGGGCAGCACCCGGGCCAGCGGGGTGCCGACCAGTGCCTGCGCCGTCCAGCCCGTCCAGTCGAGGAAGGTGCTGTTGGCACGGACGATGATCCCGGCGTCGTCGAGCAGCAGGTAGCCGCACGGCGCACGGTCGAAGAGGTCCTCGTAGTCCATCGGCTCAGGCCGTCGCGCCGGTGTAGGCGAGGATCGCTGCGGCGGTCTCCGTCGGGGCGCTGACCTGCGGGATGTGTCCGTGGGCGGACAGGCGCACCAGGCTCGAGCCGACGAGCCGCTCGTGCACGTAGAGGCCGACGTGCGGGGGCGCGAGGATGTCGTCGACGCACTGGAGCACCAGGGCGGGGGTGGTGACCTGGGGCAGCAGGGCGCGCGCATCGGTCAGGAAGGTGACGCGGGCGAACTGCCGCGCGATCCCGGGCTCGACCACCGAGAAGCTCGCCGCGAGCTCCTCGCTCAGCGCGGGCTGCTCGGCGTTGCCCATGAGCGCCGGTGCCATGGCGGCCGACCACGCCAGGTAGTTGTCCTCGAGGGAGGCGAGCAGCTCGTCGACGTCCTCCCGGGAGAAGCCGCCCTCGTAACCGTCCTCGGGGTGGTCGACGTAGCTCGGCGAGGGAGCCAGGAGCACCAGACGGGCGACCCGCTCCGGGACGAGCACCGCGACCTGCATCGCCATCACGCAGGCTATCGAGTGCCCTACGAGGGTCACGTCCTCGAGCTCGAGCTCGGCGCAGACCTCGAGGACGTCCTCGACGTACCCGGCGAGGGAGGAGTACCTGGCCGGGTCGTACGCGGACAGCTCGGAGCGGCCCGCACCGACGTGGTCCAGCAGGACGACGCGGTGGTGCTCGGCGAGGATCGGGACCACGCGGGACCAGATCCCCTGGTCGCACCCGAACCCGTGCAGCAGGACCAGGACGGGCGCGCCGACGGGACCGTGCACCTGCACGTTGTTCCTTGCTGAGGCCGCGCCCGGGCCCGCGTGCTGCACAGCCATGCTCCGCCTCTCCCCCACCGCTCTGCAGGAGTCATCGTCATCCGCGGGCGTGACTTGAGTCGGGGGAGGCGATGCGGGGAGGTGCGGGACGCGTGCATGCAGGCCGGGATCTACCCCGTCGAGGTGCTGCCGCCCGAGGACGAGGCCTGATCGGAGGGCTCGTCGAGCCCGGCCCAGTCGCGCAGGAGCGGGATGAGCTCGGCGGGGAGCGTCTCGAGGGCGGGGAGCGCCGTGGTCCGGCCCGCGTGGTGCACGACGACGTGCTCGCTCCAGGTGGGGCGGCCAGGGACGTTGCCCTCGACGTCGGTGACCTGCTCGCGAAGGATCTCGACGGTGCGCAGGCCGACGCGCACGGCGAGCTCGTCTGACGTGATGGTGAGCATGGTGCGGCTCGCGACGACCTGCCCGAGCCAGATCGCCACCAGCACCACGCCGCAGAGCAGCAGAGGCAGCGAGAACCGCGAGCCGGACCCCATGGCGAGGGCGACCCCCTGGAGCACGACCTGCGCCAGAGCACACCCCACGAGGACCCAGGCGACCCGCCGGGAGAAGCCTGACTGCCCGATCACCCTCTCCACGTCCGGACCCTGACCGTCGACCGGCTCGTTCTCCCGTGACGTCCCCATCAGCGGCCCTCGTGGTCACTCTCGGATCGCGCCCAGTCGCGCAGCAGCGGGACGAGCTCGACCGGCGGGAGCTCGAGTGCAGGCAAGACCCTCGTCCGGCCCGCGTGGTGCACGACGGCATGCCTGCTCCACGGGAGGCGATCCGGGACGTTGCCCTCGACGCCGGTGATCCCGCTCCTCGGGATCTCCACCGTGCGCACGCCGTAGGGGATCACCAACCGATCAGTCCTGATCAGCATCGGGCGCTGGGCGAGCCTGAACTGCATCACCCCGACAAGCGCCAGGCCGACGCCGCAGGTGAGAAGGATCCACGCGAACGCGGCCGTCCCCCGCCCCGTCACCAGGACGAGCACCTGGAGGGCGACGTGGGCCCCTCCCAGGGCGACGAAGCCCCACGCCAAGCCCCGGGAGGTGCGTGCCTGCCCGATGGCTCGAACCTCGCGCCCTCCACCGTCCTCGCCACCCGTCGGCAGACTCGCCACGGCCCTGCCTCACACCAGCCGCTTGGACCCCGAACGGATCACGCGCATCCACCGGTGATCGTAGCCATCGAGGTTGACCTCGAGCCGGCCCTCGTCGTCGAGCTGGTAGGGCCGGTCCTCGAGCATGTCGACCAGGCGGGTGGAGGAGTCGACCTCGGTCACCTGGAGCGTGACGGTGCGGCCGTCGGGGGCGAAGTTGTGCAGGGCGATCAGCTGACGGTCGTCGAGGGTGAGCGCGTGGGCGATGACGCAGGGGTGTCCGGTCTCGAGGATCTCGAGCTCGCCCCAGCCGATCTCGGGGGACTTGCGGTACGCCGAGATCAGGCCACGGACCTGGTGCAGCAGCGAGGTGGTGTCGTGCATCTGGTCCGAGACGTTGACGTGCTCGGGGCCGAACCCGCCCTCGACCACGGGGAACGGGAGGGCCTCGGGGTCGGCGTCGGAGAACCCGGCGTTCTTCTCGTCGCACCACTGCATGGGGGTGCGCACCGCCGACCGGCGGGGCAGGGTCTCGTGCTCACCCATGCCGATCTCCTCGCCGTAGTACAGGACCGGGGACCCGGGCAGGGAGAACATCAGGCTGTAGACCATGCTGATGCGGCGGGGGTCGCCGTCGAGCATCGGGGGCAGACGGCGGGTGATCCCGCGGCCGTGGATGCGCTGCCGCTCCTCGGGGGCGAAGGCCTCGAACACCTCGTTGCGCTCGTCCTCGCTCAGCTGGTCGAGGGTCAGCTCGTCGTGGTTGCGGACGAAGTTGCCCCACTGGTTGGTCGGGGCCGTCGCGGGCCGCGAGCGCAGGGCCTCGATGAGCGGGGTCGCGTCCTGGCGGGCGAGGGCCAGGTAGAGCTGCTGGTTCCCGACGAAGTCGAACTGCATGGTGAGCTCGTCCCCCTCCTCGTTGCCGAAGAAGTCGACCTGGTCGGCGTAGGGCAGGTTCACCTCGCCGAGCATCACCCCCGAGCCGCTGCGTCGGCCCACGTAGCCGCGCAGGGTGCGCAGGTACTCGTGCTCGCGCTGTCCCTCGTCGCTCTGGATGAGGAAGGGCACGGCGTCGACGCGGAAGCCGTCCACGCCCATCTGCAGCCAGAAGCCGATGACCTTGGCGATCTCGTCGCGCACGGCCGGGTTGGTCGTGTCGAGGTCGGGCTGGTGGCGGTAGAACGAGTGCTCGTAGTACTTCCCGGCGACCTCGTCGTAGTGCCAGACCCCGTCCTCGACGTCGGGGAACATGTTGGCGCGCTGCTCGGCCGGGGGCTCGTCCCGCCAGTTGTAGAAGTCGCGGTACCGGCTCGACGGGTCGCTGCGCGAGGCCTGGAACCAGGGGTGCTGGTCCGAGGTGTGGTTGACCACGAGGTCGACGATGAGCCGCATGCCGCGGTCCTTCGCGGTGCGCACCACCTCGACGAAGTCCCCGAGGTGCCCGTAGCGCGGGTCGACCCCCACGTAGTCGGAGATGTCGTACCCGTTGTCCTGACGCGGGGAGGGGTACATCGGTGCGAGCCACAGGCAGGTGACCCCGAGGTCGGCGAGGTAGTCCAGGCGGTGGGCCAGGCCTTCCAGGTCGCCGATGCCGTCGTCGTCCCAGTCCAGGAAGGTCTCGAGGTTGAGGTTGTAGAAGACGGCGGTCTTCCACCACAGGTCGCTGGTGTCGGTGACTCGCACGGTGCGTGGGCTCCCAGGGTCGGTGGCGTCGGTCTCCCATCGTCCACGCCTTCGGGCCTCACAGCATGTCGGGCACCCTGGCGACGGCCTCCGCGCGGCTCGCGACACCCAGCTTGCGGTACACGCTGGCCACCTGGGACTTCACGGTGTTGCGCGTGACGTAGAGGCTGCGGGCGATCTCCTCGAGGGTCGCCTCCTCGGCGAGGAGCGCGAGCACCACCTGCTCACGCTGCGTGAGGCGGGTCTCGGTCTGTGGCGGCGTGTGCATGGCTCTCCCCTGGGTCGACGGCGTGTTCAGGGGAGGTTCGGAGCGGACGGACCCGCGGATGGGTCCGGAGCCCGGGCG
Source organism: Actinotalea soli (assembly GCF_017565425.1). GTDB lineage: Bacteria > Actinomycetota > Actinomycetes > Actinomycetales > Cellulomonadaceae > Actinotalea > Actinotalea soli. The sequence goes on from NZ_JAGEMK010000008.1 coordinate 48,279, forward strand.
TCTCCGCGCCCCCCCGACGGCGGAATGCGTCGCCGGGCGCGACCGTTCTGGTCCGTACCGCCGTCGGACCGAGAGGGATCATGAGCCAGCGCACCATCGTCATCACCGGGGCCAGCGACGGGATCGGCGCCGCGGCCGCCCGGGACCTCGCCGCCGCCGGGGACCGTGTCATCGTCGTCGGCCGGTCCCCGGAGAAGACCAGGGCCGTGGCCGAGCAGGCCGGAGCCCCCTTCCACCTGGCCGACTTCGCGGACCTGGCGCAGGTGCGGCGCCTGGCCGAGGAGCTGCGCGAGACCTCCCCGCGGATCGACGTCCTGGTGAACAACGCCGGGGGGATCATGGGGCCGCGCGCCCTCACCGGGGACGGCCACGAGAAGACCCTGCAGGTCAACCACCTCGCGCCCTTCCTGCTGACGCACCTGCTGATGGACGTGCTCACGGCGTCCTCCGCCACGGTGATCAACACCTCGAGCGTCGCGGCTCGCCTGTTCGGCCGCATCGACGTGGCCGACCTGCACAACGAGCGCGGCTACTCCCCCAACAAGGCCTACGGGGACGGCAAGCTCGCCAACATCCTGTTCACCAAGGAGCTGCACCGTCGTCACGGGGCGGAGGGCATCTCCGCCGCGGCCTTCCACCCCGGCACCGTCGCCACGAACTTCGCGGCCGACTCGACCAGCATCATGCGCTGGGTCTACCGCACGCCGCTGCGCCACCTGGTGCTCACGAGCCCCGAGGCCGGGGCCGACACCCTGCTCTGGCTGGCCCGCGGCATCCCGGGCCACGACTGGGCGCCGGGCGAGTACTACGAGAAGCGCCGCCCCACCCGGACCAACCCCCAGGCCGACGACGGCGCCCTCGCGGCAGCGCTGTGGGAGGAGAGCGCACGGCTCGTGGGCCTCGCCCCGCAGGCCACCTCGGGCTGACCTCGCGCGGCGCCCGCTGCTGAGCCTGCTGGCCATCCACACCTGCGCACATCATGATGCGTGCATGCCTAGTTCACCGCAGGTCGACCGGCTCGTGGAGCGCTACGCCGGGGTGGGTGAGCTCTTCGGGGTGCTCGCCTCCCCCATCCGGGTGGCGATCATCGACCAGCTCAGCCTCGGTGAACGGCGCGTGGGCGAGCTGGTCGAGGCCCTGGAGGTGTCCCAGCCCCTGGTCTCGCAGCACCTCCGTGTGCTGCGTACCGCGCACCTGGTGGTCGGGGTGCGCCGCGGGCGCGAGGTCGCCTACTCGCTGAGCGACGAGCACGTGGCCCACATCGTGCGGGACGCCCTGGCCCACGCGAACGAGCACGGCAACCCGGTGTTGCATGCGCACGTGCGCATGCAATGATGGGCCCATGACGACACTCGAGCACGAGACGCACACCGAGCACACCCACCAGCACGGCACCGACTGCGGCCACGCCGCCGTCCAGCACGAGGACCACACGGACTTCCTGCACGACGGGCACGCCCACCACGAGCACGAGGGCCACTACGACGAGCACCCCGTCGCCGGGCACGTCGAGGCCGAGGGCCACGACCACGAGCACGGCGAGGCCTGCGGGCACGAGGTCGTCGAGCACGACGGGCACAAGGACTACCTGCACGGCGAGCACCGCCACGCTGCCCACGAGGGTCACTACGACGAGCACTGACCCCGTCGTCCGTCACCCACTCGGCCCTGGGTCGCGCCCGCGACGGGTGACGGACGCGGTAGTGTCCCGGCGGCCGTCCTCCTGACGGCCACGGACCAGGGAGCAGACGTGAGAGACACCTCAGGGGCAGACTTCGCAGTCATCGGGGTGGTGCTCTACCTCCTCTTCATGCTCGCGATCCTCGCCTTCGGCATCTACTGCTACATGCGGGTGGCGGGCAAGGCGGGGTTCCCGAGCTGGTACGGGATCCTCGCACTGGTACCCATCGCGAACATCGTCGTACTGATCATGTTCGTCTTCACCGAGTGGCCCATCGAGCGCGAGAACAAGGCGATGCTCGCGGCCCTGCAGGACGACCGCCCGCCCTTCGGTCAGCTCGGCGGGCCGGGGCAGACCGGCCCGGGGTACGGACAGGGCGCCGGGTACGCCCAGGCTCCTGGGTACGGGCCCGGCTACGGCCAGCCCTCCCCCTACGGCCAGGCTCCCGGGTACAGCCAGCAGGGGCCGACCCCTGATGGCGCACAGCCCGGCTACCCGCAGCAGGGCCAGCAGCCGCCCGCCCCGGGGCACGACCCCCAGCAGCCGACGCCGCCCCAGGCCTGACCCACCGGAGGCCGCCCGGCAGGATCACTCCTGCCGGGCCGCCCCCCACCCGTGCCACCGCTCCACGGCCAGGTGGACGCTGACCCGGGGACGGTCGCGGACCGCGTAGTCCTGCCCGGTGTAGTGGTTCGCCAACCGGTCGATGTCACGCAGCCCCTCGTCGTCGACGATCGAGACCACTCGGCCCTGCAGGCTGACATGGGTGTACCAGTCGTCCTCGGCGAGGGCCGTGAGGGAGACGCGAGGGTCTGCCTCGAGGTGCTTGAGCCGCGCCCGGCCGGCGTCGAGGCCCAGCAGCACCGTGCCGTCCTCCTCGACCAGGTACCAGGTCGCGACCGTGACAGGCCGGCCGTCGGCGGCCACGGTGGCCATCACTGCAGGGTTGGGCCGCGCGAGCAGGGCTGCGACGTCCTCAGGCAGGGGCGGGACAGGCATCAGGACCTCCGGGGCTGGGCTCAGACGCTGGCTACACCGTCGACGCTACCGGCAGGTGCCGGGACCACCAGGCGAGCACGTGCTCGAACCTCGCGAGGCGGTGTCGAGGTCGCCCCGACCGCGTGAGCTCGTGCCCCTCGCCGGGGAAGAGCAGCAGCTCGGACTCGACCCCGCGGCGCTTGAGCTCGACGAACCACCGCTGCCCCTGCTCGACCGGGCAGCGCCAGTCGTTCTCGGAGTGGATCACCAGGGTCGGGGTCCGCACCTCACCCACATGAGCCATGGGCGACTGGGCCGCGAGCGCCGCGGCACCGTCCTCGGTCGCGGCATCTCCGACGTACTGCAGGCCGAAGAACCAGCCGATGTCGCTCGACCCGACGAAGCTCACCGGGTCCAGGAACCCGCGCTCGACGACCGCCGCGGCGAAGCGGTGCGTGCGGGTGGTCAACCAGGCGGTCAGGTACCCGCCGTAGGACCCACCCATGACGCCGACGCGCTCGGCGTCGAGCCCCAGGTCGGCGTCCGCCAGGGCGTGGTCCAGGAGGGCCAGGACGTCGTCGGTGTCGACCGTGCCGAAGGCCCGCTGGATGGCCTTGCCGTGGGCGGCGCCGTAGCCCGCCGAGCCGCGCGGGTTGCCCAGCACCACCGCGTACCCGGCCTCGGCGAGGGTCTGCACCTCGTCGAAGAGGGCGTGGGTGTACTGCGCGTAGGGACCGCCATGGATCATGAGGATGGTCGGGTGCGGGCCGGTCCCGAAGCGGTCGGGGTCAGGGGTGGCCACCCAGCCGTGCACGGGGTACCCGTCAGGGGCCGTGGCCTCGAGCTCGCGCACGGGCCTCAGGCGCCCGGTGCCTCGGAGCTCGGCCGAGAGGTCCGTGACCTGGCGCTGCTCCCCCGAGCCCAGGTCCACCACGACGAGGTCCCCCGCGGAGTCCCCCGTCGCGACCGCGGCGACCGCGCGGGTGCCCACGGGGGGCGCGCTCACGGCCTGGACGACGACGGGCCCACCCACCAGCACCCGCCCGGGCTCGGCAGAACCCTCCGCGGCGGGGTCGGCGGGCAGGTCGAGCAGGACGACGGCGCCGCGCCGCTGGTCAGCCACCAGCACCCGCTCACGGGTCACGGTGAGCAGACCGCTCGCCAGGTCGACGGTCTCGACGTCGGTGTGCCGGCGCGGGGCCGGACCGCCGTCCTCGGAGCGCGCGCGGTCCAGGTCCAGGGAGAAGAGCCCCGTCTGGGCGGCGACGAACTCGCGTCCCGTCGCCCCCATGTCGGTCGCGAGGAACCAGAGCGTCCGACCGTCCGCGGAGGGCGCGACGGTGTCGACCGCCAGCTGGTCCCGCTCGCCCGCACGGGTCAGGGGCCGTGGCGCTGCCAGGGTCCCGCCGGCCGGGGGCCCTTCGTCGAGCCCGTCGCGCACCGGCGGGACCTCGACGAGCACCGCGTCGCGCAGCAGGTCGTCCTCACGGTCGGCGTGCACGGCGCTCGTGGCGACCAGGGCCTCGCCGTCGGGCAGCCAGCGGTGACCCGCGACGTCGTGGTCCCCGTCGGTGAGGGCGACCGGCTCGGGGAGAGGGCCCGAGCCAGGGTCCTCGGGCAGCGTGATCAGGTGCAGGTGCTGTGGCCGGTCCCGGAAGAAGCCCACCCCGTCCCCGCGGTAGCGGTAGGTCGTGATGTGACGCGGCGGCTCGGCGCCCGCGGTCCCGCCCGCGACGTAGCGCCCCTCCTCGGGGACCCGGGCCAGGTAGGCGATCCGGGTGCCCTCGGGGGAGAAGAGCGGCTCGGACACCCCCAGCGGGGCGTCCGTCAGGAGCACCGGCTCCCCGCCGGCGGCCTCCACCACGTGGAGCTGGGGCTTGCCCTCGGGCTCGGCCCGCAGGAACGCGATCCACCGGCCGTCCGGGGACCACGCCGGGGCGGTGTCACGGTGGCCGCGGGTCAGGCGGCGGGGCGGGAGGGAGCCGTCGGCCGGGACGGTCCACAGGGCGCCGGTGTACTCGTCGGCGTCCACGTCCGGAGCGGTCACGGAGAAGACGACGGTCGTGCCGTCGGGGCTCAGGGCCGGGGCGCCCGGCGCGCGCAGCAGGGAGAGGTCGGTAGGGATCACCGGACGACGGTATGCCACAGGACCGACGGGCTACCGACGGCGGCGCGCGAGCAGCTCGACCAGGGAGCGCGAGGCGACCAGGACCAGCGCCACCCACGTGACGGCCAGGAGGACGAGGCCGACCGCCCCGCCGACCACGGCTCCCGTCCAGCCCACCAGCAGGTACCCGAGCAGGGCCGGGACCCCGACCAGGACCCCGGCGGCCAGGACCCAGGTGGCGAGCTCGAGGGCGGTCTCGGCCAGTCCCCTGCCGACCTCGTCCGCCAGCATGCGGGCAGGTCGGGGCGGGGGCGTCGGGCCGGTCACGGGCACATCATGCACGGCCCGGCGCGCTGACCTCCCGGGCGCCCGCCGCCCGCCCCCGGACTGGCCGCTCACGTCACCGTGCCGAGGAGGGGCGCGCCCCCGAGGTGCGCACCGTGGTCTGCGCGCTCCGACCGACGGTCACCCCGTCAGCGATCGCCGTGATGCGCACCCGGTACGTGGTCCGGGGGCGGAGCGCGTCGACCGTCACTCCGCGTGCGGCCGTGACGGGGTCGCGGAACCTGGTCCAGGTCCTGCCGTTGGTCGAGTACTCGACGCGGTAGTCGGTGACCCGGTCGCCCGACGTCGCTGGCGCGGCCCAGGTGAGGCTGACCGAGGAAGGCGTGCGCGAGACCTGGCGCACCGACCGCGGAGCGGATGGCCTGGCGCGGGTGACGGCGCTGCCCGCAGCGACCCACGGGCTCGACCCGGCCGCGGAGTTCGCGCGCACACGGACGTGGTGCTGGGTCCCAGCCTCGAGCCGGGTGAGGGTCGCCGAGCGCGCCGGCGTGGTGGTCACCGTACGCCACGACCTCCCGTCGACCGAACGCTGCACGGTGTACCCGGTGATCGACGCCGCGTCAGCGGTCGCGGCCGGCGGCGACCAGGCGACGCGGAGGGTCGCCGTCGTCACGGCCGTGAGCCTGGGGGTCTGCGGTCCACCCGGAGCCACGAGCGAGGAGGTCCGGACGGTGATCGGCTCCCCGGCCGCCGCGTGCTCGAGGGGTCCGAGTGCCGAGACCACGACCACGACGTCGGTGGCGGGGGTGAGGCCGGTCAGGGTGTGCGCGCGGGCCGTGGCGGGCACGACCGTCTCCGCCGTCCACGTCCCCACGGCGGGTCCGCTCTGGACCCGGTATCCCACGACGTTGTCCGCGCCGGCCGAGGGCTCACCCCACGCGACGGTGACCGACGTCGACGTCACCGACGTGGCCGCCAGGCCCTCGGGTGCCGACGGCAGCTCACCGGGCGCGGGGGCGGGCTCATCAGGGGCGGGCTCGTCAGCGCTGGGGTCAGGCTCCGGCTCGGCCGTCGGCGTCGGCGTCGCCTGCACGGTGGTCAGCAGCACGTCGGGGCTGCCCGGGCCGGGGTCGGCCACGACGGGGTGTGCCGCCGACAGCATGCGCTCGGTCAGCGCGGCAGGGCGCAGCGAGGGCTCGCGCTGCAGGAGCAGGGCAGCCATCCCGGCGGCGTGCGGCGCGGCCATCGAGGTCCCGCTCATGGTGGCGTACCGCCCGCCGGGGTAGGTCGACGTGATCGCGGAGCCCGGGGCGAAGCCGTCCACGCAGGTGCCCCAGTTCGAGAACGAGGAGCGCGCGTCGGTCGAGGCCGTCGCACCGACCGTCAAGGCCGCGGGCACCCGCGCGGGGGAGGTCAGGCACGCGTCGCCGTTGGCGTTCCCGGCGGCAGCCACCACGAGCAGGCCCGCCCCCGTCAGGGCGTCGACCGCGCGAGCCATGCTCGAGCTGACCCCGCCCCCGAGCGACATGTTCACCACGCCGGGGGTTCCGGCGGGATGGTTGGCCAGGATCCAGTTCGCCCCGGCGACCACGTGCGAGCTGTCACCCCGGCCGTCGCACCCGAGGACCCTGACGGGGACGATCGTCGCGCCCTTGGCCACCCCGTAGGTCGCTGAGGCTGCGCTGCCGGCCACGTGGGTCCCGTGGCCGTGGCAGTCGTCCGCGCCGACCCCGTCGCCGATCGCGCTGTATCCCGCGGTGACGCGTCCGGTGAAGTCCGGGTGGGTGGGGTCGACACCGGTGTCCACGACGTACACCCGCACCCCGGCGCCGGCCGACGAGGCGTACGTGAAGCCACCGTCGAGGGGCAGCCCCACCTGGTCGATCCGGTCCAGCCCCCAGGTCGGGCGACGCTGGGTCGTCGTCTCGGACGAGCTGCTGATCGCCGTGGGCACGGCCGCCTCGACACGCAGGACGTCGTCGAGGTCGGCCAACGCGCGGATTTGGGCGTCGGTCGCCTCGAGGGAGAAGCCCTCCATCACCTCGTCGAACTCGTGGCTCGTCCCGAGGCCGAGACCGCGCAGGTCGTCGATGACGTCCTGCGCCGTCCCCGGGTCGGTCTGGACGATCCAGGTTCCCGTCGGGCCTTCCGCGAGACCCGTGCCGAAGGGGACCGCCCCGAGGGGGAGGGCACTCGCTGGGGCGCTCCCCGACACGACGGCCAAGGTCAGCGCCGCGACGAGCGTGCGGCGAGCGGGGAGTGCGAGGGTCACCGAGGGCTCCTTCGTCGATGCCCGTGGGAGGGCACTGGTCGGCGAAGCACGGGGCTGCGCGGACGTCCTCGCTCACCACCGGGCTTCTCCCCGTACCCATCGGCCAGCACCACCGACCCGTGATCCCTCGAAGGAGTGACAGGCGCACGCAGCCCGGCGACCGGAGGCGACGGTCCCCCTTGGGCGCCGACCCTCAGGCCGGCCTGGTGGCCTTGCCATCGAGCCAGAGCGTCGCCGACTCGTCTCGGTGGCTCCCGGTGCTGCCCACGTGCTTGGGGTCGATGGCCGGGCCCTTGGAGATCACGTGCCACATCGCCATGGCGTGGCCGCGCCCCAGGCCGTAGTCGGCCGCCAGCCACGCCACGACGTCTCCGGCCTTGGCCTCGGGACCGTCCAGGCCCTTGTCGTGCGCGATGGCCAGGAGCTGGCGCGGGGTCTGGCCCGTCCGGTCCTCGATGGTGTCGAGATAGGCCTGGAACGACATGGAGGTCCTCCTCTGCTCGGGTGGCTCGGCCAGGTCGCCGGTGCGTGCCTGAGGCCACAGGGTGGTCGACACGGGCGGACCAGGAAACTCATCGGGTCGCTGGATGCATGAACGTACGGAGCTTGGGTCATATGGCTCAGCACTGCGCCGCCTCGGCCGATGACTCGGAGGCCGACACCCGGCGCCCTTCTCACCCGAGGACACATGGCCATGCGCATGCGACGACGCCCCGAGACCTCCCGCCCCGACGAGCGCGAGGTCATGGCAGCCGAGATCCGCGCCCTCGACGCGGTGATCGAGGAGCTCGGTCGCGCGAGCAGCTCCTCGGACGGCATCCGTGCCGTGCTCGACAGCGCTCGCCGGGCCTTCGGCTACGAGTACGCCTCGGCCTGGGCCGTCCCGCGGTCCGGGGACGAGCTGGACTTCGTCTGCCAGGTCGGCGAGCTGTCGCGCGAGCTGACGAGCATGACGCCGACCCACCGGACCTCCCGCGGGCTGGGCATCTGCGGCATGGCCTGGGAACGCGGGGAGGTGCTCGACATGGTGGACATCACCGGCGAGCGACCCAACTGCGCCCGAGGCGCGGCGGCCCTGGACGCTGGTGCACGCGCCGCGATGTCGCTCCCGGTGCGCCGCGGTGACCGGATCGTCATGCTCCTCGACTTCTTCTCCTCGACCCCGAGCACCGCGAGCGCCACCCGACCTGCTGTCCTCAGTGCCCTGTCGCGCGTGGTGTCCCAGACCCTGACCACGATGGTCACGGTCGAGCGTCAGCGCGAGTCCGCCCGCGACCAGCAGGCCGTCACCACCGTGGTCTCCGAGGTGGGTGCCTGCCGGGACGAGAACTCGGCGTTGCGCGCCGCCCTCGACGCCGTGCGCAAGGAGTTCGGCTGGGCCTACGGCTCGTTCTGGGCCCTGGACGAGGAGGCCCGCGTGGTGCGCTTCCAGGTGGAGTCGGGCACGGCCGGTGAGGAGTTCCGCAAGGTCACGCTGAGCGCCAGCTTCGCCGAGGGTGTCGGGCTGTCCGGCCGCGCGTGGCGGGCCCGGGACCTCGTCTTCGTCGCCGACCTGGGCGAGCTCCAGGACTGCGTCCGGGCCCCCGCCGCCCAGCGGGCCGGGGTCAAGTCCGGGGTGTGCCTGCCGATCATCGTCGACGACCAGGTGGTCGGCACGATGGACTTCTTCGTGACCACCACCCTCGAGCTGTCCGAGAACCGGGCCGCAGCGCTGCGCAACGTGGCGCGACTGGTCTCCCAGCGGCTGGACATCCTGCGTCGTGCGGACCGGGACGCCAAGGCGGCGACCGCGCTGCTGGGCAGCGTCGAGCGGCTGAGCGCGAGCGCGACCGAGGCCGGCGAGGTGGCCCTCGACGCCGTCGCGCAGGCGACGTCGGTGGCCACCGAGGTGCGGGCGCTCAGCGAGTCCTCGAGCGCGATCGGCGAGGTCATCAAGGTCATCTCCTCGATCGCCGACCAGACGAACCTGCTGGCCCTCAACGCCACCATCGAGGCGGCCCGCGCGGGTCAGGCCGGCCGGGGCTTCGCGGTCGTCGCGACCGAGGTCAAGGAGCTCGCGGGCGAGACCACGACCGCGACCTCCCGGGTCGGCGAGCGCGTGACGGACATCCAGACCAACACCGCGACGGTCGCGCGGGGCATCGAGGACATCAACGCCACGATCGGCCGGATGGACGAGGTGCAGACCCGCATGAGCCAGGTGCTCGAGGAGCAGCGCGCGATGGCCCTGGCCTTCGAGCAGCACTGAGGTCGAGCAGCTGGACGAGGGTCAGGGGCGAGCAGGCACCGACGGCGCTGAGGGCGCCGCGCGGCGCCGGACCACCCACCAGACGATCCCGCCGGCGAGGAGGCCCAGGGCGAGGATGCCCAGCGCGACGGCCACGAGGACCAGGACGACGGTGCCGAAGATGCCCGTGACGAAGGGCATCACCTCCTGGTCCTCGACGAGGATCACCCGGGCGCCGTCCCCCGCGAAGAGCGCTGGGGGGACGTCGACCGTGTACGTCCCGGAGGTGTCGGCGCGGAAGCCGCCGACCGTGGCCGCCCGGGTGCCGCCGCGTCCGATGTTCCCCGAGACCGACGGGGCGGACGAGACGTGCACCTCCTCGCCGTCGGGGCCGGTGACCTCGGGCCGCGACTCGAGCCTGGCGTTCGACATCCCGGCGTCGCGCGCCAGGTAGAAGGCGTAGGCGAGGTCGGCCTCGAGGTCGACCTCCATGGTGCCGGGGGCCTCGACCGAGCCGACGGCGTCCGGCCCGTCGCCCCCGTTCGAGGACAGGACCCCGGTCGGCAGGAGCCCGAGGAACATCACCGCCGCCACCACCCCGGCAGCGATCGACAGCACGAGCGCTGCCACCCCGGAGAACGTCAAGATCTTGGGTCCGCGCAGCGACTGGTTCATGGTCCAGAGACTAGGAGACCCGGGGGCCGACGGGGAGGCTGGTCGGGGCACGTCCTCCGGCAGGGTCGATCGTCCCTGGTCGGTCCTGCGCCCGAGGGCTTGACTGAGGCCATGCGCCTGCACCGGACCCTCCGCGCCGCCGTCCTTCTCGGGCTGGGGGTCGTCCTGTACCGGGTCGCCCGCGAGCGCGCCCTGGGGCTCGGGACGACGGAGGCCGAGCGGATGGCGCCCTTGCCGGGTGACGAGCTGCTGCCCGAGGCCGACCTGGTCGCCACCCGCGCGATCGACGTCGACGCACCCCCCGAGGACGTGTGGCCGTGGCTGGTCCAGATGGGGCAGGGCCGTGGCGGGTTCTACAGCTACGAGGCGCTCGAGAACCTCCTCGGCCTCGACATCCACAACGCCGACCGGGTGCACCCCGAGTGGCAGGACCTCGCGGTCGGGGACGAGGTCCGCCTGGCCGCCCAGGCGGGGCTGGTCGCCGCGGTGGTCGAGCCTGACCAGGCCCTGGTGCTCCAGGGCGTGGCCCCGGTGCCCGCCGACGAGCTCGACTCGTGCGGGGCCGAGGGCACCGACACGGGTCGGGGACAGGGCGAGGCGCCCTTCGACTTCACCTGGGCCTTCGTCCTGCAGCCCTGGGGCGCGCGCGGCACCCGGCTGCTGGTCCGCGAGCGCTACCGGTACCGGGCGCCGTGGGCGGGGCGCATGGTCGAGCCGGTCAGCTGGGTGAGCCTGCTCATGACCGAGCGCATGCTGCGCGGCATCCGTGACCGGGCGGAGCAGGGCCGGCTCTGAGCAGAACCATGACGGAGCGGGGCCCCTGCGCGCCGCCCCGAGCCGGGCCGGCCGGCGAGGGCAAGCCCTCGCCGGCCAGGGCGATCGCGGGGCGCTGCGCCGCGTCAGCCGAAGATGATGATCTGGAACTCGCCGTTGTCGCACCGGGTCTCGTCGACGCCGTGGCCGTTCTGGCTCGCGGGCCAGGTCACGCAGACCAAGGTCCCGGCCGAGGCCGCCGAGCCCGCGCCGATCGTCCCCGCCACGGCCAGGCCAAGGATCACTGCGGCCCGGGTGAGGACCTTCTTCGTCGTGTTCGTCGTCTGCTCCTCTGTGAAGATGCCGAACCGGTCGGATGCCGGCGTCGCCCCGGACGCTATGGAAGGTCTGACCTGCGCGGCGATCGTTCCGGAGGATCCCGAACGATCCCGAACGCCTCGGACGGGAGGACCAGCGGTTGCGAGCCGACGCAGATCAGCAGCCGTCGTCCCTCAGCCGGCCGGCAGCTCACTGCGGGCGTAGACCAGGCGCAGCACTCCGGTGGGCAGGGCCTCGGACCGCAGCAGGCGCAGCGGGTAGGTCGGCTCCCCCTCGTCGAAGAGCCGCTCGCCGTGACGCGCGGCGATCGGGTGGACGAACAGGCGCAGCTCGTCCAGGAGGCCCGCGGCCATGAGCTGCCGCACCACGGAGATCGAGCCTGCGACGAGGATCTTGTTCACCCCGGGCTCGGCGGAGACTGCCGTGACCGCCGGGACGAGGTCCGTGACCCGCTCGACGTTGCGCCAGCCGAGGTCCTGGTCCCCGCGGGTGGCCACGAGCTTGCGGGTGTCACCGAGCTGGGCGGCGAACTCGGCGTCCTCCCCACCTGCGGCCTCGCGGTCGGGCCACGCGCCCACGAAGCTGTCGTAGGTCACGCGACCGAGGAGCAGGACGTCGACGTCCTCGTAGTCCTCGCCGACCGCCTCCCCCATCCGCTCGTCGAAGTACGGGAAGTGCCAGGTGGGGTCGACCTCGGCGACGCCGTCGAGGGAGATGAACAGGGTCGAGACGATCGTGGCCATCGGGGCCTCCGCGGTCCTGGACCCGCCCGTCGCGGGTCGCACTCCTGCATCAGACCAGCGCCGGACGGCGAAGTCATCGGGTATCCGGACGGTCGACGCCGCGCACCTCGCGGCGTCGCTACCATGTGGGCGCTCTGGACGTCCCGGGGCACAACGGGCATCTTTCGGGGGGCAGGTCGTGATCTTCTTCGGCTGGGGTCGCAAGAGCAAGAGCGCGCAGGTCAGCGCTGAGCAGGCGCTGGCGCTGACGTACAGCTACGTGCACATCTTCTGGCTGTTCCAGCTGGCCTTCAAGCAGAGGTACAGCGTGGCCACGTGGACCGAGGCGGGCTGGGCCACGCGGGAGCTGAGCGACCAGGAGGCCATGGCGGGCGGGGCGCCGTCGACGGTGACCCTGCACTGGTGGTGGCGGTTCGGGCTGGTGCTGGCCATCGCCTTCCTCGTCGTGGCGCTGACCTTCGCGGGCCTCGCCGGGTCCTGACACCCTGGGTGGGTCTCGCGGGATCGACGCGAGACCAGCCTGAGGAGGGGACCCGGATGGACGACGTCGTCACCGAGTTCGAGGCCGAGCGGGCGCGGCTCCTCGGCCTGGCCTACCGGATGCTCGGCAGCGTGCACGACGCCGAGGACGTGGCACAGGAGGTCTGGTTGCGCCTCGCCGACCAGGACCGTGCCGAGATCCGCAACCTCCCCGCATGGCTCACGACGGTGGCCTCGCGGCTGTGCCTGGACCGCCTCCGCGCCGCACAGACGCGGCGCGAGCAGTACGTGGGACCGTGGCTGCCCGAGCCCGTGGTGAGCCAGGTGCCGGGGCCGGCGGAGCTGGCCGAGGTCGACGAGTCGATGCGGCTCGCCCTCCTCACGGTGCTCGCGCACCTGAACCCTGGGCAGCGCGTCGCCTTCGTGCTGCACGACGTCTTCGACGTGCCCTTCGACCAGGTCGCGAGCGTGCTCGACACGAGTGAGGCGAACGCCCGCCAGCTCGCCTCACGCGCGCGACGAGCCGTGCAGCAGGGTGCCCCACCCCCCGCCGTGCCGAGGGACCAGCAGCGCGCCGTCGTCGACGCCTTCCTCCGGGCGGTCGCTGCGGGTGACCTCGGGGAGGTGGTGAGCGCGCTGGCCCCTGGCGTGGTCCTGACCTCGGACGGCGGCGGGCGGGTCAGCGCCGCGCTCCGGCCGGTGCTCGGTGCCGACAAGGTCGCGCGCTTCTTCCTCGGGCTCTGGCAGATGGCCCACGACGCGGAGGTCGACCTCGAGACGGTGCTCGTCAACGGGGAGGTCGGTGTCGTGGTGCGGATCAGGCCGCACCCCGGCAGCCGGATCGAGGCCGGTGCGACCGTGGTGCTGCCGCGCGTGGGCCCCGACGGGCTCGTCCACGGGATCGACGTGGTGCGCAACCCGGAGAAGCTCGCGGGGCTCGGCGCGGCGCGGCGCTGAGGGAGCCGGCCGTCGTTCGCCCGCCACCGCACCGCCGTCGGCTCACCGCGGAGGGAGCGCGCAGACCTCGCTGTCGGTGAAGCCCTGCGAGGTGACGCCCAGCGCGTGGTTGAGGCGCGACCGGTGGTTCTCCAGGGCGACGAGGTGGACGAGCTCGACGAGACCGGCCTCGCCCAGCTCCTCGCGGAGGGTCGCGACCTGCTCGTCGGTGACGTGCGGCGGGGTGGCCGTCGCGGCGTCGGCGAGGGCCATGGCGCGCTTCTCGAGACCGGTGAACAGGGGTGAGGCCGCGTACTCGGGGACGGCGAGCAGCTGCTCGCGCGTCACCCCGGCACGCAGCGCGAGCATCGCGCCGAAGTCGATGCACCACGGGCAGCCGATCACGACGGCGACGCGGTGCTGGACCAGGTCACGGAGGGTCTCGGGCAGGTGGTGCCGGGACCGCATCAGGGTCACCTCGCCGAGGAGCTGGGACCAGAACACCCCGCGGTGGTGGGCTGTCACCATGCCGGGCTCCATGACCTGGCCGAACATGCGGCGGGTCATCGCGGCGACGAGCCGCGTGGACAGGCGCTGACGGGCGGGCGGGTCGATCCGGGCCATGACGTCCTCCTGGTGCCGGGCCGCCGGGGTGGCAGCCGTCACCACCTCGACGTGCTGGGCGCCCGGGATGTGACAGCCATGGCGCCGCCGGCGGTGACGGCGAGGACGACCCAGGTGATGGCCTGCGCCGCCCAGAAGGGGCCGTCCGCGAGCTCCCGTGCCGACGTGGTGAGGTTCGACTCGGCGAAGGCGAGGGTGGAGTTCATCAGGGCGTGCGCCCACGCCGCCGGCCACATGGACGAGGACGCGAGGCGCGCCGCCGAGAGCAGGACCCCCACGACGAGCAGGTCGACACTCGTGGCGACGACGTCACGCACGGCGAGGTCGCCGGTAGAGGCGTAGCCGAGCGTCAGCGGCAGGTGCCACAACGACCAGAGCCCCGCGATGAGGAGGCTCGCACGCCACGCACCCCACGGTGCGAGCGTCGTCTGCAGGGCGCCCCGCCAGCCGATCTCCTCCCCGACGACGGTGACGAGCGCGAGGAGCGCGAACGGGAGCACGAGCGGCGCCAGGCCCCACGCCTCCGCCGTCGGCTGCCACTCGACGACCCCCGTGGCGACGCCGAGGGCAGTGGTCATGGCAGGGACGACGAGGAAGACGCCGAGCACCGACGCGCACGTCCCCGCGACGCGCCGCGACGCGAGAGGGCGCAGCGCCGTCCACCGGGCGAACGTCGTGCGCCTGCCGGTGAGGAGGTGCGCGGTGAGGGCCGAGAGCGCGGGCGCCCACGAGAGCAGGGGGACGGCTGCGTTGAACGCGTCAGCATCGGCACCGACGACCCACAGCGGGACCATCACGGCTGCCGTCAGGACTGCCAAGGTGCCGAGGAACCAGGCGACGGCGCGCCGTGCGACAGGATCGAGGCCTCGACCTGGTGGAGCGGTCGGTGGGGCCAGGGCGGGGCTGATGCGGGTCACGACGAGCCTCTCGTTCGCTCGCGGCGGGTGGGGTCACCGCCGTCGAGACGAGACTTCCGCGTGACCGGGACCCTCGGCATCGCCCTGCGGGGCCTCGTCACTCACCCCGGAGGGTGAGTGCGGCCGACGAGCCCGTGCTCGTAGGCGAAGATGACCGCGTGCACGCGGTCCCGCAGACCGAGCTTCGCCAGGACGGCACGCACGTGCGTCTTGACGGTGTCGTAGGCGAGATGGAGCCGCTGACCGATCTCGGCGTTCGAGCATCCGGCAGCGAGCAGGTGGAAGATCTCGACCTCGCGGGTCGACAACGTCGAGAGGGCGGAGGGGTCCATGGCGGGCGCCTTCCGCACGTGCTCGAGGACCGCCGTCGTGACGTGCGGAGCGAGCACGGAGCTGCCGCTGGCCACGTCGCAGATCGCGGCGACGAGCGCCTCGGGCCGGGCGTCCTTCGTCAGGAAGCCGCTCGCCCCGGCGCGCAGCGCACCCATGACGAGGTCGTCGGAATCGAACGTCGTCAGCACGAGCACGCGGGTGGCCGGCGAGAGGCGCACCACCCGCTCCGTGGCGCGGATCCCGTCGAGCCGTGGCATCCGGATGTCCATGAGCACGACGTCGACCCGGTGCGCGCGGACGGCCTCGACGGCCTCGTCCCCGTCCCCTGCCTCGCCGACGACGTCGATGCGCGGGTCCGCTCCCAGCACGGTGGCGAGAGCTGAACGCAGCAGCGCCTGGTCGTCGACGAGCAGCACGCGAACCCTGGTGGTCACGTCACCGCCTCCCTCGGACCATCGGCGAGGGACGGCACCGTAGCCCGAACCAGCCAGCCGTCACGGTCCCGGTCGATCTCGAGCTGGCCGCCAGCCGCCGCGACACGCTCGGCGAGACCGATGAGGCCCGACCCCGCGTCGCCCGCGGCGCGCACCCCGGCTCCCCCGTCGTCGTGCACCGCGAGGGTCGCGCCGGTAGCCGACCACGTCAGCCGCACCTCCACCGCGAGAGGAACCTCGAGGTGCCTGAGCGCGTTCGAGATGCCCTCCTGCGCCACCCGGACGAGAGCCACCTCAGCATCCGGCGCGAGCACCACGGGCGCCCCCTCCACGCGGAGCGTGACGTCATGCAGCGGTGTCACGGCCGCTCGGACGAGTGCGGGCAGGCCTTCCAGGGACGGTACGAGCGCCGTGCCCGACGGCTCGGCGTCCAGGACGCGCAGCATCGCGCGGAGACCCGCGAGCGCGTGCCGCCCCGTCTCGGCGACCTGCCCGATGGAGTCGCGCACCGCGTCGTCCCGGGCCCCCACGCGCGCCGCCTCGGCCTGCGCGACCATGAGCGCGAGCGAGTGCCCGATGACGTCGTGCAGATCCCGTCGGATGCTCGCCCGCTCGGCGAGCCGGGCGGCCACGAGGCGGTCCCGCTCCAGCTCCTCCGCACGCTCTCGACGGATCCTGGTGCGCTGGGCCGCGGACCACGTGCCCACGACGACGGCGAGCAGCAGACCTGCCTCGACCAGCTGCAACCCCGCCGGAGCGCTGTCGTCCATCCGCACGGCGGCGACGCCCTCCGCCAGCACGACGCCGCCGATGCCCACGACCAGGACCGCACGAGGCCACGGGTCCGGGGCCACCAACGTCGCTCTCCACGACACCAGCAGGAAGCACACCGCCGACGGCATCAGGACCCCTGTCGACCACCCTGGCATCGGCACCAGCGCCAGCACTGCCATCGACGTCGATGCGAGGAGCATCGCGGGGCCGATCCGTCGACGAGCGCACGCGAGCGCGACGTGCAGCCCCGTCGCGGCGACCGCGACGAGCGCGACGACCGACGCCGACGAGCCGATCTGGGCGAGGGCCACCACGACGAGCACGCTGGCGGGGCCCAGGACGAGATGGGCCGCGACGACGACCCGCGTCCAGGTCTTGCCACGGTCGCTCATGGCCCTAGGGTGCCAGCCTCTCAGCCCTCCCTGGACGCCGTCGCGACAGCGGAGAGCTCCTAGGACTCGTTGCGCTGGGTCCGGGCCAGCAGCCAGAGGAAGTACGGGGTGCCCACCAGCGCGGTGACCAGCCCGGCGGGGAGCTGGGTGGGGGCGGCGGCCGTCCGGCCGACGGTGTCGGCGACGAGCACCAGCAGGGCACCGAGCACGGCAGCCAGCGGGACGACGAGCCGGTGGCGACGGCCCACCAGAGCGCGTGCGGCGTGCGGGGCGACCAGGCCGACGAACCCGATGAGCCCGATGGCCGCGACGGCGACCCCGGTGAGCAGCACGGCGGCGATCAGCAGCGAGGCGCGGGTGCGCCCGGGCGAGAGGCCCAGCACGCGCGGGGTGTCCTCGTCGATCGAGATGAGGTCCAGGCGCCGGTGCTGGGCCCACAGGAACGGCACCAGCACCAGGCACCCCAGGGCCAGGGGGACGAGGTGCTCGAAGGTGCGGCCGTAGGTGGACCCCGCGAGCCAGGTGAGGGCCTTGGAGGCGTTGAAGGGGTCGGTGGCCACGACGAGGATCGTCACGAGCGCGGTCGTCACGTAGGAGATGCCGAGCCCCACGAGGATGAAGGTGTCCGAGGCCATGCCGCGCCGGGCGACCAGCCCGAACAGGACGGCCGAGGAGACCAGGGCCCCGAGGCCGGCCGCCCCCGCGAGGGCCCAGAAGCCCGCGAGCGGGGCGAAGGTCACGAGCAGCACCGCACCGACCGACGCACCGCCCGAGACGCCGATGATCGTCGGGTCGGCGAGCGGGTTCCGCGCCGAGGCCTGCACGGCGGTACCGGCGACGGCGAGCGCAGCCCCGGCGAGCACGGCAGCCACCACCCGGGGGACGCGGGTGCCGAGCACCCCCTCGACCACGGGACCGGCCTCGCCGCGCAACCAGACGGCGACGTCGCCCAGCAGGAGCATCCGGTCACCCAGCAGCAGGGCACCGACCACGGCGGCCAGCAGCGCCCCGGTGGTCACGACCACGACAGCACGCCGGCGTCGGACACCCACCCCGTCGACAGGGAGCGCGGAGCGGGCGTCCCCGAGGGAGCGGGACCGCAGCCGGAGCGCGACGAGGATGACCACCACGCCCCCGACCAGGGCGGTGACCGTGCCGGTGGGGACCATGACGGCGGCCTGCGCCCCGACGACGGCCCGGAGACCGACGTCGGCGGCGAGCACGAGGTCGGTGGCGGCCAGGGCAGCGACGAGCAGCAGGGCGCGGTGGCGGTGCAGCCCGCGCACCCACGGGATGAGCATCCGCACCAGGGCCGGGGCCGCGAGCCCGACGAAGCCCAGGGGCCCGGTCGTCGCGACGGCGGTGGCCGCGAGCAGCACGGCGGTGACGAGGGCGACCACGCGGGTGCGTCGCACGTTCATGCCCAGGGTCGCGGCCTGGTCGTCCCCCAGGCGCAGCAGGTCGAGCTGGCGGGCCTGGAGCAGCAGGAGGAGCAGGACTCCCACGATGATCGGCAGCGACCAGCGGACGGTGCCGAGGCCGTTCTGCCCGAGGGAGCCGGCCGACCACGCGATGAGCCCGCGGGCCTCCATCGGCCACAGGATCACCATCGCGGTGGTCACCGAGGTCATGGCTGCTGCCAGCGCGGTGCCACCGAGCACGAGCCGGGTGCCGGCAGCCCCCGAGGTGCCGCTGAGCAGCAGGACCGCGCCCGCCGACAGCAGGCCGCCGGCGAAGGCGAGGACCACGTCTCCGAGGAAGGCGCCGGGCAGTCCGCCCAGGGCGCCGAGGGAGAGCGCGAGGTGGGCCCCGCTGTGCACCGCGAGGGTGTCCGGGGAGGCCAGGGGGTTGCGGGTGATCGACTGGAGGACGGTGCCCGCCGCACCGAGGGCCAGCCCGGCGGCCAGGGCTGCGAGCAGCCGTGGGGCCCGCGAGCTGAGGACCACCGCGGCAGCCTGGTCGTCCGACCGCCCCAGCGCCCACTGCCAGACGTCGGCCGCGCCCAGTCCTGAGGTCCCCTGGGTCAGCTGCCACAGGGACAGCGGGACCAGCAGGACGAGCAGGCCGAGGACGAGGGCGAGGACCCCCGGGACGCGCGTCGCCTCGGGGGCACCGCCCACGACGTCGGTACCGGTTGGCGCCTCGCGGGAACCGACCGGGCCCGACGTCGTGGTGGTGGTCATCCGATCGCGTCGACGGCCGCGTCGATGGTGCGGATCATGGACTCGGGGCCACCGAAGCCCCAGATGCCGTCGGGGAACCGCACGGCATCGGCGGTGAAGGGCAGCGAGGTCCAGATGCTGTTCTCGGCGAGGGCCGTGGCGAAGACGTCGTCGTCACCGTTGGCCATGTACCAGAAGCGGGTGTCCTCGGGGAGCTGCGTGAGGCCCTCGACGTCGACCTGGGCGAGGCCGTAGGCAGGGTCGGCCTCGAGGTCGGGCAGCTCGGCCCAGGCGTCGGTGAACCCCAGGTCGCCCAGGACCCCACCGATGAGGGAGCCGCTGGTGAAGGGCCGGACGGTCACGGCCTCGCCGGTGTCGTAGCCGTCGGCGAAGGCCACCGGGACGTCCGAGACGTCACCGAGCTCGGCCCGGGCCGCCTCGACCGCGTCGTCGTACTCGGCCTGCAACGTCTGGGCTGCGTCCTGGGTGCCGGTGACCTCGGCGACCAGGTCGACGTTGTCGAACATGGATCCGACGGGGTCGGCGGCGTCCCCACCGGGCACGACGACGACCGGGATGGTCTCCTCGATCTGCTCGACCGCCCCTTCCACGAGGGAACCGGTGACGAACAGGACGTCGAGGTCCAGGGCCGCGAGGGTGTCGATGCTGGGCTCGCCGCGACCGCCGATGTCCGCGACGTCCTCGGGGAGCTCGACCGTGGTGTCCCACGTCTCGAAGCCCGTGACGTCAGCCACGCCGACGGGCTCGACGCCGAGGGAGACGAGGTACTCGGCGACGTTCCACTCGGTCACGGCCACCCGCTCGGCCGGGGCGTCCAGGGTGACCTCGACCCCGCGGGCGTCGGTGACGGTGACCGACGTGTCCGCGGTGCCCGCCTCGCCGTCGGGGGTCGTCGCGTCGCTCGGGGCCTGCTCGGTGGTGCCGCAGGCGGCGAGCGCCAGGACGCCCACCAGGGCGGCGGTCGCAGCGGGACGTGCTCTCATCAGGTCTCCTCAGGGATGGATCAGCTGTGTGCCGGCAGCAGGTGCCGCGGGCTCAGGGGGTGGGGTTCTGGGGCGCCGGGGCGCGGCGGGTGCGCTCGTGGTGGCGGGCACGCACGCGGGTGCGCAGGAGGCCGGTCCGCGGGTCGTGGTCCACCTCGACGGCGATGCCGTACGCGGCGGTCAGGTGCTCGGAGGTCAGCACGACCTCGGGCGGACCGGAGGCGACCACCCGGCCGTCGACGAGCAGGACGACCGTGTCCGCGACGGCCGCGGCCTGGTCGAGGTCGTGCAGCACCAGGCCGACGGCGATGCCGTGGGTGTCGGCCAGGTCCCGGACGATGTCGAGCAGCTCGGCCTGGTAGCGCAGGTCGAGGAAGGTCGTCGGCTCGTCGAGGAGGAGCACCGGGGTGTCCTGGGCGAGGCAGGCGGCGAGCCACACGCGCTGCAGCTGGCCGCCCGAGAGGTTGTCGACCGGACGGTCGCCCAGATGGGTGGTGCCGGTGAGGTGCATGGCCCGGTCGACCGCCACGGCGCCCTCGGGGTCGGCGGACCGCCAGCGCCCGCGGTGCGGGTGGCGCCCGTACTCGACGAGCTCGCGGACGGTGACCCCACCCGGCGTCGGGCGGCTCTGGGACAGCAGCGTGAGGCGGTGCGCGAGCTCGCGGCGGGAGAGGTCGCCGACGTCCTGGGCCTCGCCGGGTGCGCCGACGCCAACCTGCCCGCCCGAGCGGGGGTGCAGGGCCGCGAGGGTGCGCAGCAGGGTGGACTTGCCGCTGCCGTTGGGGCCGACCAGGGTCGTCACCTGGCCCGCCCGCAGGCGCAGGTCGACGTCGTGGACCACCGTCTCGCCGCGGTAGCCGGCGCTCGCACCAGCGGCCTCGAGCAGGGTCGGGTGCGCGGCGAGGTCCGGTGCGAGGGCGCCCGGAAGCACAGGGGCGTCGAGCAGGAGGTCGTCGGGCATGGGCCTAAGGTAAGGCTCACCTCAGTGCGGATCCAAACCGTCCGGCTGTCGGACAGGGGCCTACCGGGGCGACCCCTGGGCGGCGGGTCGAGCAGCGGGTGGGCCCGCCAACAGGCGAGGTCGGCGCCGAGGCTGTCGAATGGGGAGATGAGCACCGTCCCGAACATCAGCCTGAACAACGGCGTCGAGATCCCCCAGCTGGGCTACGGCGTCTTCCAGATCGACCCGGCGGAGACCAAGGACGCCGTCCTGCAGGCCTTCGAGGTGGGCTACCGGCACATCGACACCGCCCAGATGTACGGCAACGAGAAGGGCGTGGGCGAGGCCGTCGCGGAGTCCGGCCTGGACCGCGACGAGGTCTTCATCACCAGCAAGCTCAACAACAACGCCCACGACCCCGAGGTCGCGGCCCAGGCCTTCGACCGGACCCTCGAGGAGCTCGGGCTCGAGCACGTCGACCTGTTCCTCATCCACTGGCCGCTCGCCACCGTGACGAACTTCGTGGAGACCTGGGGGGCCATGGAGGACTTCTACCGTTCGGGTCGCGCCAAGGCCATCGGCGTCTCCAACTTCCAGCCCCACCACCTGAACCGTCTGCACGCCGAGACGACGATCCCGCCCGCCGTCAACCAGATCGAGGTGCACCCGTACCTCACCCAGGACGAGGTGCGCGCCTACGGCGCCGAGCACGACATCGCCACCGAGGCGTGGAGCCCGATCGCCCAGGGCCTGGTGCTCGACGACCCGACGATCGTGCGCATCGCCGAGTCCCACGGCCGCACCCCTGCCCAGGTGACGCTGCGCTGGCACCTGCAGCGCGGCGACATCGTCTTCCCCAAGTCGGTGACCCGCTCGCGCATGGAGGAGAACTTCGACGTCTTCGGCTTCGAGCTGAGCACCGTCGACCTCGCGGACATCTCCGAGCTCAACCGCGACCACCGCACCGGGCCGGACCCGGACACGTTCAACAAGATTCCCTGAGACGTCGCGCCGGCCGCCCGCGCTCTGCCCGACGGGGCGCGGGCAGACCGGACGGCGGGCGCGCGAGAACGTCCCCCCGGCCGCAGCCCCGTCCCGGACGGGTTTGAGGGAGAATCGGCTCAGACCCCGAGTCCGAGGAGGGCACATGTCACACCCGCGCGGCCTTGACCGGGACGAGCCAGGGCAGCTCGAGGACTCGTTCGAGCTCGAGCCGCCGTCGCCGACGACCGCGGTCACCGTCCACCAGCCGGAGAAGGTCGGCGGCATGGTGCTCGTGGATGCCGAGGCGCAGCGCAAGCACGCCGAGACGGCGCAGGCCCACCTCGACGACCTGCTCCAGGCCCCGCTGCACAGCCCGGAGTTCCAGGCCAAGCTCGCCCGTCTCACCCGGCTGGGGGAGGGCGTGATGCAGCAGGCCGGTGACTCCGCCAACCGGATGCTCCAGCGGCCGGCAGCGGCTCTGGCGGCCAGCGGCACCGACCCGGCCGCGCGCACGGGCACGACCCTGGCGGAGCTCCGGCAGATCGTCACCGAGCTGGACCCCAAGCGGCACGACCTCACCGGCGCCAGGCGGACCTTCAAGTTCATGCCCGGCGGCACCAGGCTGCAGCGGTACTTCCAGAAGTACGAGGCCGCCCAGGAGCAGCTCAACGCCATCACCAAGGCGCTCCAGGGCGGTCAGGACGAGCTGCGGCAGGACAACGCCGCCATCCAGACCGAGCGCGACGCCCTGTGGCAGGCGCTCAGCGAGCTGGCCGACGTGGCCGTCCTCGCGCGCCACCTGGGCGACGGTCTCGAGGAGCGCATCGCCGCCCTGCGCAGCGAGGGCAGGGGTGACGACGCCGCCGCCCTCGAGTCGGACGCCCTGTTCTCCCTGCGCCAGCGTCACCAGGACCTCATGACCCAGATGGCGGTCGCGGTCCAGGGCTACCTGGCGCTCGACGTCGTGAAGAAGAACAACATCGAGCTCATCAAGGGCGTGGACCGCGCCCTGGACACCACCATGGCCGCGCTGCGTGTCGCCGTGATCACCTCCCAGGCGCTGGGTCAGCAGCGGATCGTGCTCACCCAGGTCGACGCGCTCAACGCGACGACCTCGGACATGATCGTCGCCACCTCCGAGCTGCTGCGGGCGCAGGGCACCGCCATCCAGCAGCAGGCGTCCCGGGCCACCGTGGACACCGAGAAGCTGCAGCAGGCGTTCGACACCGTGTTCCAGGCGATGGACGAGATCGACCGGTACAAGGCCGAGGCCACACGGTCGATGAAGCAGACGGCGACGGCCCTCGAGGGCCAGGTCAGCCGCGCCCGCCTGCACCTGGAGCGCAGCCACGCGTCCGACGCCGCCACAGCAGACCCGGGGAGGCGCTGACCATGTCGCGGCTGACGCTGGGCAACGTGGTCAAGGTGACGGCCGTCGTCGTCTTCTTCCCCCTCCTCGCCTACCTGGTGCTCGTCATCGGCGCGGTGCGCAAGAACCTCAGGACGACGCTCGAGGGCCTGCTCTACGCCGGGGCCTTCTCCGTGGCCGTGTTCGTGCTGGACTTCTGGGGGCCGCCCGCCCTGCTCGCGGTGACGGCCACGATCGCCTCGGGCGTCCGCTCGTGGCACCTGCGTGACCTGTGGCTGCCGGCACGTCGCCGGTGGTGGAAGCGCGGCCGCCCCAAGGCCTCCACGGACGTCGAACCGGCCCGCGCGCCGCGCACCACCGCCGTGGAGGGGTCCGAGCACCTGCCCTCGGCGGTCGCCTGGGTCCGCAGGCACGCCGACCAGAACAGGCACCGCCTGCCGGGCAACACCCACCAGACCGTGCTGCACACCTGCCAGGTGCTGGACGCCGTGATCGCAGCCGAGCAGCACGAGCCGACCGCGGACCCGCGGTTCGAGTACGAGCTGGACGCCATGGCCCGGCGGTACCTGCCGAGCGTCCTCAAGCACTACCTGGCGATCGCGCCGAGCAGCGTGCAGGAGCGCCAGCCCAACGGGCGCACCCCCGACGAGGAGCTGACCGAGCAGCTGCGGATCCTCTCGGCCCAGGCCGACGCCCTCGACGCGAGCCGCCACCGTCGCCTCACGGCCGAGCTGAGCACCACCGGCAACTTCCTCCGGGAGAAGTACGGCCTCGGCCAGCCGGACGCCGCCGAGTTCCGGATCCAGTGACGGCCGTCTGCGGACGGCGGTGCACGCGGTCCGCGGCCGGGCCACGCACGACTGAACCCCCCGCAGGACGCCCTTCCGGGGCCCCGCGAGGGGTTCTGTCACGTCAAGGGCCTGAGCTCGTCAGGACCCCGTGGCGGTAGCGGTGGGATTTGAACCCACGGTGGACTTTCACCCACACACGCTTTCGAGGCGTGCTCCTTAGGCCGCTCGGACACGCTACCTCGCCAGAGAGGCTACCTGGTCAGGTGCGTGCGCTCCCAATCGAGCGCGCCTGGTTGCCTCGATCTCACCCCCAGGCGCCCGCCGCAGCCGCATCACGCGCGAACTCGGCGAGGCTGCGGGCCGGGCGCCCGAGGGCCGCCTGCACGCCGTCGACCGGGTGGACGTTGCGCCCGTCGAAGACCTCCAGGCACAGGTCGGTCAGCATGTCGGCGTAGTCGGCGCCGGCCTCGGCGGTGAGGACCGCACGGAACTCCTCGGGGTCCATCGCCAGGTAGCCGACCTCACGTCCGGTCGTCGTCGCGATCACCTCGGCGACCTCCGTGAACGTCAGGGCCTGCGGCCCGGTCACCTCGTGCACCCGACCGCGCAGGGCCGGGTCGGTGAGGGCGGCGACGACCAGGTCCGCGACGTCGTCGAGGTCGACGAAGGGCTCGGGGACGTGCCCGGCCGGCAGCGCGACCATGCCGCTGAGCACGCCGTCGCGCAGGGCGCCCTCGGAGAAGTTCTGCATGAACCACGAGGCGCGGACCACCGTCCACTCGAGCCCGGACTCCTCGAGCACGAGCTCGGCCCGGCGGGCGTTCGCCTCGCCCCGCCCCGAGAGCAGCACCACGTGCTCGACCCCGGCAACCCGCGCCAGGGTGACCAGCTCGGCGACGTCCTCGGGGGCGCCGTCGACGGCGAGGTCGGGCACGTAGGCGACGTAGAGGGCGGTGGCTCCGGCGATGGCCGGGGCCCAGGTGCTGCGGTCCTGCCAGTCGAAGGGCGGGGTCGATCGGCGCGACCGGCCGACGACGGGGACCCCGGCCTGCTCGAGCCGGGAGATGACGCGGTGGCCGGTCTTGCCGGTCGCGCCGAGGACGTGGACGGCGGTGGTGCTCGGGGCGGTGGTGCTGGTCATGATCTGCTCCTTGGTCTGGGTGACGGCTCCACCTTCTGGCGCCCGGCTCGCACGATCCATGCCCTCACGTCCGCCCTCCTGTGCCGTTCGTCCGAGGGCCCTGGACGCACCCTTCCGGCGCTGCGAGGCTCGTCCCGTGACCAGCAACGCACCCCGCCAGCACGCGCGGTCCTTCCCTGCGCCGCGCCCCGACCCTGTCGGCGAGGCCCTCCACCTGCTGCGCCTCGACGGCGCGCTGTACTGCCGCTCGGAGCTCACGGCCCCGTGGGGCATCGACCTCCCGGCGGTCGACGACCTGCTCTTCCTGCACGTGGTGACCTCGGGCCGGGCGTGGCTCGCGGTCGACGGCGCACCGCCCAGGGCCCTCGACCAGGGCACCGTGGGCCTGGTGGCCCCCGGGGTCCGGCACCGCCTGACCAGCGACCCCGCGGCGCGCGCGACCCCCCTGTTCGACATCCCCGTCGAGACCCTGAGCGACCGGTACGAGGTGCTGCGTCACGGCGGCGGGGGCGAGCCCACCCTGGCGACCTGCAGCGCGTTGCGACTGGACCACGTGGCCGCCGGGCGACTCCTCGCCGAGCTGCCCCCCTCCCTCGTGGTCGACGTGTGGACCGACGACGACCTGGGCTGGGTGCACAGCACCATGCGACTGATCGCGCGCGAGGCCTCGGCCGACCGGCCCGGTGGGGAGACCGTCCTGACCCGTCTCGCCGACGTGCTGGCCGTCCAGGTGCTGCGGGCCTGGCTCGACTCCAGTCAGGCCGGGGCGCAGGGCTGGCTGGCGGCCCTGCGCGACGAGCACGTCGGGGCCGCCCTCGCCGCGGTGCACCGCTCCCCCGCGCACCCCTGGACCCTCGACCGGCTCGCGGCCCTCGCGCACCTGTCCCGCTCGGCCTTCGCCGCCCGCTGCACGGCCCTGCTCGGCGAGCCGGCCATGCGGTACGTCACCTGGTGGCGGCTGCGCCTGGCCCACGACCGCCTGGCCGCCGGGGAGGGCCCGGTGGCCAGCGTCGCGCACGAGGTCGGCTACGTCTCGGAGGCGGCCTTCTCGCGGGCCTTCCGGCGCGAGTTCGGCCTCGCCCCGGGCGAGGTCCGACGGCGCAGCCCGGCGCCGCTGCCGCGCTCCCCGGAGGTGACCAAGGAGCTCGCCGTCGTACCGTGAGGAGGTGAGCACCACCCCGCTGAGCAGCACTCCCCCGAGCCCTCCCCCCACACCCGTCCCCCCGCCCGACGCCGCCGCCGACGCGCAGCAGGTCGAGCGCGCCGCGGAGCTGCTCGCCGGCCGACCGTTCGTGGTGCTCACGGGGGCGGGGATCTCGACGGACTCGGGCATCCCCGACTACCGCGGGCCGGACTCCCCGCCGCGCACCCCCATGACGTACCAGCAGTTCGTGGGCGACGCCGCCTTCCGGCGCACCTACTGGGCCCGCAACCACGTGGGCTGGCGGCACGTGCACCGCACCCGGCCCAACCCGGGCCACGAGGCGATCGCCGCGATGGAGGGGCGGGGCGCCGTCGTCGGGGTGATCACGCAGAACGTGGACCGGCTGCACCAGCTCGCGGGCAGCCGCACCGTGATCGACCTGCACGGCACCTACGCCGACGTGATCTGCCTGAGCTGCGGGACCCGGGTCAGCCGGGACGAGCTCGCGGTGCGGCTCGAGGCCCTCAACCCGGGCTTCGCCGAGGCGGTCGGGGCGGTGGCCGACGTCGAGATCGCTCCCGACGCGGACGCCGTCGTCGAGTCGACCGAGGGGTTCGTGGTCGCGGACTGCGCGGTGTGCGGCGGGCTGCTCAAGCCGGACATCGTCTACTTCGGCGAGAACGTGCCCAAGGAGCGGGTGGCCCGCGCGACGGCCCTGGTCGACGCGGCCGAGGCCCTCGTCGTCGCCGGGACCTCCCTGACGGTGCTCTCGGGCCGCCGGTTCGTCACGCAGGCCTCCAGGGCCGGCCACCCCGTGGTGATCATCAACCGCGGCCCGACCCGCAGCGACCACCTCGCCGACCTCCGCCTCGAGGCCGGCACCACCCCCACCCTCCGCGCCCTGGCCACTTACCTCTAACCCCCCACCTCGTGTCAGACGCTGGGATACCCAGAGCACCCGCTGCTTCTGACACGAGCTGGCCTCACTCTCGTGTCAGAACCTGGGATACCTGGGGCACCCTGAGCCTCTGACACGAGCCTCGCGGGATCTCGTGTCAGAACCTCAGATACCCAGGGCCACCTGTGCTTCTGACACGAGGTGGGGGGCTAGCGGTGGGGGGCGAAGAAGTCGCGGAGGAGGGCGGCGCAGTCCTGCTCGAGGACGCCGCCGAGCACCTCGACCTGGTGGTTGAGACGGCGGTCGCGGACCAGGTCGTGGACCGAGCCGGTCGCGCCCGCCTTGGGGTCCCAGGCACCCAGGACCAGCCGCTCGACGCGGGCCAGCACCACCGCACCGGCGCACATGGCGCAGGGCTCGAGGGTCACCACCAAGGTGCAGTCGTCTAGCCGCCACCGGCCCAGCCGCTCGGCGGCCTCCCGCAGGGCCAGCACCTCGGCATGGGCGGTCGGGTCCCCCACGGCCTCGCGCCGGTTCCGACCCCGCCCGACGACGTCGCCCCCCGGCCCGATCACGACGGCCCCCACGGGCACGTCCCCGGTCGCCAGGCAGGCCCGGGCCTCGGCGAGGGCCACGCGCATGTGCGCCAGATCGGCGTCGGACACCTTCATGGGCCCATCCTCCCGCGGCACGCAGCCGGTACGGTGCACCCATGCGCCTGCACGTCGCCGACCACCCGCTGGTCGCCCACAAGCTGTCCGTCCTGAGGGACAAGGACACCCCCTCCCCGGTCTTCCGCCAGCTCGTCGAGGAGCTCGTCACGCTCCTCGCCTACGAGGCCACGCGAGAGGTCCGCACCGTCGAGATCGAGGTCCAGACCCCGGTGGCCGTCACCACGGGCACCCACCTGGCCGAGCCGCGCCCGCTGGTGGTGCCGATCCTGCGGGCCGGGCTCGGGATGCTCGAGGGCATGACCCGTCTGCTCCCCACGGCCGAGGTCGGGTTCCTGGGGCTCCAGCGCGACGAGGAGACCCTGCAGGCCATCACCTACGCCAACCGTCTGCCGGACGACCTCTCGGGCCGCCAGTGCTTCGTCCTGGACCCGATGCTCGCCACCGGCGGCACGCTCATCGCGAGCATCGACTACCTCTTCGAGCGTGGCGCGCGGGACGTGACCTGCATCTGCCTGCTCGCGGCCCCCGAGGGCCTGGCCCTGGTCGAGAAGCACGTGGGCGACCGGGCCGACGTGAACGTCGTCGTCGCGGCCGTCGACGAGCGGCTCGACGAGAAGGCCTACATCGTGCCCGGGCTGGGCGACGCCGGGGACCGCCTCTACGGCCTGGTGTGACCGCGCCCGCTTGCTGACGTTTTGTCCTGACAGGGTGCACCCGACCGGGTGAGAACCGTCCACCATGTGAGATCCGACGGGATCGACCTTGGTGGCCGGGCTCCGAGGCAGTCACACTCCTGTCATGACTCGTGTCGACTCTGCCGTGACCGCCGGTTCGCCGGTGAGCCACCGTGAGCCGGCACGAGCCCTGGGCGCGCACGCCCCGTCGTCGCGCGCCCTCGATGGACAGGTGCGACGCCTGCGGAAGAAGCTGGGGGGCTTCTCGCACGTCGTCACCGTCGAGGGCGCGGGGCCCGTCGGCCCCGCGCCCGTGGACGTCCTCGTCGGCTCGGGGGATGCTGGCTGAGGACTTAGGGCACTGTCGGGTCGCGTGACCAGGGGGCTTGCTCCGCGACCCGGCAGTGCCGCTCCCCTGCGCCCGCATCACCCCCATCGCCCGCCAGCGTTGAGATGTCACTTCTTGGCACTTCCGCGGTGGCGATGCGCCACAGAGTGACATCTCAACGAGGTGGGTGGGCCAGGATGGGCCCTATGACGACGCGACCTCGCATCCTGGTCCGGCCCCCGTCGGGGCGACTCGAGGACGGTGAGCTGACCCACCTCGAGCGTCAGCCCGTCGACGCCGGGCTCGCCCGGACCCAGTGGGACGCCTATCGCGCGGCCTTCACCGCCCACGGCTGGGAGGTGCAGCAGATCGAGGCCGCCGAGGACCAGCCGGACGGGGTCTTCGTCGAGGACGTCGTCGTCATGGTCGACGACGCCGCGATCCTCACCTCCCCCGGGGCGGACAGCCGCCGCGGCGAGGTCGAGAGCATGGCCCGCGCCCTCGAGGCCCTCCGCGCGCAGGGCGAGCCGATCACGATCCACCGGATCACCGCCCCGGGCACCCTCGAGGGTGGAGACGTGCTCAAGGTCGGCTCGACGGTCTACGTCGGCCGCAGCAGCCGCACCAACGACGAGGGCATCGCCCAGCTCACCGCGATCGTCGAGCCCCTCGGTCGGACCGTGGTGACGGTCCCGCTGACCAAGGCCCTGCACCTCAAGACGGCGGTCACGGCCCTGCCCGACGGCACGGTCATCGGCTACGAGCCGATCGTCGACGACCCGGGCATCTTCCCCAGCTTCCTCGCCGTCCCCGAGGCCGAGGGCACCGCCGTCGTCGTCCTCGACGAGACGACCGTGCTGCTCTCGGCCCACGCCCCGCGAACCGCCGAGCTGCTCCGCGCCCGCGGACTGACCGTCGTCACCACCCCGGTCACCGAGTTCGAGAAGCTCGAGGGCTGCGTCACCTGCCTCTCCGTCCGCCTCCGCTGACCCACCACTCTCGTGTCAGAACCTCAGGTACCCCTGGGTACCTGAGGTTCTGACACGAGAACGCGTGGGTGGGTTGGGTCAGGTGAGGGCGGTCCAGATGAGGAGCATCGTGACGAAGAAGCCGACGACGTAGTTCGCGCCGAGGAACTGGCGCCAGCCACGGTTGGCGGTCTCGGCCTCGGCCTCGGTGACCGATCGATAGGGCCAGCACAGCACCACGTAGGGCAGCACCAGCAGGCCGGCGAGGGGCCCGGGCCACGGGACCGCGATCATCAGCAGCCCGGCCGCGACGTAGCAGGCGAGGGCGAAGCGCACCGTGGTGCGCGGGCCCAGCACCGTGGCGATCGAGGAGATGCCCCCCTCGCGGTCCGCCGTGACGTCCTGCACGGCGCCGAAGGCCTGGCTCGCCACCCCCCAGAGGAAGAAGGCCGCGAGGATCAGCCACGTGCCGCGCCCGATGGGCTCCCCGGCGAGGACCAGGCCGTACAGGGCCGGGGAGGCGAAGTGGGTGCTCGAGGTGAGCGAGTCCAGGACGGGCCGCTCCTTGAACCGCAGCCGGGGCGCCGAGTACGCGACCACCGCGAAGAGCGACCCCGCGAGCACCAACCAGGAGGCCGGCGACCCGACCGTCACGAGCCACACGACGAAGGGCACCGGCAGCAGGGTCGCGGCCAGGAGCGTGGTGCGGTGCAGACGACGGTCGAGCAGCGCCCCCTCGACCCCGCCCTTGCGCGGGTTCTTGAGGTCGGACTCGTAGTCGAAGACGTCGTTGATCCCGTACATCAGCAGGTTGTACGGGATGAGGAAGAACAGGGTCCCGACCACGAGGACGACGTCGACCTCGCGCGTCACCATCACGTACGCCGCGGCGAAGGGGTACGCGGTGTTGACCCAGCTCAGCGGACGTGAGCTGAGGGTCAGCTGGCGCAACGTCTCGGTCATGCCTCGTCCTCCCGACGACGCCGGCCCAGCAGGTGCCACAGCGCAGGGAGCAGCAGCACCGCAGCCACCGAGTACGCGAAGTCCTCGATGGGGGCGACCCCGATGCTCCAGCCGATCCGCTGCTCGTCGTCGTAGGCCACCAGGCCCGAGCGGATCATGAGGTTGTCGAAGACCGCCGTCATGACCAGCAGCACCACGGTCGTGATGCCCAGGGCCCGCAGCGAGGGCCGGGTCCGCACCCGCCCCGCACCCGCCCGACCGGCACCCGCCCCGCCCGCGCGACGCCCACCCCACCACCACGCGAGCCCGAGCACAGCCAGGGCGACCGGCAGGAAGATCGCGTTGATCACCAGGTAGGTCACCGACCCACCTCCGCAGCCCGACCCCGCCGACCCTGACTCCGGGCCGCGAGCACGTGCCCGGCCCCGGCGTACAGGTTCATCGTGAGGTAGCAGAGCAGGGTGAGGAAGCCGATCTCCTCGACCGGGAGCTCGGGGGCGAGCTGGAGCCCGGTCATGAACTCGGTCTCCCCGCGGAAGAACACCCCGGTCGCGATGCCGACGAGGTCCCACACGACGAAGAACAGCACCCCCGCGACGAGCACGACGGCGGCGCGGCGCGCGTCGGCGAAGAAGAAGAGCCGGAACCGGTGGTCGAGGACCACCATCCCCGTGATCGAGATCAGGAGCGCGACGCCGTAGGCGAAGCTCATGCGGCCCCCGCCGGCGGAGGCTGACCCGGCCCGGGGGCGACGACGTGGCGCGGCGGGGCGAGGGGTTCGGGCAGCGGCCCGGTCGAGGTGTCCCCGCGCAGCCTCTTGACCACGAGCTCGGCGCTGATGAGGCACATGGGCAGCCCGATCCCGGGGATCACCGACCCACCCGCCAGGTAGAGGCCCTCGACGCGCCGCGAGACGTTGCCGGCCCGGAACATCGCGCTCTGCCGCAGGGTGTGCGCCGGGCCCAGGGCGGTGCCGCGCCAGGAGTTGAGGTCCCCGGCCCAGTCCCCCGGGCCCACGGTGCGCCGCACGACGACGCGCGCGGCGAGGTCCGGGATCCCGGCCCAGGCGGCGAGCTGGGAGATGGCCGCGTCGGCGACCTTCTCGACCCAGGGGTCCCCCGCGCCGTCGATCCCGCCACGGCCGAGCCGCTCGTCGGGCGGCACGGGCACCAGCACGACGACGTTCTCGTGGCCCGCGGGCGCCGCGTCGGGATCGGTCGCGGTCACCCGGGAGACGTACACCGAGGTCGGGTCGGGCATGACGACGGGGCCCTCGTCGCGCGGGGCGAAGATCCGGTCGAAGGTCTCGTCCCAGTTCTCGGCGAAGAACAGGCTGTGGTGGGCGAGCTCGGGCAGCTCGCCCTCGACGCCGAGGTAGATCATCACGGTGCTGGGGCCGGGCACCTGCTTGTCCCACCAGCGCCGCGAGTGGCTGCGCAGGTGCGGCGGCAGCAGGTCCCGCTCGGTGTGGTGCAGGTCCGCGGTCGAGACGACGACCTCGGCCGCGAGCTCGTGGACGCCCTCGCTGTCGCTGTACCGGACCCCGGTGGCGCGGGCCTTGCGGTGCCCGGGCAGGCCACGGCGCTCGCTGCCGCCGACCCGGCCCGTGGGCTCGGTGGTGATCGCGAGCACCTCGGCCCCGGTCCGCACCTCGACCCCCTCGGCGATCGCGAGGTCACGGATCGCGGTGATGAGGGTGCCGAAGCCGCCCTGCGGGTAGAGCACGCCGTCGACCAGGTCCAGGTGGCTCATCAGGTGGTACATGCTCGGCGTGAGGCTCGGGGCCGAGCCGAGGAACACCGCGGGGTAGCCGAGGATCTGGCGCAGCCGGGTGTCCTGCGCGGTGGCGTGGATGCGCTTCTCGAGGGACTGGGTGAGCAGCTTGGCCAGGCGCGGAGCGCGCGTCGTCACGTCGGCCTTCGCGAGGGGCAGCAGCGAGGCGAAGGTCGTGTAGAGGAAGTACTGCAGGGCCGTGGTGTACGTGTCCGAGGCCGAGTCGAGGTACTCGCGCAGCCTCGCGCCGGCCCCGGGCTCGACCTCCTCGAAGAGGCGCACGGCGTCCTCGACGTCGGAGCGCACGTCCAGCGGGTCGTGCTTCTCGTAGTACACCCGGTAGGCAGGGTCCAGGCGCACCAGGTCGAGCTGCTCGGCGGTGGTGGTGCCGAGCAGCTGGAAGAAGTGGTCGAAGACCTCGGGCATCAGGTACCAGGAGGGCCCGATGTCGAAGGTGAACCCGTCGGACTGCCAGGTGGCCGCCCGTCCGCCGACGTCCTCGCGGGCCTCGAGCAGGGTCACCTGGTGGCCCTCGCGCGCGAGGAGCGCCGCGGTCGCGAGCCCCGAGATGCCCCCGCCGATGACGACGGCGGTGCGGTCGGGAGCGCCGTGCCGAGTCATGCCGGGACCGCCGTCGCGCGCAGGGCCTGGGCCGCGACCCGGAGCTTGACCGGCCCGGGCACCCGGATGCGCGTGCGGGCGATCTCGACGGCCGGGGTGGCCGCGAGGCGGCTGGTCAGCTCGGCGAACAGGCCGTAGGCGACGCCGACGGCGCGGCGCGCGGGACGGGGCAGCTGGGGCAGGGCGGTGGCGGCGACCCTCAGGTCGGTGTCGATGTCAGCCAAGATCTCGGCCTTCTGCTCCTCGGTCAGGTGGGCGGGGTCGACGTCGACGAAGTAGCTGCGGCCGAGGCGGTCCGCG
The DNA here is from genome assembly GCF_017565425.1 of Actinotalea soli. Classification (GTDB taxonomy): domain Bacteria; phylum Actinomycetota; class Actinomycetes; order Actinomycetales; family Cellulomonadaceae; genus Actinotalea; species Actinotalea soli. The sequence continues at coordinate 81,963 of NZ_JAGEMK010000008.1, forward strand.
TCGTCGGCGAGGTCCCGCAGGAAGTTGATCTTCTGGAAGGCGGCGCCCAGGGCCCGCGCCCCCGGGGTCAGCTCGGCGTAGCGCGCGTCGCGGACCGCCGCGGGCTCGTCGAGGAGGAAGACGCGCAGGCACATCAGCCCGACCACCTCGGCGCTGCCGTAGATGTACGCGGCCAGGCTCGCGGCGTCGTGCGCCGTCTGCTCGAGGTCCATCCGCATCGAGGCGAAGAAGGGCACCGTGAGGTCGGCGCCGAACCCCGCCGTCCGCGCCGTCCGGGCGTAGGCGTGGACCAGCACATTGGTGCTGTAGCCGACCTCGACGGCCTCGAGGGCCTCCTCCTCGAGCCGGTCGAGCAGCCGGCGCGCGGTGGTGACGTCGCCCCCGGCCTCGGCCGTCGCGCCGTCGACCACCTCGTCCGCGAGACGCACCAGGGCGTAGACGTTGCGGATGTGGGTGCGGCTGCGTGCGTCGAGCAGACGCGTGGCGAGGCCGAAGCTCGTCGAGTACTCGCGCACGACGAGGTCGGCCGAACGCTCAGCCACAGCGTCGTACAGGTCGAGCCTGCTCACCGGCGGCACCGGGCCTCCTCGACGTGAGCCAGCACCGTCTCGAGGGAGCCGTCGACCTGGTCCACCACCGCACCCACCACAGGGGCGAGAGTACGGGGCAGCACCCCCAGGGAGGCGCGGACGCTCTCGAGGTCGGCCCGCACGTGGTCGGCCACCATCCCGGGGGCCGCGCTGCGGGCGAGGGCGACGCGCAGCCGGTCCGCGGTCGCGGCGTCGAGGTCCGCGCGGCCGAAGTCGGGCTCGATCTCGGACCACTCGGGCAGGGTGCGGGCGTGCAGCACCAGGGCGGTGAGCTTGCCCTCGCGCAGGTCGCTCACGTTGGACTTGCCGATCAGCTCCTCGGGGGCGAAGACGCCCAGCAGGTCGTCGACCAGCTGGAAGGCGCGGCCGAGCATGCGTCCGATGCGGTCGAGCTCGCGCAGGACGTCGGCCCCTGCCCCGGCGATGATCGCCCCGGCCCGCAGGGGGGCGCGGAAGGAGTACATCGCGGTCTTGGACTCGCAGACCAGCAGGGCCTCGCGCAGTCCCGGGGCCCCGATGCCCAGACCGAAGGCGGTGTCGTCGAGCTCGCCGCCCGCCGAGACCAGCAGGGTCTCGTCCATGAGGTCGAGCAGGGCGGTGCGGCGGCGCTCGCACAGCCCGACGCCGGCGACCAGGCGGTGCGCGCGGCTGAGCGCGAGGTCCCCCGCGAGGACGGCCGCTGCCTCGGACCAGCGCTGCGCGCGCTCGTCGTCGGCCCCGGTGGCCAGGGCCGAGGCGCGCATGGTGGCCGCGAGGTTGGGCTCGCCGCGGCGCACGGTGTCCCGGTCGATGAGGTCGTCGTGGATGAGGAAGGCCGTGTGCAGCAGCTCGAAGGCCGCCGCGACGGGGACGGCGTCCTCGAGGGCCGTGCCGCCCAGGGCCCGGTGGGTGCCCAGGACGATCGAGGAGCGGAACCGCTTGCCCCCGCAGACGCTGCGCTCGATCTCCGACCACAGCCGCTGGTAGTCCGAGCCGAAGGCCCCTGCCTGCTCGCGCGCCCCGCCCAGCACCTCGCGCAGCAGGTCCTCGACCCGCTGGTCCGGGCTGGTGGCCTGCGCGGCCCGTGGGGCGGTCATGGTCATGGTCTACCCGCTGTCGGCCCCGCAGGCTCCCCCGCCAGCATCGCGAGGCTCAGGTCCGCGGCGTGCTCGACCAGCCACGGGCTCAGGGCCCAGTGCGCGACCGCGACCACGTGGTGCAGGTCCTCGGGGCGGATCCACGCGACGTCCATGACCTCGTCGGGGTTCGGCAGCGGGGCGCCACCGGTCCGCGCGGTGTAGACGGGGCAGATCTCGTTCTCGACGATGCCCGAGGCGTCGACCGCGCGGTAGCGGAAGTCCGGCAGCACGAGCTCGACGTCGGTCACGGTGAGGCCGAGCTCGAACTCGGCGCGGCGTCGGATCGCGTCCTCGAAGGACTCGTCCGGGCCGGGGTGCCCGCACACCGAGTTGGTCCACACCCCGGGCCAGGTCTTCTTGCTCAGCGCGCGACGCGTCATGAGCAGGCGCCCCTCGCCGTCGATCACGTGGCAGCTGAAGGCCAGGTGGAGATGGGTGTCCGCGGTGTGCACGGAGGCCTTGTCGGCGGTGCCGATGCGCGCACCGTCGTCGTCCAGAAGAACGACAGTCTCCGTCGTGGGGGGCACGTGCTACCTCTCGTCGCCGGACCGGACAGCCTCGTCAGGGAGATCGACTCACATCCTCAGCATGCTGAGCATATTCGACGTCGCCCCGCTCGCGCGCGCGATGCCGCTCTCGCGTTGGCACAGGACACCACGAGCACGGCGACCTGTCGAGGCGAACACAGCAGTGCGCGGGCTCGCAGGGCCGGCGCACGCACCACGAGGAGGCAGGATGGCCCCGTGCCCCTGACCCTCTCGGTCGTCATCCCCGCCAAGGACGACGCCCCCGCCCTCGAGCGCTGCCTCACCCTCCTCGACGCCCAGACCCTGCCGCCCCTCGAGGTGGTCGTCGTCGACAACGGCTCCCGCGACAGCACCGCCGAGGTCGCCCTGGCTCACGGCGCACGTGTGGTCCCCGAGCCGGCCCGCGGCATCCCCGCGGCCGCCGCCACCGGCTACGACGCGGCCCGGGGCGAGGTCGTCGTCCGGTGCGACGCGGACTCCCGCCCCCCGGCGGACTGGCTCGTCCGCATCGCGCGGGCCTTCGAGGACTCCCCCGAGCTCGAGGCCCTCACCGGCTCGGGGGACTTCTACGACCTGCCCCCGGGCCGCTCGAGGCTGCACGGGCGCCTGTACCTGTGGTCCTACTACGTGACCATGCACGCCGCCCTCGCCCACCGGCCGCTCTGGGGCTCGAACATGGCGATGCGCCGCTCCCGCTGGGAGGCGGTGAGTGCCGAGGTGCACCGCACCGACCCCGAGCTGCACGACGACGTCGACCTGTCCTTCGTGCTGGGGCCGCGCCTGGTCGTGCGCTACGACCCGACCCTGCGGGTGGGCGTCTCCGGCAGGTCGCTGCAGGGCGGGGAGCTGCTCCGACGACGGTTCCGTCGCGCGTTCCGCACCCTGGCCGTCAACTGGCGGGACACCCCGCCGTGGTCGCGGTGGGCCCAGCGGCTGGGGCCTGCCCGCGCTGGTTCGCCCCCGCGGGCTTAGCGTGGGAGGCATGCGCATCGTCATCGCCGGAGGCCACGGGAAGATCGCCATGCACCTGAGCCGGATGCTCGCCGCCCGCGGCGACACGGCCGTGGGGCTGGTCCGCAACCCTGACCACGTTCCCGACCTCGCCGCGATCGGCGCGGAGGCCGTGGTGCTCGACCTCGAGCACAGCACGCCGAGCGAGGTGGCGGCGGTGCTCGACGGCGCCGACGCGGTGGTCTTCGCCGCCGGCGCCGGCCCGGGCTCGGGCCCCGCCCGCAAGGACACGGTCGACCGCGCGGCCGCGGTGCTCCTGGCCGACGCCGCCGAGCAGGCCCAGGTGCGCCGCTACCTGCTGGTCTCCTCGATGGGGGCCGACGAGGCCGACCAGGTCGAGGACGAGACCTTCCGCGCCTACCTCGAGGCCAAGCACGCCGCCGAGGTCGAGCTGCGCACGCGGGACCTGGACTGGACGATCCTGCGTCCCGGCGGGCTGACCGACGACGCCGGCACCGGCCACGTGACCCTCGAGGCGAGCGTCCCGCGCGAGCAGGTGCCCCGCGAGGACGTCGCCGCCGTGCTCGTCGGCATGCTCGACGAGCCTGCGACGTCGGGGCTCACGCTCGAGCTCGTGTCCGGTGAGGACCTGGTCGATGCGGCCCTGCAGGCCGCGTCACGGGGTGAGCCGGGAGACGGGTCCGCGGAGGCCGTCGCGGAGGGGTGAGGACGCGGGCGCCGGCGCCCGTCAGGGACGGAGCTGGACGACGCGCCACCAGGTGAGGAGGCCCGACGGCTCTGTCCCCGCCTCGCCCGGACCGCCGTACCTCTCGTAGAGCACGCCGTTGTGGATGACGCGGTCGCCGTTCTCGTACCAGGCGCCCCGCCGCCACTCGCGGATGACGTCGATCTCCTGCGGACCGGACTGCACCCCTGCGTCCGCCCGCGCGGTGACCGCGAGGGTCGGCGTCCGGTCGTGGTGGCTGTTGTCCCGCGCGGAGAGCCGTCCGGCCAGCACCGCCTCACCGCCAGGGCTGATGCCCGGACCGCCGAGGGCGCAGGTGACCGCGAGGCCCGACTGGGAGCAGCTCCACGCGTTGCTCTGACTGGTCCACCCGATCCTGTCGGAGAGCTGGACCGTCATGGTGACGCCCGTGGCCACCGACTCACCGCTGTTCGTGACCCGCAGGGACAGCGGCACCTGATCTCCGTGCTCCACCACGACCTCGCTCGGCGCTGCCACGGCGAGCCGGGCCGGCCCCTGGACGACGACCCGCAGGGTGCCGCCCGGGACGTCCTGGCCCGCGGCCCCCACCGAGACGGACAGGTCAGCGGCCCCGGGCCGGGCGGTGCCCGACGCGAGCACGGCCGAGACGGTGGTCGGCGCGACGCCCCCGGGGGCGATCACCCCGGCGTCGGCGCACACGGTGCTGGTGCCGCACGTGGTCCAGGCAGCGCCGTCCGGGGTGGTCACCGACAGCCCGGCGGGCACGCCCGCGAGGCGCACCTGCGCCGGCGCGCTGGTGGTGCCGCCGGTGTTGGTGACCTCGAACCGGACGGTCCTCGGGGCATCGAGCCGCACAGGATCCGGGCCGACGTCGACCGGGGTCACCGCGAGCGCGGCCGGGGCCGAGCGCACCGAGACCGCCTGGACCGCCTCCCTCTCGCCGGCCCGCACCTGGACGTCGACCTGCTCGTCGACGTCCAGCAGACCGGGCGCGGCGCTCACGGGGAGGGGGACGGCGACGGCTCCGCTTGCCGGGACGTCCACGGTCGCGCAGAGCTGCCCGTCGCAGGGCGCCCAGGCCGACGGCGCGACCTGGAGACGACCCGCCGGGACGGACGCGCGGAGCTGCACCGCCCGCGCGTCAGTCCCCCCGACGTTGGTGGCGCGCACCGTGAGCGACTGCGGTGCACCCGGCAGCACGGGGTCCGCGGATCCCGTCATCTCGAGGTTCACGTCGGCCGGTGCCGAGGTCACACGGCCCCTCAGCGTCGCGCGATGCACCTGCCCGTCGCCCTGGATCCAGGTCCGCAGCCCGATCGACGCGGTGGTGTCGGTGTTGGGGGTGGAGCTGTACCCGAGCGTGACCCGCGCGCTCAGCCTGGCCGTCGCCCCCGGCGCGATCCCCGAGGTCTCGCAGGTCCAGGTCTGGGAGGCGGCACCGCCCGGCTCGCAGGACCAGGACGCTGACACCGAGGTCCGTGCACTGCCGAACCCGGGAGCGGTGACGATCGGTTCGACGGATCCCGGAACGTCGGCCGGGAAGTCGAAGGCGATCAGCACGGCACCCGACAGGACCTGGCCCTCGTTGGTGATGGGGATGTCGACCACCGAGGCCGGGCCCGAGGAGACGGAGGTCTCCGCGACCGACCCACCGATCGTCACGACGGCCGGGCCGCGTGGCGTCTCGGGCTCTGCGGGCGGCGCAGGGGGACCAGGGGGCGGCTCCTGCGGGGCCTGCGGCTCGGGCACCGGCTCGCCAGGCACCGGTGCGGGGTCGGGCACCGGCGCGGGCTCGGGAGCGGGCGCCGTGTCTCCGGCCGTCGGCGGCTCCGCGGCCGGCGGGGGCTGCGGCGTGAACGGCGGGATCGACGTCGGGTCCGTCGGGTCGGCCACCTCTGGGGCTGTCTCGTCAGGTGTGGTCGAGGGGTCCTCGAAGAGGTCGGTGCCACCAAGGTCCTCGCCGGAGGCGACGGTCTCGTCGCCCGTGGTGCCGGTGTCCGGGTCGGTCTGCTGCTCGACGGCGGTGGGCCCGGGCTCGGCACCGGAGAACACGCCCATGGCACCGGCGACACCGACGGCCCCCGCCACGACCACGGCAGCAGCGACGAGCCCCAGGGCCAGCGGCGCCCCGGCGATCGCGGCGACGATGCCGGTGGCCGCCGCCGCTCCGGCACCGACGGCCCCGGTCGCCCCGGCACCCGCACCGGCTGCTGCGACGGTCCCGCCGACGCCCGCACCGCCCGCCGTCGTCCCGGCACCCGCTCCAGCGGTCGTCGCGCCGGCACCTGCGCCGGAACCACCGGCCCCGGCACCTCCCGCGCCCGTGCCGGTACCGCCACCGGTGCCCGTGCCCCCGCTGCCACCCGCGCCGTTGCCCGTCCCGGCCGCCACCGTCGCCCCGGAGGCCGAGACCGCCGTCGCGCTGGCACCGACCGCACCGCCGAAGCCCAGGCCGTGCAGCACCACGTACGCCGCGCCACCGAGGACCAGGGGGGCGATGACCACGCGCATGCCGTGGTTGACGTCGCCGAGCTCGAGGACGAGCCCGCGGCAGTGGCCGCAGTCGTCGAGGTGCAGCTCGACCATGGCGGTCTCGCGCTTGGCCAGGCCACCACGCACGTAGGCGCCGAGCTTGGGGTTGACGATGGTGCAGGCCTCGTCCTGGGGGGCGGCGAGGTGCTGCTGGAGGTAGGCCTGGCGCAGGCCCTCCCGGGCGCGGTAGGCCAGTGCGGCGACGCCGTTGGCGGTCAGGCCGAGCACCGGAGCGATCTCGGCCGGGCTGAGCTCCTCGACCTCGGTGTACCAGAGCACCGCCTGCCACCGTTCAGGCAGGGACTTGTACGCGTCGGAGACCAGGCCGCGCTCGAAGCCGACCATGGTCGGCTCCTCGGTCGACTCGACCGCGCCGGCCGCCGTCTCGAAGGCCTCGAGGTCGTCGGTGGGCTCGGTGCGACGGCCCGTCTCGATCCGCTTGAGGGCGACCCGCCGCAGGGCCGTGAAGAGGTAGGCCCGGAAGGCGACGTCGGGCCCGCCGCCCTGCTGGACGGTGGCGAAGACGTTGGAGAAGGCGTCGGCGACGGCGTCCTCGGCGTCGGCCGCGGAGTTCGAGTACTGTCTGGCGACGGCTCGGGCAGCGTCGACGTGCCGCTCGTAGAGCGTGCCGAAGGCCGCGGACTCCCCGGAGCGCACCGCGGTGATGAGCTCGGCGTCGGAAGCGAGCTCCCAACCGCTGGCGATGCTCGTCACGCCGGCCTCCTCACCGCGCCCGGTGCACGGTTTTCCATCGCACAGGTTCTCATGCTGCGTCAAGCCGTGGCTGCCGCCGTCCGAGGGATGACACCGCACGTCCGGCACGCTGGGACTTTGCAGGGCGCGAAGATTTTTTCCCGGAGTCGCGTCATGACTCGACGGTTCGCCGCTCTCATCCTCCGTGAGACCTTCCGAGCAGCTCCACGACGCGCCGGCCGCGAGCCTGCGCGAGCAGTGGCGCGCCACGACGGTGGACTCCGTCTGGCTGCGACCCGGTGACTGGTACCACCCCGCCGTCGACGCCCTGACCGAGGCAGTCAGCGCACGCCGCGACGCGACCGCCCCTGCCTTCCGTCTGGGCGAGGTGCGCGGCGCCGCCGGGGTCGGGATCGCCGAGACCCTCGACGATCTGGCCGTCCTGTACCGCCTGGTCGACGCCGAGCCCGGCCTCGACGTGCTGCGCTCGCTGTGCGAGGGCTGGTCCGCCGCGAAGGACACCACCGCGGTGCACGGCGGCTGCATGGACGCCGAGTCCGGCCTGCCGACCGTCGACTACCTGGGTGTCCGCCTCGCCGAGACCTACGGGCTCGCCGGCAAGCACGCCCACCACGCCTTCATGACCCACTGCCTGGTCCTCATCGACGTCGCCGCCGGGGACGTCCCGCCGTGGCGGCGCATGGCCCGGTCGGCCGCGATGGGCCGCGCGCTCACGTCAGCCCTGGCCCCCGGGCACCCGATGGCCGCGCTCGGTGGCGGGGCCTTCGCCGTCCTCGTCGGGCGGGACTGGGAGCTCGGCGAGACCGTGCGCCGCATGCGCGACCAGGTCAACGAGCACGCCGACCGGCTCCAGATCGCCGAGCTCATGCGCCAGCCCCCGCGCATCTGGATCGAGCCCCTGCCCGAGACCCACGCCCGGGCCGTGAACCTCCTGGACGACCTGCGCCGCTAGGTGTGACGTGGACCCTGGCCCGTTCGTTTGCCGGGAAGGGTCGACGCACCCAAGGATGACCCGGTGACCTCCCCCACCTCACCGTCCTCCGGGCCGCGCGACAGCTCCGTGGCGACCGCCCCCGCCGACCCGTACCTCTGGCTCGAGGAGGTCGAGGGCCCCGAGGCGCTGCGGTGGGTCGAGGAGCGCAACGCCGAGGCGATGGCCGCCCTCGAGGGGCCCGAGCTCGAGCGCATCCGCGGGGAGGTCCTCGAGGTCCTCGACTCGCAGGAGAAGATCCCCGTGGTCGTCGAGGCCGACGGTCACCTGTACAACTTCTGGCGCGACGCCGAGCACGTGCGCGGGCTGTGGCGACGCACCACCCTCGACGAGTACCGCACACCCACCCCCACGTGGGAGGTGCTGCTGGACCTGGACGCCCTGGCCGAGGCCGAGGGCGAGAGCTGGGTGTGGCACGGCGCGAGCCGCCTGCGCCCGGGCTCGACCCGCGCCCTGCTCGACCTGTCCCGCGGGGGCTCGGACGCCGACGTGACCCGCGAGTTCGACCTCGAGACCCGCACCTTCGTCACCGACGGGTTCGTGCGCCCCGAGGCCAAGGGCGGGGTCAGCTGGATCGACCGGGACACCCTGTTCGTCGCGACCGACACCGGCCCGGGCTCGACCACGACCTCGGGCTACCCGCGCATCGCACGTCGCTGGCACCGCGGCACGCCGCTCGAGCAGGCCGAGGTGGTCTTCGAGGGCACGGTCGAGGACCTCGCCGTGAGCGCCCACCACGACCGCACCCCCGGCTTCGAGCGCGACATCGTGGTCCGCGCCCTGGACTTCTACCACCAGGAGGTCTACCTCCTGGGGCCCGACGACGTCGCGACCCGCCTCGAGGTGCCCACCAGCGCCGAGGTCAGCCTCAAGCGCGAGTGGCTGCTGGTCGAGCTGCGCGAGCCCTGGGAGGTCGACGGTGCCACCCACCCGGCCGGGGCCCTGCTCGGCACCCGCCTGGTCGACTTCCTGGCCGGCGGCCGTGACCTCGAGGCCCTGTTCACCCCGACGCCCTCCTCCTCCCTGGCCGGGACCAGCTGGACCCGCAGCCACCTGGTCCTCACGGTGCTCGACGACGTGACCCACCACCTCGAGGTCCTCACCCCGCGCGACGGCGGGTGGTCCCGCCGCACCCTCGGGGCGGCCGACGTCGGCGCCCCGGCCCTCGGGACGCTGAGCGTCGCCGCGGTCGACTCGAACGACTCGGACGACCTGTGGCTCACGGGCACCGACTACCTGACCCCCACCACCTTCTCCCGGGTGAGCCTGGGCGAGGTCGCGGACGCCCGTGGGGCCACCGAGGCCACGGACCCGACGTCGGCCGTGCAGGTCGAGCACCTCAAGCGCGGGCCGGCCTTCTTCGACGCGAGCGGCCTGACCGTGGCCCAGCACATGGCGACCTCGGCCGACGGCACGCGCATCCCCTACTTCCTGGTGCGTCCCGTCGCCGCCGAGGGCCCGGTGCCGACCCTGCTCTACGGGTACGGCGGCTTCGAGATCTCCCTGACCCCCGCGTACTCGGGCGGGGTGGGTCGTGCCTGGCTGGCCCGGGGCGGTGCGTACGTGGTCGCCAACATCCGGGGCGGCGGTGAGTTCGGGCCGGGCTGGCACCAGGCCGCCCTCGGCAAGGACCGCCACCGCGCGTACGAGGACTTCGCCGCCGTGGCCCGCGACCTCGTCGAGCGTGGCATCACCACCCACGCCCAGCTCGGCGCCCAGGGCGGCAGCAACGGTGGGCTGCTCATGGGCAACATGCTGACCCAGTACCCTGAGCTCTTCGGCGCGATCGTCTGCCAGGTGCCCCTGCTGGACATGCGCCGCTACAACCAGCTCCTCGCCGGCGCCTCGTGGATGGCCGAGTACGGCGACCCCGACGACCCCGAGCAGTGGGAGTTCGTCCAGACCTTCTCCCCGTACCACCTGGTCGACCCCGAACGCGCCTACCCCCCGGTGCTGTTCACGACCTCGACCCGCGACGACCGCGTGCACCCCGGCCACGCCCGCAAGATGGCGGCCCTGCTGATCGACGGCGGCCGCGAGGTGCTCTCCTACGAGAACATCGAGGGCGGGCACGGCGGAGCGGCGACCAACGCCCAGGCGGCGCACATGGCGGCCCTGGCGTACACGTTCCTGTGGCAGCGGCTCGGGGGCTGAGCCCACACGTCGAGAACGCCGTCGGGCCCGGGGCCCCCGGGGGGGCCCCCGGGCCCCACGGCGGTGCTGGGCTGGGCTCAGAAGTCCCAGTCGTCGTCCTCGGTGTTGACGGCCTTGCCGATCACGTAGGACGAGCCCGAGCCGGAGAAGAAGTCGTGGTTCTCGTCGGCGTTGGGCGACAGGGCGGAGAGGATCGCCGGGTTGACGTCGGTCTCGTCCTTGGGGAAGAGGCCCTCGTACCCGAGGTTCATCAGCGCCTTGTTGGCGTTGTAGCGCAGGAACTTCTTGACGTCCTCGGTGAGGCCGACGCCGTCGTAGAGGTCCTGCGTGTACTCGACCTCGTTGTCGTACAGCTCGAAGAGCAGCTCGAACGTGTAGTCCTTGAGCTCCTGCTGCTCGGCCGAGGTCAGCTCGGCGAGGCCCTTCTGGTACTTGTAGCCGATGTAGTACCCGTGGACGGCCTCGTCACGGATGATCAGCCGGATCACGTCGGCGGTGTTGGTGAGCTTGGCTCGGCTCGACCAGTGCATCGGCAGGTAGAAGCCCGAGTAGAAGAGGAAGGACTCGAGCAGGGTGCTCGCGACCTTCCGCTTGAGCGGCTCGTCACCCCGGTAGTAGTTCATGACGATCTCGGCCTTGCGCTGGAGGTTGACGTTCTCCTCCGACCAGCGGAAGGCCTCGTCGATCTCCCGCGTGTTGCACAGGGTCGAGAAGATCGACGAGTACGACTTCGCGTGCACCGACTCCATGAAGGCGATGTTGGTGAGCACCGCCTCCTCGTGGGGGGTGCGGGCGTCCGGGATGAGGCTGACCGCGCCGACCGTGCCCTGGATGGTGTCCAGGAGGGTCAGGCCCGTGAAGACGCGCATGGTGAGCGTCTTCTCGTGCTCGGTCAGGGTGTTCCAGGACTGGATGTCGTTCGAGACCGGCACCTTCTCGGGCAGCCAGAAGTTCCCGACCAGGCGGTCCCAGACCTCGAGGTCCTTGTCGTCCTCGAGGCGGTTCCAGTTGATCGCCGAGACCTGGCTGACCAGCTTGAGCTTCTCCATCGTGATCCTCAGGCGTTCGTTCGGGGGCGGGTGAGGCGGGGCGCGGGCGCGGCAGCCGTGGCGGGCAGAGCCGTCACAGCATGCACGAGACGCAGCCCTCGACCTCGGTGCCCTGCAGCGCGAGCTGGCGCAGGCGGATGTAGTACAGCGTCTTGATGCCCTTGCGCCAAGCGTAGATCTGCGCCCGGTTGACGTCACGCGTGGTGGCGGTGTCCTTGAAGAACAGCGTCAGGGACAGGCCCTGGTCCACGTGCTGGGTCGCCGCCGCGTACGTGTCGATGACCTTCTCGTAGCCGATCTCGTACGCGTCCTGGTAGTAGTCCAGGTTGTCGTTGGTCATGAAGGGCGCCGGGTAGTAGACGCGCCCGATCTTGCCCTCCTTGCGGATCTCGATCTTGGACACGATCGGGTGGATCGAGGAGGTCGAGTTGTTGATGTAGGAGATCGAGCCGGTGGGCGGCACGGCCTGCAGGTTCTGGTTGTACAGCCCGTGCTCCTGCACCGAGGCGGACAGCTCGCGCCAGTCCTCCTGGGTGGGGATGTGCACGCCGGCCTCGGCGAACAGCTCACGCACCCGCTCGGTGGCCGGCTCCCAGACCTGCTCGGTGTACTTGGTGAAGTACTCACCGGTGGCGTACGCCGACTCCTCGAAGCCGTCGAACCGCTGGTTGCGCTCCTTGGCCAGCAAGTTCGAGGACCGGATCGCGTGGTAGGCGACCGTGTAGAAGTAGATGTTCGTGAAGTCGATGCCCTCCTCGGACCCGTAGTAGATCCGCTCCCGGGCGAGGTAGCCGTGCAGGTTCATCTGCCCCAGGCCGATGGCGTGGCCACCAGCGTTGGCGCGGCGGATCGAGGGCACCGAGTCGATCGAGGTCTGGTCCGAGACGGCCGTGAGGGCGCGGATCGCGGTCTCGACGGTCTTGCCCAGGTCCGGGGAGTCCATCGCCAGGGCGATGTTCATCGAGCCGAGGTTGCAGGAGATGTCCCGGCCCACGTGCTCGTAGGACAGGTCCGTGTTGTACGTCGACGGCGTCGAGACCTGGAGGATCTCCGAGCACAGGTTCGAGTGGGTGATCTTGCCCTTGATCGGGTTGGCCCGGTTCACCGTGTCCTCGAACATGACGTACGGGTACCCGGACTCGAACTGCAGCTCCGCGAGGGTCTGGAAGAACTCACGCGCGTTGATCTTGGTCTTGCGGATGCGCGCGTCGTCGACCATCTCGTGGTACTTCTCGGTGACCGAGATGTCCGCGAAGGGCACCCCGTAGACGCGCTCGACGTCGTAGGGGCTGAACAGGTACATCGGCTCGTTGTTCTTGGCGAGCTCGAAGGTGATGTCGGGGATAACGACGCCCAGCGAGAGGGTCTTGATGCGGATCTTCTCGTCCGCGTTCTCCCGCTTGGTGTCCAGGAACCGGAAGATGTCCGGGTGGTGGGCGTGCAGGTACACCGCACCCGCACCCTGACGGGCCCCGAGCTGGTTCGCGTAGGAGAAGGAGTCCTCGAGGAGCTTCATCACGGGGATGACGCCCGAGGACTGGTTCTCGATGTGCTTGATCGGGGCGCCGTGCTCGCGGATGTTCGACAGCAGCAGGGCCACGCCCCCGCCGCGCTTGGACAGCTGTAGGGCGGAGTTGATGCCGCGGGCGATCGACTCCATGTTGTCCTCGATGCGCAGCAGGAAGCAGGAGACCGCCTCGCCGCGCTGGGCCTTGCCGAGGTTGAGGAACGTGGGGGTCGCGGGCTGAAAGCGACCCGAGACGATCTCGTCGACCAGGGAGATCGCGAAGTCCTGGTCACCCTCGGCCAGGGACAGGGCGACCATGCAGACGCGGTCCTCGAAGCGCTCGAGGTACCGCTTCCCGTCGAAGGTCTTGAGCGTGTACGAGGTGTAGTACTTGAAGGCGCCCAGGAAGGTCTGGAACCGGAACTTCTTCGAGTACGCGTACTGGAACAGCGTCTTGACGAAGGAGCGGTCGTACTTGGCCAGGACCTCAGGCTCGTAGTACTTGTTCTCGACGAGGTAGTCGAGCTTCTCCTCGAGGTCGTGGAAGAAGACCGTGTTCTGGTTGACGTGCTGGAGGAAGTACTCGCGCGCCGCCTCACGGTCACGGTCGAACTGGATCTCCCCGTTCGGCCCGTACAGGTTCAACATCGCGTTGAGGGCGTGGTAGTCCAACCCCTGCGTCACGCTGGTATCTGTGACTGCTGCTGCCACAACCGCTCCAATCCGTCGCGGACGCGCTCGACGTCCTCGCTCGTTCCCAGAAGCTCGAAGCGGTACAGGTACGGGACCTGGCACTTCGCGCTGATGATGTCGCCGGCGATGCAGAAGGCCTCGCCGAAGTTGGTGTTGCCCGCGGCGATGACGCCGCGCAGAAGGCCCCGGTTGTGCTGGTCGTTGAGGAACTTGATGACCTGCCGAGGCACTGCGCCCCCCTCGTTGCCGCCTCCGTACGTCGGGACGACGAGCACGTACGGCTCGTCGACGCGCAGGAAGGGGTCGGTGGGACGCAGAGGGATCCGGCGGGCCGGCAGGCCCAACCGTTCCACGAAACGCTGGGTGTTGCCCGAGACGCTGGAGAAGTACACGAGCGAGCTCATGGTCGACCTCTCTGCTCCCCGGTGGGACGACGCGCCACCGACCAGAACCGGCCGGTGGCGCTAGGGGTGGTGCTGCCGGCGGTGGACTGCCGGGGTGGCGGTGGCGACGCTCAGAGCGCCGGGACCGCGAGAGTGGTCGTCAGGCGCTGGCGAGCGCGCGGGTCTCGAGAAGTCCCGAGATCCGGTCGGGCCGGTACCCCGACCAGTGCTGCTCACCGGCGACGACCACGGGCGCTGCCTGGTGACCCAGCGAGACGACCATGTCGAAGGCCTCGGTGTCCGTCGTGAGGTCGACGATCGTGTAGTCCAGGCCCGCCTTGTCCAGGGCGCGGTAGGTGGCCACGCACTGCACGCAGTTCGGCTTGCTGTAGACGGTGATCGTCACGGTGGTATCTCCCAGATGGTTCGTCCCGCAGTTCGCGTCTGCGGCGAGAACAACACTACCTCTAGTGGTGCCCCCCGCCAAGTGCCACTAGGACTTGTGTTGCAACCGTGTAGTTACGTCACCGGGAGCCACACTGGATATGTCCGTTTCGTCCCCGGCCCCGGCGGCGGAAGTGCCGGTCAGAGGCTTGCGGCCCGTGACGTGACGACGCCGCGAGGGGCCTGATCTTCACCCGTTCGGCCCCCAGATGTCGAGTCGGCAGACCCCAGCTGCGGGACCTGGGCCGGCAGGGCGTACGAGGGCAGGCCCCGGCGCCGCACGAGCCACTCGGCGACGACCAGGTTTGGCAGCCAGCAGAGGAAGGGCACCGCCGCGTAGGCGTTCGAGAACAGTGCCTCGGCGTCGGTCTCCGGCCCGGCGAACGGCACCTGGACCCCGATCAGCACCCCGAGCCACAGCCGCAGCATCACGGCCGCGAAGGTGAGGGCGTAGTTGCGGATCATCCACGCCTGGTGCCCGGCCAGGTCCCCGGAGCGGACGGCCCGCAGGGCCCGGAGGCCGGTGAGGAGCCAGAGCACCGCGAGCGCCCCGAAGCCGAAGGCCCCGACGAACCCTGCCGAGTTCACCGGGAGGAGGACCAGGCTCGAGAGGCCGCCGAGACCCACGGAGAACATGTACACCCGACCGACGGCCCGGTGCAGCCCCAGGGCGCGCCGTCGCAGGGCGGCGACGAACTGCAGCGGACCAAGGAGCAGCGCGACCGATGCCGTGACGATGTGCACGTACAGCGCACCCTGGAACACGGGGCCCGCCGCCGCGTAGGCGCCCCCGAGGCCCACGCCGTCCTCCGCGAGCTGGTCGAGGCTCGCCGTCCCGTACAGGCCGAGGGAGAACACCGCGACGCCGAGCGCGAGAACGCTGGTGAGGGCGAGGCCGGCGCGGCCGCGCGAGGGGCGCCGCGAGGGCGATCGGGCCCGCGGGCCGCCGGGCCGGAGAGGGCCAGGGCTGGGCTGGGGCAGGGCGGGCTGGGTCGAGACCACGGGGTCCTCCGATGCGAGAGCCGTTCACATTGTAAGCGGTCGCAACATATGGCGCGATGTTACGGTCGTCAACATGCCGTCCACCCCTCGACCCGCGCGCACGAGCTACCACCACGGGGCGCTGCGGGAGGCTCTGCTCGACGGCGCGCGCGAGCTGCTCGCCGAGGGCGGGGCGGACAGCTTCAGCCTGAGCGCCCTGGCGCGGCGCCTCGGCGTCAGCACCGCGGCGCCCTACCGGCACTTCGCGGACAAGGACGCGCTCGTCGACGAGCTCTGCGGAGAGGGCTACCGCGAGTTCGGCCGCGCGCTCACCCAGGCGGCGAGCTCGACCACCGACGCCCGCGAGCGGCTCGATGCGCTCGGTGTGGCCTACCTTCGCTTCGCGCGGGAGCACCCGGCGGTCTTCGGGATCATGTTCACCGACCGCGGTCCCGCCGTGCTGGCCTCGGGCGTGCCGACCTTCGAGGTCCTCGTGGACGCCGTCGTCGCCGCGCAGGACGCCGGGGCTCTGCCTCCGGGGGCGGACCCGCGCGTCCTCGCGCGGACCGTGTGGGCCACCCTCCACGGACTCGCGGTGCTCGGCCGGCGCGGAGGCTTCACCAAGCTCGCCATCGACGACGACGAGGCGAGGCTGGTCGCGGACGCGCTGGCCCTCCTCACCCGGTGAGGACGGCGGTGCGACCGCAGCCCGGGGACGTGGGGATCACCCGCGGTCGGGGGGACGGCGAGCTCAGCGCCCTGACGGCCGCCAGACGACCAGGGCGCCGCTCGAGGTGACCCGTGCGGGACGGTGCCCGCGGGGCAGGGCGACGACCTCGCCCTGGGGGCCGGCCGCGAAGACGCGGTGACCGGGCTCGGCGCCGGCGCGGAGCCTCTCGACCTGCTCGGTCAGGCGCTCGACCTCCGCCTCGAGGGCGAGGATCCGTTTGATGCCGACCAGGTTGATGCCCTCCTCCTGGGAGAGCCGCTGGATCTCGCGGAGGGTCTCGACGTCCCGCAGGGAGTAGCGCCGGCCACGGCCTCGGGCTCGTCCGGGAGAGACGAGCCCGAGGCGGTCGTACTGACGCAGTGTCTGCGGGTGCATGCCGGCGAGGTCAGCCGCGACCGAGATCACGAAGACTGGTGCGTCGTACCCCGTCGCCATGTCACTGCACCGCTCGTGCCCGCAGCTCGCTGCGGACGTCCGCACCCTCGGTGGCCCTCGCGAACTCCTCGACCGCCGTGCGGGCGGCGTCGGACAACCGCTGCGGGACAGCCACCTGGACGCTGACCAGCAGGTCCCCGGTGCGCTCCCCCACGGTGATCCCGCGGCCGCGCACCCGCAGCGTCCGGCCCGACGGCGTGCCCTCGGGCACCTTGACCCGCACGGTCCCGCCGTCGAGGGTCGGCACGTCGACCTCGGCCCCGAGGGCAGCCTCGGCGAAGGTCACCGGGACCGTCACGCGCAGGTCGTGCCCGTCGAGGGTGAAGACGGGGTGCGGCTCGACCTTGACCGCGATGACCAGGTCGCCGGCCGGGGCTCCCCCGGCCCCGGGCCGACCCTTGCCGCGCAGGCGGATCTTCTGACCGTCCCGCACCCCCGCGGGGATGCGGGCGTTGACCCGACGCCCCTCGACCGAGAGCGTGATGGTCGAGCCGTCGACCGCCTTGCGGAACGGCAGGGTGGTCGAGGCCTCGAGGTCGGTCCCGCGCTGCTGGCCACGGGCACCGCCGCCACCGAAGAGGCCACCGAGGATGTCCTCGAAGCCAGCGCCGCCGGCGCCGCCCGGGGGCGCCCCGCCCTGGGAGTACCGGACGCGGGGCCCGCCCCCGGAGGTCGCCGGGCCACCGCCGGGGTGCCCGCCGCCGAAGAGCCCGCCGAAGAGGTCCTCGAAGCCGGCGCCCCCCGCCGCGCTGGGCCCGCCCGAGCCGGCCGAGAACCGGGCACCGCCACCGGCCATCGCGCGGATGGCGTCGTACTGCTGGCGCTGCTCGGGGTCGGAGAGCACCGCGTAGGCCTCACCGACCTCCTTGAACTTCGCCTCGGCGGCGTCGTCCCCGGGGTTCTGGTCGGGGTGCAGGCTCCGGGCCTTCTTCCGGTACGCCTTCTTGATGGCGCTCGCGTCCGCGTTCTTGGGCACGCCGAGCGCCGCGTAGAAGTCCTTCTCGAACCAGTCCTGGCCTGTCATCGCCTACCCCCTCCCTGCTCTCGTCGCACGCCTCTCAGGACTCGGGCTCGGCCACGGCCACCCGCGCCGCCCGCACCACGCGCTCGCCGACCCGGTGGCCGGGCTGGAGCACCTGGACGACCGTCGGCTCGCTGACCTCGTCCGAGTGGGAGTGCATGAGGGCCTCGTGCACGTTCGGGTCGAAGGCCTCGCCCACGGCGCCGAACCGCTCCCAGCCGAAGCGCCCGAGGGCTCCCTCGAGCTTCTCGGCGATCGAGGCGAAGGGCCCCTCGGCGAGCTCCCCGTGCTGCCGGGCCAGCTCGATGTCGTCGAGCACCCCGAAGAGGGACTCGATGACGTCGCTGACGGCCTTGTCCCGCGAGACCTGACGGTCCCGGTCGACGCGGCGCCGGTAGTTGACGTACTCGGCCTGGAGACGCTGCAGGTCCTCGAGCCGCTCGGCGGCCTGGGTCTGCGCCGCCGCGAGGTCGCCCTCGACGGCGGGCTCGTCGTCGATCAGGCTCGAGGCGTCGTCCGGGACGGCCTCGCCCGTCGGGGCGTCGTCGGGCGTGCCAGCCGGGGTGGGCTGCTCACGCACCGCGTACGTCTCGGGGTCGATGCGTCGCTTGTCGGTGAACCGCGGCCGGTCGGAGTCCTCGTCCCCGACCGGCGGCGTGTGCTGGTCGCTCACTTGCGCTCGTCCTCGTCCACGATCTCGGCGTCGACGACGTCCTCGTCCGAGGCGCTGCCCTCGGTCGGCGCGTCGGTCGCCGCCCCCTCGGTCGCCCCCGCGGCCTCGTCAGCCTGGTAGATGGCCTCGCCGATCTTCTGGCTGACGGCCGAGAGCGCGGCCTGCTTGGTCTTGACGGCCTCGATGTCCTCGCCCTCGAGGGCGGTCTTGAGCTCGGCGACGGCGGCCTCGACCTCGGTCTTGACGTCGTCGGGGACCTTGTCGCCGTTGTCGGCCAGGACCTTCTCGGTCGAGTACGCGAGGGCCTCGGCCTGGTTGCGGGTCTCGGCCTCCTCGCGACGCTGCTTGTCCTCGGCGGCGTGCTCCTCGGCCTCCTTGACCATGCGGTCGATGTCCTCCTTGGGGAGGGCCGAGCCACCCGTGATGGTCATCTTCTGCTCGGTGCCGGTGCCGCGGTCCTTGGCGGAGACGTGCACGATGCCGTTGGCGTCGATGTCGAAGGTGACCTCGATCTGCGGCACGCCGCGCGGGGCCGGGGCGATGCCCGTGAGCTCGAAGGTGCCGAGCGGCTTGTTGTCCCGCGCGAACTCCCGCTCGCCCT
This sequence comes from Actinotalea soli, assembly GCF_017565425.1. Taxonomy (GTDB): domain Bacteria; phylum Actinomycetota; class Actinomycetes; order Actinomycetales; family Cellulomonadaceae; genus Actinotalea; species Actinotalea soli. Next base: position 100,784 of record NZ_JAGEMK010000008.1, read on the forward strand.
GGAACACCTGGATGAGCACCGAGGGCTGGTTGTCGTCCGCCGTCGAGAAGATCTCGCTGCGCTTGGTCGGGATGGCCGTGTTGCGCTCGATGAGCTTGGTCATCACGCCGCCCTTGGTCTCGATGCCGAGGCTCAGCGGGGTGACGTCGATGAGCAGGACGTCCTTGCGCTCACCCTTGATGACACCGGCCTGCAGGGCAGCGCCCACGGCGACGACCTCGTCGGGGTTGACGCCCTTGTTGGGCTCCTTGCCACCGGTCAGGTCACGCACGACGTCGGCCACGGCCGGCATACGGGTCGAGCCGCCGACGAGGACGATGTGGTCGATGTCGTTGACCGAGATCCCGGCGTCCTTGATGACCTGCTGGAACGGGGCCTTGGTGCGCTCGAGGAGGTCCTTGGTCATCTCCTGGAACTGGGCCCGGGTGATCTTCTCGTCGAGGTGGATCGGGCCGTTCTCGCTCATCGACAGGTACTGCATCGAGATGTTGGTGCTCGTCGCGGAGGAGAGCTCCTTCTTGGCCTGCTCGGCGGCCTCGCGCAGACGCTGCAGGGCGATCTTGTCCTTCGACAGGTCGACCCCGTTGTTGTTCTTCACCTGCTTGATCAGGTGCTCGACGATGCGGTTGTCCCAGTCGTCGCCGCCGAGGCGGTTGTCGCCGTGCGTCGCGCGGACCTGGATGGTCGAGAACTCGTCCTCGTCCTTGCCGACCTCGAGCAGGGAGACGTCGAAGGTGCCGCCACCGAGGTCGAAGACGAGGATCAGCTCGTCCTCCTTGCCCTTGTCCAGGCCGTAGGCCAGGGCCGCGGCGGTGGGCTCGTTGACGATCCGGAGCACGTTCAGGCCGGCGACCTGACCGGCGTCCTTCGTGGCCTGGCGCTCGGCGTCGTTGAAGTAGGCCGGGACGGTGATGACCGCGTCGGTGACGGGCTCGCCCAGGTACTCCTCGGCGTCACGCTTGAGCTTGCCCAGCACGCGGGCCGAGATCTCCTGCGGGCCGTAGGACTTGTCGTCGATCTCGACCTTCCAGTCGGTGCCCATGTGGCGCTTGACCGAGCTGATGGTGCGGTCGACGTTGGTGACGGCCTGGCGCTTGGCGATCTCGCCGACCAGGACCTCGCCGGTCTTGGAGAAGGCCACGACCGACGGGGTGGTGCGGGCGCCCTCGGCGTTCGCGATGACGGTGGGCTCGCCGCCCTCGAGGACGGAGACGACGGAGTTGGTGGTGCCGAGGTCGATGCCGACTGCTCGTGCCATGGGTGGTGCCTTCCTCTACGTGGTTGAGCCTGCTGCGCTCAAGTCTGCGGCGCTCCGCCGTGCTGCGCAAGTTCAGAGGCCTAGAGTTGAGTCCACCAGGCTCAACCTCAGCCACGGGGGGGCTATTCCGTCGGACCCCGCAGCCCGCCGCTACCCTCGCGTTTCATGATCTCCCTCGACGACGTCCTGTCTCGCACGGTCGACGACGCCCTGCCGCTCCTCACCATCGACGAGTTCTTCCTCGGCAACGACGAGGAGGAGTCGCTCGCGCCCAACCAGTGGGGGTACGGCCGGCCGGCCCTCGCGGCGATCGCCGAGCGGCTGCGCTCGGTCGAGGCGCACCCCGACGTCGACTGGGTGCGGGTCCAGCTCCACGACGAGACGGCCGAGGGCAGCGACCTGGTGCTCGCCGAGGCGGTCGCGGTGTGCACCAGCCTCGACGCCGAGGATCTCGCCGGCCTCGTCGACACCGACTGGCTCGAGTCCGACGGCCTCGTCGAGGGCTACGTCGTCGAGCACCGTGTCGGCGCTCCCGCCGTCCCGGAGGGCAGCCGCGTGCTGTCGATCACCTGGGACTGACGACGACCGCCTGCATCGACGTCCACCCGGACGCGCCCACCCGTCACTCGCCGTAGACCACCGAGAGCAGCGACTCCCCCGCCGACGGACGGCCTGCGAGAGCCGCCGCCGCACGCACCTGCTCGGGAGCGAGCTGCGTCTCACGGACGAGGTCGATCGCGTCGCGCAGCCGGTCGCCGTCACCATGCTGCAGTCATCCTGCTCGCCACGGGGGTCGCCCCGCCCGGTCGCAGGTGCATAGTGGCGTCATGCCCTCCCAGCCCGTGACCGCGACAGCGCCCGCGCTGGGTGGTCGGCCGATCATGCGGCAGTCGTGGCGCGACCTCACCTTCGTCCACTGGTGCGTCGCACCCGACGTCGTCGCGCCGTTCATGCCGCCGGGCACGCGACCGGACGTCCACGACGGGTCGAGCTGGGTCGGCCTCGTGCCCTTCCGCATGGTCGGTGCGGGGGCCGCGCGTGGGCCCGGGCTCCCGTGGCTCGGGACCTTCCCCGAGACCAACGTCCGCCTCTACTCGGTCGACGAGCGAGGCCGTCGGGGCGTGGTCTTCCTGACGCTCGAGGCGTCCCGGCTGGCGTTCGTCCTCGGCGCGCGTGGGGTGTTCGCCCTCCCGTACACGTGGGCGCGGATGCGCGTGACCGAGGCCGACGGTGTCCTCACGTACGCCTCGCAGCGCCGCTGGCCAGGCCCGCGGGACGCCACGACGCGCGTCGTCGTCCGGCCGGGCGAGGCGCTCGCGCCCGGCGACCCGGTCGCCGAGTTCCTCACCGCACGCTGGGGCCTGCACGCGCGTGCGTTCGGTCGCACCCTCTACGTGCCCAACCGTCACGAGACCTGGCCGCTGCGCGCCGCCGAGCTGCTCACCCTGGACGACCGGCTCGTCGAGGCGTGCGGACTCTCGACGACGGCGCACCGGCCCCCCGACTCGGTGCTGTTCTCCCGCGGGGTCCGCACGGAGTTCGGCACGCCTGTCGACGTCCGTCGGCCCGTGCCCGCCTGACCCGGGTCACCTCCCGAGGACGCACGTCTGCACCCAGGTCGCCCTGGTACACGTGCGTTCCCGATGCAGGTGTGCGACCTCGGTCAGATCCGGCGGGCCTAGCGCCCGTCCCACTGCGGGCCGCGGCGCGCCCGCTCTCACGCGGCTCAGCCTCGCCTCGTCCGGCTACGGTCCAGCCCTGCGGCCGGAGTACTGAGCACGGATGTCACCGTCGACCAGGCGCCAGCAGAACTCGTTCATCCGGGCCGCGGCAGCCGCGTGCCGGGCAAGGAGGCCTGCCACGGGCTCCGGCACCGCAGACGGGATCTCGCCCTCGGCGCACCGGCGCACGTACGCGTTGCGGGCCACCGGTCCCCCGCTGGTCGGCACCGGCACTCCGCACACCGTGGTGACCAGCCAGTTGACCAGTCGCATCGCGGCGTAGTCGGGATCGTGGTCGGCGTTCTGCGCGACGACGTCCCGCTCGGCCTCGGACAGGTCGAACCGTGGTGAGATCGCCAGCCCGAAGTCGACGAGGTAGATCCTGTCGCCGTCTGCCCGCAGGTTCCCGAAGTGCCCGTCCATGTGCAGCAGCTCGCGGCCACGCAGGAAGGTGACGATCTCGAGGAGCTGCCGCGCGAGCCACTCGGCACTGCCCAGCGGGTCGGTCAACCTGTCGGCCAGCGCATCGGGGAGGTGCTCGGAGAAGAGCACGAGGCTGGAGGTCGCGGCCGCCAGCTCCTCGAGCCGGATCCGCACGGCCGGGTCGCCCCCGAACTGGGCGACGACCGCCTCGACGTCCCGGTGCTCGGGCGCGACAGGCGGGCGGCCCGGCAGAACCCGCCAGTGGTGCAGCAGGGCGAAGGACTCGGACTCACCGGCGAGGACCCCCTCGGTGACGGAGGTGGTGGCGGCCAGCTCGCGCCACGCCCCGAAGCCCGGGCCGGCGAGGCGGTGCATCCCGTACTGGCAGGAGGTCGGCAGACCGAAGAGGTTCGCGGTGCTGCGGGGATGCGCCAGCTCCCGGTCGGTGATCGGGATCCGTTTGGCGAACACCGGCACACCGTCGACGTCGAGCACCGAGGTGCCACCGCCCACGCCGGCGACGCCGGTGGGTGCGGCACGGAGGGCAGCCACCAGCTCGTCGTCGTCGCGGGCGGCGAGCGAGGCCTGGACGAGCTCGTGACGGCGTCGTCGGGCGGGGAGCATCAGGCCATCCTGCCCGTCGCCGAGGACCGCACACCGACGACAGACCGACCGCTACGCGCGTCGCCCACCCACGACCGGGCTGGTGATGAGCGAACGGCCCCCGCACACTGGATCCCACCGCGGATGACCAGCGTGGCGGCGCGGCACGAGCTGTAACGAGCAGGGGGACACCATGACCGCACCTTCACGACGCCTCGCGCGGGCCCTCTGCGCCTTCGCGCTCACGGTGACAACCGCCGTGGCGGGAGCGTTGGCCGCAGCAGCGGCACCCGCCACCACCGGAGAACCGTTGCTCTGCACCGGTCTCATCCAGAGCCAGCAGGTGTACTCCGACGTCCGCGTCCCCGACGGCGCGACCTGCTCGATCTACCTGGTCGGGATCCATGGGGACCTGCTCGTCGACCGGGGCGGCTCGGTCCGGGTCACCCGGTCTTCCGTCGTCGGGGACCTCATCAGCTCAGAGACGGCCTCGCTGACCGCCAGCACCGTGCACGGGCGGGTCTGGCTCGACGACGCCGGCTACCTGGCGCTCACCGAGGCCACGGTGGTGGGCTCGGTGATGGGCCGGTCGAACGGGATCGACTTCTACCAGGCCGACGTCGGGCAGTCGCTGAACGTCACCGTGCTCGGGGCGGCCATCCTGCGCGAGGTGAGCGTGGGCGGGTGGTTGAACCTGCCGAGCAAGCCGGGGACGCGGATCGACCTGAGCGAGATCACCGCGCACCGAGGCCTGACCGTCAAGGACGCGGGCACGCTGTCGCTCTGCTCGGTAGACGTGGCTGAGCACCTGATCATCCGCGACGTCAGGCGGGCGGCTGCCGGCTACCCGAACAGCGACGGCGGCAGCTGCCAGGGCCGGCAGCCCTCGTGGGGCCCGGACTCGTACGTGGTGGACGTCGGGGGGTCCGCGCTGCTCGAGGGCAACGGGACCTTCCAGCTGCGCCGGCTCGACGTCGCCGAGTACCTCGCCTGCGTGGACAACGGCGAGATCGTCCTCGACGCAGGTAGCGGCCCGGACGAGCCCCTGGTCACCGCTGGCCTGGGCCGCCGCGGCCAGTGCTAGGAGCCTGAGAAGAGGTCCCCCCTCCCCCTCCTCCTGCAGCCCGCGACGTCGCACATCGGGCGCAGGACCGAGCGGGGCTGGCCGCGCGGGACCGGCGGGTCGGGGCTGGCGGGGCGGGGCGGGGTCGTCTAGGTGCGAGTCGCCCAGCCTGCAGATCAGTCGTCCAGGGCGTCGATGACCTCGTCGAGGACCTGCCGGGCACGGCGGATCTCACGCTCGGCGGCGTCCAGGCGCGCGCGCTGCTCGAGGAGGTCAGCCAGCAAGGCCGGGGTGCGCGCGCGCTGCGGCGCCTGCAGGCAGGGCAGCAGGCTGGCGATCTTCGAGCTGCAGAGCCCGGCGGCGAACAGCTCCTGCACCCGGATGACGGCGTCGACCATGGCCGGGTCGTAGCGCCGGTGGCCCGCGGGGGTCCGTGCGCTCGTGATGAGGCCCTGCTGCTCGTAGTAGCGCAGCGACCGGGGGCTGACGCCGGTGCTCGCCGCGAGCTCGCCGATCCGCACAACCACCCCTCCCTCGATCAGGACCACCCATGCTGGCACCTGACACCGGTGTCACGTCCTACCGTCGCGAGATGAGCGACGACGACGCGCGATCCCCTGACCCGACGGCGAGCCCGGTGCCGGCCGACCTCGCCCTGACGAACCCCGCACCGGTCAGCCCGGTGCGGCAGCTGCGGCTGGTGGTCGAGGCGGCCGACTACGAGCAGGCGCTCGCCTTCTACCGCGACGTGCTGGGGCTGCCCGAGCAGGCCGCGTTCCAGGGGGAGGGCGGCGCCCGCGTGGCGATCCTCGACGCGGGTCGCGCCACCCTGGAGATCGCCAACCCCGCCCAGAAGCGCATGATCGACGAGGTGGAGGTCGGGCGTCAGGTCGCCCCGCACCTGCGCGTGGCCTTCGAGGTCGACGACGCGGAGGCGACCACGCAGGCGCTGGTCGAGGTCGGCGCGGAGGAGCTGGCGCCCCCGACCGTGACGCCGTGGCGATCGCTGAACGCCCGCCTGGAGGCGCCCGCCGGCCTGCAGATCACCGTGTTCCAGGAGCTCGAGCCGCTCGAGGACCGCGCCACCCAGCCGGGCTTCGGCACGGACGACGCACACGACTGACGGACGACGGCGTCAGGTGGCCCATCCTGGGACCATGGACCCGACGATCCACCTGGGCACCGCCGCCGTCGCGGCGACCTACCGGGCGTTCGGCGAGCGCGAGGCGCGCGGCAGCTCCCCGACCTTCGAGCGATGGGCGCTCGCACTCAGCGAGGACGACGTCGTCGCGGATCTGATCGCGACGTTGCCGGCAGGCAAGCGGCAGCCGAACCTCGTCTTCGCAGCGGCACGGTGGCATGGTGCCGCAGGGACCTACGCGAGCCTCCGCGCGACGCTGCTCGATCGGTGGCCCGAGGTGCAGGCCACGATCCTCGCCCGCTCGACGCAGACCAACGAGGCCGGCCGGTGCGCGGTCCTCCTGCCCTTCCTGGCCGAGCTCCCGCAGCCCCTCGCCCTCCTCGAGGTCGGGGCGTCGGCCGGGCTGTGCCTGCTCCCGGACAGGTACTCCTACCGGTACGACGACGGGACCGCTCTCGACCCCCAGGACGGGCGGTCGGAGGTCGTCCTGCCCTGCTCGCTCGGACCCGGGGTGTCGGCGCCCACCCGCATGCCCGAGGTCGCGTGGCGCGCCGGGATCGACCTCGCACCGGTCGCCGTCACCGACCCCGACGCGAGGGCCTGGCTCGAGACACTCGTCTGGCCCGAGCACGAGGACCGGCGCTCCCGGCTGCGGGCTGCGCTGGCCGTCGCCCGGCGGGAGCCACCACGCGTCGTCGCGGGGGACCTGCTCGAGACCCTGCCGTCCGTCGCGGCCGAGGCTCCCGCTGACGCAACCCTCGTCGTGGTCCACAGTGCCGTGCTCGCCTACCTCGACGCCGACGCCCGCTCAGCCTTCGTCGACATGGTCACGGCACTGCCAGGCCACTGGGTCAGCAACGAGGGCGAGCGCGTGCTCCCCGCGAGCGCTGCCCCGACCCCGGGCGCGAGCGACCCCCGCTTCGTCGTCATGGTCGACGGGGTGCCGCGCGCTCGCAGCGACCCCCACGGCCGATCCCTGCACGCCCTCAGCACCTGACCCCCACGCTCGTCCCGCCCACCTCCCACACCCCGCCGAGGTCGCACGTCCCCCGCGAGGACGCACCTGCTCCGGTGCGTCCTGGGCGCAGATGTGCGACCTCGATGTGGGGGATGTGGACAACCTGCCTGGCGAGGGCGCGGCACGGGAGGGTCGGGGGGTGGGGACGCGAGGTGGGGCGCAGGTGGCGGGACCGTGGGGTCCGGCCGCACAGGGGACGAGGGCACGAGAGACCGGGGCGCTGGGTGCCGTGGCGTCGCCGCTGCCGCGGGTGCACCTGGCACGGGACCATCATCGGTCCGTGGTGGCGGGCCTCGTGCGGGACGGCACGTGGGTGCGCGTCCGGCCGGGAGCCTTCGTCGACGCGACGACACTCGAGGTCGCTGACCACCGCCGGGCCCTCGCCCTCGCGCGCATCGCCGCGCTCGGTACCCAGCTGACCGCAGACACCGTCCTGAGCCACACGTCAGCCGCCCTGCTCTGGGGGCTACCGACGCTCCGCACACCGACGGTCACCCACGTCGTCCAGCACTTCCGCGCGCGGTCGGGCGCGAGCCCGGACGTCGTCCGCCACCGACGCGACCTCTCGCCCGACGACGTCGTCGTCCTCCATGGCGTGCGGGTCACCAGCCTCGAGCGCACGGTGGTCGACTGCGCGATGGCCGAGTCGGTGCGTGGCGGGGTGGTCGTCGCGGATGCTGCCCTCCGCCGGGGCGCGGACCGGCAGAGGTGCGCCCGGCTCCTCGCCTCGATGCCCGGCCGCCGCGGCGTCGTCCGGGCCCGGCTGACCCTCGATCTCGCCGACGACGGCGCGGAGTCGGCCGGGGAGAGCCTGGCTCGCCTTGAGCTCGTCGAGATCGGACTCCCCCGCCCGCAGACCCAGGTCCCGGTCCAGACGCACCTCGGCACCTTCTGGGCCGACCTCGGCTGGCCCGCCGAACGGGTGCTCGCCGAGTACGACGGCCGCGGCAAGTACGCCGACCAGCCGGCCGACGTCGTCATCGAGGAGAAGCGGCGCGAGGACGCGCTCCTCGACCAAGGGTGGCGCCTCCTCAGGCTCACCAAGGAGGACCTTGCGCGCCCGCACGTCCTCGCGGCCCGCGTCCGCCGCACCTTCCCAAGCCTCCGCCTCACGCCCCGCCCCGCCCTCACCCACTAGCCCAGCCCCCTCCGCGGCCAGCCCTGCCAGCACCGCCAGCCCGGCCAGCACCGAGGTCGCACTTCTGCACTGAGGACGCACGCGCGCATGGACGACCTCGGTGCAGATGTGCGACCTCGGCGAACGGGAGGGCTGGGGTGGGGCTGGGGTGGGGGCGGGGTGCGCGGGTGGGGCGGGGGCGGGGCTAGCCTCGCGGCGTGAACCACGTCGTCGCCGGGGTCGCGGACCTCGACACCACCACCATCCTGCTGCTGCTCGCCGCGGCGTTGCTCGCGGGCTGGATCGACGCCGTCGTCGGGGGCGGGGGGCTCGTGCAGCTGCCCGCGCTGCTGCTCGTCCCGGGGATCAGCCCGCTGCAGGCCCTCGCGACCAACAAGCTCGCGGGGATCATGGGTACGAGCGTGAGCGCGGCCGTGTTCTACCGACGCGTCCAGCCCGGGCTACGGACGGCGGCGCCGATGGCGCTCGCAGCCCTGCTCGGCGGAGCGGGCGGGGCGGCGCTGGCGAGCTTCCTGCCCGGGGAGGTCATCACGCCGATCGTGCTGGTGGCCCTGGTGGTCGTCGCGGTGTGGACCGTGGCCCGCCCCGGCGCGGGGCGGGTCACGAGGCTGCGGTACTCCGGCGTGCGGCACACCGGGACGGCAGCGGCGCTGGGCCTCGGGATCGGCGCGTACGACGGGCTCGTCGGTCCCGGCACGGGCAGCTTCCTGGTGATCGGGCTCGTGGGGCTGCTGGGGTACGCCTTCCTCGAGGCCTCGGCCAACGCCAAGATCATCAACACGGTGACCAACCTCGGCGCGCTGATCATCTTCGCCCTGCAGGGCGCCCCGTTGTGGGTGCTCGGGCTGATGATGGGCGTCGCGAACATCCTGGGCGCCTACGTCGGGGCGCGGATGGCCGTGGCCCGGGGCAGCGCCTTCGTCCGGGCGGTGTTCCTCGTCGTCGTCGGCGGGCTGATCCTGCGGCTGGGCTGGGACGTGCTCGGGCTGGGGTGATCCGGCCCGACGACGGCGCCCCGCGCCCCGTACCATCCCCGCGTGGGCATCACGATCGAGACCAGGACCGCGACGCAGATCACGGCCGCCGAGCTCTACCCCCTGCTGCAGCTGCGGGTCGACGTGTTCGTCGTCGAGCAGGAGTGCCCGTACCCGGACCTCGACGGGCAGGACCTGCTCCCCGACACCCTCCAGGTGTGGGCCCACGAGGACGGCGCCGTGCTGGGCTGCATCCGCGTGCTGCGCACCGGGAGCGACTCCCCGTCGATCGGCCGCGTGGCGACCAGCCCCGCTGCCCGCGGTCGCGGCGTCGCCGGACGGCTGCTCGAGGAGGGCATCACGCTGTGCGGCCCGACGGCGACCATCCACCTGGGCGCCCAGGCCCATCTCGAGCAGTGGTACGGCCGGTACGGGTTCGTCCGCGCGGGCGAGAACTACGACGAGGACGGCATCCCGCACGTGCCGATGGAGCGGCGACCCACGACGGCAGGCTGACGGCCGGGCCTCCTCGTGCAGGGAGCCGGGCCGCCTCGTGCAGGGAGGAGGGCCCGCCGCGCAGGGGGGGCAGCGGCGGGCCCTCGCGGTGAACGCTAGCAACCGCACCTGTGAGGACGCTGTGCGTGGACGGGTGTCACCGCCGCCCGATCATCAGACCCCGATGAGTTTCCTCGATCGACCCGGTCTTCTCTCGTGCGACCCGGTGCGCCCGAATTGTCGTTGACGCGCGCCGAGGGACCCGGGAGGGTCGCGCTGTCCGGCGTCGGGTGGGCCCGGGCACTCATCGACGGGAGGGGATCCTCGTGATCCATGCACGCGGTCTGGTCCAGACCTTCCACACCAAGCGGGGGCGGCAGCGCGAGGAGGTCCGCGCCGTGGACGGCGTCGACCTCGACGTGAGCGAGGGCGAGGTGGTCGGCTTCCTCGGCCCCAACGGCGCGGGCAAGACGACGACGCTGCGCATGCTCACCACCCTGCTGCGGCCCACGGCCGGCACCGCGACCGTCGCGGGCTACGACGTCGCGACCCAGTCGGTCGAGGTACGACGTCGCATCGGGTACGTCTCGCAGGCGGGCGGCGCCTTCAGCGGGGCCCGCGCGGGGGACGAGGTGGTCGACCACGGGATGCTCTACGGCCTGCCCCAGCGCCTGGTCGAGGAGCGGGGCAAGGCCCTCTTCGAGCAGATGGACCTGCCGGGGCTGTGGGCGCGGATGCCCAAGAACATGTCCGGCGGGCAGAAGCGACGCCTCGACATCGTCATGGGCCTGATCCACGAGCCCAAGCTCGTCTTCCTCGACGAGCCCACCACGGGCCTGGACCCCCAGGCCCGAGCGAACCTGTGGGAGCACATCCGGGGCCTGCGGGACCGGCTCGGGGTCACCGTGCTGCTCACCACGCACTACCTGGACGAGGCCGACGCGCTCTCCGACCGGATCATCATCATCGACCAGGGCCGCATCGTCGCCTCGGACACCGCCGACAACCTCAAGGCGCAGGTGGCCGGGGACCTGGTCGACCTCGAGGTGCACGACCCCGCCCAGCTGAGCGCGGCCGCCGAGCGACTCGCGACCCTGGTCCCCGGGCCGGGCGGCGTCGAGGTGGTCGACCGTCACGTACGGGCGCGCGTCCCGCGTGCGGGCCGCTCGGTGCAGGGCCTGCTGCGCGACCTGGACGCGGCGAGCATCGAGCTCGAGTCCATCGAGGTGCTGCGGCCGACCCTCGACGACGTGTTCCTCACCCTCACCGGCCGCTCGCTGCGGGAGGCCGAGGCCGCCTCGGAGCAGGTCGGCGGCACCGGGCAGGACGAGACCGACCCCACCGCGGCCGGGGCGAGCACCGGCGCCCCCACGGCGACGCCCGTGACCAGCAGCCCGACCACCACCGAAGGAGCCCACCGATGACCGCCACGACGAGCGCGCCCAGCACGGGCCTCGACGTCCCGCTCGAGCGCGGCCCCGCGGCAACCTTCCTGCGCGAGAGCCACATCGTGTTCCGTCGCCAGCTGCGGATGAACCTGCGCAACCCGGCCTGGGTCATCATCGGGATGCTCCAGCCGGTGCTGTACCTGCTGCTGTTCGGCCCGCTGCTCGAGCCGCTGATCGACCAGTTCGGCGCGACGAACGCGTACACGTTCTTCGTCCCCGGGATGCTCGTGCAGCTCGGGATCTTCGGGGCGTTCTTCGCGGGGTTCAGCCTCATCGGCGAGTGGCGCGAGGGGGTCATCGAGGCCGAGCGCGTCACCCCGGCCAACCGCACGGCCCTGCTGGTGGGCCGGCTCTACCGTGATCTGCTCCAGCTCTGCGTCCAGGCCCTGATCCTCGTGGCCCTGGGCTGGGCCCTGGGCATGCGCGCCTCGGCCGTGGGCATCGTGATCGGCGTGCTGATCACCCTGCTGCTGGGCGGGGCGTGCGCGGCGGCCTCGAACGCGCTGGCCCTGACCGTGAAGTCCGAGGACGTCATGGCCCCGGTCATCAACATGATCATGATGCCGGTGCTGCTGCTCTCGGGGATCCTGCTGCCGATGACCATCGGGCCGGACTGGCTGGTGCGGGTCAGCGACTTCATGCCGACCCGGCACGTGGTCGACGCCGTGCGCGCGTCCTTCGCCGGTGACTTCGCCTTCTCGGCCCTGGGCTGGGGGATCGCGTGGTCGGTGGGCATGTTCGTCCTGGCGGTGTGGTGGGGCACGGCGACCTTCCGCCGCGAGAACGCCTGACCGGCGCCCGAGCCCGCTCCGGGGCACCTGCGCGCCCCTCCCGTCGTGTCGGTGCCCCGGGGCACCATGGACCCATGGCCATCGAGCTTCCCGAGCTGCTGCTCCCCGACGCCGCGGCGTGGCACACGTGGCTGCGCGAGCACCACACGGAGTCGACCGGGGTGTGGCTGGTGCTGCACAAGAAGGGTGGGACGGTCACCTCCCTGACCTACGCGCAGGCCCTCGACGAGGCCCTCTGCTTCGGCTGGATCGACGGCCAGGCCCGGTCCCGTGACGCCGAGACCTCGGCCCAGCGCATGACGCCGCGCCGCGCCCGCAGCCGCTGGTCGGCCCGGAACGTGACCCATGTCGAGCGGCTCGAGCGGGAGGGCCGGATGCAGGAGGCCGGCCGGGCCCAGGTGCGGGCCGCCCAGGCCGACGGTCGCTGGGACGCCGCCTACCCGGGCCCCGCCGACGCGGTCGTCCCCGAGGACCTCGCGCAGGCGATCGCCGCCGAGCCGCGCGCGCAGGCCTGGTTCGAGGTGCTGACCTCGAGCAACCGCTTCACCCTGATCACCCAGGTGAACGACGCCAAGCGCCCCGAGACCCGCGCCCGCCGGATCGCGACCTTCGTGGAGGCGCTCAGCGAGGGCCGGACCCCGTACCCGCAACGCCGTCGGCCCGAGGGCCCCGACGTCGCCCCCAGCGCAGCACCCCGGGGGAACTAGGTCGACGCCCGGTGTCGATCTCGACCGACCTCGCGCGTCATCCTGATGACCGGGCGCACCCGACGCCCCGCACCGCGGAGGAACCACCATGACCACGACGCCGACCCCGGACCACAGCACGGCGGACGAGGCAGCACCGGCCACCCCGTCGCCGAGCGAGTACGTCGTCCTGCTGTACGCCGACGAGGCCGCCTGGCTCGCGGCGAGCCCTGAGGAGCAGGCGGCGGTGTTCAGCCAGCACGAGCGGTTCTCGACCCGGTGCGAGGAGCGCGGGCACCGCATCACGGGCGGGGCCGAGCTCCGCCCCAGCAGCACCGCACGCCTGGTCCGCCGCGACGCCGCCGGGTTCCCCACGGTGACCGACGGCCCCTACGCCGAGACCGTCGAGCGCTTCGGCGGCTACTACCTCGTCGAGAGCAGCGACGTGGACGACCTCGCCGCCCTGGTCACCGAGCTGCTCGAGCCCGGCGAGACCGCAGAGATCCGCGCCACCACCAACGACGTCGACGGGCAGGGGGCGTGAGATTCGTCGTTCTGCTCCACCAGGACGAGCAGGTCTGGCGGGACGCCTCACCCACCCAGCGCGAGGAGTACTACCGCCGGCACGACGCGTTCGCCCAGGTCACGTCCCGCACGGGCTGCACGATCCTCGCCGGGGAGGCCCTCGCCGGGGTCGAGACCGCGACGACGGTGCGCCGACGGGGCGAGCAGGTCAGCGTGACCGAGGGGCCCTTCGCCGAGACCGCCGAACAGCTCGGCGGCTTCTACCTGGTCGAGGCGCCCCACCTGGACGCCGTGATCGAGGCCAGTCGTGAGCTGCCCGAGTACACCGTCGAGATCCGTCCGGCGATCGACGTCGCGTGACCACGCCACCGTCGGGCCCGCACGAGGCGTCCGCCCAGGACGACCCCCTCGCGCGGGCCTGGCGGGAGCACTGGGGGCGCACCGTCGCCCTGCTGCTGGGCCAGTTCGCCCGGCCCGACCTCGTCGAGGACGCCGTCGCGGAGGCCTTCGCGAGCGCGGCCCAGCGATGGCCTCAGGACGGCGTCCCCGACTCCCCCGGGGCGTGGCTCCTCACCGCCGCGCGCCGCCGCGTCGTCGACCGGCTGCGGGCCGAGGCCGTGCACCGCCGCAAGGAACCACTCATGGTGGTCGACGCCCGCACCCGCGCCGCCGCCTCCGCCTCCGCGACGGATCCCAGCACCGGGCCGGCGGAGGACGAGCACCTGCTCGACGAGCGGTTGCGCCTGATCTTCACCTGCTGCCACCCGGCGCTCTCGGCCGAGGCCCGCGTCGCCCTCACGCTGCGTTTCGTCATCGGCCTCGACGTCCCCGAGATCGCACGGCTCATGCTCGTGCGGCCCACGACGATGGCCGCGCGGATCACCCGGGCCAAGAAGCGCCTCACCGCCTCGGGCATCCCGTTCGACGTACCCCCGGCCGGCCGCCTCGACGAGCGCCTCGACGTCGTCGCCACGGTGCTGTACCTGGTGTTCACCGCGGGCTACCACCCGCAGCCCGGTGACGAGCCGCTGCGGGGTGACCTGGGGGACGAGGCGATCCGCCTCGCACGGGTGCTCGACAGCCTGCTCCCCGGCCACGGCGTGGTCCGGGCCCTGCTCGCCCTGATGCTCCTGCAGCACTCACGCCGCGACGCACGCCTGGACCCTGACGGGCACCTCGTGCTGCTGCACGACCAGGACCGCTCCCGCTGGCGGCGCACCGAGATCGAGGAGGCCCTCCCGCTCCTCCGTGGACTTCCCCGCACCACCGGGCAGGCCGAGGCGTACCGGCTCCAGGCCCTCGTCGCGGCCGAGCACGCGACGGCCCCCGCAGCCGCGAGCACCCGGTGGGACGTCATCGCCGGTCACTACGCCGAGCTCGAGGACCTCACGGGCTCCCCGGTGGTGCGGCTCGCGCGGGCCGTGGCGGTCGCCGAGCTCGACGGCCCGGACGCAGCGCTCGCCCTCCTCGAGGGCCTCGAGACCCGCCTGCCCGACCACCACCGCCTCGAGGCCGTCCGGGCCGAGCTCGCCTGGCAGGCGGGCAGGCCGCAGGAGGCCGCGGCCGGTTTCCTCCGAGCCCTCGCCCTGGTCCCCGGCGGACCGGAGCACGAGCACCTGACCGAGCGCCTCGCCGCCCTGCGCACGGAGGCCCTCACGCCAGAGGCCGAGGCCGGCTAGACCGTCGAGGCGGTGCCCGCCATCGCCGGGCACCTCACGCCTACGGCGTCAGGTCGTCCTCGACGGTGGTGGGAGCCCACCACGCGGTCCAGCGCTGCTCGACCTGGGCGATCCTCGCGTCGTCGAGGCCGTAGGTGTTGAGCACGAACATCGCGACGCCGTGCGGAGGCGCCGCCGACGGGGGTGTGCGCGCGACGACGAGCAGGGCGTGCTCCTCCTCCGCGACGGTCAGGCCGATCTGCAGGTCGGTCTGGAAGGCGATCTCGCCGGTGAAACGGGACCCGTCGGCGCGTTCGACCGCGTAGGCCGAGCCGACGGGGGCGTCGCCCAGCGGGCGCAGGCCCAGGTCCTTCAGGAGGGCGTGGTCCTCGGAACCGAGGTCCACCCCGAGGGCTGAGACCGTGCGGCGCTCGGCCCCGGGGTGGCGCTCGAGGGCGAACTGGAGCTGGTGGGCGAAGGTGATCCACCCCTCGTCGACCGCGTCGTAGGCGCCGACCATGTCGCCGTCGGTGGTCCCGTCCTTGCGCGAGATGACCAGCCGGGTGGAGAGCTCGCTGATGGGCTCGAGGGCGATCCGGTCGCCGTCGGGCCACACGAGGGTGCGGGCGGCAGGGTCCTCGGTGGGCTCGTCGACGAAGATCTGCTGGATCTCGGCGGCGAGGCCGTCGTCGTCCCAGCCGAACCAGCGGTGGATCTGGTCGGGGTCGCGCAGGGCCGCCCACACGGCGTCCGGTGTCGCGCGCACCGCGATGTCGACCAGGACGCGGTCCTCGGTGCTCATGGTTCCTCCTCGGTGGACGTGGCCGACCCGAGCATGGCACCGGGCCGACGCGCGCGCGAGCGAAGGCCGTCGAAATGGCGTGGCGCGGACGCCGCCGGTCGGAGCACAGTGGCCCCCATGCGCACGTGGTCTGTCACCCGGTCCCCCGTCCCACCGTCCCTCGAGGACCCGGCGGCCTGGGCCCTGCACGGCGCCTCCGCGGTCTCCTTCGCGGTCGACCACGACACCTACGGCAACGACGACGTCGCCTACACCGCTCAGTACCTGCACGTGGGCCTCACCCGGACCGAGTACACGACGCGGGTGCTGCTCGTCGCGCACCGCAGCGACCTGGCCTCCCCCACCGCCCAGGACGTCGTCGGCCTCGCGAACCTGCACATGCAGCGCGCGAGCAACGAGCGCATGGCCTACGTCGAGCTCGTCGTGCACCCCGAGCACCGACGCCAGGGGGTCGGGGCCGCCCTCCTGGCCGAGGCCGAGCAGGTGGCCCGGGCCCACGGGCGGAGCGTCGTCATCGCGAGCTCCGACCACCGCGGCGAGCCAGCCGCCGACGCCCCCGGTGCCCTCGAGGCGCCGACCGGCAGCGGGCGGATCGACAGCGCCGAGCCCGGGGCCGCCTTCGCCCACCGTCACGGCTTCGTCCTCGAGCAGGCCGAGCGCTACAGCGTGCTGGACCTGCCCGTCGACCCCGACCTGCTCGACCGGATGCACGCCGAGGCCGCCGACCGGGCCGGCGCGGACTACCGCCTGCACGCCTGGAGGGACAGTCTCCCCGAGGAGTGGCTCGAGCACTTCGCCGTCCTCGAGACGCGGATGTCCACCGATGCGCCGTCTGCGGGCCTCGAGCTCGAGGAGGACGTGTGGGACGCCGCCCGGGTGCGCGCGGCCGAGGAACGGATCGCCGCCGCCGGGCACGCGTTCCTCGTCGTGGCCGCCGAGCACGAGCCCACCGGCACCCTCGCGGCCTTCACCATGGTCGAGATGCCCCACGACCGACCCGCCGTGGTGTTCCAGGAGGACACCCTCGTGCTGCGGGAGCACCGCGGTCGCCGGCTGGGCATGCTGGTCAAGGCCGACATGCTGCGGCGCCTGGCCGCCTCCCACCCGGGCGCCGAGCGCGTGCACACGTGGAACGCCGAGGAGAACAGCTACATGCTGGCCATCAACGTGGCCCTCGGCTTCCGGCCGACCGGCGTCTCGGGTGAGTGGCAGAAGCACCTGACCTGAGCCCCGGGCGCGGCCCGCGAGGGCCGGGAGGGGGCGGCGTCAGCCCAGCCGCGGCACCGCGTCGACGTCGACCGTGAGCCGCACCTGCTCCCCGGGCCCGACGACGGCGCGGTCCGGGGCGCTCGGCTCGACCACCGTGACCGGTCCGATCCCCTCGACCTCGACCACGACCTCGACCACACCGCGTCGGAACCCCGCGCTGCGCACCGTCCCGCGCAGGTCCCCCGCCGGGTCGAGCCGCAGGGAGCCGGGGCCGAGGGCCACCAGGGCGTCGTCCTCGACCCCGGGGAGCACCCCGGCCGGCACGAAGGCCTCGTAGCCGAGGAACTCCGCGACCCGCTGCGAGGCCGGGCGGTGCCACAGGTCGACGGGCCGGGCGACCTGCAGCAGGTGACCGAGGTCCATCACGGCGATCCGGTCGGCCACCGCGAAGGCCTCGTCGTGGTCGTGGGTCACGAAGACCGCCGTCGTGCCCGTGGTGGTCAGCGCCTCGCGCACCTCGGCCGCGAGACGCTCGCGCAGCGCGCGGTCCAGGGCCGAGAGCGGCTCGTCGAGCAGCAGCAGCCGGGGCCGCGGCGCGAGGGACCGGGCGAGGGCCACCCGCTGCCGCTCCCCGCCGGACAGGGTCGAGACCGCACGGTCCGCGAACCCGCCGAGGCCCACCAGCTCGAGCAGCTCGGTCACCCGTTCGCGGCGCCGGGCCCGCGGCTCCCCGGCCATCTCGAGGCCGAAGGCCACGTTCGCGGCGACGTCCCGGTGCGGGAACAGCTGCCCGTCCTGGAACATCAGCCCGAACCCGCGGCGGTGCACCGGCACCCC
Source organism: Actinotalea soli (assembly GCF_017565425.1). Taxonomy (GTDB): domain Bacteria; phylum Actinomycetota; class Actinomycetes; order Actinomycetales; family Cellulomonadaceae; genus Actinotalea; species Actinotalea soli. The sequence goes on from NZ_JAGEMK010000008.1 coordinate 118,574, forward strand.
GGCGAGGTCCGCGCCGTCCCAGGTGATCGACCCCGAGGAGGCCGGCTCGAGCCCCGCGACGGCCCGCAGCAGGCTCGACTTGCCGCTGCCCGAGGGCCCGAGCAGGCCCAGCACCTCACCGGGCTCGACCTCGAGGCTCAGTCCGTCGACAGCGGTCGCCGTCGTGCCGTCGTCGTCCCGGTAGTGCACGACGAGGTCACGGACGGCCAGGCCGCGGCCGGCCGAGGTGGTGGACGACGGGTCGGTGGGCGACGGGTGCTGCGGTGTCATCAGAACTCCCCTGCCGCGCCGGCGCGCAGCCGTTCGGTGAGGGCCATGACGCTCGCGGTCACCAGCGCCAGCAGCACCGAGGCGGCCAGGGCCATGCCGAGGTTCTCGGCCCCCGGGCGTCCGATCAGGCGGAAGATCACCACGGGCAGTGTCGGCCGGTCCGGCCGGGCCAGGAAGGACGTCGCGCCGAACTCCCCGAGGCTGACCGCGAAGGCCAGGCCCACGGCCAGCCCGAGGGAGCGCGCGGCGATCGGCCAGTCCACCAGCCGCAGCACCCTTCCCGGGGAGGCGCCGAGCACGGCGGCGGCCTCGTGGAGCCGGGAGTCGATCGCGCGGAGCACGGGCAGCACGGTACGCACCACCAGCGGGGTCGCGACCACGGCCTGCGCGACGGGGATGAGCAGCGGGTGGGTGCGCAGGTCGACGTCGAGCCCGAGGGGACGGTCCAGGGCGATGAGGAAGCCGAACCCGACGGTCACGGCCGAGACGCCGAGGGGCAGCATAAACACCGCGTCCAGGGCCCGGACCGCGCGCCGCGTCCCCCGGCCCCGAGGACGGCGCGAGACCACGAGGGCCACGAGCCCGCCCACCACCACGGCCATGACCGTCGCGTCCACCGCGATGCGCAGGGAGTTGAGCCCCGCCTCCCACACGGTCACGCTCAGCGCGTTGCTGCCCCCCGTGGTGCCCAGGTTGACGTAGTTGCCCAGGCCCCAGCCGGTCGGCGTCCGGAAGGACCGCACCAGCACCGTGACCAGCGGCAACGCGAGCAGCACCACGACGACGACGGCGGTCACCCCGACCGCGAGCAGGTCGCCGGCGCTGCGCTCGGGTCCGCGCAGGGCGAGCCGGCGGTGGGCCACCCGCTCGGGCCGACCCAGCTGCAGCGCGCGCTCCCGCCGGGCCCGGGCCCGCCCCGCGGTGCCGAGGGCGACCGCGACGACGACGAGCTGCACCACCGAGAGGACGGCGGCGGCTCGCAGGTCGAGGAACTGGGTGGTCTGCACCCAGATCTCGGTCTCGACCGTGCCGTAGCCCGTGCCACCGAGCACCAGGACCACCCCGAAGGCCGTCGCGCAGAAGAGGAAGACGATCGAGGCGGCCGAGGCGATCGCCGGGGTCAGCGCCGGCAGGGTCACGGTGAGGAAGGCCCGCCAGGGCGGGGCGCCGAGGGAGCGGGCAGCCTGCTCGGCCCGCGGGTCGAGGTGCGCCCAGAACCCGCCGACGGTCCGCACCACCACCGCGTAGTTGAAGAAGACCAGCGCGGCGACGACGGCCGCGAAGGTGCCGTCCCAGTCGAGGAAGCCCAACGGCCCGGAGGGGGCGAGCACCGACCGGAAGGCCACCCCGACCACGACCGTCGGGAGCACGAAGGGCACGATGACGAAGGCCCGCAGGGCGGCGCGGCCGCGGAACTGGCAGCGGTAGAGGAGGTAGGCACCGGGGATGCCGACCAGCACCGCGATCGCCGTGCCCACGGTGGCCTGGGCGAGGGTCAGCCCGATGATCCGCCAGGTGCGCGGCCGCCCGAAGACCTCCGCGAACCCGCCCAGGTCCAGGCCGCCGTCGGCCACGAAGCCCCGCAGCACCAGGCTCCCCACCGGCAGGGCGAAGAACAGCCCCAGGAAGGCCAGCGGCACAGCGGCCGCCAGCCCCCACACCAGGCCTCGCCCCAGGCCTCTCACCCGCCCGCACCCCCGCGAGGTCGCACATCTGCACCGGGGACGCACTTCTGAACGTGCGACCTCGGTGCGAGTGTGCGACCTCGGCGGGCCGGGGCCGGGCCCGGGGCCGGGGCCGGGGTGGGGGTGGGGGTGGGGGTGGGGGTGGGCACGGTCAGCCGATGACCGTGTCCGTCCAGGCCTGGATCCAGGCCTCGCGGTTCTCGGTGATGACGGCCGGGTCGAGGGTGTACGGGTCCTCGGGCAGCGGGGCGAACCGCTCCCAGGACTCGGGCAGCTCGATCGAGGAGTCCGCCGGGTACACGTACATGTTCTCGGGGATGTCGGCCTGGACCTCGGGGCTCAGCAGCCAGTCGATCACCTGCTGCGCGCCCTCGGGGTTGGCAGCGCCGGCCAGCACCCCGGCGTACTCGACCTGCCGGAAGCAGGTGTCGAGCATCGCGCCGGTCGGCGCCTCCTCGGCGCCCTCGCCGACCTCGTACGGCGGGGAGGAGGCGTAGGACAGCGCGATGGGCCGGTCACCCTCGCTCGAGGGGCCGGAGAAGTCGACGTAGTACGCGTCCGACCAGCCGCTGACCACCTTGAGACCGTTGGCGCTCAGGTCCGCCCAGTACTGCTCCCACCCGTCCTCGCCGAACTCGGCGACGGTCGCCAGGAGGAAGGCCAGCCCGGGGGACGAGGTCGCGGGGTTGGTCGTCACGACGAGGTCGACGTAGGCCGGGTCGGTGAGGTCGGTCAGGCTCGTGGGCTCCTCGAGCCCTTCCTCGGCGAACCACTCGTGGTCGATGTTGAGGCACACGTCGCCCACGTCGACCGCGCTCAGGTACCCCTCGTCGTCGACCGCGAGGGCCTCGACGTCGGGCCCGGCGTTCGGCGAGGTGTACGGGTCCAGGACCCCCTCCTCGATCGCGCGCGAGGCGAAGGTCGTGTCGATCCCGAAGACGACGTCGCCCAGGGGCGAGTCCTTGGTGAGGATCAGCTGGTTGACCAGGGCACCGCCGTCCCCCGGGGCCTGGGTCTCGAGGGTCAGGCCCGAGGACGACTCGAAGTCCGCGATGACGTCCTCGCTGAGCGCGAAGGAGTCGTGCGTGACGAGGACGACGGTGCCGCCGCCCTCCCCGGTGGTGGCGCCGTCCTCGGATGCGCCGTCGTCGTCGCTGCCCGTGCCGATGGTCGAGCAGCCCGCGAGCAGGGCGCCCGCCGCGACGAACGCGCCGAGGCGCAGGTGGTTCCCGGTGCTGGCCGGGTGGGCGAGGGTCCTCGCCATGGTGTGTCCTCCTCGTGGTGGCAGGAGGGGGGCCCAGCACCAGCGTCGTCGACCGGCAGCACCCGTCGACGACGACGGTGGCAGGCCTGAGACGTCCCGACTCCCTACGCCGGTACCAACCGGATCAGGTTCGAGGGTCTGCGGATGTCCGCACTCTCAGCGTCCAGCGTCCGGCGAACCGGACGACGCTCCCCTGTCGTTCACCCCGAGCCTACCGCCGCGACGCCGGTGCCCCGGCCGCCGTGGTGCCACGGACCACGCCGCGTCCGCGGCTACGCTCGGGGCGGGCAGGGCCCGACCTGCAACATCCGACCGAGGAGGAGCCGTGGCCGTCCAGGCTGAGCTGTTCGCCGCCAAGCACGCTGCCGCCCTGGCACGCTCCGAGGCCCTCGAGGCCGGTGGCGTGACCCCGACAGGGGACGCCTCCCACCTGGCCCTCGTGGACCTCGGACCGATCGAGCTCGAGACCCTCGGCGAGATCGTCGCGCGGGCCGTGCGCTTCGGCTCGGGCGACCTCGAGCTCGAGGAGGTGGACCTCGACCACGAGGCGCTGCTGCTCCTCCCCGACTTCCTGTGCGAGGCCCTGGCCGAGCTCAGCCGCAGCGAGGACCCGGACCTGGCGACCGAGGTCGCGACCGAGTGGGCGCAGGCCGAGGAGGTCGACGCCTCGGCGACGGAGCTGCTCCCGGTGCTGCGCTCGATCGTCGCGCTGGTGCTGCTGGCGGAGAAGACCGGCGAGCGCCTCTACCTGTGGACCGCCGAGGGGTGACCCGGCCGCACTGCGCCACCCGGTAGGCAGGGCTACGGTGAGCGGAGCAGCTCACCCATCGGCGGAGGTAGATCGTGTCGGACAAGAAGCAGGGCGTCGCAGCCAAGGTCATCGGCGGTGTCGTCACCCTGGTCGGCGTGTGGGCCGCCCAGAAGGCCGTCGCGAGCGCCTGGAAGATGGTCAGCGGTCACGAGCCGCCCCACGCGGAGGACGACGACGACTCCCGCCTGGCCGAGGTGATCGGCGCGGCTGTGCTGTCGAGCGCCATGGTCGCGCTGGCCCGCGTGCTGGCCACGCGAGGGACCGCCAAGTTCCTCAGCTGACGGGTCCGTCGCCGTCCTGATCGGCGCGGGCCGGAGGGTCTGCCTCGTCCTGCGCCGCTCGGTCGGGCGCGGACTGCGCGACCTCTGCCTGCGCGACCTCGGCGTGGGCCAGCTCCAGGTCGCGGGTGAGCTCGTCGACGACGAGCAGCTCCTTGCGGACCTTCCCGGTGCGGTATCCCGCGCGCGCCACCATGTGCGCCGCGACGGGCGAGGTGAGCATCTGGAACAGGGCCACGAGCAGCAGCATCCACATCACCGGGCCGCTGCGCAGTCGCAGGGCCAGGCCCAGCATCATGAGGATGAGCCCGAGCACCTGCGGCTTGGTCGCGGTGTGCATGCGGGCGAGCAGGTCGGGGAACCGGACGAGCCCGACCCCGGCCGCGAGGGTCAGCACGGCGCCGCCCAGCAGGCACACCGCGGCCAGCACGTCGAGCACCACGTCCAGGGTCTCGTTCACTCGCGCACCTCCCCCTGGGCCGGCCCGCCGTGGTGCTCGGGGTCGCTGGACTCGAGTGCCGTGGTCTCGGCGTCGAGACGCTCGCTCTCGGCGGCAGCGATCTCCTCACGGGTGAGGACGCGCCCCTCGCCCTCGGGCTCGACCGAGGCGAACCTCGCGATGGTCACCGAGCCGACGAAGCCCACGAGGGCCACCGCCACGAGGATCGGCACCGTGTCGATGCGACGCGACCACGCCGCCTCGAGGGCGATGGCCCCGACGATGGTGCTGGTCACGATGTCCAGGGCGATGGTGCGGTCGAGCATGCTGGGGCCCTTCTCGGCCCGGACCAGCGCGAGTCCGGCACTGATGGTGAGCAGCACCGCGCAGATGATGACGACGACGATCACGGGCGCTCCCCCTTCTCCTCGACGGCCCCGTCGCCGCCCTTCTCGACGGGCGGCGCGACCTCTCCGATCTCGGTGAGGCAGACCGGGGCGGCTGCCTGCGACGGAGCCCCCTGGAGGCCCGGGTCGGCGACCCCGCGCTGCGGTCGACGGGTGAGCCCGGCCTCGGCCAGCTCGGCGTCCGAGGCGAGGGCCCGCAGGATGCGCGCCTCGGTGTCCAGGACGTTGCGCCGCGCCGCCTCGACCCCGCCGGCGATGTCGACGTCGAGCACGTGGATGTAGAGCACCCCGGAGACGCGGTGCGCCTCGACGACGATCGACCCGGGCACCAGCGAGCACAGCTCGGCGGTCAGGGTCAGGTACAGGTCGGAGTGGCTGCGCAGGTGGACCGCGAGCACCGCGCTGCGCGGGGTCCTGCCCACCCGGAAGGCCTGGTAGGCCACCTGGGCGCTGGCCACCACCAGGTCGACGACGAACCGGTACGCCAGGTAGGCGACCGAGGGCAGGTGCACCCGGCCGTGGAAGTCCACCGCGGGCAGGGGCATCAGCCGGGTCACCACGACCGCCAGGACGAGGCCGCTGAGCACGTTGGCGATCGAGAGGTCACCCCAGACGAGCACCCAGATGACGGCCAGCCAGACCGTCATGACGAGGTTGACGCCGAAGGAGCGGCGGCGCGGGTGGAGGCTCACTCGTCCTCCTCCTCGACCGGCTCGTCGGGCAGCTCGGCGTCGGGGGTGTCCTCGGCGAGGTCGGAGGACACCCCGGCGCCGCGGGCGCGGTCCGGGAGCACCGAGACGATGTACTGGTTCGGGTCCCGCAGGGTGGCGGCGGCCCGCTGGGTGTAGTCGTACATGGGCCCGGCCACGACCGTGATGCTGACCCCCAGGAGCACGAGGGAGGCCGCCGAGCCGACCATCGCCCGCGGCAGCCGCATGGGTGCGGGCTCGACCGGGGCGACCTGCCAGAAGGCCTTGTTCCAGGCCTTGACGATCGCGTAGAGGGTCAGCAGCGAGGTCACGACCCCCGCCCCGACCAGGGTGAGGGCCAGCGGCCCGCCGTCGGCCACCCCCGCCTGGAGCAGCCCGGCCTTGCCGAGGAAGCCCGACAGCGGCGGGATCCCGGCGAGGTTCATCGCCGGGACGAAGAACAGCACGGCGAGCAACGGCGCGAGCCGGGCCAACCCGCCGAGCTGGTCCAGGCTGGTGGACCCACCCCGGCGCTCGACCAGCCCGACGACGAGGAACAGCGCCGTCTGCACGGTGATGTGGTGGGCCACGTAGAAGATCGAGGCGCCCAGCCCCTGCTCGCTGGACAGCGCGATGCCGAAGATCATGTAGCCGATGTGGCTGACCAGGGTGAAGGACACCAGCCGCTTGATGTCGTTCTGGGCCACGGCCCCGAGGATCCCGACCACCATGGTGAGCAGCGCCGCGACCATGAGCAGGGTGTCGGCCCGGCCGTCGGGGAACAGCAGGGTCTGGGTGCGGATGATCGCGTAGACGCCGACCTTGGTCAGCAGCCCCGCGAACACCGCCGTGACGGGGGCAGGGGCCGTGGGGTAGGAGTCCGGCAACCAGGCCGAGAGCGGGAAGATCGCGGCCTTGATGGCGAAGGCCAGCAGCAGCAGGAGCTGCAGCACGAGCTGCACCCCCGGGTCGATCTCGGGCAGCCGGATCGCGAGCTGGGCCAGGTTGACCGTGCCGGTCGCGGCGTAGATCAGGCCGATCGCGAGGAGGAAGATGATCGAGGACACCAGCGAGACGACCACGTAGATGGTCCCCGCGCGGATGCGCTCCCCCGTGCCGCCCAGGGTGAGCAGCACGTAGGAGGCCGCGAGGAGCATCTCGAAGCCGACGTACAGGTTGAACAGGTCCCCCGAGAGGAAGGCGTTGGCCACGCCCGCGCTCAGCACCAGGTACGTGGGGTGGAAGATCGCCACGGGGGTGCCGCGGTTGCCGTCGGCGAGCCCCTGGGCGAGGGAGTAGATCAGGACGCACAGGGTCACCGCCGCGGAGACGGTGAGCATGAGGGTCGAGAGGCGATCGGCGACCAGGTCGATCCCGACGGGTGCCGCCCAGTTCCCCACGTCGAGGACGACAGGCCCCTGGTCGGCCGCGACGAGCAGGGTCAGCGAGGCGAGGAGCACCACGGTCAGGGCGACGACGCTGATGATCTGCTGGGCCTTGGGGTGCCGCCACAGCGCGAGGGCCAGGCCCGCGGCCGAGAGCGGGACCAGCACCGGCAGGGGCACCACCCAGCTGAGGTCGGTGAGGCTCAGCCAGAGGAGGTCCGGCGGGGTCATGACCGGTCACCTCCCATCTCGTCGTGGGCCGAGGCGGCGTCCTCGTCGAGGGTCGTGGTGACCTCGGTGTCGCTGTCCTCGAAGGCCGCGAGGTCCGCTGCGGCACGGCGGGCGACGCGGCGGTCCTCGAGGTCGTCCTGGACCTCGTCGTGCCGGTTGAGCTGCCACGAGCGGTAGGCCATGGCGAGCAGGAAGGCCGAGATGCCCATGGTGAGCACGATCGCCGTGAGGATCATGAACTGGGGCAGGGGGTCGCTCATGTCCTCCGGGGCGGTCTGGCCCGTGATGGGCGCCCCGCCGGCGGCGCCCCCGGCGACGAGGAACAGCAGGTTGATCCCGTTGCTCATCGCGATGAAGCCGAGCAGCACGCGGGTCAGGCTGCGCTCGAGCAGCAGGTACACACCGACCGTGATGAGCACGACGATCGCCAGCACCAGGGCCAGGCTCGGGGAGGTGTCGATCATCGCTGCACCTCCGCGCCGAGGTGCTCGTCCGGGGCCGCGCCGTAGGGGGCGTCGGCCGTGGCCCGGTCCTCCCCCTCGGGGTGCTCGGTCTCGGGGTCGCCGTCCTGGGCCTCGCCGTGCCGGTCGACCTCCGAGCCCAGGCTGCGCAGCACATCCAGCACCAGGCCGACCACCAGCAGGAAGACCCCCATGTCGAAGAACAGCGAGGTCACCAGCTTGATGTCCCCGAGCAGGGGGACGGTCACCTCGATGATCAGGCTCTGCAGCACCGACCCTCCGGCGAGCAGGGCGAGCAGCCCGACGCCGGCCGAGAGGAACAGGCCGGTGCCGAGCAGCAGGCCGGGGTGGATCGGGGCAGCCTCGGTGAGCTCGTAGCGGCCCCCCGCGAGGTACCGGACGATCAGCGCGATCCCGACGACGAGGCCCGCACCGAACCCGCCCCCGGGGGCGTTGTGCCCGGCGAAGAGCAGGAAGAGCGCGTACATGATCATCGAGTGGAAGAGCAGCCGCGTGGCGATCTCGAAGATGATCGACCGTCGTTGCGGGGCCAGGGTCCGGCCACCACGCAGCCACTCGGTGCGGGGCCGTGCGCGGCGCGTCGAGCCGCCGAGGCCGAGCTCGGCCTCGCTCGCCCCCTCGGCACGGCCCGCGTCGCGCACGCGCAGCACGTGCATGGGGTCGGGGACGTCGCCGGCCCACACCCGGGTGCCGTCGGCGGCGTCGTCGGCCCGTTGGAGCTCGCCGCCGCGGCGGCGCAGGAAGATCAGGGAGGCCACACCGGTCGCGGCCGCGAGCAGGACGGAGATCTCGCCGACCGTGTCCCAGGCGCGGATGTCGACCAGGGCCACGTTGACGACGTTCTTGCCGCCGCCGAAGACGTAGGCCTCCTCGGCGAAGTCCACCGAGACCGGCGGGTGGATCCGCGCCCCGGGGACGATCAGGGCCAGGGCGCCGACGGTGAGGCCGACCGTGAGGCCGATGGCCAGGCGGACCCAGCGGCTCGCGGCGAGGGGGCGCACCGAGAAGTACGCGGGCAGGCGCCGCAGCACCAGCACGAAGATCACCAGCATGATCGTCTCGACCAGCACCTGGGTCAGCGCGAGGTCGGGGGCCCCGTGCAGCAGGAAGAGGTACGCGACCGCGTACCCGCTGATCCCGGCGAGCACCACGGCCTTGAGGCGGCGCCGGGCGTTGGCCGCGAGGATCATCGCGCCCCCCGCCAGGAGCCCCGCGACCAGCTGGACAGGGCTGTCCCACAGGCGCACGCCGTCCGCCCCGGGCAGCGTGGTGCCGGCGGCCAGGGTGGTGATGGCGAGGCCGACCAGCACCAGCAGGATCGTGCCGAGGTAGAAGGGCAGCGACCCACGCTGGGTGACGGCGGTGACGTCCCCGGCGAGCTCGTCGAGGCGTCGCATGCCGCGGCGGTACCCGCGGTCGGCGTCCCAGGGGATCCGCACCCGGGCCTGCCAGCCCTCGACCCGGGCCCGCGCCCAGAACATCAGCGCGCCGACGGTCAGGATCACGACGGTCAGCGCGAGGGCCGGCGAGAAGCCTGCCCACAGCACCAGGTGGCCCGGGTCCCCCGGGTAGGTGTCGGCGTGCGGGGCGAGCAGCCCTTCGCCCACCTCGGGGGTCAGTGCCAGGACCAGCCCGAGCACGGCGAGCACCGCGGCCGGCGCGACGAGCACGAGGGGCGGGTGCTTGATCGCGAGCGGGCCGTCGTCCCCGGCGACCCCGGCCGCGACCGCCGCGGCGTGCGGGGCCGTCGCGTCGTCGGAGGTCGCGTGGGTGCGCTTGGTGGCGAAGGCCCCCCACCAGAACCGCAGGCCGTAGGCCACGGTCAGCGTGGAGCCCACCACCATGGAGACGAGGACGAACAGGCCGACCGCGGTGCCGCCGTCGTGCACGAAGGCCTCGAGGGCGGCCTCCTTGGCGACGTACCCCGCGAAGGGAGGGAGCCCGATCATCGACGCGGTCGAGAGGGCGCCGACGGCCGCGGTGATGGGCAGCTCGCGCCCCACCCCGGTCAGGCGGCGCAGGTCGCGGGTGCCGGTCGCGGCGTCGACCACGCCGACGGTGAGGAAGAGGGAGGCCTTGAACATCGCGTGGGCCCCCAGCATCGCCAGACCCGCGAGCGCGGCGGCGCGGGAGCCCAGGCCGACCAGGAGCACCAGGAGGCCGAGCTGGCTCACGGTGCCGAAGGCGAGGATGAGCTTGAGGTCGTTCTGGCGCAGGGCTCGGTAGCCGCCGACCACGAGGGTGCCGCAGCCCAGCACGATGACGATCCCGCGCCACACCCCGAGCTCGCCGAAGCCGGGGGCGAAGCGGGCCACGAGGTAGACGCCGGCCTTGACCATCGCGGCGGCGTGCAGGTACGCCGAGACGGGGGTCGGGGCGGCCATCGCGGCGGGCAGCCAGAAGTGCAGCGGGACGAGGGCGGACTTGGTCGCGGCCCCGGCGAGGAGGAGGACGACGGCGACCGTCGCGAGGGTGGTGGTCGTCCCGGCCGGGATGCCGCCGCCCTCGCTGGCCAGGGCCACGACCTCGGAGATCCGGTAGGTGCCGGTGGTCTCGCCCAGCAGCACGATCCCGACGAGCATCGCGAGCCCGCCCGCGGTGGTCAGGATGATGGCCTGCATCGCGGCGCGGCGGGAGGCCTTGCGCTCGGCGTAGTGGCCGATCAGCAGGTAGGAGAAGACCGTGGTCAGCTCCCAGAAGGTGTAGAGCAGGAGCATGTCGTCGGTCACGACGAGGCCGAGCATCACACCCGCGAAGGCCACGAGCACCCCGCCGAAGCGGCCCAGGCCACCCGCCGTCGCCGAGAAGTAGCGCGAGCAGTAGACCAGGACCAGGGCGCCGACCCCGCCGACCATCAGCACCATGAGCCAGGACAACGTGTCGAGCCGGAAAGCCAGCTCCATGTCGAGGGCCGGGACCCACTGGACCACCTCGACCGGGCCGTCCCCGGCCATCACCTCGCTGGTCCAGCTGAGGGCCCAGGCGGCGGCCGAGGCCGGGGCGAGGGCCATGACGAGGAACGCTCGACGACCGAGCCACTGCACCAGGAGCGGCGCGCCGAGAGCCACCACGAGGTGGGCGGCGAGCAGCAGGAGCACGTCCGGCTCCGTCCGGTCGGGGGCGGTGGTCGGTCGGGATGGTCAGTGCCTGTCGAGGCCCGCCGTCGCGCAGGCGTCAGCGGGCCTTGGAGGGGCGTCGTGTTGTCAAGACGATGAACGCGAGCACGCACCCGCAGACGTGCCACGGGGGTGCGTCACTGAACAGGACCATCGTACCTTCCGGGCCTGAGGCACCGACTAGCGTGGCGGGGTGGACGCCCTGCAGCTCGCCGCCCTCGTCGTCGCGGTCCTGGCGACCGTCGTCGGCGTGACCGTCTTCTCCCTCGGGGTGCGCGCGATCGTGCGCACCGTCGCGCAGGGCGGCCCGGCCCCCGAGCGCACCGACCACCGGTGGTTGCGGACGAGGCTGGCCCTCGGGCTGCTGCTCGGGCACGGACGCTTCCAGCACCGACCGTTCGTCAAGGTCGCGCACTGGGTCGTCATGGTCAGCTTCCCGGTGCTGTTCTTCACGCTGGTGGCCGGGTACGGGCAGATCGTCGACCCGCACCTGGCCCTGCCGGCGGTCCTCTGGGTCGCCCCGCTCGGGTGGCTGGTCGAGGGGTTCGCGTGGCTGGGGCTGCTGGGCATCCTGGCGCTGGTGCTGGTGCGGCAGCGTGCCCACCCCCGCCGCGGGGAGGCCGCCGCCGGAGCGCCGTCGGCCGTGCAGGACTCGCCGTCGGGCCGGCGCGGGCCGCAGGGGGCGCGGTCCTCGCGGTTCTTCGGGTCGAACGCGGGGCAGGCGTACTTCGTCGAGCTGATCATCGCGGCGGTGGTGCTCTGCGTGCTGGTGCTGCGGGGGCTGGAGTACGCGCTCGCGATGAGTGCGCCGGGCGGGGTCTCCGCCGACGTCGCCTCCGCCCTCGCGCTGCAGCACCCGCTGACGGCGTGGTTCGGCTCCTGGTGGGTCGGGGCGGGCACCGAGGCCCTCGAGACGGCGGTGGTGCTGGTCGCCCTGCTGAAGATCCTCACGTCGATGACCTGGATGGTCGTGGTCGGGCGTCGGCCGGCGATGGGGGTCTCGTGGCACCGGTTCCTCGCGGTGGTCAACGTGTGGGCGCGGCGCGAGGTCGACGGCTCCCCCGCCCTGGGTCCGGTGCCGCCGGTGCGGGCCGCGGGCAAGGTCGTGGACTTCGAGGCGATCGACGACCTGCCCGAGGACGCGCGGCTCGGCGTCGGGCAGCTCGAGGACTTCACCTGGAAGGGGCTGCTGGACTTCTCGACCTGCACCGAGTGCGGGCGGTGCCAGGAGCAGTGCCCCGCGTGGAACACCGGCAAGCCCTTGTCCCCCAAGCTGATGATCACCGCCCTGCGCGACCACGCCTACGCGAGCGCCCCGTACCTGCAGCCCGCTCCCAACGCAGCCACCGCCCCGACAGGCCTCACGACCACCACCGGCCACCTCCCCCCCGGCCTCGTGTCAGAACGTGGGGGTGCCAGGGGTATCCCAGCTTCTGACACGAGCTCGGCCACCAGCTCGGCCACCAGCTCGGCCTCCAGCTCGGACACGAGCCATGCGGGGGTGGACGTGCTCGCGCTGGTGGGGGACGTCATCGACCCGCAGGCGTTGTGGGACTGCACCATGTGCGGGGCCTGCGTCCAGCAGTGCCCGGTGGACATCGAGCACGTCGACCACATCGTCGACCTGCGCCGCAACCAGGTGCTCATGGAGTCGGCCTTCCCCGAGGAGCTCGGCCCCATGTTCACCAAGCTCGAGAAGCAGGCCAACCCCTGGGGCATGGCCCCGCGCAGGCGCCTGGACTGGGCCCAGGGCCTGGGCTTCGAGGTCCCCGTGATCGGGGCTGACGTCGAGGACGCGAGCGAGGTCGACTACCTGTTCTGGGTCGGCTGCGCGGGGGCCTACGAGGACCGCGCCAAGCGCACCACCCGCGCCGTGGCCGAGCTGCTGCACGCCGCCGGGGTGAGCTTCGCGGTGCTGGGTGACGGCGAGTCCTGCACGGGGGACCCGGCCCGACGCGCAGGCAACGAGTTCCTCTTCCAGATGCTCGCCCAGGCCAACGTCGAGGTGCTCACCGAGGTCATGGCCCAGCGCATCGTGGTGACGTGCGCGCACTGCTTCAACACCATCAGCCGCGAGTACCCCCAGCTGGGCGGGCGCTTCGAGGTGGTGCACCACACCGAGCTGCTCGACCGGCTGGTCACCGACGGCCGCCTGACCCCCACCACCCGGCCCGACGACGACGCCTCCGCCGGCACCGTGACCTATCACGACCCGTGCTACCTCGGCCGGCACAACCAGATCTACACCCCGCCCCGCGACCTGATCGGCGCCCTGCCCGGGGTCACCCTCACCGAGATGCCCCGCACCCAGGAGCGGTCCTTCTGCTGCGGCGGCGGGGGCGCCCGGGTGTGGATGGAGGAGTCGACCGGGACGCGGATCAGCACCGACCGCGCGACCGAGGCCCTCGACACCGGGGCCCGCACCATCGCGACCGGCTGCCCGTTCTGCACGGTGATGCTCACCGATGGCGTCGCGGCGGCGAGCGCCACCGGGGCCGGGACTGGTCAGGGCCCGGTCGAGGTGGTCGACGTCGCGATCATGCTGCGGGACGCGGTGCTGCCCGACTGACCCTGCTCGGACTCGGCGAAGGACAGGAGCGCGCATGGACACGTTCAGCTTCGGGGCGGTGATCCTCTTCAGCGCGCTCGTGATCGTCTTCGCGTTCGCCAGCATCACATCCGTCGTCAAGCACTGGCCCGAGCCCGTGGACCGGGAGGTAGCGCGACAGGCCGCGAGGTCCCTCCTGCGTGGAAGGCTGGCGGGGGGCGAACCTCAGCGGTCGGCAAGCATCCGGCTCGCGCGAGGCTGGGCGCGCGGGTACTGGACCGCCTTGATGCTCCTCTGCCTCGCCGCCATCCAAGGGTTCCTCAGGCAGTCCTTCGACGACGTCCTGTCCACGGTGTCCGTGGTGGCGATCGTCGCCTGCATCGCAGGAGCGGTGCTCACGGCGGTGCAGGTCGCCCTCGCTCGCGCGGCACTGCGGGGCGCAGGTCAGCCGCGGGGGTCGTGAACGCTGCCGAGGAAGAGCACGGCACCGGTCTCGCGGTCGCTCACGGTGAACGCGAACGGGCGGTCGACCCGGAACGGTGGTGACCCGGCGGACTCGGTCATGACCGCGCCCGTGGCGACCGCTGCCTCGGTGCCCCGTTCGTCGACCCGGATGTAGGTCTTCTGCACGACGGTGTCGAGGTGAGGGTTGGCCGAGGACATCGGCGTGAAGTCCCCGGCGCGGAACGCGGCCACCATCCCGAGGGACTGCAGGGGCGCGGTGAGGTCTGCCTCCCACTCGAGCTCTGGACGTGGCAGGGCGATCTCGGAGACGGTGGCGGGCCGGAGGCCGTCGACAGCACTGCGCCAGGCCTCGGCGTCGAGGTCGTCGAGCAGCCCGTCGAGGTCCACGCCCTGCTCCGGCACGATCAGCTCCATGCCGAAGCGCTCCTCGTCGCCGTAGGGGAGCCGGAGCATCTCGAAACCGGCACCGGAGGACGTCTCCGCCCCGGCGTTGCCGCGGTGCATCGTGGGGACCTGCACCTTCCTGCCGCCGGCCAGGGTGAACGGCGCGTCCCGTGTCTGGGCTTCGTCGAACGTGGTGGTCCAGGTGCCCAGGAAGTAGACCGTGTTGAGCAGCACCAGCACCGCGTGCGGATCGGGAAGACCGAGGGCCGCCGCGATCTCCTCGACCAGCCCGTTGGTGTTCCCCTCGACCCAGTCGTCGATCGCCGCGGCCGCGCCCTGCGAGCCGAGGTCCACCTCGTCCAGCGTCGCCCCGTAGGCGTCCTGGACGAAGGACACGTAGTCGTCCTCGAGCGGATACCCCTCGGCCGCCCACAGCGAGCTCGCGATCTCCAGGGTGACGTCGTCGGTGTCGATCAGGTCGGCGAGCAGCGCTGCGTTGCGGGTGTCCTGCGGACCGTCGAGGCGCAGGAGTCGGACCATCTCCTCGGCGCTGTCCCCGCCGGCCCCCGCGGCCAGCATCCCGAGCAGCACCGAGGCCGACAGCGGCGACGTGACCGTGGTGTCGCCCTCCTGCGCGACAGCGGCGTGCAGGTCGAAGCCGAAGGCGTTGGCGGCGTCCGCTGCTGCCGTGGCGTCCTCAGCGGAGAGACTGCCCGCGAGGGCCGTGCCCAGGGGGGCGCGCGAGCCGTCGTCTGCCGCGCCGTCGACCCCAGCACATGCCGCCAGGGCGAGGGCTCCCGCCGCCGCGGCGGCAACGAGCCTGGTGCACCTCACAGGGACCATGGCGTCCATCTCTCGTCAGCGTGAGGGGAGCGGCGACATCCTCACCCCTACCCTGACCGTGTCCCGACGCTCACCGCGCTTGCACCCACCGGGGCGCTCCCTCTCAGAGGTCGGCGGGGTCCACGACGAAGCCCATCATGTCCGTGATCTCCCCGCCGACGGCCTTGTGCACGGCGCGGGTGATGGCGATGACCAGGGGCGTGGCTCGGCCTCGGGCCACGCGCAGGTTCAGGCTCGGGCGCTCGGACTCGAGGTCGGCGAGGTCCTCGGGCTCCCAGCGGACGGTGTAGCCCACGGCGCCGCGCTCAGCCCACGGGATGCCGGCGATGACGGGGGGCAGCGCGGTCTCCCCGGTGACCTCGAGGGCGATCATCCCGTCGAGGTCGAGGTCCACCAGGGCGCCGTACCCCTGCATGGGCTCGGGGTCGGTGAGGGCGGCGATGTCCCGCTGGTCGGCGGCGACGTGCAGGGCGTGACGCTGCTCGGCGTTGATCACCTCGGCCCCCGGCACGGCCTGCAGCCCGGTGCCCTGGGGCGGTCCGTTCCAGCGCCCGTCGGGCAGGTTGAGGTAGGCGCGCGGCACGGCCTGGCGCATGACGGTCAGCGCGGCGTCGGGCTCGAGCCAGATGTCCGTCCACACCGTGAGGTCGACGGCGGCCGAGGGGTCGGGCACGAGCACCGCGGGGGCCTGGTCGGCGGCCGGGGCGACCCGCACCGCTCCACCCAGCCGGCGCGCGACGTCGACCAGCCATCGCACCACCCGCTCCTCGTCGCGGACGGGCAGCCCGGCCGGGAAGGCGCGGCCGAGCCCGTCACGGTCCCCGCCCCCCGGCCAGGGCGGGGTGCCGCGCTCGACGGGGGCGTGCATCACGTAGGCCAGCGCGGCGGAGGCCGGCACGCCCAGGGCGCTGGTCGCGGGACGGTCGAGGGTGAAGGGGCCCTGCAGCACGCTGTGCCGCGACAGGCGCAGCGCACCGGGAGGCGCGACGGTCTGGCGCAGTCCGCGCGCGCCACCGGCCGGGCGGGGCGGAGTCACGCCCGACGTCGTCTCCCAGACGGCCCGCGGGAATCGGCTCGCGGCGAGGGTCTCGACCTCGTCAGCGCCGACGTCCTCGGGCAGCACGAGCACGTGCCGACCAGTGACGTCGGTCGAGGTGGGGTCGAGAGCCGGGAGTGCCATGGGGGGAGCCTAGGTCGCCAGTGTTGCGGCTGTGCTTCGGCGGTGTTGCCCAGACGGGCCTGGTCACAGCGCCGGAGCAGCCGAGTCACACCTGCGTGCGATGGAAGCTCGTCGAGGAACGGGAGGCCGTCGGTCCGCGCTGACCCTGGTACCGCGAGCCGTAGACGCTCGACCCGTAAGGGTGCTCCGAGGGCGAGGAGAGGCGGAAGAAGCACATCTGGCCGATCTTCATGCCGGGCCACAGCTTGATCGGCAGGGTCGCGACGTTGGACAGCTCGAGGGTCACGTGCCCGGTGAAGCCCGGGTCGATGAACCCCGCGGTCGAGTGGGTGAGCAGCCCGAGCCGGCCCAGGGAGGACTTCCCCTCGAGGCGGGCCGCGACGTCGTCGGGCAGGGTCACGGCCTCGTAGGTCGAGCCGAGCACGAACTCACCCGGGTGCAGGATGAACGCCTCGTCGGGGTCGGCCTCGACCAGGTGGGTCAGGTCGGGCTGGTCGAGGGCTGGGTCGATGAAGGGGTACTTGTGGTTGCTGAACAGCCGGAAGAACTTGTCGAGCCGCACGTCGATGCTCGAGGGCTGGATCATGGCCGGCTCGTAGGGGTCCAGCTGGATGCGTCCGGAGTCGAGCTCGGCGCGGATGTCGCGGTCGGAGAGCAGCACGGGGCCACGGTAGCGGCTGGGCCCGGGGGCTGGGAGCGCGTCGAGCAGGAGGACCTGGCGGGCGAGGTCGGGGGTCCGCGCGGGGCCAGGCACAGCGAGAGCCCCTCGAAGTAAGCGTTCGAGGGGCTCTGCTGTGGTCGTCGGACCCGACAGCCGGTTGCCCGACTGCTGCGGTCCCGCTCCGGCGCTACGGGCGGCTGCCGCGCGGTCTCCCGTGCAGCCACCACCTGACGACCCGACGTTCCGGTCCGTTGGGACTCCTGCGGCGCCATCCGCAGCTCGCAGGGTCTCCCCCGCGAGGTGGTCCACCGTTCTCCGGTCAGTCCCGACGGCCGTTCGCCCCCGGAGCCCAGGTTGCCCTGGTACGTCCCGGTTCTGAACGACTGCCGGAACCCAGTTCTAGACCCCCGCGGGCGGAGCCCACAAGGGTTCGGCGCACCCGAATCGTGATCAACAGTTCTACACAGGTTCGTCCACAGGGTGACGTGCGCCGCACGAAATCACCCACATGGCTGTGGACAAGATCTGTGCACGACGGCGGGGCACGGGACCGGGTCCACAGGCACAGCCGGGACGACGGCGAGGAAGGGGACCCGGCGAGGGGCGCTTTGGCCAGGGCGCGTCGATGGTGGGTATGATCGTCGCGCGCCGCCCAGCAACGGGCGCTCGCGGGTGTAGTTCAATGGTAGAACATCAGCTTCCCAAGCTGATAGCGCGGGTTCGATTCCCGTCACCCGCTCCCAGCACGTCGGCCCCCTCGGCGGGCAGCTCAGCCCTCTCCCTCACCCGGTACGCCGCGGTCTGCTCGACGGCCGTCCTCCGCATCCTCGAGGTGAGCGGCGACGAGTTCCCGGTACCGTCCGCGCTGGCCGACGAGCTCGGCGTGAGTCCCTTGCTGGACGATCCGACCGCGGTCGAGCACCAGGACCTGGTCCGCGTGGACGACCGTGTCGAGGTGGTGGGCGATCACCAGGACGCTGCTCGTGCGCGCAAGATCACGCGCCGCCACGCCCACCAGCCGGGCGTTCTCCGGGTCCAGCGCTGAGGTGGCCTCATCCATGATCGTCAGAGGTGCCGCCTTGAGGAGCGCGCGGGCGATCGATACGCGCTGACGCTGCCCTCCGGACAGGCGCGCCCCGCCGGGCCCGTTGGCCGTGTCGAGCCCGGCAGGGAGGTCGTGGAGTGCGGAGTCCAGCCCGGCGGCACGCACCGCCCGGGCAAGATCCGCCGGCGAGGCCTCGGGGGCCGCCGCACGGATGTTCTCGGCGATGGTCCCGTCGGCGAGGTGGTCGTCCTGGAGGACCACCGCGATCCTGCGGTAGAGCGCGCCGGTCTCGAGGCCACGCAGGTCCGCGCCGTCCAGGAGGATCCGGCCCGCCGACGGGTCCCAGAAGCGGGCGAGGAGCCGAGCGATGGTCGTCTTGCCCGAGCCTGACGGCCCGACGACGGCGGTCAGGCCGCGGCGCGGAAGAGCGAAGCTGACCTCCTGGATCACCGGGACGTCGCCATAGCGGAAGGACACGCCCTGAACGTCCACGAGCACGTCCGTCCCGGGTGGGTCCTCCGGCGGCAGATCGAGGACGGGGAGCGGCCGCACGCACAGGACGTCCGCGACACGGTCCAGGGCTCCGCGCTGCAGGCGAAGCCCGGCAGCGAGCTCGGCCCCGGCAGCGGCTACCGCGGTCAGCCGGGAGGTGGTCACCAGCAGCCCGACGAACGCCGGTACGGACAGCGTCGCCCCGGCGACCCAGAGGACCCCGACCGCGACGAGCGCGGCGAAGAGCACGTTGAGCGTCACGCTGAACAGCAGGAGCCCGGGCAGCACCGTGGCCGTCGACCGGCGCGCCTCACGTGCCGCCTCGCCGAGAGCACGCTCCAGCGCGTCGTCGTCCTCGGACCGTCGGTCCGTACGGATCACCGGCTGACGGACGGCGTACTCGAGCACGCGGTTGGCCGCCTCCACGTCGGCGCGGTGCCGCCGCAGGTCGACGGTCCGAGCGAGGTGCTGGCTGAGCGTGCTGGCCCACCACGCGACGAGGCTCGCGGCGAGCAGCGCGACACCGAAGCGCCAGTCCAGGAAGGCCACCGTCACGGCGGCGGCCACCGGGGTCAGGATGGCGGTGATCGCAGGGCGCAGCAGGATCGCCGGGTAGGACATGAGCCGGGGCACCCCGGTGGTCGCGGTGTCGACGACCTCCGCCTGCCGCGTCGGGGTGAACCACCCCAGCGGGAGGTGCGCGATGTGGTCACCGAGCGCGAGATGGAGAGCACGCGCAGTCTGGCTCCCCGTGCGGAAGGCGGCCGACTGCGCCACTCCTTGCACGACAACGAAGCCGAGGGCGGTCAGGGTCAGCGCCACCAACCACGGCTCTGCCGCCTCGTAGCCGGTGCCCACGAGCACCGCCACGGAGGTCCCGGCAAGACCGAGCACGACTCCCTGCAGGACGGCGGCGGTGGCGAGCCAGGCCGTGAGCGCGACCACGGCTCGGGCATCAACGGCGGGCAGCAGGCGGTGCAGGGCGCGGAGCATCAGGAGTCCTTCCGTGGGGCGGCGGCAGACATCGAGGGGCGCCACGCCGAGGGGGACGCTGCGGAGTCCCAGAGCCGGCGGTACGCGGCGCATCCCTCGAGCAGCTCGGCATGGGTGCCCTGCCCGGCCAGCCGACCGCGGTCGAGCACCACGATCCGGTCGGCGTGGGTGACCGTGCGCAGCTGGTGGGTGATGAGCAGGACGAGCCGCGAGCCCGCCTCGCGCGTCAGGGTCTCCATGAGGACAGCGCGGGTCGGGGGGTCGAGGGCCGAGGTCGCCTCGTCGAGCACGAGGGCGGTCGGGCGGCGCAGCAGCGCGCGCGCCAGGCAGACCCGCTGGCGTTGCCCACCGGACAGCTCGACCTCCTCGCCGAGGACCGTGTCGTAGCCGCGGGGCAAAGCCTGGATCTCCTCGTGGATCGCTGCGGCGACAGCGGCCGCGATCACGTCCTGCTCCGGGACGGTGCGCCCCCCGGTCAGGTTGTCGCGGACGCTGGCCTCACGGAGCCCGGTGTCCTGGAAGACGTAGGCGACCCGCTCGTACAGGCCGGGCTCGCTCAGCTCCCCGAGCTCGACGTCACCGAGCAGGACCCGGCCCTGCGTGGGGTCGAAGAACCGTGCGAGCACCCCGGCGAGGGTGCTCTTGCCGCTGCCGGACTCCCCCACCACCGCCACGAGCCCGGTCGTGGGCAGCTCGAGGGTGAGGCCGTCGAGGGCCACCTCGTCCTCGCCGTAGCGATGACTGACACCCTCGAGGCGCAGCGCACCCCCCACCTCGGGAGCGGCCCCGCCCCAGGTGAGGCGAGGTTGGGCCAGGAAGGAGCTGATCGACCCCAGCGCGGACAGGCCCGTGCGGATCGCCTGGATCCGGGGGCCGACGACGGCGACGGGCGCGGAGACGGCGGGCCCGAGGAGCGCGCCGGCCACGAGGGCTGTGGGGGTGACCCTGTCGAGATGGAGGCCTAGCGCGCCGGTCAGGACGAGCAGGGCCGTCGTGACGCCCGGAGCGACGACGAGCCAGGACGCCGTCGTCGCGGCCGAGGTGCGACGGGACCATGCGCTGAAGAAGTCGTGGAACTGCGTGACGGCGGCGCGGAACCGGGACCGTGCACCGCCCGCGCCGCCGTACACCTTGGCGACGGGCAGGCCTCGCACGTAGTCGACGACCGCGCTGCCGATGCGGTGCTGCTGCGCGGCGTACTCGGCGAAGCCCGCGGCCGATCCGCGCATCGCGCGAGCGAAGCACCCGACTCCGAGGATCAGCGGCAGCGCGGCCAGCAGGGCGAGCCGCCAGTCGAGCAGGGCGAGGGCCACGAGGCCGACGAGCGAGGTCACCACGAGCGCCGTCACGTCCAGGAGCGTGTGGGCGACGAGGTGGTGCAACGCGCCGGTGTCGTCGTGCAGCACGGTCTTGATGCGACCCGCGCCCTGCCCGGTCACCGCAGGCACCGGGAGGTCCCGGATGGTGCGGACCAGGCGCGCCCGGAGCTGCCGCGTGAGGTCCGCGTCGGCACGGTGGCTCAGGACCGTCGCCGCGCTGGCCGCGCCGAGACTCCCCAGCGCACCACCGACCGCAGCGAGCAGGACGACCGTGCCGGGGGCCGGTTCACCGCTCATCCAGGCGCCCGTGAAGGCGATGAGCGCGAGCAGAGGCACGAGGGTCAGGACCGCAGCGAGGCCCTGGAAGGCCATGGCGAGGATCAGCACCCCGCGGACGGGCCGAAGCAGACCGAGGGATGTCATCGCAGGGTTCCTTCGCTGAGGGTCAGTGCGCGGTCCGCCCGGGAGGCGACACGGTCACGGTGGGTGATGAGCAGCACCGGGGTGCCACGCTCGCGCCGGTAGCGGTCGAGGGCCTCGAGGACCCGCTCCTCGGTGGCCGGGTCCAGGGACGCGGTGCTCTCGTCGCACAGCAGCACCGCGGGCGCGGCGGTGATCGCCCGGGCGAGGGCGACACGGTGCCGCTGCCCTCCGCTGAGCTGGTCCGGCCTCCGCTCCAGGTGGGCGGGGTCGAGGCCGAAGCGGTCGAGGACCTCCTCCGGCCCCCACCCGCACGACCGGCCGTTGCGGGCGGCGGACGCCCGGGCTCGGCCGAGCGTCCTGTGCACGGGCTCGTGCGGGTTGAGGGCGGCCCGGGCGTCCTGACCGACGTACGCGAGAAACGGCCCACCTGTCCGCGCCCGGGCCGAGGCGTCCCAGCCGACAGGCCTGCCGTGCAGCCGGAGCTGTCCGGCGGCCGGGGGCGCGAGCCCCGCGAGTGCACGAGCGAGCGTGGTCTTGCCGCTGCCGGAGTCACCACGCACGGCGACCATCTCGCCCTGCGCGATCGCGAGGCTCAGGTCGTCGAGGATGCGCGCTTCACCGCGCCGGACGGTCAGGCCCGTCACCGACAGCATCGATGCCTGGCCGTGGTCCGGGCGGCACACCGGGGCCCGGACCACGGCGGGCGGGGCCGTGGCCTTCGGAGCCGGCGCGATGCGGCCCGCCGCGACGGTGAACGTCCTGTCGGCCATCCGGGTGATGACCGAGAGGTCATGGCTCACGAGCAGGACGGCGGGCCGCCAGGGCAGATCGGCGAAGGCTGAGCCGACCGCGTGCGCGGTGGCGGGGTCCAGGCCGCTCGTGGGCTCGTCGAGAACGATCAACCGCGGCTCCGTCAGGAGCGTCCGGGCCAGCAGCGCCCGTTGGGCCTGACCGCCGGACAGCCGCCCCGGGTGTCGTCGCAGCAGGTGCTCGTCGAGCGAGGCCGCTCGGGCGGCCTCGGCAACTCTCCTCGCTCGGTCACGACGGTCTGCGCCGGGGTGGGCGATGCGGTCGGCCGCGTCGAGCTGGGTCAGCACGCGGTGGCGCGGGTTGAGCGCGCTGGCGGGGTCCTGGGGCACGTATCCCGTGACGCGGCCCCGCAGCGCGCGCCGGCCGTCGAGGGTGAAAGGGTCGAGACCGGCGACCCGCACGGTGCCCGCCGTGCGGCGCAGCCCGGGACCGAGGTGCCCGAGCAGGGCGTGCGCGAGCGTGGTCTTCCCGGCGCCCGACGGCCCGACGAGGCCCGTCACCGTGCCGTCGGCGAGCTCGAGGTCCACGCCGTCGAGGATCACGGCGCCGTGCTGGGTCGCCACGCTCAGCCCGCGGACGTCGACGAGGCCGCTCACGCCGCTCGGTCGATCCGCTCGGGCGCCAGCCGGGTGGGCACCGAGGCACGGTCGACCAGGACCGTCAGGCTGACCGCGAGCGCGACCAGCAGGATCGCCGGCACCACCACCGGAAGGGCGTTCATCGTGACGCCGACGCTGTTCTCGCGCACCATCCGGCCCCAGTTCGCGGTGGGGGCCCCCGCACCGAGCCCCAGGAACCCGGCGGTCGCGGCCAGCTGGGTCGCGGCCACGAAGCGAATCCCTGCCTCCGCGAGGGCCACCGGCGCGAGCCCGGGGGCGATGTCGCGGCGGACCCTCGCGAGGAGCGGCTCGCCCCGGGCCGCGGCGTGGCGGGCGTACTCGGTTCCGACGAGCCGCGCGGTGCCCGCGTGCACGACGCGGACCGAGAACGGTGCGCTGACGATCGCGATCCCGACGGCGACCACGACGTCGTCACCGGGGGCGCCCGTGGCGAGCAGCAGCAGCAGGAGCAGGGCGGGAAGGGCGGCGAGGGCGTCGACGGAGCGCATGAGCGCGAGTCCCAGCCGTCGGCGGTGGGTGATCCCCGCCCAGACACCCGCACCGAGGCCGACGGCACTGCCGAGCAACGTGGCCGCGAGCGCCTGCAGCACCAGGACCCGGCCGCCGACGAGCAGCCGTGCGAGGGCGTCCCTGCCCAGGACGTCCGTACCCATCGGGTAGCTGTCGGTCGGCGCCTCGAAGGAGCTGCCGACGGGGGTGGTCGCGCCACCGGGTGCGAGCCACGGGCCGGCGAGCGCGATGGTCAGCACGGCCACCACGGGCAGGGCGAGCACCACGGTGCGCCGGGTCACCGGGCCGGTCCGGTCGCCGTCGGGCCGTGGCGGTCCAGCAGGCGCGCGGTGACGTCGCCTACGAGCAGGAGCAGCAGGGTGATGGCACCGAGCACGAGGCTCAGTCCCTGGACGAGGGGCACGTCGCGGTGGGCGACCGCCTGGGTGAGCTCGGACCCGAGGCCGGGGACGTTGAACAGGGTCTCCACGACGATCGCACCGCCCAGGAGGCCTGCGGTCATCACGGTCAGGGCCATCACGGCAGGAGCCAGCGCGTTCGCGACGACCACTCCCCAGACGTACCGGAGGCCTCGCACCCCGTTGAGCCGCGCGAACTCGGCGAAAGGCGTGGCGACCGTGTGCGCGACGGAGGCACGCAGCAAGCGCATCGTCGCGCCGAACCCACCGAGTGCGAGGGCGACCGCGGGCAGGAGCACCAGCTCGGGGTGCTGCCACAGCGACTCCCCGGGCCGGACGAGGGCGACGGCGGGCAGGACGGGCCACCAGGCGGTGAACACCGCGAGCAGGACGGTGGCGACGAGGAAGTCCGGGGTGCCGATGAGCCCGAGGGTCGTGCCGCTGAGCCAGCGGTCCAGTCGACCGCCCTGGCGCAGCCCGGCGGCAGTGCCCAGGACACCCGCGAGCGTCACGATCATCATCACGGCGGGCACGAGCACGGCCAGGCTCGTCACGAGACGCGCGCCGACGATCCCGGCGACGTCGCGGCCGGTGGCCAGCGAGGTCCCGAGGTCGCCACCCAGCGCCCCGCGCATCCACTCGAGGTATCGCTCGGCACCCGGACGGTCCAGTCCGAGGGCGACGCCGATCGCCTCCCGCTCGGCGTCCGTGGCGTGCGGACCCGACAGCACGCCCGCGGCGTCACCGGGCAGGACCTCGGTGGCCCAGAAGACGACGACCGAGAGCGCGGTGAGGGTCGCCAGGGCTGCCACGACCCTCACCGCGATCCAGAGGTCCAGCCGCACGGGTCAGGGGGTGATCGTCGCCTGCGCGAAGTCCGGGAACTGCAGCTCGCGCACCCCGGACACCGCGGTCGACGCTGCGCTGATCGTGGGGACGAAGACCGGGGCGATCTGATTGCCCTTCTCCCACAGCAGCTGCTGCGCCGCGTGCGAGGCGTTCAGCCTCTCCTCGGCCGTCGGGGCGCTGCGCGCGGTCTGGACGAGCGCGTCGACCTCCGGGAAGGTCCCGGGCGTGTGGTTGGGCTCGAACGGTGCGGGTGGGGTGTAGCCCGCCTTGAAGGGGAGAGCGAGGTACGCCGGGTAGTCGGCGAAGAGCTGACCGGGGGCGAGCTCGGCGAGGGTCGCGTCGACCCCGACGGCCTTCAGGTCCTCGACGACGAGCGTCGCGGTCTCCACCATCCCCGGCAGCTCGGGCCCGACCGTCAGCTCGACGCTCATGCCCGTCCGACCGGCCTCGTCGAGCAGCTCACGGGCTCGGTCCTGGTCGTGGGTCCGCTGCTCGAGCGAGTCGTCGTAGCTGCCGAACCCGAGGGCTGGCACATCGTTGCCCTCGAACGCGTGACCGAAGTAGACGTTCTCGACGATCCGCTCGCGGTCGACGGCGAGCTTGAACGCCTCCCTCACGCGTGGGTCGGCGAAGGGCTCATGCTCGAGGTTCATCGCGAAGAACTGGTACGAGGCGTACGGCAGCTCGCTCGTCGCGACCGAGAGCCCGCCCTCGCCCTCGAGGTTCTGCGCCTGGGCGGGGGACAGCCCGCTGATGTAGTCGACCTGGCCCTGCCGCAGGGCGTTCACCCGTGCGGTGCCGTCCGCGATGGACATCAGCTCGATCTCGTCGAGCGTGGGAGCCTGCCCGTAGAAGCCGTCGTTCCGTTCCAGCAGGGTGGACTGCCCGGGCTCGAAGGCGGCGATCGTGAACGGGCCTGACGACGGCGTCTGCGGGGTGAACTCAGTGGTTCCGTCCTTGATCGCGAGCATGCTCTGGCAGATCAGCTCGCGACCGTCGGCGAGCGGCGCGAGGGCCGGCAGGACGACGGTCGAGGGGTCCGGCGCGGAGGCGGCGTCCAGGTCGACGTTGCGTGACACGAGTCGGGTGAACGGCAGCCCTTCGAGCAGCACGGGGGCGCGCAGCGAGTAGAGCACGTCTGCCGAGGTGAGGGCCGTGCCGTCGGTGAAGGTGACCCCGTCCCGGACGCGCAGGGTGTACTCGGAGAGGTCCTCGCTCATCTCGATCGACTCGACCACCCCGTAGGCGACCCCGTCAGGCGCGGTCGGGTCGAGCTCGCACAACGGCGCGTGGACCAGTCGTGCCCGCACGTAGTCCAGGGCGGTCGGACCCTGGAGGTAGTTCAGCGTCTCGGTCGAGCCGCCGGCGAACGCGGCGCGCAGCACACCCCCGTCCACGGTCACCGGCTCGGCCGCCTGCTCGGCTTCGTGGCTGCCGGAGCATCCGGCCAGTGCCAGGGCCACCAGCACCGAGGTGGCCCCCACCACACCGCGCCTGCGCATCGTGCTCGTCGCCATCCGGCACCTTCTTCCAGGATCCGCCTCCGGCACCCTGCCGGTGTTTACGTCGTATACTAGCACCAGTTGAGAACGAGTCTCATCGCTCGTCCCTGGTTAGGATCCCGAGATGGCCACCTCCGCACCGCTGGACAGGGACGCCATCGTCGAGGCCGCGGTCGACATCACCCGGCACGCCGGGCTGTCTGCGCTGACCATGCGGGCCGTCGGCGCCAGGTTCGGCGTGACCGCCATGGCGCTCTACCGTCACGTGGCCAACCGCGAGGAGCTCGTGCGCCTGGTCGCGAACCAGATCGGCACGCTGGTGCGCCCTCAGGTGCCGGACGACGCCGACTGGCACGACCGGGCGCGGGCCTGGGCGGTGGCACAACGCGCGGTCCTTCGACAGCACCCCGGCGTGGCCGCCTGGCTGATGCAGAACGGACCGGCAGGGACGGAGGCCTACCGACTCCTCGAGCTCCTGACCGCGAGCCTCGCCGACGCCGAGCTCGACGATGCCACGGTCGCCCGGGGATCGGCGCTCATCATGAGCTGGACGTTCTCCCGGATCAGCATCGAGGACAGCGCGGATGCCCGCCGAGCCGCCGACCAGCCGAGCCGAGCGGGCGCCTTCGTGACCGGCCTGGACCAGATCGACCCCACCGAGCACCCGACCGCTGCCCGCGTCGGCCCGACCTTCTTCACCCTCGGCATGGAGGAGATCTTCGACACGGGCCTCGACTGGATCCTGGCCGGGATCGGCGTCAGTGCCGGTCGTGTGCCCGAGGAGCCGCCCTCGGCACAGCCGCCTGATGCCAGAAGCCCACTGGATCGGGCCGTCGAGAGGAGCGGCGACGCCCGTCGCACCGTGACCCAGGAGACCTGACCTCAGAGCACCTCGCCGAGCCACCGCACCGTCACGATCGCGCCGACCATGGCGAACCCGAGGACGACCAGCACGCCCACGCACCCTAGGGCGAAAGGCCACAGGGAATCGCGGACGGGGTTCTCCCAGGAGGGCCGACGCCCCAGCGGGCCCCGCGCGGCCGCACGCAGCTCCCCCAGACGCTCGCGGGCGACCGCCGTCTCGGCGTCGTTCTCCGAACCCGTCCAGCACAAGGCCCGCATCATCACCACGGGATCGCTCTGGGAGGCGCGGACGAAGGCCTCCGACTCCGCCGGTTCAGCGTCCTCCGAGAGGTAGTTCCACCGACCCGCCTGGTCGGCGTGCCCCTCCGCCCGGTACACGGCGGCCAGCTCCTCGCGCAGGTCGAGGCGCTGCGGCTCGGCGTCCACCTTCTGCTTGAGCCACTGGCGACGTCGACGCAGCCTCTCGGCGGGGGTGAGGTCGGCCCCGTCGGCGCCGTCGTCGGGGGTGGACATGATCACAACGTAGAGGGGCCAGGCGTGGACCTCACCCTCTTTGCGGGCCGGTCGAGACTCTCCCCCGAGAGAGACCCTCGACCGGCCCGCGCCCGTACCCCCGCTGCGCCAGCCGATGCGACGCGGACGACGCCTCAGTCGCCCTTGACGTTGACGATCTGGCGGAGCTCGTGCCGCACCCGGACGAGGTCAGCGGCGTCGGCCATCACGACGTCGATGTCCTTGTACGCCTGGGGGATCTCGTCGATGAAGGCGTCGGTCCGCCGGTACTCGATGCCGACCATCGCCTCCTCCAGCTGCTCGACCGTGAAGGTCCGGCGCGCCCGGGACCGGCTGTACTCACGGCCCGCACCGTGCGGCGCCGAGCAGAGCGAGTCCCGGTTGCCCTTGCCCTCGACGACGTACGACCGGGTACCCATCGAGCCAGGGATCAGGCCCATGACCCCTTCGTGAGCGTCGATCGCCCCCTTGCGGGACAACCAGACCTTCTCGCCGAAGTGCCTCTCCTGCTCGGTGTAGTTGTGGTGGCAGGAGATCTCCTCGCGGCGCTCGACGTCCTCCCCCATGAAGGAGGCTGCGGCGTCCACCACCCGGTCCATCATCTCGGCCCGGTTCTGCCGAGCGAACTCCTGGGCCCACCGCAGTGCGCGGACGTACGCCCAGAACTCGTCGGTACCCTCCACGAGGTACGCGAGGTCGAGGTCCTCGAGCCGGATGAAGTACCGCTCCATGAGCTCCCGGGCGACCCTGATGTGGTGCTGCGCGATCCTGTTGCCCACGCCCCGGGACCCGGAGTGCAGGAACAGCCACACCCGGTCCTGCTCGTCGAGGCTGACCTCGATGAAGTGGTTCCCTGACCCGAGCGATCCCAGCTGGAGCGCCCATCCGCCGACGAAGGACGCAGGGTCGGGCATCTCGAGCTGCTCAGCCAGGGTCGCGAGAGCACCGACCCGCTCCTCCGCTGACGGCGTGAGGGTCTGGTTGCGGCCACCAGCCGACAGGGGGATGCGCCGCTCGATCCCCTCACGCAGGTCCACCAGCGGCGCACCGGTGGCGGCGACGTCGTCCTTGGTCCACTGCGTCAGCACCGCGTCCATGCCGCACCCGATGTCGACGCCGACGGCCGCCGGGATGATCGCGCCCCGGGTGGGGATGACGGACCCGACCGTGGCCCCCTTGCCGAGGTGCGCGTCAGGCATCAGCGCCATGTGCGGGTAGATGAAGGGCATCTCGCTCGTCCGCAGCGCCTGCTCACGGGTCCCGTCCTCGAGGATGGACGCCCATGAGATCAACGACGCGGACAGGTGCCGGGTCATGACATTCCTCTCTTCCCTGGTGGTGTGCGCCGATCATGATGGCGCCTCGTAGGTCCACGACCCAGGGGTTTTCGAGGCCGCACCTCAGGACCACCTCGGGTGCCGCACCCCGCGCTCACGACTCGACGCCTGCGCCTTGTGGTGCGATGTAGAAGTTGTCGCGGAACAGGCCGGTGGGATCCCATGTCGCCTTCAGCTGGCGCAGACGGCTCAGGTGGGCGGGCGGGAATGCGCGGGAGAGGACGTCGGGGCCTGTGTCGGTCTCGAAGCTGAGATACATGCCTTCCAGGTGGGGGACGAGGTCGGCCCAGCGCTGCTCGATCTCACCCGTGCCACCGCCGAGCATCGCGATGAGGAAGTTCGCGTCCCGCCAGGCATATGCGGTGGCGTCGGCGGGCTGGTTCGCGACGGCGCCGCCCGCGGAACGGATGCTGAGGACGAACGGCGACCGGGAGGCGAGCAGTTCCGCCAACCCCTGCGACACGTCGCCGTCGAGATGGCGGGCCAGGCCCGCGTGACCGTGCGGTTCGCTGCGACCGTGCTGCTGCTCCCCGCCCGGAGGCAGCTGGAGCAGGGCCTCGTAGGGAACCATCTGCACCGACTGGTTCGCCATCGGCGCTAGCCCCGCGAACGGCTGCAACCGCTCCACGACGGTGTCGGGGTCGTGCTCGTCGACCACGATGAGCGCCTGCACGGCGGTGGGTGAGCAGGGACCCGTCGGGCTCATCATCAGCGTGCCCGTCACGGTCGGGTCGGAGTTCTCGATCGTCGTACCCCAGGCGGTGAGGAAGGAGGCGACGTCGTCGGGGACGAACACGAGCATCGCGAATCCGACCTGGTCGGCGACCGGGTGCGCGTCGAACTCGAACGAGACCGCGACACCGAGGTTGGCTCCGGCTCCGCGCACGGCCCAGAACAGGTCGCTGTTCTCGTCGGCGCTGGCGTGGACCAGCCCACCGTCGGCCGTGACCACGTCCACCGAGCGAAGGTGGTCGATGGTCAGGCCGTGCTCGCGGACGAACCAGCCGATCCCGGCTGTCGTCGCGAGCCCGCCGACGCCGACGCCGCCGTGGTCGCCGGCGGTGATCGCCAGCCCGTGCGGCGCGAGAGCCTGCGCGACCTCCCCCCACCTGGCGCCCGGGCCTACGCGTACTCGACCGCCTGCGCTGACGGTGATCTCGTCGAGGGCGTCCAGGGCGATCACGATGCCGTCGTCGTTCAGCGAACGACCGGACAGTCCGTGCCCTGCGCTGAACAGCCCCAGCGGGACGTCCCGGTGCCGGCCCGCGAACCGCACCGCCTCCTGCACCTCGTCCGTGGACTCCGGACGGATCACCAGACCCGGCCTGGCGCCCCGGAAGTAGCTGGACGTGTACCGGGCATATCCGCGATCTCCCGGGAGCAGGCCCCGCCTCGTGATCCGTTCCGGGAGAGGGGCGTCTCGGAACACCCGGGCCCCGGAGAGCGAAGGTGCGGAGGACCTGCCGCGGCGGGCCTTCTCGACGCGCTCCCGGATGCGCGGCGCGCTCTCCTGCGCGAACTTCCGGATCTCCTGGGGGTCGTCGGAACCCATGATGAACACGCTGATCCCGTGCTGGATCGCGAGCTCCGCCATGTCGTCCGCGTCGTGCTGCGGAGTCACGTTCATCAGCCGGGTGACATCCCGAGGCTCACGTCCGGCCTTCCGAGCAGACTCGTCGATGACTCGATTCCCTCGCTCGATGTCACCCGGCTTCAGCCATGGCAGGCTCGGCAGCCACCCGTCTCCCTTCCGGCCGAGGATCCGCTGCATGCGGGGCTTGTAGGCACCGACCCAGATCGGAATGCCATGCGCGGGTGCCGGACCCCGCGCCGCCCCGACCGCACGGTGGTGCTGTCCTTCCACGTGCAGGGGCGCCTGCGTGCTCGTGTCCCAGATGCCCCGGATGATGTCCAGCGCCTCATCCAGACCGCTCACCGCCTCCGCCGGCGTCAGCAACGGTGCGCCCATCGTCGCCATCGCATCGAAGTAGCCACCCGTGCCGATCCCCAGCTCGACCCGGCCATCGCTGAGACGATCGAGGCTCGCCAGCGCACGGGCGAGCACCGCCGGCTGCCGCAGCGGCAGGTTCAGCACGTTCCCCGACACGTGGATCGTGGACGTCCGGGCAGCGACCCACGCGATCAGGGTCCAGGTGTCCTGGAAGGCCGCCTGGTACGGGTGGTCCTGGAACGTCACCAGGTCCAGGCCCAGCTCTTCGCTGAGCATGGCCATGTCGACGGGATGCCGCGGTGACGCAGCGATCGGAGTCACGAAGCTGCCGAAGCGCAGCGGGTGGAGGTAGTCAGCCATGTCTCCACCCTCCGCGCACGCGACACCGTTGACAAAGCGTAGGTAACCTACTTACTTTCGGTGCGTGACAGGCGCCGAGAGGTCGAAGCAACCTCAGCCGTTGCGCATCGACGACGAGGAGTGCCGGCGTCTGGCGGCCGTGATGGAGATCGTCGGCAGACGCTGGTCCAGCGGCATCCTCCTTGCCCTCGGGACGGGTGCAGAGCGCTACTCCGAGATCGAGCGCCGCGTCCAAGGGCTCTCCGGGAGGATGCTCACCGTCCGGCTCCGCGAGCTCGACAACGCCGGACTCGTCGAACGCACGGTCGAACCCACCACCCCCGTCAGCGTCCGCTACCACCTGTCGCAGAGGGGGATGGAGCTACTGCGCTCGCTCCAACCGATGGCACAGTACGTTCGACGCTGGGAACCACCGGCAGACGAGGGCTCAGGGCCTCGCATCGACGCCAGCCCCCGCGGCCAGTGACCATCGTGATCCACCGTGGTGTGCGCCGATCATGATCGCGCCTCACGGATCCACGACCCAGGGGTTTCCGGGGAAGACTCGAAGCGACAGGGCAGCGCCTCGACAGTGACGGCGGGGTGCCGATCATGACCTAGTGCCGCGCCCCCGCAAGATCGCCCTGCTCGCCGTGCTGGTCGTGGGCGGAGGCCTCGTGGTCGCCGGGCCGCTGTCGCACGCCATCCATGAGTGGCGGGCCGAGCGGGCCTGGCCCCAGGACCGCGAGCGCGTTGTGGACGCCGCCGCCGCCGTGGCGCTCGGGGACGGGTACGCCCCCGTTCCCTGCGACGAGCTGTTCTCGGTCGACGGCGCGCGGTGCTGGACGACCGACCGCCGACCCGAGGACGCGCTCCCGGACCTGGTCGGCGCACTGACGAGCGTCGGCGCGACCGTGACGCCGACGTGGTGCCATCCCACCAGTCCAGACGGACCCGGCGCGTGCGACGTGGTAGCCACCTTCGCCGGGACCTATGCCTACCAGGGCATCAACGCGGGCGCCGCACGGGACATCGACCTGGAGGCGGAGGACATCGAGGGGCTGTGGCTGAGCACGACCACCGTGTTCGTCGTCCCGGTCTTCACGCCGCCGTCCTGACCGCACCGACGGGGACCCCGGGTAGGTCAGGTGTCCCGCTACAGGTCCGAGAGCGCCCGGCCCAGCATGCGGAACGGGACGAGGATCAGGCGTACGACGAAGCCGAGGAACTCCAGGAACCACATGAGCTCCCACCCGTTGCGCAGCCCTCGGCCCAGCCGACGCCAGAAGCCTCGTCTCGTGCCGTGCGCGGTCTCGCCCATCACGCCCCCCTTGGATGCCATCCTGCTGGTGGCTGAACGCTAGGGCACCGGCGACCGGTGCAGGCGGCTGTCGTGGTCCCCGCCCGCACGGACCCGCGCGAGACCACTCGGACGGCCTACGCTCACACGACCCGGGCGACGTCCTCGAAGTCGAGGCGGGCCTGGCGGTCGCGGGTCGCGGGCGTCGAGAAGCCCTCGTGGTCGGCCGGGGCAGCGCCGACGTTGAGCACCATGATCGAGCGCCAGGGCGAGCCGGCGAAGAGGTCGGCGTCGACCCCGGGGGCGTCGAAGCCGGTCATCGGCCCGACGTGCAGTCCCGCGGCGCGCAGGCCGACGACGAGGTAGCCGGCCTGGAGGAAGGTGTTGTCCCGCGAGGTCGCGGTGCGGGAGTCGGGGGCGTCGGCGAGCTGGTCGCGCAGGGCAGCCAGGTGCGGTGCGAGCCGCGGCAGGTGCTCGTGGAAGTCCAGGTCCGCCGCGAGCACGATGCTCAGCGGCGCACGGAGGGTCTTGGCCGCGTTGCTCCCGCTCATGTGGGAGGCGAGCCGCTCGCGGGCCTCGGTCGACCGCACCAGGAGCATGCGCATCGGCAGCGAGTTGAAGGCCGTCGGCCCCCACCGCACCAGCTCCCACACCTCGCGCACCTGCTCGTCGGAGACGTCCTCGTCGCTGAAGGTGTTGACGGTGCGGGCCTCGCGGAACACGAGGTCGAGGACCTCGTCCGAGACCACGGCGGACTGGCTCGTGTCGATGCTCATGACCGTTGCAACACCGCGGGGGCTGCCGTGTTCCCCGTCGTCACGGAGTCCGCCTCACCTCCGACGGGCTGCACCCCGATGCTCCACACCGTGGGCGGCGCCGCGCCGTTGACGGCCCAGTCCCCCACCACACGCGCCTTGTAGATGGCCGGGTTGTGGGTCGCGACCGTGCGGGCGTTGCGCCAGTGCCGGTCCAGGGCCTTGGTGGTGCTGGTCGCGGATGCCCCCAGCCCGTCGAAGATCGCCGTCGCCGCCCGAGGCACCGAGGCGCTGAGGACGACCTGCCCCTGGGCCGTGGCGAGCTCTGCCCCCTCGCTCGTGGCCCGCTGCTCCTCGAGCCCTGCCCCCCGGCTCGCGTAGGCGGCCTCGAGGGACCCCGCGACGTGCTGCACCAGGGCCTCGGCCGCGAAGCTGGTCGCCTCGATCTCCCCGACCACCTGGAGCACCTGGGGGTCCTGACGCACCCGGGGCCCGTTGCCGTGGCCGAAGGTCCGGGTCCGTGCCCGCACCTCGTCGGCTGCGTCCCGCGCCGCCGCCCGAGCGATGCCGGCCAAGGTGATGAGGTGCACGTGCTGGTAGAGGGCCGTCTGGTACGGGAACCGCCCGGCGAAGGGGAAGACGGCGTCCGGCTCGACGGGCGCCTGGTCGAAGACCGTCGTCCCGCTGCCGGTCAGACGCTGGCCGAAGCCGTCCCAGTCGTCGGTGGTGGTCACGCCGTCCGCCCCGGCCGCGACGATCAGCGCGAGGTCCGTGCCGTCGGCCCCGCGCGCGGTGACGTCTATCCAGTCGGCGTAGATCGACCCCGTCGTGTAGTACTTGCGCCCGGTGACCGTCAGCCCTGCCGGGCCGTCGTCGAGGGTGGTCGAGACGCCGCCGGCCCCGGGCTCGGTCCACGCGTTGCCCGCGATCTGCCCCGCGACGAACCGTGAGATCCACCGGCTGCGGTCCTGGCCCGGGTGGTGGAAGAGCTGGTCCTCGACCAGGGCGATGTGCCCGCGCAGGGCCTGGAGGATGTTGCTGTCCGCCGCAGCCAGGTCGACCAGCAGCCGGCTGTACTCGGGCCAGGTCAGGCCGTCGCCTCCCAGCTCGACCGGGATGCGAGCAGCGCCGAACCCGGCCTCCCGCAACCAGCCGATCTGCTCGTGGGGCAGGGCCCGGGTGCGCTCGGCCTCCACGGCTCGCTCGGCGATCTTGTCCAGGATCGGCCGGTACGTCGCTGCGGCGGCCTCGTAGGTGGTGGTCATGGCAGGTCCTTCCAGGGTGAGGGGCGCGGTCACTTCACGGCCCCGGCGGTGAGCCCCTCGACGAGGCGGCGCTGCAGGGTCAGGGCGATCACCAGCACGGGGAGGATGCCGACCATCGCGGCGGCGGCGATCTTCCCGTACTCGGCGACCCGTTCCCCGAGCAGCAGGGACAGGTGCACGGGCAGGGTCTGGGAGGCGGCGTCCTGGGTGAGGAAGCTCGCGAGGAGGAACTCGCTGTAGCCGAGCAGGGTGACGATCAGCCCGACGGCGACCAGCGAGGGCCCGGCCAGGGGAAGCACGATCGAGGTCAGCACCCGCAGCGGGCCCGCGCCGTCGAGCTGTGCGGCCTCGTCGATCTCCCCGGGGATCCGGTGCAGGAAGGCCTGCAGCAGCCACACCGCGACCGGCAGGTTCACCAGCCCGTACACCAGGGTCAGGCCGAGCAGGCTGTTGGTCAGCCCGAGGATGCGCAGCAGGGTCAGCAGCGGCACGACCGCGACGATGGGCGGCAGCAGCCACGGGCTCATCACCGTCGCGAGCAGGGTGCGCCCGCCGGTGCCCCGACGCGACAGGGCCCATGCCCCCGGCAGCGCGAGGGCCAGGGACAGCAGCGCCCCGCCCACGGCGGCGAGCACCGAGTTGAGCACGGCCTGGGTCAGGGTGGTGCCGACCACCGCGTCGCCCCAGTTCGACCACCGCAGGTCGCTCGGCACGAGCACCCCCGCGACCAGCTCGTTGCGCCCCATGAGGGACACCGAGAACAGGTAGAGCAGGGGCACGACGGCGAGCACCACCCCCAGGACCACCACGACGGGGGCCAGCAGCCGCGGACGACGGCGCCGCGCTCCGGTCCGCAGCACCGGTCGCGTCCGGACCGGGGGGCCGACGGCGGGGCGCGCGAGGACCGGGGGCGCCGGGGCCGGGCGCGTGGAGAGGGTGCTGGTCATCGTTCGACCTTTCGGGTCAGGAGGGCCACCGGCACGGTCACGACCGTCACCACGACGGCGAGCAGCAGCGTGATCACCGCGGCACGGTCGAGGTCGAACTGCTGCAGGGCCGCCTGGTGGATCAGGTAGGAGGGCACCGTGGTGGACTGGCCCGGCCCGCCGGCGGTCATGACCGCGACCAGGTCGTAGACCTTGAAGGCCAGCACCAGCCGGACGAAGAAGGCCGCGAGCACGACCCCCGCGACCGAGGGCAGCACCACGTGCCGGACCAGGCGCAGACCGTGCGCGCCGTCGAGGGCGGCGGCCTCGAGGACCTCGCGGTCCAGGCCGAGCAGCCCCGCGTAGACCAGGAGCATCACCAGCGGGGTCCACTGCCAGGTGTCGGCGATCGCGACCCCCAGCAGGGCAAGCCCCGGGGAGGACAGCACCGCGACGGCCTGCCCCTCGTAGCCCACGGCCCCCAGCAGGGTCGCGAGCAGCCCACCCGCAGGGTTGAACACGAGCCGCCACACGATGGCCACGACGACCGGTGGGGTCATCAGCGGCAGCAGGAGCAGCCCGCGCGCGAGCCCTCCCCCACGCCGCAGGCCTGACAGCGCGAGGGCCAGCACCACCCCGAGCACCGTGCTCAGGGCCGCGACCCCCACCGCGTACCCCGCTCCGCGGGCCAGCGCGTCGGTCACGTCGCTGCTCGCGACGACCTCCCGCGCGCTGGCCAGCCCGGCCCACTCCTGGAAGGGGTTGCCGAGGGTGGACTCGGTGAGGGAGGCCCCCACGATGAACACCAGCGGGTAGGCCCCGAGCACCAGGACGGTGAGGATCAGCGGGCTGACCATCAGCCGGTGCTGCCAGGTCTGGGCGCGGCGGCGCGGTCGTGGCACGCGCTGCCCGGCGGGGACCGGCCCGGAGACCGCCGGGCCGGCCGCCGGGCCGGTCGCCAGGTCAGTCGCCAAGGGTTCGCTCCCACTCGGCCTGGACCCGCTCCATCGTCTCCTGCGCGGTGCCGCCCTGGCCGGCGAGCAGCTTGGCGAGCTCGTCGGTGAGGATCTGGGCCAGCTGTGCCGCGTGCTCCCCGGTGGGCCAGGCCAGGCTGTCGGTCAGGGTCGCGCGGTTGGCCTCCTGCAGCTCGGGGAAGGCCGTGCCGTAGGACTCGCTCTCCAGGGAGGAGATGCGGTTGGGGTCGATGCCCGTGGGCGGCTCGGCCGTCAGCAGGGCCTCGTTGACCTCGGAGGAGGCCGCCCAGGCGATGAAGTCCTGCGCGAGCTCCGTCTCCTCGGTGTTGGCCGTGACGGTCCAGGTGAAGCCGGCGACCAGCGAGGCGCGTGACTCGGTCGCATCCCCGCCCACGGGCAGGGTGGTCACACCCCAGCCGTCCGCGACCGTCGAGCCGGACTCGGCGCTCTGGGAGACGACGCCGAGGTCGGTCCAGTTCTCGATGAAGGCCACCGAGCCGTCGAGCCAGGCGCTGTTGCCCTCGCCGAAGGCCGTCTCCCCCGGCGTCGGGAAGGCGTGCGGCCAGATGTCGACCAGGGCCTGCGCGGCGGCGACGGCCTCGGGGGTGTCGACCGACGGGGCGCCGCTCTCGTCGAGGAAGGAGCCGCCGTACCCGGCGAGCCGGTTGGCGTAGCTCGCCCCGAGGATCAGCGGGGACTTCTGCCCGAAGACCGCCGCGCCGTAGACGCCGTCCCCGGACTCGTTCTCGGTGATGGTCTCGACCTGATCGAGGTACTCGTCCCAGGTGGCCGGCGGGGCGTCGAAGCCGTTCCGGGACAGGATCTCGGTGTTGTAGAAGAGCACGTGGGTGTCCCCGTCGAAGGGCAGCCCGTACCGGCGGTCGCCCACCTGCGTGTACGCGTCGTAGATCGAGGGGATGAAGTCCTCGGTGTCGAGCTCGGGGGTCTCCTCGATCCAGTCGGTGAGGTCCTGGATGACGCCGTCGGCCGCGAGGTCGCCGATCGAGACGTACCAGGGTGCCGCGACGTCGATCGTGTTGGCCCCCGACTGCTGGTCGAGGGTGAGCTTCGCGGCGATCTCGTCGTAGGGGACGATCACCGGGTTGATGCGGACGCCGGTCTCCTCCTCGTAGGTCTCGGCCAACCACTCCGAGGCCCCCTCGTGCGAGGAGATGAGCAGGACGGTGAGCTCCTCGCCGCCGGCGGCGTCCGCGGCCCCTGCCGCGCAGGCTCCCAGCGGGAGGGTCACGGCCAGGGCGGCGAGGGCGCCGACGGTCGAGCGCCGGCCGGGCAGGCTGGTGGGCCGCCGGGTGAGGAGGGTGGTGGGCTTGTGGGCGGCTGACTTGTGGGCGGCTGACGTGTGGGCGGTGGGCTTGCGGGTGGCAGTCATGGTCGTCTTCCTGGTGGGTTCGGGGTGAGGGTGCGGCGCGGGGCCGGCACTCACGTGTAGAGCGAGATGGGCTGGACCTGGCCGAGCAGGAAGTGCGCTCCGACCTCGAGCTTCTTGTAGTCGACCGGGTCGTGGAGGGAGTGGGTGCGCACGTTGCGCCAGAAGAGGTCCAGGCCCACCCCGCTGCGGGCCGAGCTCGAGCCGGTCACCTCGTAGATGCGGTTCGCGACGTCGACCCCGACCTCGGTCGAGACGACCTTGAGCCCGGCGACCTTGATCGCGAGCGCGGCCCGCTGCTCGGCCGTGACCTGCCCGCCGAGCCCGAGGACGGCGTCGAACTCGGCGTTCAGGACGTCGGCGAGGGCCTCGACCGCTGCCGTCCGGGCCACGAGCTCGCCCACGGTGCGCTGGACGAGGTGGTCCTCGGCGTAGGTGGGTGCAGCGGAGAGGAACCAGGAGCGCGGGCGGGCCAGGACCAGCTCGCGACCGCGGGCCAGCGCCCCCTGGGCCACACCGAGGTAGAAGTTCCCGAAGGCCAGCTGGATGGCCGGGGTGACGAGGGTGGAGAAGGCATCCTCGTCCTCGATCTCACCGAGCACGTCGGCGGGGTCCACGCGCACGTCGTGGTAGCGCACCGACCCGCTGGCCGAGAGGCGCTGACCGAGGAAGTCCCAGTCGTCGAGGAGCTCGAGCCCCTCCCGCTCGCGCTCGACGACGAAGGCCAGCACGGCGCCGTCCTGGTCGCCGCCGCGCACGGTCGCGTTGATGATGATGACGTCACCGACCGAGGAGCCGGTCGAGAACCGCTTGAGCCCGTTGAGGCGGTAGCCGTCGCCGTCGGGGGTGAGCTCGAGGGTCGGGTCGACGGGGTTGACCGAGTCCCCCCAGACCCACTGCCCCTCGGCCGAGCGTCGCCACCACGGGCCCTGGTCGGCGGGCTCGGCGTAGAAGACGATCGTCGCCTGGTTGATGTAGTGGTAGGCGAGGAGCTGGGCGATGGACCCGTCGGTGCGGGCCAGGATGCGCACCGCCTCGAAGGCGGTCTGCCAGTGGGCTCCCGCGCCGCCGTGCTCGGCGGGGACCAGCAGGTTGACCAGCCCGGTGCCGCGCAGGTGCTCGAGCTCGGCGAAGGGCTGCTCGTTGGCGCGGTCCCGCTCCCAGGCGTCGGCGCCGAGGTGCTCGGCCGCGGCCTGGGCGACGGCGCGCCAGTGGTCCAGCTCGGTGGCGTCGGCCGCGCCGTGCCAGGGGGAACGCTCGACGACTGCGTGCTCGGTCATACCGTCTCCTTGGTCCGTGCCGGGACGACCTGCTCGTCCGCGGCGCTCAGCTGGCCGGCGTAGGCACCGCGGTACGCGGCGGCCGGGTGGGTGTCGGCGACGTGGTGGTGGCCCGCGCCGTAGAGGTACTCACGGAGGGTCGAGCCCTCGTACTCGCGCCACACGCGCCCGCGTCGCTGCAGCTCGGGGACGACGAGGTCGACGAACTCCTCGAAGGAGCCCGGGGTGATGGCGTACGCGAGGTTGATGCCGTCCAGGCCCGCGTCGTCGATCCACCGCTCGATCTCGTCCGCGACGGTGGTGGGGCTGCCCACCAGCACGGGCCCGATGCCACCCACCCCGACGTGCTGGGCGATGTCCAGCGGGGTCCACTCGCGGGTCGGGTCGGCCTTGGTGAAGATCGACAGGGCGGAGCGGGCCGCGTCGGTGTCCACGTACTTGAGGGGCTGCTCGGGGTCGAAGGAGGCCAGGTCCAGGCCGGACCACCCGCCGTAGAGGGCCAGGGCCCCCTCGGCGCTGCTGTAGGACCGGTACTCGGCGAGCTTGCGCTCGGCCGCCGCGTCGGAGTCCGCGACGATCGCCGTGAGCAGGGCGTAGATCTTGACCGAGTCCCGGCTGCGGCCGTGGCGCTCGGCGCGGTCACGGATGTCGTCGGTGGTGAGCCGGGTGAGGTCCGGACGCAGGGCGTTGATGAAGACCCCTTCACCGTGCTGCCCCGCGAAGTCCCGGCCGCGCGGCGAGGCGCCGGCCTGGAAGATCACCGGGGAGCGCTGGGGCGAGGGCTCGGACAGGTGGATGCCGGGCACCCGGAAGTGCTGGCCCTCGTGGCGGATGGGATGCACCTTGGTGGGGTCGGTGTAGATGCCCCGGGCCCGGTCCTTGACCACGGCGCCGTCCTCCCAGGAGCCCTCCCAGAGCTTGTAGGTGACGTCGAGGAACTCGTCGGCGAGGTCGTACCTGTCGTCGTGGCGGATCTGCCGGTCCAGGCCCAGGTTGCGGGCGGCGCTGTCGAGGTAGGAGGTCACGACGTTCCACCCGATGCGCCCGCCGGTCAGGTGGTCGAGGGTCGAGAGCTTGCGGGCGAAGGAGTACGGCTGCTCGTAGGTCAGGGCCGCGGTGACGGCGAAGCCGAGGTGCTCGGTGACCGCAGCCATGGCCGGGACCTGGAGGAACGGGTCGTTGAGCGGGATCTGAGCCCCGTCGATCAGGGCGGGGGCCGAGGAGTTGCGGTAGACGTCGTACACGCCCAGCACGTCGGCGATGAACAGGGCGTCGAACCGTCCGCGCTCGAGGGTCCGGGCCAGGTCGGTCCAGTACTCGAGGGTGTTGTACGTGTCGGCCCGGTTGTCGGGGTGGCGCCACAGGCCGGGGCTCTGGTGGGTGGGCGTGGTCATGTCGAAGGCGTTGAGGCTGATGCGCTTGGGCATGGTGCTCCTGCGGGAGGACGGCCGGGTGGCCGTGGCTGGCGGGACGGCGCGGGGCCGCGGGACGGGACGGCAGCGCACCCGGACGCACCGACCGCGCCGGAGGTGGTCCGGGCAGGGCTGGTGCGCACGGGACGGCGGGTGCCGGGGTGCGGGTCGACGACCTCGGGCCGTGAGGGCGGGAGGTGTCAGGGGCCGACGACGGAGGTCGGCTGGTCGCCGCTGCGCGATCGACGCGTCAGGGCGCGGAGCGTTCCGGGACTGGCTCGGTGGAGCGACTCAGCGGGTGAGCGGCTCGGGGGTGGTGCTGGTCAGTGACAGCACACCGAGGTCAGACCCGGCATGCACATTCGCGTACCGGCGACGTCGCGCGGTGCGTTGTGCTCTCGGTTCTGCCCCATGACGCCGACGATGACAGGCGTCCCTGCATGTGGGAAGACGCGTTCCACCTGGTGGACATCACGGGTGCTGCTCAGCGGTACCGCAGCACCCATCGGGCTCGGTCCGCACGGCAGCGACGGTGCACGCGCACCACGGGCCGCCCGTCCCGGTCGACGTTCACACCGTCCCGCACCAGCACCGGGTCACCGGTGGGGATCTGCAGCAGGCCGGCGTCCTCGGGGCAGGCCTGCGCGGCCGAGAAGGAGCGCCAGCCGTACTCGAGGCCCAGGTCGGCCCCCGCGGCCATGGCCCCCACCAGCGTCTGGCCCCGCTCCCACCCCTCGGCGAGGTCGGGGAAGTCGCGGTCCACGACCCAGTAGGTGCTGACCACCCAGGGTTCGTCGCCGATCTCGATCAGCGTCTCCAGGCGCCGCAGCCGAGCACGGGGCCGCTGGAGATCACGGCGGACCACCGGGGAGTCCTCGATCGAGGTGCCCAGGAGCCGCTCGATGTAGCTCCGGCCGCGCAGGGCCGCGGAGCGGGCGAGGATCTCGTCCACCGCGTCGACCCTGCCCTGGTCGAGCTCGACGTCCACGGGCCGACCCGTCGCATCGATGACCCCTCGCACCTTGTCGACTGTAGGTCGGCCCCGCCCGCCCGACGCGTCCCGGCGGGGCTGTGCGCCGAGTAGCCTCCCAACCGTCATCCCCTGGCCACCCCACGGTCGCCTGCCGCTCACCCAGAACCGAGGAGCACGTGGTCGAGCCCCCCGAGCAACGCCGCACCCTCGCCGTCCTCGTCCTGGCCCAGGTGCTCAGCGGGGCCGGTCTCGCGGCGGGCATCACCGTCGGCGCCCTGCTCGCCCAGGAGATGCTCGGGGCCACGAGCCTCGCCGGCCTGCCCGTCGCCCTGTTCACCCTCGGCTCGGCCGGCGCCGCGGTCGCCGTCGGGCGGGTCTCGCAGCGCGCCGGGCGTCGGGCCGGCCTGGCCCTCGGCTACGCCACCGGCGCCCTCGGCGCGGCGGGGGTGGTGCTCGCCGCCGCCCTCGACAGCGTGCCGCTGCTCTTCGCGGCCTTCGTCGTCTACGGCGCGGGGACCGCCACCAACCTCCAGGCCCGCTACGCCGGGGCAGACCTCGCCGCGCCGTCGCGCCGCGGCCGCGCCCTGAGCACCGTGCTCGTGGCGACCACCGCGGGCGCCGTCGTCGGGCCCAACCTCGTGACCGTGATGGGTGACGTGGCCCTCGGCTGGGGGATCCCCGCCCTCGCGGGGCCCTTCGTCCTGGCCGGGGCCGCCTACGCCGCCGCCGGACTGACCCTCGGGGTGCTCCTGCGACCCGACCCGCTGCTGCTGGCCCGGTCCCTGGCCGCGAGCGCGCAGGCCCGTGCCCACGCCGCCGGGACGACCACCCCCACCGAGGTGCCCGCGCGCCCGCGGGTGGTGGCCCTGGCCGGCTCGGTCATGGTCGTGACCCAGCTCGTGATGGTCGCGATCATGACGATGACCCCCATCCACATGCAGGCCCACGGGCACGACGTCGGGGCGACAGGCCTGGTCATCGCGATCCACGTGGGAGCCATGTACCTGCCGTCCCCGCTCGCGGGGTGGCTCGTGGACCGGGTCGGGGCTCGGGTGGTCGCAGGGCTCGCCGGGGTCACCCTGCTGGCCTCGGGGCTGGTCGCCGCGCTCACGCCGGTGCGGTCCCTGGTGGGGCTCGCGGCGGCCCTCGCCCTGCTGGGCCTCGGGTGGAGCCTGGGGCTGGTGAGCGGCACCGCGATGCTCGCCGACGAGCTGCCGCTCTCGACCCGCGCCCGCACCCAGGGGTCGGTGGACCTGACCATCGCGGTCGCGGGGGCCGGGGCGGGCATGGCCTCGGGGTTCGTCGTCGCCTCGACGAGCTTCGCGACGCTGTCCCTCGCAGGGGGTGTCCTCGCGCTCCTCCTGGTCCCCGTGGTCGCCTGGTCGGCGCGCCGCCCCTAGCCCGCGACCCCGCGAGCGCGCAGCCACTCCAGGACGGTGCTCAGGTAGGTGGTGCGGGCCTGCTCGGCCGACAGGCTCAGGTCGTGGATCCCGCCCTCGACCGGGACCACGACGACGTCCACTCCCAACCGGGGGGCGAGACGCCACATGTGGTGCACGTCGAGCACGGTCTCCTGGCTGTCCAGGTGCGGGTTGTCCAGGCTGTTGGGACCGTTCTGCGCCGCGGTGCAGACCAGGACCGGCACGCCCAGGCCCAGGCCGCGTGCGATGCGGGCCTGCCCGCGGCGGACCGCGAGCAGCCAGTCGGCGCGAGCGGGGAACCCACCCGGGGGCTTGAGCTCGAGGTCGTACTCCCAGCGCCCGCCGTGCGCGACGTGCAGGTGCTGGGAGTACGCGGAGACCGCGCCGTCCCCGACCACACGCTGCGGCGTGAGCCTGCCGACCACACCGAGGGAGAGCCTGGTGCGCAGACGTCGCCACCCGTCGCCGTTGAGGTCGAGCCACGGGCTGTTGAGCACGAGGGCGTCCGGCCCCGCGGCACCAGGACGCGCCGCTGCCCACAGGCTCGCGACCAGCCCACCCGTCGAGTGGCCCACCACCACGACCTGCCGGTGGCCCAGGGCGCGGACCGCCGACGTCGCGGCGTCGAGGTCGGCGTCGTACTCGCTCAGGTCGGTCGTGTGGTGCGGGAGCTGGTCGGGGCGCCGGGACCGTCCGCACCGGCGCAGGTCCAGGCCGTAGAAGGCCAGCCCCTGCGCCGCGCACCACGCGGCCACGTGGTCCTGGAAGACGTAGTCGTTGTACCCGTGCACGTGCAGCAGGGCGGGGGCCGCGGGGTCCGCCAGGACCCGTGCCGGGCGCAGCAGGGTGGCCGCCACGGGGCCGCCCGCGTCGTGGCCCACGGGCAGCCTCAGCCTCTCCCACCCGGCGACGAGGGCGTCCTCCTCCCAACCGCCGACCAGGTCCTCGACCTGGGAGGTGGTCACCGGGCGCCGTCCCCGGTCGCGTCCGCTGCCTCGTCCCCGACCGCCTCGAGGTCCCGCGCCGCGACGCGCTCGACCCGCACCGGCAGCAGGAGGACCAGCCCCAGGGCGAGCACGACCATGATCCCGAGCACCCCCCAGTGCTGGGCCCCGGCGATCGCGATCGAGGTCGAGAAGGCCAGGGGGGCCAGGAAGCTCGCGGCGCGACCGGTGGTCGCGTACAGGCCGAACATCTCCCCCTCCCGCCCGGGCGGGACCACGCGGGCCAGCAGGGACCGGCTCGCGGACTGCGCGGGACCGACGAACACGCACAGCAGCAGACCGAAGACCCAGAAGGCGGTCTGACCCGCGTCGTGCAGCAGGAAGACCGCCGTACCGGCCACGAGCAGGCCGATCAGGCTCGCGACGATCACGGCCTTGGGGCCTACGCGGTCGTCCAGGAACCCGCAGCCGATCGTCGCCACCCCCGCGACCACGTTCGCCGCGATGGCGAAGACGACGACCTCGCCGGCGCTGAACCCGAAGGTCACCGAGGCGATCACCGCCCCGAAGGTGAAGACCCCGGCCAGGCCGTCACGGTAGACGGCGCTCGCGACGAGGAAGGCCAGCAGCGACCGTCCGTGGCGCCACAGGCCGCGCAGGTCACGACCGAGGATCCGGTACGACTCGAGGACCCCGGTGCGTGGGCCCGCGGGGCCGGTCTGCGGTGCCTCGGGGACCACCACGAGCACGGGGATCGCGAAGAGCCCGAACCACAGGGCCGCGACCAGCACCGAGATGCGGATGTCCATCCCGTCCTCACCGGTGACCCC
Organism: Actinotalea soli; assembly: GCF_017565425.1. GTDB lineage: Bacteria > Actinomycetota > Actinomycetes > Actinomycetales > Cellulomonadaceae > Actinotalea > Actinotalea soli. Next base: position 163,144 of record NZ_JAGEMK010000008.1, read on the forward strand.
GAACCAGCCGACCTCAGGGTTGATGAAGCCCACGAACAGGATGAGCAGCAGGGCGATGCCCCCGAGGTAGCCCGCCCCCCAGCCGATCCCGCTGATCCGGCCCATCGCCTCACGCGAGGAGATCTGCCGCAGCATCGCGTTGTAGTTGACGTTGGCGAGCTCGAAGGCGATGTTGCCCAGCCCCAGCAGGGTGATCCCCAGCAGCAGGTTGAAGGTCGACGAGTCCGGGTCCGGCCGCACGAGGACCATCGCTGCGCTGAGCGCGACGGTGACCGCGGTGTGGATGCCGAGCCAGAGCCTGCGACGCCCCGCCCCGTCGGCCCGGGCGCCGAGCACGGGGGCCACGACGGCGATGACCAGGCCCGCGAGCGCGAGGCCCCAGCCGAGCCAGGTCGAGTGCTGGGCGAGGGCCGCGTCCAGCTGCGCGGTCGCTGGACCGCCCGCCTCGCCCTCGGCCGCCGCGGCCGCCACGACCGACGGGGTCACGAAGTCGCTGCTGGTGATCCAGCGGGTGAAGACGAAGGTCGTGATGACCGCGTTGAACGCGGCCGACCCCCAGTCCCACAGCGCCCAGGCGCCCACCTGGCCTCGGTGGATCCGGGGGGCGCTCGGTGCTTCCGTGGTCGCGGTCACGCGGGAAGCGTACGGCCGGCGGGCCGCGCGTCAGCCCGCTGACGGGACGGGGGACGGGGATGGTCAGGCACTGTTCACCCCCGCGACACGCTCAGCGGCGGGGCAGCAGCCGCTGGTGCGGCAGGGCCGGGGCGGGCAGGGGGTCGCCCGGGTAGTCCTGGACGACGCCGAAACGACGGGCCGGCTCGCCCGGGTGCTCGCCGTCGTCGGCGCCGATCTCGGCCTGCCAGCGCGCCCGCGCCGCGACGACCTCCTCGTGGTCGCGGCCGATGAAGTTCCACCACATGACGATCTTCTCGCCCAGCGGCTCGCCACCCAGCAGCACCACGCGCACGGGCTCAGGGCCCACCGACCGCAGGGTCAGGCTGGTGGCGCCCGGCGGGTGGTAGACCAGGGCGCTGCGCTCGCCGCGCACCCCCTCGAGCTCGGCAGTCCCCGCGTCGACCAGCACGCCGTGCTCGAAGGTCGGGTCGACGTCGAGGCGGACCTGCTCCCCCGCGGGCAGGGTGAGCTCGGCCCCCAGCAGGGGCGAGAAGGTCGGCACGGGAGAGGACGCCCCCGCGAGGCTCCCGAGGAACACCCGGGCCTGCGCGGGACCGAGCTGCGTGACCGGCGGCACGTGGTGGGTGAAGGCCGGCGGCACGTCCCGGTGCTGCTCGGGCAGCACGACCCACAGCTGGACCCCGTGCAGCACCGAGGTCGCGGGGGTCGAGTCCTCCGAGTGGCTGATGCCGTGGCCGGCGGTCATGAGGTTGAGCTCTCCGGGCCGGACCATCGACCGGGTGCCCAGGCTGTCGCGGTGCTCGATCTCGCCGGTGAACAACCAGCTCACGGTCTGCAGGCCGGTGTGCGGGTGGGGCGGGACGCGCATGCCGCCGGTCACCTCGACGTCGTCGGGCCCGTAGTGGTCGGCGAAGCACCACGCACCGATGAAGGAGCGACGGCGCTGCGGCAGGGTGCGGCGCACGGTCATCGCACGGATCCCGCCGAGCGGGACCTCCCGTGCCTCGAGGACCTCGGCGACCGGGGCGGTGCCGTCCTCGCACACCACCTCGGGGGGTGCGGTCTCGAGGTTCGTCATGATGCCTCCCGGGGTCAGGCCGACCGGCGGACCGCGACGACGGTGAGGTCGTCGGGCAGCTCTCCGCCCAGTGCGGCCACCGCCAGGATCCCATCCACCGCGTCCTGCGCGGTAGCGGCGCCGCGCAGCACGGTGTCGAGCCGGCCCAGGTCCTCGATCGAGCCACCCATGGCGTCGAGCACCCCGTCGCTGAAGGTGACCAGCAGCGCGCCGGGCTCGAGCTGGTCCACCGCGACCTCGCGGGGCTCGTCGAGCCTGATGCCCAGGGGCAGCCCCGTCGAGGTCAGACGGCGCACCCCGCCGTCGGCCGCGCGCACCAGGGTCAGTCCGTGGCCCGCGTCGGCGTAGCTGAGGGCCCCGGTGGGCAGGTCGATCGCCAGGTGCATCGCGGTGACGAAGGCCCCCGCCTGGGCGAGGTCCTCGTGCAGGGCGCGCTCGGCGACGGCCAGCGAGGCTGCGACGTCGCCCGTCCCGGCCACCCCGCGGATCGCCGTGCGGCAGGCGGCCGCGAGGATCGCCGCCCCCATGCCCTTGCCCATGACGTCCGCCAGGGTCACCACCAGCCCGTCCGCGGTCACGCGCCAGTCGTAGAAGTCCCCGCCCACGGTGCGGGCCGGGACGAACCCCGAGGCCACCTCGTACCCCGGGACCACCGGGGCGTGGGCCGGGAGCAGGCTGGCCTGGACGTAGGCCGCCCGCTCGAGCTCCTCGCGCTCGAGGGTCACGTCCCGCATCACGGTGACGGCGCCGCGCTGGCTGGGCAGGACGGTCGAGCTGAACCGCAGCACCCGGGCGAGGTCCTCCCCCGAGTGCTGGACGAGCAGGTCCGTCTCGCGCACCGGGTTCCCCGCGAGGGCCATCCGGGAGGGCAGCAGACCCTCGTCCAGGACGGTGCCGTCGAGCCGGCGCAACCCGTAGAAGCTGCTCGACCCCACCCTGTCGGCCGGGTCACGGCCCGCGCCGAGGAGGCGCCGGGCCGCGGGGTTGCGCAGCAGGGTCTCGCCCTCGGCGTCGACCACGCTGACCCCCTCGCTCATGGTGTCGACGATGGTCAGCAGCAGGACCGCCTGGGACTCGGCGTCCCGGCGCGCAGCATTGAGGTCCTCCACCAGGCGGTTCCGCTCGTCCCGGGCCAGGGCCAGGGCCAACCCGATGACCGCGACCATCGCCACGTAGGCCTGGGCCACGACCACCTGGGTGATCCGGTCCCCGATCGAGGCGAAGGGGCCCATGCCGGCGACGGTGAAGGCGATGGCGGTGACCCCCATGACCGTGTCGTGCAGGACGACGAAGCGGGTCCGCAGCCTGGCGCCGGCCCAGATCGTCAAGGTGATCAGCGGGAAGGCCAGCGGAAGATCCTGCAGGGCCACGAACCACACGGCGTACATCACGGGGGCCAGCACGATGGCCGCGAGGTACTCCCCCGTGCCCGCAGCGGTCACGGCCTGGTCCTGCCACCGGACCCGGACCCCCGCACGACGGCGCTCCTCGATCCACGAGCCGACGACCAGGCCGAGCGGGACGATGACGAGGATGCTCACGGTGTTGCGCATGAACCAGAGCACCGCGACCTGCCAGGACCAGGCACCACCGTCCAGGACCGTGGCCCCCGCGGCGGGCAGCACCGAGACCAGGGAGCTCGCCCCCGTCGCGGCGAGGAACAACCAGAGCTCGTCGACCTTGCGCAGCATCTGCCGGCCACCGCCGGCCCACACCCGCGGGCACCAGCGGCGCAGCAGCCAACAGAACACCCCCACCTGGGTCAGGGTGGCACCGACGAGCACGAACGTCTGGGCGTGGTTGGAGCCGCTGAGCGCGAGGACGAGCGCGGTGGCGCAGGTGAGCACGAGGGCGTCGACCCACCAGCGCTGGGCCGCCGCACGGACCACGAACCACAGGGCGGCGACGCCCGCGGCAGGGGTCGCGAGGCTCACGCCGCTGTCGCCGATGACCAGGGCCTCGCGGCCCACCGAGACGGCGATCACGTACGCGAGGGTGAAGACGGCGGTCACACCGAACGCGCGTCGTCGTGCCATGGGGGGTGCACCAGCTCCCGCAGGCTGGGTGCCGTGCCTCCTGCTCGAACCCAGGGACTCAGGCCCGCGGGGCACCGTCGCGTCCTGCGACGGCTCAGCTCCACGAACCGGATCTCACTACCTATCGGCACGTTACGCGCCGAGGTGAAGGCTTCGGCCCCGACTAGGCTGGTGGCGGCGCATCCCCCCGTGGGCGATCAGAGGCGGTCGAGACAGCATGGTCGAGACGTACCCGGCAGAGCCGGTCGTGACGCGTGACGAGCACCGGTCGCGGTACATCCTCCGGCTGGGCGAGGAGGCCGCCGGCTACGCGCAGTTCCGCGAGGAGGACGGCCGGGCGGTGTTCTTCCACACCGAGGTCCGCCACGCCTACGACGGGCACGGGCTCGGCACCACCCTGGTGCGCAAGGCCCTCGAGGACGTGCGGGGGCGCGGGCTGCGGATCGTGCCGCAGTGCCCCTTCGTCGCGGCCTTCCTGCGTCGGCACCACGAGTTCGACGACCTGGTCGACCCGGTCTGAGGTCTCATCGGCAGGGCTCCGCGGGGAGAGGGCCGGCTGACGTCGGCACGGCGTCACCGAGAGGTCATCGACCCGCCGCGTGTCGGTCGTCCCCCCGTCACCCCTCACTGCCTACCGTGGTCGCTGAAGGCCCCTCGGAGTAAGCGTCCGAGGGGCCTCGACTCGTCCAGGCCGAGCCGGCCGCCGCCTCACCGGTCGCCCACAGGCCCGTCCACAGGCTGGGGGCCCAGGATGCGCCGCATCCCCAGCCCTGTGGACCGAGGCTGTGGACGACGCGCCGCAGCCCGCCGCGCTGCGCCCACTCCTCGCAGCTCGATCCTTCACAAGTGCTGACCCACGGTCGAAGTCACTGTGACAGGGGGCCGTCGTCGAGCTCCCCGGCCCCCCGTCCCGCTGGAGCACCCCATGCCGTCCCCGACCCGTCCCTGGCTCATCCGCACCGTCCTGGCCCTCCTCGTCACGACCGCCGTGGGCATCTCGACCAGTGCCGCCGTCCTCGTCCCGCTGCCGACCGGCACCGAGGTCACCGTGCTCACCGACCGCCTGCTCAGCGGGCAGACCCTCGGCCCCGGCGAGCACCGCGACATCGGCACCCACCGTCTGGTGGTCCAGCTCGACGGCGACGTCCGGCTCCTCGAGGGAGCGGCGACGCGGTGGAGCACGGGCACAGCAGGCCATCCCGGCGCCCGGCTCGTCATGCAGGGGCACGGAGCCCTCGAGGTGCTCTCCACCGAGGACGTCGTGCTGTGGTCCACCCGCGTCAGCTCCCCCGGCGCCCGCCTGGTGGTCAAGCCCGACGGGTACCTCTACGGCATCTCCGTCGCGCACACCGTCATCTGGTCGACCCAGGCCAAGCACGACGTCGGGGAGGTCGCACCGACCGACCGCATCGCCTCGGGCGGGATGCTCGTGTCCGGCGGTGCCATCAGCACCGCCGACGGGTCCCACGAGCTCCGCATGCAGCCCGACGGCGACCTCGTCCTCTGGGCCGGCGCGCGGGCCGTGTGGCGCTCAGGCACCCGTGACAACCCTGGCGCCGCCCTGCACCTCGAGACCACCGGCGAGCTGCGGATCGTGGCCCCCGGCGGTGCCACCCTCTGGTCGAACGGCATCAGCTCCCCCGGGGCCCGCCTGGTCATCAAGGGCGACGGCCGCATCTACGAGATCGACCGAGCAGGCGCATCGGTCTGGTCGACCACCACGGGCGGGGGCACCACCAAGCCCGTCGTCGTCCCGGGCGTGACCCCGGCCCCCGAGCCGACAGCGCCCCCGGCACCGACACCGACACCGAGCCCCTCGGCCTCGTCGGGGGCCGGGAGGGGGACGGGGGAGGTGCCGATCGCGGTCAACCCCGGGCTCCCCCGCTCGGCCGGCGGGCTCCCCGCGACCAGCACCGACAGCCCCCGCCGACCCCCCGGTCAGGGCGTCCCGACCTCCCCGGCGCGGAGCTTCCTCGCCACCAGGGCCCCCTACGTCAGCCCCACCACCCCGGCCGCGGTCGGGGCGGCGACCGCCCGGAACCAGGGCCGCACGGCCGACGCAGCCCTCCTCGACCGGGCCGCCGCGGGGGGCGCGGCCCGCTGGCTCACCCCCGTCGACCAGACCGCGACGGTGGCCCGGACCGTGCGCGAGTACGCGGCCGAGGCTGCTGCCGCAGGGCGCACCCCCGTGTTCGTGACCTACGCGATCCCCGACCGGGACTGCGGCAACCAGTCAGCCGGCGGGCTCACCCCGGCCCAGTACACGGCGTGGACCCAGGCCGTGGCCGAGGGCCTGGCCGGCACCCGCGCCGTCGTCGTCGTCGAGCCCGACGCGCTGCTGCACGTCTACCGCTGCGGGAGCAGCGACGCCCGGTTCGCCCAGATCCGCGACTCGGCACGGGCCTACACGGCCGCCGGGGCCGAGGTGTACCTCGACGCGGGCAGCAGCAACAGCTTCAACTGGGGCCCGGCCACCCGCGCCGACATCGCCTCACGCCTCGAGCGCGCCGGGATCCGCGAGGTCGCCGGGTTCGCGACCAACGTGTCGAACTTCCAGACCACCGCCGACGAGCGGGCCTACGGCGACGCGCTCTCCCCCCTGGTGGGCGGCGCCCGCTACGTGATCGACACCTCCCGCAACGGTCAGGGCGGACTGCGCGACGCCAACGGCGCGGTGTGGTGCAACCCACCCGGCCGCGGCCTGGGCACCCGCCCGGCCTACGTCGGCTCGGGGGCGCACGTCGCGAACCTGTGGATCAAGACCGTGGGGCTCTCCGACGGCCAGTGCAACGGCGGGCCGCCCGCCGGCCGGTTCTGGGAGGAGTACGCCCTCGGTCTCGCCCTGCGCTCGGCGAGCTAGGCCGTCCCGCTCCGCCAGCCCCCGCTCCTCGCCCCGCCCCGCAGTCCTCGCCCAACCCCGCAGTCCTCGCCCCGCCCGCTCCCTGCCCCGGCTCCGGCTCCCGGTCCCGCCCCCGCTCCGCGCGATTGGGGTCGATCGGGGTCACTATCTGACCCCGATCGA
>NZ_JAGEMK010000009.1 GCF_017565425.1 Actinotalea soli
CCCTTCGCCGCGCTCGGGTGGGGCGGGACGGCAGCATGCCGTCCCGCCCCTTCGCTGTCCGGGCCTGGTCCCGGGACCCCCCCGGGTCGGGCCCCCGTCCTTGAGGAGCACCGATGGCTCAGTCACTCCAGATCACGGCCGCTGCCCCCGACCCCGCCCTGCTCGACCTCCCGTGGGACGTGCCGCTCGAGGACTGGCCCGCCGAGACCCTCGCGGCCCTCCCCCGCGGCATCTCGCGCCACGTGGTGCGGTTCGTCAAGCTCTCGGGCCGGGTCATCGCCGTCAAGGAGATCGGCGAGACCGTCGCCTACCGCGAGTACGAGCTGCTGCGGGCCCTCAACCGGCTCGACGTGCCGAGCGTGGTCCCCGTGGGGGTCATCACCGGCCGGCGCGACGCCAACGGCGAGCGCCTCGAGGCCGTGCTCATCACCAAGCACCTGCAGTACTCCCTGCCCTACCGCGCCCTGTTCAGCCAGCTCCTCCAGCCCGACACCACGGGCCGCCTCATCGACGCCCTCGCGGTGCTCCTGGTCCGCCTGCACCTGACCGGCTTCTACTGGGGCGACGTGTCGCTCTCCAACACGCTGTTCCGGCGCGACGCCGAGACCTTCGCGGCCTACCTCGTGGACGCCGAGACCGGGGACCTGCACGACCGGCTGAGCGACGGGCAGCGGGCCTACGACCTCGAGGTCGCGCGCGTGAACATCATCGGCGAGCTCATGGACCTCGAGGCCGGCGAGCTCCTCGAGTCCGGGGTCGACACGGTCGCGATCGGCGGACGGCTGGTCGAGCGCTACAGCGAGCTCTGGGACACCCTCACGGGGGCCGAGTCCTTCGGCACGGGCGAGCGGTGGCGGGTCGCGGCTCGCATCGACCGCCTCAACAAGCTCGGCTTCGACGTCGGTGAGCTCGACATCACCACCGACATCGACGGCACCACGGTGAGCATCCAGCCCAAGGTCGTCGACGCGGGCCACCACTCGCGCCGCCTCATGCGTCTGACCGGTCTGGACGTCCAGGAGAACCAGGCACGACGGCTGCTCAACGACCTCGACTCCTACCGCGCGGACCTCGACCGGCAGGGCGAGGACGAGGAGTTCGTCGCCCACGACTGGCTGACCACGGTCTTCGAGCCCGCGGTGCGGGCCGTGCCGCGCGAGATGCGGGGCAAGCTCGAGCCGGCCCAGCTCTTCCACGAGCTCCTCGACCACCGCTGGTACGTCTCGAGCGAGCAGGGGCGGGACGTCCCGATGGTCGAGGCCGTCGCGAGCTACGTCGAGACCGTGCTGCGCGACCGCCCCGACGAGAAGTCGGTGCTGGGACTCGACGCCTCGATGCTCCCGCGCGGCGAGGACCTCCCCGGCGGCCTCGTTCCCTGAGCCCGTGCCGTCGTGCCGGTCCCGCCCCGCCTGAGGCCTACGCGCCGCGGCGACGCAGGCGGTCGACCTCGTAGAGGCTGATCCCCGCGGCGGTCCCGGCGTTGAGCGACTCCACGGCGCTGCTGATCGGGATCGAGGCGACCACGTCGCAGGTCTCGCGCACGAGGCGCCCCAGGCCCTTGCCCTCCGATCCGACGACCAGCACCACGGGCTCGGTCGCGAGCTCGAGGTCGGCGACCGCCGTGGTACCGCCCCCGTCGAGCCCGACGATGAAGCAGCCCGCCTGGCGCAGCTCGCCCAGGGCCCGCACCAGGTTGGTCGCGCGGGCCACCGGCACCCGGGCCGCAGCCCCGGCCGAGACCTTCCACGCCGAGGCCGTGACGCCGGCGGCGCGGCGCTCGGGGACGAGCACCCCGTGCGCGCCGAAGGCGCCGGCCGAGCGCAGCACCGCCCCGAGGTTCCGGGGGTCGGTGACCCCGTCCAGGGCGACGACGAGGGCCGGGCGGCCGCTCTTCTCGGCCCGCCGCACGAGGTCCCGCACGTCGGTGTAGTCGTAGGCGGGGACCTGGATGACCACGCCCTGGTGGACCAGGCCGTCGGTCAGGCGGTCCAGCTCGGGCTTGGTCACCTCCAGGAGGGGCAGGCGACGGTCCGAGGCGATCTTGAGGATCTCGCGGACACGGTCGTCGGCGTCGATGCGGTGCGCGACCCAGATGCCCGCGCAGGGCACCCCGGCCCGCAGGGCCTCGACCACGGAGTTGCGACCCGCGACGATCTCGTTGCCCCCTGCGGCCTCGCGGCGGGCGCGGGTCCGGGCCGGGGCCGTGCGTCCGGTGCTGGCCCCGGTGGTCGAGGTCGCCCGGGAGGGGCCGCCCCGCCCCGAGGCCTTCTCGAGGCGCTCCTGGGCGGCCTTGCGCTTGGCAGCCACGTGGTAGGGACGGTCCTCGGCCTTGGGGGTCGGACCCTTGCCCTCGAGGGCGCGGCGGTTCTTGCCTCCGGTGCCGGCGGTCGCCCCCTTCTTGGATCCGGCCTTGCGCGTGGCGCCGCGGCGCTGGGAGTTGCCTGCCATCAGTCCTCCTGGTCGTGCACGAGCGACCAGCGTGCACCGGTCGGTGAGTCCTCGACGACGATGCCGGCACCGGCGAGCCGGTCCCGCACGGCGTCGGCGGTGGTCCAGTCCTTCTCGGCCCGGGCCCGGGCACGGGCCGCGAGCTCGGCCTGGACGAGGGCGTCCAGGGCTGCCTCGGCGCGTGAGCCCTGCCCGGGCCCGACCCACTGGACGGGGTCGAGACCCAGCACGTCGAGCATCCCGCGCAGGGCCAGCACCTCGGCCTCGACCTGGTCCTCCGAGCCGTCGGCCAGCAGCGTGTTGCCACGGCGCAGGTGCTCGTGCACGACGGCGAGGGCCGCCGGCACGTTGAGGTCGTCGTCCATCGCGGCGGTGAAGCCCGCAGGCAGCGGCGCGGTGCGGACGGTCTCGAGGTCGTGGGTGCGGCCGAGACGCTCGGTGGCCCGCTCGACGAACCCGGCGAGCCGGGTCCAGGTGGCCTCGGCCTCGTGCAGGGTCTCGGGGGCGTACTCGAGCATCGAGCGGTACTGCACCGCCGTCAGGGCGTAGCGGAGCACCACGGCGGGGGTCTGCTCGAGGATGGTCGCGACCATGAGCGAGTTGCCCAGGGACTTGCTCATCTTCGCGCCGCCCTGGGTCACCCACGCGCTGTGCATCCACAGCTGGGCGAAGCCGTGACCCGCGGCGCGGGACTGGGCCTGCTCGTTCTCGTGGTGCGGGAAGCGCAGGTCGAGCCCGCCGCCGTGGATGTCGAAGGTCTCGCCCAGGTACTTCTCGGCCATCGCCGAGCACTCGAGGTGCCAGCCGGGCCGGCCCCGACCGTAGGGGGTGGGCCAGGAGGCCGTCTTCGGGTCGCTCGGCTTGCTCGCCTTCCACAGCGCGAAGTCGTGCGGGTGCCGCTTGACCGACCCCTCGCCGTCGGGCTGGTCGGTCTCGTCGTCGGCCGGGGCGAGGTCCTCGGGACGCTGGTTGGTGAGCGCCCCGTACTCGGGGAAGGAGCGGACGTCGAACCACACGTCCCCGGCACCCGTCACGTAGGCGTGGCCGCGCTCGACGAGGCGCTCCATCAGCTCGACCATCTCGGTCACGTGGCCGGTCGCGCGAGGCTCGTAGGTGGGGCGCAGCACCCCCAGGGCGTCGTAGGCGGCCGTGAACTCGCGCTCGAAGCGCTGGGCCCAGGCCCACCACGGGACGCCCGCCTCGGCGGACTTGGTGAGGATCTTGTCGTCGATGTCGGTGACGTTGCGCACCAGGGTCACCTCGAGGCCGCTGCGGCGCAGCCAGCGGACGAGGACGTCGAAGGCGACGGCCATGCGCATGTGGCCGATGTGCGGCGCTCCCTGCACGGTGGCCCCGCACACGTAGACACGGACCTGCCCCGGGGTCAGCGGCACGAGGGCACGCGAGGCACGGGTCGCGGTGTCGAAGAGGTGGAGGGTCACCGCGCCAGGGTACCGGCGCGAGCAGCGGACTCCCGGCCCTGGACCGGGTCCCGGTGCGGCGAGATGATCGAAGGATGAGTCGCGTCGTGGTCGCCGCAGCGTACGGAGGACCCGAGGTCCTCGCCCTCGTCGAGGAGGAGCCAGGGACCCCGGGCCCCGGGGAGGTGCTGGTCGAGGTCCGCGCCGCCGGGGTCAACCCGGCCGACTGGAAGACGTACACCGGGGCCTGGGGCAGCGATCCGGCGCGCCTGCCGCTGCGCCTCGGCTTCGAGGCCGCGGGGGTGGTGCTGGCCGTCGGGCCCGAGGGCGAGTCCTTCGCCCCGGGGGACGAGGTCATCGCCCATCCCGTCCAGGGGGCCTACGCCGACCACCTCGTGGTGCCCTCCGCGGACCTGGTGCCCAAGCCCGCCGGCCTGGACTGGGCTCGGGCCGGGGGCCTCATGCTCGCGGGCACGACGGCGGTCCACGCGGTCGCCGCGGCCGCGGTGGGGGCTGGGGACACCGTCCTGGTCCACGGGGCGAGCGGCGGGGTGGGCGCGATGGTGACCCAGCTCGCGCACCACCGCGGGGCCCGCGTGATCGGCACGGCCTCCCCCGCCAACCACGAGTACCTGGTCGACCTCGGGGCCGCTCCGGTCGCCCACGGACCGGGGCTCGTGGACCGGGTGCGCGCCCTGACCCCCTCGGGGGTGCACGCCGTGATCGACACCGCCGGGACCGACGAGGCCCTCGACGCCTCGGTGGCCCTGGTCTCGGACCGGCGCCGGGTGGCGACCATCGCGAACGGGGTGCGCGGGACCGAGCTCGGGGTCCGGGTGCTGGGCCACGGCCCGGGCGGCGACCCCGGGACCGAGGTGCGCCGAGCGGCGCGACGGCTGCTGGCCGAGCTCGCCGGCTCGGGGCGCCTCACGGTGCGGGTCGGCGCGACGTACCACCTGGCCGACGTCGCCCGGGCGCACCGGGCAGGGATCGCAGGGAGGGTCGTCGGCAAGATCGTGCTGGTGCCCTGACGGTGGTCAGGAGCTGATGACCACGAGCGCGGTCGCCAGCGCGGCGACCCCCTCACCTCGTCCGGTCAGCCCCAGGCCGTCCGTGGTCGTGGCCGAGAGGGAGACCGGGGCGCCGCAGGCCTGCGTCAGGGCCGCCTCGGCCTCGGCGCGGCGCGGCCCGATGCGCGGGCGGTTGCCGATCACCTGGACCGCGACGTTGCCGATGGTGAACCCGGCCGCGCGGACCCGTCGGGCCGCCTCGCCGAGGAGGGCAGCCCCTGCGGCCCCGGCCCAGGCGGGGTCGGAGGTGCCGAAGTTCGACCCCAGGTCGCCGAGGCCCGCGGCCGAGAGCAGGGCGTCGGCCGCGGCGTGGGCGGCGACATCGGCGTCCGAGTGGCCCTCGAGGCCGTTCTCCCCCGGCCAGTGCAGGCCACCGAGCCAGAGCTCGCGGCCGCTCTCGGGGTCGGCGAAGGCGTGGACGTCGACGCCGAACCCCGTGCGCGGCAGTGCCGCCGGTCGCGCGGTGGGCGAGGGCGCACCCCGGGCCGCGAGCAGCCGGTGCGCGGCCTCGAGGTCCGCCGGGGTGGTGATCTTGAAGGCTTCGGCGTGACCATCCACGACCCAGACGTCGTGGCCGAGGGCCTCGACCAGGGCGGCGTCGTCGGTGGCCGCGGTGGCCTCGTCCTGCGCGCGGGCCGCACCGGCGACGTGGGCCTCCCGCAGCACGGAGCCGCGGAAGCCCTGCGGGGTCTGGACCGCGCGCAGGGCGGGGCGGGGCGGGGTGGCGACGACCCGACGGGGCGCGCGGGCGGCGCCGTCCTGCCGCTGGTCGTCCTCCGCGCGCTGCGGGGCGTCCTCGACCTGCTTGACGGTGTCGGTCACGGCCAGCCCCGGGACCACGGCCCCGTGCCCGTCGACGACGGCGTCGACGACCGCGCGCACGACGGCCGCCGGGACGAAAGGGCGGGCCGCGTCGTGGACGAGGACCACCGGGTCGGGCTGCTCGGTGACGCCCAGGGCACCCGACCGGGTGAGGGCCTCCAGGCCGGCGGCCACCGACCCCTGGCGGCTCGCGCGCCCCGGGACCACCTCGGCCGTGACCCGCGGCCCGGGGACGGTCGCGAGCGCCTCACGCACCGCGCGGGCGACCGCGTCGACCGAGCCCTCGGGGGCGGTGACGACGAGCCGCGCGAGGGGGTAGGCCTCGACGAGACCGACCGCCGCCCGGGCGACCAGGGCCACCCCGCCGACCTCGACCAGGGCCTTGGGCAGCGGGCTGCCGAGACGCAGGCCGCTGCCGGCGGCCGTCAGGACGGCGACCACGGGCGGCACGAGCTGCTGCTCCCGGGGTCGGTCCATCGGAGGGGGCTCCTGGGGCTGCGGTGAGCAGCCGTCGAGATCAGGAGGCCAGGACCTCGTCGAGGATGGCCTCGGCCTTCTCCTCCTCGGTGTGCTCGGCCAGGGCGAGCTCCGAGACGAGGATCTGACGGGCCTTGGCCAGCATGCGCTTCTCGCCGGCCGAGAGGCCGCGGTCCGCGTCACGACGCGAGAGGTCGCGGACGACCTCGGCGACCTTGATGACGTCGCCCGAGGCGAGCTTCTCGAGGTTCGCCTTGTAGCGGCGCGACCAGTTGGTCGGCTCCTCGGTGTACGGGGCACGCAGGACGTCGAAGACCTTCTCGAGCCCCTCCTGCCCGACGACGTCGCGGACACCCACGAGGTCGACGTTCTCCGCGGGCACCTCGATGGTCAGGTCTCCCTGCGCCACCTTGAGCTTGAGGTACATCTTGTCCTCGCCACGGATGGTCCTGGTCTTGATCTCTTCGATCAGCGCTGCCCCGTGGTGCGGGTAGACAACGGTCTCGCCTACGGTGAAGGTCATGTGGAGGCGTCCCCTTTCGCGGAAGGCCATCTTAACACGGCTTGACCGTGCCCTGACCTGATCTGAGCCCTGTTTGTGCAGGTCAGCGCCCGGTCGTGGACAGGAGCCGCGCGCGCGCGAGGACGCACTAGGCTGGGGCACCGTCCCAGCGCCCTTCCCAGACGCGTCCCAGGAGCTCTCCGTGGCCAGCCCGCAGCACCGCCGTCCCGCCCTCGCCCCCCGCCGTCCCGGGCTGCGTCGCGCCGCCTCGGTCGGCCTCGCCGCCGCCGCGGTCCTGGGTCTGGGCGCCTGCTCGGCCACCAACCCGATCACCACGACGATGAACTACGACGCCTCCGACGGGGTCGGAGCCGAGGTCGGGAACATCCGAGCCGGCAACCTCATCCTGCTGACCGAGTCCGAGGGAGCGGCGGGCACCGTGATCGGCTGGGTCTCGAACCACGGGACCGACCGCGCCACCGTCGCCCTCGCCCTGGACGGCACCCCGCTCGGCTCCCCCATCCCCCTCGCCGCGGGCGAGACGGTCCTGCTCGGCCCCGACCGCGAGCGCACGGTCGACGTCGACGCCGCACCCGGGGCCCCGGGCACCCTCGTCGAGATGACGGTCGCCGCCGACGCCGCGGGCACCACCACCATCGACATCCCCGTCCTGGACGGAGCCTTCAGCGAGTACGCCGACCTGGTGCCCACCGGCACCGACTGACGCACGGAGGTCCGACGGCACCGAGTCGACCACCTCCGTTCACCTTCCGTTCGCCTCGCTCGTCCTCGTGGTTCAGGCGGCACTCCTAGCGTCCCTCTCGTCCGAGAGACATTGATTCGCTAGAGAGGCTCCACTGTGAACCGCACGATTCGCCGGGCGACCGTCCCGGCCGCCCTGGTCCTCGCCCTCGGCCTCGCCGCCTGCGGCGACGCGAGCGACGACGAGACCACCACCGACACCGGTGCGGAGGAGACCTCCACCGGTGCCGAGCTCAGCGGCGAGATCGCCGGCGCCGGCGCCTCCTCGCAGGGCGCCGCGATGGAGGCGTGGATGGTCGGCTTCATGGACGCCAACCCCGACGCCAACGTGACCTACGACCCGATCGGCTCGGGCGGTGGCCGCGAGCAGTTCACCAGCGGCGGCACCGACTTCGCCGGCTCGGACGCCTACCTGGGCGACGACGAGATCGCGGCCGCCGAGGAGACCTGCGGGGCCGAGGGCTTCATCGAGTTCGCCGGCTACATCAGCCCGATCGCCGTCGCGTACAACCTGCCCGAGGTCGAGCAGCTCAACCTCTCGGCCTCCGCGCTCGCGCAGATCTTCGACGGCCAGATCACCACCTGGGACGACCCGGCCATCGCCGAGCTCAACCCCGACGCCGAGCTGCCCGACACCAACATCACCGCGGTGCACCGCTCGGACGAGTCCGGCACCACCGAGAACTTCGTGGACTACCTGGCCCAGGCCGCTCCCGAGGACTGGCCCTACGAGGTCAGCGGTGACTGGCCGACCCAGAGCGGCGAGGCCGCCCCGCAGACCCAGGGCGTGCGTGCCGCGCTCGACGGTGGCGTGGGCACCATCGGCTACATCGACGCCTCCCAGGTCGGTGACCTCGGGGTTGCCGCGATCCAGGTGGGCGACGAGTTCGTCGAGTACTCCCCCGAGGCCGCTGCTGCGGTCGTCGACGCGGCCGAGGTCGCCGAGGGCCGCCCGACGTACAGCTTCGCCTTCGACCTCCCGCGCGACACCACCGAGTCCGGCGTCTACCCGATCGTCCTGGTCTCCTACCAGCTCGCCTGCCTCGAGTACGCGGACCAGGAGACCGCCGACCTGGTCAAGGGCTTCCTCTCCTACGTGATCAGCCCTGAGGGCCAGGACGCTGCCGCCCAGAACGCGGGCTCGGCGCCGATCTCCGACGAGCTGCGCACCCAGGCCCAGGAGGCCATCGACGCGATCTCGGTCGCGGGCTGACCCACCGAGCACCTGCTCAGCAGGACGTCCCGGGCCCGGCTGGTCGCCTGACCGGCCGGGCCCGTGGCGATCCGCCTCCCCCGAGCCTGGAGAACCCCCACATGACGACACCGGCCACCACCCAGGTCGGCGGCCCGCTCGACCAGGGACCGCCGGCCGAGCCCCGCATCGGCAGCCGCAACCGCACCGGCGACAAGATCTTCTCCGGCACCGCGACCGCGGCCGGCATCACGATCCTGGTGACCTTGGCCGGGATCGCCGCGTTCCTGCTGTACGAGGGCTTTCCCGCCCTCGTCGCCCCGGCCGAGGACGTGCCCGGGGGTGAGGGCTTCTGGCCCTACGTCCAGCCGCTGCTCTTCGGCACCGTGCTCGCTGCTGTCATCGCCCTGGTGATCGCCGCGCCGCTCTCGATCGGCATCGCCCTGTTCATCTCGCACTACGCCCCGCGCAGGGTCGCCGCCCCGCTGGGATACCTCGTCGACCTCCTGGCCGCCGTGCCGAGCGTCGTCTACGGCCTGTGGGGCATCTTCTTCCTCGCCCCGCAGCTCGTCCCCGTCTTCCGGTGGCTCGAGCAGACCCTGGGCTTCCTGCCGTTCTTCGCCGGACCCACCTCCGCCACGGGACGCACCATGCTCACCGCCGGGATCGTCCTGGCGGTGATGATCCTGCCGATCATGTCGGGCGTGAACCGTGAGGTCTTCCTGCAGACCCCGCGCCTGCAGGAGGAGGCTGCCCTGGCCCTCGGGGCCACCCGCTCGGAGATGATCCGGATGACCGTGCTGCCCTTCGCCCGCTCGGGGATGGTCAGCGGGGCGATGCTGGGTCTGGGCCGGGCCCTGGGGGAGACCCTCGCCGTGGCCCTGGTGCTCTCGCCGGCCGCCGTCATCTCGTTCAACCTCATCGGCTCGACGAACAGCTCGACCATCGCGGCGAACATCGCCCTGAACTTCCCCGAGTCGAGCGGCCTGGCGGTCAACACCCTCATCGCCACGGGTCTGGTGCTGTTCACCCTCACCTTCGTCGTCAACTTCATCGCTCGAGCCGTCGTCGCTCGACGCAAGGACTTCTCGGGAGCCAACGCGTGACGACCACGACCACCCCCACCGCACTGACCTCCTCGGAGGTCGGGCTCAACCAGGGCCGCCTGCCGCGCTGGAGCACGCCGGCCACGATCGTCGCCGTCGTCGTGCTGGGGGCCCTCGCGACCCTCGTGCTCGACGCCCCCGTCCCGCTCGTGGTGGGCCTGGGCGTCCTGGCCCTGCTCGTGACCCTGCCGGCCCTGGCCTGGGTCGTCGAGGGACGACGCCGCGCCAACGACCGCATGTGGACCGTGCTGGTCACCCTCGCCTTCGCCCTGGCGCTGCTGCCCCTGCTCTCCCTGGTCATCACGGTCACGCAGAACGGCCTGGCCCGCTTCGACTGGGACTTCCTCACCACGGACATGCGGGGCGTGCTCGGCGAGGGCGGCGGCGCGCTGCACGCCATCGTCGGCACCCTCATCATCACCGGGCTCGCCACGGTCATCTCCGTGCCGATCGGGATCATGACGGCGGTCTACCTCGTCGAGTACGGCCGCGGGCGCCTCGCGCGGGCCATCACGCTGCTGGTCGACGTCATGACCGGCATCCCGTCGATCGTCGCGGGCCTGTTCGCCTTCGCCCTCTTCGCGATCTTCTTCGGTCCGAGCGTGCGCTTCGGGATCGGTGGGGCCGTCGCCCTGTCCGTGCTGATGATCCCGGTGGTCGTGCGGTCGGTCGAGGAGATGCTCAAGCTCGTGCCCAACGAGCTGCGCGAGGCCTCCTACGCGCTCGGGGTCTCGCAGTGGCGCACCATCGTGCGCGTGGTGCTGCCCACCGCCGCCGCAGGCATCGCCACGGGAGTCACGCTCGCGATCGCCCGCGTGATCGGGGAGACCGCGCCCCTGCTCATCATCACGGGCAGCACGAACATCCTGAACACCGACCCCACCGACGGCCGGATGTCCTCCCTGCCGATCTTCACCTACTACTCGTACACGATCCCCGGGGTGCCCCCCGAGTTCGGCGTCGAGCGGGCCTGGGCCGCAGCACTGACCCTCTTCCTCATCGTCATGCTGCTCAACCTCGTCGCCCGCGTCGTGTCCCGCATCTTCGGCTCCCCCACCTCTCGCTGAACCCCCGGAAGGACCTCTCAGTGGCCAAGCGCATCGACGTCAAGGACCTCGACATCTACTACGGCTCGTTCCGGGCCGTCGAGGGCGTGACCATGTCCATCGAACCCCGGTCGATCACGGCCCTCATCGGCCCCTCGGGCTGCGGCAAGTCGACCTTCCTGCGGTCCCTCAACCGCATGCACGAGGTGATCCCCGGGGCCCGCGTCTCGGGATCCGTCCTCCTCGACGGCCAGGACCTCTACGGTGCGGGCATCGACCCCGTGTCCGTCCGACGCCACGTGGGCATGGTCTTCCAGCGGCCCAACCCCTTCCCGACCATGTCGATCTACGAGAACGTCGTCGCCGGGATGCGTCTCAACGGTGGCCGCGGTGTCCGCAAGGCGGAGATGGACGGCATCGTCGAGGGAGCCCTGCAGGGGGCCAACCTGTGGAACGAGGTCAAGGACCGGCTCGACCGTCCGGGCTCCTCGCTGTCGGGTGGTCAGCAGCAGCGGCTGTGCATCGCCCGCGCGATCGCGGTCAAGCCCGACGTGCTGCTGATGGACGAGCCCTGCTCGGCCCTGGACCCGATCTCGACCCTGGCCATCGAGGACCTCATGGACCAGCTGAAGAAGGACTACACGATCGTCATCGTGACCCACAACATGCAGCAGGCCGCCCGGGTGAGCGACCGCACCGGCTTCTTCAACATCGCGGGCACCGGCAAGCCCGGCAAGCTCATCGAGATGGACGAGACGAGCACGATGTTCTCGACCCCGAGCGTCCAGGCGACCGAGGACTACATCTCCGGCCGCTTCGGGTGAGCTGACGTACCACCGGCCCGGCCCGGCCCGGCGCTCGGGAGGAGCGTCGCTGCCGTCGACCGTCGTAGCGTGGGGCCGTGCCGACCAGCCCCGAGACGACCGCCCAGCCCGGGCCGTCGGGACGAGGCCCCCGGCACGCACCGGTCGTGGTGATCGGCGGCGGGCAGGCCGGGCTGGCGGTCGGGTACCACCTGCGGCGCGCTGGACTGGCGCCCGAGGAGGAGGTCGTCGTCCTCGACGACGCCCCCTCGCCCGGGGGTGCGTGGCCGCACATGTGGGACTCGCTCCGGCTCTTCTCCCCCGCCGAGCACTCCTCGCTGCCGGGGTGGCGGATGCCCGCGACGCGGGACGGCTTCCCGCGCGCCGAGCACGTCGTGGACTACCTGACCCGCTACGAGGAGAGGTACGGCCTCGGGGTCCGGCGCCCGGTCCGCGTCACGGCCGTGCACCGAGGGGCGCCCGACGCTCCGAGGTACCGGCTCGAGACCACCGAGGGCCCGTGGACCGCTGAGGCCGTGGTCAGCACCACCGGGACCTGGCGCCGCCCCTTCTGGCCCCGCTACTCGGGCCAGGAGACGTTCCGCGGCCACCAGCTCCACGCGGCCGACTACCGCGAGCCGAGCGCCCTGGCCGGGAGGCACGTCGTCGTCGTGGGTGGGGGGAACTCCGCGGCCCAGCTGCTCGCCGAGGTCTCGACCGTGGCGAGCACCACGTGGGTCACCCCTCGCCCGCCGCGGTTCCTGCCGGACGAGGTGGACGGGCGCGCCCTGTTCGAGATCGCGACCCGGCGTGCCGTGGCCCTGGCCCGCGGGGAGACCGACGACGGCGGGGTGGGCGGCCTGGGGGACGTCGTCGTCGTGCCGAGCGTCATGGAGGCTCGGTCACGCGGGGTGCTGCAGGCCCGGCCGCTGCCCGGCGAGATCACCCGCGAGGGCCTGCGGTGGCCCGACGGGCACGAGGAGCAGGCCGACGTGGTCCTCTGGTGCACCGGGTTCCGCCCCGACCTCGGGCACCTCGCCCCCCTGCGCCTGACCCGCCACGACGGGGTCCCGCGCACCACGGGCACCGAGGTGGTCGGCGAGCCCGGCCTGCACCTGCTGGGCTACGGGGACTGGACCGGACCCGCCTCGGCGACCCTGGTGGGCGTGGGACGGCCCGCCAAGGACGCGGCCCGGGCGGTCGTCGAGCACCTGCGCGGTGGTCAGCCGAAGCGGCCCGAGATGTAGTCCTCGGTGGCCTGCTCGCTCGGGGTCGAGAACATGGTGCGGGTGTCGTCCATCTCGATGAGCTTGCCGGGCTTGCCGGTGCCCGCGATGTTGAAGAAGCCGGTGCGGTCGCTCACCCGGGCGGCCTGCTGCATGTTGTGGGTCACGATGACGATCGTGTACTCGCTGCGCAGGTCGGCGATGAGGTCCTCGATGGCCAAGGTCGAGATCGGGTCCAGGGCCGAGCAGGGCTCGTCCATCAGCAGCACCTGGGGCTTGACCGCGATCGCGCGGGCGATGCACAGCCGCTGCTGCTGACCACCCGACAGCGAGGACCCCGGACGGTCGAGCCGGTCCTTGACCTCGTTCCACAGGTTGGCCCCCTGCAGGGACCTCTCGACGAGCTCGCTCGCCTCGTCCTTGCCGATGCGACTGTTGTTGAGCCGCACCCCCGCCAGGACGTTCTCGGCGATCGACATGGTCGGGAAGGGGTTGGGCCGTTGGAAGACCATGCCGATCTGGCGGCGGACCGCCACGGCGTCGACGTCCGATCCGTACAGGTCGACGCCGTCCATCTCGACCGTGCCCCCGACCCGCGCGCCCGGGATCACCTCGTGCATGCGGTTGAGGGTGCGGAGCAGGGTCGACTTGCCGCAGCCCGAGGGGCCGATGAAGGCCGTCACCGAGCGGGGCTCGATGGTCATGGAGACGTCCGCGACGGCCAGGAAGCTGCCGTAGTAGACGTTGAGGTCCTTGAGGTCGATGCGCTGTGCCACGGGGGTCAGTCCTCTCAGTGCCCGGTCTTGGGGGCGAAGTACCTGGCGATGAGTCGCGCCACGAGGTTGAGCAGCATGACGATGACGATGAGCGCGAGGGCTGCTCCCCACGCGCGGTCGTAGTTGATGGTCGCGATGCAGTCGACGGCCTCCGGGGAGCAGGGCACCAGGCCCTGCGAGTACTGCCGGAAGACGTACACCGGAAGAGTCATCATCCGGCCCTCGAAGAGGTTGGTGTTGATCGAGTCGATGACCCCCGCCACGATCAGCAGCGGGGCGGTCTCGCCGATCACCCGGGCCACCGAGAGCATGACGCCGGTGATGATCCCCGCGACCGAGGTGCGCAGCACCACCTTGATGATGGTGAGCCACTTGGGCACGCCCAGGGCGTAGGAGGCCTCGCGGAGCTCGTTGGGCACCAGGCGGAGCATCTCCTCGCTCGAGCGCACCACCACCGGGATCATCAGCACCGAGAGCGCGACCGAGCCGACGGCCCCGAGGCGCACCCCCGGACCGAGGAAGAGCGCGAACAGCGAGTAGGCGAACAGCCCCGCGACGATCGAGGGGATGCCGGTCATGACGTCGACGAAGAAGGTCACCGCCCGGGCCAGCGGACCTCGGCCGTACTCGACGAGGTAGATCGCCGTCATGAGGCCGACGGGGACCGAGATGAGCGTCGCGAGGCCCGTGATGAGCAGGGTGCCGAGGATCGCGTGGTAGATGCCTCCCGCGTCGATCCCCCCGTAGACCCCGCGCATCGAGACGCTGAGGAAGTACGGCGACATCCGGACCACGCCGTTGCTCACCACGGTCCAGATCACCGAGACCAGGGGCACCAGGGCCACCAGGAAGGCACTCGTGATGACCACGTGCATGATCCGGTCGGTCCACCGACGGCGCGGGTCGGCCCGGGTCAGCAGGTCGCGGGTGGTGGGCCGGCGCGCCGCACGGGGCTGGGTCGGGGTGGTCGTCATGTCAGTTCGCCCCCGAGAAGTCCTTGCGCCGGGCGACAACCCAGCGAGCCGCCGTGTTCACGGCGAGGGTGATGACGAACAGCGCGAGGCCGGTCGCGATGAGGGCGCTGACCCCGAGCGGGTTGGCCTCGGCGAACTGGTTGGCGATGTTCGCCGCGATGGTCTGGTGCTGCCCGGCCTGGAGCAGCTCGAACGAGTAGGTGAACCCGGGCGAGAGGATCATGAAGACCGCCATGGTCTCGCCCAGCGCCCGTCCCAGGCCGAGCATCGCCGCGCTGATCAGCCCCGACCGCCCGAAGGGGATCACGGCCATCCGGACCATCTCCCAGCGGGTCGCACCGAGGGCCAGGGCCGCCTCCTCGTGCAGGCGCGGGGTCTGCAGAAAGACCTCGCGGGCCACGGCCGTGATGATCGGCAGGATCATCACCGCGAGCACCACCCCCACGGTCATGATCACCCGGGGTGGGGTGCTGGCCGGCTCGCGGAACAACGGGATGAAGCCCAGGTTGTCGGCCAGCCACTGCCAGGCCGGCAGCAGGCGGGGGGCGAGCCACAGCCCGCCCCACAGCCCGTAGATGACGCTCGGGATGGCCGCGAGCAGGTCGACCACGTAGCCCAGGGGCGAGGCGAGCCGGCGGGGGGCGTAGTGCGAGATGAACAGCGCGATGCCCGTCGCGACGGGGACCGCGAGGGCGAGGGCCAGGACGGCGGCCAGCAGCGTGCCGAAGACGAGCGGCCCCACGTAGCCCAGCAGCGTGCTGCCCTCGGGGATCCAGCTGATCGCGTCCGCGAGCTCCTCGGCCGGGGTGGTCATCGCCGGCCAGGCCCGCACCACGAGGAAGACCGCGACCGCCGCCAGGGTCACCAGGATCAGCGCGCCCGCGCCGGTGGCGGTCGCGGAGAAGAGGCGGCCGGCCAGGTCTCGGCTGGTCCTGCGCTCCACGAGGCCGCGCAGCCCGGTGGGGGGCGCAGGCCGCGCGGGCTGCTGGTCGGTGCTGCTCACATGGTCTCCGGGAGGGGGCGGATCGTGCTCGGGGCGATACGGGTCGGGGGCAGGTCCGGGGCGCAGGGGCCTCGGTCTGCTCAGGAGATCTGGTCGACGACCTCCATCACCTGCTCGCGCAGGGCCTCGGAGATGGGGGCCGAGCCCGCGGCGACGGCCGAGCGCTCCTGACCCTCCTCGCTCGCGACGAAGGTGAGGAACTCGCGGACCAGCTCGGCGGTGGCCTCGTCCTCGTAGGTGGTGCAGGCCAGGGAGTAGGAGATCAGCACGATGGGGTACGCCCCCTCGGCCTGGGTGTCGCGCTCGAGGGCCACGACGAGGCTGCTCGCGGGGCGGTCCTCGGCGACCGGGGAGGCGTCGACCACCTGGGCCGCGGCCTGCGGGGAGTAGCCGACGAACTCCCCGCCGACCTCGACCGCGACGGTGCCCAGGGTGCCGACCCGCGAGGCGTCGGCGTAGGCGATGGTGCCCTGGCCGTCGTTGACCGTCTGGACGACCCCCGAGTTCCCCTGGGCGGCCTGGCCACCCGCGACGGGCCAGTTGCCGCTCGGGTCGTGGGGCCAGTCCTCCCCGGCCGTCTCGTGCAGGTACTCGACGAAGTTCTCCGTGGTCCCCGACTCGTCGGACCGGTTGACCGGGGTGATGCGCAGGTCCGGCAGCTCGACGTCGGGGTTCTCGGCGGCGATCGCGGGGTCGTCCCACCGGGTGATCTGCCGGTCGAAGACCCGGGCCATGACGGACGGGCTCATGCTGAGGGAGTCGATCCCCTCGAGGTTGAAGACCACCGCGATCGGCGAGATGTACAGCGGGAGCTCGGCGACCGCGCCCCCGCAGCGGTCTGCGGCGAGCTCGAGCTCCTCGGCGTCGAGCGGGGCGTCCGTCCCGGCGAAGTCGACCCCGCCCTCGACGAACTGGGTGCGACCGCCTCCCGAGCCGACCGGGTCGTACGCGATCGTGAGGTCCTCGTTGATGGTCTGGAAGCCTGCGATCCAGGCGTTCATCCCCGCCTCCTGCGAGCTCGCGCCCGCCCCGGCGAGGGTGCCCGAGAGGTCCCCGGCCACGAAGGGCTCGGCGGCGAGCGGTCCCCCTGGGCGACGCGGGTCCGAGAGCGGGTCGTCCGAGCCGCACCCCGTGAGCACCAGGCCCAGGGTCACCGCGAGCGCCGCGACGGCCGGGCGCCCGGCCCGCCGTCGCGCGGTCCGGGAGGCTGCCCGCCGAGGCCGTGGAGCCCGGGTGTCGACGACGACCCTCGTGCGGACCACGGCACTCCCTCCGACGACAGGACCCGGCCGACGGTCGGGGTCCAGGCCGCGGGCGCGACCGACGACCAGGGTAGGTCTCCGGCGACCCTACGGGTGGCGCTGGGTGAACGGAAGGTGAACAGCACCTGACGCGGGCCTGAACCTGTGCGCGACGACGTCGCGGATCGTCTCGTGCGGACGCTCGGGCCCGTCCGATCCGTGGACGTCGACGGCCCGCAGACCGTCGTCGAGGGCGTCAGCGAGGAGTCAGACGCGCGCCTCGGCGTCGTCGAGCTTGTACCCCAGCCCGCGCACGGTCAGGACACGGCTCGGGGCGGCAGGGTCCTGCTCGACCTTCGCCCGGATGCGCTTGACGTGGACGTCGAGGGTCTTGGTGTCCCCCACGTAGTCCGAGCCCCAGACCCGGTCGATCAGCTGACCGCGGGTGAGCACGCGTCCCGCGTTGCGCATCAGCAGCTCGAGCAGCTCGAACTCCTTGAGCGGGAAGGCGGTCGGGTTGCCGTCCACCTCGACCGTGTGGCGGTCGACGTCGAGCCGCAGACCGCCGACCTCGATGACCGTCTCGTCCTCGGGCGCCTCGGTGGCCTCACCGCGCCGGCGCAGCACCGCCCGCACCCGGGCGAGCAGCTCCCGCGAGGAGTAGGGCTTCGTGACGTAGTCGTCGGCGCCGAGCTCGAGGCCTACGACCTTGTCGATCTCGCCGTCCTTCGCGGTGAGCATGATGACCGGCACGTCCGAGCGGCGGCGCAGCTCGCGGCACACCTCGGTGCCGCTCATGCCGGGGAGCATGAGGTCGAGGAGCACGAGGTCGGCACCCGCGCGGTCGAACTCGGCGACCGCCTCGGGGCCGGTGGCCGCGACGCCCACCTCATAGCCCTCGCGGCGCAGCAGGTAGGACAGCGGGTCGCGGTAGGACTCCTCGTCCTCGACCACGAGGATGCGGGTCATCGTCTGGCTCCTTCGTCGGTACTGGTGTCGGTGACGTCCTGGGGGTCGTCCCCCGGGACGTGCGCGACGGGTAGGCGGATGGTGAAGGTCGAGCCGCGTCCGGGCTCGGACCACACAGCGACGTCTCCCCCGTGGTCGGTCGCGACGTGCTTGACGATACTCAGGCCCAGGCCGGTGCCGCCGGTGTCCCGCGAGCGCGCGGGGTCGACCCGGTAGAACCGTTCGAAGAGGCGTGGCTGGGCCTCGGCGGGGATGCCCATGCCCTGGTCGACGACGGCGACCTCGACCAGACCCTGCTCCCTGCGGACGCTGGTCCCCACCGCCACCCGGGTCCCGGCGTCGGAGTAGGCGACGGCGTTGTCGAGGAGGTTGCGCACCGCGGTGACCAGCAGGTCCCGGTCCCCCAGGACGACCACGCCCGGGTCCGCGCCCAGGTCGATCGCGATCTCCCGGGCCACGGCCTTGGTGCGGGCCCGGTCGACCGCCTCGGACAGCACCTCGCCCAGGTCGACGGGCTCGGCCTCCCGCAGCGCGTCGACCACCTGCAGCCGGGAGAGCTCGATGATCTCGTGCACGAGGGCCGAGAGCCTCGTCGCCTCGGTCTGGATACGACCCGCGAACCGGCGGACGGCGACCGGGTCCCCCGCGGCCTCCTCGACCGTCTCGGCCAGCAGGGACAGGGCCCCCACCGGGGTCTTGAGCTCGTGCGAGACGTTCACCACGAAGTCACGTCGGATCGCCTCGACCCGACGCGCCTCGGTGCGGTCCTCGGCGAGGACCAGCACGTGCGTCTCACCCAGCGGGGCGACCCGCAGGGCCAGCGCGACCGTGCCCGAGCCCACCGGACCGCGCGGCAGCTCGACGTCGGCGTCCCGCACCGTGCCGTCCCGGGCCACCGCGGCGATGAGCTCCTCGACCGAGGCGTGCGCGACGCGGTCGCCGCGCACCACCGCGAAGGCGTGGGCCTCCGGGCTGGAGCGCACCACGCGGCCGTCGGCCACCGAGACCACCACGGTCGCCGACCGGAGGGCGGCGAGCACCGCCGTGGTGCCCTCGTCGAGCTCGGGCTCGGCAGGGTCGGGGTGCGGCTCGTGCGGCTGCAGGACGCGCCGCAGGGCGAGGGTGAGGACCACCCCGACGGCGAGGCCGAGCAGACCCACGCCGAGCAGGAGAAGTCCGTCGATCACGGGCTCAGGGTACGTTCGGTGACGGACGCCCCGGCACACCGGCGCCAACGTACGGGAATCGGCCGACGGATGTTCACCCGGGGGTGGCACGGCGTTCACCTCGCCCTGCGAGCGTGCGACGCGACACGAACGAGAGGGAACTGATGCGAGACATCTTCACCGCCGAGCTCGCTGCGCTCGGCGAAGACCTCGCGGCCATGAGCCGCCTGGTCGAGTCGGCCATCGGGTCGGCCGGCCGTGCGCTGCTCGACGCGGACCTGGGCCTGGCCGAGACGGTCATCGCCGACGACCACACCATCGACGCCGTCGAGCGCGATCTCGACGAGCGCTGCGTCGCCCTCCTGGCCCAGCAGCAGCCGGTGGCCCGTGACCTTCGCGTCGTCGTCTCCGCCCTGCGGATGAGCGCCTCGCTCGAGCGCATGGGGGACCTGGCCCGGCACGTCGCGGCCGTCGCCCGCCTGCGGTACCCGCAGCACGCGGCCCCCGGCCCGCTGGTCGACACCTTCACCCAGATGCACGAGGGTGCGGTGCGCGTCGCCCAGCAGGTCACCACGGTCCTGGAGTCCCGTGACCTCGACCTCGCCGTCGCGATCGAGCGGGACGACGACCTGCTCGACCGGCTGCACGCGCAGACCTTCACCGCGATGCTCGGCGGCGAGAACCAGCTCACCACCCAGGAGACCGTCGACGTGACGCTCCTGGGCCGCTACTACGAGCGCTTCGGCGACCACGGCGTCTCGGTCGCCCGCCGTGTCGTGTACCTGGTCACCGGCGACTTCGCGGACGAGCGCGGGGCTCCCTGAGCCCCAGCGCTGCGGGGACGTCGCGCTCGGGGGTGCGCGCGTCCGACACCACGAAGGGTCCGTCACCATGCGGTGACGGACCCTTCGTGCGTGCGGGTGCGGGGTCTCAGCGCCCCTGGTTGGCGACGGCCTGGATGGCCGCGGCGGCCGCGTCGGGGTCGAGGTACGTCCCGCCGCGGGTGACCGGCTTGAGGGTCTCCTCGTCGAGCTCGTAGCGCAGCGGGATGCCGGTGGGCACGTTGAGGCCCGCGATCGTCTCGTCGTCGATGTCGTCGAGGTACTTGATGATCGCGCGCAGCGAGTTGCCGTGGGCCGCGACCAGGACGGTCTTGCCGGCCTGGAGGTCGGGCACGATCTCGGCGTCCCAGTAGGGCAGCGCGCGCTCGAGGACGTCCTTGAGGCACTCGGTGCGCACCACGGGGGCGTCGGCGTAGCGCGGGTCGGCGTCCTGCGAGTACTCCGAGCCCAGCTCGATTTCGGGCGGGGGCGTGTCGTACGAGCGGCGCCAGAGCATGAACTGCTCCTCGCCGAACTCGGCCAGGGTCTGCTTCTTGTCCTTGCCCTGGAGGGCGCCGTAGTGGCGCTCGTTGAGGCGCCAGCTGCGCTTGACGGGGATCCAGTGGCGCTCGGCCGCGTCGAGGGCCAGGTTCGCGGTGGTGATCGCGCGGCGCAGCAGCGAGGTGTGCACGACGTCGGGGTGCACGTCGGCGTCGGTCAGGAGGGTGCCGCCGCGGCGGGCCTCCTCGATGCCCTTCTCCGAGAGAGGGACGTCGACCCAGCCGGTGAACAGGTTCTTCGCGTTCCACTCGCTCTCGCCGTGACGGAGCAGCACAAGGGTGTAGGTCATGCCCCCATCCTGCCGCATCCGACCGAGGGGTTCAGCGGGACCGAGGGCCCGCACGACAGCTCAGCGGGACCGAGGGCCCGCCTGGGCGGCGAGGTCGTAGACCTTGAGCATGGACTGGGCGGCTGCCTGCCATCCCAGGCCCCGCGAGTGGCGGTAGGCGCCGCGGGCGAGCCGGGTGCGCCGCGCGGGGTCGGCCAGCAGGGCCGTGAGGGCCTCGGCCCAACGACGCGGGTCGTGCCCCCGGACCAGGGCGCCCGTGCTGCCGTCCACCACGACGGTGCGGAGCCCACCGACCGCGCTCGCGACCACGGGGGTCGCGCAGGCCTGGGCCTCGGCGGCGACCAGCCCGAAGGTCTCGCTGCGCGAGGGCATGGCGACCAGGTCGGCCGCGCGGTACCAGTCGGCGAGGGTCGGCCGCGCGACCGGGGGGTGCAGCACGAGGCGCTCCGCGACCCCGGCCCGGGCGGCGAGGGCCTGCAGCTCCTCAAGGGCACCGGGGCTGCCGCTCGGGCCGCCCAGCACCACGAGGAGGGGCACGTGTCGGCCGCTCGCGGCGATCTCCCCGAGGGCGCGGACCAGCACGTCGGCCCCCTTGAGCGGCTGGACGCGGCCCGCGAAGAGCACGATCTGCTCGTCGAGGGGCAGGCCGAGCCGTCGTCGGGCCGCGCGGGTGGTGGCTGCCAGGGTCGGGGCGGCGACCGGGTCGGCTGCGAGGGTGGGGCCTCCGTCGTCGGCCGGCCGGTCCGCGGGGTGGCTCGGGGTGAACAGGTCGAGGTCGACCCCGGGGGCGACCACGTGGACGGCGGCAGGGTCGGCGTCGTAGAGCTCGACCAGCTCGGAGGCCTCCTCGGCGGTGCTCGCGACCAGGGCGTGGGAGGCGGCGACGACCTGCTCCTCGCCGATCACCCGCCCCTCGGGCTCGGGCCGGTCACCCGGGGCGAGGGAGGCGTTCTTGACCTTGGCGAGGGTGTGCATGGTGTGCACGAGGGGGACGTCCCAGCGGTCCGCGGCGAGCCAGCCGACCTGCCCCGAGAGCCAGTAGTGCGAGTGGACGGCGTCGTACCAGCCGGGCTGGCGGGCGGCCTCGGTCCGCAGCACCCCGGCGGTGAAGGCGCAGAGCTGGCCGGGCAGGTCGTTCTTGTCGAGCCCCTCGTAGGGCCCGGCCGCGACGTGCCGCACGAGCACCCCGCGGGAGACCTCGACGACCTCGGGCTGGGTCGAGGAGGTCGCACGGGTGAAGATCTCGACCTCGGCGCCCTGGCCGGCGAGGGCCTGCGCGAGCTCGGTGACGTAGACGTTCATCCCGCCGGCGTCCCCGGTGCCGGGCTGGTCCAGGGGGGAGGTGTGGACGCTCAGCATCGCGATCCTGGGGGTCTCGCTGCTCATCCTTCACCTCCTGCTGTCGGTCGTCGGGGCGCCGGGGACGGCCGCGCAGGGCCGGGCACCACGGACCGATTATCCGCGACGCCCGACCGGCGCGCGCCCGGGGGCGCCGTGGCCTGTGTCCGACGCCACGGGCAGCACGCAGGCAGGGGCCGGCACCGTGAGACGCAGCGCGGCCCCGGTCGGGTCCGACGGCAGGGCCACGACCTCGTCCGACCCCTGGCCCGCGCACACGACGTGCCCCCCGACGACGGCGACGTGCCGGGGCCAGGAGACCTCGGCGGGCCTGGTCGGCAGCGGCTCGAGGCGGGCGCCGTCCTCGGGCACCGCGAAGCGCGCGAGCAGGTCGGGCCCGCGCACGCTGACGAGGAGCTCGGCCCCGCGGAGCACGGGGTGGGCCGGGAAGGAGTCGCCCGCCGGGAGCGGCAGGACGGCGACCGGCCGGGCGGTGGCCGAGGCCCGGTCCCACCCGAGGACGTGGAGCGCGCGGTGGAGCTCGCCCACCACGTACAGGTGGTCCCCCGGCCCGACGACGAGGTGCCGCGGCCCGGTCCCGGGTGGCAGCTGCGCCGCGACGCCGTCGGCCGCGCAGGTGCCGTCGGCGCGCACACGCACGCGGCGCAGCTCGTCGGTGCCGAGGTCGGCCACGAGGAGCACCTCGCCGCCCGGGGCGAGGGTCGCCGAGTGGGCGTGGGGCCCCTCCTGGCGCTCGGGATCGGGTCCTGAGCCCTCGTGCTCGAGCACCTGCGTGGGCCCGCCAGCTGCGAGGACCTCGGGGGCGAGCCCGCCGTCGGGGGCGAGGGGCAGGACCGCGAGGCCGCCGGACCCGTAGAGGCTCACGTAGAGCGCCCGGCCCGCGGGGTCCACCAGCACGTGGCAGGGGGACCCGCCCCCGGCGTCCACCCGGGCCTGCAGCTCGAGGCCGGTCGGGGTCACGGCGAAGCAGGCCACGGTGCCGGGGGTGGTCTCCCCCACCGCGTAGAGGTGGCTCCCGTCGGGGCTGGTGGCCAGGAAGGAGGGGGCCGGGGTCCGGAGGGCGAGCTCGCCGGTCAGGGTCGCGGCCTCCGGGTCGAGGCGCAGCCGCCAGATCCCCTCGCCCGTGCCCGCAGGCGCCTCGGGCCCGGCCGCGGGGTAGGTCCCGACCCAGAGCTCGACCGCGCGGGCCATCAGCGCACCTCGACGGGCTCGTCGCCGGCCCAGCCGGCCGGGTCGTCGACCAGGGCCTCGAGGACGGCGAGGGCCCCGCCGGTCATCGCGGGGTACTGCCCGGCCAGCGCGGTGCTGAGCTCGACCTCGGCCCACGGGGCGGAGATCACGCGGCGCCGCAGCTGCCCGGTGACCTCGGCCCGCAGGTGCTCGGCGAGGGTCGCGTAGGTCCCGCCCAGCACCACGTGCTCGACGTCGACCACGTTGACCACGTTCGCGAGGGCCGCGCCCAGGGCTCGGCCCGCGACGTGCAGGGCCGCCCGGGCCCTGGGCTCCTCGGCCTCGACGGCGGCGAGCAGCGCGGTCACCGGGGTCGAGCGGGGCAGGCCGGCCCGGGTGAGGATCGCGTCCTGGCCGGCGTAGTCCTCGAGGGTGCCACCCTGGTCGAAGGAGCCGTCGGTGCCGAGCACCACGTGGCCGATCTCCCCGCCCCAGCCCCGGCGTCCGCCGAAGATCGCGCCGTCGAGGACGATCGCGCCACCGACGCCGACCTCCCCCGAGACGTAGACGAAGCTCGCAGGACCGGTCAGCCTCCGGGCGTGGGCCTCGGCGCGCGCGGCGAGGTCGGCCTCGTTGGCGAGCCGGGGCGGCAGGCCACCGAGCACCGGGTGGGCCGCGAGCAGGCCGACGACGTCGACGTCCCGCCAGCCGAGGTTCGGGGCGAGCCGCAACGGGCCGGTCACGCTGTCGACGAGCCCGGGGAGGGCGAGGCACCCGCCGACCAGGGCCACGCCGTCGGCCGAGAGGCGCGCGACGACGGTGCCGGCCAGCCGGGCGAGCCGGTCCAGGACCTCGGTCGGGTCGCTCGCGCGGAAGTCCCCGGCCTCGATGCGCTCGCTGACCACCTCCCCCGCGAGGTCCAGGGCCCGGACGCCGAGGTAGTCGACGTTGACCTCCATGCCCAGGGCGGCCACGGTGCCGCGGGCGGGCACGAGGGGCACCGCGGGGCGACCGGCCCGGCCGGCGACGACGGGCTCGAGCTCGGCGACCAGGCCGAGGGCGATGAGGCGGTCGACGAGGGCCGAGACGGTCGCCCGGGTCAGTCCTGTGGCCCCGGCGATGTCGGCGCGCGAGAGCGGGGTCGGGGCGTCGACGACGCGGCGCAGGGTCAGGCCCAGGTTGTGCTGGCGCAGGCTCTGCTGACGGGCCGCTCCCCCACCGGCGCGGCGTGCACCGAGGTGACCTGCCCGAGCGCTCATGCCTTGACCCTACCGACCTCAGGGCATAAGTTCATCCATACAACAAATGGCGTGCCGGGGTCTCCGGACGTCGACCGCCGGTCGGCCCGCCCGACCACCGTTCTCATCGAGGAGAGCCACCCATGGCGCCCAAGCCCACCCCCGCTGACAAGTTCTCCTTCGGTCTGTGGACCGTCGGCTGGAACGCCCAGGACCAGTTCGGCGCCGCGAGCCGCCCCTGGCTCGACCCGGTCGAGTCGGTCCACAAGCTCGCCGAGCTCGGCGCGGCCCACGTGACCTTCCACGACGACGACGTCGTGCCCTTCGGCTCGGACGCCGCCGAGCGCGACCGGATCCTCACCCGCTTCAAGGGCGCCCTCGACGAGACCGGCATCACCGTCGAGATGGTCACCACCAACACCTTCAGCCACCCGATCTTCAAGGACGGCGCGTTCACCTCGAACGACCGCCGGGTGCGCCGCTACGGCCTGCGCAAGATCGTCCGCAACGTCGACCTCGCCGCCGAGCTCGGCGCCGACACCTTCGTCATGTGGGGCGGGCGCGAGGGGGCCGAGTACGACTCCGCCAAGGACCTCAAGGCCGCGCACGACCGCTACGCCGAGGGGATCGACACCGTCGCCGCCTACATCAAGGAGAAGGGCTACGGGCTGCGCATCGCCCTCGAGCCCAAGCCCAACGAGCCCCGCGGCGACATCCTGCTGCCGACCGTCGGCCACGCCCTGGGCTTCATCGCCCGCCTCGAGCACGGGGACATCGTGGGCCTCAACCCCGAGACCGGCCACGAGCAGATGGCGGGCCTGAACTACACCACCGGCCTGGCCCAGGCCCTGTGGTCGGAGAAGCTCTTCCACATCGACCTCAACGGCCAGCGCTCGATCAAGTACGACCAGGACCTCGTCTTCGGTCACGGCGACCTGTTCTCGGCCTTCGCCACGGTCGACCTCGTCGAGAACGGCTTCCCGAGCGGGGGCCCGCGGTACGACGGCCCGCGGCACTTCGACTACAAGCCCTCGCGCACCGAGGACTTCCAGGGCGTGTGGGACTCGGCGGCCGCCAACATGGCCACCTACCTGCTGCTCAAGGAGCGGGCCCTGGCCTTCCGCGCCGACCCCGAGGTGCAGGAGGCCCTCGAGGCCGCCGGCGTGCTCGAGCTCGCCACGCCGACCCTCGCCGAGGGTGAGACCCTCGCCGACCTGCTCGCGGACACCTCGGCCTACGAGGACCTCGACGTCGACGCGGTGGCCGAGCGCGGCTTCGGCTTCGTCCGTCTCAACCAGCTCGCCCTCGAGCACGCCATCGGCGCGCGCTGAGCCTCTGACCGACCGCTGCGGGGGGGGGGGGGGGCCCCCCGGGGGGGCCCCCCCCCCCCCCGCAGCGTCCAGCCCGCCCGACCCTGGCCGGCGGGGCGCCCGCACGAGGCCCCGTCCCCCAGCCGTACTCCGAGGAGGAGCGATGGCGCTCGTCGCCGGGGTGGACTCGTCCACCCAGTCCTGCAAGGTCGTCATCCGCGACGCCGAGACCGGCGCCCTGGTCCGCTCGGGCCGTGCCAGTCACCCCGAGGGCACCGAGGTCCACCCGAAGCACTGGTGGACGGCCCTCGAGGAGGCCCTGGCCCAGGCCGGCGGGCTCGACGACGTCGCCGCCGTGGCTGTCGGCGGCCAGCAGCACGGCATGGTCGTGCTCGACGAGCAGGGCGAGGTGATCCGCCCGGCCCTGCTCTGGAACGACTCGCGCTCGGCCCCCGCGGCCCGCGACCTCATCGCCGAGCTGGGTGACCCGGTCACCGAGGACACCCCCCGCTCGGGGGACGGCGCCGCGGCCTGGGCCCAGGCCATCGGCTCGGTGCCGGTCGCGTCGATCACCGTCACCAAGCTCCGCTGGCTGCGCGACGCCGAGCCCGAGAACGCCGCCCGCGTCGCCGCCGTGGCCCTCCCGCACGACTGGCTGTCCTGGCGCCTCGCCGGGTACGGGCCGGGCAGCGACCTCACCACCCTCGCCACCGACCGGTCCGACGCCTCGGGCACCGGCTACTGGTCCCCCTTCACCGAGGACTACCGCCGCGACCTCCTGGTGCTGGGACTCGGGCACGACGCCGTGCTGCCGCGGGTCGTGGCCCCCTGGGAGGCCGCGCACGTGGTCGACCGTCCGGGTGGTCCCCTCCTCGTCGGCCCCGGCGCCGGGGACAACGCGGCCGCCGCCCTCGGGCTCGGCATGCGCAGCGGCGACGTCGCCCTGTCGATCGGCACCTCGGGGGTCGTCTCGGCCGTGGCCTCCGAACCGATCGCGGACCCCTCGGGCATGGTCACCGGGTTCGCCGACGCGACCGGCCGCTACCTGCCGCTGACCGCGACCCTCAACGCCTCCCGGGTGCTCGACGCCGCGGCTCGCATGCTCGGCGTCGACCACGCCGGCCTGAGCGCCCTCGCGCTCTCGGCCCCCGCCGGGGCCGAGGGGCTCGTCATGGTGCCCTACCTCGAGGGTGAGCGGACCCCCAACCGGCCCGAGGCCACCGGGGCCCTGCACGGCCTGCGCCTGGCCAACACGACCCCCGCCAACCTCGCCCGCGCCGCGGTCGAGGGCATGCTGTGCGGGCAGGCCGACGGCCTCGACGCGCTCCGCGCCCAGGGGGTGCCCGTCGAGCGGATCCAGCTCATCGGGGGCGGAGCCCAGTCCGAGGCGGTGCGGCGGATCGCGCCGAGCGTGCTGGGCCTGGACGTCTCGGTCCCCGCGCCGGGCGAGTACGTGGCCGACGGCGCCGCGCGCCAGGCGGCATGGGTGCTCGCGGCCCGCGCCTCGGGGGCGGGCGAGGGCTCGACGCACCCGGCGTGGGAGGCCACCTCCGTCGAGGTGCACCGGTCCCCCGCCGTGCCCGCCGTCCGCGAGCAGTACGCCGCCGTCCGCGAGCTCACGGGGGTCCGGCCGGCCTGAGACGGCAGGCTCTCGGCCACCGACGCACGAGGGCCCGGCAGCGCTGCTGCCGGGCCCTCGTCACGTCGTGGGGAGGGTGACCCGCCCCGCGCCGGTCAGCGGTTGTCGTACGCCGCCTTGACCTCGGCGGGGATACGGCCGCGGTCGTTGACCGTGAAGCCGTTGGAGCGCGCCCACTCGCGGATCGCGGTGCTGTCGCTGCTCGCACCAGAGCGGGGGGCGCTGGAACGACGGGCCGACTTGGTGCGACCGCCGACCTTGCGCGCGTGGCCGACCCAGGACGCGAAGGCCTCGCGAAGGGCGGAGGCGTTCTCGCTGCTGAGGTCGATCTCGTAGGAGACGCCGTCGAGCGCGAACGACACGGTCTCGTCCGCCGAGCCGCCGTCGAGGTCGTCGAGAAGGACGACCTGAACCTTCTGTGCCATGACATTCTTCTTTCGGCCGGAAATGTGCTGGTCGCCGGAAGACTACCCCGAGTTCTCACGGGATGCATTCGCCATCCCCGTGAGCGGTCGCATTCACCGGACCATCACATTGTTGCGACGATTCCGATACGCGGGCGTACGGGCATACGGGTCGCGCAGGAAGAGCCCTCGGGGCAGCTCCGGCAAAAGGCGTTCAGGGAGTGTTCTGCTCTGCGCGGGCGCGATCTTCCTCGGCATCCAGGCGCGCGAGGGCCATGCGCTCCCGACGGTCCGCGCGGATGATCGCGCGCATCGCGAACCAGAAGATCATGCCGACCCCCACCGAGGGGATCACGGCGCCGAGGGCCTGGAGAGCAGGGTGCATGACGCCGATCCTACGCCCGCCCCGGCACGGTCAGGAGATCGGCTTGACCAGGGGGAAGAGGATGGTCTCACGGATGTTCAGACCCGTCAGGGCCATCAGCAGCCGGTCGATGCCCATGCCCATGCCGCCCGCCGGCGGCATCGCGTGCTCCATGGCGGCGAGGAACTCCTCGTCGATGCGCATGGCCTCGTCGTCCCCGGCCGCCGCGAGCCGCGCCTGGGCCTCGAAGCGCTCGCGCTGGATCACCGGGTCGACGAGCTCGGAGTAGGCCGTCGCGGTCTCGACCCCCCGGATGTACAGGTCCCACTTCTCGACGACGCCCGGCTGCTCGCGGTGGTCACGGGTCAGCGGGCTCGTGTCGACCGGGAAGTCCCGCACGAAGGTCGGGGCGTGCAGGGCGTCCCCCACGTGGTGCTCCCACAGCTCCTCGACGAGCTTGCCGTGGGTCTGCTTGCGGGGGTCGATCTGCAGGTCGAACTGCTCGACCAGGGCCAGGAGCCGGTCGAGCGGGGTCTGCGGGGTGATCTCCTCGCCCAGGGCCTGCGACAAGGACGGGTACAGGTGCAGGGTCTGCCACTGCCCGCCGATCTCGTACTCGCTGCCGTCGGCGAGGGTCAGCGCCGTGGTGCCGAGGGCGTCCAGGGCAGCCGTCTGCACCAGGTCCTGGGTCAGGGCGGCCATGGTGTCGTAGTCGCCGTAGGCCTCGTAGGCCTCGAGGGTCGCGAACTCGGGAGAGTGCGTGGAGTCCGCCCCCTCGTTGCGGAAGCTGCGGTTGATCTCGAAGACCCGGTCCACGCCGCCGACGACGGCCTGCTTGAGGAACAGCTCGGGGGCGATCCGCAGGTAGACGTCGAGGTCGAAGGCGTTGATGTGGGTCGTGAACGGCCGGGCCGTGGCACCGCCCGGCTGGGTCTGCAGCATGGGGGTGTCGACCTCGACGTACTGGCGACGGTGGAAGTTCTCGCGCAGGGAGCGCAGCACGGCGGCGCGCAGGCGGACCATGTCCCGGGCCTGCGGGCGCACGATGAGGTCGACGTAGCGCTGGCGGACGCGGGCCTCCTCCGAGAGGTCCTTGTGCAGCACGGGCAGCGGGCGCAGGGCCTTGGCGGCCAGGCGCCAGTCGTCGACGAAGACGCTCAGCTCGCCGCGCCGGGAGCTGATGACCTTGCCGTGGGCGAAGAGGTGGTCGCCCAGGTCGACCTCGGCCTTGAACCGGTCGAGGGACTCCTGGCCGACGACGGCCTGGCTCAGCATGAGCTGGAGCCGGTTGCCCTCGCCGTCCTGCACCGTCGCGAAGCACAGCTTTCCCGTGTTGCGCTGGTAGACCACACGACCCGCGACGCCGACGAGGTCCTCGGTCTCCTCGCCGGCCTCGAGGTGCGCGTAGGACGCCCGGACCTCGGCCACCCCGTGGGTGACGGGGACCCCGACCGGGTAGGCCTCGCGCCCCTCGGCGAGCATGCGGTCCCGCTTCTCGCGCCGGACCCGGAGCTGCTCGGGAAGGTCCTCGCCCAGGGGCTCGGAACCGGTCTGCTGAGCGTCGGTCTGCGGGGCGTCGGGCTGCTCGGGCGTCGTGGTCACGCCCGCGATCCTACGAGGTCCAGGGCCAGGTCGAGGATCGGGCTCGAGTGGGTGAGGCCCCCCACCGAGAGGTGGTCGACGCCGGTCCCGGCCACCTCGACGGCCCGGTCCAGGGTCAGCGTGCCCGTGGCCTCGAGGAGCACGGGCCCGATCTCGGGCTCGCGCGCCCGGACAGCGGCGACGACCTCGCGCAGGAGCGGGGTCGCCATGTTGTCGAGCAGCAGGAAGCGGGCCCCCGCGTCGAGGGCCTCCATGGCCTGGGCGGCCGTGTCGGCCTCGACCTGGATCTCGACCTCGGGGAAGCGGGCCCGCACCGCGGCGACGGCCGCGGCCGTCCCCCCGGCGGCGGCGACGTGGTTGTCCTTGACCATGGCGACGTCGTAGAGCCCCATGCGCTTGTTCTCGCCACCCCCGCAGCGCACCGCGTACTTCTCCAGGGCTCGCAGCCCGGGGGTGGTCTTGCGGGTGTCGAGCACGGTCGCCCCCGTCCCGGCGAGGGCCTCGGCCCACCGACGGGCGTGGGTCGCGACCCCCGAGGCCCGGCTCGCGAGGTTGAGCAGGGTGCGCTCGGCGACGAGCAGCGCCTGGACGGGGCCCTCGAGCTCGGCCAGGACCTCCCCGCGCGCGACCGCGGCGCCGTCCCGGACCCGCATCCGGACCGTGGGGACAGGGACCCCGAGCCGCGCGGCCGTCTGGGCGAGCACCTCGGGCACGACGACGAGCCCGGCCACCACCCCGTCGGCCCGCGCGACGAGGTGGGCCAGCCCGCGCTGCTCGGCGGGGATGGTCGCCTGGGTGGTCACGTCCCGGCCGGGGGCCGCGCCGAGGTCCTCGTCGAGGGCACGGCTCACGAGCGCGGCGAGCCACGCCGGGTCGAGGGCGCCGACGGAGGGGTCTGGGGAGGAAGAGGTGCTCACCGCTCCACGGTAGCGAGGTGGGAGCACGGTCATCGCTCTCCGTCTCGGCCCGCCCGATACCCATGGGGGTATAGTGATCCTCGCGGACGAGGTCCCGAAGGGGCCGCAGCCCGCTGCGCACCGCGGGAAACCGTGCACCAAGCATGTCCGGCGGGATCGGCGCCTGGCGCGCCGCCGGGCAGGACGTCGTCACCCGACGAGATCACCGAGAGAAGGGCTGAGCAGCATGCAGCTCGAACCGACCGAGATGACCGCCGTGATCAACCGCCTGCGCCGCGCGCAGGGCCAGATCGGCGGCGTGCTCAAGATGCTCGAGACGGGCGCCGACTGCGCCGACGTCGTGACTCAGCTCTCGGCCGCCTCCAAGGCGCTGGACCGTGCCGGGTTCGCGATCATCGCGACCGGGCTCGAGCGCTGCATCGTCGAGGGCGGGGAGAACGCCGCGATCGACCGCGAGCGCCTGCAGAAGCTCTTCCTCTCCCTCGCCTGAGCGACACCCAGCACCCGCGAAGCACGAAGGAGGAGCTCCGTGAAGATCGTCGTCATCGGTGGCGTCGCCGGTGGGATGAGCGCGGCCGCCCGGGCCCGCCGTCTCGCGGAGGACGCCGAGATCGTCGTGCTCGAACGGGGCGAGTACGTCTCCTTCGCCAACTGCGGCCTGCCGTACCACGTCGGGGACGAGATCCCGGACCGGACGTCGCTGCTGCTGCAGACCCCGGAGTCCCTCGGCGCCTCCCTCGGCCTGGACGTGCGCACCGGCCACGAGGCCACCGCGATCGACCCGCGAGCCCGCACCGTGACGGTCCGCTCGGCCTCGGGCGACCAGACCCTCGGCTACGACGCCCTGGTGCTCGCCCCGGGCGCGACGGCCGTGCGACCCCCGGTCGACGGGCTCGACCTGCCCCAGGTGCAGACCCTGCGCACCGTGCCCGACGCCGACACGATGCGCGCGATGGTCGACGGGGGCGCACGCCGAGCCGTCGTCCTCGGCGCCGGGTTCATCGGGCTCGAGGCCGCCGAGGCCCTGCGTGGCCGCGGGCTCGAGGTCGACCTCGTCGACCTGGCCCCGCACGTGCTGCCACCCCTCGACGAGGACCTCGCCCGGCTGGTCGACGACGAGCTCGGAGCGCACGGGGTGCGCACCCACGTCGGGACCGCGGCCCAGGCGGTGACCGCGACCCCCGAGGCCGGGACCGCCGTCGAGGTGCGGCTCGACGACGGCTCGGTGCTGCCCGCCGACCTCGTCGTGCTCTCGGTCGGGGTCCGCCCCGACTCACGCCTGGCCGAGGCCGCGGGCCTCGAGCTGACCCCGCAGGGTGCCATCGTCGTCGACGCGACCCAGCAGACCTCGGACCCGCACGTGTGGGCCGTGGGGGACGCCACGGCCGTGCGCCACGAGGTGACCGGGGTGCTCGCCGCGGTGCCGCTCGCCGGCCCCGCGAACCGCCAGGGTCGCCGCGCCGCCGACGCGCTGCTGGGCCGGCTCACCCCCGAGCGGGCCGCGCGCGGGGTGCTCGGGACCGCCGTCGTGCGGGTCTTCGGGCTGACAGCGGCGATCACCGGGGCCTCGCAGCGCACCCTGCGCGACCTGGGGGTCGAGCACCACGTGGTGCACCTGCACCACGGCCACCACGCCGGGTACTTCCCGGGGGCCGAGCCGGTCCACATGACGGTCACCTTCGCCCCCGACGGTCGCCTGCTCGGCGCCCAGGCCGTGGGCCGGGCCGGGGTCGACAAGCGCATCGACGTGCTCGCCACGGCCCTCGCGGCCGGCATGACGATGGACGACGTCGCCGAGCTCGAGCTGGCCTACGCCCCGCCCTACGGCTCGGCCAAGGACCCGGTCACCATGGCGGGGTTCACCGCCCAGAACGTGCTGGACGGCACCCTGCGGCTCTGGTACCCACGGGACCTCGACGAGGTCCTCGCGCGAGCCCTGGTGCTCGACGTGCGCTCGGCTGCCGAGTTCGCCGACGGCCACCTGCCGGGGGCCCTCAACGTGCCGCACACCGCTCTGCGCTCGCGGCTCGCCGAGGTGCGCGAGGCCGCCGCAGGCCGTCCGGTGCGGGTGCACTGCGCGAGCGGGTTCCGCTCCTACCTGGCCCACCGGGTGCTCGACCAGGCCGGGTTCGACGTGGCCAACCTCTCAGGTGGCATGCTCACCCTGCGCGCCGCGCGCCCCGACCTCACCCTCGACCGAGGAGCAGCATGAACGACAACACCCTCCGCGAGATCGACGTCGCGACCCTGCGCGAGGTGCTCGAGCGCCACGCGACCGCCGCGCCCCCCGGGACCCCGGTGAGCGTCATCGACGTCCGCGAGGACCACGAGTACGCCACGGGGCACGTGCCGGGCGCCGTGAGCATCCCGCTCACCCAGTTCGTCGACCGGGTCGGCGAGGTCACCTCCCTGCCCGGCGAGGTCTACGTGATCTGCGAGTCGGGCGGACGCTCCGCCCAGGTCACGGCCTGGCTCTCCCAGCAGGGCCACGACGTGGCGAACGTCGCGGGCGGCACGGGGGCCTGGCGCGCCGCGGGCTACCCGGTCGAGTAGCCCGTCGAGCAGGGGGTCGAGCAGGCCGGCACGTCGCCCTCGGAGCGCGCGGTCACCCCACCGGTACGCGGCGGGTGGTGAGACGTCCGTCGGCGTCGAGCCGGGCGAGCAGGCGCTCGCGCCACGCGGGGTCCCGGACCGGGTGGTCCTCGCGGAAGTGCCCGCCGCGGCTCTCGGTGCGCTCGGCAGCGGCCGCGGTGAGCAGGGTCGTCACCTGGTGCAGGTTGGTGGTCTCCCACTCGGCGGTCTGCGGGGCGGCGACCACCCCGGGCTGCTCGTGGGCGCGGACGGGTATCCGGGCCAGGGCGGTCGCCGCCGAGGCGAGGCCCTCGGCGCTGCGGATCACCCCGGGGCCGCGCTGGGCGAGTCGCTGCAGCCGGGTGCGCGCCGTCGCCGCGACGAGGGCAGGCTCGCCGGCCCGCTCGACCGGCTCGTGCTGGACCAGACCGCCGTCGGCGACCCGCGCCGCGACGTCGTCGGCCGCGCGCCGCGCGAAGACCAGCCCCTCGAGCAGCGAGTTCGACGCGAGACGGTTCGCCCCGTGCACCCCCGTGCAGGCCACCTCCCCGACGGCGTACAGGCCCTCGACGCTCGACCGTCCCAGGAGGTCCGTCACCACACCCCCCGAGTGGTAGTGCTGCGCAGGGGCCACGGGTACCAGGTCGGTCGTGAGATCGATGCTCTCGGCCAGCAGCCGCTCGCCGATCGTCGGGAACCGCCGCCGCAGGAACTCCACGCCCAGGTGCCGGGCGTCGAGGTACACGTGGTCCGAGCCCGTCGCGGCCATGCGCCGGACGATGGCGTGGGCGACGACGTCCCGGGGGGCGAGCTCGGCCAGGGGGTGCACCTCGGGCATGAAGCGCACGCCCTCGGTGTCGAGCAGCATCGCGCCCTCGCCGCGCACCGCCTCGGAGATCAGCGCGAGCTGCCCCTTGACCCCGGCGCCGAGCCACAGCACGGTCGGGTGGAACTGCACGAACTCGACGTCGCCGACCTCGGCCCCCGCCCGCAGCGCCGCGGCGAGACCGTCCCCGGTCGCCTGCGCCGGGTTGGTCGAGGACGGGTACACCTGGCCGATGCCCCCCGTGGCGAGCACGACCGCCTTGCCGAGCACGGCCCCCACGCCGTCGCGGGTGCCCTCGCCGATGACGTGCAGGGTGACCCCGCACACGGGACCCGGCTCGCCGTCGGGCCCGGGGGCCGCCGTGAGCAGGTCCAGGACCAGGGCGTGCTCGATGACCTCGATGCCCGGGTCCTCCCGCACCGCGTCGAGCTGGGCCACCAGGGCCCGGGAGATCTCGGCCCCCGTGGCGTCCCCGCCCGCGTGGGCGATGCGGTCGGCGCCGTGCCCGCCCTCGCGGGTGAGGGACAGCGCGCCGTCGGCCCCGGTGTCGAAGTCCGCGCCCAGGGCCACGAGCTCACGCACCCGGGCCGGGCCCTCGGTCACGAGCACCTCGACGGCGGCGGGGTCGCACACCTCGGCCCCGGCCGTCAGGGTGTCGGTGAGGTGGGCCGCCGGGGAGTCCGCGGGGTCCAGGGCCGCCGCGATCCCGCCCTGCGCCCAGACGGTCGAGCCCGAGGCCAGTGCCCCCTTCGTCACGAGGAGCACCTTCGGGACCCGCGTGCGCAGGCGCAGGGCGGCGGTGAGCCCCGCGATGCCCGAGCCGACGACCACGGCGTCGGCCTCCGCGGTCCAGCCGGCCCCCGGGGCCGCAAGGCGACGGGCGAGCCTCACCGGCTCTCGGTCCAGGCGAGGGCCTGCGTCTCGAGCCCCGGGCCGGGGGGCGGGGTGCCCGGGTCCTCGCCGAGCTCGACGATGTGGTTCCGCTCGTCGACGTGGACCACGCGCGGGGAGTAGGTGCGGGCCTCGGCGTCGGGCATCGCGGCGTAGGCGATGAGGATGACGAGGTCGCCCGGGTCCACGAGGTGGGCCGCGGCCCCGTTGATGCACACCGTGCCCGACCCGCGCTCCCCCGCCAGGGCATAGGTGGTCAGCCGCGACCCGTTGGTGACGTCGACGATGTCGACCTGCTGCCCGGGCAGGATGTCCGCGGCCTCGAGCAGGGCCGTGTCGACCGTGACCGAGCCGACGTAGTGCAGGTCGGCCGCTGTCACGGTCGCGCGGTGGATCTTGCCGACCATCATGGTCCGCTGCCAGGTGCTGGCGCTCATCTCGTCCCCTCGCTCGTCCGGTCCTGCGACCGGCCCACGGTGACCCGTGCGTTGTCGATCAGCCGGGTGCCCCCGACCCGGGCCGCGAGCACGAGGACCGCCTCGCCCTCGTGGTCGGGCGCGACGTCCTCGGCGGTCACGGGGTCCACCAGGGCCACGTAGTCCACCGCGACGGCGGGCTGCGACCCGAGCACCCGCTCGGCCTCGGCACGGACGCCCTCGGCCCCTGCCCCGTCCCGCGCCAGGGTCGTGGCCCGGTCCAGTGCCTGGGACAACGTCAGCGCGGCCCCCCGGTGTTCCGGGCTGAGGTAGGCGTTGCGCGAGGACAGGGCCAGCCCGTCGGCGTCACGCACCGTGGGGCCTGCCACCACCTCGACGTCGACGTCGAGGTCGCGCACCATGCGGCGCACGGCGATGAGCTGCTGGGCGTCCTTCTGGCCGAAGAGGGCGACCTGGGGCCGCACGAGGTGCAACAGCTTGAGCACGACGGTGAGCATGCCGTCGAAGTGCCCCGGGCGGTGCGCCCCCTCGAGCCGCTCCCCCAGGCGCCCTGCCGCGACGCTCACGACGGGCTCGCCCTGCGGGTAGATCTCCTCGACGTCGGGGGCGAAGACCACGTCCACCCCGACCGTGCTCAGCAGGTCCAGGTCCCGCTCGAGGTCCCGCGGGTAGCGGTCGAGGTCCTCACCGGCGCCGAACTGGAGCGGGTTGACGAAGATCGTCACGACCACCTGGTCAGCGTGCTCACGGGCTGCCCGGACCAGGGAGAGGTGCCCCTCGTGCAGGGCCCCCATCGTCATGACCACGGCCCGACGACGACCGGGCGTGGTGGCGAGCAGCGCGGCGAGCTCGGCCCGGCTGCGTGCGAGCCGCGGGCGCGGGGCCGCGAGCGCCTGGGGGGCCTCGGTGCCCATCACTGCTCCTCGGGGTCGGTCGACCCAGGGTCGACGACCCCTGTGTCGGCGAGCGCGTCGAGCACCCGCTGCGTGGCGTCGGTCGTGATGCGGCCCCCCGCGAGGGCACGTCGGGCGGCGGCCTGCGCGAGCACGCGGTAGGTCGCGGCGAGGTCGGCCGCGGTCTCGTCACGGACCCCGAGCTCGGTGAGCCGCTCGAGGTGCGCGGTGACCGTCCCGGCGTCCCCCCGGACCACGGGACCGGTCAGGGAGGCGACCCCCGACCCGGCGTCGGCCGCGGTCGCGGCGGTGCGCACGGCGCTGTCGAGGGCCGCGGAGAGCAGCGGGCCGAGCACCCGGTCGGGCTGCTCCACCCCGGCCGCGGCGAGGGCCTGGGCAGCCTGGGCCACGAGGACCACCAGGTGGTTCGCACCGTGGGCGAGGGCCGCGTGGTAGAGCGGTCGAGCCTCCTCGCTGACGACGACGGGCTCGCCGCCGATCTCGACCACGAGGGCCTGGCCGATGGGCAGGACGGGGCCGGGCCCGGTCACCGCGAAGCTGCAGCCGACCAGGCGGCTCAGGTCGAGCGAGGTGCCGGTGAAGGTCATCGCAGGGTGGATCGCGAGGGGGATGGCACCGGCGGCCCGGGCCGGGGCGAGGACCTCGGTGCCCAGGGCACCCGCGGTGTGCACCACGATCTGCCCGGGCTGCCACGCCCCGAGCCGTGCGAGCCCCGCGACCAGGTCCGCCAGGGCGTCGTCGGGCACGGTGAGCAGGACGAGCTCGGCCCGCTCGACCACGGCAGGCACCTCGAGAGCCGGGACCCCCGGGAGCATCGTCTCGATGCGGTCGCGGCTCGCCGCCGAGATGCCGCTCGCTCCGACGACCACGTGCCCGGCCTGGCGCAGCGCGCTGCCCAGGACCGATCCGACCCGGCCCGCGCCGACCACCCCGACCCCGAGACGTCCCGCGGCCGGTGCTCCCCCGACGCTCACGACGGAGGCACCTGCTCGGGCCTCGCAGGCCCCTGGTGGGCGGGGGCCTGCTGCGCCGGGCCGGTGGGCTCCTGGTGAATGGGCTCCTGGCGGGAGGGCTCCTGGTACGAGGGCTCCTGGTGGGCCGCGACGCGGGGCACGGCCTCGAGCGGGACGCCGGCCTCGCGCGCGGCCTGGGCACGGGCGGCGTCGGCCTGGTCGCGCAGCTCGAGCATCCAGCGCTCGGGCCCCGCGGAGGCCCGCGCGGTGCGGGCCCGGGCGGCCTGCTCGAGCAGCAGCACCCCCGCGACCTCGCGGTCCAGGTGCGGCACGGTCGGGGTGACCGGGCCGGGGGTCGAGTGCAGGGCGAAGGAGCACAGGCCCAGACGGCGCTGCAGCGGTCCCTGGTTCAGACCGACCGACTGGGTGCGGGCGTGCGGCACGACGACCAGCCGGCGCACGAAGCGCCCGGTGCGTGCGAGCAGGGCCCGCTCGGTCAGCGCGTAGCCGGTACGGCGGAAGGACCACGGGTCGAGCCAGCGCGCGCGGCGCGGGCTCGTGACGAAGCCACGCTCCTGGCCCGACCCCGCGAGGGCCTCGTCGAGCAGGCCGCGGGCGTCCTCGGTGCCGAGGTCGGGCAGCACGAGCCAGAGGGCCAGCAGGGCCTCGTCGCGGTCCCCCACGGGCAGCAGCACGCTCTCGGTGGCCTGGTCGGTCACCCCGTAGCCCGCGACGTTGATCTGGACCCGCCACCAGTCCTTGCGGCGCCACAGCGGACCCTGGGTCAGCTCGACGGCCTGCACCCGACCGGGCGGGACGGTCTGCGCCCGGGACTCGAGCAGGCCGTG
This sequence comes from Actinotalea soli, assembly GCF_017565425.1. Classification (GTDB taxonomy): domain Bacteria; phylum Actinomycetota; class Actinomycetes; order Actinomycetales; family Cellulomonadaceae; genus Actinotalea; species Actinotalea soli. Next base: position 38,119 of record NZ_JAGEMK010000009.1, read on the forward strand.
ACGCAGCCGGATGCCGTCCGGGGACTGCGCCGCGCGGAAGTTGAACTCCCCCGCGAAGCGGGTCCACAGCATCGCGCCGACGCCGAGCATCACGGGCAGGGCGCCGACGATCACGCTCGCGGACCCGGCGGCGACCGCCGTGACCACGAGACCGATGACCACGACCACCCCGGCGATCATCGACCCCGACCGGACCAGGGAACCGACGAGGCGACCAGGGGTCACCGCGAGGACCTCGTTCTCCGGGGCTGCGGGGGCCTCGGGGTTCTCCTCGGTGCCGAAGCTCACCCCGGCCGCGCGGGCGAGGAGCTCGTTGCGCAGGCGCTGGGCGCCGTCCTCCTTGAGGAAGGCCAGGTGGACCGCGGAGTCCGCACCGCCCGCGACCTCGAGCTTGAGCTCGGCGAGCCCGAGGATGCGCGCCAGGACGGGCTGCACCACGTCGATGGCCTGGACGCGGTCGAGCCGCGCGCTGCGCTGCTGGCGGAAGAGGACTCCGGTCTGCAGGTACACGGCCTCGGCGTCGACCGCGTACCGGGTCATCCGCCAGGCGAGGTAGGAGTAGACGAACCCGATCAGGGTGATCCCGAGGATGGCGCCGACCAGGGGCATCCAGCCCAGGGAGTCCACGACGTCCTGGGCCTCGCGGACGTTGGAGGTCACCTGCTGGCCGACGATGAACAGCAGGACCACGAGGACCTTCCAGCCCTTGACCGCAGGGGTCACGGGGTGGACGCGGCTCCAGACGAGGTCCTCGTGGGCGGGCTGGCTCACAGCCCCGCCAGCTGGGCCTCGCCCCGGGCGGCGAGACGGTCGCGCAGCCGGGAGGCCTCCTCGGGGGGCAGGCCCGGGATGACGGCGTCGGAGGTCGGCGAGGCCGTGTGCAGCTGGACCTTGGCGATGCCCAGCTTGCGGTCCAGGGGCCCGGCCTGCACGTCGACGAACTGCATGCGCCCGTAGGGCACGACGACGATGGAGCGGAAGAGCACCCCGCGGCGGACCAGCAGGTCGTCGTCCCGCTCGGCGTAGCCCAGGGCCCGGACCTGACGGGGCACGACGACCACGACCCAGACCCCGACCGCGAGGACGGCCGCGGGGAGGGCCCAGAGCCAGGTGACCTCGGTGAGGACCGCGAGGACGACGCCCGCCGCGAGCGGCACGACCAGGGTGAGGGCCGCCGAGACCAGCCGAGCCGTCGTGAGGCGCGGGGACACCGGCTGCCAGGGCACCCCGGGCGGGTCGAAGGGGCCGGGCGCGACGCTGGGCTCACTCATGCGGGTCATCCTCCCACTCAGACGGGGTTCCCCGTGGCCTCGGCGTCCGCCGCTCCCGGGTCGTCCTCGTCACGCCGGATCTCGCACCACCGCTCGACCACGAGCCCCGCGACCACGAGGCCGACCGTCGCCAGGCCCGCGACCCCGGCAGACAGGGCGAGGTCGCGTCGCGCCTCGATGCCCAGGTCCCCCAGCGGCACGAGGGCGTGGGCCAGGTACCAGCCGGTCAGCAGGGCGCCGGTGTACGCCGAGGCGGTCGCGAGGACCACGGTGCGCGCCGCCAGCAGGGGGTCCAGACCGGGCTTCTCGCCGCGGGTGTACTGCCGTACCGACCACCCGAGCCGCAGCACCACCCCGGCGATGCCGAGCACCACCAGGACAGCCAGCAGCGGCACCGGCAGGAGGGTCCCGCCGCGGGACTCCACCACCCGCAGCACCGGGTGCACGACCGCGGTCACGGCCAGGGCGACGAGGGCGAGCCGTCGCACCGGGGTGCGTCGCATCAGGCGGGGCCCTCGGTGCCCCGCCACCAGTCCAGGGCCATCCAGCGGATGCCCTCGCGGTCGGGGGCGGTCTCGGCGAGGGCCGCCACGGGGCCGCCGCCCAGCCCGGGCAGCACGGCCTCGGGGTCCACCTCGGCCCACGGGACCAGGACGAAGGCCCGCTCGTGGGCGCGCGGGTGCGGGAGCTCGAGGTCGTCGGTCACGGCCATCGTCGAGCCGTGCAGCACGATGTCGACGTCGAGGGTGCGCGGGCCCCAGTGCTCCTCGCGGACCCGCCCGTGCGCGGCCTCGACGCCCTGGCAGGCGCGCAGCAGGCCCCGGGGGGACAGGGTGGTGACGCCGAGGACCACCGCGTTGAGGAAGTCGGGCTGCTCGGGCCCGCCGACCGCCGCCGTGCGGGCCAGCGGGGAGACCGCGGTCAGGTCGAGGCCGTCGACGTCGTCGAGGTCCCGGACCGCCTGGCGGAGGGTCTCCTGGCTCGCCCCGGTGTTCGACCCCAGGGCCAGGACCACCTCGACCGGCTCCTCGGGCTCGAGGTGGAGGCGGTCCGCGGGCTCGACCGCGAGGGGCACCGAGGCGAGGGCCGCCGTGACGGGAGGGGTCCCGGGGCCCACGCCGAGATCGGGGGCGAGGAGGCCCGCCGCGTGGTCGGGGGCGAGGGGCCCGGGGGCGAGAAGGTCGGGGGCCGGGGCGGCGGCTGGCGGTGCCACCTCGGGGACGAGCGCAGGGACCACGAGGTCCGCGACCGAGATCGTCTCGCCGGTCGCCTCGTCGTCGTCCTCCTCGGACGAGGCGAGCCAGGCCTCCTCGGCCTCGGCGGGTTCGGCCCAGCCGTCCTCGGCGGGGGTCGGCCAGAGCTCCTCGGGCGCCGCCTCGGCCGCCCCGGTGGTCACGACCATCACGGGCGGGGCGCTCACCACGGGCAGGTGGCTGCGATCCCGGTGGATCTCGACGGTGACGTCCGCGAAGGGCACCGGGATGGGGGCCTGGGGCTTGTGCAGGACGACGTCGACCGCGAGGACAGCAGGGTGGGTCAGGGCGACCGCGGCGATGCGCTCGGCGACGGTCTCGACGAGGTCGGCGGGCTCCCCGCCGAGCACGCCCACGACCTGCTCGGCCAGCACCCCGTAGTGCACCGTGAGGTCGAGCCGGTCCTCGGCCGCGGCGGGCCGGGTGTCCACGTGCAGCGCGACGTCCGCGACGAAGGTCTGCCCGTCGCGCCGCTCGTGCTCGAGGACCCCGTGGTGGCCGGTGGCCGCGAGGCCGGTCAGCCGGATCCGGTCGTGGGGGTGGTCATCGGTCCGCGGCTCGTGCACCGTGGTCTCCTTCACTCGTCCCCTGCGCGGTCGTCCAAGCAGCAGCCACCCGGACGGCGTCCGCCGAGCCTGCCACGTCGTGCGCCCGGACGCACCAGGCTCCGGCGGCCGCGGCGAGGGCGCTGACCGCCGCCGTCGCCCGGTCTCGCTCGCCGGGCGGGGCGGGCGACCCGTCGGGCCCCGCCAGCAGGTGGCCCAGGAACCGCTTGCGCGAGGCACCCACCAGGAGCGGGCGGCCGATCGAGCGCAGCGCGTCGAGATGGGCCAGCAGGGGCCAGTTGTCCCGGCCGGGCTTGGCGAAGCCGAGGCCCGGGTCCAGGACGACCTGGGCGGGGTCCACCCCCGCGGCGACGAGGTCGTCCAGGCGAGCTGCCAGCTCGGCCCGCACGTCCTGCACGACGTCGCCGTAGGTCGCCAGGGCGTCCATGACGTCGGCGTGACCCCGCCAGTGCATCGCGACGTAGACGACCCCCGTCTCGGCGACGACCCGGGCCATGCCCTCGTCGGCCAGGCCGCCCGAGACGTCGTTGACGACCAGGGCGCCGGCCTCGACGGCCTCGGCCGCGACCTGGGCGCGCGTGGTGTCGATGCTGACCACGGCCCCGGCGGCGCACAGCTCGCGGATCACGGGCAGCACGCGGCGGCGCTCCTCGTCGACGTCGACCCGCAGGGCACCGGGCCGGGTGGACTCACCGCCCACGTCGAGCAGGTCGGCACCGTCGGCCAGGAGCCGGCGACCGTGCTCGACCGCCGCGGCCGGCTCGAACCAGGCACCGCCGTCGCTGAAGGAGTCCGGGGTCACGTTGACGACCCCCATGACCAGGGTCCGCTCGATCCCGGCGAGGGCCGCGGGCAGCGGCGCGGGGTGGCGGTCGGACGTCACGGGACCACCCTAGGGCCGGGTCAGCGCCCGAGGACCAGGCTCATGGCCTCGGCCCGGGTCGCGACGTCGCGCATCTGGCCCCGGACGGCCGAGGTGACCGTGCGCGAGCCGGGCTTGCGCACCCCACGCATCGACATGCACAGGTGCTCGCACTCGACGACCACCAGCACCCCGCGGGGGGCGAGGACCTCGACCAGGGCGTCGGCCACCTGGGTGGTGAGCCGCTCCTGGACCTGGGGCCGTCGGGCGTAGAGGTCCACCAGGCGCGCGATCTTCGAGAGCCCCGTGATCCGCCCGTCGGCCCCGGGGATGTACCCCACGTGCGCGACGCCGTGGAAGGGCACCAGGTGGTGCTCGCAGGTCGAGTACACCGCGATGTCCTTGACCAGGATCATCTCCTCGTGCCCGAGGTCGAAGGTGGTCGAGAGCACCTCGCGCGGGTCCTGGTACAGCCCGGCGAAGGTCTCGGCGTAGGCCCGCGCCACCCGGGCGGGGGTCTCCTGCAGCCCGTCGCGGTCCGGGTCCTCGCCGACCGCGAGGAGCAGCTCGCGCACCGCGCGCTCCGCCCTCTCGGCGTCGTACGGGAGCTGAGGAGCGCCGGGAGCCTCCCCGGGCAGCGAGACCTCGTCGGCCGTGTGCGCCACGGTCCTCAGCGCCCCGGGTCCACGGTGCCGCCGGGGGGCACCTCGCCGATCGGCCGCGCGGGGTGCTCGTCCTTGGCGGCCGCGGCCTCGTCCTGGGGGACGACCGGGGCACCGTTGGCTGCGGCGCGCTCACGCGGGCTCTGCACCGGGGGCAGCGGCGAGACGGAGCGCCCCGGGCCCGAGATCCACACGTCCCGGGGTTCGCGCTTGACCACGGCCTCGAAGACCTCGGCGATCTCGGCCTGGTTGAGGGTCTCGCGCTCGAGGAGCTCGAGGACCAGCGCGTCCAGGACGTCACGGTAGGCGTTGAGGATCTCGTAGGCCTCGTCGTGGGCGAAGTCCATCAGGCGCCGCACCTCGACGTCGACCACCCCGGCGACCTGCTCGGAGTAGTCGCGGCCGTGGCCCATGTCGCGGCCCATGAAGACCTCGCCGCTGTCCTGGCCCAGCTTGACCGCGCCGACCTTCTCGCTCATGCCGTACTGGGTGACCATCTTGCGGGCGATCGCCGTGGCCTTCTCGATGTCGTTGGACGCCCCCGTGGTGGGGTCGTGGAAGACGATCTCCTCGGCGACCCGGCCACCCATCGCGTAGGCGAGCTGGTCCAGGAGCTCGTTGCGGGTGGTCGAGTACTTGTCCTCGGCGGGCATCACCATCGTGTAGCCCAGGGCACGGCCGCGGGGAAGGATCGTGACCTTGGTGACCGGGTCGGTGTAGCGCAGGGCCGCGGCCACCAGGGCGTGACCACCCTCGTGGTACGCCGTGATCTTCTTCTCCTTCTCGTTCATCAGCCGGGTCCGCTTCTGCGGGCCGGCGATGACGCGGTCGATCGCCTCGTCGAGCTCGTGGTTGCCCACGACCTGCCCGTTGGTGCGCGCGGTGAGCAGCGCTGCCTCGTTGAGCACGTTCGCGAGGTCCGCCCCCGTGAAGCCCGGCGTGCGCTTGGCGACCGCGTGCAGGTCGACGTCGGGGGCCATGGGCTTGCCCTGGGAGTGCACCCGCAGGATCTGCTCGCGGCCCTTGAGGTCCGGGGCGTCCACGGTCACCTGGCGGTCGAAGCGCCCGGGGCGCAGCAGGGCCGGGTCGAGGATGTCGGGGCGGTTGGTCGCCGCGATGAGGATGACGTTGGCGGTCGCGTCGAAGCCGTCCATCTCGACCAGCATCTGGTTGAGGGTCTGCTCGCGCTCGTCGTGCCCGCCGCCCATGCCGGCGCCGCGGTGCCGGCCGACGGCGTCGATCTCGTCGATGAAGATGATGGCGGGCGAGTTCTCCTTGGCCTGCGTGAAGAGGTCACGCACACGGCTGGCGCCCACGCCGACGAACATCTCGACGAAGTCCGAGCCCGAGATCGAGTAGAACGGCACCCCTGCCTCGCCGGCGACGGCACGGGCCAGCAGGGTCTTGCCGGTACCCGGCTGGCCGTAGAGCAGCACGCCCTTGGGAATCTTCGCGCCCACGGCCTGGAACTTGGTCGGGTCGGAGAGGAACTCCTTGATCTCCTGGAGCTCCTCGACCGCCTCGTCGACCCCGGCCACGTCGGCGAAGCTGACCTGCGGCGTCTCCTTCGAGACGAGCTTGGCCTTGGACTTGCCGAACTGCATGACGCGCGAGCCGCCGCCCTGCATGCGGGACATGATGAACCAGAACAGGGCGATGAGGATGATCAGCGGGAGCATCAGCCCGAGCAGGCTGGCCCACCACGAGGTCTGCGGGACCTCGGAGTTGTAGCCACCCTCGAGGTCCGCCCCGACGACCGCGTCGACCACGTCGGGCCCCTGCGGGGCCACGTAGTAGAACTGGACGTTGCGGCCGGAGTCCCCGAAGTCCTCGGTGAGGGTGAGGTCGACCCGCTGCTGACCGTCGGTGATCAGGGCCTGCTCGACCGTGTCCCCCGCGAGCAGCTCGAGGCCCTCGGAGGTGTCGATCCGCTGGACCCCCTCGGACATGAAGGAGGCCGCGGCCACCCAGAGGATGGTCACCGCCAGCACGATCCACAGCACGGGACCACGGGTGAGGCGCTTGAGGTTCATGGGCGACGGGGCAGAGCCCTATCCCTCCTGATCGCGGGGCAGTCTGGCGAGCACGTTACCCCGTGGACCTGGGGATCCTGGCCGCTGTTCGCCCAGGGCAGGACGGGCGGGGCTCAGTCGCCGTAGACGTGCGGGGCGAGGGTCCCGACGAAGGGCAGGTTGCGGTACTTCTCGGCGTAGTCCAGGCCGTAGCCCACGACGAAGTCGGTCGGGATGTCGAAGCCCACGTAGCGCACGTCCACCTCGACCTTGGCCGCCTCCGGCTTGCGCAGCATGGTGGCGATCTCGACCGAGGCCGGGCCACGCGAGCGCAGGTTCGCGAGCAACCAGGAGAGGGTCAGGCCCGAGTCGATGATGTCCTCGACGATCAGCACGTCGCGGCCGGTCAGGTCGGCGTCGAGGTCCTTGAGGATCCGCACGACTCCCGAGGACGTCGTCCCCGCGCCGTAGGAGGAGACCGCCATCCAGTCCATCTCGACCGAGGAGTGCAGGCGACGCGAGAGGTCGGCCATGACCATCACCGCACCCTTGAGGACCCCCACCAGCAGGAGGTCCCGCCCGGCGTAGTCGGCGTCGATCTGAGCGGCGATCTCGTCGAGACGGGCTCCGAGCTGCTCCTCGCTCAGGAGCACCCGCTCGAGGTCGTCACCCATGTCCGCTGGATCCACCGGTCGCTGCTCCTCGTCCTGGCCTGCTGGCGGCGGCGCGTGGTGACGCCCCGCCGATGACGGTCCTGCCTAGCCCGGGCGTGCGGGCCCGGTGACGGTCAGCCTGCCACACCGGCGCCGTGCCTCGCCCCCTCCGGGCAGAGCGACTGGGCCCTGGCCGCGCCAGGCCACCACGAGGGCCTCGACCGCGAGCACGTGGACCCGGTGCAGGGACCCCGCAGGCACCCCCGCCTCGAGGCAGGCGACCCGCAGTACGCGGCGGCGCAGCGCGGCCGGGGCACGCAGGAGCACCTCCGGGTCCAGGCCTGCCGCACCCCCGTGGCCCCCGTGGGCCCCGTCGCCGCAGGCCTGGTCCACGCGGGCCTCGTCGACGCGGGCCTCGTCGAGGAGGGCGTGCGCCGCGGCGTCGAGATGGTCGGCGTCCTCGCGGAGCTGGTCGGCGGTGCGGGCCAGGGCCTCGGTGACGCCCGGGCCGAGCACCTCCTCGAGCAGCGGGAGCACCCGGTGCCGCACCTCGCTGCGCCGCGGGGCGCCGGGACCGGACTGGTTGGTCGGGTCGTGCCAGACCGCGAGCCCCTGGGCCGCGCACGCCCGCTCGGTGTCCACGCGCCGCAGGTCGAGCAGCGGACGGCGCAGCACCCCTCGTCGCGCGGGCATCCCGGCGAGGGAACGCGCACCGGACCCCCGGGCGAGGGCGAGGAGGACCGTCTCGGCCTGGTCGTCCCGGGTGTGACCGAGGAGCACGGCGGCGGCGCCGTGGGCCCGGGCGCTGTCCTCGAGGGCCGCGTACCTCGCTGTGCGCGCAGCGGCCTCGGGGCCGCCCGCAGCGACGACCAGGACGCGCACGACGTCGACCGGCCCCAGGCCGAGCTCACGGCAGGTCAGCGCGGCCCGCTCGGCGACCTCCTCGCTGCCCTGCTGGAGCCCGTGGTCGACCACGACGGCACCCACGCGCAGCCCTCCCCGCGGGCCCACGAAGGCCGCCCCGGCCGCGAGGGCCGTCGAGTCCGCCCCGCCAGAGCACGCGACCAGGACGAGACTGCCGCGGGGCAGGTCGGCGAGGGCCGCACGGACCGCGCCCCGGACCGCGGCGACCGCGGGATCAGGCCCGGTCACGACGAGCCTGGGTCACCCGTGCACCCGCCGGACCCAGGCGCTCGGGTCGACGACCTCGCGGGCCGTGGGCAGCCCCTCGGGCCCGGCCCAGGCTGCGTCGAGGGCGTCGCGCCCGGCCGCTCGACGCACGCCCCGCACGAAGGCGGCGCCGCGGCGGTACTGGGCGAGCTTGGCGTCCATGCCCACGAGCCGACGCAACCAGCGGTCGACGCCGGTCGCGGTCCGCCGTCGGGCCTCCATCCGGGCCCGCAGCCGCCGCACGGTCGGGATCCACCGTCGGCCCACGGCGTCCATCGTGACGTCGGCATGGCCCTCGAGCAGGGACATGACGGCCGTGACCTGCGCGACGCGGTCCCGCTGGGCCTCGTCGAGCACGAGGTCGAGCATGCTCCAGTCCTCGGGGTCCTCGGCCCCGGTGCGCAACGCCCGCAGGCCTCGCGCGACGGCCATGGCGAGGTCCTGGCCGGCCGAGCTCCCGGCCACCTCCTCGGCGAGGGCAGCGATCTCGCGGCGCAGGTGGTCGACCAGCCAGGGGGCTGCGGCGAACTGCAGCGCGTGGGTCTGCTCGTGCACGCAGACCCAGAGCCGGAAGTCGGCCCGGTCGGCCGCGAGGGCGCGTTCGGTGCGCAGCACGTTGGGGGCCACCAGGAGCAGCCGACCGGCCGGACCCGCGGCCGGGGCGAACGGGTCGAACTGCCCCAGCACGCGTCCTGCGAGGAGCCCGAGCAGGCCCGCGGCCTGGGCCGTGACGGGCACCGCCCTGGCCCCCGCGATCGCGCGCCCCAGGCCGCGCGAGGCGCCGGGCTGGTCCGGGACGGGCAGCCCGTCGGCCGGGTCCGTCGCGTCGGTCCCGGTACCGGGGTGCCCCTGGCTCGGGGCGGTGAGCCCGGCGAAGGACTGCGCCGCCGCCCGGGACCAGCCAGCCCGGTCCACCACGAGGACCCGGGCGCGGGACTCGGTCGCCCCGACCCTCTCGAGGGCGGTCCCGAGCCGGGAGGCCTGGAGGGCGAGGGGCCGCGCGAGCCCGGCGCTGGCGTGCAGGTCGGCCACGAGGGCCTCGAGCTCTCCGCGGGACGGGGTGGGCCCCGGGGACGCGAGACGACCACCCCACCGGCCGGCGACCTCCCAGTCGAGCTCGAGGCGCGGCGGCGCAGCCGGGTCGGCGTCACCCCGACCGGCCGACGCAGAACCGCTCGCGGAGGTCATCCGCTCACGGTAGCCGTGCGGCGCACCCCGGGCTGCTCAGGCCGGGGTCACCGGGGCAGGTCGCAGCCGCACCCCGCGAGCTGCTGGACGAAGGTGTCGATCACACGGCGCGGACCGAGCTGACCTCCCGGCGGGGTGTCGTCGGCGATCACCGCGAAGACCAGCGAGCGGCCCGACGGCGTCACCACGGTCCCGGCGAGGGAGGTCACCCCGGGAAGGCTCCCGGTCTTGGCTCGGACCAGCCCCCGGGCCGGTGACTGGCCGAGCCGGTCTTCGAGGGTGCCCTGCCAGCCGGCGACGGGCAGGTCGACCGCCGCAGGCAGGAGGGCCGCGTTCTGCGGGTCGGCCGCGTGCAGCACGAGGTCCACCAGGAGCGCCGGGGACAGCAGCGACCCGTCGGCCAGCCCGCTCGTGTCCGCCAGCGCGGCTCCGTCGGTGTCGAGCCCGAGCCGCCCGAGCTCGGCGAGCACGGCCCGGGTGGCCCCCTGGAAGCTCCCGGGCAGCCCTCGCTCGACGGCCACCATCCGGCCGAGGACCTCGGTCACCGTGTTGTCGGAGGTGTGCAGCGCGTACCGGACGACCTCGCGCAGGGGGGCCGACTCGACCGTGCCGACCGTGCGCGCCCCGGCGGGGGCCACCTCGCGCCCGACCGACCCGGTGACGACGACACCCTGCTCACGCAGGAGGCCGGCGAGGGTCTCCCCCGCGTGCAGCGACGGATCGGCGTGCCGCGGCGGGTACGGCTCGTCCCTGGTCTTGGCGATGTTGACCGCGAGAGCGGTCACCGGGGCGACGAAGCCGAGGCTGATCACGTCCTCGCCCCAGCCGGGCGCGGCCTGCGGGCCCGAGAACAGCGTGTCGTCGACGCCGAGGGTGACCTCGGTGACGCCGGCGAGCCGTAGCTGGCGGGCCACCTCGGCGGCGAGGTCGGCGAGGCCCGCGCGGCCGTTGGTGGCCTCGGGGTCCCCCGCGCCGGCGGCGAGCATGACGTCCCCGCCTCCTACCAGCACGAGCCTGCCGCCCGGGCCCTGCACCACGGAGGTGGTCAGCGTCGCGTCGGGGCCCAGGGCGCTGAGGACGGCCGCACCGGTGGCGACCTTCGCGGTCGACGCCGGGACGTGAGGCTGGTCGCCGTCGAGGTCCACGAGCACCTCACCGGTGAGCTGGTCGGCCACGACGATGCCGACGGAGTCACCCATCCAGACGTGGTCGGCGGCGGCCTCGGCGAGGGCCGTGAGCTCGGCGGCGTCGGGCACCGGGGCCGAGGGGTCCGCCTCGCTCAGGACCGGCTCGAGCTCGGGGGCCTCGACGGCCCCGGGAATCGTCGGGAAGGGCTGCGGCGGGTCCGGCACGGGCTCGAGGGTCAGGAACCCCGGGACCAGGTCGTAGGCGTCAGCCGCGACGTAGCCCCCGGCGCCGAGCACCAGGACGCCCGTGACGACCCCCGCCGCGAGCGCTGCACGCCGTGCCATCGGTCCTCCCTCTCACCCCTCGCCCCGGGTGGGACCGGGTCAGACTATTCTCCGGGTCGACGCGCATCGCGCCGACCCGCTGGGTGCGGGACCATGGTCCCGCCTGGCGTAACGTCACCCTTGCCCGCGCGCGGCCCCGCGCACGTGCTCCCGCACCGAACCGCCCGACCGACCGCCTCGTCCAGGCCCGGTGGTCGGCCACGAAGGAGAACCTGTGGAGTTCGACGTCACGATCGAGATCCCCAAGGGCCAGCGCAACAAGTACGAGGTCGACCACGAGACCGGTCGTATCCGTCTGGACCGCATGCTCTTCACCTCGACGCGGTACCCCGACGACTACGGGTTCATCGACGGGACCCTGGGCGAGGACGGCGACCCGCTCGACGCCCTGGTGCTGCTCGAGGAGCCGACCTTCCCGGGGTGCCTGATCCGTTGCCGTGCCCTGGGCATGTTCCGCATGCGCGACGAGGCCGGCGGCGACGACAAGGTGCTGTGCGTCCCGACGGGCGACCAGCGCGCCTCGTGGCGTCAGGACATCGACGACGTCAGCGAGTTCCACCGCCTCGAGATCCAGCACTTCTTCGAGGTCTACAAGGACCTCGAGCCGGGCAAGTCCGTCGAGGGCGCGCACTGGGTGGACCGCGCCGCGGCCGAGGCCGAGATCGAGCGCTCGCGTCAGCGTGCGATCGACGGGGGCCACCACTCGATCTGAGCCGCACCGCCTGGGCGGTGTCGCGACCGTGCCCCGTCGGGCCCCTCAGGGGGACCGGCGGGGCACTGTCGTGCGGCGCGTGCGTCAGGGACGACCGGCGTAGGGCATCGTCCCCGACCACCGGATCGCGGTGACCCGGACGTTGACGCCGGGCCGCGGGGCCTCGACCATCTGGCCGTTGCCGACGAACATCGCGACGTGGCCGATGCTGCCCGGGTCCTTGCCGTTGCTTCCGTAGAAGATCAGGTCCCCGGGACGCATGCTGTCGTAGCTGATCTTGCGCACCTGGCGGTACTGGTCGCGCGAGGTGCGGTTGATGCTCAGCCCGGCGTTGGCCCAGGCCGAGGAGGTCAGGCCCGAGCAGTCGTACCCGTCGGGGCCGGTGCCGCCCCAGGCGTAGGCCTTGCCGACCTGGGTGAGCGCCCAGGCGACCGCGCTCTGCCCCTGGCCTGCTGAGCCTCGGGCCGAGCCCGTGCCCAGGCCGTAGGGGTCCGCAGCGGGCGGGGTGGTCGGCGCCGGCGGCGGGGTGGTCGGCGCAGGCGGCGGGGCCGGCGTGGTCGGCGCCGGGGTGGTCGAGGGCGGTGCCGGGGTGCTCGGAGGCGTGCTGGGCGCCGGGGTGCTCGGCGCGGGCGTGCTGGGCGTGGCCGGCGTGCTCGGCGTGGCCGGGGTCGCCGGCGCGCTCGAGCCACCGCCACCGCCACTGCCACCGGCGGCGGGCGGGGCCGGGGTCGAGACCTCGGGCGGGACGCCGCGGTCGGCGGCAGCGGCTGCCTCCTCGCGACGGGTGCGCTCGGCCTCGAGGGCGTCCTGCCTGCTGCGCTCGACCTCGACCGAAGTCTGCCGCAGCGCGGCGAGCTCGGTGATGAGGGCGTCACGCTCGGTGGCGACCGTCGCGACCTGCTCCTCGGCCGCGGCCTGGGTGCGCTCGGCCTCGGCGAGGGCGTCGGCCGCCCCGGTCGCGGTGGCCTCGGCCCGCTCGGCGGCGGCCTCGGCGCGGGTGGCGAGGGTCTGGGAGACGAGGTCGGCGGCCTGGAGCTGCTGGACGGCGCGCTCGGCGCGGTCGCCCAGGCGGTCGAGGGCCGAGGTCCTCGCGAGGAGGTCCTCGATGCCGTCCGAGGAGAGCATCGCGCCGAGGGTGTCCATCGACCCGCCGGACCGGTAGGCCTGCATCGCGATGGTCCCGAGGTGGGCGCGGGCGGCCTCGACCTGCTCCTGCGCGGCGGCGTGACGCTCGGCCGCGTCGACGGCCTCCCGGGCGGCGGCGTCTCGCTCGACGGTGGCCTCGGTGTAGTTCTCTGCGGCGTCGGAGACCGCGGCCCACGCGGAGTCGAGGGCGGCGGAGCGCGCGGCGAGCTCGGTCTCGATCTGCGCGACCACCGAGGCGGTCGAGGCGACGGCGCTGCGCGCGTCGCGGACGTCCTCCTCGGAGGGGGCACCGGGGTCGGCCGCGGCCGGCGTGACAGCCAGCCCGCCGGCCAGGACGACTGCGGCGACGAGCGCGACGCGCCGTCCCGTGGACCGGGCCCTGATCACTGTCTGATGTCCTCTCGACCTGCGCTGCGCCCTCGGCCCAGCACGTTCCTGCCCCTGCGTTCTCCGCCGGTCGGCACGGGCGACGCTACTCACCCCCGTCCCACAAGGGAACAGCAGTCACACGATTCACAGCGACCCCACCCGTCACATCGGGACATATCGCCCTGACGTGACCCGTTCGGCCCAGCGTCCGCCGCACCGCACGCTCCCACGTCCCAGATCCCGAGATGCCCGTATCACCGGAGCAGCACGGCGTCGTACTGTCCTGGCCATGACCTGCCGAATGTGCCGCTGACCCTGCGCACGTTCGGTGGTGTGCCCGCACCCGGGCCCCGCTCCTCCCGCATCGCTGCGGACGAGGTCGCGGACCAGGGCTGACGGTCGCCGAACCCCACGTGCACACCTGTCCCCGACCCCTCGCGGTCCGGCCAGGGTCAGCACGCTGGCTCTGGTACCCCGCGGTCACCCCAGGAGCCCCGCATGAGCACCGCACCCCAGTGGTCCTTCGAGACCCGCCAGATCCACGCCGGCCAGACCCCCGACGAGGCGACGGGCGCCCGCGCCCTGCCGATCTACCAGACCACCTCCTTCGTGTTCCCCGACGCCTCGACGGCGGCCGACCGGTTCGCCCTCAAGGACCTGGGCCCGATCTACACCCGCATCGGCAACCCCACCCAGCAGGCCGTCGAGGACCGCCTCGCCTCCCTCGAGGGCGGGGTGGGCGCGCTGCTGCTCGCCTCGGGCCAGGCCGCCGAGACCTTCGCGATCCTCAACATCGCCGAGGCCGGTGACCACGTCGTCGCGAGCCCGAGCCTGTACGGCGGCACGTACAACCTGCTGCACTACACCCTGCCCCGCCTGGGCATCACGACCACCTTCGTGACCGACCCGCACGACCCGCAGGCCTGGCGGGACGCGGTGCAGCCCAACACCAAGCTCTTCTTCGGCGAGACCATCCCGAATCCGCAGTCCGACGTGCTCGACATCGAGACCGTCGCGGGCATCGCCCACGAGGTCGGCGTCCCGCTCGTGGTCGACAACACGGTCGCCACGCCCTTCCTCATCCGCCCGATCGAGCACGGGGCCGACGTCGTCGTGCACTCGGCGACCAAGTACCTGGGCGGCCACGGCACCGCGATCGGCGGGGTGATCGTCGACGCGGGCACCTTCGACTTCACGCGCGATCCGGAGCGGTTCCCCGCCTACAACACCCCCGACCCGAGCTACCACGGCCTCGTGTACGGACGGGACCTGGGGGTCGACGGCATCTTCGGCGTCAACCTCTCCTTCGTGCTCAAGGCGCGGGTCCAGCTGCTGCGTGACCTCGGCTCGGCGATCTCCCCGTTCAACGCCTTCCTCATCGCCCAGGGGGTCGAGACCCTGTCCCTGCGCATGGAGCGGCACGTGGCCAACGCCCAGGCCGTGGCCGAGTGGCTCGAGGCCCGGGACGAGGTCGAGCAGGTGCACTACGCCGGGCTGCCCTCGAGCCCGTGGCACGCCAACGCGCTCAAGTACGCCCCGCGCGGGGCCGGGGCCGTGGTGGCCTTCGAGCTCGCGGGCGGGGCCGAGGCGGGCCAGGCCTTCGTGGACGCCCTCGAGCTGCACTCCAACGTCGCCAACATCGGTGACGTGCGCTCGCTGGTGATCCACCCGGCCTCGACCACGCACAGCCAGCTGACCCCCGAGGAGCAGGCTGCCTCGGGGATCACGCCGGGCCTGGTGCGGCTCGCGGTGGGCATCGAGCACCTCGACGACATCCTGGCCGACCTCGACGCCGGGTTCCGAGCGGCCAAGGAGGCCTGATGACCTCGCCCTCGCGCCTCCTCGTGGACAGCCCGCGCCCCGGACGGGGCGGGGACGTAGGTTGGCACACCGTGCACACCGACTCCACGAGCCTGTCCCGGCCCGCCGCGGCGTGGTCGACCGGCGCCCCGGTGCCGGCCAGCGGGGCGTGGCGCGAGGGCGACCCGGTCGGGGACCGGCAGTTCGCGGACCTCGGCCCCCTCGACCTCGAGGCCGGCGGCCACCTGCCCGCGGTGCGGGTCGCCTACGAGACCTGGGGAACCCTGTCCCCCTCGCGGGACAACGCCGTGCTGGTCCTGCACGCCCTGACCGGGGACTCCCACCTGGCCGGGCCTGCCGCGCCCGGGCACGCCACCGCGGGCTGGTGGGACACCCTCGTGGGCCCGGGGCGCCCGATCGACACCGACCGCTGGTTCGTCGTCGCCCCCAACGTGCTGGGCGGCTGCCAGGGCACCACCGGTCCCGCGAGCACGGCCCCCGACGGACGCCCCTGGGGCGGCCGGTTCCCGTACGTGAGCGTGCGGGACCAGGTGCGCACCGAGCTCGCCCTGACCGACGCCCTCGGCATCCCGTCCTGGGCGCTCGTGATCGGCGCGTCGATGGGCGGCATGCGGGTGCTCGAGTGGGGGGTGATGGCCCCCGACCGGGTGCGTCGTATCGCGCCCATCGCGACCACGGCCCAGTCCACCGGGGACCAGATCGCGTGGGCCCACACCCAGCTCGAGGCCATCCGCGGGGACGCCGCCTGGCGCGGGGGCGACTACTACGACGTCGGCGACGGCCAGGGCCCCCACGTCGGCCTGGGCGTCGCGCGACAGATCGCACACACCACGTACCGCAGCGCGATCGAGCTCGACGAGCGCTTCGGCCAGCTGGCCCAGGGCGGCGAGGAGCCGCTCGGCGGTGGCGGCCGGTACGCGGTGCAGTCCTACCTCGACCACCACGCGGGCAAGCTCGCCCGGCGCTTCGACGCCAACTCCTACCTGGCCCTCACCGAGGCGATCTGCTCGCACGACGTCGGCCGCGGCCGCGGCGGGGTCGACGCCGCGCTGTCCCGCGTGACCGCCGAGGCCCTCGTCGTCGCGGTCGACACCGACCGTCTCTACCTCCCCGCGCAGTCCGAGCGCATGGCGGCAGCCCTGCCCGGGGCGGCGGGGCACCACATGATCCGGTCGGACTTCGGCCACGACGGGTTCCTCATCGAGCACGACCAGGTCGGCTCCCTGGTGAGCGGGTTCCTGGGCTGAGTTCCTGGGCTGAGCAGGTTCCTGGGCTGAGCGGCGCGCCGCGGCCGACCCGCACCTCGGACTCGCTGCCGGACCCCGGACGGGTGCTCCCGCT
Source organism: Actinotalea soli (assembly GCF_017565425.1). Lineage (GTDB taxonomy): Bacteria > Actinomycetota > Actinomycetes > Actinomycetales > Cellulomonadaceae > Actinotalea > Actinotalea soli. The sequence goes on from NZ_JAGEMK010000009.1 coordinate 54,617, forward strand.
GCTGTGAGCGCCTACGGTGGCCCCATGGCCGCCGAGCACGAGGACCCCGCCCGACGTCGAGCGCCGGCGGAGGCCGGGCCCGCCGGCAGCGCCACGATGACCGCCGTCGTCGCGGCGCGCACCGACCCCGCGAACCCGCTCGAGGGGCTCGAGGTGCGCGAGGTGCCCCGGCCCGAGCCGCGCGAGCACTGGACCACGGTCGACGTGCGGGCCGCCAGCCTCAACCACCACGACCTGTGGTCCCTGCGCGGGGTGGGCCTGCCGCCGGACCGGCTGCCGATGGTGCTGGGCTGCGACGCCGCGGGTGTCACCCCCGACGGGCAGGAGGTCGTGGTGCACGGCGTGGTCGGGGGGACCGGGCACGGCGTCGGGCCCCAGGAGCGCCCGTCGATCCTTTCCGAGACCTACCCCGGGACCTTGGCCGAGCAGGTCGCCGTCCCGACCTGGAACCTGGTGCCCAAGCCCGCCGAGCTGAGCTTCGCCGAGGCCGCGTGCCTGCCCACCGCCTGGCTGACGGCGTACCGGATGCTCTTCACCAGCGCGGGCCTCGGACCGGGTGACCGTGTGCTCGTCCAGGGGGCCGGGGGCGGCGTCGCCAGCGCGGCCACCGCCCTCGCGGCCGCGGCCGGGCTCGAGGTCGTCGTCACCAGCCGCGACCCCGCCAAGCGCGCGCGAGCCCTCGAGCTCGGCGCGGCCCACGCCCTCGAGCCCGGCAGCCGGGTCCCGGCCCGGGTCGACGCCGTGATCGAGACCGTGGGGGCCGCGACCTGGGGCCACTCGGTGCGCTCGGTGCGCCCGGGCGGGACCATCGTCGTCGCCGGGGCCACCACCGGGGACCCGAGCCCGATGGAGGCCCAGCGGATCTTCTTCACCCAGCTCACCGTCCAGGGCGTGACGATGGGCAGCAAGGAGGACCTCGAGTCCCTGCTGCGCTTCTGCGCACGGACGGGCCTACGGCCCACGATCGACTCGACCCTGCCCCTGGCCCAGGCCCCCGAGGCCTTCGCCCGCCTCGCCGCCGGGGAGCACTTCGGCAAGATCGTTCTCACGGTCTGACCACGGTGCCGCCGGTGACGCCCGAGGAGCCCTCGCCCACCCCCGCTGCTTCGGCGTGGGTCGAGGACATCCTGGGACCCGACTACCAGTCCAGGACGCTGCCGCTGCCCGAGGACGAGGAGGGTGAGGTCGTCGCGACGGTGGTGCGATACCGGCCCCCGGCCGAGGAGCCGCGCCGAGCCGCCCGCGCCGTGCTCTACGTCCACGGCTGGAACGACTACTTCTTCCAGACCGGCCTCGCCGAGTACTGGCACGGCCAGGGCGCAGCCTTCTACGCCCTGGACCTGCGCAAGTACGGCCGCAGCCTGCGCCCCCACCACACCCCCAACTACGTCGCCAACCTGCGGACCTACGACGAGGACCTCGACGCCGCCCTCGCGGCGATGCACGAGGACCTCGGCCCGCGGGCCCGGGTGATGCTCATGGGGCACTCGACCGGAGGGTTGGTCGGGGTGCTGTGGGCCCGGCGCCACCCGGGCCGGATCACGGGGCTGGTGCTCAACTCCCCCTGGCTCGAGCTCACCGGGTCGAGCGTGATGCGCACCCTCAGCACCCCCGTGGTGCAGCAGCTCGCACGGATCCAGCCCAAGAGCCCGATGCTCAACATCGACCCGGGCTTCTACTCGCGCACGATCCTGGCCGAGCACGGCGGCGAGTGGACCTACGACCAGGCGTGGCGACCGACCCCGTATTTCCCGATCCGGCCCGGCTGGCTCCAGGCCATCCTCACCGGGCACGCCCAGGTGGCCCGGGGCCTGGACCTCCCGCTGCCCATCTTCATGGCGGCCTCGGCGCGGAGCCTGATCCTGCCGCGCTGGCGCGAGGAGATGCGCGAGGTGGACACGGTGCTCGACGTCGACCTCCTGGCCCGGCGCGCGGTGCTGCTCGGCCCCCTGGTCACCGTGGTGCGCATCCCGGGCGGGCTGCACGACCTGACCCTCTCGGCACGGCCGGCCCGCGAGCGGTTCTACGGCGAGCTGTCACGGTGGCTGACGGCGTACGGCTGGAACTGACCGAAGGACCCCCACGGCCCTCGCTCAGAGCCTGAGGGCCTCCACGAGCGTCGGCCCCTGCCCGTCGCCGAGCCGCCAGGAGCGCCAGCCGTCGACCACGCTCTCGGCCCCGCTCGCCGCGGTCGCTGCTGCATCGGGGTCGGCGTGCAGGCTGCCGTCGACGAGCTCGAGCAGGCCGTCGGGGCGCAGCAGGGCCTCGTAGCGCACCCCGCGCCGTAGGCGGATCCACACCAGGGCCATAGGTTCACCGATCCGCGCCGCGAGCGCCGCGAGCTCGGGGTCGGCCTGCAGGGGCGGCGGCTCGATGCCGGTGAAGGCGTAGGGCAGGTCGGCCGCGGGACGGGGAGCCGAGGCGGGCTCGGTCGGCGGGACCGGAGCGCGCTCGGGTGCCGGTGCGGAGTAGCGCTCGGGCGCGCGGGCGGAGACGCGTTCGCGCACCGGGGCGGGCTCCGCCGGGGGCGCCGCGGGGGCCGGGGCCGGCTCAGGGGCGGGGGCGGGGGCGGGCGGACGGACCGCGGCGCGCACCGCGAAGGGCGGCGCGACGACGGTAGGCACCCGGGGCTGCAGGGCGGCGGTCCCCCGCGAGGGGGTCGAGGTGTCCCACGAGCGGGAGGTCGAGTCCCACACGGGGGTGTCGGCTCGGCCGCGGGCCTGCTCGGGGTCGGGGGTCGGCACCCGGGGCACCGGCCAGGTGCGGGGGGCCGAGGCGCTCGGCACCCCCACCCGTTCGTCGTCGCGGACCACGTGCAGGGCGGTGGGCTCCATGGCTCGCCGCGGCGGCGGGGTGCGCACCACGGGCGAGACGTCCACGATGCGGCGGCCGTCAGCCCCCTCGATCACCCCGACCTGGAGCACCTCGACCTGCCAGCCGGGCTGCAGCAGGAACTCGAGGGCGTCCTCGGCGCCGTGGTCGACCTCGGAGCAGACCAGCAGCAGGCGGCTGCCGCTGCGCACCGACGGGGACAGCAGGCTCGTGACCGGCACGGTCTCGCGGAAGGAGGCGAGGTGGGCGGCGAAGCGGTCCGGGCCGCCGCGGTAGGCCTGGGCGAGGTCCTGGGTGCTCAGGCGGGCCGCGCGACCCGCGTAGCGCAGGGCGCGGATGCACGCCGCCTCGTCGAGCACCGCGACGACCTCGACGACCACGGGCTGGCCCGCGGCGTCGACCGCGAGCAGGTGCGGCTCGTCGCGGCCGGCACGGCGGGCCCGCAGGGGGAGCAGCTGCTCACCGAGCAGCGAGTCGAGGTGGTCGGCGACGACGCTCGAGGTCTCGGTGCCGAAGGAGGTGCGCGCAGGCTGGAGCGGCTGGACCGGTGTGGACCGGCCTCCCTCGACCTCGAACATCGGCATGGTTCTCCACCGGCCTCGCACTTCGCCTGGTCCCGCCGCGGCGCACGGGACCGGCGCCGTCAACCGTGACAGACCGACTCTAGAGGGTCGAACCGTGTGACCGAAATGCCCCGTTCGGGTGGGAAACGGACCCGCTGCTCAGAGCGCCGTGACCCCGGGCCGCCCTCACCGGTCAGCCCGCGCGGGTCGCCGAGGAGATCCTCGACGCGAGGAGCTGGGCGAGGTGGGTGCCCTCCTCCCCGGCGAGCTGGTCCGCCTGGGTCCTGCAGGAGAAGCCGTCGGCCAGGAAGACCGTCCCCGGGGCGGCCTCGCGCAGCGCGGGCAGCAGGGCGCGCTCGGCGACCGCGACCGAGACGTCGTAGTGGCCCTTCTCCATGCCGAAGTTGCCGGCCAGCCCGCAGCAGCCGGCCAGGGTCGTGACGGTGGCCCCTGCGGCCTGGAGCAGGGCCCGGTCGGCGTCGTAGCCCATGACGGAGTGCTGGTGGCAGTGCGGCTGGGCGAGCACCTCGACGTCGTCGAGCCGGGGCGGCGTCCAGCTGCCCGGGCCCAGGGGCGCGGGGGCCGTGAGCAGCTCGGCCAGGGTGCGGGTCTCCCCCGCGACCGCCACGGCACGGGGGTCGTCGGGCAGCAGGTCGAGCAGGTCCGAGCGCAGCACCGCGGTGCACGAGGGCTCGACCCCCACGATGGGGATCCCGTTGACCGCGTACGGGCCGAGCACGCTGAGGAGCTGGGTGAGCTGCTGGCGCGCCCCGGTGAGCTGTCCGGTCGAGATCCAGGTCAGGCCGCAGCAGGCCTGGCCGTCGGGGATGATCACCTCGTAGCCGGCGTCCTGCAGCACGGCGATCATCGCGCGCGGCACCTCGGGGTCGAACCCGTCGCTGAAGGAGTCGGTCCACAGCACCACACGGCGCGCAGGGTCGACCCCGCCCGAGGCGTGCGAGGCGGAGCCCGCCGTCCCCTCCCCCAGGCCCTGGGTGCCGTGCGCAGCACGACCGTCGACCGCCCCACGACGCTCGCCGTCGGCGACCTGCCGCGACCACCAGGTGCGGAAGGAGGTCGGCGCGAAGCTCGGGATGCTGCGCCGGGTGTCCATGCCTCCCAGCCCCAGCACCAGCCGTGCGACGGGACGCACCCCGAGGACCGCGTTCGCGACCCGGCCCAGGCGCAGCCGCCCGACCAGGCGGCTCCAGCGCGGCAACCAGCCCAGGGCGTAGTGGTTGAGGGGCCGCAGGCGCCCCTGGTACGTCCGGTGCAGCACCTCGGCCTTGTACTGAGCCATGTCCACGCCGGCCGGGCAGTCGCTCGAGCAGGCCTTGCAGCTCAGGCACAGGTCGAGGGCCTCGTGGACCTCGGCCGAGCGCCAGCCGTCCCCGACCAGGGTGCCGTTGGCCATCTCCTGCAGCACCCGGGCGCGGCCGCGGGTCGAGTCCTTCTCGTCGCGGGTGGCGAGGTAGGAGGGGCACATGAAGCCCCCCGAGGCTGAGCTGTCGGCCCGGCACTTGCCGACCCCGACGCAGCGGTGCACGGCCGTCGTGAAGTCCCCGCCGTCGTGGGCGAAGGAGAAGCCGCCGGCCGCGGCGAGGGGCAGGGCGTGCGGGCGGCGCAGGTCCGCGTCGATGGCCCGCGGGGCGACCAGCACCCCCGGGTTGAGGCCGTCAGCCGGGTCGAAGAGCTGCTTGACCCCGCCGAAGAGGTCGATCACCTCCCCCGAGTACATGATCGAGAGCAGCTCCGAGCGGGCCCGACCGTCGCCGTGCTCCCCGGACAGGGACCCGCCGTGCGAGGCGACCAGCTGGGCCGACTCGGTCATGAACCGCCGGAACCCCGCGACGTCCTGGGCCCGCTCGAGGGGCAGGCCGATGCGCACGTGGATGCACCCGTCCCCGAAGTGCCCGTAGGGCAGGCCGTCCACGCCGTGCTCGGCCATGAGCCGCTCGAAGTCCCGCAGGTAGGCGCCGAGGCGCTCGGGCGGCACCGCGGCGTCCTCCCACCCGGGCCAGGCCTGGGCGCCGTCGGGGGTGCGCCCGGCCAGACCCGCGCCGTCGGCCCGGATCTGCCACATGGCCGAGGCCTCGGCCCCCGGCGGGATGACCCGGGCGGCCGTGGTGCCGGCGTCGGCGGCCATCGCGCGGGCCCGCTCGAGGGCCTCCTCGCGGGTCGCACCGCCCATCTCGACCATGAGCCACCCGGCCCCCGGGGGCAGGGCCGGGACGTGGGCCTCCCCGCGGTGCCGCCGCACGACGTCGACCAGGCGCGCGTCGAGGCCCTCGACGGCGAGGGGCTCGTGGGCGAGCAGGGCGGGGACCGCGTCGGCCGCGCTGGGCATGTCCGGGTAGCCGAGCACGACGAGCACCGCGGCGTCGGCGATCGGGACCAGGGAGACCGTCGCGCCCAGCACCGTCACGAGGGTGCCCTCGGTGCCGACCAGCATCTTGGCGAGGTCGTGGCCCTTCTCCGGCAGCAGGTGCTCGAGGGAGTACCCCGAGACCTGGCGGCCGAAGCGGCCGAGGTCGGTGCGGATGGTCGACAGGTTCGCCGTGACCAGGGAGGACAACCCCGGGACCACGTCGAGGGCTCCCTCCCCCCGGCCTGCGGTCCAGCGCCTGCCCTGGCCGTCGACCACGTCGAGGGCAACCACGTTGTCGGCCGTGCGCCCGTAGGCCACGGCGTGCGGACCGCAGGCGTTGTTGCCGATCATGCCGCCGAGGGTGGCCCGGTTCTGGGTCGACGGGTCGGGACCGAAGCGCAGGCCGTGCGGGCGGGCCGCCGCCTGCAGCGAGCTCATCACCACCCCGGGCTCGACGACGGCGGTCCGGGCCTCCGGGTCGATCTCGCCGATCGCCGTGAGGTGCCGCGAGGTGTCAACCACGATGCCCGGTCCGACCGCGTTGCCGGCGACCGAGGTGCCGCCCCCGCGCGCCGTCAGGGGGACCCCCGTCGCCCGGGCCACCTCGGTGACCGCGACCAGGTCGTCGACGTCCCGGGGGATCACCACGACCCGCGGGGGGACGCGGTAGTTGGAGGCGTCGGTCGAGTACTCGGCGCGGCGCCGGGAGGAGTCGTCGACCTCGCCGCGGACCGCGGCGCGCAGCAGCGCGACGAGCTCGCGCGTCTCGAGAGCCGTCCCGGGGGCTGGGGTCGTGGTCGCCACGGGCCGATCCTGCCACGCGGTCGTCCGCGGGGTCGGGGACGTCCGCGAGCGGCGCAGGACGGGGCCCGCCGGAGCAATTTCGTGCTCAGGGCCCCCGATGTGCCTCGTCCTGAGGTGCGGGCCGGCCCCGCCGGGGTGAGCCTGAGGAGACCAACCGAGGGAGAACCCCATGCGCGCACTGACCTGGCAGGGCACCGAGAAGCTCAGCGTCGAGACCGTCCCGGACGCCGCCGTCGTCGAACCCACCGACGCGGTGATCCGGGTGACCTCGACCGCGATCTGCGGCTCGGACCTGCACCTGTACTCGACCCTCGGCATGTTCATCGACGCGGGAGACGTGCTGGGGCACGAGGCCATGGGTGTCGTCGAGGCCGTCGGGCCCGAGGCGTCCCGGCTGAAGGTCGGCGACCGCGTCGTCATCCCCTTCGTCATCGCCTGCGGCAGCTGCCACTACTGCCGCCAGGGGCTGACCACCCAGTGCGAGACCACCCAGGTCCACGAGCACAACAAGGGCGCGAGCCTCTTCGGCTACACCAAGCTCTACGGGCAGGTCGCCGGCGGGCAGGCCCAGTACCTGCGTGTCCCCCAGGCCCAGCACGGCCCGGTGGTCGTCCCCGACGACGGCACCCCCGACGAGCGCTGGCTCTACCTCTCCGACGTGCTGCCCACCGCGTGGCAGGGCGTCGAGTACGCGAACATCCCCCCGGGGGGCAGCGTGGTGGTGCTCGGGCTCGGCCCCATCGGGCAGATGGCCGCCCGCGTAGCCGCCTACCGCGGCGCAGGCACCGTGATCGGCGTGGACCTGGTGCCCGAGCGGCTGGCCATGGCCCGGCGGCACGGCGTCGACGTGCTCGACCTGCGCGACCACGACGACCTCGCGGCCTCGATCCGGGACCTCACCGACGGACGCGGGCCCGACGCCGTGATCGACGCGGTCGGCATGGAGGCCCACGGCTCGCCCATGGCCGAGGTGACCCACAAGCTCACGGCCTTCATGCCCGACGTCGTCGGGCGCACCGTGATGGACAAGGCCGGGATCGACCGCCTGGCAGCCCTGCACACGGCGATCTCCGTGGTGCGCCGCGGCGGCACCGTCTCCCTCTCCGGGGTGTACGGCGGCTCGGCCGACCCGATGCCCATGATGGAGCTCTTCGACAAGCAGCTCACGGTGCGCATGGGCCAGGCCAACGTGCACCACTGGATCCCCGAGCTGCTGCCCCTGGTGGAGCGCGAGGACGACCCCCTGGGCGTGCTCGACCTGCGTACCCACCGGGTGGGGCTCGAGGAGGGCCCGGCCCTCTACAAGACCTTCCAGAAGAAGGACGACGGCTGCATCAAGGTGGTCCTGGACCCCTGGGCCTGACGCCGGCCCGCTCGCACGTGCCCGGACAGCACGGTGCCCCGCCGCTCCTCGCGCGACGGGGCACCGGCGGCTGAGGACTACTCGACGAGGGCGGCGTCGAGCGTGATCTCGACCCCGGTCAGGGCCTTGCTGATCGGGCAGGTGGCCTTGGCGTCCTCGGCGGCCTTGACGAAGCCTGCGGCGTCGAGGCCCTCGACCTCGCCCCGCACGGTGATGAGGATCCCGGTGAGGTGGAAGCCGCCCGCCGGGTCGGGGGCGAGGGAGACGTCGGCCGAGACCTCGAGGCTCTGCGGCACCCCGCCGGCCTCGCCCACCAGCGCGGAGAGCTGCATCGCATAGCAGGAGGAGTGGGCCGCGGCGACGAGCTCCTCGGGGCTCGTGGTGCCGTCGGCGTCCTCCGCGGCGCGCTTGGGGAAGGACACGTCGAAGGTGCCGACCTTGGAGCTGGTCAGCTCGACCTGGCCACCACCCTCCGAGAGGGTGCCGTTCCAGGCGGTACGGGCGGTACGGGTAGGCATGGGGACCTCCAGGTCAGGGACAGGACACCGCCGACGCTAACCCCCCACCCGCGCCGAGGCATCCCCGGTGCGACGATGACAGGCATGGACCGGGTCGACGAGGCCTTCCGGGCGCACCCCCGCGCGGGGTTCCTGCCCGCCGAGCTGCACGCCCGGGCCCACGAGGACCGCCCCCTGCCGATCGGCCACGGGCAGACCAGCTCGCAGCCGAGCACCGTCGCGGCCATGCTCCGCCTGCTCGACGTCCCCCCGGGCGCCCGCGTGCTGGACGTCGGCGCCGGCTCGGGCTGGACCACGGCCCTGCTCGGCCACCTCGTCGGACCCGAAGGGACGGTGCACGGGGTCGAGCTCGAGCCCGACCTCGCGGCCTGGGGCGCGGCCAACCAGCCCGCCGGCCAGCCCTGGGCCCGCGAGCTCCGGGCGGACCCCACGGTGCTGGGTCTGCCTGCGGCGGGGCCCTACGACCGCATCCTGGTCTCGGCGGAGGCCCGTGAGCTGCCGCAGGCCCTCGTGGACCAGCTGGCTGCCGGGGGCCGGATGGTGCTGCCGGTGCGCGGCGAGATGCTCCTGGTCGAGCGCGCGCGGGACGGCGGGCTGCGCACCACGGCCCACGGCGGCTACCGCTTCGTGCCGCTGCGCTGAGCCGGCGGGCTCAGCCCGTCTCGGGCTCAGACGGTCCCGGGCTCAGTCCGCGTCGAGGGTGTCGGCCACGTGCTGGGCGTCGACCGGGTGCCGCCGTCGGGCGCGGGCCTCGGCGAGCAGGAGGCCCGCGACGACCGCCGTGCCGAGCAGCACCAGCCCCACCACCGGCAGGACGTCGTCCGCGGGGGCCAGCAAGCCACGGTCCTCGTCCTGCCAGGGCCACAGGGCACGCAGGGACCCGGCCATGAGGCCGGTCATGACGACGAGGGTCACCCGGTGGTGGTGCTCGAGCAGCCACTGCAGCCCCGAGACGAAGGCCCCCAGCCCGACGACCGCGCCGAGGACGAAGACCCCGAGGTAGCCGAGGTCCCGGTCGTTGACCGCGGCGAGGGTCGGCTCGTAGAGGCCGACGGTGAGCAGCAGGAACGAGCCCGAGACGCCGGGGAGCACGAGGGCGCAGACCGCGAAGGCCGCGGCCACGCCCACGACGAGCATCGAGGGGTCCTGGTTGGCCGCCGGGGGGATGGCCGTGAGGAAGAAGGCCGCCGCCGCTGCGGCCAGGCCGAGCACCACCTCACGCGGGCGCCAGGCACCGCCGACCATGCGGGCGGGGACCACGAGGGAGGCGAGGATCAGGCCCGCGAAGAGGGCCCGGGCCTCGACGGGGTGCTCCTCGAGCAGGGGCTCGATCGCGCTCGCGCCGAGGATCACGGCCGTGAGCATGCCGATGCCGATGGGGAGGAGGGCCGACCACCGCACCTTGCGGGCGTTCTGCGCCGCGAGGGCCCGGACCTCGGCCCGCTCCTCGCCGCGCCGGACCAGGCCGCGCACACCACCGACCGCAGCCCGCACCAGGTGACCGGCCGACCGGATGATCGTCTCGTAGACGCCGACGACCAGGGCGATGGTCCCACCGCTCACCCCGGGGACGATCTCCGCGAGGCCGATCAGCGCACCGCGCACCAGGTAGCCCAGGCGGGCCGCCCAGCCGCGTTCGGTGGCGTGGTGCGGGGTGACGGGGGCCGGCTGCGCGCCGCCCCCCTCGGGGTCGTCGCTGTGGGCGTGGTTCAGGTCGGGCACGGGCCGAGCGTACCCGCGGCCCTCGCCGCCCCGCCCCTCACCGCCCCGCGTCTCACCGTCCTGCCCCTCAGCGGGTGTCGCCCCCTCCCGTCACGACCGCGGCCCGGCCGGCCTCGAGCCGGGCGACCGGCACCCGGAACGGCGAGCAGGAGACGTAGTCGAGACCCACCTCGTGGAAGAAGTGCACCGACTCGGGGTCCCCGCCGTGCTCCCCGCACACCCCGAGCACCAGGTCGGGCCGGGCCGCCCGGCCCTCCTCGACGGCGATCCGCACCAGCCGCCCCACGCCGCGCTGGTCGATGGTCTCGAAGGGGGACACGCTCAGCACCCCGCGCTCGGTGTACTCGGCGAAGAAGGCGCCCTCGACGTCGTCCCGCGAGAAGCCCCAGGTGGTCTGGGTCAGGTCGTTGGTGCCGAAGGAGAAGAAGGCCGCGGCCCCGGCCATGCGGTCGGCCGTCAGGGCTGCCCGGGGCAGCTCGATCATCGCGCCGATGGGCACGTGCAGCTGGAGCCCCTCGGCCTCGGCGACCTCGGCGAGGATCTGCTCGGCCTCGTCGCGTACCAGGTGCAGCTCCATGACCGAGGCCGCCAGCGGCACCATGATCTCGGCGTGCGGCCGACCGCCCTCGTGCAGGCGCTGGGCCGTGGCCTCGGCCACCGCGCGGATCTGCAGGGCGAAGAGCCCTGGGACCACCAGGCCGAGCCGCACCCCGCGCAGCCCGAGCATCGGGTTGGCCTCGTGCATCCGCTCGACCGCGGCGAGCAGCGCCCGGTCCCGCTCGAGGTCGGGGCCCTCCTCGCCCCGTTCGGTCGCGAGGGCGACCGTGACGGACAAGGCCGTGAGGTCGGGCAGGAACTCGTGCAGCGGGGGGTCGATCAGGCGGATGGTCGTGGGCAGGCCGTCCATCTCGCGCAGCAGGTCGACGAAGTCCGCGCGCTGTAGCGGGAGGAGCGCGTCGAGGGCGTGCTGCCGCTCCTCGTCGGTCCGCGCCAGGATGAGGTGCTCGATGAGCACGCGCCGCTCGCCGAGGAACATGTGCTCGGTGCGGCACAGGCCGATGCCCTGGGCGCCCCAGGTCCGCGCCCGGCGCGCGTCGGGGGCGGTGTCGGCGTTGGCGTGCACCCGCAGCCGCCGCACCGTGTCCGCGTGGGTCAGGATGCGGTCGACGGCGGTGACCAGCTCGGCGGTCTCCTCGTCCTCGGCCGAGAGCTCGGCCAGGGCGGCCTCGAGCCCCTCCTCGAGGTAGCGCACCACGGGCGAGGGCACCACGGGCACCGCCCCGAGGAAGACCTCCCCGGTCGAGCCGTCGATCGCGATGGTCTCGCCCTCGTCGATCACCCGCTCCCCCACGCGGACCTGCCGGGCGGCCAGATCGACCTCGACGGCCTCGGCACCGACCACGCAGGTGGTCCCCATGCCCCGCGCGACGACGGCGGCGTGCGAGGTCTTGCCCCCGCGCGAGGTCAGCACGCCGACCGCGGCGATCATGCCACCCAGGTCGTCCGGGTTGGTCTCGCGGCGGACCAGGATCACGTCGGCCCCCTCGGCGGCGCGGTCCTGCGCGGTCACCGAGTCCAGGACCAGCTGGCCCACGGCCGCCCCGGGGGAGGCCGCCATGCCGGTGGTGAGCAGGGTGCGCCCGTCGGACCGCGCGTCGAACTGGGGGAACATCAGCTTGCCCAGCTGCGCCCCGGTGACCCGCTCGAGGGCCTCGTCGAGGGTGATGAGGTGCTCGTCGACCAGCTGGGTCGCGATCCGGAAGGCCGCCGCCGCGGTGCGCTTGCCCACGCGGGTCTGCAGCATCCACAGCTTGCCGCGCTCGATGGTGAACTCGATGTCGCACAGGTCCCGGTAGTGGGTCTCGAGCCGGCGCATCGCCTGGCGCAGCTCGGTGTAGCTCGTGGGGTCCAGGCGCTCGAGGTCGGCCAGGGTCAGGGTGTTGCGGATGCCCGCGACGACGTCCTCCCCCTGGGCGTTGGGCAGGTAGTCGCCGTAGTCCCCCGAGCGTCCGGTCGAGGGGTCACGGGTGAAGCAGACCCCCGTGCCCGAGTCCGCCCCGAGGTTGCCGAAGACCATGCTGACCACGTTGACCGCGGTGCCCAGGTCGTGCGGGATGCGCTCGCGGCGCCGGTACAGCCGGGCCCGGTCGGTGTCCCAGGAGTCGAAGACCGCGGTGATCGCCAGGTCGAGCTGCTCGCGCGGGTGCTGGGGGAAGTCCCGGCCCGACTCCTCGCGCACGAGGGTCTTGAACTGCTCGACCAGCTCGTGCAGGTCGCTGGCCGTGAGGTCGGTGTCCGCGACCACGCCACGGTCGGCCTTCATGGCGTCCAGGGCGTGGGAGAACAGGTCGGCGTCGACGCCGAGGACGGTCTTGCCGAACATCTGGATCAGGCGACGGTAGGAGTCCCACGCGAACCGCTCGTCGTCGGAGAACTTCGCCAGGCCCTGGACGGAGGCGTCGTTGAGCCCGATGTTCAGGACCGTGTCCATCATCCCGGGCATCGAGAACTTCGCCCCGGAGCGCACCGAGACCAGCAGCGGGTCGTGGAAGTCGCCGAGCCCGCGGCCCAGCTCGTCCTCGAGGCGCCGCACCGCCATGGTCACCTCGACCCGCAGCTCGGGCGGCAGGTGCCCGGTGCTGCGATAGGCCCGGCAGGCCTCGGTGGTGATGGTGAAGCCGGGCGGCACCGGCAGACCCAGCCTCGTCATCTCGGCGAGGTTGGCCCCCTTGCCCCCCAGCAGGTCCTTGAGGTCCTTGTTGCCCTCGCTGAAGTCGTAGACGTAGGTCGCCATGGCGCGCCTCCCTGGGCAGGACGCCCGCCCCGTTGCCGACGTCGCTGCTCCTCAGGGTGCTCCTCGGATCAGGCCCGCGTAGGGGACCTAGGTCTCCCGCCGGGCCTCGCCGTCGTCGGCCGGGCCGAAGGTCTCAGGTGCGGGGTCTCGCCGAGTCCTAGCGTGCGAAGGGACAGCAACGACGCTACTCACCGCCCGAGGCCATCGTGAGCGCTCCCCGTCCGGCACCCTCCACCCCGACCCTCGCCCGGGTCCGACGACGGCGTGGCCTGCGCGCCGGCCTGCTCGGCGCCGTCGGCCTGACCCTGGCGGGCTGCTCGGCCAGCGGGAGCGCGCAGGGGGCGGGCTCGTCGGCCGAGGGTGCGCACGGCGGCGAGGTCAACCTCGTGCTGCCCGACCTGAGCTCGGTCACCGTGATGGGGGGCGCGTCGGGACGGCTGCTGCTGATCCTCGGGCTCGGGGTGTGCGTGCTGGGCCTCGGGTTCGGCCTGCTGGCCTACCTGGACCTGCGCCGCATGCCGGTGCACCCCTCGATGCGCGAGGTCTCCGAGCTCATCTACTCGACCTGCAAGGCCTACCTGGTGCAGCAGGGCCGGTTCCTGCTGGTGCTGTGGGGGTTCATCGCCTCGATCATCCTGCTGTACTACGGCGTGCTCGTGGGCCTGGCCTGGGGCAAGGTCGCCGTGGTCATCGCCTTCAGCCTGATCGGCATGGCGGGCTCGTACTCGGTGGCCTGGTTCGGCATCCGGGTCAACACCTTCGCCAACTCCCGCACCGCCTTCGCCGCCCTGGGCGGGCGCCCGCTGCCGGTGCACCGCATCCCGATGCGGTCGGGGATGTCGATCGGGATGGTGCTGATCAGCCTCGAGCTCTTCGCGATGCTCGTGATCCTGCTCTTCCTCCCGCCGGACATCGCGGGGGCCTGCTTCATCGGCTTCGCGATCGGCGAGTCCCTGGGCGCCGCAGCCCTGCGCATCGCGGGGGGCATCTTCACCAAGATCGCGGACATCGGCTCGGACCTCATGAAGATCGCCTTCAAGATCAAGGAGGACGACGCCCGCAACCCCGGCGTGATCGCCGACTGCACGGGGGACAACGCCGGGGACTCGGTGGGCCCCAGCGCCGACGGCTTCGAGACCTACGGCGTGACCGGCGTCGCCCTGGTGACCTTCATCCTGCTCGGGGTGGGCGACCCGGCCGTCCAGGCCAGCCTGCTGGTGTGGCTGTTCGTGGTGCGGGCCGTGATGGTCGTGGCCTCGGCGGTCTCCTACCTGGTCAACGACTGGTTCACCTCGGCCCGCTGGGCACGGGCCCCGCGGCTCGACTTCGAGCGCCCGCTGTCCAACCTGGTCTGGCTGACCTCGGTCGTCTCGATCCTCGCGACCTACGCGACCACCTACGTGGTGCTGCGCGACCTGGGCACCACGGGCAGCTGGTGGCGGCTCGCGACGATCATCTCCCTGGGCACCGTGGCCGGCGCCCTGATCCCCGAGCTGGTCAAGGCCTTCACCTCGACGCGCAGCAAGCACGTGCGCGAGGTGGTCAAGAGCTCGCGCCAGGGCGGGGCCTCCCTCAACATCCTCTCGGGGCTGGTGGCGGGGAACTTCGCGGCCTTCTGGCTCGGCATCGCGATCATCGGCCTCATGGGTGGGGCCTACCTCATCAGCCTGACCGGGCTGGACGGCCTCATGGTCGCCCCCGCGGTCTTCGCCTTCGGCCTGGTGGCCTTCGGGTTCCTCAGCCTGGGGCCGGTGACCATCGCGGTCGACTCCTACGGCCCGGTCACCGACAACGCCCAGAGCGTCTACGAGCTCTCGGTCATCGAGGAGATCGACGGCATCGACGGCGAGCTCGAGCGCGAGTACGGCGTCACCGCCCAGTGGGACACGGCCAAGCAGATGCTCGAGGAGAACGACGGCGCCGGGAACACCTTCAAGGCGACCGCCAAGCCCGTGCTCATCGGCACCGCCGTCGTCGGGGCCACGACCATGATCTTCTCGATCATCATGGCCCTGACCGACGGGCTCACCACGGGCCTGGAGAACCTGTCCATGCTGCACCCGCCCTTCCTGCTGGGGCTGGTGACCGGTGGTGCGGTGATCTTCTGGTTCACCGGGGCCTCGATCCAGGCCGTGACCACCGGGGCCTACCGGGCGGTCGAGTTCATCAAGGGCACCATCCGTCTCGACGGGGTGACCAGGGCCAGCGCCGAGGACTCGCGCCGCGTGGTCGAGATCTGCACCCAGTACGCCCAGAAGGGCATGCTGACGATGTTCCTCGGGCTGTTCTTCGCGACCCTGGCCTTCGCCTTCGTCGAGCCGTACTTCTTCATCGGCTACCTGATCTCGATCGCCGTCTTCGGCCTCTACCAGGCGAACTTCATGGCCAACGCGGGCGGGGCCTGGGACAACGCCAAGAAGATCGTCGAGGTCGACCTGCACGCCAAGGGGACCTCCTTGCACGACGCGACCATCGTCGGGGACACCGTCGGGGACCCCTACAAGGACACCTCCTCGGTGGCCCTCAACCCGGTCATCAAGTTCACCACCCTCTTCGGGCTGCTCGCGGTCGAGCTCGCGGTGAGCCTCGAGGCCCAGGGCCGGCACACCTTGGTGCTGTGGCTCGCGGCGGTCTTCTTCCTGGCGATGTGCTTCTTCGTCCACCGGTCCTTCTACGGCATGCGGATCCAGACGAGTCTCGAGGACGACGACACCACGGTCGCTCCCCCGAGCTCGAACGACCCGGGCGACGCCGAGGTCCCGCGGGCGACGCAGGACGACGCGGTCGCCACGGGCTCGGGCCCCGGCGCAACATCCCCGCAGCCCCGGCTTCCCGCCGAGGACCGCGAGCTCATCGAGACACGAACGGGGGACGGACGATGAAGGTCGCGGTGCGGTACGGGGACGCCAGAGTCGACCCAGAGGGCCATGTCACGGGTCATGACGCCGGCGCGACGCTGGTCCGCCGTCTGCTCCGGGTGTTCCCCGACGCGCTGCTGATCGGGCCGGGCCCGCGGACGTGCGACGGGTTCGACATGATCCCCCTCGAGTTCGTCGACACCGAGGACACCGTGGTGATCACCATGGACGTGCTCGACTCGCTGGCGGTGTGGCAGACGCTGCACGCAGGGGGCCGCGAACCACGGATCATGAACTTCGTCTGGTGGAACACCTCGCAGTGCACGCACCTCGTCGAGAGGGCAGCGCTCGGGCTCTCCTGCGCGCTCTTCCCGACGTTCGCGAACTCCGCACGGACGGCGACCGAGATCCGCGAGATCGTCGAGCAGTGGACCATCCCTCCCCTCGCCGGCAAGGCCGAGATCGCGTGGGTGAACCTGGGGATCCGGCTCGAGCACGTGCAGCCCCGGTCCGAGCCGGCCGTCCCCGTCGTGCTCTACCCGGCGATCTACGTCTCCGAGCGCAAGCAGCCGAGGCTGTTCCTCGACGTCGTCGAGCGGGTCGCCAGGCGCACTCCCCTCCGGGTCGAGGCGCGCCTGCACGAGTCTCACCTGATCTCCGAGGAGGCCATGCGGCTGTCGCGGCACGACTGGAGCTGGGTCGGCCCGCTCACGGCGTCCCGCGAGGACTACTGGCACGCCCTCGCCCGCACGACGGCTTTCCTCGCGACGGCGACCGAGGAGTCCTACGGCCTGGAGTACGTCGAGGCCATGGTGGCCGGAGCGATCGGGATCTTCCCCGACGCCGCCTGGGCGCGCGCGATCCTGCCGACCGCGTACCCGTTCCTGTACCGGACCGCCAAGGAGGCCGAGGACATGCTGGTCCGCGCGGTCACCGAGACCAGGGCCTGCCGAGACGAGCTCGACCGGTGCGCGCACGGCAGCTTCGACGGGTGGCTGCGCGAGCGGCACGACGACGACACGTTCGAGAACGCCGTCGTCGACCGGGTGACCGCGTGGTTCGGTCCCGTGACGGTCAGCGACGAGGTGCGCGCCGCTGCCCGTCGCTGAGCCTTCGTCCTCCGTGGGGCGGACTCGGCACCGAGCGCCTCACCGTCGTCGGCCAGGCGGCGCCGCGCGGCGCTCACGCCGCGGGACCTCCGGCGAGAACGGCGGGTAGTCGCCATCCAGGTACGCGGGGAGAAGACCTGCCAGGTCGACCACGAGGTCGGCCAACGACTCGACCCGAGCGAGATCGGTCGCCCCCTCGGCGTGCACCGCGATGTCGCGCTCCTCGACCAGGAAGCACAGTCCCGGTTCTGCCGACCGGTCCAGCCGTTCGAGGAGGCGCGGATGGAGCACCTCGTGCGCGAACCGCAGATCGGCGCAGCGCACCCGCCACCGCTCGTTCGCCTCGAACGACTCCACGGCGATGTCCTGCCCCCCGAGGGACCGCGCGAGTCGGTCACGGGACGTCATGGGGGTCAGGCTCAGCGTCGGGAATCGACGGGGGCCGGTGACCATGACGGCGTGCCTCGCGGATCGCCCCGCACCCCACCCCCACCCTCGCCCCAGGGTCAGGGAGGCCACCTCGCCGCGGGACGTCCCGCGGGAGAGGACGTCGACCGCCTGGGTGCCGAGAGGGGTGCCGGGTGCTCCCCACCGGCTCGACAGCAGGCTGGAGTAGGGCTGGTACGACCACCCGTGCTCTTCCGCCCAGCGACGCATCCGCGCACGGTGGAGGGCGGTACGGCGGCGGTGCATGCCCGTCGCGAGGGAGGTCACGAGGATCGTGGCGCCGCCTAGACCGGCCGCCACGGCGAGCACCACCGGATCACCAGGACGCAGCTGCTCACCGGCCCCGTCGCGAGCGACACTCACGCCGACCAGGGCCACGAGGTAGAAGAACAGCGCGAACACGCCCGCCAGCACGAGCAGCAGCACCAGCAGGACGCACAGCTCACGGACAGCTCCCCACCGGGTCAGCGTGCCGGCCCGCACCCGGCGCTGCAGCCCTGGAAGGAAGGCCAGCCATGGCGACGACGTCTCGAGGGGGGCCTGGCTCACACCGACGTCATCGGCACGTGGCTGTCGCGATGTGAGGACCTACATCGGGTCGTCCTGGCCCCAGGTGACCAGGCGCAGGCGCCTCGCGTCCTGCACCAGCACGTCGTAGGTGTGCGCCACCAGCCCTTCGACGGTGTCCGCCCCTGCGCGCATGAAGCGGCCGGAGAGGGCGTCGAGATCCCCGGCGCCGATCGCGAGCAGCAGCTCGACGCTGGCCTCGATCGGCGTCCACTCGGTGCGGTCGGCGTGCGCCGGCATCGCGGCCGTCATGTCCGTCGCGACGACCCCGGGGGCCAGGTCGAAGGCCCGGATCCCGCTGTCGCGGTACTGGGAGTCCAGCCCCGTGGTGAGGCGGGCCAGCGCGCCCTTGCTGATGTTGTACCCGGTGTACGTCGCGTACTCGCGGTGGCCCGCCCCCGAGTTGATGTTGACCACGCGCCCGCCGCCGCGGGCGAGCATCCCGGGCAGCACCGTGCGGGTCACCGCGAGGGGACCACGGACGTTGGCCTCGATGACCCGCCAGGTGTCCTCGAGGTCGTCCTCCACGAGGCCGACCTCGCGCTGCTCGATGACGCCGGCGTTGTTGACCAGCAGGCCGATCCCGCCGAGGTCGTCGAAGGCCGCCTCGACCTGCGCGACCGCGGCACGGACCGCGGCGTGGTCGGTCAGGTCCGCCACCGCGACCACGGGCTCGGTCGGGGACTCCCCCCGCGAGGCGATCTCCGCGGCGACCTCGCGCAGGCGATCCTCGGTGCGCCCCACGAGGGCGACGGACCAGCCGTGGGCCGCCAGACCCAGGGCCAGGCCCCGGCCGATGCCCCGACCAGCCCCGGTGACCAGGGCGGTGCGTGGGACGTCGAGCAGCGGGGGTGCAGCGGTGCGGAGGTCGGGCGTCGTCGGGCTCATGCCCTCCATCGTGGCCCACGAACCTCGGCCGTGCCCAGGGGTGCGGGACGACGTGCGCCGCGGGCGGCGAGGATCTCGCGGCGGTGGATGACCTCCATCCGCCGCAGCTCCCGGTCCAGGGACTCCTGCTCGGGGGCCGGACGCGGCGCGGCGGGGCGGGACGTGCTCGCGGCCGCGGACCGGCGGGGCGGCTCGGCGCTCATGACGCGATCCTCCGGACGAGGGGCAGCCGCGAGCGCGTGGCCAGGGCCATGCCGAGCACCGCGAGGGTCGGCAGCCCGAGGAGGATCGTGGCGAGGCCGGGCCACGGCATCACCAGCTGCCAGGTCCGGTCAGGGAGAGGGCTCTGCGACGCGGTCTGCAGCTCGACGAAGACCCCGCCGAGCAGGGCCCCGGCGAGGACCCCGAGCACCGTGCCGGTCACCGCGATGACCCCGGCCTGGGCCCCGGCGACCAGCCTGCGCGTCCGCGGGGCCGCGCCCACGGCGGCGAGGGTCGCGAGGTCGGCCCGGGACTCGGCGGCCGCAAGACCGACCGCCAACCAGGTCGCACCGAGTCCGACCACGCCCAGGACCGCCAGGATCACCAGGGACAGGGTCGTGTCGCGGTACTCGTACGGTCTCTCGACCTCGAGGGCCATCGCGGGGTGGACGGCCTCGAGGGCGTCACGCAGGGCGGTGACCTCTGCCTGGTCGAGGTCGACGGCCGACCGGGCGACCAGCCCGACAGGCTGAGCCCTCGCCTCGCCCTCGAGCGCCTCGATGCTCTCGGGCGGCAGCACGAGCTGGTACAGGAAGCTGGCCCACCCGGTCGCCCGGGCTGCGGGCTCGATGACCAGGGAGGCCAGCACCGACCCCTGTGCGTCCTGGACCGTCGCGGCGAGCTCCACCGTGCCGTCCTCGCGCAGCGCCCGCTCGTCGTGGACCAGGGCCTCGCCCCGGGCCAGGGCAGCCGCTGCCTCCTCGGACCCCGGCAGGCCGAGGACGGCGGTCGCTGAACCGTCGTCCATGATCACGCCCGAGGACCACGAGGTCGTGGCCCAGACACCCCCCGAGGAGTACTCGAGGCGCTCGTCGCACCGCGGGTCCGCCGTGGCCTCGGCGATCTCGGCCTCGGTGGGGACCCGGTCCAGCAGCCAGAGGGGGCACTGGTTCTCGACGGGGACCTCGGGGTAGATCCAGAGGTCGGCCCCCAGCCCGGTCAGGGGGTCGATCTCCTGGTCGGTCGGCACCAGCATGCTCACCGGGGCGATCGCCTCGAGGTCGATCGAGGACTCGAGGACCTGCTCGGCGCTGGTCAGGAGCTCCGCCCGGGTCTCCTCGTCCTCCTCGTCGGCGGGCAGCCCGACCTGGATGACCCCCACCTCCGCCACCGGGGAGTAGAGCAGCTCGTCGCGCTGGGCCTCCGAGGCCACGTAGACCAGCCCGGCGGTGGCCCCCGCGACGGCCGCGATCACCGCGGCCAGGGCGGGGGCGGTCCGGCCGCGCTGACGGGCCGCGTCGCGCATCGCGAGGCGTGGGGCGAGCGGCGCCCAGCGGGCCAGGCTGCCGATCAGCGTCACGATCGCCCCCGAGGCCGCGACCATGCCCACCATGAGGAGGAGCACTCCCAGGGTGGCGAGCACCGGCTCGCTGCGGACCGCCCCGGCCAGAGAGGTCGCGACCCCCACGCCGAGCAGGACGAGACCGGCCAGGGGTACCGCGCGCCGCGGACGCGCCTCCGAGCGGCGCCCGGCCAGCGCGGCGACGACGTCGACGCGGGCCGCAGTCCGGGCGGGCAGCCAGGCGGCCGCCACGGCGATCAGGACGCCGACCAGCACGAAGACCGCGACCTCGAGCCACGGGACCACGAGGTTGGGGAAGGAGGAGGCCGTCGCCGGGATCGTGGTGACGAGCAGCGCACCGACCGCCACGCCCAGCGCGGCCGCCCCGACCGAGGCTCCGACACCGATCACCACCGCGCCCCACAGCACCACCCGGCGCAGGTCACGGCGTTCGGCACCCTGCGCGGCGAGCAGGGCCAGGGCCCTGGTCTGGCGCCGTGCGCCCACCGCGAAGGCGGGACCGATGAGCAGGACGGCCTCGAGGAGGCCTGCACCGACCACGGCGGCCCCGAAGGTGAGGGTCCGCGCCCCGACGGATCCCGCGACGGGGTCGCCCACGGCCTCGACAGCGGGCGGGGTGAGCAGCACCTCCCGGCTGGCGACCTGCAGCCCGACCGCGTTGAGCTCGAGCACCATGTCCCAGGTGATCGGCGCCGGCCCGGCGACCAGCCACTCCGCGCGGTCCAGGCCGACGAACCTGTCGGCCCCGTCGAGGTCGACCAGCCCGTCGGTCCGCTCCTGACCGGCCAGCCGGTCCTCGGGCCGGCCGAGGACCCCCGGCAGCCCGAGGACGTCGGTCGCGGGGACGGTCCCGTCGAGCACCCCCACGAGCTCGACGTGGACCTCCTGCCCGGACGGCCCGGTGACGACCAGGTCGTCGCCCGGCAGGACGTCGAGGCTCTCGGCGAGCCACGGGGCGAGGGCCAGCTCGCCCGTCGCGCGCGGCAGGGAGCCGCTCTCGAGGGGGTAGGCGCTCGAGACCCCGGGGGCCTCGAGGTCCACCTCCGCGAGGTGCAGCATGCGTTCGCCGCGTGTCGGGCCGTCGATCCGGACCGGGGTCTGCAGCGCGGGGATCACCGTGGCCGCGGGGCCCACGACCGCCTCGATCCGGTCCTGGACCTCCGCGGGCTCCTGAGGGACCGGGGGGTCCCCGTCCTCGGACCAGCCGCAGCTGACGCCCCCCAGGCCCACGTTCGGGACCTGGTGGACCTCCCCCGGGCACACGTAGGTCACCCGGGCCTGCAG
Source organism: Actinotalea soli (assembly GCF_017565425.1). GTDB lineage: Bacteria > Actinomycetota > Actinomycetes > Actinomycetales > Cellulomonadaceae > Actinotalea > Actinotalea soli. Next base: position 76,298 of record NZ_JAGEMK010000009.1, read on the forward strand.
CTCCTCGCCGAGGGCGTACCGGGCGTAGGTGGGCCCGGTGGGGACCGCGGAGCGCACCAGGACGTCGATCACCACGGCGGCAAGGACAGGCAGGACCACCATGGTGGCGACCAGGGCGGTCCGCCCCCGGGACCGGGCGGCCTGCCGACGGGCGATCCGCGCGGTCGCCCGCAGGGCCGCGAGGCGACGGCCCATCAGCCGTCCTGGTCGGTCGGACCGCTCGGCCAGTGGCTGGACCCGAGGCCGTCGGACCCCGCACCGACCAGCAAGGAGCCGGGACCGCCACGGTCCCCCGTCGAGTCGACCACGACGCCGTCCCGCAGGAAGACCGTGCGGTCCGCCCAGGCAGCGAAGCGGGCCTCGTGGGTCACGAGCAGGCCACCGGCCCCGGCGTCGACCCGGGACCGCAGCACGCGCATGACCTCCTCACCCGTGACCGAGTCCAGGGCCCCCGTGGGCTCGTCGGCCAGGACGAGCCGCCGGGGCCCGGCGAGCGCCCGGGCGATCGCGACGCGCTGCTGCTGGCCGCCCGACATCTCGTCCGGGAACCGGTCGGCGAGGTCGGCCACCCCCACCTCCGAGAGGGCTGCGAGGGCCTCGACCCGGGCCTCGCGCTGCCGGACTCCGTCCAGCTCGCGCGGGAGGGAGACGTTCTCGGCGGCGGTCAGGGCCGGCACGAGGTTGAAGTCCTGGAACACGTAGCCGACGCTGCGTCGGCGCAGGCGCGCCCGGCCCTTGAGGTCCAGGGCCGACAGCTCGGCGCCCGCGAGGGTCACGGTCCCCTCGGTCGGGGTGTCGAGGCCGCCGGCCACGTTGAGCAGGGTCGACTTCCCCGAGCCCGAGGGGCCCATCACGGCGACGAGCTCCCCCACGCGCACGTCGAGGTCCACGCCCTGCAGGGCGTGGACCGCGAGATCGCCGTCGCCGTGGGTGCGCGAGACCTGGACCAGGCTCAGCAGGACGGGTCCCAGGCCGGGACCGGACGGGGTCACCGCAGGTCCCGCCCCACGGGGCCGACGCCCACCGCGGGCGGACCCGGGCTGACCTGGGTCGTCGAGCCCTGCCCGGGGGCCGGGCGCGGGCCGCGCGCCGCGTTGGTGGCTGCCGCCCGGGCGACCCGGGCCTCGACGTGGTCCAGCCAGCGGACCTCGGCCTCGGCCACGAAGACCAGGTTGTCGAGGACCAGCAGCCAGGCGAGGTCCTCGGCCGCTGCCCGGGCCTTGAGGCGTGTGTAGTCCTGCAGGGCCCGCAGGGTCTCGGTGCGCTGGGCCTGCACCACCGCGGGCACGTCCACCCCCGGGGCCGTCACCGCGAGGGCGAGCTTGATCGCGAGCTCGTCCCGGGCCGGGGCGCCGCGCTCGACCGGCCGCGCCCACCACGCCGTCGCCTCGGCACGGCCCGCCTCGGTCAGGCGGAAGCGCTCCCCCGAGCCCTCGCCGTCAGGTGCCCCCGGCTCCTCGGCCGAGCCGATCTCCCCCTGCGGGACCGGCTCGGCCAGGCCGTCACGGACCAACCTGTGCACCGTGGTGTACACCTGCCCGATGTTCAGGGGCCAGGTCCCACCCGTGCGGCGCTCGAACTCCTGCCGCAGCTGGTAGCCGTGCATCGGCCCCTCGGCGAGAAGCGCGAGCAGGCCGTGGCGGACGGACACGATGCCCCCTGGTTACTCGGTAACACGGGAGAGGTTACTCAGTAACGCGCACCTGTCAACGACCGGTGCTCACAGACCTTCGGCGACCGCGGCGGTGACGCGCAGCCAGGCCTCACGGCTCTCGGCCGAGAGGGCGTCGACGTCCAGGGGGCTGCCCGTCACGAGGGCGGGGTCGTAGGGCACGTCGAGCACGGTCCGCGTGAGCCGGCCGAAGTGCTCGTGCAGCCGAGCGGCGAGCTCGGGATCCCGCCGGACGGCAGGTGCCGAGAGCACCGTCACGGCGTTGCGGACGAGGTCCTCGTGGCCGGTGGCGCGCAGGGCGTCGACGGCCCAGGCGGCCGACTGGGCGGTGTCCTCGCGCACGGTCGAGACGATGACGACCTGGTCGGCGGCCTCGATCGCGGCCTGCCAGTTCGAGGCCCGCATGTTGTTGCCGGTGTCGACGACCATCACCCGGTAGAACCGCGACAGGGTGCGGTGCAGGGCGCGGAAGGCGTAGGCGTCGATCGAGGCTGCCGAGGCGGCGTCCTCGTCCGAGGCGAGGACGTCGAACTGCGCGGACCCCTGCGAGCGCACGTAGTTGTCCAGGTCCCCGACGCGGGAGGAGCCGGGGTCGGCGAAGCGGTCCAGGTCCTGCAGCAGGTTGACGGCGGTGTTGTGGTGCCGGGCCTGCTGCGAGCGCCAGCCGAGGGTGCCCCGGGTCTCGTTGTTGTCCCACGCGAGCGTGTAGCCGCCGCGGTGCTGCCCGAAGGTCGCCGCGACGAGCAGCGAGGCGGTCGTCTTGTGGGCCCCGCCCTTGGGGTTGATGACCACGACGGTGCGAGGACCGTCGAGGCTGCGCTGGACCGTCGCGACGGCCGCGCGATGGCGCTGCTCGGCGGGCCCGGGCCCGGGGGCGAGCAGACCGCCCGAGATCCGGCGCACCGTCGCCCGCCACCCCATCTCCGCGGGGCTCGCGTCGGGCTCCTCGCGGGCGGCGAGCAGGTCGGTCAGGGTCGGCAGCTCCTCCTCGCCGGGACCGCCGTCCTCGGCGGTCGCCCGGCCCGCGGGCCAGGTGCCCGGCCCGTCGCTGCCGGCCGCGACCTCGCCCTCGTCGGGGTCCGGCACTCGGGGCAGCTGACCGGTCGGGGTCTCCGACGCACCCTCGGTCGCCCCTCCTGCCGCTGCGGGGTGAGGCCGACCCGGCCCTGGAGCAGCAGGTGGTGGGACCGCGTGCCGCGTGGACCGGCGGGGCGGCACCCCGCCAGGGCCTGCCGACGGGGTCCTGCCGTGGGTGGGCACCGGGTTCTCCTCCCCGGCCGAGCCGGTCGTGTCGTCGGCAGGGCCGGCGGGCATGGTCGACGCGTCGCGCGTCGGCGCGGGCGCATCGTCGCGGCTCGTCCGCTCGTCGCGCGGCGAGGGGTCGCGCCGGGGGGCGGAGCTCACCCGGGGGAACGGGGGCCGCCCGGGGACCGGTCCCGGCCCGGTGAGGGGGCCACCTGGCCACCGCTGCTCGGGGACGGCACGTCCCTCGGCACCGGACCCTCGCTCGGCGCCTGAGCCCGAGGGGGGTGCGACGTCCCAGCGCACGTCGTCGACGTCGGGCTCGGGGAGCAACGAGCGCGGGAGCACCGGGGCCTCGGTGGTCTGGGCGGGCTCGGCCGCCGCGGCCTCGGCGCGGGCCCGGTCCTCGCGCTCGTTGGCCTCGCGCTCCTCGGCGGCGCGGAGCTCGCGGCGGGTCGGCGGGCGCGACGACGACGGCGACCGCCCGGCCACCGGCTCCTGCGCACCTTCGTCGTCCACGGATCTCCCCACGGCCTCGTCCTCGACGCCCGTCATGCGGCACCGAACCTACGCCGCCTGGCAGCCGCGCGCACCATCGGACCGTCAGGCGCGCCGCGCGGGAGCTCCATGAGGGCGGGACGCAGGGAGATCAGGATGTCACGGGAGCCCCGCCTCCGGCCCTGCGCCGACCGGGCCCGGGTGGCCCGGTGCCGGTCGGCGGCAGCCCGTGCTCAACCCGCCGGGGAGAGGTCGAGGTGGTCCTCGGTCACCGCGATCACGGACCAGGTCCCGCCGTCGGAGCCGGTGAGCTCGTAGGTCGGGACCAGCATCGCGGTGCCGTCGGCCTGGGTGTGCAGGGCGAGCCCGAGCCGCGCGTCGACGACCGTGACCTGCCGCACGGGCCACTGCACGGAGGCCCCGGGCTCGGCCCCGGCAGGCAGGCTCGGCTCAGCAGGCCCAGCCCCGCTCCCGACGCCGCCCCGTGGCATGACGGTCGCGGCATCCCCCTCGAGGCCGTACGCCCCCCAGAAGGGGGTCATCCCACCCCAGCCAGCACCGAAGCGCGGGTCCTCGAGGCGTTCGACGGCCTCGGTCGGGCTGACCACGGCGTACTCCCCGAGCGGGACGAGGGGCGCGAGGGAGCCGTGCAGGGTCTGGAGACCCCCGCCGGTGAAGGTCGCGCTCCAGGTCACCCCGGTGCGCTGGCCGTCGACGACCTGATGGGCGACGACCGAGCTCCACTCGGACTCGACGGCCCCCTCCACCCCTTCGGTGACGAGCTCGTAGCCCTCGGGGTCGAGCCCGAGGTCCCCGAGCACCTCGCGCAGGACGGCACCTGCCTCCTCACCCTGGGGTGCGGGGCCCAGGTCCCGTGTCGAGCAGTCCTGCAGCTCGTCGGCCGTCGGCTCCTCGGAGGTGCGGACCGCCAGGCAGGCCCACGGGTCGCGCTCGGGGTCGTAGAAGCTGAGGCTCACCATGCCGTCCGGGTACAGCTGGATGCTGGCCCCCGTGCCGTCCCGCGGACCGACCGAGAGCATGCCGTCGGCCTCGCTCACCTCGCCCTCGACGCCGAGGGCCCGGGCGGCGGTCGCCGCGCCCTCAGCGGTGAAGGCCGCCCCGGGGTCGAAGCCCCAGGCCGCGAGGGCGCCGCCGTCGGTGGGCAGCCCCTCGGCGGTGAAGACGGTGCGCCCGCCCCAGCCGGGCATGCTCAGCTCGGCGACCCGCCCTTGCTCGCTGAACGCGTGGTTGTCACCACCGATCACGCCCGTCAGTGGCTCCGGGCCGGACTCCTCCGTCGCTGCGCTGCTGTCCCCCGGCAGCCCCTGCATGCCGGGGGACCCTGCGCCGTCCTGCGCGGAGTTGAGGGAGATGACCGCGGCCGCCCCGCCCTCGTCCTGCTGGGACGGGCCCGCGGCGCCCAGGGCGTACCCCCCGCCTCCCCCGACCACGAGGGCCACGGCGGCGGCAGCGGCAGCCCGCGCGGGCCACGAGGTCAGGCGTCGACGGCGCGCCCGGGCCAGCTCGTCCCCACCGGCACCACCGTCAGGGCCGGAGCCCCCGGCTCCTGCGGCGGGAAGGTCGGCCCGCCGGCGCACGGCCTCCCGCAGCGCGGACGGGTCGGGCTCAGCGGTGGCCGCGGGATCGGCGCCGCGCAGCCGGGCGAGGGCGACGTCGTCTCCCTGGGCGGGGGGGTGGTCGTTCACGATGACCTCCAGAGGACCGGGACGCGGGTGCGTCACCCCGTCTGTGTCGTCCCCGCGCTCGGGCTTGCAGCGGAGCCCTCGCGGGAGCCCTCCCGGGCGTCGCGGGGTTCGGCGGGCTCGGGGGCGTCCTGCTGGGCCCAGACCTCTCGGAGCCGGGCGCGGGCGCGGGAGAGGGCGGCGTCAGCGCCCCCTCGACTGATCCCGAGCAGCTGGGCGAGGGCATCCCCCTCGACCCCCTCCCACGAGTGCAGCAGCAGGATCCTGCGGTCCCGGGCGGACAACGCCGCGAGGGCGCTGCGCACCTCCTCGTCGGCGAGGGTCAGGTGGGCAGGGTCGGCGTCGTCGACCTCCTCGGGGAGGTCCTGGACGGGGATCGCCCGAGCCTTGCGGCGGTGGTTGGCCAGCACGTAGCCGGCCGTCCGGTAGAGCCAGGGGAGCTCGGCGCCCTCGGGGACGTCCTCGCGGCGACGCCATGCGGTCACCAGGACGTCGGCCGTGAGGTCCTGCACGTCGTCGTGCGCGGCGCGGCGCGCGAAGTAGCGGTGCACCGCGGTGGAGTGCGCACGGAAGAGCGCCTCGAACCAGGCGTCGTCTCGCACTGCGGCTCCCCGGGGTCGACGGTCCACTACCCGACACTGTGTCGTGGCGGTGGCGGTCCTTGCAGGCCGACGCGCGGAACCTCGCGGACCGGCCTACCGTCGTGACATCCCCACACCCACGGAGGAACCATGACGGACCACCAGCACCGCAGCCCTGACGAGGACCCGCCGCTGACCGGCTCGGCCCCGGGCGGCCCCGACTCCCTCGAGGACCCCTCGGTCGACGAGGTACGTGGCGAGACCGACGAGACCGACGGTCCCGAGGAGCAGAACCTCCAGCACGGCCCGCCGGACCTCCAGGGCTCGGACGACGACCCGGCGAGCTTCCTCAACACCTGAGACGTCGCGCGATCCCGCTCGGTGGCCGCGGCAGGCAGGTACGATCGCCGCGCCGGGTGACCCCGCGTCACGACCCCGACCGTCCGACGGACCGGGGGCGCGGGCCGGTGGAGGTCTCGCAGGGTGACGGTCGACGCCGACCTCGGCCCCGGACCACCAGTCATCGCCCCGACCACCGAGGGGGTCCGCCGCCGTGCCCGACGCCGTCGTGCCCGAGGGGGCCGGTTCCGAGGACCTCACCGAGATCCTCGACCTGCTCAGCGAACGCATCGCCCGCTACCGGGTCTCGGACCTCGTGCTCGTCTACTGCAACGCCGCCTGGGCCGCCCAGCACGCGGCGACCCCCGACGACCTCGTCGGGCGCAGGCTCGAGGAGCTGCTCTCGCCCGCCGAGCTCGACGGGCTGCACACCCAGCTCGGGCGGCTGGGCCCCGACGCCCCGTTCCTCTACGACCCCGTCCCCCGGCCCGCACCTCACATCCCCGACCGATGGGTCGAGTGGGCCGACCGGTGGCTCCCCGGCCCGGACGGGCCCCAGGTCCTCGCGGTCGGCCGCGACGTGACCGACCGGCATCGCGCTGAGGAGCAGCTCGCGGTGAGCGAGGCGCACTTCCGGGACCTGGCCGACCGGTCGGCCGACGTGGTGTGGCGCGTCAGCACGACCCCCGGGCCGTGCCTGAGCTACCTCAGCCCCTCGGTGCACACCCTGACGGGCTGGACGGCCGAGGACTTCGGTGCGGACCTCGAGCACCTGGTCGCCGTGGCCGACGAGGACGGCAGGGAGCTCCTCGGCGAGGCCATGGCCGGTCTGCCCATCCCCGAGCGGTACGACCTGCGCCTGCGCCGACCCGACGACACGTGGGTGGTGCTCGAGGTGCAGATGACCCGCCTGCGCGACGGGCTGCAGGGGATCGCACGGGACGTGACCGAGATCCGCAGCCTGCAGTCCGACCTCGCGCACCTGGCCCTCCGGGATCCGCTGACCGGCCTGGCCAACCGCCGACTCCTGGACCTGCTGCTGCGGGCGGCCCTGGCCCGGGTGCGCCACTCGGGGGGCAGCCTGATCGCGACGTACGTGGACCTCGAGGACTTCAAGCTCGTCAACGACAGGTACGGCCACCAGGTCGGTGACGCGGTGCTCGTCGAGGCCGCGCGCCGGTTGTCGGCCGCGGTGCCCGAGGCCGACGTGGTCGCGCGCCTGGGTGGGGACGAGTTCCTCGTGGTGCACGAGTCGGGCGAGCCGACCGACCGCCCGGACGACCGTCTGCTCGCGGCCCTCACCCCGCCGTACCTGCTCCCCGACGGCACCTCGATCCGGTGCGGGGCGACCATCGGCGTCGCGACCACGGCCGGGACGGGCGGGCAGGACGCCGGCCCCACGACCAGCGAGGGCCTGATCGCGGCCGCGGACGCCGCGATGTACGCCGCCAAGCCGGGGCGCTAGCTCTCCACCCTGCTCATGCCGTCCCCGCGATCGCGGCAACCACGTCCCGTCTGGGCAAGTCCTTGCCAGCATGGCCGGACGTAGACGCACGAAAGCCCCGGTCACGGGGACCGGGGCTTTCGTGGTGTCGTTCAGCGGGCCTGAGCCCGGAGCACGAGGATCAGAGCGGCGTGATGTTCGCGGCCTGGGGACCCTTGGGGCCCTGGTTCACCTCGAACTCAACCTTCTGGTTCTCCTCGAGCGTGCGGTAGCCGCTCGTCGTGATCGCCGAGTAGTGGGCGAAGACGTCGGCGCCGCCGTCGTCGGGAGCGATGAAGCCGAAGCCCTTTTCGGCGTTGAACCACTTCACGGTGCCAGTAGCCATGAGAATCTCCTTCAGGAGGTCGGACGGACCCGCGTGTCGGGACCGAGTCAATCGCGGTGTTCGTCGTCCGCTCCTGGTAAGGAATTCATGCACCGGACCGGGGCCCAGCGCACTCAAGACGTGCAAGCACTGCAACTTCGAGTACGACAGTACCCCCCAGGGCGCGCAGCCGCTAGCCCCCCGTGCGGCTAGGGTCACGGCGTGAAGCCCTTCCTGCTCATCTCGACCCGCGCCGAGGACGACGCGGCGGCGAGCGAGCACGCGGCCATCGCCCGCTTCGGGGGGCTGGACCCGGCCGAGCTGGACCACGTGCGGCTCGAGGCCGGCCCGCTCCCCCCGGTGGACCTCGACGCGTACTCGGGGATCGTGCTGGGCGGGAGCCCGTTCACCACGAGCGACCCGGACGAGGACAAGTCCCCCGTCCAGCATCGCGTCGAGGCCGAGCTCGGCAGGCTCCTGGACGAGATCGTCGCGCGGGACCTGCCCTTCCTCGGCGCCTGCTACGGCGTGGGCACCCTCGGGGTCCACCAGGGCGGGGTGGTCGACCGCACCTACGGCGAGCCGGTCGGAGCAGCGCCGATCACCCTCACCGAGGCAGGACGGGCGGACCCGGTCTTCGGCGGGCTCCACAGCACCTTCCCGGCCTTCGTCGGGCACAAGGAGGCCATCCGCACCCCGCCCCCCGGGGCAGTGGTGCTCGCGACCTCGCCGTCCTGCCCGGTGCAGGCGTTCCGTCTGCGCCAGAACCTCTACGCGACCCAGTTCCACCCCGAGCTCGACGTGCCGGGGATCGTCGAGCGGGTGCGCATCTACCAGCACTCGGGCTACTTCCGCCCGGACGAGCTGGACGACGTCGTCGCGGCGCTGCAGGGCGCGCAGGTCGACGAGCCGCCCAAGATCCTCACGGCCTTCGTCGAACGCTACGCACGCTGAGGGCTCAGCCCTCCAGGGCTGACCGGACCAGACGGACCGCGTTCTCGGCGTCGAGCCCCAGCTCACGGACCCGGCGCACGTACTGCCGGGCCGCGATCTCGCCCTCGCGGTCACGGTCGGCCCCGCGGACCGCGACGAAGGTGCCCCGACGTCCCTGGGTCTCGACGACCCCGGCCTGCTCGAGCTCGCGGTAGGCCCGCGCCACGGTGTTCGCCGCCAGACCCAGGTCGTCGGCCAGCCGGCGCACGGTCGGCAGCCGGTGGCCCGGAGGCATGGCCCCCTCCTCGGCCATCGCCTCGATCTGCTGCCGCACCTGCTCGTAGGGCGGCACGTGCGAGGTCGGGTCCACGACGATCACCGGCGCACCCCGTCCTGACCGACCGGCCACAGCCGACGGCGCACGTGGCCCTGAGGGTCGAGGACCAGGCTGATCAGCGCGGTAAGGACCAGCGCGCCCAGAAGGACGAGGAAGAGCCCGTTGACCAGCCCCACCGCGGGGTTCGCCGGCCAGCCACCCTCGAGACCGTCGGCGACCAGCCCGAGCAGGCCGATCGAGCCGAAGCACCCGATCACGAGGGCGACCGTGACGAGGTCACGCACGGTCCGTGCGCGCAGGGCGTCGTCCCACGCGAGCTCGAGGGTGCTCGCCGCGACCTGACGCCGGGCGACCACTCTCCGGGAGGCGAGCTCCTCGAGCAGCACGACGAGGGGTGGGACCAGGACCGCCAGGACGACCGCCCCCCACGGCATCGGGCCGAGGTCCATGATCCCGCTGCTGTGCACCAGCGCGAGCCCCGCCGCGACGAGCACCGAGACCCCTGCCGCGACCCACGCGCCTCGGCGCTCGTGCGGGGCGACGTAGTCCTCGACGCTCGGGGTCGTGGTCCGCGCCAGGCGCGGGCCGTCCGGCACGGGCCGCATCGCCTCGCGCCAGGCCACCACGCCGTAGCCGACGGCGTGCCCCGCGAAGAACCCCATCACGACGCCGATGACGCCGTAGCTCGACACCCCGTACCCCTCGGCGTCCGAGACCAGCCCGGGGCCGAGGGTCGCCACCAGCAGCACGGTGAGCCAGACGCCGACGACGGCCCCGAGGGCGCCGGTCCGCTCCCGGTGCGCCAGACGGACCGCGACCCGCTCTCCCAGCTCGCCCTCGAGGGCGAGGTCCACCTTGCGGGCGTAGCCGTGGGCAGCCCGCGAGGCAGTGCTCGTCCCGGTGAAACGCACCCACGTCGCCACGGCGAGGACCGTGAAGACCCCCGCGAAGATGATCGTCTGCATGGCTCCCTCTTTCTGTACTAGGTCTGTATCAACGTAGCACTACAGTTTTGGTACAGACAAGCGGGTGAATCCTGCACGACCCGTGCGCGCCACACCTCAAGACCTCGCACCACGGGCCGATCCTGTGAACGTGAACACGAACCTGGTCGGTGACTCCACCCCCCTCGCCACGACCGCACCCGAGGGTGCCGTCCTCGCCCTCACGGCGCGCTCGGGGCCGGTGCCCTGCGCCGCGCGCCCCTCGACCGGGTTCATCCATCGCGACGGCCCCTGCCGCTGCTTCTTCGGCGGACCCGGCCCCGAGTTCGCCCCGGTCCGCGAGCTCGAGGGCCTGCTCGCCGCCTGCTGAGGACCGCGCGAGTCATAGCAACTACGACACGCCGAGACAGCCCGACTTCACCCGCGATCTTCACCCGCCGTCCTACTGTGCGTCGCGAGCCGTCGCGTCGCCGTGGGGGGCAACGCCAGTCGCTCGACCGACCTCCACGACCTCCAGGCTCAGCACATCCGCCACGCCGAGAGTGGAGAGCTCTGTGAGCCGTCGTCGTCCCGTCCTGGCCGCTGTCACCTGCGCCGCCCTGACCGTCCCGCTGACCCTCGGGACGGCGCACGCGGCCCCGGCCCCCGAACCACCACCACCCACCGGGGAGGGCGTCGAGCTCGCGACCGGCGCCGACCTGACCCGGCCGGGCGGCACCGCCGAGCGCCTCGCCCAGGCCTGGGGCGGCTCGGCCGGGGACGTCTCCCCCGCGCTGCTCGAGGCCGAGGGGCAGGTCACCGCCTTCGTGCAGCTCGACGCCCCCTCGGGGGTCGAGGCCGCCCAGGCCGGGGCCGACGTCGAGGCCGCCGTCGACCAGGTCGAGGCCCTCGCCGAGCAGGTCGTCCCCCAGGAGGCCACGGCCGCGAGCCCGGGGGCACGCAGCACCGCGAGCGACGAGCCCGCGCGCCTCTCGGTCACCGCGAACCTCGTGGCCGGGATCACCGTGAGCGGTGACGCCGCCCGCATCCGCGCCCTCGCCGGCCAGGACGGGGTGACGGCGGTGCACCTCGTGGTCCCCAAGGAGCCCACCAACAAGGGGGCCGACGTCTTCACCCGGGCGCAGCAGACCTGGGAGGCCACGGGTCTCACGGGTCAGGACGTCACCATCGGGGTCATCGACACCGGGATCGACTACACCCACGCCAGCTTCGGTGGGCCCGGGACCGCTGAGGCCTACGCCGCGGCGTACGGCGAGGACGGCACCGGACCGGTGCCCGAGGACCTCCTCGACACCACCAAGTACCTGGGCGGCTGGGACTTCGCCGGCCCTGACTACAACGCGAACCCCGCGGCCACGACGCCAGGGGCCACGACCGTCCCGACCCCCGACGCCAACCCGATCGACGCCCCCGACGCGAGCCCCAACGGCGGCCACGGCACCCACGTCGCCGGCTCGGCCGCCGGGTTCGGCGTGCAGGCCGACGGCACGACCTTCCGCGGGGACTACGCGACCTCGCTCGACCTGACCGACTGGGAGGTCGGGCCCGGCACCGCCCCCGAGGCCGGGGTCTACGCCCTCAAGGTCTTCGGCGACAACGGCGGCAGCACCGGCCTGGTCATCGACGCCCTCGAGTGGGCCGCCGACCCGAACGGCGACTTCGACTACAACGACCGCCTCGACATCGTGAACCTCTCGGTCGGCTCGGACACCAGCCCGGCTGACGACCCCGAGAACCTCTTCATCGACCGTCTCGCCGACCTGGGCGTGCTCGCGGTGATCTCCTCGGGCAACGGCGGGGACGTGACCGACATCGGCGGCAGCCCGGGCAACGCCCGCAGCGCGCTGACCGTCGCGAACTCGATCGCCGACACCCAGACCTACGACGCGGTCGACGTGCTCGAGGCCCCGGACCCCGCGCTCGTCGGCCAGCACTCGGCGCAGAACAGCATCTTCTACACGGGCACCGAGGACGTCACCGCCCCCGTGGTCTACCTGGGCGACGGGGTCACGGGCTGCGCGCCCCTCGACGCCTACGCCGACCAGGCCGCCGGCGCCATCGTCTGGCTCTCCTGGGACGACGACGACACGACCCGCGCCTGCGGCAGCGTCGCACGGTGGGACAACGCCGAGGCCGCCGGCGCCGCCGGTGTCCTCATCGGCACCGGTCTCCCGGTGTTCAGCGCCGGCATCGCGGGCAACGAGGGCATCCCCGGGGCCCAGCTGACCGCGGCCTCGACCGACGCCCTGCTCCCCGCCATCCAGGCCGGCGGGGTCGTCGCCACGGTCGGCCCCTCGCTCGCCAACGCGGCCTTCGTGACCGACGAGTCCCTGGCCGACACCCTGGCCGCCAGCTCCTCGCGCGGGGTGCACGGCTCCCTGGGCGTCCTCAAGCCCGACGTCGCCGCCCCCGGCACGCTGATCTCCTCGGCGTCCTCGGGCTCGGGCACCGGGGCCAGCACCAAGACGGGTACGTCGATGTCCGCCCCGCACGTCGCGGGCATCGCTGCCCTCGTGGCACAGGCCCACCCGGGCTGGACCCCGCAGCAGGTCAAGAGCGCCGTGATGAACACCGCGACCCACGACGTGTTCAGCGACCTCGACCGGTCAGGTCCCGTCTACGGGCCCGAGCGCGTCGGGTCGGGGCGGGTCGACGCCCTCGACGCCGCCACCACCGAGGTCCTCGCCTTCGCCACCGACGACGCCGCCCTGGTGTCGGTGACCTTCGGCGTGGTCGACGTCGGCGCCGAGACCCTCGTCGACCGTCGGACCGTCACGGTGCGCAACACCGGTGACACGGCCCGCACGTACGCGACCTCGGTCTCGCAGGCCACGACCGCGGGGGGCGCGAGCATCACGGCCGCCCCGGCGAGCATCACGGTCCCGGCCGGCGGCAGCGCCACGGTCACCGTCACCCTGACCGCGGACCCCGCCTCCCTCGAGCGGGAGATCGACCCGACCTCGCAGGAGGCCTACGACCTGGGCATCCCGATCCCGCGGGAGTTCGTGGCCGCGGTCTCGGGGCGGCTCGTGCTCACCCCGGAGGGCGAGGGCGCCGAGGGCGAGCTGCGGGTCCCGGTGCACGCCGCACCGCGCCTGGTCAGCGACCTCGAGGCCCAGCCCGTCACGGTCTTCGAGGGCTCGACCTCCGCACCGCTGACCCTCACCGGTCGTGGTGTCGACACCGGCGGCTGGACCTCTCTGGTCGCCCCCTTCGAGCTGGTGGCCGAGAGCCCCCGGCTCGAGGACGACCCCTCCACGGGCACCTCGGCCTCCTCGGTCGCCGCGGCGGACCTGCGGTACGTGGGGCTCTCCTCGACGGCCCCGCAGCTCGAGGCCGTCGGTCAGGACCCGACGACCGGCTCGATCGGCGTGGGCATCGCGACCCAGGGCGAGTGGGCCAGCCTCGGCACGAACGTCGTGCCGATCGTCAACACCGACATCGACGGTGACGGGATCTGGGACCTCGAGACCTACGTCTGGAAGTACGCCCCCGACCTCGACTTCACCACGGTCGAGACCTACGCCCTCGGCTACGACGAGGCCACGGGCTACAGCCTGGGCGAGCTGCTCGAGCTCTCCCCGGTCAACGGTCTGTGGGCCGACACCATGACGACGGTCTTCGACAGCAACGTCACCGTCGTCCCGCTCGGGCTCGAGGCCGTGGGCATCACGGCCGGAGACACCCCGACCTTCGGGGTCGCCACCTACTCGCCGTACGCCCCCGACGCCACGGGGATCGTCGACGAGGTCGAGCCCTTCACCGCCGACCCCTTCGCCCCGGCGCTCTGGTTCGAGGCCGGCGCGGGCAGCGAGGACTCGCTGTGGTTCGTGGGCGAGGAGGGCAGCCCGTTCACGGTGCACCGCGAGGGCGAGGAGGACGAGCGTCTGCTCCTGCTGCAGCCGCTCAACGCCCGGGGCGAGCGCGCCCAGGTCGTCTCGGTGACCACGGGCACGGTCACCGAGACCACCACGGCCCTCACGGTCGACGGGGACCTCTCCACGGGCGAGGTCACCCTGACCGCGACCGTCGAGCCCGCGGCGGCCACCGGGCAGGTGCGCTTCCTCGACGGGGAGACCGAGCTCGGCGCGGCGCCGGTCGAGGAGGGGGTCGCGACCCTCGGGACGACCCTCGCCGTCGGCAGCCACGACCTCGTGGCGGTCTACGAGCCGGACAGCGGGGCCTGGGCGCCCTCGACCTCCGAGGTCGTCACGGTCGAGGTGGTCGAGGTGCCCGAGCTGGCCGGGTCCGTGCTCAAGGCCGCCGTGCCCGGCACCGCCCTGCACGGCCTGCCGATCCCGGTGGTCGCCACGGTCCGCACCGACGGGCCCACGCCCAGCGGTCGGGTCGAGGTCTCCTCCGGCGGGGCCGTGCTCGGCGGGGCGCGGGTCGTGGCCCAGGGCCGGTCGGGTGTGGCCGTCGCCGTCCTGCCCCCGGTCCTCGCACCGGGCACCCACGAGCTCACGGTGACCTACACGGGCAACGACGAGGTCGCGGCCTCCTCGGTGACCAAGCGGGTCAGGGTGATCTCCTGGGGCCCGTGGGGTCGATGACCTGACCCCGCTCCACCGGTAGACGCCGTGGGGCCGGTCCCGCTCGACCGAGCGGGACCGGCCCCGCGGTCGTGTCAGCCCTGAGGCACGGAGGGACGCAGGGGGAGCCGAGACAGCTGGTGCCGAGGACGTGGGTGCTGCGGCGCCGTCCGCCCCGGTGCGGGACGGCTCAGAACTCGTCGAGCTCGAGCTCGTACCAGACGGTCTTGCCGCCGTCCGCGTGCTCCTCGACGCCCCAGCGGGAGGACATCGCCTCGACGATCGCCATGCCGCGGCCGTTCGGGGCCGAGGGGCCGTTGTGCATCACGACCGGGTTGGTCGCGCTCGCGTCGCTGACCGAGACGCGCACCGCGGTCTCGGTGTGCCGCATCTGGACGCCGATCGCGACGCCCTGGGGGCCGTGCAGCACGGCGTTGGCGAGCAGCTCGCTCGAGAGGAGCTCGAGCACCTGGTTGGCCATCCCCGTGATCCCTCGAGCGGCGGCGGTGCTGACCACCCAGTGCCGACCCACGGCGACGGACTGCCGCTGACCGGGGAGGACGAGGCTGTCGGCGTCGTCCTCGGGCAGGTCCGCATCCTGGGGCTCGTCAGGTCCGTCAGGGCCGGCCCCGCCCACCAGGCGGAGCGTGCTGCCGGACGAGGTTCGCCGGGCGCGGTCGCCGGTCACGCGCACCTCCTGAAGTTCTGGTCGAGGGTCCACTCCGTGTCTCGGAGAACCCTCCCAGGGTGAGGCATCGACACGATCCCGGCGCGCCGAGGCGATGCCGATCCGTGACGCGCCGCGCCCACCCACGGTGCTCCCACGGTCAGTACCGCGGCTCGATGAGTCGGGGGATGCCCGCCGGCGCTGCCGTCGAGAGCTCGAGGTACTTGGCCTCGGCCCGGTGCAGCCGCACGTGCTCGTCGATGGTCCAGGTGGGGCCGTTCCGCAGCACCGTGCCGCACGAGCACTCGAGCCACAGCGTGCCGTCGGGGTCCGCCCGCAACGTGCCCACGGTGTAGTGCGTCGAGCGGGCGCGGGCCTTGGCGTCGCGCAGGGCTGCGCTCACCGGCTCCTCGGCCGGGGTTGCCGTCTCCCGGTGCACCTCGCCGCCGTCCCGGGCGGACGGGCGCGGGGGCGCGTCGTCGCTCACGGCACACGATTATCCACGGGGGGCGGCTGCACGCCACCCGCGCCCCCAGCGGCCTCGCTCGCCCCGGCGGCCTCAGAGCGGTACCCGGCCAGCAGGGTGTCGACCACCCGCGCGGTCCGCAGGGCGCTCTCGCCCGTGCTGGGGCTCTCACCGCGGCCGAGCAGGGAGTCGACGACGGCCTGCACCAGGGGCAGCTGCACGGGTGTCGGGTAGGGCGCCTCCACCAGCCGCTCCCCCGCGGCGGTGCGGACCCGCAGGGGTTCCTCACCGAGGGTGCTGAAGGCCACGCTGCCCCGGCTGCCGACGATCTCGACCTCGTCGAGCTCCTGACCCGCGTCGAAGCACCACAGCCCGACCCCGTCGACCCCCGTGGCGTGCCGGAACGAGGCCGTGACGACGTCCTCGGCCGCGTGGTGCCGGCCGCGGTTGGCCGCCGTCCCGGTCACGGAGGTCACCGGGCCGAGGAGGTGGTCGAGCAGGTCCAGGGTGTGCGAGCCGAGGTCGACCAGCAGCCCGCCGCCCGAGATCTCCGGGCGCACCCGCCAGGGTGCCTGCCCCTCGGGCCAGGTCTCGGCCCGCTTGAGCAGGCGGACCGTGACGGCCCGCGGCTCACCGATCGTGCCGTCGCGCAGCAGCTCCGCGACACGGGCGAACCGAGGCATGGCACGCCGGTAGTAGGCGACGTGCAGCGGCACCCCGGCGGCGGCGCAGGCCTCGATCATCGCGGTGCACTCGGCGGCCGTGCGGGCCATCGGCTTCTCGACGTAGACGGGCTTGCCCGCGGCGGCAGCCCGCAGCACGTAGTCGGCGTGCGAGTCCGGCGGGGTCGCGACGTAGACCGCGTCCACCTCGGGGTCGGCCAGGAGGGCGTCGCCGTCGTCGTACCAGCGCGGGACGCCGTGCCGGCGCGCGTAGTCCGCAGCCTTGGCCCCGTCGCGGCGCATGACGGCCACCAGGGAGGAGCCCTCGGCCTGCTGGAAGGCCGGCCCGCTCTTGACCTCGGTGACGTCGCCGACGCCGATGATCCCCCAGCGCACGTGGTTCTCCATGACCTCGAACCTAGCGTCTGGGCCGGCGCTCAGGGGGCCACCTCAGGCAGCGCGACCTCGCAGGGCCTCGGGGAGCTGTGTCGCAGCCCGGGAGGCGGCCGGGACGGGGAGCACGAGCGAGGTCTCCCCGAGGCGCACGCTGACCACGGTGACGTCGGCGTACCGCGGGTGCGCACCGGTCGTGACCTCGTCGACCCGCGCGAGGGGCAGCACGGTGCGCTCGATCGAGTGCACCGGGCGCCGTCCGCGCAGCCACCACTCGCGTCGGTGCACGAGCTGCAGCTCGTCCTCGCTCCGGCACACCACGGCCCCGTGCAGGGTCATCGGCCACGCCGCGTGCGCGAGACCTGCCGCCGCGCCCCCGGCCCCCGAGCCCAGCGGGCGCACCACGGTCCGCGGGTGGGCGGCGAGCAGCTCGACCCCCTCGCGACGGGCCAGGTCCCGGTAGGCGGTCACCAGGGCGACGTCCTGGTCCCCGAGGTCGGCGAGGTCGAGGGCGAGGCCCTGGTGACGGGACGAGCCGTGAGCGGAGGCGCTCGCGGTCGGCTCGTCCTCGACGCGGGGCGAGCCGACCGGGCCCGACCGGTACAGCCCGCGGACCTGGTCGACCAGCCCCAGCACGACGTCGTGCGAGGCCCCGTTGTAGCGGACGGCGACCACGGGGTTCTGCCCGGCAGGCCTGCCCGCCCCGGCCACCCCCGCGCCGTCCCGCGTGGTGAGGTGCACGGCGAGACGGGCGTCGAGCAGGTTGACGCTGTCGACCACCGCGGCGACCTGCTCGGGGGGCACGTGCCGGGTGCTGTGCGTCTCGCCGCGGCGGCTCAGCACCGTGAGACCCGTGGCGTCGACCACGAGGAGGTGGTCGTAGAGGTTCATCGCGGGGTTCGCGTCGCGACGCGCGATCCGCCGGGGGACCTTGAGGACCAGCCGGGCCGAGGCCAGGTCGAGGGGATGGTCGCGGAACAGCGGCGGCACCTCGTCGGGGCTCGTGACCTCGTAGACCCACGGGCCGAACGCGTCGTACTCGGGACTCCTCATCGAGTGCTCCATCTCCTGACGGTACGCCTGCGGAACCCCGCGCGGGGGCGGGGTCGCGCACCAGTTCGCGCCCGCGTGGTTCCCAGAAGGCTCCAGGAGGAGGACAGTAGGGGTGATGCCCTCCAGACCTGCCGGCAAGCGCCGGTACCTCGCCACCAGTCCCTTCAACGCTGCCCGTGAGGCCGCTCAGGCCAAGATCGTGCCCATCCCCGTCGGCGCCCGCGTCTCCCACGAGCGTCACGGCATGGGTCGCGTGGTCGCCCTCGACGGCACCGAGGCCGTCATCGTGGACTTCGGCGGCGGGCAGCACCTCCGCGTCGCCCTCGACAGCCCTCGCCTCGAGGTGCTCTGAGGTACCTCAGACCGGGAGCCCCGCCCTCCACCCCGGCACAACCGGTCACCTGACCGATCCGCGCCCCCTGCCCTCAGCGGCAGTGTCG
Source organism: Actinotalea soli (assembly GCF_017565425.1). GTDB lineage: Bacteria > Actinomycetota > Actinomycetes > Actinomycetales > Cellulomonadaceae > Actinotalea > Actinotalea soli. The sequence goes on from NZ_JAGEMK010000009.1 coordinate 94,568, forward strand.
ACCTCACCGGTCGGGCCCCGACCGGAGGACGGTCGGAGGATCACGATGTCAGGCTTCATGTGGGAGACAGCGGTGCGGGCCGAGAGCGCGTACCGGATCGAGCAGCTCGCGGCCGACGGGGCACCACGGCACCCCCGCGCCCCCCAGGACCGCGCACCCCGCCGTCGGGCCTCCCGGTGGGCGTCACGATCCACGCGTCGGCAGGTGGTGCCAGGATCGGGGGCATGGCCCGCAACCAGGTGAGCGCGACCTTCGTCGGCCGGCACCCCCAGGTGGAGGCCCTCACGGCTGCGGTGCACCGGGCGGGGGCCGGCGTCCCGGGTGTGGTGCTCGTCGGGGCGGACGCGGGGGTCGGCAAGACGAGGCTGCTGGCCCGCCTGACCGAGGTGGCCCGCGCCGCCGGGGCGGTCCCCGTGACCACCCACTGCGTGGACCTGGGCGAGGTCGGCCTGCCCTACCTGCCTTTCGCCGAGGCCCTCGCCCAGCTCAGGGCGGACCCGGCGCTGCGCGAGGTGGTCGACCAGGTCGTCACCGAGCGCCCCGCCCTCGCGCGGCTCCTGCCCGCGCACGGCACCCCGCCCCCCGATCCGGCCGACGACGGCGGCACCCGGCTCCAGCTCTTCGACGGGATCGCCGCGGCGCTCGGAGCCGTGGGCTCGGCCGGCGCGCCCCTGGTCCTCGTGGTCGAGGACCTGCACTGGGCGGACTCCTCGAGCCGCGACGTGCTGCGCTTCCTGGTGGCCCGGCTGCGCACCGAGCACCTGCTGGTCGTGCTGAGCTATCGGACGGACGACCTCCACCGCCGCCACCCCCTGCGCCCCGTGCTCGCCGAGCTGTGGCGCCACCCGCGGGTCGAACGTCTCGACCTGCCCCCCTTCACCTCGACCGAGCTGCACGAGTTCGCGGCGGCCGTCACCGGCGCACCGGTCCCCGACGCCGTGGTCGACCGGGTGATGGAGCGCTCGGCCGGGAACGCGTACTTCGCCGAGGAGCTCCTCGAGTCGGGGCCGGGCGCGGGCGGGCTGCCCTGGACGCTGAGCGACGTCCTGCAGGCCCGCGTCGAACGGCTCGACCCGTCCGTGCAGGAGCTCGCCCGCGTCGCCTCGGTGGCCGGCCGCACCGTCGGCGAGCCGCTGCTCCGCGCCGTGGCCGGGTCCCGGCTGCCGGTGGAGGAGCTCGACCGCGCGCTCCGGGAGGCCGTGGAGGCCCAGGTGCTCGGCGGGGAGGACGGCCGCATCGCCTTCCGCCACGCCCTCCTCGCCGAGGCGGTCTACGGCGCGCTGCTGCCCGGGGAGCAGGTGGCCCTGCACCGGGCCTACCGGGACGCGCTGCAGCAGGACCCCCGGCTGGGCTCGACCGCGCAGCTGGCGCACCACGCCCACCGCGGCCAGGACCTCCCCACGGCCCTCGCCGCCTCGATCGACGCCGCCCGGGAGGCGGGCCGCCTCCTGGCCCCCGACGAGGAGCTCCGCCACCTCGAGACCGCGCTGCGCCTCTGGGACGGGGTCCCTGATGCCGCGGCCCGCGTGGGGACCGACGAGGCGGACCTGACAGCCGCCGCGGCGAGCGCGGCGAGCCGCGCCGGTCACGACGCCCGAGCGGTGCTGCTCGCCCGGCAGGCGGTCGCTCTCGCGACCGACCTCCCCGCGCGCCAGGCCCAGCTCCGCTCCCGCCTGGCGCTGTACCTGCTGGGCGCGGCCCGGGACGCCGAGGCCCTCGAGGAGGCCGCGCACGCCCTCGAGACCCTCGAGCGCCCGCCCTTCCCCGGACCGGACCTCGGCCGGGCCTGGGCTCTGGCGATCCACGCCCGGGCAGCCACCTCGATGGACGAGGACGCCGCCGCCGAGCGCAGCGCACGCCTGGCCGTGGACGAGGCCCGGGCGCTGGGCGCCCCGGCCGTCGAGGCCGACGCCCTCGCGACCCTCGCGGTGCTCGTGGTCGACGACCAGCCCCGGGCGGCGGCCCTGCTCACCGAGGCCGGCGACCGCGCCCGCGAGGCCGGGGACCTGGTGACCGAGGTGCGCTGCGCCTACAGCCTCGCGGCGAACTACTTCTACGCGGGGGACCTCGAGCGCGCGGTCGACCGCGTGCAGGCAGGGCTCGACCTCTCCCACACCTCGGGCCTCACCTGGAGCGCCTACGCGGTGCAGCTGCACCTGCTGAGCGAGCTGCTGAGGTTCACCCGTGGCGACCTGGGCCCACCGGTGCCGTGGGACGGCGCCCCGCCCTCGGCCACCGTGCTGCTCGAGGCCGTCGCCCTGCATGCCGCCGTGGCCCGGGGGGACGGCGACGCCGTGGACCGGGGCGCCCGGCTGGCCCCGCTCGCCGACGGGGACCACCAGGTGACCCTCATCGCCGGTGGGTGCACGGTCGACGCCCTGACCTGGGCGGGACGTCACGAGGAGGCCGTGGCGCTCGCACGGTCGGTGATCGAGGAGGTGGGGCGGGCCTGGAGCGACTACTTCCTCGGCAGCATCTGGCTCGCGGCCCTGGGGCTGGGTGCCCTCGCCGACGCCCGGTCCGAGCGGGCCGCCGGGCCCGAGGAGGCTGAGCAGGCCGCGTGGTTCCTCGACCGGGCGCGGACCGCGGCCGGTCGAGGTCGACCCCGCGGCGGCCGGCTCGGACCTGAGGGCCGGGCCTGGCTCGCCCGGGTCGAGGCCGAGCACGCCCGGTGGGCACGTCAGAACGACCCTGCGCTGTGGGCGGGGGCGACCGACGCCTACGGCTACGGCCACCGCTACGAGCAGGCGCGCAGCCGCCGACGCCGGGCCGAGGCGCTGCTCGAGGCCGGGGAACGCGAGGCGGGGCTGGCCCAGCTCGTCGAGGCCCTGGCCGAGGCCCGGGAGATGGGCGCGGCACCCCTGGTCGCGGCGTTGGAGAGCCTGGCGCGGCGCAGCCGGCTCGAGGTGCCGGGAGCCCGCACGACCACGGACCTGCTGACCCCCCGTGAGGCCGAGGTGCTGGCCCTCGCGGCCCAGGGGCTGAGCAACCGGCAGATCGGCGAGAAGCTCTTCATCAGCGGCAAGACCGTGAGCGTGCACGTCTCGAACCTCCTGGCCAAGCTCGGGGTCTCGGGACGCGCCGAGGCCGTGTCCGTGGCCCACCGGCGGGGGCTGCTCGGCCCCGACTGACGGGCCCGCGACCAGCCCTGGATGCGCCCAGCCGTCCGACCCGCGCCGCGGACCCCTCGCCGTCGGGCCGTGCGAGGCCTAGCGTGAGGCCATGGCACGTGCGACGACGCCGGCGGTCGAGCTCGAGGCGGACGGCAGGACGGTGCGGGTCAGCAGCCCGGACCGGATCGTCTTCCCCCAGCGCGGCCTGACCAAGCTCCAGGTGGTCGAGTACTTCCTCGCGGTGGGCGGGGGGATCCTCGGCGCCCTGCGCGACCGGCCGACCACCCTCGAGCGCTGGCCCAAGGGCGTGATCGAGGGGGCGGTCATGGCCACCCGCGCCGACTCGCGCGGCGACGCGTTCTACCAGAAGCGCGTCCCGCAGGGCGCCCCGGACTACGTCGAGACCGCCCGCATCGCCTTCCCCTCGGGGCGCACGGCCGACGAGATCAGCCCGACCGAGCTCGCCGTCGTCGGCTGGGCCGCGAACCTGGGCACGATCACCTTCCACCCGTGGCCCGTCACGCGGGACGACGTCGAGTCCCCCGACCAGCTGCGGATCGACCTCGACCCGCAGCCGGGCACCGACTTCGACGACGCCGTGCGGGTGGCCCCCGAGGTGCGTGCCCTGCTGCACGAGCTCGGCATGGAGGGCTGGTGCAAGACCTCGGGCGGGCGCGGGGTGCACATCTTCGTGCCCATCGAGCCCCGGTGGACCTTCACGCAGGCCCGCCGCGCGACGATCGCCCTGGGACGTGAGGTCGAGAGGCGGCTGCCCGAGCTGGTGACCGTGCGCTGGTGGAAGGAGGAGCGGGGGGAGAAGATCTTCGTCGACTACAACCAGATGGCCCGCGACCGCACCATCGCCTCGGCGTACTCGATCCGCGCCAACCAGCGGGCCACGGTCTCGACCCCGGTCACCTGGGAGGAGCTGGGCGAGGTGCACCCGGACGACTTCGACGTGCTGTCGGTGCCGGCCAGGTTCGCCGAGGTGGGGGACCTCTACACCCCGTTGGTCGCGGGGGCCCCGGGGCGCTTCTCGATCGAGCCGCTGCTCGAGATGGCCGACCGCGACGAGCGCGACCACGGCCACGAGGACCTGCCCTACCCGCCCGAGTACCCCAAGATGCCGGGCGAGCCCAAGCGCGTGCAGCCCAGCCGCGCCAAGGACAGGGCAGCTGCGCAGGAGACGACCGAGGCCTGAGGCCGGGAGCCCGAGGCCTGGCGCGAAGGCCGCGAGCGGGGCCGGCGCGAGCGGGGCAGGTCAGGCTCCGCCGCCCGCATCCGGACATTAAGAGACCCGCTGCGCAGGGGGCAGGCAGCGGGTCTTGATTGAAGATTAACACTTCTTGCCGGCGGATGCACCCCCCGGGAGGACCCCGTGCGGCACGGTCGTCCCGCTGCCGGGCGACACCGTCAGGGACCGTGCGGCTAGCCTCGGCCCCATGCGTGCTCCCGTCCACGTGCCCTGCACCACTGCGGCCTCCCGTGCCGGGGGAGACACCCCATGACCCGCCCGCGGCCCCGCTCACGCGCGGTACGTATCGCCGACACGGTGGCGACGCTGAGCACCCCCGCCATCGACGTCTGGGTCGCGACAGCCTCCCCGGAGGGCAGGGCGCACCTCGTCCCGCTGACCCTGTGCTGGGTGGACGAGCGCGTCGTCCTCGCCCTCGACGGGTCGTCGTCGACCGCACGGAACCTGCGGGCCACCGGCACCGCACGGCTCGCCGTCGGCCCGACGCGGGACGTCGTGATGATCGATGCGGTCCTCGAGCACGAGGTGGACCAGGGCGCTGACGCGCGGCTCGGCGCGGCCTACGCCGACCAGGCCGACTGGGACCCGCGGGGCAGCGAGGGCTACGTCTACCTGGTGCTCCGGCCCGACCGGGTCCAGGCCTGGCGCGAGGTCGAGGAGGCCGCCGGCCGCGACCTGATGCGCGACGGGCGCTGGCTGGTCTGAGACCAGGCCTCGCCAGAGCGTGCAGGCCTGGTACGGCCTAGTACGTCGGCCCCGCGTCTCGGTAGCCACCCGGGCACGCGGGAACGCCGCCGTCGAGCGAGGAGCTCGCCGCGGCCCCGGTGGCGACGAGGTCGGCACCGAGGTCGACGGCCCTCGCGCGGGAGAGGTTCCACTCAGCCACCCCGGAGGACGGCGCGGGGACCGTCGCCTCCAGCAGGCAGCTGCGCCACGGCTCCTCGAGGTCGAGGACCGCGGGGACCACGTCGGCCGAGAGCCCGTACAGGTAGCCGAGGTCGAGGCCTGCGGCGAGCCCTGGTTCCGCGTCGGTCCCCCGGCCCTGCTGAGCCGAGACCTCGGCGTCGATGTTGTGGCGCAGGATCTGCGCGTCGGGGTTGATCACCGCGAGCCCGAGCACGGCGACCGCCACCACCTGGACCACGGCCCGCGGCAACCAGGCGCCCCGCCACCGGACCCCGGCGACCAGCACGAGCACGAGGACCACGCCCAGCACCACCTCGACCAGGACCGCGAGCATGCGCAGCCGGGTCAGGCCGAAGGCGTCGACGTACAGGTCCATGCGGCGCAGGGCCGCGGCCACCACCCCGAGGGTGCCCAGGCACAGGATCGCCAGGGCCACTCGGGTCACCACCCGCTCGCGCCGGGTCGAGCGGGGCGCGCGCCGGGCGGCGAGGGCCACGACCACGAGGGTCAGGGCCGTGGCCGCCACCAGCTGGCCGAAGCCCTCGCGGGCGTACTGGGCGTAGGTGAGGCCTGCCGTGTCGAGCACGTGCTGGTGCCCGCCGAGCAACGCCCCCACCTGCACCAGGACGAAGGAGAGCACCAGCCCGCCGAGGGCCAGCACCGGCAGCAACCACTCCCCCAGCCGCGCAGGCAGAGCCGCCGGCAGCCGCGCGTCGCGCCAGGACGGCGGCGCGAGCATCAGGTGCGCGACGCTCGCCACGGTCAGGGCGACGAAGGCCCCGACCAGCACCCGCGCGGGCAGCAGCTCGGGGGCCGAACGGGGCAGGTAGCTCGCGAACACGCGGTCGGCGCTCGCGAACAGCAGGCCGAAGACGAGCAGCAGCGCGACCGTGACGCCGACGCTGCGCAGCATCGTCGCGACCTGGTCCCGGCGGCTGCCCAGGAGGTTCGCGCCCCCACGCCCGAGCCAGCCCGCTGCGCGAGCTGCGCCAGCGGCCCAGCCGACGACGCCCAGCACGGTGGCCGGGGCGCTGCGGGCCCCCGTCACCACCGCACCCCCCGCGACCACGGCGACGAGCACGCAGAGCGCCGCGAGCCACGCGGCGTCCCGCACCGCGAGCACGGCCAGCAGCCCGACGACGAGGCCCACGGTCACCAGGTCCCCGACCGCCCGACGCCGCACGAGGGCCGGGACGGCGACCCCCGCGACGAGCACGCCGACCAGCGCCATGCCGAGTCCGACCCGGTGCCCCACCACGAGCCCGGCGGCCGCCAGACCCACCACGACCGCCGCGACCAGCACCCAGGTCGGCACCGGGTCGCGGCCAGCGGCCCAGAACTGCGCGAGGGGACCGGGTGGGTCGGTGGCCCGGCGCGGCAGGCTCGCGGGCGGCGGGGGCGCGGATGGCAGGGGCGCGGATGGCAGGGGCGCAGCCTGCGCCGGCGTCGCGCCCGGACGGGGAGGACCACCCGCCGGCACCGGCGCAGAGGGAGTGCTGCTGGCCTCGGAGGGAGTCCTGTGGTCGCTCATGATCGAGACGTTAGGGACTCACAGCCCGGCGCGGCGGCGTATGGCGCGGGGATCGCGGGCAGGTTGTGTGCGGCCCTGTGGAGAAGCTGTGAGGTCACGGGACGGTGATGCGGTGCTCCTCGAGGTAGGCGCGGGCGTTCTCGAGGATCGCGGGCACGATGGCGCTTCGGGCTGAGCCGGGCCAGCACGTCGCCACCGGTGGGTACGCCCGCCCCGTCCGTGTGTGTCAGGTCTCGCGCAGCCCCTCGTCGTCCTCGCGCACCCTGCCGGCGTACGCGGCGGGCAAGGTCCACCACACGACGCCGACGGCGACGCCGTTCACGAGGGTGAGGACCCAGGCGTCGTGCCGGAGGGAGTAGGCGTGCCAGCAGCTGAGCGCGACGTACGCGAGGGCGAGGGCGCGCAGCAGCCGCCGGTGTCGTGCGATCCACCGGACGACCGGGTGGGGAGGCTTGCCCATGGGTCGATGGTGCCGCAACGGCCGACCGCTCCAGGCTCCTGTCCAGAACGCGCACGACCCCGTCCCAGCACTACCGCTGGGACGGGGTCGTGACCTGCTGAGCCGCCTATCAGAATCGAACTGATGACCTTCTCATTACGAGTGAGACGCTCTACCGACTGAGCTAAGGCGGCGTGCCGTCGACGCCGGGGCGCACGACGAGCGGGGCCTACTGTACCGACCGTCGGGCGCTGGTCCAAAGCGGGTCAGCAGACCAGCCCGTCGGCCGGCAGCTCGCCGTCGACCAGGTAGTCGTCGACCGCGTCGGTCAGGCACTGGTTGGCGCGCCCGTAGGCCGTGTGCCCCTCACCCTCCCAGGTGACGAGGAGCCCGGACTCGAGCTGCTCGGCGAGGGCCTCGCTCCACACGTAGGGGGTGGCCGGGTCACCCGTGGTGCCGACGACGAGGATCGGCGGGGCGCCCTCAGCGGCGATGGGCCCGCGCTCCCCGACCGGCGCGACCGGCCAGGACTCGCACCCGATGCCGAGGGCGAAGTCACGGCCGAAGGTCGGCGCCTGGGCGGCGACCTCGTCGGCGAAGGCCTCGAGCTCCTCGAAGGTCCTCGAGACCACCGGGTAGTCCAGGCAGTTGATCGCGTTGAAGGCGACCATCTGGTTCGACTGGTACTCCCCGTCGACGGTGCGGTCGAGGTAGGCGTTGGCCAGGTCGACGAAGTAGGTGCCGGTGTTCTCGGTGATGGCCTCGGTCAGGGCCATGGTGAGCAGGGGCCAGTACTCGTCGTTGTAGAGGGTGACGACCACGCCGTAGAAGCCCAGCACGGCGTCGAGCTCGACGCCGTAGGCCGTCTCGATGGGGCGCCGCTCGATGCGGTCGAGCAGCGCGGCGATCTGAGCCTTGCCGTTCTCGGCGCTCCCGGTCAGGGGGCAGTCGGGCCCGGCCTGGCAGTCCTCGACGTAGGCGGTGAGGGCCGCCTCGAAGCCGACCGCCTGGCCGATGACCAGCTCGTCGTTGCTCGTCGAGGGGTCGAGGGCGCCGTCGAGCAGCAGACGGCCGACGTTCTCGGGGAACAGGTCGGCGTAGGTGGCTCCGAGGAAGGTGCCGTACGAGAAGCCCGCGTAGGCCAGCTTCTCGTCACCGAGCACCCCGCGCAGCAGGTCGAGGTCGCGGGCGGCGCTCACCGTGTCGACGGTCCCGAGGAGCGGGCCGGTCTGCTGGAGGCAGCCTTCGCCGAAGGCTCGCAGCGTCTCGCGGGCCGCGTCGAGGTCCTCCTGGTTGTCCAGGGGCGGGTCCGCGAGGAGGAAGGCGTCGACCGTCGCGTCATCCCCACAGCTCACGGCCGTCGAGTCACCCACCCCGCGCGGGTCGAACCCGACGACGTCGTAGGCCTCGAGGAGCCTGTCGCTGAAGACCTCGGTCGCGTACCCGACGAACCCGGCGCCGGAGGACCCCGGCCCGCCCGGGTTGATGAGCAAGGAGCCCAGCCGCTGCTCCTCCGCACCGGTGGCCACCGACCGGCTGAGTGCGAGGTCGATGCCTCCCGCCTCGAGGTCGTCCCAGTCGAGGGGGGCCCGCACGGTCGCGCACTCGAGCTCCCCGCACTCGGCCCACGCGACCTCCTGGCCGTAGTACTCCTCAACGGTGGTCAGCGCGGGGGCCGCCGTGCCCTCCGGGCTGCTCTCGGGGTCGGGGGTGGTCTGCTCGACCGGCGCGACGCACCCGGCCAGGGCGAGGGCCATGCCCGCGATCGCGGCCGTCAGCCCCCAGGGACGGCGACGGGAGCGCGGCGCGGCGAGGCCGACGGAGGGCAGGGCGGGGGTGAGGGCGAGCGGCACGGGGTAACGGTAGCCAATGGACCTGAGAGGTCCGGCACGCTCACCCTGTCGGCGCCGACCTCAGCCTGCGGGCGCTGGCCTCAGCCCTGCGGACGGAGCGCGACAGCCATCGCCTCGATGGCCAGCAGAGGGGCGACGTTCCCCTCGAGCCGCGTGCGGGTCTCCCCGATGGCGTCCATGCGACGGATGGTCTGCTCGGGAGTGCTCTCCGCGGCGAGGCGGCGCACGTCGGCCTCCTGCGCGAGGTTCACCAGGCCGACCTCGGCCCCGAGCTGGACGACGAGCACGTCGCGGTACAGCGAGAGCAGGTCGAGCAGTGACCTGTCGAGCATGTCCCGCTGGGCGCGGGTCGCACGGCGCTTCTGGTCCTCCTCGAGCTGGCGCACCTGGGCACGCAGGCTCGGCGGCAGGGTCTGCCCGCCCTCGGCCCCCAGGGTGTGCAGCAGGGCCGTCTTCTCGGCCGCGTCCCGGTCGGCGCTCGCGGCCTTGGACTCCGCCGTCGCGACCTCGACCAGGTCTGCGGCGGCCAGCACGGCGTCCCCCACGCCGCGGATCGAGGCCGCGAGCTCGAGGGTCCGGTTGCGTCGGGTGCGGGCCTCGGGGTCACGGGCCAGACGGCGGGCCAAGCCGATGTGGCTCTGGGCGGCACGGGCCGCGGCGTGGGCGACCTCGGGGTCCGCGCCGTCCCGGCTGACCAGGAGAGCGGCGACGTCCTCGACCGGAGGGATGCGCAGCGCGACCCCGCGGCACCGCGAGCGGATCGTCACCACGACGTCCTGCGGGCTCGGGGCGCACAGCAGCCACACGGTGCGGGGCGGCGGCTCCTCGATGGCCTTGAGCAGCACGTTGGAGGTGCGCTCGGTCATCCGGTCGGCGTCCTCGAGGACCATGACCCGCCAGCGCCCCTGCGAGGGTGCGCGCTGGGCCACGCCGATGAGCTCGCGGACCTCCTCGATGCTGAAGGTGACCTTCTCGGTCGCGACCACCTTGACGTCCGCGTGGGTGCCCGAGAGCGTCGTGGTGCAGGCCTGGCACTGCCCGCACCCGCCCGCGGGGCACTGCAGGGCCGCGGCGAAGGCCCGCGCGGCGTTCGAGCGGCCTGAGCCGGGAGGGCCGGTGATCAACCAGGCGTGGGTCATCGCGCCGGGGTCGGCCACCGCGGCGCGCAGCACCTCGACCGCGCCGTGCTGCCCGACGACGTCGTGCCACACGCTCACGGGGCGACCTCCCCCAGCAGGGTGTCGAGGCGGGCCCGGACCTGCTCCTGGACCGCCTCGACGGGCAGGGCCGCGTCGACCACGAGCCAGCGCTCCCCCCCGGCGGTGGCCCGGGCCAGGAAGGCGTCCCGGGTCCGACGGTGGAACTCGGCCCCCGCGCTCTCGAGCCGGTCGGGGTCCCCGGTGAGCCTGGCGAGCCCGACCGCAGGGTCGAGGTCCAGCAGCACGGTCAGGTCAGGCAGCAGCCCCTCGGTGGCCCACAGCGAGAGCCTCTCGACCTCCTCGGCCCCGAGGGCTCGCCCGTCCCCCTGGTACGCGACCGAGGAGTCCAGGTACCGGTCGGTCAGCACGACGGCCCCGCGCTCGAGGGCCGGGCGCACGACGGTGTCGACGTGATGGGCCCGGTCGGTCGCGTAGAGCAGGGCCTCGGTGCGGGGGCTCACGTGCTCGCCGTGCAGCACCGCCTCGCGCAGCTGCAGACCCAGGGTCGTGCCCCCCGGCTCGCGGGTCGTGACGACCTCATGCCCCGCCGCGCGCAGCCGCTCGGCGACGAGGGCGAGCTGGGTCGACTTGCCGACCCCGTCGCCGCCCTCGAAGGACACGAACACCCCGCGCCCGCCCGGCCGGGAGACGCGGGCGCTCGTCGAGAGGTCGCTCACTCGCCCGGGTAGCGCACGCCGACCTGGCGACGGATCTCGTCCATGGTCCGCATGACCTCGATAGTGTTCTCGAGGGTGATGACCGGGCTCTCGGTCTCCCCCGCCGCGATCCGCCGGGCGACCTCGGCCGCCTGGTACTGGAAGCCGCCGTCGACCGGCTGCTCGAAGGTCGCGGTGCTGCCGTCGTCACGGACGACCGTGAAGCGGGTGGGCCGGTAGAAGGCGCCCTCGATCTCGATGCGCCCGGCCGTGCCGCCGAGGACGGCCGTGGTCGCCGTGCGTGACCAGAGGGTCGTGTGCAGCGAGGCCTGGACCCGGTCGCCGTAGCCGAGGGCGATGCTGATCTGACCGTCCACCCCGGCGGGGGTCAGGGAGCCGAGGGCGTGCACGGAGTCAGGGACGCCGAGCATGTCGTGCGCGAAGGAGACGGGGTACACGCCCAGGTCGAGCAGGGCACCGCCGGCGAGCTCGGGGTTGTGCAGCCGGTGCGTGGTGGGCAGGTGGCCGAAGGCCTGGCCGTGGTCGGCCAGCAGCGAGACGACCTCGCCGATCTCACCGCGCTCGAGGACCGAGCGCAGGGCCACGACGTGCGGCAGGAAGCGGGTCCACATGGCCTCCATCACGAAGACCCCGGCGGCCCGTGCTGCGTCGACGACCTCCTGGGCCTCGGCCGCGTTCCGCGTGAAGGACTTCTCGACCAGCACGTGCTTGCCCGCGGCGATCGCGAGCAGGGCGTGGGCCCGGTGCTCGGAGTGCGGGGAGGCCACGTAGACGGCCTCGACAGCGGGGTCGGCCACGAGCTCCTCGTAGCTGCCGTGCACGGTCGGGACACCGAACTCCGAGGCGAACGCAGCGGCGCGCTCCTCGCTGCGCGAACCGACCGCGACGATCCGCGACGCGGTGTGGTCGCGAACGGCGCGCGCGAAGGTGCGGGCGATCCCCCCGGGGCCGAGGACCCCCCAGCGGATCGACGGGGCGGTGCGCGGGTCCTCGGCGTGTGTCATGCCCTCACCGTACTGGGACCGGCCGACACCCCGCGGGCGCAGCCCCCGGCGTCGACCACGGGCGCGCCCGCCGCGACGGCGCCACCCGCCCGGCGCACAGCGGCGCCCGCCCGGCGCACAACGGCGCCCGCCCGGCGCATAACGGGGTCGATTCGGGTCAGATAGCAACCCCGATCGACCCCGATACCCGGCGCGAGGGGTAGGTCGACCTGATCCGCCGCGCACCTCGCCCGCCCACGCCCGCACCGCCCCGCGACGCCAGCTCGCCCCCACCGCGGCGGCTCCCCCGAGCATCGGGGTCGATTCGGGTCAGATAGTGACCCCGATCGACCCCGATCCTCCGGATCGGCGTCGACGAGCCCACGCGGGCCGGGGGTGGGGTGGGGCTGGCGGTCGGAGCCGAGCCGGGGTAGGCCCAGCCCACCCGGGACGGGAGCTGGCCTACGCTGCGGCCGCGGTGGGCAGGGGCAGCAGGGAGCTCTCGCCGCGCTCCCAGGCCTCGAGGATCCTGCGCCCGGCGAGACCGTCGACCGCCAGGCAGGCCGCAGCCCCCCAGAGCACGTCCTCGCGCAGGGCCGGCTCGTCCTCGGCCAGCGCCCCGGCGAGGTCCCGTCCGGCGATCTGCTCGTGCACGGCGTCCGCCTCGACGTGCTCGTCGAAGTACGCCGTGACCTCGGGCCCGTGCCCCACCCGGCGGAAGCCGTTGCTGAGGTGCCGGTTGGGCACCGAGGAGGTCATCTCGAAGGCCGCGAGGTGACCGGTGATCGCGCCGCGCAGCCGCCGGTTCAGGCCGAACATGCTCATCATCGTGACCGAGGCGAGGGTGGAGGCCGGGACGCGGTCCAGGTAGGTGCCGTCATGGTCGTCCAGCCCCATGGCGCGCAGGGTCGCACCGAAGAGCTCGGCGTGGACGTAGCCCGGACGCCCGCCGCCGTACTCGTCGGTCTGGATCTCGACGAGAGCCGACTTGGGCCGGCCGGTCAGTCGCGGCAGGGCCCAGCTGTGCGGGTCGGCCTCCTTGAGGTGGTAGATCGATCGGTGCATCGCGAACTCGTCGACCTGCTCGGCCGTCGCGCGCTTGGCGATGTGGCGGGCGAGGCTCGGACCGTCCTCGGCGCTGGTCAGCTCGAACAGGGCGCGGGCGATCTCGTCCGCGGTCCGGGCGTCGGTCTGCGGGACGGGGACCCGGGCGCGCAGCTCGGCCTCGAAGGCCTGCTCGAGCACACCCCGGGCCGCGATGAGGTCGGGCTGCCACTCCCAGGCGTCGTCGACCCCGTCGATGCCGCGGTAGTGCAGCTCGTAGAGAGCGAGGAGGGTGAGCTGGACGTCCTCGTCCTCGACGACGTCCGGGCTCGACGCGACGGCCGTGCGGGCTGCCTCGACCAGGGCCGGCGCGGGACGGGGGCCGCCGTCGAGGACGGCGAGCAGGTGGGTGCTGAGAGGGCCGCGAGGGGTGGGGCGACGCATGGGTTCTCCTGGAAGATCGTGCTGCGCCCCCGGGCCGGGCGGCCGGTGGGGCGGGTCGGGAGCGTCAGGTTCGCACCCCGTCCGGAGGTCCGCATCTGGAACCGTTCAACGCGCGGGCGGCCAGTCGGCAGGGTTCACTTCACGGGTGACGACCTTCCAGACCGGGCACGACGACGCCGGGCCCACCGCCGCTCGCCCTCTCGCCGCGCAGCCCGCCGACGCCGGGCAGCCCGCCGTGGCCACCTCCCCCGGCGCGCCCGCACCCGCCCCCGCGACCGCTCCGTGGGCGAGCATCACCGCGTGCCCCGACGGGCCGCTCCTGGTCCGGGGTGACGTCGAGATCCTCGGCCCCGACGGCACGCCCGTGCCCCGGCGCCGGCCGACCGTCGCGCTGTGCCGCTGCGGGGCCTCGGGCATCAAGCCCTTCTGCGACGGCAGCCACAAGGTCGTCGGCTTCCGGACCGACGACGAGGACCTCTGAGCCCGAGCCTCGGCGACCCGAGGTGCCTCAGGACTTCTTGGGTGCGGCCTTCTTCGCGGGGGCCTTGGCCTTGGTGGTGGTCTTCTTGGCCGGTGCGCGGCGGGTGGTCTTCTTCTTGACCGGGCCGCGGGCGCGCTTCTCGGCGAGGAGCTCGGCGGCACGGTCCAGGGTGACCGACTCGACGGCGTCGTCCTTGCGCAGGGTCGCGTTGGTCTCGCCGTCGGTCACGTACGGGCCGAACCTGCCGTCCTTGACCACGACGGGCTTCTTGCTGACCGGGTCCTCGCCGAGCTCACGCAGCGGTGCGGCCGCCGAGGCACCACGCCCGCGCTTGGGCTGGGCGTAGATGGCGAGGGCCTCCTCGAGGGTGATGTCGAACATCGCCTCCTCGGTGGGCAGGGTCCGGGAGTCGGTGCCCTTCTTGAGGTAGGGCCCGTACCGGCCGTTCTGCGCGGTGATCGGGTCACCCGACTCGGGGTCGGTGCCGACCACCCGTGGCAGGGACAGCAGGCGCAGCGCGTCCTCGAGGGTGAGGGTCTGCAGGTCCATCGTCTTGAGCAGCGAGGCCGTGCGGGGCTTGGGCAGCGCGGCCAGGGCCTTCTTGCGGGCCGCGGCCGAGAGCCCCTCGTCGAGCTCGGGCTCGGGCAGCACCTCGGTCACGTACGGACCGAAGCGCCCCTTGCGCGCGATGATCGAGTGGCCGCTCTCCGGGTCCTCGCCCAGCACGATGTCACCCTCGGGCTGGCTCTCGATGAGCTCGCGGGCCTTGTCGACCGTGAGCTCGTCGGGGGCGAGGTCGTCGGGGACCGAGGCGCGGCGCGCCTCCTCGCCCTCGGCTCCGGGCACCTCGAGGTAGGGGCCGTAGCGCCCGACCCGCAGGGTGATGCCCTCGCCGATCTCGATCGAGTTGACCTCGCGGGCGTCGATCTCACCGAGGTTCGCGACGAGCCCCTGGAGGCCACCGCCCTGGGGGCCGGCCGTCGCGCCCTGGGCCGCCTTGCCCTGGTCACCGAAGTAGAACTGGGTGAGCCACTCGACGCGGTCCTTGTCCCCCGCCGCGATGGCGTCGAGGTCGAGCTCCATCGACGCCGTGAAGTCGTAGTCGACCAACCGGTCGAAGTTCTCCTCGAGCAGGCGGATCACGGCGAAGGCCAACCAGCTCGGCACCAGGGCCTGGCCGCGCGAGGTCACGTAGCCACGGTCCTGGATCACCGAGATGGTGGCGGCGTAGGTCGACGGGCGACCGATGCCGCGCTCCTCGAGGGCCTTGACCAGGCTCGCCTCGGTGAAGCGAGGCGGCGGGGAGGTCGAGTGCCCGTCGGCGGTGAGGTCGGTACCGGTGAGCGCGTCGCCCTCGGCCATCTGCGGCAGCCGGGTCTCGCGCTCGCCCTTGGTGCTGCCGGCCGCGCCGCCCTGCTCCTCGGCGTAGCGGTCGACGTCGCGCCCCTCCTCGTACGCGGCGAGGAAGCCGCGGAAGGTGATGACCGTGCCCGAGGCCGAGAAGACCGCCTGGGTGGTGCCCTCCTCGAGGGCGACGTCGGCGCCGAGGCGGACCGAGGCGGTCGAGCCGCGCGCGTCGGCCATCTGCGAGGCGACGGTGCGCTTCCAGATCAGCTCGTAGAGACGGAACTGGTCCCCGGAGAGGTCCTTGGCCACCTGGGCCGGGGTGCGGAAGTGGTCACCCGCGGGGCGGATGGCCTCGTGGGCCTCCTGGGCGCCCTTGTTCTTCGAGGCGTAGACCCGTGCCTTGTCGGGCACGAACTCCGGGCCGTACAGCTCGGAGGCCTGACGCCGGGCCGCGTCGATCGCCTGGCTCGAGAGCGCGGGCGAGTCGGTCCGCATGTACGTGATGTAGCCGTTCTCGTACAGGCCCTGCGCGGTGCGCATGGTCTGGCGCGAGTTCATCCGCAGCTTGCGGCTCGCCTCCTGCTGGAGGGTCGAGGTGGTGAACGGCGCTGCGGGACGGCGCGTGTAGGGCTTGGTCTCGAGGCTCAGGACGGCGAAGGACGCCTCCTGGAGGCCGGCGGCCACCGCGGTCGCCCGCTGCTCGTCGAGGTGCGCGACGTCGGCGTTGCGCAGCTGGCCGCGGTCGTCGAAGTCCCGACCGGTGGCCACGCGGCGGCCGCCGAGCTGGGACAGGCGCGCGCTGAACGAGCCCTCCTCGGTCTCGACCGAGGGCGAGGCCTGGGCGAAGGTGCCGGTCACGTCCCAGTAGTCCGCGGCACGGAAGGCCATGCGCTCACGCTCGCGCTCGACCACCAGCCGGGTCGCGACCGACTGGACCCGGCCGGCCGACAGGCCCTGGCGGACCTTGCGCCACAGCACGGGGGAGATCTCGTAGCCGTAGAGGCGGTCCAGGATGCGGCGGGTCTCCTGGGCGTCGACCAGGCGGTCGTCGACGTCGCGGGTGGCCTCGAGGGCCCGGCCGATGGCCTCCCGGGTGATCTCGTGGAACACCATGCGCTTGACCGGGACCTTGGGCTTGAGCTCGGCCAGCAGGTGCCAGGCGATGGCCTCGCCCTCGCGGTCCTCATCGGTCGCGAGGTAGAGCTCGTCGGCGTCCTTGAGGAGCTTCTTCAGCTCGGAGACCTTCTTCTTCTTGTCCGCGTCGACCACGTAGTACGGCTCGAAACCGTTCTCGACGTCGACGGCGAACTTGCCGAAGGGGCCCTTCTTCATGTCCGCGGGCAGCTCGGAGGGCTGCGGCAGGTCCCGGATGTGACCCACCGAGGCCTCGACGGTGTAGCTGTCACCCAGGTAGCTGGCGATCGTGCGCGCCTTGGCCGGCGACTCGACGATCACGAGCTTGCGACCAGCCGGCATGCGGACCTGCTTCCTTCGAGAGGATCGGACGGAGCGCGGGCGGCCCGGTGAGGACACCCGTCGATCGGGCACTCTACGACCTCGCGTCAACCGCGGTGACGGACGTTCCGCCGCCCTGTGGAGGGGCGCGAGACCCTCAGCGTCCCACGGTTCAGCGCGAGGTCCCTGCGGCGGGCCCGCTCGCGGGCCGCCCGGCCGAGGGCCGTGGGCCGACCTCGACCACCCGTGGCTCGGCCGCCTGGCGCAGCACGAGGAGCACCGCGAAGGCCACGCACACCACGGCCACGACCCCCAGGGAACCGCTCGCGTAGGCGATCGTCATCTCCCGGTAGGAGGTCAGACCGCCGTCGACCCCCGCGAGGCTCTCGCGCAGGGACAGCGCCGTCCCGAGTCCCGCGAGCACCCCCGCGAGGAGCAGCCCGACGACGACGAGGACGGTGCCGCGCGGCCGCTCGGGGCCACGGACCGCTCGGCCGTGGGTGCCGATGGCACTGGCCAGCCCGGCCCACGCCAGGACCACCAGCATCGCCGCGACCGCGTCGCTGGGCCGGTGCCACCTCCCGACCAGGGTCGAGATCCCCGTCGCGCAGGTGTACAGGACACCGACGACTGCGGCCACGGGGCGCAGCCGACGGGGCACCACGAAGAGCAGTGCCGCCGAGACCGAGGCCGCGGCGGTGGTGTGGCCGCTGGGCAGCGCGTTGTCGAGGGAGTCACCGACCCCGAGGTCGGGGCGGTCGAGGACCACGTGCTTGAGCAGCTGGGTGGTCAGGTTCGCGCCCCCCATGAGCACGGCGACCTGCACCGCGAGGAGCACCCGCCGCTGGAGCACCGCGAGCAGCATCGCCGAGACGAGGACGATCGCGATGAACGGGAGCGAGATGAGGTCCAGCACGGGCTCGGCGACCTGCCACAGGGTGGTGCGGCCGTAGCGCGAGCCGTCGAAGGCAGCCTGGTCGAGGGTCTGCCCGCGCTGCGTGGTGACGAAGAAGCGCCACATGACCCACACGCCGACCGCCGAGACGACGGCCACGATGACGGCAGGGGCACGGTGGCCCTCGTGGCGGATCACCGTGCGCGAGGGCTGGTCCCGGGAGGGGTCGGCCGATGCGGGGGTCACCCGCCCTAAGGTATTCGAGGTCTGGTCAGGTCCCGTGCACGCCCGGGTCAGGTCACGTGCAGGAACCCGTCGCGCGTGAGCCCCCTGACCTCGGGCAGCAGCTCGGCGGCCAGGGCGTCGGCAGGCACGTCGAGGAGGGCCGCGACACCGCCGAGGATCTGCCCGAGGGTGAGCTCGCCGTCGCAGGCCCCGACCAGGCCCGCGAGCGCGGTGCCGGCCCTGACGGAGCGGCCGAAGCCGTCGCCCTGGCGCAGCAGCACCACGGTGGGGTCGCTCGCGCCGGGGGTCAGGTGCCTCTCCTCGGTCACGTCGGGGGCGACGACGAGGCGGCGGTCGGCGAGGTCGGCGTCGGTCAGGGTCACGAGGGTGTCGTGGGCCTCGAGGCAGGCGGCGAGGTGCGTCCCGAGGGGTTGGCGGACCGGGCCGGACCACTCCTCGAGCCTGCGCAGGGTGGGCGGGCCGGAGACGGGCCGCCGGAGGAGGACGAGGCCGAAGCCCACGGCGTCGACCTCTCGGGAGGCGAAGTCCTCGAGCCAGGCGCCGTAGGCGGCGGCCCAGCCGGCGGGGTCGCGGTCCGGGGTCGAACCGCCGTCGCGCAGCCAGGTCTCGGCGTACTCGGCCGGGTCCTGGACCTCGCGCTGGACCACCCAGGCGTCGAGCCCCGCCTCGTCGACCCAGGTGCCGACCCGCTCGCGCCAGTCCGCCCCGCGGCGGTGCTCCCAGTTGCCGAGGAGCTGGGCGACGCCCCCGGGGGCGAGCACCCCACCGACCTCGCGGACGAGGTCGCGGACGAGGTCGTCCCCGCTGCGCCCGCCGTCGCGGTACTCGTAGTGCGGCAGGGGCTCCCCCGACGGCTGACGCGCACCCTCTCCCGGCGAGCGTCCCGCGGACCCGCTCCCCCGCGGGGTGATGACGAACGGCGGGTTGGAGACCACGAGGTCGAACAGCCCGTCGGCGGGCTCGAGCATGGACCCCTGGCGCAGGTCGAGCTCGACCCCGGCGAGGGCCGCGTTGAAGGCCGCGAAGCCCAGGGCCCGCTCCGAGATGTCCGTCGCGACGACCGCGTCGCTGTGCCGGGCCGCGTGCAGCGCCTGGATCCCGCAGCCCGTACCGAGGTCGAGGGTGCGCCGGCGGTGGTCGCGCACGGTGACCTGGGCGAGGGTGGTCGAGGCCCCGCCGACGCCGAGCACGTGGTCGTAGCGCAGGGCTCCCCCGGTCGCGAGCTCGCCGAGGTCCGAGGCGAGCCACCAGGTGACCGGGCCGCCGGCGTCGGTGGCCGAGACCGGGCGCAGGTCCACCAGGGCGCGGACCTCGTCCTCGGGTCCGGCGCCCGCGGTGCGCACCAGCCCGAGCCGGGCGGCGCCGTCGGACCCGAGGGTGGGCAGGGCGCGGTCGACCGCTCGGCGCGGGACGGCCCCGCCCAGCACGAAGACCCGCAGGAGGGTGGCGACCGGGTCGTCTGCCCCGGCAGTCGCGCGCAGGGCCGGGAGGGCCTGCTCGCGGTGCAGGGCGGCGGCGGCGACCGGGCCGATCCGCTCCTCGATCGCGGCCACGCCGGCCCCGGCGCTGTCGAGGTCGGCCCGCAGGGCGTCGACGAGCTCATGGTGGACGACGGGCGGCGGGCTGCTCACGGGCGCGGGGTGGTTCACGGGAGGGGGTCTACCACGAGGTCGGCCGCGAGGGGCAGATGGTCGCTCGCGCGACCCGGCGCGTCGCCGCTCGGTCGGTGGGCCTGCTGGACGGTGAGGCCCGTGGTGAGCAGGGCGTCGATGCGGCGGCGCGGGTTCCTGGCGGTGAAGGTCGGGCCTGCCTGGAGCCCGACGTCGACCAGTCTCTGGGTGAGGGCGGCCCAGGTGGGGCCGTCGGGGGGCTCGTTGAGGTCGCCGCCGAGGACGAGCGGCCTGCCGCCGACGACGGCGGCGTCGACCAGGTCGAGCACGTCCTCGAGGTGGCGCCGCCGCTCCCCCGGGGTCAGGGGCAGGTGCACGCTGATCACCTGCACCCCGGCGACGGTCGCGACCGCGAGGCCCCGACGGGTCAGGGTGCGCCGGCTCCACGGGCGCCACGGCAGCCGGATCGCCCGGCCCCCTGAGGCCGGCAGGTCCGGGCGCACCAGCAGGGCCGTGGTCCGCGCTCCCCGGCCCACCACCAGGGGCACCAGCCCGGCCGCGGCCGCGAGGCGCGCGAGCCGACGACGCCCCCGCAGCCCGCGCGGGGGCTCCTGGACGGCCAGGACGTCGGGGGCCAGGTCACGGAGCACCTCGGCCAGGGCGCCCTGGTCGTCACGCAGCTGGCGCAGGTTGTAGGTCGCTGCTCGGAGCACGGTCACGGGGCCAGTCGACACCGTTCGGCGGCCACCGGCCACCCCTCGGGGGGTCGTCGTGACCAGCATGACGTGCCACGATGACCAGACCGACCTCGCCCGCGGCCACGACCCGCACGCGACCCAGCGATCACCGGAGACCCCCATGCGCTCGACCCGCAGCCTCGTCCTGCCTGCCGCTGTCGGGGCCCTCGTGCTCCTGGCCGGGTGCTCGGGCGACACCGACTCCGAGAGCACGCCCACCGGCGAGGCCACGGCCCCCGTCGAGGATCCGGCCGAGACCGAGGGGCCTGCCACCGCGAGCCGGGACGACTGCCTCGAGGGTGAGTGGACCTCCGACCTCGAGGCCATCCGCGAGGCCACCCTCTCGGCCCCCGGCATGGCCGCGCTCGACCCGGAGGTCGAGGTCAGCGGCGAGTCCTCGGTGACCTTCGCCGACGGCGTGATGACCACCGAGTACGACCAGCAGACCACCGAGGTCGCCATGGCCCTGCAGGGCCAGGAGGTCATCAGCACGAGCACGTACAACGGCACCATGACGGCGAGCTATGCGGTCGCCGACGGCACGATCGAGGTCACCGACGTCGACATGTCCGGGGTCCAGATCGACTCGGCCACGACGGTCAACGGCGAGGCCATCGAGGTCCCCGACCTCGACGACCTCGACACCAGGGGCGTGAACCTGGGCGTCACCTCGGCCTACACCTGCGAGGGGGACGAGCTCTCCCTGACCCCGCAGGTGGAGGGCGCCGACGGTTTCACCCAGGTGCTGACCCGCCGCTGACCCGGCGGCTCACACCAGGTGGGCCTCCTGCTCGAGGCGGCCTTCCCGGTCCACGCGCGCCGCGCGCAGCCGCGAGGCGATCACCGCGCCGAAGGCGATACCCGCGGCGATCACCGCGATGCTCAGCCGCAGCACGTGGTTGGCGTCGTCGCCGATGCTGATCTGCACCACGGCCGGGGCGATGAGCAGCGCGACGAGGTTCATCACCTTGATCAGCGGGTTGATGGCCGGGCCGGCGGTGTCCTTGAAGGGGTCGCCGACGGTGTCGCCGATGACCACGGCCTCGTGAGCCGGGGAGTTCTTGCCGCCGTACTTGCCGTCCTCGACGATCTTCTTGGCGTTGTCCCACGAGCCGCCCGCGTTCGCCAGGAACACGGCCATGAGGACGCCCGCGCCAATGGTGCCCGCGAGGAACCCGGCCAGCGGGCCCACGCCCAGGCCGAAGCCCACCGCGATCGGCGCGAAGGCCGCGAGCAGGCCGGGGGTGGCGAGCTCGCGCAGGGAGTCGCGGGTGCAGATGTCCACGACCTTGCCGTACTCGGGGCGCACCTCCCCGGTCATGATCCCGGGGTTCTCGCGGAACTGGCGGCGCACCTCGAAGACGATGGCCCCCGCGGCGCGGGTCACGGCGTCGATGGCCAGGCCCGAGAACAAGAACACGGTGGCTGCCCCGAGGATCACGCCCACCAGGGTGATCGGGGAGATCACCTCGTAGGAGAGCATCGCGAAGCTGAGGCCCTCGGGCTGGATCTGGTCGCCCAGGTCGGCGACGGCCTGGCGCACCGCGTCGGAGTAGGAGCCGAACAGGGCGGTCGCCGCGAGCACCGCGGTGGCGATCGCGATGCCCTTGGTGATGGCCTTGGTGGTGTTGCCCACGGCGTCCAGGTCGGTGAGGATCTGGGCTCCCTCGGCGTCGACGTCCCCGGACATCTCGGCGATGCCCTGGGCGTTGTCGCTCACGGGGCCGAAGGTGTCCATCGCGACGATCACGCCCACCGTGGTGAGCAGCCCGCAGCCCGCGAGGGCGATGAGGAACAGCGAGAGCCAGACGGACCCGCCCGCGATGAGGAAGACCCCGCAGATCGCCGCCGCGATGATCCCCGCGGTGTAGACGGCCGACTCGAAGCCGACCCCGATCCCCGAGAGCACCACGGTCGCGGCCCCGGTCTGTGAGGTGCGGGCCACGTGCAGGGTGGGCTTCGACGTCGTGCCCGTGAAGTAGCCGGTGACCCACAGGATCACGCCCGCCAGGACGATGCCGATGACCACGGCGAGGGTCGCGAGGAGCCGCGGGTCGCCGTCGTGCCCGACGAGGACGTCCCCGACGCCGGTCAGCTGGTCGAAGGAGGAGGGCAGGTAGAGGAAGGCCGCGACGGCGGCGAGGACGGCGCCCAGCAGGGCCGAGGTGTAGAACCCGCGGTAGATGGCCTTGAGGCCGCTCTCGGTGCCGCGCACCCGGGTGATGACCACGCCCAGCGCTGCGGTGATCGCCCCGATCGAGGTGACGATGAGGGGGAAGACGAGGCCCTGCTCGCCGAAGGCCACCTTGCCCAGGATGAGGGCCGCCACGAGGGTCACCGCGTAGGACTCGAAGAGGTCGGCGGCCATGCCCGCGCAGTCCCCGACGTTGTCCCCCACGTTGTCCGCGATGGTCGCCGCGTTGCGGGGGTCGTCCTCGGGGATGTTGTGCTCGACCTTGCCGACCAGGTCGGCGCCGACGTCGGCCGCCTTGGTGAAGATGCCGCCGCCCACCCGCATGAACATGGCGAGCAGGGCCGCGCCGAAGCCGAAGCCCTCGAGCACCGCCGGGGCGTCCCCGCGGTAGATCAGGACCACCGAGGCCGCACCCAGCAGGCCGAGGCCGACCACGGACATGCCGACGACGCCGCCGGTGCGGAAGGCGATGCGCGCCCCCTCGGCCCGGCCGCCGGGGCGGGTCGCGGCCGAGGCCACCCGCACGTTCGCCCGCACCGCGAGCCACATGCCCAGGTACCCGATGGCCGCCGAGAACCCGGCCCCCAGCAGGAAGAACACCGACCGCCCGATCTTGACCCCCGCGTCGCCGGGCAGCAGGAAGAGCAGGGCGAAGACGATCACCGCGAACAGCACGAGGGTGCGGAACATGCGGCTCAGGTAGGCAGACGCACCCTCCTGGACCGCGGTGGCGATCTCCTGCATCTTGGGCGTGCCCTCGTCGGCGGCGAGCACCTGGCGCCGCAGCACCAGGGCGAAGACGAGCGAGACGACCGCGATCGCGGCGATCACCCCGACGATGGTGAGGCTCGAGGTCCCGAGCGTTGGCATCCGTCCTCCTTGACGTGTGCGGTGCCGGCCCGGCGTCGTTGCCGGCGGCTCGCGCGGCCCCCTGAGCCGCAGACGCGCGCAGTCTACGGGTCAGGGGGTGGATCTGGTGGGCGACCCCAACGTTCTGGGCCTGCCCGTCGTCATCATGGTCAGAGGGTGCGCCGCAGGGGCGCGCATCCTCGACATCATGGCCGGTCGGGATGGGCGCAGGAGCGTTCACCCACGTCGAGGGGGAAGCACGGATGGCGCGGTGGGAGCACTCCCTCGACGAGCTGGTCCGCACCCGCGGGTCGGCACTGGTGGGGTACGCGTACCTGCTGTGCGGTGACCGGCGTGAGGCTGAGGACCTGGTGCAGGACGCCCTGGTCAAGACCTTCACCCGGGGCCGCGGCGGGCTCGAGGCCAGCAACGTCGAGGGCTACGTCCGCAAGGCCGTGCTCACCACCTACCTCGACGGGTTCCGACGACGACGGCGGTGGGCAGCGGTCCGCCATCTCGTCGCGGTCCCTGACGTGCAGGCCGGCCCCGAGGGGCCCTCGGCCGACCGCGTGGACGTGCGGGAGGCCCTCGACCGGCTCAGCCCCCGCGAGCGGGCCTGCGTCGTCCTGCGCTTCTACGAGGACATGACCGTGCCGGCGATCGCCGAGGAGCTCGCGGTCAGCACCGGGTCGGTCAAGAGGTACCTGAGCGACGGGGTGCGCCGCATGGAGGGCCTGCTCGGGCCGGTCGTGGCAGACGAGCCACGGCCCGAGGACGACCCGACGAGCGTCGAGGAGATCGACGTCCTGACCGGAGGGGGAGAGCGGTGAAGATCGACCTGGAGCAGGCGCTGAACGACATGGCGCGATCCGTGCAGGACGACGCGGCCGCCGACCGGATGCACGGGCGCGTGCGGCAGATGGTGACCATCGTGCGCCGCCGGCGGGCGGCGAGGCACACCGCGGTGGGCATGGTCGGGGTAGGGGCCGCGGCCGCGCTGGCCTTCGGCGGGCTGCAGCTGGCCGACGTGGCGGTCGACGAGCCCGTGCCGCCGGCGGCGCCGAGCGAGAGAATCGAACGCTTCGCCTGCGGGGCCGAGGTGCGGACCACGGGCATCTCGGTCACCGCCCCGGACTCCCTCGACCACGAGCCGACCGTCATGGCCGGAGGGTCCCTCCAGGTCGACTTCGACGTCGAGGCCTCCGACACCTTCCAGACCGTGGGCACCCCCACGTACACGGTGGCCCTCGTGCAGGACGACCTCGTCGTGTCGGACCCAGTCCGGATCGAGGGGAGGGCTCCGACCGCCGACGCCCCGACGCTCTCGGCGAACCTCTCGGTGACGGCCTGCGGCACCGCAGCTGCGCTGCCCCGCGGGGGGTACCAGGTCGTTGTCTTCGAGAGCGTCGAGGTTGGCGAGCAACCGACGGTCCACGAGCGCCTCCGTGACGTCTCGTTGCTGAACGTCTACGGGGAAGCCGTGCCCACACCGGACCCGGACGAGGATGCGGCCGGCGACGAGAACTTCAGCGAGGAGGAGACCGCGGCCCTGATCACCCTCAAC
The DNA here is from genome assembly GCF_017565425.1 of Actinotalea soli. GTDB lineage: Bacteria > Actinomycetota > Actinomycetes > Actinomycetales > Cellulomonadaceae > Actinotalea > Actinotalea soli. Next base: position 119,390 of record NZ_JAGEMK010000009.1, read on the forward strand.
GAGCTGGTCTCGTACGGGAACGAGGACCCCACCGCCACCTTCCCGCAGTGCGGCACCACGACCGACTCCCTCGACGACGGGATGCCCCCGCTCGCCCTCGAGATGGACCTCGACCTGTCGGAGGCCGACGCCGAGGGGGCCTTCACCGGGACCGTCATGCTGCGGACCACCGAAGGACGCCGGGTCACCGGCACCGCGAACGCCTCCGGGGCGAGCCTGGTGCTGCTGCGTGACGGCGTCGTCGTCGGCCACGAGTGGCTCGACCCGTGGGACCTGGTCGAGTTCGACCTCCAGGACGGGGAGGCCCAGGAGCTCCCGCTGCTGGGTGCCCGGACGCTGTGCGGCACGGGTGGCACGGCGCAGCCCCCGGCGCTGCGCCTGCCCCCGGGCGAGTACGAGGCGATGGCCTGGCTCGAGGTGACGGTCGAGGAGGTCGCCTACCCGGGGCAGGATCCGGAGACGGTCGCCGGCAGCTCCCCCGCCTGGAGCTCCCCGCAGGACATCGAGCTCAGGTAGCAGTCTCGACGCGCGAGCACGGCGCCGGCGGGTGAGAGTGGAGGGGTGACCCACTCCGAGACCTCGTCCGACTCCCCCGGCGCCGTGCTGCTGGACATCGACGGCACCCTCGTCGACTCCAACTACCTGCACACCTACGCGTGGGTGAAGGCCTTCCACGAGGTCGGTCACCCGGTGGACTCCTGGCGGGTCCACCGGGCCGTGGGCATGGGCTCGGCCCTGCTCCTCGAGGAGCTCCTCGGGGCCGAGGTCGCCGAGAGGGTCGGCGCGGACGCCAAGGAGCGCCACTCGGCCATCTACGCCGAGCTCGGCGACCTGCAGCGGGTGCTGCCCGGGGCCCGCGAGCTCGTGCACGCCGTCGTCGAGCGCGGTGCGCGGTGCGTGCTCGCGACCTCGGCCGGGCCCGAGGAGCTCGAGAAGCTCGAGGCGGCCCTGGACCTCGGCGACGCACTGACCGGGATCACCTCGGCCCAGGACGTCGAGAACGCCAAGCCCGCCCCGGACCTGGTCCACGCGGGCCTCGAGATCGCCGGCGTCGAGGCCGAGCGCGCCGTCTTCGTCGGGGACACCGGCTACGACGTCGCGGCCGCGGCCCGCGCCGGGGTCACCTGCGTCGGGGTCATGACCGGTGGGGTCGGCGAGGCCGAGCTGCGCGAGGCCGGGGCCGCCGCCGTCTACACCGACGTCGCGGCCCTCCTGGCCGACCTGGACCAGAGCCCGCTCGCCCGGGCCTGGACCCCCGCCTGACCTGACCTCGTCCGACCGATCCATCACGGCCCCTGGACCCCGGGCCGACACCCATCACACCGGAGGCACACATGGCTGACCAGACCACCCCGCAGGACCCGACCGAGCAGCACGACAGCCACGCGTCGAAGACCATCTCCCACCCGGGCCTGACCCGGGACATGGACGAGCAGCCCGACCACGGCGAGGAGAGCTATCGCGGCTCGGGCCGCCTCGAGGGCCGCAAGGCGATCATCACCGGCGGTGACTCGGGCATCGGCCGGGCCGTCGCGATCGCCTACGCCCGGGAGGGGGCCGACGTCGTCCTGTCCTACCTCCCCGAGGAGCAGGAGGACGCCGAGATCACCGCGGGCCACGTGCGCGAGGCCGGTCGCCTGGCCGTGCTGGTCCCCGGCGACCTGCGTGAGGAGGCCTACTCCCTGGAGCTGGTCAAGCGGGCCGTCGCCGAGCTGGGCGGGATCGACATCCTGGTCAACAACGCGGCGTACCAGATGGCCCAGGAGGGCGGGATCTTCGACATCACCACCGAGCAGCTCGACCGGGTGATGAAGACGAACATCTACGCCCTGTTCTGGCTGACCAAGGCCGCCCTGGCGCACATGAAGGAGGGGGCGTCGATCATCAACGTCTCCTCGATCCAGGGCTACCAGCCGAGCCCCCAGCTGCTCGACTACGCGACCACCAAGGCCGGGATCATCAACTTCACGCGCGGGCTCGCCCAGCAGCTCGCCGAGAAGGGCATTCGGGTCAACACCGTCGCCCCCGGTCCGATCTGGACGCCGCTCATCCCCGCGACCATGACCGGGGACAAGGTCGAGGGCTTCGGGGACGACACCCCCGAGGGCCGCCCGGGCCAGCCGGCCGAGCTCGCCCCGGCCTTCGTCTTCTTCGCCAGCCAGGAGTCCAGCTACACCACGGGCCAGCGCCTGGGTGTGGCCGGCGGCAAGATGATGCCCTGATCCGCTCCAGGTGAGCGGGACGTGGGGCCCTGGCCCTCTGCCCTCCTCGCACGAGATGATCCGCTGAGTCAGCGGGGCATCGTCACGGCCCCGGTGGCCGCCCTCGTCGCAGGGCGACCACCGGGGCCGCTTGCGTCAAGGGGGCACAGTGCGCACGAGGTCGATCCGTGCCGTGGTGACGGGGACCGCCGGGCTCGCGGTCGTCGCGGCGGCCGTCCCGCGGATGGCTTGCCGCTCGTCGAGGGGCGGGTCCTGATGGCTGCCGAGGGCGAGGCCGGCGCGGTGCGGCTCGTCGTCGAGTCAGGGACGGGCCGCGAGTCGGCGGCCGCCGTGATCCTCGCCCTCGAGGAGGCCGGCTACGCGGTCGACGACGAGTCGACCGACGACGCCCGGCCGTTCTGGCACGAGGTGGCGGCCTCAGGCCCGGAGGGGGCGGTGCTCGCCGACGTGTCCGACGAGACCGGAGGCGGCTGGCTGGTCGACTACACCTTCACGCCCGCGGACCCCTGACCCCACAAGCTCGTGTCAGAACCTGGGATACCCCCAGGTATCCCAGGTTCTGACACGAGCTTTGTGGGTGGACAACGGTTGGCGGGTGACGTGCGTTCTTGGGGGTGAGGGGTCGCCGAGGGCGGTGGCCGGGACAGGGGGACGGGCGCATGCCGGGACGATGGCGCCAGCGGGCCGACGAGGCGATGGTGACCCTCGCGCGTGAGCACGGGCGCTCGCTCACCGGGTACGCCTACCTGCTGGCCGGCAACACGCGCGACGCCGAGGACCTCGTCCAGGACGCCCTGGTCAAGAGCTACGTCCGGGCCCGGTCCCGCGAGATCACCATCGACGAGGGCTACGTGCGCCGCGCGATCCTGACCCTCTACATCGACGGGTACCGACGCCGCCGGCGCTGGGAGTCCCTGCGTCACCTGCTGGCCCGCCCGGAGCGGCTCGACGGCCCCGAAGGGCCCACTGCCCAGCGGGTCGACGTCGAGTCCGCCCTGCAGAGCCTGCCCCCGCGGCAGCGCGCCTGCGTCGTCCTGCGCTTCTACGACGACCTGACCATCCCCGAGATCGCCGGGCGGCTCGGGATCGCCGACGGTTCGGTCAAGAGGTACCTGAGCCTGGGCGTCCACCGGATGGAGGCCCTGCTCGGCCCCGTCCTGACCACCGCCACCGCCGACGTCGGCGGGCCGGTCGAGACCCACGAGAGCGTGCTGCTGCACGGGGAGGAGTCCGCATGAGGATCGACCTGGAGCGCGCCCTCGAGGAGGTCGCCGCCCGCGGCCGGGCGCAGGCCCGGCCCGTTCCGACCGACGGCCTGCTGCGTCGCGTGCACCGGCGCCGTGCGACCCGCACCGTGACCAGCTCGGTCGCGGGGGTCGGAGCCGTGGGGCTGCTCGCCGTCGGCGGGATCGGCCTGCTCTCCCCTGCCCCGGTCGCGCCGCCCGCCACCCAGGCACCCGTGGCGCCGAGCCCCGAGCCGAGTGCGAGCGAGGAACCCGTGGCCTCGACCGAGGTGCTGCCCGGGTGGGAGCCCGGTGCGGCGCCGTGCGGGGTGCGCTTCGAGCTCGAGCCGGTCGACTCCCCTGGGCTCGAGCTGCTCGGTGGGGTCACCGTCGGGGCCCTCGCCGAGGAGGACGGCCTGTACCGGGTGGGGGTCGGGGAGGAGCTGCTGCACCCGGCGGTGACGGCCTACCCCGAGACCCCGGGAGAGCCTGGGGGCGCACTCGCCTCGCTGCACACCTACCTGGTCGACGAGGCCGGGACGATCGCGCTGTGGGACCCGCCGACCGAGGAGCTCGGCTCCGAGGCCACCAACGGGAGCGGGGCGTTCAACATCGCCGGCCTGCGCGACGCCGTCGACTGCCGCACCGGCCAGCCCTTGCTCGGGACGTACCGGGCGTTCAGCGTCGCGTCCCCGGGGACGGGCCTACCTGACCAGGATGAGCCGGGTATCGAGATCGTCGAGCTCGAGCCCGTCACCTTCGGCGCTGATGCAGGCCCTGCCGACCCGCACCGCACCGTCAGTGCGCTGCCCCGGTGCGGGGACGACGCGTCGTCGGCGCTCGAGGCGGTGGGCGACCCCGACTTCCGCGCCGAGCTCGACGTTGGCCTGCTCGTGGACCCGGTGAGCGTCGCCGGGGTCCACCTGCCCGTCACCTTGCGCCGCACCGACACCCTCGACGGCGTGCCCCTGACCGGCTACGCGCCGCAGTCGGTGCGGGCGATCCTGGTCGACGACGAGGGGCGGGTCCGCACCACGATGGAGCCTGCCTACCGGTCGGCCGAGCCGCTCCACACGGCCCCGGGGGACGCTGTCCAGACCTCGCTCTACCAGTGGTTCACGTGCCTGGGCGGGCCGGAGGCCGCCGGGCTCGCCCCCCAGCCCGGCGAGGTCATGGACCTCTACGTCTACGACCAGGTCCGCGCCACCGCCGTCTACGGCACCAGGGTCACCGCGACGGTCCTCGGGGGCCCCTACCCGGTGACCCTCACCGACTGGTGACCGACGCCGCCTGCTGACAGACGCAGCAGAGCCCCGCGACCCTGAGGGTCGCGGGGCTCGAGCGCTACGTGGGACGTGCGGGGTGGGTCAGCCCTGCTCGGCGAGGGCCTCGTCGATCGAGGCGTGGATCGTGAAGACCTGGGTCAGGGCGGTGATGCGGAAGACCTTGAGGATCTTCTCCTGGTCGATGACCAGACGCAGGTCGCCGCCGATGGTGCGGACCTTCTTGAGCGCGCCGACCAGCACGCCCAGGCCTGTGGAGTCCATGAACTTGACCGCGGTCAGGTCGACGACGAGGTCGGTGTGCTCGCGGTCGATCAGCGACGCGAGCTCCTCCCGCAGGGCCGGGGCCGTGTAGACATCGATCTCACCCGTCACGTCGACCACGGTCCGGTCGCCGACGACGCGGCTCGTGACGGACACGTCCACACCGGCCTCCACTCAACGTCTGCTGCGTGCTGATCGCGTTCATTCAACCAAACCCTGCGCCGCACCGCGGGTCGGCGCGCCTGCCGACCCGGCCGCAAGATCAGCCAGAGCGGCAGCGTACTCCGGTCTGGTCCCTGCGGACCGTACCTCCTGCAGCACGTGGTCGTGCACCCCGTCCCGCGCCAGCTGCTCACCCAGGCGTCGCACCGCGTCCTCGTCGAGGACCGTCGGGTCGACCGTGGTGCGGACCTGGACCGGCACCCCGGCCTCCTGGACGACGCGCAGGGACCGGAAGGCCGGGGTGGCGCTCGAGGCCACCCCGGTGATGGCGGGATACAGGTCGGCCGGGGCCTTGATGTCCAGGCCCACCCAGTCCACCAGGGGCAGCACGGCCTCGAGCCGACGCGGGTAGGCGCCCCCCGTGTGCAGCCCGACGCCGAAGCCTGCGTCCCTGACCTGCTGCATCGCGGCGCCCAGCCCGCCCTGCCGGGTGGGCTCCCCCCCGGAGAACACGAGGCCGTCGAGCAGGCCACGGCGCCGCGAGAGCAGGTCGGTGACCTGCTCCCACGGCACGACCCCGGGCAGCCGCGGGTCGATCAGGCCGGGGTTGTGGCAGTAGGTGCACTGCCACGGGCAGCCCTGCAGGAAGATCGTCGCCACGAGCCTGCCGGGCCAGTCGCAGGTCGACAACGGCACCAGTCCTGCGATCTGCAGGGTGCCCGCCCCGGCCTGGACCTGCACCGGGCTCACCCGACCGGCACCGGGACGTCGTCGGGCACCCGGGGCGTGGCCGCCTGCTCGGTGAAGTGGGTGCGCTCGGCGTGCTCGCCCTTCTTCCCGACGTTGAAGGAGCTGACGGGGCGGTGGTAGCCCATGACCCGGGTCCAGACCTCGCAGGGCTCGGAGCACTGCGGGCAGGTGTGGTGCTCCCCCGCGATGTACCCGTGGGCCTGGCAGATCGAGAAGGTCGGCGTGATGGTGATGTACGGGAGCCGGTGGGTGCTCAGCGCACGGCGGACCAGCTCTCGGCAGGCCTCCGGGCTGGAGACCTGCTCGGACATGTACAGGTGCAGCACGGTGCCGCCGGTGTACTTGGTCTGCAGCTCGTCCTGCCGGTCGAGGGCCTCGAAGGGGTCGTCGGTGAAGCCCACGGGCAGCTGCGAGGAGTTCGTGTAGTAGGGGTTCTCGTCGGTGCCCGCCTGCAGGATCCCGGGGAAGCGCTTGAGGTCCTCCTTGGCGAACCGGTACGTGGTGCCCTCGGCCGGGGTGGCCTCGAGGTTGTACATGTGGCCGGTGGCCTCCTGGAACTCGACCATCCGGGCGCGGACGTGGTCGAGCAGGCGGACGGCGATCGCGTGGCCCTCGGTGGTGGTGAGGTCGTGCTCGTCGCCCGTGAGGTTGCGGACCATCTCGTTGATGCCGTTGACGCCGATGGTCGAGAAGTGGTTCCGCAGGCTGCCGAGGTAGCGCTTGGTGTACGGGAACAGGCCCTCGTCGATGTAGCGCTGGATGACCTTGCGCTTGACCTCGAGGGAGTCCCGCGAGAGCTCGAGCAGCCGGTCCAGGGCCACGAGCAGGCCGTCGAGGTCCCCGCGGTGGGTGTGGCCCAGCCGAGCGCAGTTGATCGTGACGACACCGAGGGAGCCGGTCTGCTCGGCCGAGCCGAAGAGCCCGTTGCCCCGCTTGAGCAGCTCACGCAGGTCGAGCTGGAGGCGGCAGCACATCGAGCGGATCTGCCCGGGCTCGAGCTCGGAGTTGAGGAAGTTCTGGAAGTACGGCAGCCCGTAGCGCGCGGTCATGGCGAAGAGCCGGTCGGCGTTCTCGGACTCCCAGGGGAAGTCCTCGGTGATGTTGTAGGTCGGGATGGGGAAGGTGAAGACCCGCCCGCTCGCGTCCCCCGCGGTCATGACGTCCATGTACGCGCGGTTGATGACGTCCATCTCGACCTGCAGGTCCCCGTAGGTGAAGTCCTGCTCGACCCCGGCGATCACCGGGACCTGGTCGCGCAGGTCCGCGGGGCAGGTCCAGTCGAAGGTCAGGTTGGTGAACGGGGTCTGGGTGCCCCAGCGCGAGGGCACGTTGAGGTTGTAGACGAGCTCCTGGATGCCCTGCCGCACCTCGGTGTAGCTCAGGCCGTCGGTCCGGACGTAGGGGGCCATGTAGGTGTCGAAGGAGCTGAAGGCCTGAGCCCCGGCCCACTCGTTCTGCATGGTGCCGAGGAAGTTGACGATCTGCCCCACGGCCGAGCTGAAGTGCTTGGGCGGTCCCGCCTCGACCTTGCCGGGCACACCGTTGAGGCCCTCGGTCAGCAGGGTGCGCAGGGACCAGCCCGCGCAGTAGCCCGCGAGCATGTCGAGGTCGTGGATGTGCAGGTCCCCGTCGCGGTGGGCGTGGCCGATCTCGGGGGCGTAGACGTGCGAGAGCCAGTAGTTCGCGGTGACCTTGCCCGCGGTGTTGAGGATCAGCCCACCCAGGGAGTAGCCCTGGTTGGCGTTGGCGTTGACCCGCCAGTCCGAGCGGTCCAGGTACTCGTTGATCGAGGAGCCGACGTCGACCACCGTGCGGGCGTCCTCCCGGAGCCGGGCGTGCTGCTCGCGGTAGGCGATGTAGGCGCGGGCCGTGGCCGTGTGCCCGGCCGCGAGGAGGGTCTGCTCGACGAGGTCCTGGACGTGCTCGACGTGCGGGTAGGCGGCACCCTCGACGGTGAGGGCCGCGTGCACCTGGGCGGCCAACGCGTCGGCCTCCTCGCGACCGATCCCTCCCGTGGCGAGCCCGGCCCGCTCGATCGCGGCGCTGATCCGCACCCGGTCGAAGGTGGCGGTCGCTCCGGACCGCTTGATCACCCCCCGAGGCAGCAGTGCGTCCCGGTCGGGCTGGGTGGTGCTCATGCGGGGTGTCCTCCTGGCTGGTGATCTCAACATCTAGTAGGGCCGCTCGCGCCTGGCCACTAGATGTGCCATGTAACTCCCTCCCGGCGACGGCGGGCGGGGACCTACGTCCCTCGTCCCTCGGGGGATCGGGACAAGCCGGGCAGCACCGGCGGTGGGATGATCGGGCGGTGCCCGACTCCCCCCTGCTCGACGTGCTGCTGGCCGGGGGAGCCCGCGGCGATCGCGTGACCCACGTCGAGCACCTCCCGCCGCGTGCGGGGCTCCAGGCCGACTGGCCCGGGTGGGCCGACGGCGAGCTCGTGGCGGGGTACCGGCGCCTGGGGGTCGAGCGCCCGTGGCAGCACCAGGTGGTCGCCTCCGACGCCGCGTGGTCGGGGCGGCACACCGTGATCGCGACCTCGACCGGCTCCGGGAAGTCCCTGGCCTTCTGGCTCCCGGCCCTGACCGCCGTGCGCGCCGCCGAGCTGCAGGCGACGGGCGCCGGGGACGTGAGCCGGCGCGGCTCGGTGCTCTACCTCGCGCCGACCAAGGCGTTGGCGGCCGACCAGCTCGCCGGCCTCGAGCGCCTGCTGGGCGCGGCCGAGGTGAGCGTGCGGGCTGCGACCTGCGACGGCGACACGGCGATGTCCGAGCGGCAGTGGATCCGTGACCATGCCGACGTCGTCCTGACCAACCCCGACTTCCTGCACTTCTCGCTGCTGCCCGGGCACCGGCGCTGGTCGCGGCTGCTGCGCTCGCTGCGCTACGTGGTGCTCGACGAGAGCCACGCCTTCCGCGGGGTCTTCGGCGCGCACGTGGCCGCGGTGCTGCGACGGTTGCGACGCCTGGCCGCGAGCTACGGCAGCGCGCCCGTCGTCGTCCTGGCCTCGGCGACCACCTCCGACCCGGCCGCGAGCGCCGCCCGCCTCCTCGGGGTGCCGGCTGAGGAGGTCGTGGCGGTCACCGAGGACACCGCCCCGCAGGGGCGCAAGACCTTCGTGCTGTGGCAGCCCCCCGAGCTGCCGGGCGAGGCGGTTCCGGTGCCCGAGGAGCCGGACGCCCCGGCCTCGCCGACCACCCCCTCCCCCACCGCACCGACCCACCGCACCGCGACCGCGGAGATGGCCGATCTGCTGACCGACCTGACCCTGGCCGGGGCCCGCACCCTGGCCTTCACGCGGTCGCGGCGGGGGGCCGAGTCGGTCGCTGCGGCGACCAGGGACCACCTCGACCGAGTGCGCCGGGGTCTGGGCAGCCAGGTGGCGGCCTACCGGGGCGGGTACCTGCCTGAGGAGCGTCGGGCCCTCGAGCAGGCGATCCGCTCGGGGGACCTGCGGGCCCTGGCCACGACCAACGCCCTCGAGCTGGGGGTCGACATCGCGGGGCTCGACGCCGTGCTCATCGCGGGTTGGCCGGGCACGCGGGTGTCCCTGTGGCAGCAGGCCGGCCGCGCGGGCCGGGCCGGCAGCGACGGGCTGGTGGCCCTGATCGCCCGGGAGGACCCGCTCGACACCTACCTGGTGCACCACCCCGAGGCGATCTTCGGCACACCGGTCGAGGCGACGGTCTTCGACCCGACCAACCCGTACGTGCTGGGCCCGCACCTGTGCGCCGCCGCTGCCGAGCTGCCGCTGCGCGCCGCCGACCTCGAGCTCTTCGGCCCCGGCACGGCCGAGCTGCTCGGGGTGCTGGTCGAGCGCGGGGCCCTGCGCCGCCGTCCGTCGGGCTGGTACTGGACGCATGCCGAGTCCGCCGTGGGGTTGACCGACCTGCGTGGGACGGGGGGCGACCCGGTGCGTGTGGTCGAGCAGCGGACCGGCCGACTCCTGGGGACGGTGGATGCCGCCGCGGCCGACTCGACCGTGCACCCGGGGGCGGTGTACGTCCACCAGGGCGAGACCTACGTGGTCGAGGACCTCGACCTCGAGGGGTCGGTCGCCGTGGTCCGGCCGCGCACGGTCGACTACGGCACCTGGTCGCGCTGGCTCACCTCGATCGAGATCCGCGGGGTGCGTGCCGAGCGCCCCGCCGGGCCGATCACCTGGGGGTTCGGGCCGGTCGACGTCACCACGCAGGTGATGAGCTACACCAAGCGGCGCCTGCCGGAGATGACCCCCGTCGGGGGCGAGACCCTGGACCTGCCCGCGCGCACCCTGACCACGACGGCCGTGTGGTGGACGGCGCCGCTCTCGGTCCTCGAGGAGGCCGGGGTCGCCGACGGCGCCGCCCCGGGGGCCCTGCACGCCGCCGAGCACGCCTCGATCGGGATGCTGCCGCTGCTGGCGACCTGCGACCGCTGGGACCTGGGCGGGGTGTCCACGGCCCTGCACGTGGACACCGAGTGCGCCACGGTCTTCGTCTACGACGGGCACCCCGGCGGGGCCGGCTTCGCCGAGCGCGGCTTCCACCTGGGTGCCGGATGGCTGCGCGCGACCCGGGAGGCGATCGCGGGGTGCCGGTGCGCCCAGGGCTGCCCGGCGTGCGTGCAGTCCCCCAAGTGCGGGAACGGCAACGAGCCCCTCGACAAGGCCGGGGCCCTGCGGCTGCTCGACGTCGTGCTAACCCACGACCCCGGCTGAGCCGCGCGGGTGGTGACGCGGGTGGTGGCGCGGGACCACGGAGCACCGGCTCATCGCGTGCGGAGCCCCGGACCGCCGACTCACGGCGCACGAGCCGACGGCGGACCGGCCACGGCCCGTCCGGTCGCCTGCCCCATCGGGCCCGGCGCACCGACCTCGACCGCCACGACCCCGCCGCCCTGCTCCTCGCAGGCCAGCACGGCAGCACCGTTGCGCTCCGCGACCGGGGCCGCGAGCGCGCAGCCCCTCTCTCCGCCTGCTGCGCTGCGGGCCTCGGGGGCCAGGACCATGCCGGTCGGGACCGCGATCGAGGCCGCCGCGGCGAGGGCGGCGAGGTCCGCCGCCGTCTGCGCCGACGCCCCGGCGGCCTGGGCCCGCCCGAGGACGGCGACGCTCGCCGACAGCAGGATCACGACCGCGACGAGGGCCAGGACCAGGACCGTCCCGGCGCCGCGCTCGGGGTCGTCCAGGATCGAGGCGCGCGCCCGAGAGCGGGTCACGGCTCGACCCACGCCGTCGCCGTCGCGGACAGACCGAGCGGGCCTCCCGTGAACCACCCTCCGGCCACGGCCGAGCTGACCCGGACCTCGACCCACGGGTGGGCGCGGGCGACCTCCACCTCGGCCGCACCGCCCGTGACCTGCCGGGCGATCTCGGCCACCTCGCCGTCGGTCATGCCCAAGGCAGCCGCACGGGCACCGGCCCGTGCCCCGTCGGCGCACCGGAGCTGGGCGGAGGTCGCCGCTCCGGTCACCAGGAGCACCGCGAGCACGAGGATCACCGCGGGCAGGGCGAGGGCCAGCTCGGCCGTCACTGCACCGCGATCCCCCGAGGCCACGGCCCGGCCCCCCGGGGCGCCAGCCCTGTGCGCCGCGAGCGCCCGTGCGGCTGCCTCCCGGCTCACATCGACAGCGCTCCGCGCACGATGCCGACGAGCAGGCCACGGACCTCGTCGCTGCGCAGCACCGTGATGAGGAGCCCCGCGAAGCCCGCGGCCGCCACGGTCGCGATGGCGTACTCGGCCGTGGCCATGCCCTCGTCGCGGCCGAGCCGGTCACGAAGAACGCTCAGCGGACGCGCCGGACGGCTGGCCCCGGCCCGGGCGGGCGGGCGGGGCGGGCCCGGGGGCACGAGGCGTCGGGCCGGGGCACCACCGGGCTCGGGGTCCGGTGGGGTGCCCGTGCTGGTGTGGAGGGTCGTCATGGTTCGTCCTTCCGGTCAGGCGGACCGGCCGAGGCCGGCCCGCGCGGCGCGTCGGTCGCGCCGGTCCCACCGTCCTGCCCGGGCTGGGGTGCTCGGCCGGACGGACCTGGGGGCTGGTGGACACCCCGCCTCATCTCCGGGGCTGTGGATCGCGCCGTCACCCGAGGGATCCCGCCGCCATCGAGACCAGCACCGGGACGAGGCCGACCAGGACGAAGGCCGGCAGGTGGCACAGCCCGAGCGGGAGCACGAGGCGCACGCCCAGCCGCGCGGCCCCCGCGAGGGCCGCCGCGTGCCGTTCACGACGGACCCGCTCGGCGGTCGCCCGCAGACCTCCACCCGGGGGCGCGCCGTCCTCCCACGCCGGACGCAGGGCCGCCGCGACCACCCGGGTGGCGGGGCCGCCGTGCCAGGCCTCCTCCCACCGGGCGCCGACGACCAACGCCGCCCCCGCGGCACGCATGCTCGTCCCGGTGGCGCCACCCACGGCTCGGCCGACGGCGTCCAAGGCTCGCGGGATGCCCGCCCCCGCGCTGCAGGCCGCCTCGAGGAGGTCGAGGACCACCCCCAGCTCGAGCTCGACCGAAGGATCCGAGTCCTCCTGGGGAGGTGAGCCCCGTCCGCGCCCGTGGCGCCCACCCCGGCGATGCGCCCGACCTCTCGCGCGGGAGGCCCCTCCCCGAGCGGGTCCGGTGGGCGAGGTTCTGTGGGGCGCGCCTCCGATGCCTGTCGCCCCGTCGACCGCGTCGCCAGGACCAGGCTCGAGACCACGGAGCCGTCGCGTGCTCACCGGCTGCCCCGTCCCGGTTCCTGACCGGCGGCGGTCGCCGTCCGCACGTAGCGCCCGGCCCAGCGGTGACCGACGAGCATCAGCCCGGCCCCGGCGACCAGCAGCACGGTGCCGAGCCCGCCGTCGAGCAGCACGGCCCACGGCTCGGCCCCCAGCGCAGCGCCCAGGACCAGGCCCAGCACCGGCAACCAGGCGAGCAGCCGTGCCGTGGCCCGGGGGCCGGCGAGGGCGGCCTCACGCTGCCCTGCAGCCTCGGCCTCGTGGGCCACGGCGGCCATGACCCGTTCCAGGACCGGGGCCGGGGCGGCTCCCACCTCGCCCGCGACGCGGCAGGCGGCCGTGACGGCGAGCCCCTGCTCCGAGGTGAGTCCCGCGTCGAGCAGGTCCTCGCGCACGGGGACCCCGTCCAGCGCCCGCACCCCCACCCGGTGCCAGGCCGTGGTCGGTGGGGCACCGGCCCGCAGGGCGCCGCACACCTGCGCGACGACCTCGCCGAAGGTGCCGCCTGCTGCCTCGGCGCGAACGGCCCCGCGGAGCCGCGCTCGCCACGACGCGGGGTCGCGGGCCGCGCCGGTCCGGACGGCTGCCGCCACCTCACCGGAGCCCGGAGCCAACCGCGCCAACCTGGGGCTCGTCCCGAGACCGAGAGGGGCTCCACCCCCACGCCCACCTCCGCCTCCACCCACGCCGTCGGTTCCCTGCCGGTTCACGCCCTCACCGCATCCCCCACCGCGCGGCGAACCCCGCCCACCCGGGGCGCCGCAGCACCCGACCACCGGCGTCCTGCACCAGGACCGTCTCGACCGTGAGCTCCCCGCCGCGCGAGACGACCTGCGCCACCTCGGCCACGCGTCGCTGCCCGGCGTCGCGCCGCAGGTGCACCACGGCGTGCAGGGCGCTCGTCGCCTGGGCAGCGAGAGCGGCACGGTCGAGCCCGGCGAGGGCTCCCAGGGCCTCGAGCCGGGCGGGGACGTCCTGCGCTGCGTTGGCGTGGATCGTGGCGCAGCCGCCGTCGTGCCCGGTGTTGAGCCCGGACAGGACCTCACGGACCTCGGCCCCGCGGCACTCTCCCAGCACGATGCGGTCGGGTCGCATCCGCAGGGCGTGGCGCACCAGGTCGGTCAGGTCGACCGCGCCGACCCCCTCGACGTTGGCACGGCGGGCCACGAGGCGGACCACGTGCGGGTGGTCGGGGGCCAGCTCCCCGGCCTCCTCGATGCACACGATCCGCTCGTGGCGCGGCACCAGGGACAGCAGGGACCCGAGCAGCGTCGTCTTGCCCGTCCCGGTCGCTCCCGAGACCAGGAGGTTCGCCCGCGCGGCGACGAGGCGTTCGAGTACGGGGGCGACCGCGGGGGCCACGCTGCCCGAGGCCACCAGGCTGTCGAGGCTGAAGGAGCGGGGCCGCAGCACCCGGAGACTGATCAGCGCCCCGTCGGCTGCGACCGGCGGCAGGACCGCGTGCAGACGGGTCCCGTCCGGCAGGCGCGCGTCGGCCACGGGCGCGGCGTCGTCGAGGCGTTGGCCACCCGCGGCCGCGAGGCGCACCGCGAGGGCACGGACCGCGGCCGCGTCCCCCAGGTCCACCGGGACGGGTTCGAGGCCGGCGCCGCGATCGACCCAGACCTCGCGGGGCCCGTTGACCAGCACGTCGCTGACCCCCGCTTGTTCGAGGAGGGGCTGCAGCGGACCGGCCCCCGTGAGCTCGGCACGGACCGAGGTGACCAACCGACCCAGGTCCTCGCGCCCCACGACCCCGGCGAGCTCGCGCACGGTCCGCTCAAGCTCCTCCTGACTGACCGCCGCCCCGGCGCGGGCGACCCGCTCCCGGACTCGCGTGACCAGCGCGGGGTCGACCCCAGCTCCCGCCCAGGTCGCTGTCACGCGGACGCCAACCGGCGCTCGAGCCGGGCGACCGCCGCAGCAAGGCGTCCTCGGCCGGGGACGACGGGGCCCAGACCCCGGTCGGTCGCCCGGGGCAAGGACCTGTCGGTGGGCAGCAGCCCCGCGAGCCGCACGCCCAGCACCTCGGCCGCCTCGAGGGGGGCCACCCGCGCCCCGGGACGACGCCGCAGGACGAGGGTCCCCGGGAGGGCGGGGTCGCTCGCGCGGACGGGACGCGCGCCGTCGTCGACCGCCCCGGCCCGGGACGCCCCACCGAGCGCCTCGAGCCCGGGGCGCAGGGCCAGACCCGCCGCCACGCCCAACACGTCCTGTCCCGTGAGCAGGACGACCTGAGCACGGTCGGCCGCAGCCAGTCCCGGGGCCAGCAGCGGCGCCGCTGCCGGCAGCCGATGCCCCGGCAGGTCGACGACCACCGTCCCGCTCCCCGCACACAGGGCCGACCACACCGCGACGAGCCCGTCCCCAGCCACCGCCGTCGACCCGCCCTCACGCCCCGCCGACGCGGGGTCCCCCCAGGGCGCACCACGGCGACGATCCCCGCTGAGCACCTCGACGCCCTCCCAGCGGGGCAGCACCCCGGCGAGGTCGTCCTCGGTCAGGGTGCCGCGCACCTCACGCAGGGCCGCCCATCGCGCTCCGGGACGCTCCTCGATCCCCAGGAGCACCTCGATCCCACCCGACCCGGGATCGAGGTCCACGAGCACCACGCCGTCGTCCCTCGTCCCGCCGAGCCGAGCCCCACCGGGCCCCCCGCGGCCACGCCCAGCCGGTTCGCCGCGTCGCCGTCCTGCCGTGAGCGCCCGGCGTCGGGCGAGCAGCGCGGCCAGGGTCGAGGCGCCGGCCCCGCCGACCACCCCCACCACGACGATCACCTCGGCCACGCCGCCCCCTCCCGCCGGCGCACCGGCCCCTGCCCTGGGCCGGACCTCCCGGCTCGACCACCCTGGTCCGAGCCCGCGCCGCCACCCACCGCGGGTCCGGGCCGCATGTGGACGGATGTGCAGCCCCAGGGCCTGTGGAGGGACTGACCGGGCTCGGTACCCTCGGGCAGGTGCGGGTACACGAGGCGGACGGCGACGGGACCGAGGTCGTCGACCACCACCAGGCCCGCACCGAGCCCCGGGTGGCGGCCTTCTTCGACCTCGACAAGACGATCATCGCGACCTCCTCCGCGACGGCCTTCTCCCGCCCGTTCTACGCGGGCGGCCTCATCACCCGGCGCGACGTGCTGCGCACCGCCTACGCCCAGTTCCTCTTCCTGCTGGGCGGGGCCGACGCCGACCAGACCGAACGCCTGCGCGCGCACCTGTCCGCGATGGTCACCGGGTGGGACGTCGCGCAGGTCTCGGCGATCGTGGCCGAGACCCTGCACCTGCACATCGAGCCGACCGTCTACGCCGAGGCCGTCGCCCTGATCGACGAGCACCACGCGGCCGGGCACGACGTGGTCGTCGTCTCGGCCTCGGGGTCCGAGGTGGTCGGACCGATCGCCGCCCTGCTGGGCGCGGACCACGTCGTCGCGAGCCGGATGGAGGTCCGCGACGGGCTCTACACCGGGGAGATCGCGTTCTACGCCTACGGTGAGAACAAGGCCACCGCGGTGCGCGAGCTCGCCGAGGCCGAGGGCTACGACCTGACCCGCTGCCACGCCTACTCGGACTCGATCACCGACGTGCCGATGCTCGAGGCGGTGGGCAACGCGGCGGTGGTCAACCCCGACCGGGGGCTGCGCCGCGTCGCCGTCGAGCACGGCTGGGAGGTGCTGTCCTTCGAGCGGCCGGTGACCCTCGGGTCACGCCTGCCCCCACCGAGCCGCACCCTGCCCGTGCTCGGGCTGGTCCTGGTGGGGACCGTCGTCGGGCTGCTCCTGGCACGACGACGGCGTCCGCCTCGTGGGCGATGATCGTCCGCCTCCCGGGACGCTGAGCAGGGGGCTAGAGAAAGTCCCGCAGGTCCCTTCCCTCTGGTCCGCAGGAGGCGTACAAAGGAACTACAGCAGCACAGCGGATGGCGAGAACCCACGCTCGACCGGTCCCCGAGTGGACCTGCCGACCGGGCTTGTCCCGTAGCGGCAGCGCAAAGAAGCGCCTGATACCTCGCCACCTGTGCTGTCGACGTCGGCGTCCCTCCGGGGGCGCCGTCGTCTTGTGTGCGGCGGTCGACGCAGTCAGTTCCCTGCAGGTGTCAGCCCTCGACCGGCGCGAGCCTCCCCGCGAGCACCGCGTCCGCGACCCGCGTCCCCTCCTCGGCCCCCGCGACGACGGCCTCGGCGCAGTGGACCAGCCAGCCCGCGACCCCCTGCTCGGTCCCGGTGGCGAACCCGGCGGCGGCGGCGAGATGCACCGTGGGCACCGCCGCCCAGGCCACCTCGGGCACCACGACCCCCACCGGGTCCACGCCGTCGACCGTGAGCAGGTAGCGGAAGGCGGCGCGCCCGACCACCCCGTTGCCCCGCACGAAGGGCCGCAGGGTGAGCACCTCACCGAGCACGACGGCGGCGCGCAGCAGGGCGGGGATGCGCGCCGGCAGCGGGGCCGCGACGAGCTCGGCGAGCATCCCGAGCCGCACCCCCAGCTCGTCCGGGCCGACGGCCTCGCCCAACCCACGCAGATCCTGAGGCGCAGCGGTCCGCGGTCGACCGGCCTCCGGGGTGTCCCCGACCGCGGCGGCGTCGAGGCGGGCGAGGAGCTGGCCCAGGGGCATCGCGGCCGCGCGGCGGGCCCCGGGGGCGGGCAGCCGGCGCTCGACCTCGGCCTGGGCCCGCAGCCCTCCGACGGCGGCCTCCCCCTCGGGGCCCGACGGCGGTTCGGCCGCACCCCGGGCCAGGTCCCGCACGAGAGCAAGGGGCAGGCGCAGGCCGTCGACGACCCCGCCCGCGTGGGCGCACCGCACCCCGGCCTCGGTGCGGGCGACGGGCCACTGACGACGCAGGGCCCGGTGCCAACGGAGCTCCTCGCAGGCCTCGCGCGCGCGGCCCACCGCTTGCTCGACCCCGGGGAGCGTCACGAGCGTGTCGAGCGGGTGGGAAGGCACCCGGCCAGCGTAGAGGCCAGACTGGGGCCATGGTCTCAGCGCCGAGCGTCTCGTCCTCGATCACCGTCCGCCTCCAGGTCCAGGCCCGCCCGACGGCGGTCAGCGAGCTCACCACCGCCATCGAGCACGCCGGGGGCATCGTCACCGCCCTCGACGTGACGACCTCGGGGCACGAGCGGATCGGCGTCGACATGACCTGCGCGACCCGCGGGGAGGAGCACGCCGAGCAGATCGTCGAGGCCCTGCGCGTCCTGGAGGGCGTGGTCGTCGAACGGGTCAGCGACCGGACCTTCCTGCTGCACCTGGGCGGCAAGCTGTCGATCGAGTCCAAGGTCCCGATCCGCAACCGTGACGACCTGTCGATGGTCTACACCCCGGGGGTCGCCCGGGTCTGCGAGGCCATCGCGGCCCGGCCCGAGGACGCCCGCAACCTGACGATCAAGCGCAACACCATCGCCGTGGTCACCGACGGCAGCGCGGTGCTGGGCCTGGGCAACATCGGCCCGCTCGCTGCCCTGCCGGTCATGGAGGGCAAGGCCGCGCTGTTCAAGCGGTTCGCGGACATCGACGCCTTCCCGATCGCCCTGGACACCACCGACGTCGACGAGATCGTCGCGACCGTCTGCGCGATCGCCCCGGTCTTCGCGGGGATCAACCTCGAGGACATCTCCGCCCCGCGCTGCTTCGAGGTCGAGCAGCGGCTGCGCGAGCGCCTGGACATCCCGGTCTTCCACGACGACCAGCACGGCACCGCGATCGTGGCGCTCGCAGCCCTGACGAACGCCCTCAAGGTGGTCGGCAAGGAGATCGGCACCGTCCGGATCGTGATGTCCGGGGCGGGGGCCGCCGGCACCGCGGTGCTCAAGCTGCTGCTCGCCGCCGGGGCCCGCGACGTCGTCGTCTGCGACATCGAGGGGGTCGTCCACACCGACCGCCCCGGGCTGGACGCCTCGCTGCGCTGGACGGCCGAGAACACCAACCCGCGCGGCGCGACGGGCACCCTGCGCGAGGCCCTCGTCGGGGCGGAGGTCTTCATCGGCCTCTCCGCCCCCGACCTGCTCACGGGGGACGACATCGCGACCATGGGCTCGGATGCGATCGTCTTCGCGATGGCCAACCCCCGCCCCGAGGTCGACGCCGACGACGCCGCCCAGCACGCCGCGATCGTGGGGACGGGACGCTCGGACTTCGCCAACCAGATCAACAACGTGCTGGCCTTCCCCGGGGTGTTCCGGGGCCTGCTCGACGCGCAGTCCCATCAGGTCAGCTCGCGGCTGCTGCTCGCGGCGGCCCAGGCCCTGGCGGAGGTCGTCACGGAGGACGAGCTCAACCCGACCTACATCATCCCGAGCGTCTTCAACCCCGAGGTGACGACGCGGGTCGCTGCGGCGGTCGAGGCCGCGGCCCGGGCGGACCAGGGCGAGACTGGGGCGGGCTGAGCCACGAGCGCCACGCGCCACGCGCCCCGCACGTACTGCGGCGGCCACGGCGCTGCTCCCTCGAGCGAGGCGGGCAGCCCGAGCTCGCACGCCGCGCGCAGCGCCCACATCGGGTCCCGCAGGGCCGGCCGGCCGGTCATGCGGGCTACAGCCTCTGGAGGCTTCCCACCGCAGTCCGTACGCCGCAGCATTTGCCAGTAGCCCGAGGTGCTCGTGTCCGAGCGCTGGATCTGGTTAGCCGAAAATCCGTGTTATGACATATGCAGTCTAGAGCGAGTCCTGGATCTTCGGCCACCGGCTGCGTGAATCCGGGTCGGACTCCCCCAACTTGGGTCACTGGACCCAGTCTGATCCCGCCGCCGCAAGCACGCATGCCAGCTAGTTGCGCCCTACCGTGTGACGACCCCACGGTAAGCAAGCGTTACGACCGGCTAGCCACTATTGTGCTCGTCATGAGAGATCAAGCTGGCAGGGGTAAGTCGACGGGTAAGACCTCACCTCACGCATGGATCTTCATGGCCACGCTAGGAGTGCTGCTCATGCTCGGGGCGCTGGTTACGTACTCTAGCGGCGACCTGGACGAGCAAGGAGCCGGCAGGTGGCCGTTCTCCATCGGCTCGCTCGTCGTGGTGCTTGTGATCCTGGGCATCACTTTGATTGTCATGGCGATCCGAAAGCGGCTTAGTCGATAGTGTCATCGCTCGGCTAAAGCAAGGTCGCTTTTTGCCAGCCTAAGGCAACCCTTGGATTCCAGTTGTGCGCTGGCGCCAGCGACTCGCATCGAACTAGGCAGCACACCGCTTTCTCAGTCGAGCGACAGTGCGAAGAGCAAGAATCCGATTGCAGCAACGGCCAGTATTCCGCCGGTAATGTACAATTTTTTGGAGCGAGCCCTGGATGGCGGACCATCCTGGCCAGATGAGAATGCAAACGTCTTGACGCCCAACGCTACAATGCCGACGGCGACCAGAACCCATACGATTCGGCTATCCATAATCATCCCTTGCACCTCTAGGAACGGGCGATTGGCGCTAGTATGCGAGAACCGCCTGTTCGACCGCGTATCCGAGCCCCTCGCAAGCTAACGCAAGAAGCAGTCCCGTCCCGCCTGACATTGCCCCAGCTGCAGTTGCAAAAGCGTAACAGGCTGCTGACGTCAACACTCCCCCCACCCACGCCACAGCCTCTCGGGTCGAAGTGATCTGCGTGCCGCTGGCGAAATTAACGATGTCACCAATGCCGCTGACGAAGTTGATGCCTGCCGTCCACGCGGATCTCCCGGTGGGGTCGACGTAGTTGATGGGGTTGTTGGCGGCGTAGGCGTACCGGTTGGCGTTGCCAGGGTCCAGGGGTGCGTCAAGGGTGTCGTGCTGGGTCCAGCGGCCCTCTGTGGGGTTGTAGTACCGGGCCCCGTTCTTGATCCACCCCGTGGTCCGGTCGTAGGTCCCGGCGGTGAACCGGTGCGGGGCGAACTCATCGGCGGTGCCACCGGAGTCGCGGATCGACTGGTGAGCACCGAACGGGTCGTACTTCCACCCGAACGCGTGGTAACGCCCATCCGAGGCCAGCGCGATCGGTGAGCCCAGGTGGTCGTGGACGTAGAGCAGCTGGGTGCCTGAGTGCGAACGCAGCATCACCGCCTGGCCGGTGGGGTCGTTCTCGATGAACGCCCGCTGGGTGCCGACCTGAACCTGCTCGATGATCGGGCGGCCCACCTGGTCGGTGCGCCCGTAGGTGTAGGTGTACTCCCCCTCGCGTGCTGGGCCATGAGCACATCGTCTCCCACGACACGCCCAGCGCCGAAATGCCATGGCGAGTCAAGTCTCGAGATCCTCGCGGTGACGGTGGACGCATTGCGCCATCCCCGGACGGTGTAGGCGGCCGGCTTGGTTTCGGGCACGCAGATCATATTTTGCCCATCAAGGCAGGCGCACTGCGTTCATTTGCCTTTGCGAATAAGCCATACGCTCCAAAGCACGCCAGCAATAAGCACAAGGGCCACTATGACCCCTCCATAGGGCACGTTAGCAGCCCCTGAAAGCCCACCCATGCCACCCTTCCCTTCAGTTCGCCGCGAGAGTAGCCCCGTAGGACAAGCCAGCGTACCCCGTTTCAACTAGTGCCGAAAGGCCTCTACCCACGCCGAGCGCGGCGCCCGCGCCTCCGATGCCAGCCGTGACAATACCGAATGTGCCTGCCACAACGGCTCCAGTACGATTCCCTGCTGCAAGTTGGGAACCAACACTCAACCCGGTGCTCGCCAACCCGATACCGAGGCTGACCCCTGCTGGAGCGCCCACTCCAGTCGCCACCAAGCCTGCTGCCGCAACTGCCGTTGCCGCGTAGCCGAGCCCCTCAGCCAGCGTCACGGTTCCCGTGGGGTCGGTGTAGTTGATGGGGTTGTTGGCTGCGTAGGCGTACCGGTTGGCGTTGGCGGGGTCTAGGGGTGCGTCGAGGGTGTCGTGCTGGGTCCAGCGGCCTTCGGTGGGGTTGTAGTAGCGGGCCCCGTTCTTGATCCACCCGGTGGTGCGGTCAAAGGTGCCGGCGGTGAACCGGTGCGGAGCGAAGTCATCGGCAGTACCGCCGGAGTCGCGGATGGACTGGTGGGCACCGAACGGGTCGTACTTCCACCCGAACGCGTGGAACCGTGAGTCGGCGATCAAGGCGATCGGTGAGCCGAGGTGGTCGTGGACGTAGAGCAGCTGGTTGGCCGAGTGCGAGCGCAGCATCACCGCTTGACCGGTGGGGTCGTTCTCGATGAACGCGCGCTGGAAGTCGACCTGGACCTGCTCGATGATCGGCCGGTCCACGGTGGCGGTCGCTAAGCCCGAATCACCAGGAAGTAGACGATGACCATTGCGACGAAACTGACGACTGCTAGCCACAGAAGAAAGGTGTTAATTTTCCAGACCCGTTCAGCGTTCCTGCGTCGCTCCGGGCTCAGGGCACGGCCTCGTCGGTCAGCTCTAATTCGAGGAACAAGAATAACCGCCAGAACCAGTAGAACACTGAGGGGGGCGATCAGCAAAACTGCGTCGACGGTCACGTAAGCTCCTCAACCAAATTGCCCAGCTAGCTCAGTTTTCACCGGCAGATCCCGCGAAAGCTCCGAGAGCTAGGCACCCAGCGCTAGCTGCCAACGAACCCCCTACCGTGACTGGCGCGGCGGCAGCCACCAACACCGGGCGTGGTCAGTCTCGTTCCTGATGCGCGTCCCGGGATTGCCCGTTGTGGCGACTTCCGCGGGCCACCGCAGCGAAGATCACAGAGAGAACTATGCTCCCCGTGAGCAAGTTCCAGCGAACTGGGGTGGACCTGGCACTCACTATCACCCATCCATAGCTGACCGACGCAAGACAAGCCAGAGCAAACAGGACAGCGAAAGGTCTCCTCAACTGGTTCACTCGGCGATCTACTGGTTCACTGCCCACACCGCAACAGCAATCGTCGCAACGCCCATGGCCGCACCGAGCACATAGAGAGACCTGGAACGAGACGTGGACGGCGATCCATTGCGGTTGGAATCCACCGCGAAAACCCGTGTCGCCACAGCCAGCACTCCGAACGCGACCAAGATCCAGATCATTCCGCTGTCCACGACCGCACCTCCGAACCCCTTGGCGGGCGTCTAGTCAGCGCCACGCCCCCCGCACGTACTGCGGCGGCCACGGCGCTGCCCCCTCGAGCGAGGCCGGCAGCCCGAGCTCGTGCGCCGCGCGCAGGGCCCACATCGGGTCGCGCAGGGCCGGGCGACCGATCATGACCGCGTCGGCCGCGCCGTCGACCAGCACCTGCTCGGCCTGCGGCCCCGAGGTCAGCAGGCCTACGGCCGAGACCGGCAGCCCGGAGGCCTCACGCACGGACCGCGCCAGGGGCACCTGGTAGCCGGGCCCCACGGGGATGGGCGCCAGGACGTTGCCCCCGCTCGAGACGTCGATGAGGTCCACGCCAAGCGGCACGAGCCACGACGCGATCGTCCCGACCTCCTCGAGGGTGAGCCCGCCCTCGGTCCAGTCAGTACCCGAGACGCGGACCATGAGGGGCTTGTGCTCGGGCCACACCGCGCGCACCGCGGCGACCACCTCGAGCAGCAGCCGGGCACGGTTCTCGAGCGGACCCCCGTAGGAGTCGGTGCGCTGGTTCGACAGGGGCGAGAGGAACTGGTGCAGCAGGTACCCGTGCGCGGCGTGCACCTCGACGACGTCGAGCCCCGCCTCCTCGGCCCGGGCCGCGGCGGCTGCGAAAGCCTCGACCACCTGGCCCAGCCCGCCCTCGCTCAGCTCCCCCGGGGCGGCGTAGCCCTCGAAAGGGATCTCGGAGGGTCCGACCGTCGGCCAACCGCCGGCCTCGGCGGGCACCGTGCCCTGGGTCGAGGCCCACGGCCGGTAGGTCGAGGCCTTGCGCCCCGCGTGGGCCAGCTGGACGCCCAGCAGGCTGCCGTGGGCGTGCACGATCCCCGCGAGCCTCGTCCAGCCCGCGAGGTGGGCCTCGGACCAGATGCCGAGGTCCTCGGGGCTGATCCGCCCCTCCGGGACGACCGCCGCGGCCTCGCTGAGCACCAGGCCGAACCCGCCGGCCGCCCGTGCGCCCAGGTGCACCAGGTGCCAGTCCCCCACCAAGCCGTCGACCGAGGAGTACTGGCACATGGGGGCGAGCCACACCCGGTTGCGGATCGTGGTGCCGCGCAGGGTGAGGGGGGAGAAGAGGTGGGTCATGGGGCCTGAAGGTACCGGGCATGACGGAGGCCGCGTCGGCGTGCCCGACGCGGCCTCGATCAGTCAGACGGCCAGGCTCAGCCGAACAGCGCCGAGGCCTTGATGACCGTCTGCAGCACCCCGTAGCCCAGGAGGGTCCCGACCACGCCCCACAGGGCCACGGCCATCACACGGATGGTCGTGCCGGCCCCGGCCGCAGCAGCGGGGGCCGGGGCCGACGGGGCGGTCGGGCTCGGGACGGACTCGGTCACGGCAGCCATGTCAGCTCTCCTTCGTGCCGGCCGCGGCCAGCGCGGGCTCGGTGGTGGTGGTCGGGACGGCGTCGGCCGGCCCGGTGGTGGTGGTCGCGGGCTCGTGGTGCCGCTCGTGGACGGGGCGCACGAGCATGTTGGCGATGAACCCGACGACCAGGACGCAGGTCATGACGACGAGCGAGGGCAGGTAGAGCGCGGCCCCCTCGACCCCCTGCGCGGCCCTCGCGTCGGCGATGCCGTTGACGATCAGCGGCCCGGCGACCCCGGCGGCCGACCACGCCGTCAGCAGGCGCCCGTGGATGGCGCCGACCTCGAGGGTGCCGAAGAGGTCCTTGAGGTAGGCCGGGATGGTCGCGAACCCACCGCCGTAGAAGCTGACGATGAAGAAGGTGACGACGACGAACAGGGCGACCGAGGTGCCGCTGAACGCCGCGAGCACCGCGTAGAGGGCCGCACCGACGCCGAGGTACATCACGTAGATGCGCTGGCGTCCCAGCACGTCGGAGGTCGAGGACCACACGAACCGGCCCGCCATGTTGGCCAGCGAGAGCAGCCCGACGTACCCGGCCGCCGTCGCGGGGGTCACGGTGGTGAAGAAGTCCTGGATCATCGGGGAGGCCTGCTCGAGGATGCCGATGCCCGCGGTGACGTTGGTGAAGAGCACGATCCACAGCAGGTAGAACTGCGGGGTGCGCACCGCGCTGCGGGCCCGCACGTGGGCGTGGGTCTGCATCGCGTTCTTCTTGGGGCTCGGGGTCCAGCCCGCAGGCTTCCAGCCCGGCGCCGGGACGCGGATCACCACGGCCCCCAGGGTCATGAGCACCGCGTAGATGGCCGCGAGGGTCAGCAGCGTCGGCACGATGGCCTCCGCCGGGGTCGCGGCGTAGGTGTCGAGCAGGCGGGCGGTGAGCGGGGAGGCGACCATCGCGCCACCGCCGAAGCCCATGATCGCCAGACCGGTCGCGAGGCCCGGGCGGTCGGGGAACCACTTGATGAGGGTCGACACGGGCGAGATGTACCCGATGCCGAGGCCGATGCCGCCGAGGAACCCGTAGCCCAGGTAGACGATCCACAGCTGGCCGACCTGCACGCCCAGGGCCGCGACGCAGAAGCCCGAGACCCAGAAGGCCGCCGAGAGCGCCATGGCCTTGCGGGGCCCGTTGCGCTCCATCCAGGTGCCACCGAAGGCAGCCGAGAGGCCGAGCATGACGATCGCGATCGAGAAGATGATCGCGACCGAGGTGTGCGAGGCGTCGAAACGCTCGAGCAGCGGGTTCTTGAACACGCTGAAGGCGTAGACCTGCCCGATGGACAGGTGCACGGCGAGGGCGGCCGGCGGCACGAGCCACCGGTTGTAGCCGGCAGGCGCGATGGTGCGGCTGCGGTCGAGCAGGTTCATCAGGGTCCTCCCAGGTGCGGGCCCATGTGGCCGTCGTCACCATGGTTCCGGCTGCGCGCGCCCAGAACGGGGGACCTTTGTCACGAGATCCACGGCCCTGGCCGGGAGATCTCCCGCGAGCGGCGCGCCATGGTCGGCGCTACGTTGTGGCGCAGGCACCCGACCGTGCCGCGCGGCCGAGCCGACAGGAGTCGACCATGAGCACCCCCACCCCCCACCACCCGATCGACGAGCCCGGGCGGGACGCCGAGCAGACCCCGGCGACCGAGCCCGCGACGGGAGCGCCCACCACCGGGGCGCCCACCACCCAGGGGCCCACCACGGGGGAGCAGACGACGGGCCAGCACGCGGCCCCGCGGCCCTACCCACCCTCGGCCCCGATCACCCCCGCCCCGCGCGGCGAGGACCCTGCGACCGCCGGGGCGACGTCGACCCCGTACGAGGGCACCGCGGTGCTGCCCGCCCAGAGCGCCACGCACGACACGACGGGAGCGCCGGCACCCTCCCGGCAGGAGCCCACCGTCCCCCAGGGCCCCGCGACTCCCCCGCTGCAGACGGCCTCGACGTCGGACGCGACCCACGAGACCCGCCGCAGCGCCGCCGCGGCCGAGCGGCGCGAGATCGAGGCCCCCAGCAAGCCTGGCTTCGGCCGACACCTGCTGGGCGTGCTGCTGGGCCTGGTGCTGACCCCCGTCGCCCTGCTGCTCGTCGGGATCGGCACCGCGCGCCTGGCCGACGTCGCAGGGACCTCGTCGGCCGGCACCGACGCCCTGGGCCTGACCTTGCTCATCATCGGCGTGGTGCTGCTCGCCGTCATCGTGCTGCTGGGGACGTGGTCCCCGGCGGTCCCGCTGACCGGAGGTCTCGTGTGGGGCCTCGCGCTGGGCATCGCCTACCTCGTGGTCCCCGGGATCATGGACGACGCCGTGACCGCGATGACCGGCACCCGGGTGCTGCCGGCCGCCGTCGAGCAGCTGACCACCACGGCCATGAGCGGGCAGCTGCTCGTGACCGGGACCCTGCTGGTGGCTGCCGGGATCGCCGCCGGGCGTGCCCGCCGGCTCGGCCGACGCTGGGCCGAGGGCGTGGCCGCTGCCGAGGCAGCACGCGCCGAGCAGGCCCGCGAGGACCAGGCCATCACCGCCTGAGCAGGGGCGACGGCGTCCACGCCAGGGACCGAGGTCCCGGGCGGGGCACGGTGCGTCTACGATCCGAAGCGTGGCCCCACGGGGCTGCACCGACCGCATCATCGCCGCTGCGCCCGGAGGACCTGTGAACCACGAGTCGTCGACCTCCCTCGAGAACCTGCTCGCCGAGGACCGCCGCTTCCCGCCCGCCCCGGAGTTCGTGGCCCAGGCCAACGCGGGCCCGGAGATGTCCTCCTGGGCGGCGGCCGACCGCCCCGCCTTCTGGGCCGAGCAGGCCCGTCAGCTGCTGACCTGGTCGACCCCGTTCACCGAGACCCTCGACTGGTCAGGGGCCCCGGTGGCCCGGTGGTTCGCCGACGGCCGGCTCAACGCCTGCTACAACGCGGTCGACCGGCACGTCGAGGCGGGGCGCGGGGACCGCACCGCCCTGATCTTCGAGGGGGAGCCCGGGGACGGTCGCACCCTCACCTACGCCGAGCTCCAGATCGAGGTCTCGCGCGCGGCCAACGCCCTGCTCGAGATCGGTGTCCGGACCGGGGACCGGGTCGCGATCTACCTGCCGATGATCACCGAGGCCGTGGTCGCGATGCTGGCCTGCGCGCGGATCGGCGCGGTGCACTCGGTCGTCTTCGGCGGGTTCTCGGCCGAGGCCCTACGGTCCCGGATCGAGGACGCCCAGGCGGTCGCAGTCATCACGGCCGACGGTGGCCACCGGCGCGGCTCGGCGGCGGCCCTCAAGCCCGCGGTCGACGAGGCCCTGGCCGGGGGCGGCGCGAGCGTGCGGCACGTGCTGGTGGTGCGGCGCACCGGCCAGGAGGTCGCGTGGACCGAAGGGCGCGACGTGTGGTGGCACGAGGCCCTCGAGCAGGCCTCGGAGCGGCACGAGCCGGTCCAGGTCGAGGCCGAGCACCCGCTGTTCATCCTCTACACCTCGGGCACCACGGGGAAGCCCAAGGGCATCCTGCACACCACCGGCGGCTACCTGACGCAGACGGCCTTCACCCACCTCAACGTCTTCGACCTCAAGCCCGAGACCGACGTCTACTGGTGCACGGCCGACGTCGGCTGGGTCACCGGGCACAGCTACGTCGTCTACGGGCCGATGCTCAACGGAGCGACCCAGGTCATCTACGAGGGCACCCCCGACACCCCGGACAAGGGCCGCTGGTGGGAGATCGTCGCCAAGCACGGCGTGACCATCCTGTACACGGCGCCCACCGCGATCCGCACCTGCATGAAGTGGGGCGAGGACGTCCCCGGCCGGTACGACCTGTCCTCCCTGCGGCTGCTCGGCAGCGTCGGCGAGCCGATCAACCCCGAGGCCTGGACCTGGTACCGCCGCGTGATCGGCGGGGACCGCACCCCGGTGGTCGACACCTGGTGGCAGACCGAGACCGGGGCCATCATGATCTCCCCGCTCCCCGGGGTCACCACGGCCAAGCCCGGCTCGGCCCAGACGCCCCTGCCCGGGATCGCGGCCGACGTCGTCGACGAGGAGGCCCACCCGGTCGAGAACGGCTCGGGCGGGTACCTCGTCATCACCGAGCCGTGGCCCTCGATGCTGCGTGGCATCTGGGGCGACCCGCAGCGCTTCGCCGACACGTACTGGTCGCGGTTCCCCGGCATCTACTTCGCGGGGGACGGGGCCAAGAAGGACGAGGACGGCGACATCTGGCTGCTCGGCCGGGTCGACGACGTCATGAACATCTCGGGCCACCGGCTCTCGACCGCGGAGATCGAGTCCTCGCTGGTCGCGCACCCGATGGTGGCCGAGGCCGCCGTCGTCGGGGCGAGCGACACCACGACCGGTCAGGCCGTGGTGGCCTTCGTGATCCTGCGGGCCGAGTACCTGGACCAGGTCGACCAGGAGGGCGAGGGGGCCGACGTCGCCGCCACCCTGCGGGCCCACGTGACCAAGCAGATCGGCCCGATCGCCAAGCCGCGGACCATCCTCGTGGTGACCGAGCTGCCCAAGACCCGCTCGGGCAAGATCATGCGCCGGCTGCTCCGCGACGTCGCCGAGCACCGCAAGGTCGGGGACGTGACGACCCTCGCCGACTCCTCCGTCATGGACCTCATCGCCACCGGCCTCGACAAGCCCACCACCCCCTGACCCCCGTCCCCCAGGCCCCATCTCGTGTCAGAACCTGGGATACCCCTGGGTATCCCAGGTTCTGACACGAGATCGGGGCCAGGTTCGTGTCAGAAGGCGGGATACCCAGGGCACCCTGAGGTTCTGACACGAGATGGGGCGGGTCAGAAGCCGAGGCGGAGGCGGAGGCTGCGGACGGCCTGGCGGCCCGCGCGGTTGGCGCCGATCGTGCTCGCGCTCGGCCCGTACCCGACCAGCTGGACCCGCGGGTCGACGACGACCTCGGTCCCGTCGAGCACGATCCCGCCCCCCGGGCCCCGCAGCCGCAGGGGCGCCAGGTGGTCGAGCGCCGGCCGGAACCCGGTGGCCCACAGGATCGTGTCCGCCCGCTGGTGCTCGGGGGCCGGGGGCACGTCGGCCGCAGCCCACCGGACGCCGTCGGGCACGATGCGCTCGAACATCGGCAGCCGGCGCAGCACCCCCGTCTCGATGCCACGGCGGTACGCCTCCGTCAGGGGCAGCCCGGTCGCAGCGACCACGCTCTGCGGAGGCAGCCCCGCCGCCGTCCGCTCGGCCACCCGCGCGACGGCGGCGCGGCGGGTCTCCTCGTCGAAGTCGCCCTCGTCGAACGACGGCTCGCGGCGCGTCACCCAGGTGGTCTCGGCCACGGGGGCGATCTCCAGCAGCAGCTGCACGGCCGAGGTGCCCCCACCCACCACCACGACGTGCTCGCCCGCGAAGTCCCCCGCCGCGCGGTAGTCCCGGGTGTGGAGCTGGCGGCCACGGAAGGTCTCCCGCCCGGGGTAGGCGGGCCAGAAGGGCCGCTGCCAGGTGCCGGTCGCGTTGATGAGCCCGCGCGCGTGCCACGTGCCCTGATCGGTACGGACCTCGAGCAGGTCCTCCTCGACCGCGGTCACGGACCGGACCCGCACCGGCCGCCGCACGGCGAGCCCGTAGCGGTCCTCGTAGGCCGCGAAGTACTCGGGGATGACACCCGCCGCCGGGGCGTCGTCCTGGGCCTCGGGGGCCGGCATACCGGGCAGGGAGTGCACCCCGTGGGCCTCACGCATGGTGAGGGACTCCCACCGGTGCTGCCACGCTCCCCCGGCCCGCGTCGCGTCGTCGAGCACGACGAAGCCTGTCCCGGGCTCGAGCCCCGCGCGACGCAGATGGTAGGCGGCCGTCAGCCCGGCCTGGCCCGCGCCCACGACGACGACCTCCACCTGCACAGCGTGTCCCCCCGCTCGTCCCTCGCACCGCCCCGCGCGGACGGCCCCTGCCGGGACAACGCGGCACACGCCCCGGACGTTCCGTCAGGCGCGCAGCTCCCCGAGGAAGCGAGCGACCTCCTGGTCCAGCCGCGCCGCCGAGGGGACCAGGGGGAGCACGTCGGTTCCCGAGCGCCCCTCGCCGTCGATCCGCGAGCGCAGCTCGGCGACGTCGGTGTCCATCGACCGCACCGCGTCCTGGACGACGGCGAGGACCGAGGCGACGTCGGCCACCGCTGCCTGCGCGGTCTCGACCTGGAGCTCGATGCGGCTGGTCGCGCCGCTGGTCTCCTCCGCCAGGCGCTCGACCTCGTTCGCGACGACGGCGAACCCGCGCCCGTGCTCCCCGGCGCGGGCGGCCTCGATGGTGGCGTTGAGGGCGAGCAGGCGGGTCTGGGCGGCGACCTCGGCGATGAGCCGGACCACCTCGCTGATCACCCCGGCCGCCTCCTCGAGCCGGCTGACGGCCACGTGGGCGCCGTCGGCCTGGGCTACCGCTGAACCGGCCGACCGGGCGAGGGAGCTCGCGTTGCCGGCCATCGCGCGGGCCTGCTCGCCGAGCGCCGAGCTCGAGGCCAGCACCTCACGCTCGAAGTCGGCGGCGAGGGCCTCACGGGCATCGACCCCGCGGGTGACCTCCTCCTCGGAGAGCCTCAGGTGGTCACGAGCCCGGTTGATCACCTGGGCGCGCTCACGGAACGCCCCGGGCAGGCCGCGCAGCAGCAGTCGACGCTGGTGGTCCCCCGCCGCGGCGGCCGTCAGCGAGGCGCCGGCCTCGCGGGCGAAGGCGTCGACGACGTCGAGCAGGTGGTTGAGGTGGCTGCGCACCCGCGTGACCTCGCCGTCGCACCCCCCGTCACCGAGCACCGGGGGCGTGGGCATGCGCGCCTCGAGGTCACCCGTCGAGGCACGCTCGACCGTCGCCGCGATCACCTGGACGAGCTCGCGGTAGGCCGCGACCTGCGACTCGAGCTCACGGACCCGTCGTCGGGAGCCGATCATGACGCACCCTCTTCCTCGAGAGACCAGATCCAGCCCGAGTAGGTGGTCCCGGCCTCCGCGAGAGCCTCCTCGAGCACCTGGACCCCGGCACGGGCAGCCTCGTTGGCGGGGAGGCCGCGCTCGGCCCGCAGCATGCGGGCGTAGAGCTGCTCGACCACGGGCAGGGCCGAGCGGGACGGCGAGCGGCGGTTCGAGTGGTAGCCGCAGGGCTTGCCGTCCGGGGTGATGGACGGTGTGACATGGGCGAGCACCCAGTAGTGGGCCCCGTCGGTCGCGAGGTTCTTGACGTACGCGAACATCTCCTCGCCGGCGGCGATGGTCGACCACAGGCAGGAGTAGAGCCCACGGGGCATCTGCGGGTGCCGGATGATGTTGTGCGGGCGGCCGAGGGTCTCCTCCTCGACGAGGGCCGAGATGCGCAGGAAGGTGTCGTTCGCGTACGTGATCCGGCCCTGCAGGTCGGTCTTCGTCACGATGAGCTCCTCCGCACCGAGGCGACGTTCGACCCCCGTGGGGCGCACGCCTCCCGAGGCCTGGCAGGCCCGCTCCGGCGCGGCAGTCATGGTCTGGTGTGACATGGAGGTCGGATCGGCAGCCCGGGGTCACGGCTGAGGGGATTCCCGGGTGAAGCCCGACCGCCCGCCGACCCGGCCGCGAGGTGCGCCGGCGTGATGGGATGGCCAGGTGAGCGACCACCCCGTGACCCGCCTCGACCACCTCGACCCCGCCGTCGCCCGGGCGGTCCGCGACCTCGCCCTCCGCGCCGAGACCGAGGACGGCATCGAGGCCCTCGGCGAGCAGACCCTCCTGCAGCTGACGGGCGAGGCCGACGTCGTGCACCTGCTCCTCGACCGGGACGCTGGGACGGAAGGCGGATCGACCGCCGCGGCCCCCCTCGCGGGGTACGCCCAGCTCGACCGCGGGACGGCGAGCGCCGAGCTGGTCGTGGACCCGGGCGCCCGCCGGGCCGGCCGGGGCAGCGCGCTGCTCGGGGCCGTGCTCACCGAGGGTGCGGCGACCGGTCTCGCGGACCTGCGGGTCTGGGCCCACGGCGACCTCCCCGGGGCCCAGGCCCTCGCGGCCCGCAGCGGTCTGGTCGTGCGGCGCGAGCTCTGGCAGATGAGTCGCCCGTTGACCGAGGCGGCGGGCCCGGCGACCGCGACGCCCCCCGGCGTCACGCCCCCCGGCGTCACCGTGCGGCCCTTCGTCGTCGGGCAGGACGAGCAGGCGTGGCTCGAGGTGAACGCCCGCGCCTTCGCCGACCACCCCGAGCAGGGCCGCATGACCCTGCGCGACGTCGAGGCGCGGCAGGGCGAGCCCTGGTTCCGCGCCGAGGACCTGCTGCTCGCCGAGCAGGACGGACGCCTGGTCGCCTCGGCGTGGATGAAGGTCGAGCCCGGGGCCGAGGACGGCGAGCTCTACGCCCTGGGCGTGGACCCCGCGGCCCAGGGGTCGGGGCTCGGACGGCACCTGACCGCCCTGGTGCTGGCCCACCTGCGCGACCGCGGGCTCGCGCGAGCCACCCTCTACGTCGAGGCCGAGAACGCCGCCGCGGTACGCACCTACACCAGGGCCGGCTTCGAGCGCTCCCGGGTCGACGTCCAGTACGGCTGAGCCGAGGCGTCGAGGAGGCACGGCACGTCGGCCCGTGGTCCTCCGGCCGACGCGCCGCCCGGGTTCCCGGAGGCCGCCCGGGGGTGCGACCATGCACCCATGACTGCGCAGCCCGACGCCCGCACGCGAGCCTCCGGCCAGGGTCGGGGCGCGGCCGCCCGGCCCGGCACCGACGCCGAGCCCGGCCAGGACGGCGTCGCACCGTCGCAGGCGCCGTCGGGCACCGAGCCCGAGGAGGCCGCGCTCGTCCCGCTGCCGACCGACCGGTTTAGCGACCGCGAGATCGACTGGCTGGCCTTCAACCAGCGCGTGCTCGAGATGGCCGAGGACGAGTCGGTGCCGCTGCTCGAGCGGGTGCGCTACCTCGCGATCTTCGCCTCGAACCTCGACGAGTTCTTCATGGTGCGGGTCGCCGGCCTCAAGCGGCGCATCGCGACCGGGATGGCCGTGACCGCCGTCTCGGGCCTCAGCCCGCGGCAGGTCCTCGAGGCCATCGACGCCCGCGCCCAGGAGCTCATGGAGCGGCACGCGAGGGTCTTCACCGATTCCGTCCAGCCCGCCCTGACCGCCGAGGGCATCACCCTGGTCCACTGGGACGACCTCGCCCCGACCGAGCAGGACCGGCTGCACAAGTTCTTCCGCAAGCACATCTTCCCCGTGCTGACCCCGCTCGCGGTTGACCCTGCCCACCCCTTCCCGTACATCTCGGGCCTGTCCCTCAACCTCGCCGTCGTCGTGCTCAACCCGTCGACCGGCAAGGAGCACTTCGCGCGGGTCAAGGTGCCGCCCCTGCTGCCGCGGTTCATCGCCGTCGACCAGCGCGGCCGGCCCAGCGCCCCCAGCACCCAGGCGGCCGACCCGGAGAAGGGCCCGACCTCCTTCGTGCCCCTCGAAGAGGTCATCGCCCAGCACCTGGACCACCTGTTCCCCGGGATGGAGGTCGTCGAGCACCACACCTTCCGGGTGACCCGCAACGAGGACCTCGAGGTCGAGGAGGACGACGCCGAGAACATCCTCCAGGCCATGGAGAAGGAGCTGCTGCGGCGGCGCTTCGGGCCGCCCGTGCGCCTCGAGCTCGCGGCGGACATCGGCGACCGCGTGCGCGAGCTGCTGGTGCGCGAGCTCGGCGTCGACGAGTCCGAGGTCTACCAGCTGCCCGCCCCGCTCGACCTCACCGGCCTCAACCTCATCGCCGACCTCGACCGCCAGGACCTGCACCACCCCCGGTTCGTCGGTGGCACCCACCGGCACCTGGCCGAGGTGGAGAGCGCCAAGCCGACCAACGTCTTCGCGGCCCTACGACGCCGGGACGTCCTGCTGCACCATCCGTACGACTCCTTCGCGACGTCGGTGCAGACCTTCCTCGCCCAGGCCGCCGCCGACCCCCAGGTCCTGGCGATCAAGCAGACCCTGTACCGGACCTCGGGGGACTCCCCGATCGTCGACTCCCTCATCGACGCCGCCGAGGCCGGCAAGCAGGTGCTCGCCCTCGTCGAGATCAAGGCCCGCTTCGACGAGCAGGCCAACATCTCCTGGGCGCGCAAGCTCGAGCAGGCCGGCGTGCACGTCGTCTACGGGATCGTCGGGCTCAAGACGCACTGCAAGCTCTCCCTCGTGGTGCGTCAGGAGAGCGACGGCCTGCGCCGCTACTGCCACGTCGGGACCGGCAACTACAACCCCAAGACGGCGCGGCTCTACGAGGACCTGGGCCTGCTGACCTGCGACCCCGAGGTGGGCCAGGACCTCACGCGCCTGTTCAACCAGCTCTCGGGGTACGCGCCCAAGTCCCGCTTCCACCGCCTGCTCGTGGCCCCGCGCAGCGTGCGGTCGGGGCTGGTCGAGCGGATCGAGCGCGAGGCCCAGGCGCACCAGGCCGGCCAGCCCGCGTGGATCCGGCTCAAGGTGAACTCGGTGGTCGACGAGGAGACCATCGACGCCCTCTACCGTGCCTCGCAGGTGGGGGTGCCGATCGACCTCGTGGTCCGCGGCATCTGCGCGCTGCGCCCGGGGGTGCCCGGCCTGAGCGAGACCATCCGGGTGCGCTCGGTCCTCGGGCGCTTCCTCGAGCACGCGCGGGTCTTCGCCTTCGCCAACGGGGGCGAGCCCGAGGTCTTCATCGGCTCGGCGGACCTCATGCACCGCAACCTGGACCGGCGCGTCGAGACCCTCGTGAGCCTGCAAGACCCCGAGCACATCGCCGAGCTGATCGAGCTGCTCGAGATCTCCATGTCGCCCGAGACCGCCTCCTGGCACCTGGGCCCCGACGCGACCTGGGAGCGGCACAGCCAGGGCGAGGACGGCACGCCTCTCCAGGACCTCCAGGCGATGCTGATCAAGCGTCAGCGCCGTCGCCACCACCGCGACCGGTGAGTCGCGCGCGGTGAGCGAGGTCAGCAACGGGCGGCCGACGGCCGTGCATGCCGCGGGCGCCATCCCCTGGCGGGTGCGTGAGGACAGGCTCGAGGTCATGCTCGTGCACCGGCCCCGCTACAAGGACTGGTCCTGGCCCAAGGGCAAGGTCGACCCGGGTGAGTCGCTGCCCGCCGCGGCCGTGCGCGAGGTCGCCGAGGAGACCGGGCTCCAGGTCGTCCTCGGCATCCCCCTGCCCGGCCTGCGCTACGCGCTGTCCGACGGCCGGGTGAAGCAGGTGCACTACTGGGCCGCGCGGCCCGCCGAGGAGGCCGACGCCGCCCCGCTCTCGGTGCGCCCCCCGATCGAGCTGGCCAGCCCGGAGGAGGTCGACGAGGCCGTGTGGGTCGGGGCGGCCACGGCCGAGGAGCTGCTCACCCGCCGGGCCGACCGCTCGCCGCTCGCGACCCTGACGGCCTTCTGGGCCCGGGACCGTCTCGCGACGCGCACGGTCACGGTGGTCCGCCACGGCCGGGCCCGACGACGGTCGGCCTGGCGACGTGGCGAGTCCTCCCGGCCGCTGACCCCCAAGGGCGCCGCGCAGGCCGTGGCGCTGGTGCCCGTGCTCGCCGCCTTCGGGGTGCGCGAGGTCGTCACCAGCCCGTGGAAGCGCTGCCTCGACACGATCGAGCCCTACGCCTCGAAGGCCGGGATCACGCTGGTGAGCCAGAAGGCCCTGACCGAGGCGGCGCACGCCGACGATCCCGCCGCGACCTCCGAGGTGATGGGCGAGCTCATCGTCCACCCGCGCGACGCCGCCGTCTCGACGCACCGGCCCGTCCTCGGCGACGTCGTCGACACCGTGGGTGAGGCGACCCGTCGCTGGACCGTCGGCACCCTGCCCGCCAAGGACCCGTACCTGCGCACGGGCGAGATCATGGTCGCCCACGTCGCCGGCGAGGGGGACAAGGCCCGCATCGTCGCCGTCGAGCGCCACCGCCCCCCCTCCACCCTCTAACCCATCTCGTGTCAGAAGCACAGGTACCCCTGGGTACCCCAGCGTCTGACACGAGATCGCCCCCGCCTCGTGTCAGAAGCACGGGTACCCCTGGGTATCCCAGCTTCTGACACGAGGTGGGGGTGTGCACAGGGGGCGGGTGGGGCCCGGGGTCCACAGGGAGTGGTGTCGGCGTCGGCACCCGGTAGGCCTGGCGTCGATGCTCGGCTCATGTCCGGAGCAGCCGACGCCCTCGCCACCGTCCCGGGCCTGCAGGAGCTCGCTGCGGCCCAGGCGATGATCGTCAGCCGAGACCAGCTCCGCGACCTCGGCGTCACCGCGCACGACATCGCCCACCAGGTGGCCGCTCAACGCTGGCAGGTCCTCGGCCGAGAGGTCGTCGCGCTGCACACGGGCCCTGTCGTGGGCACCTCGCGGCTGTGGGCCGCCCTCCTGAGCTGCGGACCGACGTCGGCCCTCGCGAGCTGGACCGCGCTCGAGCTGTGGGGACTCCAGGGCTGGCAGAGGTCGGCGGTGCACGTCGTCGTGCCACGCGGTGCGCGCCCCGACGTCCTGCCTGGCGTGGTCCTGCACGAGTCCCGCAGACACCGGTCCGACGACGTCGTGGTGCACCGTGGTCTGCGCGCTCACCCCTGCGCTCGGGCGGCGGTGGACGCGGCGGCCTGGAGCAGGTCGCCACGCACCGCCGTCGGGCTCCTGGCCGCCGTGGTGCAGCAACGACGCGCGACGGTCGCCGAGCTGCACGAGGCGCTGCTGACGGCGGGACGCGTGCGCTATCACCTGCTGAGGCGTCGGTCCCTCGACGACCTGGCCGGGGGCTCTCAGAGCCTCGCGGAGATCGACCTGGTCCGGCTGTGCCGACGCGGAGGGCTCCCCGAGCCTCGTCGTCAGTCCCGCCGTCGGGACAGCCGGGGCCGGTGGCGGTACCTCGACGCCGAGTGGGACCTGAGCGGTGGGCGCCGCCTGCTGCTCGAGATCGACGGGATCGGGCACATGGAGCAGGAGCGGTGGTACGACGACCTGCTCCGTACCGCCGAGCTGCCCGTGCCGGACGCCCGCGCCCTCCTCCGGCTCCCCGCCGCGGCGGCTCGCACGGACCCGGACCGCGTCCTGGCCATCCTCCGCCGCCACCTCATCGCCCCCTGACCAACCTCGTGTCAGAAGCACAGATACCTCTGGGTACTCCAGGTTCTGACACGAGGTGGGCGCGATCTCGTGTCAGAAGCACAGGTACCCAGAGGTATCCCAGGTTCTGACACGAGATGTGGGGAGGGGGAAGGGGGAAGGGGGAAGGGGGCGACGCCGGACCGGGAGCGCCTGTCGGCGCGAAGGCCGCTCGAAGCGGCTTTGTGTGGAGCCCGGGGCTACCGCGGCCCGGCGTCCCCCCTAGTTTAACGGCCCGCCCGGCCCAGGTCCCGTCAGGGCAGCTCCCCGGGCGGTGACATGAGCCTCATCGGGCGGTGACATGAGCCTCACTCGAGGCGGTCGGCCCGCCACAGCGCAGCAGCGGCCTCGAGCTCCTCGGCGGTGCGGACGAGCCCCGAGGCCCCCCGGGTCATGTGCGCGGCGAGCTCGACGTCGCGGTCCTCGACGTGGTCGGCGTCGAAGGCGGCCCCCGTCGCCAGGACCCGGCAGAAGGCCGCCCCCCGCTCGAGGGCGATCGCCAGGTCCGCCGTGAACACCCCCGAGAGCACCGCGTCCACCACCCGGGACACGTCGCTCGGGCCGGGCGGGCTCGCGACCCCGGCGACGACGTCGTGCACCTCGGCCCGGACGACGCCCGTCCGGTACCGCTCGGCGACGATGTGCGGGTCCCGTCGCACCCACTCGCGCAGCACGTACAGCCGCCACAGGGCCCCCGGCAGGGTCGTCGCGGGGCTGTCCGACCACATGGCCGCCACGGTGTCGAGCCCCTCGGCCTCGACCAGTCGCACGAGCCGGTCCACGACCTCCGGGTCCTCGGCCGCCCGGGCCTGCCGCACGATGACGTTGGCCGTCATGTGCGCGACCTCCTGGCGCAGCGCCGGGTCGGAGTCCCCGGGCAGCTCGTCCGCCGCGCGCGGGTCGAGCATCGCGGGGCGGCGGGGCCGGCGGGCCTCGCTCATCCTGGGGCGTCCTGCTGCGGCTCGAAGGTCAGGGACACCGAGTTCATGCAGTACCGGTCCCCGGTCGGGGTCTGCGGGGCGTCGTCGAACAGGTGACCCAGGTGGGACCCGCACCGGGCGCAGCGCACCTCGGTGCGCACCATCCCCAGGCTGCGGTCCTCGATCAGCTCGACGGCGTCCCCCTCGGCAGGGGCGTAGAAGCTGGGCCAGCCGCAGTGCGAGTCGAACTTGGTCTCGGCCTGGAAGAGCTGGGCCCCGCACGCACGGCACGAGTAGGTGCCCACACGCTTCTCGTCGAGGAGCTCACCGGTCCACGGTCGCTCGGTCCCGGCCTGACGCAGCACCGCGAACTCGTCGGCGGACAGCTCCTCGCGCCACTGGTCCTCGCTCTTGCTCACCTGGTACGTCATGGCCGTCCTCCTGTCACCTGGCGCGGCGCGGCGCCCGCTCGGCTCGTCGCCGACGGCGCCCCACCCGGCACCCCGCGGTGCCACGGCTCCAAACTACGTCGCCGATCGACCCATCCGCCTCCCGCGTCGCTCCGAACCACAGCCGACAGCAGATCCCACGATCGACGGAGGACCCCATGCGTCACGCACGCACCCGCAACGCCGCCGTGGTGGCGGCCGTCGCCGCCACCCTCGCCCTCACCTCGTGCTCGAGCGAGGAGCCGGCAGCGGACGAGCCCACCATGACCGAGGAGATGCCCGACGACGCGGCCATGGAGGACATGACCGAGACGTCCGCCCTCATGCCGATGGGCACCGGCGACCCGTTCGCCGACGCCCGCACCGCCGCGGCGCACATGCCCGAGACCGCCCTGACCCTCGCGACCGGCCTGGCCGCTGCGACGGGCACCGAGGGTGACGTCGACTCGGCCGCCGCCGACCTTCGCGCCGGGCTGACCGCCCTCCTCCAGGAGCACGTCTACCTGGCCGGGACCGCGGTCGCCACCGCCTACACCACCGGTCCCGACTCCGACGAGTTCGCCCTCGCGGCCGAGGCCCTCGACGGCAACTCGGTGGACCTGTCCACCGCGATCGGCGAGCTCGCCGGTGACGAGGCCGAGGCGGAGTTCCTCGCGCTGTGGCGGGAGCACGTCGGCTTCTTCGTCGACTACGCCGTCGCCCAGCAGGCCGGGGACGCCGAGGCCCGTGACGCGGCCCTCGCCTCCCTCCAGGGCTACACGACCGACGCCGGTGCCTTCTTCGAGGAGATCAGTGCCGGCGAGCTGCCGGCCGCCGCGATCGCCGAGTCCCTCGAGATGCACATCACGACCCTCACCGCCGCGATCGACGGCCTCGCCGCCGGCGACACCGGCGCCTACGCCTCGCTCCAGGAGGCCGCGTCCCACGTCGGGATGGCCGCCGAGACCATCGCGGGGGGCCTGGACACCGCCCTCGACCTCGAGGGCGACCCGTCCGACCCCGCCTCGACCCTGCGGTCCGACATGACGTACCTCCTCCAGGAGCACGTCTACCTGGCCGCCGTCTCGGTCTTCACCGCGTACACGGCCGAGGGCGGCCCCGAGTCCGAGGCCTTCACCGCCGCGGCCGGCGTGCTGGACGAGAACTCCGTCGCGCTCTCGGAGGCCGTGACCTCCCTCGCGGGGGACGAGAACGGCGCTGCCTTCCTCGACCTGTGGCGCGAGCACATCGGCTACTTCGTCGACTACGCGGTGGCCCGGGCCGGTGGCGACGAGCAGGGCACGCAGGACGCCCTGCGCAACCTCGACGGGTACCGCCCGCAGGCCGGTGACTTCTTCGAGGAGGTCAGTGGTGGCGAGCTCCCGTCCGACGCCGTGGCCGAGGGCCTGACGCACCACGTGGAGACCCTCGCGGGGGCGATCGACTCGCTCTCGGCAGCCCTGGTCGAGTGATCGGCTGAGGGGTCCAGACCGTGCCCCAGGGGTGCCGGTGGCGCATGCCGGCACCACCTGGGGCACACTGACCTCCGTGACTTCGCCCGAGGCCCCTGACTCCGCTGCGGCTCCCCCGCCCAGCCGGACCGAGCCGACGGCGCCGTCGGCCGAGGACCTGCTCCTGGCCACGGCACGGGGTGAGGAGCAGGCCTTCGCCCAGCTCTACGACCGGCTCTCCGCGGGGGTCCACGGCACCGCCCGGGCCGTGCTGCGGGACCCCGACCACGCGGCCGAGGTCACCCAGGAGGTCATGCTCGAGGTCTGGCGGACCGCGGCCCGCTTCGACCCCACCCGGGCCTCGGCCCGCACCTGGGTCATGACCCTGGCCCACCGACGGGCCGTGGACCGGGTCCGCGCGGTCCAGTCCCAGCGCGAGCGCGACCAGCGCTCCCTGGACGGCATGCACCATCCCCCGTTCGACGTGGTGGCAGAGGAGGTCGAGGACGAGATGGAACGAGCACGTGTGCGTGACTGCCTCGGCAGCCTCACCGACACCCAGCGTGACGCGGTGCTGATGGCCTACTACGGCGGCCACACCTACCGCGAGGTCGCGGCCCGCCTCACGGCTCCGCTGCCCACCGTCAAGAGCCGGATCCGCGACGGCCTGCTCCGGCTGCGCGACTGCCTGGGGGTCCCCGCATGAGCACCGACCAGCCCACCGGCAACCAGGGCACCCAGGGCACCCCGCCCGAGGACCCCCGCACCCTGCTCGGGGCCTACGCGGTCGACGCGGTCGACGACGTCGAGCGCCGTCAGGTCGAACGCCTGGTCGCGACCGACGAGGACGCCGCGGGCGAGCTGGCCGGGCTCCAGGCCGCTGCCGCGCACCTCGGGCAGGCCGCGGCCCTCGCCCCGCCCGCCGCGCTCCGCGAAGCCGTCCTGGCCGAGGCCGCCCGCACTCCGCAGGAGGCCGCCCCGGACGTCACCGACGGCACGACGGCGGGCTCCCACGCCAGCACGACGCCGTCGGGCCTGCACCCGGTCACCCCGATCATGACGGTCACGCCGACCCGCGCGGCCGAGCCCGCCCCCACGGACCTGAGCCGACGCCGGCGCTCCCCCCTCATGCTCGCTGCGGCGGCAGCGGCCGTCGCCGTCCTCGCGGTCCCCGGGGTGGTGGCCTGGCAGCAGGCCGAGCGTGCCCAGCAGGCCGAGGCCCAGGCCTCCACCCTCACCGAGCTCCTGGGCGGTGCGCAGACCGTGCTCGTCCGGGGCGAGGTCACCGGCGGGGGCGAGGCCGTCGCGCTGCTGGGCGACCGGAGCGCGGCCCTCGTGGCGAGCGACCTGCCCGACCTCGACGCGGACACCGTCTACCAGCTGTGGGCCATGCGCGACGGCGTCCCCGTGGACGCGGGGCTGCTCGAGGTGCGCGAGGGTCAGGTCCAGGCGACCCCTGCCGAGTACCAGCCGGGGGACGGCCTCGCGGTGTCGGTCGAGCCCGCCGGCGGCTCCGCGCAGCCCACCACCGAGCCCGTGGTGGTGCTGCTGCCGGGCTGAGACCCCGCAGGTCCTCGCCCGGGTGACGTCCGGGGTGTTCCCTCACACCGTTCTTCGCGGTGCCGATGGGGCCCCCGTGAGCGGTCGGACCGGAGGAGGGCGAGTCGTGCCTTCTCGATCCACGGTCCTCGCCCTCGCCGAGCACATCAGCGGCCCCTACGGGGGTGAGGTGCTCAGCGGGATCCTGCGGGAGGTGACCGCCGCGGGGGGACGGCTCGTCGTCGTGCAGACCGCGAGCTCCGGTGAGCGTGGCTCGGCGTCCCCCACGCCCCTCGCGATGCCCATGGCGGCGCGCACGGTCGACGCCGTGGTCGCGATCGCCCCGGCCTCCGCCGCTCCCTACGTGGCCGCCCTGCGCGCCTCGCCCGTGCCGGTGGTCCTCACCAGCCAGGAGTGCCCCGAGGGCATCGCCCCGAGCGTGAGCCCCGACAACCGCGGCGGGGTGCGGGCCGGGCTCGAGCACCTCCTGCGTCACGGGCACCGACGTATCGCCTTCGCGGCCGACCTGGACCAGCACGACCTGTGCGCGCGCAGCGAGGCCTACCGCGAGGCGATGGCCGAGCACGGGCTCCCGGT
This sequence comes from Actinotalea soli, assembly GCF_017565425.1. Taxonomy (GTDB): domain Bacteria; phylum Actinomycetota; class Actinomycetes; order Actinomycetales; family Cellulomonadaceae; genus Actinotalea; species Actinotalea soli. Next base: position 161,321 of record NZ_JAGEMK010000009.1, read on the forward strand.
CGTCGAGCTGCCGCTGGTGGACACCCCCTACGGACCGTCCGACGCGCACGGTGCCGTCACGACCCTGCTCGGGCTCCCGGACCGCCCCACGGCCGTGATGGCCGCGACCGACCGGGGTGCCCTGGCCCTGGTCGCGGGCCTGACGGCCGCCGGCCTACGGGTCCCGGAGGACGTCGCCGTCCTGGGGTTCGACGACATCGAGGACGCCGCCTACGCCACACCCAGCCTGTCGAGCGTGCACGTGCGCTTCGACGCCGTCGGGGCGCAGGCCGGGAGGCTCGCGGTCGCGATGGCCCGCGGGGAGAGCGTGCGACCGGACGCGCAGCTCGCCGCCACCAGCGTGGTGGTCCCCCGCGGCTCGTGCGGCTGCCGGGCGGACCTCGTGGCCGAGGACCGCTCCCGTCCGCACGACCGGGCCTCGGCCGTACCCACCAGCCGCGACGAGCTCGGGGCCCTGCTGCACGCCGTGCTCGACGACCGGGGCAACGGCACGGTGACCCCCGCCGTGGTCGACCTGGTCCTGGAGCAGGTCGACGCCGTGATCGGGCGCCCGGGTGACGTGGACCGCGAGGAGGTCCTGGGGCTGACCCGCGCCCTGTCCCGCAGCGCCCCCCGCACCGACACGATGCACGAGGTGGTCGTGGCGCTGACCGACTACCTCCAGCGGCTCGCCAGCACCGGGACCGGGGCCGGCTCCCCCGGGGGTACGGCCCTGGCGGCTGCGCTGTGGCAGGTGCAGGCCTGGGGCGCGGTGCACCTGGGCCGTCAGCGCGAGGCCTCGGTGGTCGAGGCCGGGGAAGGCGTGGCCCGGTTGCTGCGCAGCACCGCGGCCGAGTCCCAGGAGCTGCACTGGCTGGCCGGCACCCACGTGCGGGCTGCGGTGCTCGGGCTGTGGGCGGGTCGGCCGGGTGGTGAGCTGCGGGTCGTCGGAGTCCACGACGAGCGCACCGCGACGGCCTCGGGGGACGACGACGGCGCCTCGGTGGCAGGGCTGCCGCTCCCCCTCCTCGGTGCCGCGGTCGCGGTCGAGGACTTCCCCCCTGCCGCACTCGTGGACCGGGCACGGCAGGCCGAGGGTGAGGTGTGCGTCGTCGTGCCCGTCCGAGGGCCGCGCGGGGACTGGGGGCTGCTCGCCCTGCTCGGGCACCTGACGACGCGCTGGGAGCGCGAGCCCTACCAGGAGTGGGCGGGTGCGCTGTGCATGGCCCTCGAGAGCGAGCGGCTCGCGCAGGACGTCCGGGCGAGCCGTGAGCGCTACGCGATGACGGCCGAGGCCGCGAACGACGGGTTCTGGGAGCTCGACGTGGTGACGCGCACCGCAGAGCTGTCCCGCCGCGCCCGTGAGCTCCTCGACCTGCCCGAGGGGTTCGTCCTCAGCGCGGAGACCTGGGCCGACCGCGTGCACCCCGAGGACCGCGGCCACGTCCGCAGCACGCTCCGCGCGCTCTTCTGGCACGCCGACGCCCCCGCCTCCGTCGAGCTGCGGGTCCGGCGCGCCGACGGCACCTCACGCTGGCTGCTCGCCCGTGCCCTGGGCGTCGCGGACGAGGACGGGATCGTCGTCCGGCTCCTCGGCACCCTGACCGACATCGACGGGCGCAAGGCCCTCGAGGCCGAGCTCCACCAGGCCGCCTCCTTCGACACGATCACCGGGCTGCCCAACCGCCGCACCTTCCACCGCTACCTCGAGCGCGTGGTCCAGCGGTGCGCCGCGAACCCGGGCGCGGAGTTCGCGCTGGTGTTCCTCGACCTCGACGGCTTCAAGCTGGTCAACGACTCCCTCGGCCACCTCAGCGGCGACGAGCTGCTGCGCGTCATGGCCGACCGGCTCCGCGAGGGGGTCCGGGCCCTGGACGTCGCCGCCCGCTTCGGCGGGGACGAGCTCGCGGTGCTCCTCACCCACCCCGTGCCCCCCGACCTGCTCGCCACGGTCGAGGAGCTCCAGCGACGCGTGGCCGCCCCCGTGACCCTGGACGGCCACGAGGTCACGATCACCGCAAGCATCGGGATCGTGACCTCGGCCGGGCGGTACGCCTCGGCCGACGACGCCCTCCGCGACGCCGACCTCGCGATGCACCACGCCAAGGAGGCCGAGCCCGGGAGCGTGCGGATCTTCGACCCCGCGATGCACGTGCGCGCCGCAGGCAGGTTGCGGACCAGGGCCGAGCTGCGCACCGCCCTGGCCCACGAGCAGTTCGAGGTCCACTACCAGCCGGTGGTCGACCTCGGCGGCGCTCCGCTGCGCCACCTCGAGGCCCTGGTGCGGTGGCGGCACCCCGGCCGCGGCCTGCTGAGCCCGGCGCAGTTCCTGCCGACCCTCGAGGGCGACACGGCGATGATCCTGACCCTCGGCGGGTGGATGCTCGACGAGGTCTGCCGCCAGGTCGCCACCTGGCGCTCGGCGGGCTTCGACGACGTGAGCGTGGCCCTCAACGTGGCGCACCGCGAGTTCTGGGCCCCTGGGCTGGCCGAGCGCGTCGCCGATGCCCTCGCCCGCCACCAGGTGCCCCCGGCGAACCTCGTCCTGGAGATCACCGAGGGGGTGTTCATGGCTGAGCCGGACACGGCCCGTCAGGTGATGGAGGACCTCAGGGCGCAGGGGGTGCGGCTGCACATCGACGACTTCGGCACGGGCCAGTCCTCGCTGACGGCCCTGCGCACCTTCCCCTTCGACGCGCTCAAGATCGACGGGTCGTTCGTGCGCGAGCTGGGGGTCTCGACCCAGACCACCGAGCTGCTGCGGGTGATCGTCGACATGGGCCGGACGCTGGACCTCGCGGTGGTCGCCGAGCACGTCGAGCACTGCGCCCAGGCCGACCACCTGCGCCTGCTGGGCTGCACCTACGCGCAGGGCTGGCTGTACTCGCGGGCCCTGCCGGCTGCGCAGGTCACGCCCCTGCTCGGGACGGCCGTGCCGCCCCAGAGCAGCGCCCTCCTGGGAGTCCGGCACCCGCGGGCCTGACGGCCGTCACGGGGCTCGTCGGCCGCGAGGTCTAGACGGCCGGGCCGTCCGGCTCCTCCTCGCGCAGGCGCGGCGTGCCGGCCCGCTCGGGGCGCACGCCGTGCTTGTCGGCGTAGAAGGCGCGGATCCGGTCCATGTCGGCGCGCACGTCCCCCGTGACGACGAAGGTCTCGCCGACCCCGGCGGTGCGCGTGGGGCCGTCGACGAACCCGAGGGTCAGCGGCAGGCCCGTGCCCAGGGCCAGGCGGTAGAACCCGGTCTTCCAGTGGTCGGTCCGACGCCGCGTGCCCTCGGCGGCGATCACCAGCACGAAGTCCTCGGTGCCGGCCGCCTCCTCGACGAGGCGCTGGACGAGGCCACCCGCGCCGCGCCGGTCGGTGGGCACCGCTCCCAGCCCGCGCAGCACGGGGCCCAAGGGCCACCAGAACAGCTCCCGCTTGACCAGCATGCGGGGCTTGACCTCCGCGTTCCACAGCACCATGAGCGTCAGGACGAAGTCCCAGTTCGAGGTGTGCGGCGCACCGATGAACAGCCCCGAGCGGGGCGCGTCGCCGACGGCCCGCCACCCGCTCAGCCGGAACAGCAGGCGGGCGAGGGTGCGGCGGACCGGCATCCCCGCCCGCCGCGACCCGGAGCGCTCAGGCCCCGGGCCTCCTGCCGGGTGCGAGCCTGGCTCAGCGGCCACGGCGACGGCCCGCGCCGCTGCCGCGCGACATGTCGACGGCACCGCTGCGCCCCGACCCTCCGCCCTGGGAGGGGAAGCGGGAGATCGCGTCACGGCCCTGCGCGGCCGAGCGGCTCGAGCCACCCGAGGCACGGCCACGGCCTGCGCCGCCGCCCTGCCCGCTGGGGGCCGAGCCCGAGGCGGAGCGCTCGGGACGGCCGCGCCCCGCACCCTGCGGGGCGCCGGCTC